>NZ_CP039887.1:0-1200000 GCF_005221305.1 Neisseria subflava
ATGACGTTAGCTGAATTTTGGCCGCTGTGCCTTCGCCGCCTTCACGAAATGTTGCCTGCCGGGCAGTTTGCGCAATGGATTGCGCCTTTGACCGTGGGCGAAGAAAACGGCGTATGGGTGGTGTATGGTAAAAACCAATTTGCCTGCAATATGCTCAAAAGCCAGTTTGCCGCCAAAATTGACGCCGTGCGTGCCGAATTAGTGCCTCAGCAGGCTGCTTTTGCGTTTAAGCCGGGCGTAGGTACGCATTATGAAATGGCGGCTCAGACTGTTGCGCCGGTGCAAGTGCAAGAGGTCATTGAAGTTGAAGAGTGTGTAGAGCCTGTTCAAATGCCTTTGCAAACTGCTGCGCCAATGGAAGAAAATAGGCCGTCTGAAACGGTTTCCAAACCTGCAGCTGCCATGACGGCTGCCGAGATTTTGGCGCAACGCATGAAAAACCTGCCGCATGAGCCTCAAGTGCAAACTACTGCTTCGGCTGAATCTAAAGCAGTTGCCAAAGCCAAAACCGACGCGCAACACGATGCGGAAGAAGCGCGCTACGAACAGACCAATCTGTCGCGTGACTATACATTTGAAACTTTGGTGGAAGGTAAGGGCAACCGCCTTGCTGCCGCAGCCGCCCAGGCGATTGCTGAAAATCCGGGGCAGGGCTACAACCCGTTTTTCTTATACGGCAGTACCGGTTTGGGTAAAACCCACTTGGTGCAAGCCATCGGCAACGAATTGCTGAAAAACCGTCCTGATGCCAAAGTGCGCTATATGCACTCGGATGACTATATCCGCAGCTTTATGAAGGCGGTGCGCAACAATACTTACGATGTATTCAAGCAACAATACAAACAATATGACCTGCTGATTATCGACGATATCCAGTTCATCAAAGGCAAAGACCGTACGATGGAAGAATTCTTTTATCTGTACAACCATTTTCACAATGAGAAAAAACAACTTATCCTGACGTGCGACGTATTGCCTGCCAAAATCGAAGGTATGGATGACCGTCTCAAATCCCGTTTCTCATGGGGTTTGACTTTGGAACTCGAACCGCCCGAATTGGAAATGCGCGTGGCGATTTTGCAGAAAAAGGCAGAAGCGGCCGGTATCAGTATCGAAGACGAAGCCGCTCTGTTTATCGCCAATCTGATCCGTTCCAATGTGCGTGAGCTGGAAGGCGCGTTCAACCGCGTCAGCGCCAGCAGCCGTTTTATGAACCGTCCTGTCATTGACATGGATTTGGCGCGTACGGCTTTGCAGGATATTATTGCCGAAAAACACAAAGTCATTACCGCCGACATCATCATCGATGCGACAGCCAAATACTACCGTATTAAAATCAGTGATATATTGGGCAAAAAACGTACGCGCAATATTGCCCGTCCGCGCCAAGTTGCCATGAGCTTGACCAAAGAGCTGACCATGCTCAGCCTGCCTTCTATCGGTGATGCCTTTGGCGGTCGCGATCACACGACTGTGATGCACGGTGTCAAAGCGGTGGCGAAACTGCGCGAAGAAGATCCCGAATTGGCGCAAGACTACGAAAAACTGCTGATTTTGATTCAGAACTGAACCAATGCAATATTCAGATGGCCTGATGTCAATGTGAGGCCGTCTGAATACAAAAAATATTTTAAAATACCCAAATCAACCGATTTCAAATTCAAAGGAATGGAACATGCTGATTTTACAAGCCGATCGCGACAGTCTGCTCAAGCCGTTGCAAGCCGTTACCGGTATTGTCGAACGTCGCCATACTCTGCCGATTTTGTCTAATGTGTTGCTGGAAAGCAAAGACGGACAAACCAAACTTTTGGCAACCGACTTGGAAATCCAAATCAATACCGCCGGCCCTGAAAGTCAGGCAGGCGATTTCCGTATTACGACCAACGCTAAAAAATTCCAAGACATCCTGCGTGCTCTGCCTGACAGTGCGCTGGTGTCACTGGATTGGGCGGACAACCGTTTGACTCTGCGCGCGGGAAAATCCCGTTTTGCCCTGCAAACCTTGCCGGCTGAAGACTTTCCGTTGATGAGCGTCGGCAGCGACGTCAGTGCGACTTTCTCACTGACTCAAGAAACCTTCAAAACCATGCTTTCGCAAGTGCAATACAGCATGGCAGTTCAAGATATCCGCTATTACCTCAACGGTTTGCTGATGCAGGTTGAAGGTAATCAGCTGCGCCTTGTTGCAACCGACGGCCACCGCCTTGCTTATGCGGCCAGTCAAATTGAAGCAGAACTGCCGAAAACGGAAGTGATCCTGCCGCGTAAAACGGTATTGGAACTCTTCAAGCTGTTGAATAATCCGTCCGAGTCCATCACCGTTGAGCTTTTGGACAATCAAGTACGCTTCCAATGCAATGGCACAACCATTGTCAGCAAAGTCATCGACGGCAAGTTCCCTGACTTTAACCGCGTGATTCCTTTGGATAATGACAAGATTTTCCTCGTATCCCGTACCCAGCTTTTGGGTGCACTCGAGCGTGCCGCCATTCTTGCCAATGAAAAATTCCGCGGCGCACGACTGTTCCTGCAGCCTGGTTTGCTGAGTGTCGTATGTAGCAACAACGAGCAGGAAGAAGCGCGCGAAGAGCTGGAAATCGCTTACCAAGGCGGAGAACTCGAAGTCGGTTTCAACATCGGCTACCTGATGGATGTGTTGCGTAACATCCACTCCGACGATATGCAGCTTGCTTTCGGCGATGCCAACCGTTCAACGCTGTTTACTATGCCGAACAATCCGAACTTCAAATACATCGTAATGCCGATGCGTATTTAATTGTTGTGTGAACAAACAAAAAGAGCGTGTACGGTACACGCTCTTTTTTATATGCTTGAATCAAAAGGCCGTCTGAAAATTGTTTTTCAGACGGCCTTTCTATCAAACCAGGATGATTCGGTTAAATAGGAAAACTGGGATTAACGTGGACGTGGTTCGCAGTTTTTCACCAGGAATGAGCCGTTAGGGGCGTTCACGCCAACTACTTCAGAAGTAGTGTGGGTGTTTTTGTCGATGAAACCGGCAGACATTGTATAGCCGCGGCGGTTGGTGAAAGTAGTGCCAGTGCTGTCAGAACGTTTTTTGTCGACAACCAAAGAGGCTTTTTTGCCACCGGCGTTTACGTCGGCAGTAACTGCACGGCCGCTACGGTCAAAGCCGTACATCACGTTCAGTGATTTGCCACCGTCACAACTGTAAGAAACGAAGCCGGCAGGTGCAGCGGCAGCGGAGAAGGAAACAGTAGCCAATGCGGCTGCAGTGATAACAGAAAGTAATTTCATGATCTAAGCTCCATATGAGTGTTGTGTGTTATCTTGCAAAGTGAGAAAGGGTTTCCGTTTGCAGATGAAGCGTATTTTAGGCGTTTTGTCGGTAGTGGCAATTGGGTAAATTGCAAAACAGTGTTTACTTATGGTTACCGGATTGTTTATTAATAGAAAGTTGTTTGTAATTTGGTGTTGCAAAGTGGTTATGCGGGTTGTTGCGGAATATATACATTAATGATTCTTTAAGAAATATAGCGAAAGAATACAAAAAAGGCCGTCTGAATATTCAGACGGCCTTTGATATGAAGCGGTTTAGAAGAAGAAAATTGCAGCCACAGTCACGGCGATGATGCCGTAGATGCTCATCGGGATCACAGTTTTCTTGATGATGGCGCCTTCGGCGTTGTTTACGTTCAACACGCTGCACACGGCGATGATGTTGTTGATGCAGACCATGTTGCCCATTGCGCCGCCGACAGATTGCAGGGCGAGGATGAGGGTAACGGACAGGCCGGTATCAAGCGCGATTTGTTGTTGAATCGGACCAAAGGTCAGGTTGGATACAGTGTTGGAGCCGGAGAAGAATGCACCGATTGCACCCAGGTATGGGGAGAAGTACACCCAGTGTTCGCCAGCCGCATTGGCAAATTCTTTACCGATGATTTTCACCATGGAGTCGTCGCCGCCAACCATCATCAGTTGAACCATAATCAACGCACCCATCAGGGCAAGCAGAGGTTTTTTGGTTTGGTTGAAGGTTGCAGCATAGAAAGACCACGCATCTTTGAATTTGGTTTTGTACAGCAGGATGCAAATCCAAACGGTGAAGACAAACGGAATCCAAGCCGGAACGTAGAGGGTTTGGTAGGAAGCGTTTACGCCTTGGCCGAAGATGTTGCCGAAGGTGATGGTTAGGGAGTCGCTGACGGTGATTTTGGACAAATCAAACGGCAGTTGGAAGCTGAACCATTCTTCTTTGCTGGTCAGCAGGCCTTTGATGCCCAGTTGTTTGATACGGGTGATCACCAGCATGCCGATCAGCATACCCAAAGGAGCCAGTGCTTTGGCAACTTGTGCGAAAGGTACTTTTTCTGCATTCGGGTCTTTGGCGTAATCTTTGCTCAAGCCCCAGCCGCGGTTTGCTGCGAATACGGACACCATCAGGCCGATTGCGCCGGCAACCAGAGATGGGAATTCTTCATTAACCATTGCCAAGGCAACGTAAGGAAGGGTACAGGAGAATACGGCGATACCGATGAAGCCCAAGTTTTTGCGGATTTCAGCCCAAGGTACGATGAAGCTCAAGCCGATCACAGGGATGATGAAACCAGCAAAGAAGTGCATTACGCCGGTTCTCATACCGATTTCCATAATGCTCTTTTGATCCAAGCCCAAAGGCGCGAAGCCGAACCAAGTCGGGGTACCTACTGCACCGAAGGACACGGGTACGGAGTTCATGACCAAAGTGAAGATGGCTACTTTTAATGGGTTGAAGCCCAAGCTCATCAGGATTGGCGCGGCAATGGCGGCAGGTGTGCCGAAACCGGATGCGCCTTCAATCATAAAGGCGAAAGACCAGCCGATAATCATCAACTGGGCAATCGGATTCGGGCTGATGGTAGCCAGCCATTTGCGGATGACGTCGATACAGCCGGTGGTTTCCATCATGCGGTTAAACATAATGGCACCGAAAATCACGGTAATCGGGGTCAGGGTAGAGACGAGGCCGGACGCGGCTGTTGCGTTGAGCAACATAGCGTCGTTGCCGAAATAAAACAGTTTGATGGCATAAATCAGCGCGGCGGTAATCGGCAGCGCGACGTAGGACGGCATACTGTTTTTCTTAACCATCAGCCAGATCAGCAGCACAATGGGAAAAATACTGAGAAAGAGAGCCATGGGATTATCCTTGGGGCAACGGGCACCATAACCGTCAATCAATGGCGGTTTGATGCGATGTGTTGAGTAATAGATGTTTTTCGAATAAGGATTGCCACTTTTTTAGATGCAACCAGTTATCAGGTAAATTGGTTTTACCAATTTATGAAAACTGTTGCACACTTTACGTAATCTTATGTAATCGGTCAAGAGGTTTGTAACAAAAAAGGCCGTCTGAAATTGGGTTTTCAGACGGCCTGAGAGCATTGCCAGTAGTGCATTTGGTCGAATATCGAATGGTATTTACATTCAATATTTTGTAAAGGATTTGTTTTTAATTGATTTCAAACGAATTATTCTATTCCTGCCCATTTATGCGTCTGTACGCTCAGTTGCCAATGGACGGGGGAGTCGGATCGGCTGTTTAATACGCCGATTTGGCGGATGGTGTCGTAGATATTCATCACACCGTCTTGTTCGCAAGGCGAGAGGTAGTAATGTTGGGCGCGGATTTTGCGTTCCATCTCTTGGCAAAACGCAACGACATCGCCGTCGGCAACAATACGCACTTCGTCGGCTTTCTCGATGCAACTAGATTCATATTTGGCGGCATAGCAGGCTTTAGGGCTGGTGGCAACGTAGTCGATTTGCGGCGGCGCGGTGTTGAGGCCGTTGGTTTCGATACACAGAAAATAGCCTTCGGCTTTGAGTGCATTGAGCAGGGTATCCAAATGCGGTTGGATGGTGGGTTCGCCGCCGGTAATGATGATGTTGCGCGCCGTGTAGGTTTTCAGACGGCCTAAAATATCGGATAGGCTCATCATGCCGAATTTGAGGTAGTCGGTATCGCACCAGCTGCACGCGAGATTGCATTTGCCCAAACGGATGAAAACGGCGGGCATGCCTGTATTCCAGCCTTCGCCTTGCAGGCTTTCAAAGATTTCGACAATGCGGTATTGGGGATTGTTTGGTGTGATTTGAATGGTCATGAATGTCGGGTGTGCGGGATTTAATTGTTGTGGTGAAGCGTTTTGAGAAATCGGTTGAGGCAGCCATTCTTTCTGTTAGGTTGAGGGGAAAGAATGGCTGGTGTGTTTAAGCGGTAATGACGGCTGCGGCGGCCAAAAATGCCGGCAAGCCTTGTTTGAGCAAAATGCCTTTGTTGCCGGATGAAAACGCGCCCCATGCGGCGGCGATGAGGACGAAGCCGAGGAACAGAATCGTCGCGCCGTAAACGGCGTTGTCGGGTGCGGCAAAGCGCGCCCATACCAAGCCGATGGCGAGGAAGCCGTTGTACAGGCCTTGGTTGGAAAACAGAGTTTGCACGCGTTTTTGTTCCATAAATTCGTAAGGCATGTTGAACAGTTCCGACGCTTTTTCGCTTGGGATTTGCGTCATTTCGAGCCAGGCGATGTAGAAGTGTTCGACAGCGACGAAAAGGACGAGGAGGGTGGAGAGGAGTTTCATAAAGATTCCTTTTGATGTTTAGCGTATGAGGTATTGATGGGAACAGGCCGTCTGGAAAATAGAGGACAGCAGTTTATTCCCCTTCATATTCCGTACACGACGTCGGCGTTTCCCATAATTTCACGCTGCACACTTTGATACCGGCGTTTTTCAGACGGCCATACATTTCTACGCTCATGTTTTCGGCGGTGGTACGGCAGGGTAGGCGCAGGGTTTTCATGTTCCAGCCTTCCAAAAGCGCGGCGATTTGGCTTTCGCGTTCGTTGTTGCCGTGATAGATGAAGGCATGGTCGAACGGGTCGGTAATGTGTTGTTTGACGATGGCTTTCAGGTCGGTAAAGTCCATCACCATGCCGTCTTTTGCACCGCCTTGGATAACGGGCGCGGAGACGGTAATTTCGAGTTTGTAGGTGTGGCCGTGAAGGTTTTGGCACTTGCCGTCATGCCCGTCGAGCATATGCGAGGAATCGAAGGTAAAGATTTTGGTGATTTTCATGAGATGAAGGAAGCCGATGAGGCCGTCGAAACGGTGTAAAACCTGTTTCAGACGGCCTTGGGATTATTGTTCGGAAGGGAGTTTGAGGAAATGCTTGCGATAATGGCGCATTTCTTCGATGCTTTCGAGGATGTCGTCCAATGCCTTGTGCGAACCGCGTTTGACCACGCTTTTGGCGACTGCCGGATTCCAGCGTTTGGCCAATTCTTTCAGCGTGGACACGTCTAAGTTGCGGTAGTGGAAATAGGCTTCCAAACGCGGCATATATTTAACCATGAAGCGGCGGTCTTGATGAATGGAGTTGCCGCACATGGGCGTAGATTTCTCAGGTATCCATGCGGACATGAAATCCAACAGGTTTTGCTCGACTTCGGCTTCGGTCAGTTTGGACTCGCGCACGCGTTGGGTCAGGCCGGTGCGGCCGTGGGTGGCGGTGTTCCACTCGTCCATGCCATTGAGTAACTCGTCGTTTTGATGGATAACGTAAACGTCCGATTGCGCCAGTACGTTCAAATCGGAATCGGTAATGATCATGGCGACTTCGATGATGCGGTCGTGTTCCGGATTGAGGCCGGTCATTTCCATATCGAGCCAGCAGAGATTGTTTGCGTTTTGGGTCATTTCAGACGGCCTTGTGTTTTCAGTTGGCAGTATTATAAAGGATAAAGGTTCGGGCCGTCTGAAAGCATTTGTAACAAGTTGTGCAATCTCTTGATATAATCGTCCGTTACACAAAAAATCACCGCCAAAAATCATGAACCCAAGCCCTTTGCTCGATATTATCGATACGCCTCAGGATTTGCGCCGTCTGGAGAAAAAACAGCTGCCGCAAGTCGCCGCCGAATTGCGCGAATTTCTGTTGGATTCCGTCGGTAAGACGGGCGGCCATTTCGCCAGTAACTTGGGCGCGGTCGAGCTGACGGTGGCCCTGCATTATGTGTACGACACGCCCGAAGACCATTTGGTCTGGGATGTCGGCCATCAAAGCTATCCGCACAAAATCCTCACCGGCCGCAAAAATCAAATGCACACCATGCGCCAATACGGCGGTTTGGCCGGTTTTCCGAAACGCAGTGAGTCGGAATACGACGCATTCGGCGTGGGGCATTCTTCCACATCCATCGGCGCGGCATTGGGCATGGCCGTTGCGGACAAACAGTTAGGCAACAACCGCCGCAGCGTCGCCATCATCGGCGACGGAGCCATGACGGCGGGTCAGGCGTTTGAAGCCTTGAACTGCGCAGGCGATATGGATGTCGATTTGCTGGTCATCCTCAATGACAACGAAATGTCGATTTCCCCCAATGTCGGCGCGTTGCCGAAATACCTCGCCAGCAACGTCGTGCGCGATATGCACGGTCTGTTGAGCACCATCAAAGCCCAATCGAGCAAAGTATTGGATAAATTGCCCGGCGCGATGGAGCTTGCCCAAAAAGTTGAAAACAAAATCAAAACCTTGGCAGGCGAAGCGGAACACGCCAAGCAGTCGCTGTCTTTGTTTGAAAACTTCGGCTTCCGTTATACCGGCCCGGTGGACGGCCACAACGTTGAAAATCTGGTGGACGTATTAAAAGACTTGCGCGGCCGCAAAGGCCCTCAGTTGCTGCACGTCATCACCAAAAAAGGCAACGGCTACAAATTCGCCGAAAACGACCCTGTCAAATACCACGCTGTCGCCAAGCTGCCGAGCGAAGTGCCTGCCCCGGAAGTCAAACCTGCCGCGTCCAAACCGACTTATACGCAAGTGTTCGGCCAATGGCTGTGCGACCAAGCGGCGGCGGACGAGCGTTTGATTGCCATCACGCCTGCCATGCGCGAGGGCAGCGGCTTGGTTGAGTTTGAACAGCAATTCCCCGACCGCTATTTCGACGTCGGCATCGCCGAGCAACACGCCATTACTTTTGCAGGCGGCTTGGCATGCGAAGGCATTAAGCCTGTCGTGGCGATTTACTCCACTTTCCTGCAACGCGCTTACGACCAGTTGGTACATGACGTTGCCTTGCAAAACCTGCCTGTTTTGTTCGCCATTGACCGCGCAGGTATTGTCGGTGCAGACGGCCCGACCCATGCCGGTTTATACGACTTGAGCTTTTTGCGTTGCGTGCCGAATATGATTATTGCTGCGCCGAGCGACGAAAATGAATGCCGCCTGCTGCTCTCAACCTGCTATCAGGCAAACTCTCCATCTGCCGTCCGTTATCCGCGCGGTACAGGCACGGGTGCAACTGTTTCAGACGGCCTGGAAACCGTTGAAATCGGCAAAGGCATCATCCGTCGCGAAGGCGAGAAAATTGCCGTTATTGCCTTTGGCAGCATGGTTGCCCCATCATTGACCGCCGCCGACAAGCTGAACGCCACTGTTGCCGATATGCGCTTTGTCAAACCGATAGATGAAGAGCTGATCGTCCGTCTTGCCCGAAGCCACGATTACATCGTTACCGCCGAAGAAAACGCCGAACAAGGCGGCGCAGGCAGCGCAGTGTTGGAAGTGTTGGCGAAACACGGCATCTGCAAACCGGTATTGCTGCTGGGTGTAGAAGACAAAGTTACCGAACACGGCGATCCGAAAAAACTTTTAGCCGATTTGGGGCTGAATGCCGAAGCCGTTGAAAAACGCATTGGCGGTTGGATAGAGACTGTTTAAGCTTTACAAACAACAGGCCGTCTGAAATCTTCAGACGGCCTTTTCAGACTATAAGGGAAAACCCCATGATCAGTATTTTCGATATTTTTAAAATCGGCATCGGCCCGTCCAGCTCGCATACCGTCGGCCCGATGAAGGCTGCGGCCGCTTTTGCCGATTTGCTGCATGCCGAAAACTTGGATACGCAAGTGGCGCGCATTGTCATTGAAGTGTACGGCTCGCTTGCCTTGACCGGCATCGGACACGGCACATTCGACGCATTATTGCTTGGTTTGGAAGGCAGCCTGCCGCACGATATTCCGCTTGCAGACATCCCCCAACGCTTGGAACGCATCCGTACGCAGCACGTTTTAAAACTCAACGGCCGTGAAATGGCATTCAATCCTGAAAAAGATTTGGATATCCGCGGCGACAAAGTGTTGCCCAAACATCCGAACGGTTTGAACTTTATCGCCTACAATTCAGACGGCCAGAAGCTGAAAGAGCAGATTTATTATTCGGTCGGCGGCGGTTTTATCGTAACAGACGAAGGGTTTGCACAAGAAGCGCAGGAAAATTCAGACGTGCCATATCCTTACAAAAACTGCGACGAGCTGCTGGCACAATGCCGTCTGAACCAGTTGAATATTTCCGAAGTCGTGTTGGCCAATGAAGCGGCGTTGGCAGGTTGCGATGAAGCGGAAGTACGCCGCCGTGTGGCTGCCGTGGCCGATGTGATGGAAAACTGCATCAAGCGCGGCTTGGGTGCGGAAGGGCAGCTGCCGGGCGGCTTGAACGTCCGCCGCCGCGCGCCGCAGTTGGCGGCCAAACTCAAAGTCCTGCGTGAGAGCGAAATCGTCAATACCCAACTTTGGCCGATGGTGTACGCCATGGCGGTTAATGAAGAGAACGCCGCCGGCGGCCGTGTTGTAACTGCACCCACCAACGGCGCGGCAGGCATCATTCCTGCCGTCTTGCACTATTTCCGCAAATTTAATCCGCACGCCAACCAATCGCGTGTCGAAGATTTCCTGCTGACTGCCGGTGCCATCGGTATTTTGTATAAAACCAACGCGTCGATTTCCGGCGCGGATGTAGGCTGCCAAGGTGAGGTCGGCGTGGCGTGTTCCATGGCGGCTGGCGCATACGCCGAAGTTATCGGCGGTACACCGAAACAAGTGGAAAACGCCGCCGAAATGGCAATGGAACACCACTTAGGCCTGACCTGTGACCCGGTCGGCGGCTTGGTGCAAATCCCCTGTATCGAGCGCAACGGCATTGCCGCCGAAAAAGCCCTCAAGCTTGCTACCCTTGCGCTTTTGGAAGACGGCACAGACAAAAAAGTCTCACTTGATGAAGTGATTCAAACCATGTTGCAAACCGGCCGTGACATGAAGGCAACCTACAAAGAAACCTCACTCGCAGGCCTGGCCATTACCTTGCAGAAAAAAGCCGTGCCGGTATCCGTGCGCGTGGTGGAATGTTAGCAATAGGGTAGGGGTCTGGCCAATAAGAAAAGGCCGTCTGAAAAACTTTCAGACGGCCTTTTTTGTATGGATCGAATAACTAACCGTTTTTTTGATAAGGGTTTTCCAGTCCGGCCATTAAGTCGCGGAAGTATTCGCGTAGCTGTTTTTCGGAACAACCCATCAGCAGCGCGTCTTCAAATGCGTCCTGCGCTATTTGGTACAGTTCGTTCAAGTTTTCGGTCATGACTTTGACTTTTTCGGTGCAGGAAACAATCTGACCGTCATCGTCATACCATTTGGGCATTTGCGGCATTGCCATCATGCACCTCAATTCAAGAAACGGGATGGATCGTTTTTCTTCACGCGGCGGCCGAAGGCGTATTTCGCGCTCCAATATTTGTGGCCGAGGCTGGTAATTTCGATACGTTTGCCCGTTCTCGGCGCATGAATGAAATTGTTGTTGCCGATGTAAAGGCCGACGTGGGAAATACGGCCGGGACCCATGGTGCGGAAAAAGACCATGTCGCCCGGCTGCAATTCCGAACGGCTCACGGCAACGCCCATTTGTGCCTGTTCGGCAGAGGTGCGCGGCAGGTTTATACCCATGGCGCGTTTAAAGATGTGTTGCATAAAGCCGCTGCAGTCAAAGCCGGTAGAAGCCGATGTGCCGCCGTAGCGGTAGGCTACGCCGAGCAAGCCCATGGCGCTGCCGATCAATTCGTCTGCATTGCCTGAAGGTGCGCGCGTATTGTTGCTTGGATCGGGGTGTGTATTGACGGGGTGGACAGGGGTTGCCTGACGCGTATTGCTGTAAACGTTGGCGTTGTCGTTGAATTGGTTTAAAACATGCTGACGGGTGGTAATCAGGTTTTCCAAATCATCGGCGTAAGAAAAATTGACGCTCGCGAGCATGGCGACCGAAGTCCAAACTGCTGCGAGCCGGAGTAAAAAATTCATTATAAAAACTTCCGTTTCAGAAGGCATTCCCTGCCGATTGCAGGCACATTGCCGGTTTCTGAGATGTTATCCCGTATCATTCTCTTGTTATCTGCTTGATTGTATTCAAAAACTGTCTTTTTGGCAAAAAAACTGCTGTTATTTTGCGTTAAACCCTTGTTTCCAAACAAACTAGAAAAACATCAAACACGGTTTCGCTTGATTTATCCGCCGCTGCAGCCATATAAGCGGCATTCATTGATTTATTTTCAGAGACTGACATGACACAAAATCACAGCGATATCCGTACACGCTTTATCTTCGACGATATGCCTATCCGCGGTATGCACATCCGCCTTGAAAAGGTTTGGCACCACATCGTCAACCAAAAACATTATCCTGTCGCCATCCGTCGCGCATTGGGCGAATTGTTGGCCGCCGGTTCTTTATTGTCTGCCAACCTTAAAAACGAAGGCACGCTGATTGTTCAGGTTCAAGGTCAGGGCCGTCTGAAAATGTTGGTGGTGGAAGCGACTTCTGAAAATACTGTCCGCGCTACCGCGCGTTGGGACGAAACTGCTGAAATCCATGATGACGAAAGCCTGACTGCGCTATTGGGCGAAAACAGCGTGTTCGTTTTGACCCATCAGCCTAAAGATGCCGACCCATGGCAAGGTGTTGTCCCTCTGGAAGGCGACAGCATTGCGCAAATGTTGGTCAACTATATGAAACGTTCCGAGCAGCTCGATACCTATATTACGCTTGCTGCCGACGACCAAGCAGCAGGCGCATTATTGCTGCAACGTCTGCCGGAAGAAGAATTGGACGATGCCGCGTGGGAACATGTAACTACGCTTGCGCAAACGCTTACTTCGCAAGAATTGACCGGTTTGGACGCTTATCACGCCCTTTACCGCCTTTACCATGAAACCCCGCCCCGCGTTTTTGAACCGGAGACTATTGAATTTGCCTGCACCTGCTCTCGCGGCAAAGTCAGTGATATGCTGTTGATGCTTGGCGGTCAGGAAGTCGGCGGTGTAGTGGCAGAACAAGGCAGCATTCAAATCGATTGCGATTTCTGCCATACCAAGTATGTGTTTGATGAAACCGATGTCAACGCTTTGTTTGGCGCGGATGTGGTAAATGCCGTTCGTCAAGAAAATGAGCGTTTGCAGTAAGCAGGGAATAAAAGTTTTTTAAGGAAATTGGCTTAATAGAAGGGCAGGTGTAATACCTGCCCTTTCTTTTTGGAAAATTGGATATTATCAATAGAAAATGCCGTCTGAAAAAAAGCGTGGCTGATTTCAGACGGCATGATTGTTTTAAACGATGTGTTTAATGTTTAAAGATTATTTCCAAACCAACAAAGCGTGGTTGCGTTTGCCGCGGCGGACGATGGTGTATTTGCCGAAGCGTTTGTGCGCGTCGGTCAGCAGGTAGGCATCGTCGGGGCGTTCGGCGGCGTGGTTCGGGTTGTTCAATTCGGCGGCTTGTCCGTTGAGCAATACCGCTTTGCTGTTCACAAAACCGCGCGCTTCTTTGTTGGAAGAAGCCAAGCCGGTTTTGACCAAGGCTTCGACGACGTTGAGGCCGTCTGAAACTTCAAATGCGGGCAGACCGTCGAGGGCGAGCTGTTCGAAGTCGCTTTCAGTCAGGCTGCTTTGGTCTTCGGCAAACAGGCTTTCAGAAATGCGCTGCGCGGCTTGCAGGGCGGCTTCGCCGTGAATCAGGCGGGTCATTTCTTCGGCGAGGATGCGTTGCGCTTCGGGCTTGGTGCCGCTGGCTTGGTCTTTCGCTTCGATGGCATCGATTTCTTCGATAGACAGGAAGGTGAAGTATTTCAGGAATTTATACACATCGGCATCGGCAACTTTCAGCCAGAACTGGTAGAACTGATACGGCGAGGTTTTCTTCGCGTTCAGCCATACCGCGCCTCCTTCGGTTTTGCCGAATTTGGTACCGTCGGATTTGGTGACCAGCGGCAGGGTCAGACCGAATACTTGTTTTTGGTTCAGACGGCGGGTCAGGTCGATACCGGCAGTAATGTTGCCCCATTGGTCGGAGCCGCCGATTTCCAAAACCGCGCCATGGCGTTTGTTCAATTCGGCAAAGTCGTAGCCTTGCAGCAGGGAATAGGCGAACTCAGTAAAGGAAATGCCCACATCGTCGCGCTCGATACGCTGTTTGACGGACTCCTTGTTCAACATGGCGTTGACGGAGAAATGCTTGCCGATGTCGCGCAGAAAATCGAGACAGTTCATGCTGCCGAACCAGTCGGCGTTGTTCGCCATAACGGCGGCGTTTTCGCCTTCAAAGCTCAAGAAAGGGGTCAGTTGGTTGCGGATGCTTTCTACCCATCCGGCAACAGTTTCGGCAGAATTCAAGCTGCGTTCGGCGGCTTTAAAGCTTGGGTCGCCGATCATACCGGTCGCACCGCCCACCAAAGCGATCGGCGTATGCCCCGCCTGTTGGAAACGGCGCAATGCCAACACGGGCAGCAAGTGGCCGATGTGCAGGCTGTCGGCTGTCGGGTCGAAACCGCAGTATAGGGCGATTTTTTGTTCGTTTAACAAAGCGTCTAAGGCTTCGATGTCGGTCGTTTGCGCGATAAGGCCGCGCGATTTCAAATCTTGAATAATGGAAGTCATGCTGTTTCCTTGAATGGGTTTTCAGGTAGCCTTTTGGCTGACGGCAAAAGGCCGTCTGAAAACCAAATTTATCTGATGCCAGCTCAGCCTAAATTTGGTTTTAATTTCAAGCCGAAATAGGGTTCAAGTATCAGATACTCAAATAATTCAAGTTCGTTCTCTGGTACTTCTGTGAATGTGGAATTATGGTTTGGAGTCCACCATTTTTGCTCGCCTTGATAGCTGCCAGATTTTTTTGAAGCCCTAATTAAAGTATAAGGCCGCTCTATCCATCCTTCCGAGTCACCAAAAAAATTGGCCGGGCCTGTAAACTGGCCTAAAAGATAGATACCTTTGTTGCCATGAGTAAGATAGAAATAATCGCCAATGGGGGCTTTAACAAATTTTTCAGCTTGAGTAACAGCAGAACCACCTTTTGATTTGGTGTTTTTGCTAATCATCACAATATTTTTAGAAATATAGTAAATCAAATCTTCAAAAGAAAAATCTTCTGATCCATGCGACATTTTCCAAAAACTCGGTATAAATTTATTTTCCATAAAATTCAGTCCTTATACATTAAATGAAATACACAGCTTTCAAACTTTCAGACGGCCTTTTTTCAGGTAGCCTTTGCTTTTCAGACGGCCTGTTGCACCGACGGGTTCATCAGTTCTTCCACGTCGGCCAGCGAGAGTTCGGGGTCGGTTTGGATGAGGTGGGTGGCGACGTTTTTGGCGGCGATGCGGCGCAGCAGTTCTTCGCCGTCTGCGTCGTCGCCGCGCCGCCGAGCACTTTGCCTTCGGGAAAATCGTCCCACAATACTTCGCCGAAACTGCTGATTTTCATGGCGTATATCCTTTTTGGAACTCGTTTTGAGGCCGTCTGAAAAGGTTTTCAGACGGCCTCTGCCTTGCTGTTTACACGTTGAACAGGAAATGCATCACATCGCCGTCCTGCACCACATATTCCTTGCCTTCCACGCGCATTTTGCCCGCTTCTTTGGCTTTGGCTTCGCCGCCGAGCGCGACGAAATCGTCATAGGCGATGACTTGGGCGCGGATGAAGCCGCGTTCGAAGTCGGTGTGGATGACGCCGGCGGCTTGCGGGGCGGTGTCGCCTTTGTGGATGGTCCAAGCGCGGACTTCTTTGACCCCGGCGGTGAAGTAGGTTTGCAGGCCTAAGAGGTCGTAGCCGGCACGAATCAGGCGGTTTAGGCCCGGTTCTTCCAAGCCCATTTCGGCGAGGAATTCGGCTTTTTCGTCGTCTTCCAGTTCGGCGATTTCGCTTTCCATCGCGGCGCAAACGGCCACAACCGGCGCGTTTTCTTTTGCAGCCAATTCTTTCAGGCGGTCGAGGTGCGGGTTGTTTTCAAAACCGTCTTCGGAAACGTTGCCGACGTACATGGCAGGTTTGGCAGTCAGCAGGAACAGCGGTTTGAGCATGGCGAGTTCTTCTGCGTCCAAACCGAAGGAGCGTACAGGTTTGCCTTCATCCAAATGAGGCAGCAGTTTTTTGCACAAATCGACCAGTTTTTGCGCGTCTTTGTCGCCTGAGCGTGCGCGTTTTTCTTCGCGGACGATGGCTTTTTCGACACTGGCCAAGTCAGCCAGTGCCAACTCGGTGCCTATGGTTTCAATGTCGGCAATCGGATCGACTTTGCCTGCAACGTGAACGATGTTGTCGTCGTCAAAGCAGCGCACAACGTTAACAATCGCGTCAGTCTCGCGGATGTTGGCGAGGAACTGGTTGCCCAAGCCTTCGCCTTTGCTCGCACCTGCAACCAAACCGGCGATGTCGACAAATTCGACGATGGCAGGCTGCATTTTTTGCGGATTGACGATTTTTGCCAATTCGGCCATACGCGGATCGGGGACTTCAACGATGCCGACGTTGGGTTCGATGGTACAGAAAGGATAGTTTGCCGCTTCGATACCCGATTGGGTCAGCGCGTTAAAGAGGGTGGATTTGCCGACGTTGGGCAAACCGACGATGCCGCATTTCAAGCTCATGGTTTTTCCTGAAAAGATAAAAGTTTAACGGCGAATTATAGCATATTGTGGAGGTACTCAAAACAGCCGCAATGCTGGTGTGTTCTTATGATAAAAGGCCGTCTGAAAATTGTTTCAGACGGCCTTTTTTCGTACTGCTTTAACCGGTATTACGCAAACCTTGCGCCACGCCGTTGATGGTCAGGTGAACCATCAGCAGGGCGTGCGGATTGTCAGGCTCTTTGCGCAGGCGTTTGAGCATGGCGACTTGCAGGCCGTTGAGGGCGTTCAGATATGGAATCCTCAAGGCAAGAGAACGGGCGAGGCTGCGGTTGTCGCGCAGGAGCTCTTCGGTTTGCAGCAGGTCAAGCAGTGCTTTGCGGCTGCGTTGGTATTCTTCCTTGATCATGCCGAAGATGACTTTTGCTTTATCGGGCGATTCGCTCAAGCCGGCATAGTTTTCCGCCAAGGTGATGTCGGTTTTCGCCATCACTTGCTCCATATTGGAGAGCATGGCTTGGAAGAACGGGTTGCTTTGGGCGTGTTCGCGCAGGGCGGCCAGTGTGTCGGGATTGCCTTCGCACAAGGTTTCCACTGCGCTGCCGAAACCGTACCAAGCCGGCAGCATGAGGCGGTTTTGCATCCATGAGAATACCCACGGAATCGCGCGCAAGTCCTGAATCCGCGCCAAGGTTTTGCGGCTGGCGGGACGGCTGCCGAGGTTGAGGGTGGCAATTTCCTGAATCGGGCTGGTTTGCAGGAAGTAGTCGATGAAGTCGGGATGGGTAATCAGTTCGCGGTAGTATTTGAACGATACTTCCGACAAATCCTGCATCAGTTTGGCATCAGGGTCTTTTTTGTCCGGCAGGATGCTGGCTTCCAAAGTCGCGGCAACCAAGGTTTCCAAGTTGCGTTGGGCATTGCCCGGGTCGGCGTATTTGGCGGTAATGACTTCGCCTTGCTCGGTAATGCGGATTTGTCCGGCAACGCTGCCCGCAGGTTGCGCCAAAATGGCTTGGTAAGATGGGCCGCCGCCGCGACCTACGCTGCCGCCGCGGCCGTGGAACAGACGCATGCGGACATCGTATTTTTTGAAGAGTTCGACCAAGCCCAACTCTGCCTGATACAGACACCATGAGCTGGTAACGTAGCCGCCGTCTTTGTTGGAGTCGGAGTAGCCGAGCATGATTTCTTGGATGTTGCCGCGGCTTTCGAGCAGGGCATCATACCAGTCGAGACGGAACATGGTTTCCATGACCGGACAGGCGTTTTCGAGCGCTTCGATGGTTTCAAACAGAGGCACGATATTGATGCGGCTGTGCGGTTTGCCGTTTTCCACCACCAACAGGCCGCTTTCTTTCAGCAGCAATGCCAAGGCGAGCAGGTCGCTGGGTTGTTCGCAGTTGGAAATAATGCTTTGTGTAACGGCATCT
Organism: Neisseria subflava; assembly: GCF_005221305.1. Classification (NCBI taxonomy): domain Bacteria; kingdom Pseudomonadati; phylum Pseudomonadota; class Betaproteobacteria; order Neisseriales; family Neisseriaceae; genus Neisseria; species Neisseria subflava. The sequence continues at coordinate 18,188 of NZ_CP039887.1, forward strand.
TCACCGAATTCGTCTTTGATTTTGCGCGCTTCGTTGAAAATTGCCAATTCGTGGCGGGTATGGTCGCTGTATGTGATGAACGGGCTGTACAGCGGACGTTGATGGCTCAATTCGCGCAATAAGGCGGTTTGTTTTTGCTCTTCGTTCAGGCTGTTGTAGTCTTCCAAGCCTGCATGTTGGAAAAGCTCGGCAACCACATCGGCGTGTTTGCCTGCGTGTTGGCGCAGGTCGAGCGGCATCATGTGGAAGCCGAACACGGATACGCTGCGGATAATATTGGCCAGACGGCCTTCCGCCAGCAGTTGGCTGCCGTTTTCGTGGAGCGAGCGTTGCAGTTTTTTCAGGTCGTTGAGGAACTCTTCGACCGTGGCATAAGGCTCGAGGAAGCCGAATTTGCAGCCCATGCCCAAACCGAGTGAGCGTGCTTTGCCCATAGCGCGTGCCATGATGTAGGCGATGGCGCGGCGGTAAGGTTCTTCGGTGCGGGCGATTTCTTCGTCAGGCGAGAGGGCGGCCAGTGCCATCACGTCGTCGTTGACTTTGACGCGGCGGATGGAGAGCGGCAATTCGCGGTAAAGTTTGTCGAGTTCGCCGCGATAGAAGCGAAATACTGCGTCGGCATGCCGTCTGAACGCAAAACGCAAGGTTTCGGCAGAAACGAACGGGTTGCCATCGCGGTCGCCGCCGATCCAGCCGCCGATTTTGAGGATATTCGGAACGTGGACGCCGGGATAGGCCGTCTGAAAATCGCGTTCCATTGTGCGGTAGAGTTTAGGCAGGGCTTCAAAGAAGCTCATTGGGAAGATGGATACACCGTTGTTAATTTCGTCGTTGACGCTGAGTTTGTGGCGGCGCGTTTCACTGGTCTGCCACAGGCCCAAAAGGACAGTGTCGATTTCGCGGCGCAACTGAGCTAGTGCTTCGGGGTTGGTGCAGCGTTCGCGTTGCGGCAGCAGCGCGCGGATGCGGCGGTTGAAGCTCAAGACGGTTTGACGTTGTACTTCGGTCGGGTGCGCGGTCAAAACGGCGGTAACGACCGTGTTGTCCAGTTGTTGCTGCACCGCTTTGCCGTTGACTTTTCCGGCTTTGAGCTTGCGCACGGTTTCCGTCAGGCTGCCTTCGGCACTGTTGTGTCCGGCCTCTTCGTGGATTTGGCGGCGGCGTTCGTGGTGTACGTCTTCGGCGATGTTCAAAATCTGCGCGAACAGGCCGCAGGCCAAGGTTAAATCGTGGGTTTGTTGTTCGTCCAATTGCGGCAACACCTTCTCAATCAGGGCAGCACTGTCGTCTGAAGTCGATAATAGCTTAACGGTTTCGACCACCAAAGGCGACGCTTCCTCATGCAGCAGATTGAAAAGAGACTGTTTTAAAAATTCCGCATCCGCTGCCAGAGCGGCATCTTTTGGATTATTCAAGATATGCAGTTGCATGATTTTTCTCTTATTTAAATGTTAATTTGGGTGTATCGTGAATCCATTGTATAGCAGATTTTTATAAACTGCCAATGGTAACACCCGATACATTTCAAACCGGAAAACGGCCGTCTGTATCCGCCGCGTGGTCGCTGTCTGTAAAATGCCGTAAAATATTGCCCATCAAAACAGAGGTGAGAAACCCATGATTGAATTTCCCAACCAACCCGATTTTCCTGAGCAACACACCGCCGTCGCCGTCGGCACTATCAACATGAGCCAGCAGGCGATAAGGGTGTTGATAGAGAATGCCACCGAAAAGGCAAGTATCCTGACCATTGCCCGCGTTGCCGCCATTCAGAGCATCAAACAGACTGCCAACCTGATTCCGCTGCACCTGCCCGGCCGCATCATCGGCGTGCAGGTTGATTTCGATATTAACGTTGAGTTGGCCTGCCTGAAGGCCACGCTGACCGTCCAAGCGCACAGCAACGGCAGCATTGCCACCGAAGCCCTGGCCGGCCTAAATTTGGCGCTCTTGAGCGTTTACGACATGATGAAAGACGTTGACCGCAACATGATGCTCAGCGGCATCCGCCTCGAATCCGAAACCAGCAGCGAAGGCCGTCCTTTCCTGTTTGACAACGCATACGAAAATATTAATTTCTAAATCACTCAGGCCGTCTGAACATTGGGTTTCAGACGGCCTTATTATTATGATGAACGATCAACAACTCCTGCGGTTCAGCCGCCATATCTTGCTTGACGAAATCGGTATCGAAGGCCAAGAAAAACTCTTGTCCGCCCATGTGCTTGTTGTCGGTTGCGGCGGGCTGGGTGCGGCGGCCTTGCCGTATCTTGCCGCCGCCGGTATCGGCAGCCTGACGATTGCCGATGCCGATACCATCGACGAGACCAACCTTCAACGCCAAATCACGTTTACCGAAGCCGACATCGGTAAAAACAAGGCTTTGGTCATGCAAGGCCGTCTGAAACAGATCAATAGCCAAACACACATTACAGCCATTGCCGAATTTCTCGATGAGGCCAGGCTTGTCGAATTGGCAAACGCCGCTGACATCATCCTTGATTGTTCCGACAATTATCCCACACGCCAAGCAGTTAACCGCGCCTCCGTTGCCACGCGCACGCCTTTGGTTTCCGCAGCGGCCGTCGGCTTTGACGGACAAATCGCCGTGTACCGTCCCGATCTTCCCGATACGCCCTGCTATGCCTGCCTGTTTGATGGCGAACAAGCCAGCGACGGCGCTTGTGCATTGTTCGGCGTTTTTTCGCCATTGGTCGGCGTTATCGGAACGACCCAAGCCGCCGAAGCGCTTAAAGTGCTGATCGGTATCGGTACGCCGTCGCACGGCAAACTTTCTACCTACAACGCGTTGAGCGGAAAATGGCAGCAATACGGGGTGAAACACAATCCCGAATGCCCGGTTTGTGGCAGCCGTTAAAGACAAAAAGCAGGGTAGGGGTTTCAATATTGCCTAAGCCAATCCGCTAGAGTAATCATGCTTATCTTTCATTAAACTTGAAGGAAGGCGTTTCTGCCCTTTTCAGACGGCCTGTGGCACGATATGATTCAATGATTAATAAATTTTTTGAGGCCGTCTGAAAAGGGATAAGGAGAAACCGGCTTAATGAATATTATTCGTGCCTTATTGGTGGTATTGGGTTGCCTGGCTTTGGGCGAGGCAACCGTTTGGATTTTGGGGTTGAAGCTGCCGGGCAGTATTGTCGGCATGGCTTTGCTGTTTGCCGCGCTTCAGGCCGGCTGGGTCAAATTGTCTTGGGTGGGAGAGCTGGCAGACATTTTGATGGCAAACCTGACTTTGTTTTTGGTGCCGCCTTGCGTGGCCGTCATCAGCTATTTGGATGTGATTGCAAACGACTGGTTTTCGATTTTGACGGCCACAATCGGCAGTACGATCTGCGTATTGTTGGTGACCGGCAAAGTGCATGAGTGGGTCAGGAGGCGGATGTGATGAATATAGACGGGCTGTTGCGCATGCCCTCGGTCATGCTATTCCTGACTTTGGCCGTGTATGCTTTGGCGGTGCAGATTCGGACGCGCACGGGGAATGTGCTGTGTAATCCGGTATTGATCAGTACGCTGGTGTTGATGGGGTATTTGAAGGTATTTTCCATCGATTACGAGCTGTACCATTCTGCCTCGCGCTTTATTGATTTTTGGTTGAAACCGGCAGTCGTGTTGCTGGCCGTGCCGCTTTATCGAAATTGGGACCGTATCCGCAGCCAGTGGTTGCCGGTGGTGTTGTCGCAGTTGGCGGGCAGCGTGACAGGCATTGTTACGGGCGTGTATTTTGCCAAATGGTTAGGTGCTTCGCATGAAGTGATTTTGTCGCTGGCTTCCAAATCCGTGACGAATCCGATTGCGATTGAAATCACAGCGTCTATCGGCGGTATTCCGGCGATTACGGCGGCAACGGTGATTATTGCCGGACTTTTTGGCCAGATGGCCGGATATAAAGTGTTGAAAGGAGCATTGTATATGCCTTCTTCAGTGGGAATGTCTTTGGGTACGGCCTCACATGCGATGGGTATTGCGGCATCTTTGGAATACGGCCGCCGTATGGCCGCATATGCCGGCTTGGGCTTGACGCTCAACGGCGTGTTGACGGCGATATTGGTGCCTATCTTGATTCCCTTATTGGGCGTATAGCGTTTAGGCCGTCTGAAAATAGTGTAAACAGGAGAAAATGATATGGCTGTAAATTTGACTGAAAAACGTGCAGACGAATTGTTGGAAATCGACGGCATCCGTCTGTTTACAGGTCGTGCCGGCATCAAGCAACAAGACCGCGACGATTTGACGCTGATGGTGTTGGGCGGCGGACATACGGTGGGCGCAGTGTTTACGCAAAACCGTTTCTGCGCCGCGCCGGTGCATATCGCCAAGTCGCATCTGTTTGACCAAGACGGCGTGTGTGCCTTAGTCATCAATACGGGCAATGCCAATGCGGGTACCGGCGCACAAGGCCGTCTGGACGCGATCAAAGTGTGCGCGGCGGCGGCGGAACAGGTCGGCTGCCAATCCAATCAGATTATGCCGTTTTCGACCGGCGTGATTTTGGAGCCTCTGCCTGTGGATAAAATCGTGGCCGCCTTGCCGCAAGTACGTCCTGCATTCTGGTCGGACGCGGCGCGTGCCATCATGACGACGGATACTGTACCGAAAGCCGCTTCACGCACAGGCTTGGTCGGCGAAAAACACACAGTCCGCGCCACCGGTATCGCCAAAGGCTCGGGCATGATTCATCCGAATATGGCGACCATGTTGTCGTTTATCGCTACCGATGCCAAAGTGTCCCAACCGATTTTGCAGCTGATGACGCAAGAAATCGCAGACGAAAGTTTCAATACGATTACCGTGGACGGTGATACCAGCACCAACGACAGCTTCGTGATTATGGCGACGGGCCGTTGCGGTCAGAGCGAAATTGATAATACCGCCGATCCGCGCTATGCGCAGCTCAAGGCATTGCTCGGTTCGTTGGCTTTGGAACTGGCGCAGGCGATTGTCCGTGATGGAGAGGGCGCAACCAAGTTCATCACGGTTGAAGTGCAAAACGCGAAAACCCGCGAAGAGGCGCGCAAAGTGGCTTATGCCGTTGCCCATTCGCCTTTGGTGAAAACCGCTTTCTTTGCCTCCGACCCGAACTTGGGCCGTCTGTTGGCAGCAGTCGGCTATGCCGGTATTGAAGACTTGGATGTTGATGCTTTGAAAATGTGGCTGGATGACGTGTTGGTTGCCGAAAACGGCGGCCGCGCGGAAAGCTATACCGAAGAAGCAGGGCAAGCGGTGATGAACCGTCCGGAAATCACCGTCCGCATCGATTTGCAACGCGGCGATACGACGGCAGCTGTTTATACCTGCGATTTGTCGCACGAATATGTGTCGATTAACGCGGATTACCGTTCTTAAAAACCTTTATCCTTGTTTTCAGACGGCCTTTGAGAAAAGTATCAAGGCCGTCTGAACACATTGACTGCGTGTTTATGATGAAATTTCCCCAGACTTGGGCGGCGCGCCTTGCCCACAAAATCCGCCAAACCAAACGCCTGTCGAAAAAGAGCATTGCCCTTCTGTTTTTGCTGGCAGGATCGGCATTGGTTGCCCTGACGGCTTTGATGTTTGCGTACTTGGCGGATTTGGCTTTGGAATGGAACGCCTTGTTGGTGGGAAAATATCCGTGGTTTGCGTGGGTGGCTTTGCCGTTGGGTTTGCCGCTTTTGGCATGGTTTACGCGCAAATTTGCGCCGTACACTTCCGGCAGTGGTATTCCGCAGGTCATCGCTTCGTTGTCTTTGCCTTATGGCGCGCAGAAAACCCGTTTGATTCGTCTGGGCGAAACCTTTTTTAAGATTCCGCTGACGTTTTTGGGCATGATTTTGGGGGCGTCGATCGGCAGGGAAGGGCCGTCTGTACAAGTGGGTGCGGCGGTCATGAACGCTTGGGGTGCGTGGTGTAAAAAGCACGGGCTGGCGTTTAGGGGCATGCAGGAAAACGATTTGATTGCCGCAGGTGCGGCCGGCGGTTTGGCGGCGGCATTTAACGCGCCTTTGGCCGGCGTGGTGTTTGCCATCGAAGAATTGGGGCGCGGCGTGCTTTTGCGTTGGGAACGCCAAATCCTGATGGGAGTGTTGGCGGCCGGTTTCATTCAAGTGGCGATACAGGGCAACAACCCGTATTTCTCAGGTTTTCAAGGGCATGAGCTGCCAAACATGCTGATGTGGGCGGCGGTGTCGGGCATCGTCTGCGGCGTGGCTGGCGGATTGTTCAGTAGCTTTTTGTATCGTGGCGCGGCGGCATTCGCACCGGTACGCTGGCGCAGTTTCATCCGCCGTCATTTGTTGGTGGTCGCCTTTGTAATGGGTATCTTGCTCGCGCTGCTCGGTACGTTTTATCAAGGTAAAACCTATGGTACGGGCTATCACGAAGCCGCAGCCGCACTAAAAGGCGCGTATGAAGCGCCGTTCGGCTTGGCCGCCGCAAAATGGGCAGCGACCGTGTTCAGCTACTGGGCAGGTATTCCCGGCGGTATCTTCACGCCGTCTTTAACCATCGGCGCGATGATAGGCGAACACATGGCTTCTTTCGCGCAACTGGGCGACGCGTCCAATGTCGCGGTTTTGCTCTGTATGGCCGCATTTCTTGCCGCCGCGACCCAATCGCCGTTGACCGCCGCCGTGGTGGTCATGGAAATGACGGGCGGACAGAATTTACTGTTTTGGATGTTGTTGACTTGCATCTTCGCTTCGCAAGTCTCGCGCCAATTCTCGCCGCATCCGTTTTACCATGCCGCAGGTTTGCGCTTCAGACGGCATATTGAAGCCGAAAGCGGACATGTTCAGCACGAGAAAAAAGAATAGGTCGGTATATAAAAGGCCGTCTGAAAATCAGATTTCAGACGGCCTTTATTATGTCGTTTAAAGCTGTATTACGGTTTACTTAAACAGCAAAATCAGCAGCAAAACAACCGCAATCACACCCAGCCACAGGCTTTGGCGTTGCTGTACTTTGACCAAGTGAACATAGGCATCGCGCATTTCCTGTTGGCGGTTTTCATCAACCAGCGCACTGATTTTGCGCGGCAGGGAAGGGATGATTTGCGCCCAATCGGGAGCTTCGTTTTTGAGGTTGCGCCAAAGGGCTTTGGGGCCGACCTGTTCGTTCATCCAGCGCACCAAAAACGGTTTGGCGGTTTTCCACAAATCCAAATCGGGATCGAGTTGGCGGCCCAAACCTTCGATGTTGAGCAGCGTTTTTTGCAGCAATACCAGCTGCGGTTGGATTTCGACATTGAAGCGGCGGCTGACTTCAAACAGGCGCATCAGCACCAAGCCGAAGGAAATCTGCGAAATCGGTTTGTTGAACACAGGCTCGCACACGGCGCGGACAGCGGCTTCCAATTCTTCCGCACGTGTGTCGGCAGGCACCCAGCCCGATTCGATGTGGGCGGTGGCGACGCGGTGGTAATCGCGGTTGAAGAAGGCGAGGAAGTTGATGGCGAGATAGCGTTTGTCGTAATCGGTCAACGTGCCGACGATGCCGAAATCGAGGGCGATGTAGCGGTTGTCGGCGGCAACCAGAATATTGCCAGGGTGCATATCCGCATGGAAAAAGCCGTCGCGGAAGACTTGCGTGAAGAAGATTTCCACGCCGTAATCGGCAAGTTTGTGCAAGTCGATGCCGTCGGCTTTGAGTTTGGCGATATCGGATACCGGCGTGCCGTCCATCCATTCGATGGTCAGCACGTCGCTGGTGCAGTAGTCGTAAAACACCTTCGGCACAATCAGCATATCGCTGTTTTGGAAATTGCGACCGAGCTGGCTGGCATTGGCGGCTTCGCGCATTAAATCCAATTCATCGTGCAGGTATTTATCAAATTCGGCCACCACTTCGCGCGGCTTCAAACGCTTGCCGTCTGAAAACAAACGTTCCACCCAGCCTGCACCAAAGCGCATCAGCGACAAATCCTGTTCGATAACGGGCAGAAGGTTGGGGCGCAAGACTTTCACTGCGACCTGTTCGCCAGAATGCAGGCGGGCTTTGTGTACTTGGGCGATGGACGCGCTGGCGACAGGCTCTGTTTCAAATTCCGCGTATAAAGTGTCGATGGATTGGCCCAAAGATTTTTCGATTTGCGAGCGTGAAAGCTGCGCGTCAAACGGCGGCACTTTGTCTTGCAGCCTTGCCAGTTCGACCGCGTAATCGTGCGGAATCAAATCGGGACGCGTGGACAATACCTGTCCGAATTTGATGAAAATCGGCCCCAGGCTTTCCAACGCCAAACGCAGGCGCACGGCAGGCGTCTCGTGTTTGAACTTGGACGACTGCGGCAGCATATTGAGGAAAGTCCGCGCCCAACCCGGACGGACCAGCGAGGCAATCAGCTCGGCAAGGCGGTAGCGGTAGAGCGTGCAGAGGATGGTTTTAATGCGTTTGAGGCGGTTCATGATGGACGCAGATAAATCGAAAAAACAGAATTATATAGGAAAAACGGCCAAGGGCTTCAGACGGCCTGAGACTTTTGCAAAAACATTTGCCGCATGGCTAACAATTTTATAAAGGCTCAGGTTTTGCCGCCTCAATAAAAAGACGAATATTCACATCATAAATATTCGTCGGCTACTTGCCCAAACCGCCGATTCAAGACATAATCGGGAAATGTGCAGGAGAGTGTTACATCCAACTACAATGTAACCACCGAAGGCGCAGACACCCTTAAATCGCTCAGGTATCAGGGACTGCACATTGAAACAAACAATCTGGAGAGCGGCGTTAGAATAACGTCCACCGAAGGGGAGAAGGCCGTCTGAACCACCATTCAGACAACCGCGCAAAGCAGTGAGCAGACTGGTTTGCCATCATGCGGATACAGCCGAAAATCTCAGGTTCAAGGACAGATAGGGTCATCCGCGCACAGGTGCGCGGGCGGCATCTGAACAAAAAATCCGGAGAAACTTGAGAATGACTGCTCTGAAAACCACCCCATTTCATCAAGCCCATCAAGATGCAGGCGCGAAGCTGGTCGATTTTGCCGGCTGGGAGCTGCCCATCCATTATGGTTCGCAAATCGCCGAACACGAAGCCGTGCGTACCGACGCAGGCATGTTCGACGTATCCCACATGCTCGTTACCGACGTCGCCGGAGCGAACGCAAAAGCCTTTTTCCGCAAACTGATTGCCAACGACGTTGCCAAACTCGCCTTCGTCGGCAAAGCCCTTTATTCCGCGCTGCTCAACGACAACGGTGGTGTGATTGACGACTTGATCGTTTACCGCACCAACGAAGCCGAAACCCAATACCGCATTGTATCCAACGGCGCGACCCGCGAGAAAGACACCGCCCAGTTCCACAAAGTCGGACAAGAATTCGGCGTCGCCTTCAACCCTCGTTACGACCTCGGTATGCTTGCCGTGCAAGGTCCTAAAGCCATCGAAAAACTCCTGACCGTCAAACCCGAATGGGCGGATGTCATCCACAACCTCAAACCGTTCCAAGGCGCGGATTTGGGCAACGACTGGTTCGTCGCCCGCACCGGCTACACCGGCGAAGACGGCGTCGAAGTCATCCTGCCCGGCACTGAAGCCGTCGCATTTTTCAAAGCCCTGCAACAAGCCGGCGTACAGCCCTGCGGCCTCGGCGCGCGCGACACCCTGCGCATGGAAGCCGGCATGAACCTCTACGGCAACGATATGGACGACGACACCAGCCCGCTCGAAGCAGGCATGGGTTGGACTGTTGATTTGAAAGACGAAAACCGCGATTTCGTCGGCAAAGCCGCCTTGCTGGCATTGAAAGAAAAAGGCGTTGCCGTCAAACAAGTCGGTTTGCTGCTCGACAAAGGCGGCATCCTGCGGGCGCATATGGAAGTGTTGACCGACAAAGGCAAAGGCGAAACCACCAGCGGCGTATTCTCGCCCAGCCTGAAACAATCCATCGCCATCGCCCGCGTGCCGAAAGATTTTGACGGCGATACCGCCAAAGTGCTGATGCGCGGCAAGGAAGTGGACGTGCGCGTATTGAAGCTGCCGTTTGTACGCAACGGACAGAAACAGTTTTAAACGTTGGATTAGTTTTCGTAACGAGGACGTGCTTTACTGTCCTCTTCATAAAATTATGAATTCAAAATGAAATAGGTAACTTTTATGAGAAAAATTAAGGTTATAACAATTGCAGCTACATTTTGGGTAATAGTTACGGGGTTTGCTTTTGCTAAAGAGATTTATCCTTTTGATTTGGTGAAAAAACAGCCGTATAAAGCAATTTGGGGACAAGAAGTATGGCGAGAAGCCAGAGATAAAAATGATGATTGGTTGAAAGGGGCGGAGGGTGTTGCTACACCATTGGAATCCGTAATAATTAGTTCACAGAAATACCAACGAGCAACAGTATGTGAACCACATAATTGCTCAGATAATATCATTTATTTTTTAATTAATTCTAGAAAGTTGGTGGGAATTCAGTTTAAACGAAATGATAATGGATATTTAAACGTGATACGTTATGGCTCGCGTAGCCGAATAGAAGAAAATTATTTAATAAATTGGTATAAACGAGATCAGCAAAAATAGGAAGCACTGTTGGAAAAAACTGTGAAACAACCTGTCTGAGACATCATGATTCAGACGACCTTCAAACCAAAAAACCAATGGAGAATCAAACAATGAGCAACAACATCCCAGCCGAACTGAAATACGTTGCCAGTCACGAATGGCTGCGCCTTGAAGAAGACGGTATCATCACCGTCGGCATTACCCACCACGCGCAAGAGTTGTTGGGCGACATCGTGTTCGTCGAGCTGCCCGAAGTCGGTGCGAACCTTGCCGCCGAAGAACAAGCCGGTGTGGTTGAGTCTGTGAAAGCCGCGTCTGACGTGTATGCTCCGATTGCGGGCGAAGTCGTCGCCGTCAACGAAGATTTGCCCAGCGCGCCGGAAACCGCCAACAGCGACCCTTACGGCGCAGGCTGGTTCTTCAAAATCAAACCTGCCAATCCTGCCGACTACGACGGCCTGCTGACTGCCGAACAATACGCAGGCGAAGTAGCTTGATTTTTGCAAACATTCAAACAGGTTTTTCATCTGTTTGATATTGCAGGTCTTAGGTCGTCTGAAAAATGCTTTCAGACGGCCTTTGTTTCAATTTTCCCTCAGCAAACATGAATTACTGCGAATTTGTCGCCACGCTTCCTGACGATACGGACAACCCCAACAAACATTATCACGGCACGCAATACGGTTTTCCGATTGAGGACGACAATGAATTGTTTGAGCGGCTGGTGTTGGAAATCAATCAGGCAGGATTAAGCTGGACGCTGATGCTGAAGAAGCAGCAGGCATTTCAGACGGCATTTAAAGGTTTTGACATCGATACGGTCGCTGCATTTGACGAAGCCGATATTGAGCGACTGCTTGCCGATGCAGGCATCGTCCGCAACCGCCTGAAAATCAACGCAGCCATTTATAACGCGCGACAAATCAAACAAATACAGCAAGAATACGGCTCATTCAAAAACTGGCTCGATGCGAACCATCCGCTCGACAAGGCTGAATGGGTGAAGCTGTTTAAAAAACATTTCAAATTTGTCGGCGGCGAAATCGTCGGCGAATTTCTGATGAGTACCGGCTACCTGCCCGGCGCGCATGTGGAAACCTGTCCGGTTTATAGGGAAATATTGGCATGTCGTCCCAAGTGGGTGGAGGCCGTCTGAAACAACATCTGCAAGAATAAACAGTGTTGATATCGATAACACCGAAGGAGTAGAAATGAAACTATCTGAATTGTTCAACCCGAACGAATTTGCCGCGCGACATTTGAGCTTTGGCGACGAGGCTGCGCTTTTGGAAGCGCTGGGCGAGAAGAGCATGGATGATTTTGTCGGCAATACCGTGCCGCAAAGCATCCGTATGCCGTCCGAACTCGACCTGCCCGAAGCCCTGACCGAGGCGGACGCTTTGGCGAAGCTGAAAGCCATTGCGGCGAAAAACGTGATCAACAAATCCTATATCGGCTTGGGCTATTACCCGACCCGCGTGCCGAACGTGATTTTGCGCAACGTATTGGAAAATCCGGGCTGGTACACCGCCTATACGCCGTATCAGGCGGAAATCGCGCAGGGGCGTTTGGAAGCGCTGCTGAACTTCCAGCAGGTGTGTATCGATTTGACCGGTTTCCCCGTGGCGGGCGCGTCTTTGCTGGACGAAGCTACCGCCGCCGCCGAAGCGATGGCGATGGCGCACCGCGTGGGCAAAGTGAAATCCGAGCGTTTCTTTGTGGATGCGCGCGTGTATCCGCAAACTTTGGACGTGATGAAAACCCGTGCCAAATATTTCGGCTTTAAACTGGTGGTCGGCGATTTTGCCCAAGCGGATGAGGGCGAATACTTCGGCGCGCTGTTCCAATACGTCGGCAAAGACGGCGATGTGCAAGACTTGCAGGACGTTATCGGCCGTCTGAAAGCCAAAGGCACAATCGTGGCCGTTGCAGCCGACATCATGAGCTTGGTTTTGCTGAAGTCTCCAGCTGAAGTGGGCGCAGATATTGCTTTGGGCAACACCCAACGCTTCGGTGTGCCGATGGGCTTTGGTGGTCCGCACGCTGCTTATTTCGCGTTTAAAGACGAGTTCAAGCGTTCCGCTCCGGGCCGCATTATCGGCGTATCCAAAGACGCATCGGGCAAACCTGCCTTGCGCATGGCTTTGTCCACCCGCGAGCAACACATCCGCCGCGAAAAAGCGACATCCAATATTTGTACCGCACAGGCATTGCTGGCGAACTTGGCAGGTATGTACGCCGTTTACCACGGCCCTGAAGGTGTGAAACGCATTGCCAACCGCATTCATGCATTGGCTTCTGCCTTTGCCGATGCACTGGTTTCAGCCGGCCTGAATGTGGTTCACAAAGTCTTCTTTGATACCGTTACCGTCGATTTCGGCAGCAAAGAGAAAGCAGACCAAGTGTTTGCCGCTGCTTTGGAATCGGGTTACAACCTGCGCCGCGTCAACGATACTCAAGTTGCGGCTGCATTCCATGAAACATCGGCATACGAAGATTTGGCCGATTTGTACCGTGCGTTTACCGGCAAAGATACGTTCACATTTGCCGATGATGTCAAAGGCCGTCTGAACGCCGAATTGCTGCGTCAGGACGACATTCTGCAACATCCTGTGTTCAACCGTTACCACACCGAACACGAAATGTTGCGCTACCTGAAAAAACTCGAAGACCGCGACTTGGCGATGAACCGCAGCATGATTTCATTGGGCAGCTGTACCATGAAACTCAACGCGACTGCGGAAATGTTGCCGATTACTTGGGCTGAGTTCACTGACATCCATCCTTACGCTCCCGAGGCGCAAACCGCAGGCTACCGCGAACTCCTGACCGACATGGAAAACAGCCTGAAAGCCATTACCGGTTTTGATGCGATTTCCTTCCAGCCCAACTCCGGCGCGCAGGGCGAATACAGCGGTATGCTCGCCATCCGCCGCTATCAGGAAGCCCAAGGCGAAGCGCACCGCAACATCTGCCTGATTCCCAAATCCGCCCACGGCACCAACCCCGCCACCGCCGCCATGCTCGGTTTGAAAGTCGTCGTCGTCGATACCGACGAACACGGCAACGTCAACATCGACGACTTGAAAGCCAAAGCCGAGCAACACCGCGACGCCTTGTCCGCCATCATGATTACCTACCCGTCCACCCACGGCGTGTACGAAGAAGGCATCCGCGACATCTGCCGCATCATCCATGAAAACGGCGGACAGGTTTACATGGACGGCGCCAACCTCAACGCCCAAATCGGCATCATGCAGCCCGCCGAAGTCGGCGCGGACGTGTTGCACATGAACCTGCACAAAACCTTCTGTATCCCCCACGGCGGCGGCGGCCCGGGCATGGGTCCCATCGGCCTGAAAGCCCACCTCGCCCCGTTTGCCCCAGGCCATACCTTGACCGACACCCACAGCGCAAGTGCCGAGCAAACCGCCGTTTCCTCCGCCGCCTTCGGTTCCGCGTCCATCCTGCCGATTACCTGGATGTACCTGACCATGATGGGCAAACAAGGCATGGAGCAGGCAACGCGCTGGGCATTGCTCAACGCCAACTACGTCGCCAAACGCCTGAGCGAAGACTATCCTGTTCTCTACACAGGCAAAAACGGCCGCGTCGCGCACGAATGTATCGTCGATTTGCGTCCGCTCAAAGCCGAAAGCGGCATCACCGAAACCGACATCGCCAAACGCCTGATGGACTACGGCTTCCACGCCCCGACCGTCTCCTTTCCCGTTGCCGGCACGCTGATGATCGAACCGACCGAAAGCGAGAGCAAAGCCGAACTCGACCGCTTCATCGCCGCCTTGAAACAAATCAAACAGGAAGTGCTGAAAGTCGAGCGCGGCGAATGGCCGAAAGAAGACAATCCGCTGGTCAACGCTCCGCACACTGCATCCGACGTAACCGGCGAATGGACGCATCCGTACTCCCGCGAAGAAGCTGTCTTCCCATTGCCGTTCGTCCGCGAACACAAATTCTGGCCGAGCGTCAAACGGGTAGATGAAGTGTATGGCGACCGCAATCTGATTTGCTCCTGCTTGCCGATTGACGCATACGAAGATTAAGCCTGAATAGGTTTAAAATTGAACAGGCCGTCTGAAAATGAAAATAGTTTTCAGATGGCCTTTTGTTTGTTAAGATATTTCGCTCGGGAACATACATTTGTTTTTGGCAAAACAACGGATAAGGCATTCGGAAAAATAGACGGCGAATGCCTTTGCTTACGGATAAAACCAAACGGCTTCCCATAACGATAAGCAAAAGGCCGTCTGAAAAACAGGAGAATACGATGGACGAACTTTTTATTCAAACGCTGACGATTGCCGGCTCAGATTCCGGAGGTGGCGCGGGCATACAGGCGGATTTGAAGACGTTTCAGATGCGCGGCGTGTTCGGTACCAGCGTACTGACAGCGGTTACCGCACAAAATACTTTGGGCGTATCGGCAGTGCATCCGATACCGACCGACATAATTGCCGCGCAAATTGCCGCGATTCAGGAGGATTTTCAAATCCGCGCTTATAAAATCGGCATGCTGGGTACGGCGGAAATCATCGAATGCGTGGCGGAACAAACCGCCGAATGCGACTTCGGTAAACGCGTATTGGATCCGGTCATGATTGCTAAAGGCGGTGCGCCGTTGTTGGAAAATTCAGCCGTCGAAGCCATGAAACGTCTGCTGCTGCCGCATACGGACGTATTGACCCCCAATCTGCCCGAAGCGCAGGCTTTGACGGGTATCAATATTGAAAACCGCCAAGATGCGGAACGTGCCGCCAAAACTCTTCAGGATTGGGGCGTGAAAAATGTGGTGATTAAAGGCGGCCATCTTGCCGACAGCCGAAGCGAATATTGCACCGACTGGCTGTTTATGCCATACGAAACCATTGAGCTGAACAGCAAACGTTTCCCGACGCCGCATACACATGGCACGGGCTGCACGTTTTCTGCCTGCATCACAGCCGAGTTGGCAAAAGGGTTTAGCGTTCCAGAGGCGGTTCAAACGGCAAAAAACTATATTGCCGCCGCCATTTCCCATCCTTTGGGCATCGGGGCAGGGCACGGGCCGGTCAACCACTGGGCGTATCGGAACGAATGATGCGTTTAGTCCGATTGTAATTGATTGTATTTTTCAGACGGCCTGACTAGGTTTATCACTTGAAATTGTTTACAATATCGGATTAATGCTTTTACGGATAAAAAAGACACCATGCAAGTTACTTCAAAATGGATAGACGGAATGTGCTTCGTCGGTACAACGGCAAACGGACACAGCGTTGTGATGGAAGGCGCGGCGGCTGAAGGCGAAGTCAAACGCGGCCCCAGCCCGATGGAAATGCTGTTGTTGGGTGTAGCGGGCTGCTCCAGCATCGATGTCGTGATGATTGCCGAGAAACAACGCCAAAAAATCACCGACTGCCGTGCCGAAGTGACTGCCAAACGCGCCGACACCGCGCCGCGCGTGTTTACCGAAATCCATATCCATTTCAAAGTGTATGGTCGAGGTTTGCAAGAAAGCGCGATTGAACGCGCCGTACAGATGTCTGCCGAAAAATATTGCTCCGCATCGATTATGCTGGGTAAAGCGGCAAAAATGAGCCACAGCTTCGAGATCGTCGAAACAGAATAGGACGGTTTCAGGGTGGGCGTGTCGGGGCGTGAACCGACTACCCACAAAAAAAGCAGATATATTCACGCATTAACATGAATATATCTGCTTGCTTTTTATTCCTTTTTCTTCTCTCTCTATCAGCCTTTATAACTTGGCTTGTTGATCTCATTGTGCAAGTTTCGTTTAACATTGTCAACAATTTTTAATTATATTTTAAATAACCCCGAAAGATGCTGGTTTGTAAACGCTTGCGCCTTAATACGGATACTGGGGAAACATTATGGATTACGAAAATAATACCAACGTTGCGCCTGCAACTTCATCGCTTATTTTGGAAGAGCGTCATGATTCCGAACTCTTCCGCGTGTACGCATTGATTTTGGACGGCATTACCGACCATCTGCTGTTGCCGGGCAAAAAACTGACCGAGTCCGAGCTTTGCCGACAAATGGTTTGCTCCCGCAATACCGTGCGTGGCGCATTGTCGCTTTTGGCGCACGACAAAATTGTCGATTTGCAGCCTAACCGCGGCGCATTTGTCCATGTGCCGGACTTGAAAGAAATGAAAGACGTGTTCAACACGCGTATCGAAATGGAAAGCATGATTTTGAGCGTCCTCATCGATATGCCTGATTTGGAAACGCGTCTGCAACCGCTTTACGCTATGATTGAGCAAGAGGGCGCAGCCTCCGAAAGCGGCGACCGCGTGGGTTGGAACCGCCTGTCCAATGCCTTCCATGTCGAATTGGCGCGGCTGTTGGACAACAATGTCCTGTTTGAAATCATGAATACCTTGTGTGCGCGCTCTTCATTGATTGTGGCCGTTTCCGACCCGCTTCGCAAAGAAAAGCGCAATATCGATTCCAATTCGCACCATGAACACCGAGAAATCCTTGATTTGTTGCTGGCAGGCAAGCGCAATCGTGTGACCAAAGTCATACGCCGCCACTTGGGCGCGTGTATGGAACGCTTGGAACAGAAACTCGAGATGTAATCGGTTTGACAATAACAAGGCCGTCTGAAATATTCAGACGGCCATTGGTTTATCCCTATAAAACGAAACACCATGAAACCCAAAATCCAAAGACACGAACATATCCTCACCCTTGTCCGCGAACATAATTTTATGACGGTGGAAGAATTGGCGGCAAATTTGGATGTGACGCCACAAACCATACGCCGCGATGTGCAAGAGTTAAGCGAGACCGGACAGCTTAAACGCTATCATGGCGGCGCATCTTTGGGCGACGTTTCAGTCGTAACGGCAGGGCAGGAGCGGCGTAACCATCAGCAGCAGGAAAAAAACGCCATTGCCCGTCTGATTGCTTCCACCATTCCCGACAATGCCTCGCTGTTTATCAGCATCGGCACCACCATGGAAGCCGTTGCCGCCGAGTTGGTCAGGCAGCGTAAAAACTTGCGGATTATCACCAACAACATCTACGCCGCCTCCATCACTGCGGCACGTACCGACTACACGGTCATCATCGCTTCCGGCGTGGTCCGCCCCTTGGATGGCGGTATTACCGGCGTGGCGACTGTCGATTTCATCAACCAATTCAAAGTCGACTATGCCATCATGAGTACCCACGGCATAGAAAACGACGGCTCGCTTTTGGATGACGATTACAAGGAAGTCAGCGTCATGCAGGCGATGGTGAACAATGCCCGCGTGCGCTATCTTGGCGTCGACCACAGCAAATTCAACAGCAATGCCTTGGTCAGGCTGGGCGATATCGGCGCATTCGATAAGCTGTTTACCGACCGCCTACCATCCGTCGCCATGCAGAAAACCCTAAACGAGCGCGGCGTAGCGTGGCAGGTTGCCGACCCTGTATCAAAGTAGCCAAGTCGGGTACAATTGAGCCATCATTCCATTCCTTTCAGACGGCCTGATTGAATGTTCAGGCCGTCTGAAAACAGAAAATCATTTTCCCATCAAAGAAATATTATGTTGAATAAAGACCAATTCGCGGACAACCATTTCATCCGCACCATCATCGAAGAAGACCTCAAAAGCGGTAAACATACAGCCATCCAAACCCGTTTCCCGCCCGAGCCGAATGGCTATTTGCACATCGGTCACGCCAAATCCATCTGCCTGAACTTCGGTTTGGCGTATATTTACGACGGCTTGTGCAACCTGCGTTTCGACGATACCAACCCCGAAAAAGAAAACGACGAATACGTCAACGCCATCAAAGAAGATGTCGAGTGGTTGGGTTTCCATTGGGCGGGTGAGCCGCGTTTCGCTTCCAACTATTTCGACCAGCTTTACGACTACGCCGTCGGTTTAATCAAAGACGGCAAAGCGTATGTCGATGATTTGACCCCTGAAGAAATGCGCGAAAACCGTGGTACGTTGACCAAAGCGGGCAAAAACAGCCCTTACCGCGACCGCAGTATCGAAGAAAACCTCGACCTGTTCACGCGCATGAAAAACGGCGAATTCCCCGACGGCAGCAAAACCCTGCGCCTGAAAATCGACATGGCATCAGGCAACATCAATATGCGCGACCCCGTCATCTACCGCATCCGCCGCGCCCATCACCACAACACCGGCGACAAATGGTGCATCTACCCGATGTACGACTACACGCACTGCATTTCCGATGCCATCGAAGGCATCACGCATTCCTTGTGTACGCTCGAATTTGAAGCCCACCGCCCGCTGTACGACTGGGTGTTGGACAACATCCCCGCGCCGCACGCCACACGTCCGCGCCAATACGAGTTTTCCCGTTTGGAGCTTTTGTATTCCATCACGTCCAAACGCAAGCTGAACCAACTGGTTTCAGACGGCCACGTTACCGGCTGGGACGACCCGCGTATGCCGACGATTTCCGGTATGCGCCGCCGCGGCTACACGCCCGAAGGCCTGCGCCTGTTTGCCAAACGCGCCGGTATTTCCAAATCTGAAAACATCGTCGATATGAGCGTGTTGGAAGGCGCGATTCGCGAAGAGCTGGAAAACTCCGCCCCGCGCATGATGGCGGTTTTGAACCCGCTCAAAGTGACACTGACCAACTTTGAAGCCGGCAAAACCCAAAGCCGCCGCGCCGCGTTCCATCCGAACTACGAAGAAATGGGCGATCGCGAAGTACCTATTTCACAAACCATCTACATCGAAGCCGACGACTTTGCCGAAAATCCGCCTAAAGGCTTCAAACGCCTGATTCCTGGCGGCGAGGTGCGTTTGCGCCACGGCTATGTGATCAAGTGCGACGAAGTCGTAAAAGACGCGGCAGGCAATGTGGTTGAACTCAAATGCAGTATCGACCACGATACCTTGGGCAAAAATCCTGAAGGCCGCAAAGTCAAAGGCGTGATTCACTGGGTGTCTGCCGAACACGCAGCTGAAATCAAAGTCCGCCTGTACGACCGCCTCTTTACCGTCGAGCGTCCCGATGCCGTGCGCGGCGAAGACGGCAACTACCAGCCGTTTACCGATTTCCTCAATCCAGAATCCATTAAGGAAATCACCGCCTACGCCGAACCTGTCGCCAAAGAGTTATCGGCAGAAAGCCGTTGGCAGTTCGAGCGTATCGGCTACTTCGTAACCGACCGCAAAGACCACCGCCCCGAGCAGCCCGTGTTCAACCGCACGGTAACGCTGAAAGACTCTTGGCAGCCCAAGTAATCTGTTTGCAACAGCGATATTGGAAGGTCGTCTGAAAACTTGAAATCGGGTTTTCAGACGACCTATTTTCTGAATATAAAGAAAAGGAAATACTTGTTTTGGAGAATTTAATTCTTATTGGCATGGCCATATTGGCTATGGCCGCCATAGTTTGGATTGCCAGTATTGTGGCAATTGTTAAATCCAAAAATCCGCTGATTAGGAATTCAGCCATCATTTTCAATTTGATCGTGGTGTCATTGTTTGGCATGTATATGGTTAAGACATGGCAAGCTAAAAGGTATGATGATTCAAGTTATCAAACGGCTAAAGAGGAGTTGGTGATTGATGGTATACGAATCCCGGCAGGTTCGAAGCTGACCGTAGCTCCTCAGGATGGGGTATCGAAAAAGCCTGATTTTTCTACTTTTAGCGAAGTCACATTTTCTCGCCCTGTTGAATGGAAAGGCATGGAAGTTAATAGAATGAATCGTTCTGCGTACCAGACTGAAGATGGTTATCAAGCAACACTGACGATGAATGCTATCGGGGAAGCCAGGACGGTTGATGTGGAAGGGTGGTCTTGCCGGAGTGACGGAGAGATAGAGTGGCAAGCATTGACTAAAGGTGGCAAGATGCCGTCCAGCCCTGCTGATTATTTCCTATCAAGTTGCACGTTAAACGAATCAGCCGAAGTGTCCCTGCCTGAGTGGTTTGTGGATGGGAAATTATATTTTTGGCGAGTGACGCGCACTGAGCGTGACGGGTATTGGCAGGCAAATATTGCTTCCAATGATCAACCTTATTGGGGAAACGTCATTCTTGATTCAAATAAACAGTTAAAAAACTTTGAGCTGACATTAACACAGAAAAACTTGCCAGGTTGTGCGATTGATGATGACGGTGTTACGCTGGAATGGGATAGGGATAACCCTGATGTTGTTACAGTAGCGAGCACTGTCGATCTGCCCGAATTGTGCTGGGGTAAAAAAGGTGTCCGCCCCAAATCAAAGGCGGCAGAATAGAGGTATTGAGGTCGTCTGAAAACTTGAAATCGGGTTTTCAGACGACCTTTGTTGATAAAGGAATGAGATGGAACGTTATTCTGTACATTTGAAACTGCTGGGGATGGCGGTATTGTGGGGTGCGTCTTGGCCGATGGGGCGGATGCTGGGGCAGTCGTTGCCGCCGCTGACGGGCGGGGCGGTTCGGTTTGTGCTGGCTTCGGTTTTGCTGTTGGGCTGGTTGTTTGCGCGCAGCAGGTTTGCGACTTTGGCGGCTTTGTCGGCACGGCAATGGCTGGGCTTGACGGTAGCCGCTTCCGTTGGGGTATGCGGCTATGCGGTGTTTTTTATGCTGGGTTTGCAAGCAATGCCGGCGGGTAAGGCGGCGGTGGTTGTGGCGGTGAATCCCGTGCTGACGCTGCTGCTGGCGGCTTGGCTTTTCGGCGAACGTTTAAATGCGAAGATTTTGGCGGGTATGTTGCTGGCGGTCTGTGGCGCGATAACGGCGGTCACGCAAGGGCAGCCGTTGGCGGTATTGTCGGGCGGCATCAAGGCGGGGGAGTGGCTGATTTTCGGCTGTATGGTCTGCTGGGCGGCTTATACTTTAATCGGTCGCGCGGTTTTGCGCGGTATAGACGCGCTGACGGTAACGGCGGCAACTTCGCTTATCGGCGCGTTGATGTTGTCGGTGGTGGCGTTGTGGGTTGATGGATTACCGTTTGAGGCAATGGCGGCAATGGATGGGCGCGGTTGGACGGCATTGGCGTGGCTGGTCATCGGCGCGACGGTATTGGCATATGCGTGGTATTTCGAAGGTGTGAAGATTTTGGGCGCAGGCAGTGCGGCGGCGTACATTACGCTCGTGCCGATTTTCGGTGTACTGTCTTCGGCGTGGTTTTTGGGCGAACCGTTGCATATTTCGCTGGTTGCAGGTTGTGCAGCGGCAGTCGGCGGCATGACGCTGATGCGGTACGGGCAGAAGGCCGTCTGAAGTTGGGCAAATACTCGGATTTTTGATAATAAGATTGCGGTTGCCACGTTACTTCTAGCCGTAATCTTATTGCAGGATAAGACCAAGTCACGGCTTTAGTGTTTGATTTAAAAATTTGACACCCTGCCTCCAACTGCCTAAAATTCAACTTTCTCAAAAATCTACCGTATCCTGCGGTACGATTTCATACTTTCAGACGGCCTTTGTGCCATCTCTCTGATACCATTCAAAATATATCAATACTATGCACGTTTCAGAACTCCAAACCCTCCACATTTCCAAACTCTTGGAAATGGCAGAAGAACATGGCATTGAAAACGCCAACCGTTTCCGCAAACAAGACCTCGTTTTTGCCATCGTCCGCCAGATGATGAAGCAGAATGTCAGCTTTACCTGTTCCGGTACACTCGAAATCCTGCCCGACGGCTTCGGTTTCTTGCGCAGCGCAGATACTTCTTACCTTGCCGGCCCTGATGATATTTATGTTTCGCCTACGCAAATCCGCCGCTTCAATCTGCACACCGGTGACACCATCGAAGGCAGCGTGCGCGTGCCTAAAGACAATGAGCGTTATTTCGCACTTGTCCGCCTTGATACCATCAACGGCGATCAGCCCGAAGTCTGCAAACACAAAATCCTTTTTGAAAACCTCACGCCTTTATTCCCAACCGAACAATTCAAACTCGAGCGCGACATCAAAGCCGAAGAGAATCTGACCGGCCGCGCCATCGACTTGGTTTCCCCAATTGGTAAAGGCCAACGTGCATTGTTGGTTGCGCCGCCTAAAACCGGCAAAACCGTGATGTTGCAAAACATTGCCCACGCCATTACCGCCAATTATCCCGATGTCGAGTTGATTGTCCTGTTGATTGACGAGCGTCCGGAAGAAGTGACCGAAATGAGCCGTTCTGTACGCGGCGAAGTGGTTTCCTCTACATTTGACGAGCCTGCGCAACGCCATGTACAAGTGGCCGAGATGGTGATTGAAAAAGCCAAACGCATGGTCGAACACAAAAAAGACGTGGTGATTCTGCTGGATTCGATTACCCGTTTGGCACGCGCCTACAATACCGTTGTGCCGACTTCGGGCAAAATTCTGACCGGCGGTATCGATGCCAACGCTTTGCACCGTCCGAAACGCTTTTTCGGCGCAGCGCGTAATGTGGAAGAGGGCGGTTCGCTTACCATTATTGCGACGGCACTTGTTGAAACCGGCAGCCGCATGGACGACGTGATTTACGAAGAGTTCAAAGGCACGGGTAATATGGAATTGCACCTTGACCGCCGCATGGCAGAAAAACGCCTGTTTCCGGCCATCAGCATCAATAAATCCGGTACGCGCCGCGAAGAATTGCTGGTGCCGAACGATCAGTTGCAACGTATGTGGCTCTTGCGTAAATTCCTGCATCCTATGGACGAAATCGAAGCGACCGAGTTTTTGGTGGGCAAACTCAAAGACTCTAAAAATAACGACGATTTCTTTGAATTGATGCGCGGTAAATAAGCATAAGGCCGTCTGAATATGTTTCAGACGGCCTTTACTTTGCTTGAGGAACCTTTATGACCATCCGAATGAATTGGCAAAACTTATTATCTACTCAACGTTTCCGTACTAAAAACGGCGAAATCGTGCCGACCGTTACCCCTTCGACGCAGGAAGGTGCCGATGCTTTGCGTACGGATTTTCACATTGACTACGACCGGGTTGTTTTCTCCGGAGCCTTCCGCCGTCTTGGCCGTAAAACGCAAGTGCATCCGCTGGCGCAACATGACTTGACGCACAACCGTCTGACGCACAGCGTTGAAGTTGCCAGCGTGGGCAGGAGCTTGGGCAACCGCGTGGGCGTGATGTTGCACAACGGCGGTTTTCTGCCGCAGGGCAATACGCCCAGCGATATTGGTGCCGTGGTGCAGGTTGCCTGTTTGGCGCATGATTTGGGCAATCCACCGTTTGGCCATACCGGCGAAGATGCTTTGCGCGATTGGTTCAGACGGCCTGAACATCAAATTTATCTGAACGCATTAAACGAAGCGGAACGCAACGATATTCAAACTTATGAAGGCAATGCGCATAGCCTGCGTATCGTTGCCAGCCTTGAAATGTATCCGGAGGCGGGCGGAATGCGCCTGACTGCGGCAGCCATCGGCGCATTATTGAAGTATCCGTGGACAACGCAACATCCGAACGGCAGAAAGAAATTCAATATTTATCAAACAGAGTTGCCATTTATCCGTCAAGTTGCCGACGAATTGGGGCTGGTTTCCGCAGGAATAGACAGCTGGGCGCGCCATCCTTTGTCTTATTTGATGGAGGCTGCCGATGATATTTGCTATGCCTTGCTGGACTTGGAAGATGCCGTCGAATTGGATTTGCTCACGGATACGGAAGTGGAGAGTATCTTGTCCGAGCTGACCTTTGCCGAAAGCGCATGGCACGCCAGCTCCAGTCGTCAGCGTTGCGCCATGTTGCGCGGCATTGCGATCGGCAAGGCGATTGATGATGTCGCGCAAACCTTTATGCTGCATCAGTCCGATTTGTTGGACGGAACATTCAAAGGCAAAGACTTGCTTGCCCTGTGTAGCCCGCAAGTGCAAAACACTTTGGCAAAAGCAAAAGAATTGGCTCAAACACGGATTTTCCGCCATCACACCAAGCTGTTGACCGAGATCGCCACGTTCCCATGTTTAGGCTCCATCTTGGATTTACTTGTCCCTGCCGCGTATGCCCTGATTGCTGAAAAACAGTTGGCAACACGTCAGTCTTTGGCGTTGGAATTATTGAAAAAGTACAATCCGATTCTTCCTGAAGACAGTCTGTATCAGGCCTATATGAAAATTTTGGATTTTGTCGGTGGTATGACCGATAACTCCGCCGCTAAAATGGCGCAGGATTTGTCAGGAGTAGGGATTTTACGTTAATTTTATATTTTTTAATTTCAATCAGTTAATTGAAAATATAAAAAATATCTGCGAAAAGAGTAGACAGGTTTCGGCAAAGCCTATATTATTCGATCTTCTTGATTCACAACGCACTAGCGAAGTGATAAGGATGCACCCGTAGCTCAGTTGGATAGAGTATCTGGCTACGAACCAGAGGGTCGGGCGTTCGAATCGCTCCGGGTGCGCCACAAGATTTATCCGCGCCCATCGTCTAGCGGTTAGGACATCGCCCTTTCACGGCGGTAACCGGGGTTCGATTCCCCGTGGGCGTGCCAGTTTTCAAAAAAACGCAATCTGAAACAGATTGCGTTTTTTTATTGTGTTTCTTATTTGTGTTTAAGGCCGTCTGAAACGCTCAGTAAATCCAAAGGCAGAAGTGTGTAAAATAAATTGCTCAGGCTTTTTGTTGTCTATATGCGCTTTTCAATCTCATTTTACCATTGTCAAAACCCAATTTATTGACAACAGTATTCATCTTAAAAATTCCCAAACTTGAATTTACATGATTTCATATTTATAATTTCTTGATTTCAGAAAATAAAAATATTTATTTGAACTTTTCTTGAAAAATGCCGTCTGAGATAAAGACAAGACGGAATATCTCTGTTAATGTGTAAATGTCACGGCATTTGCCGGTTTTTATTGAAACCATTTGGGAGTCAATTATGAATATGAATGTTAAATTAATCGTTCCTGCCGTTTTGGCGGCTGTTGCCCTGACTGCATGTAGCAGCGGTTCTAAAGCCAAACCTGAAACCAAAGCTGCGCCTACTGCGCAACAACAAACTCAAGCTCAGGCTCAACAAGCTCAAGCTCCAGTACCTAATACTTTGAAAGTAGACTCTATCGACGGTACTAAAGAAGTTCACTACAAATGCGGTAAAGACGGCAAAGAGCCTCTGAGCGTAATGTACGGCTTCAAAGGCAACGAAGTTGTTGCCGCTCAAGTAAAATACAAAGGTCAATTAACTGAAAACCTGTTCCGTATCACTGACAGCAGCAAAGATGTAAACGCATTTTGGGGCGGTAATGTTGCTTGGGTTGCTGAAGCAGCCACTGCAGCCAACGTAGACAAAGTTGACGGCAACATGCTGACTATCCGCGGTACTACCGAAGTAAACGGCAAACAAGAAGTGGTTGATCAAATCGTTACCCGCTTCTGCGCATTGGACAAAGGCGCGAAAGCTGCTGCTAAACCAGCTGCTAAAAAAGTGAAAAAATAATCTTTTACCGACAGCTTTAAATGCTGGGTAAAATAAAACAGGCCGTCTGAAAAGTTTTCAGACGGCCTGTTCTTTTGAGTGGTTTAACCCAAGAACCAGAATTTCAGTGCCCACAACACGGCGACGATCCATACCATAGGCGGTACGTCTTGAGTGCGGTTGCACAAGAGTTTGATGAGTGCGTAGCTGATAAAGCCGAATGCAATACCGTCGGCAATCGAGTAGGTAAACGGCATGAAGACGATGGTCAGGAATGCCGGCGTGGCTTCGGTCATGTCGTCCCAATCGATTTCGCGCGCGCTGCGCAACATTTGCGCGCCTACATAGAGCAGGGCGGGTGCGGTAGCGAATGCAGGAATGCTTTGAACCAGCGGGGAGAAAATCAGACAGGCCAGCATCAGTACGCCGACAGTAACGGCAGTCAGGCCGGTACGGCCGCCGGCAGAAACGCCTGCCGCGCTTTCAACGTAAGGGGTAGTGGAAGAAGTACCCAAGGCGGCGCCTGCGATAATGGCGGTAGAGTCGGCAAGCAGGGCGCGTTTCAAACGCGGCAGTTTGCCGTCTTGCAACAGGCCTGCGCGGTGGGAAACACCGACCAATGTGCCGGTAGAGTCAAACAGGTCAACCAGGAAGAATACAAAAATCACGCTGACCATGCTGACGGTGAACAAGCCTTTAAAGTCCATCTGCATGAAGGTTGGCGCAATGCTCGGAACTTCGCCGACCACACCTTTGAACTCGCTCAAGCCCAAGATAGTGGAGATGGCGGTCAGCGTCAGAATGGTAATGATGATGGAGCCTTTAACGCGGAAGTGGCCAAGTGCAACCACCATGACAAAGCCTGCCATTGCCAGCAGGGCGGTAGGCTGGTGGATGTCGCCCAATCCGACTAATGTGGCAGGATTGGCCACAATCACGCCTGCTCCTTTGAGCGCAATCAATGCCAAGAAGAGGCCGATGCCTGCGGCAATCGACATTTTCAAGCCCATAGGCAGGGCGTTGACCAGCATTTCGCGCACTTTAAAGAAGCTGAACAGGATGAAAATAATACCGGAGATGAAAACGGCACCCAAAGCCACACGCCAGTCCACGCCCATGCCTTTGACGACGGCAAAAGTAAAGTAAGCGTTCAAACCCATGCCCGGAGCAAGGGCGATCGGGTAGTTGCCGACAAAGCCCATCACGAAACAGCCGATGGCGGAGGCAATACAGGTGGCCACAAATACTGCGCCCATATCCATGCCGGTTTCACCCAAAATCAGGGGATTGACGATGATGATGTAGCACATGGCGAGGAAGGTTGTCACACCGGCCATAATTTCCGTGCGCACGTTGGTCTGATTGGCGTTGAGGTTGAATAATTTTTCCAAAACGCTTTGATTTGAAGAACTCATTCGAGATATTCCTTTGGGGGAAAGCCGTTTAAGGACGGCATCATCGGGTTTAACTGCCGGAAGCTCGGATTTTAGCCTTAACTTCTCAACAGATAAGGGAATTTTCGGGCGGTATTATACTGAAAAGCCTTTTGTTCGGGTAATAAAAATGAATCAGATGATACTGAGCCGAGCCAAGATAAAGGCCGTCTGAACAGTTTCAGACGGCCTTTGTTTGTGTGTACTTATACCGGTTTGCCTTTCAGGGAGAAGGTGTAGGCTTCGGTGATTTCCAAATCGATCATTTGGTTGATCATGTCGGGTGTACCGGTAAAGTTGACCACGCGGTTGTTGGCGGTACGGGCTTGCAGTTGGTCAGGGTCTTTTTTGGAGATACCTTCAACCAAGCAGCGTTGAACCGTGCCGATCATGGTTTGGTTGATGCGCGCGGTTTCGGCTTCGATGACTTCGTTCAAAGCTTCGAGGCGGCGCACTTTTTCTTCATGAGGCGTGTCATCGTGCAAGTTGGCGGCAGGCGTGCCAGGGCGCGGACTGTAAATAAAGACGAAGCTCAAGTCGAAGGCGATGTCTTTGACCAGTTTCAAGGTTTGCTCGAACTCGCGCTCGGTCTCGCCCGGGAAGCCGACGATAAAGTCGGAGCTGAGGCACAAATCAGGACGGATGGCACGCAGTTTGCGGATGATGGATTTGTATTCCAAGGTGGTGTAGCCGCGTTTCATCGCGCTCAATACGCGGTCGGAGCCGCTTTGAATCGGCAGGTGCAGGTGGGAAACCAGCTTCGGCAGGTCGCGGTAGCACTCGATAATCGCGTCGGTAAATTCGCGCGGATGGCTGGTGGTAAAGCGCAGGCGTTCGATGCCTGGGATTTCGTGGACGATGCGCAACAAAGTGGCAAAGTCGCAGATTTCGCCGTTTTCCATTTCGCCGCGATAGGCATTGACGTTTTGGCCTAAGAGGTTGATTTCTTTAACGCCTTGTTGTGCCAAACCGGCAATCTCGGTCAATACGTCGTTGAGCGGTCGGGAGAATTCTTCGCCGCGGGTATAAGGGACGACGCAATAAGAGCAGTATTTGGAACAGCCTTCCATAATGGAAATGAAAGCCGATCCACCTTCTACGCGCGCAGGCGGCAGGTGGTCGAATTTTTCGATTTCGGGGAAGGAAATATCGATTTGAGACAGGCCGGTGGTTTCTTTGTCGACGATGAGTTTGGGTAGGCGGTGCAGCGTTTGCGGACCGAAAACCACGTCCACATACGGAGCGCGTTTGACGATGTTTTCGCCTTCTTGAGAGGCAACACAGCCGGCAACGCCGATGATGAGGTCGGGATTTTTTTCTTTGAGCGGGCGTACGCGGCCCAAGTCGGAGAAGACTTTCTCTTGCGCTTTTTCACGCACGGAGCAGGTGTTGAACAAGATGATGTCGGCGTCGTCAGGTTGGGTAACCTGTTCGATACCGCCGTGTTCTTCGGCGAGGACGGACAGCATTTTTTCGCTGTCGTACTCGTTCATTTGGCACCCGAAGGTGCGGATAAATACTTTTTTCATGGTTTGTTTTGATTGATTTGCTTGTTGTAAAAGGGTTCAGACGGCCTGTGAAATACTCGGGCCGTCTGAAAAATTATTCTTCCGCCTTTTTCTGCTTTTTGGCGTGTTCGATGAACCTGTCGGCTTCGGCGTCGGTCAAAATCCAGATTTCGCGGACGAGGCGGCTTTCTTCGTTGTATTTGAACGCAACGGCTTTGCCGGTTTGATTCAGCAGGCGGCCCATCGGAATAAAACGGTCGTTTTCATCGTGGATTTTGGTGAAGCGGGTGATTTGCAGTTTGGCTGCATTGCCGTCCACAATGCCCAAGGTCAGCAGGCGCGTCCAAGAAAAACCGCCTTTGCTGACTTTCAGATAAGGCAAATCGACAGTCTTTAAAACGGCCACGTCCATATCGTCGGGCAGGCTGCGTTGTGCATGGACGAAGGAGGACGCCAAAAGGGTGAGGCTGAGTATGAATCCGCGTAACATGATGCTTTTCTTTTATTGTTTCAATAGGTCGCGGATTATAGCACAAGCAGGAAAAATGTGGATAGAGTGTTTGTTTTTAAAGAATAATTTTGATTTTGCGCCCGATTCTTATTTTGAAGCTTGGGCCGTCTGAAAAGGATTTGGTGTTAAAATGGCACCGATTTGATTTTCAGACGACCTCTTACGAAAGAATTGACCATGAACCGTAATGAAAGCTTGTTCAACCGCGCTAAAGCCATTATTCCCGGCGGCGTGAACTCTCCTGTGCGCGCATTCGGCAGCGTCGGCGGCGTGCCGCGCTTCATCAAAAAGGCAGAAGGCGCGTATGTTTGGGACGAAAACGGCACGCGTTATACCGACTATGTCGGCTCTTGGGGCCCTGCGATTGTCGGACACGCCCATCCTGAAGTCATTGAAGCCGTGCGCGAAGCAGCATTGGGCGGTTTGTCGTTTGGTGCGCCAACTGAAGGTGAAATCGTCATCGCCGAAGAAATCGCCAAAATCATGCCGTCCGTTGAGCAGCTGCGACTTGTCAGCTCCGGTACGGAAGCAACGATGACCGCCATCCGTTTGGCACGCGGTTTTACCGGCCGCGACAAAATAATCAAGTTTGAAGGCTGCTACCATGGTCATTCCGACAGCTTGTTGGTGAAAGCAGGCAGCGGTCTGCTGACGTTTGGCAACCCTTCTTCTGCAGGCGTGCCTGCCGACTTTACCAAACACACTTTGGTACTTGAATACAACAATATCGCCCAACTGGAAGAAGCCTTTGCACAAAGCGGTAATGACATCGCCTGTGTGATTTTGGAGCCTTTCGTCGGCAATATGAATCTGGTCAGGCCGTCTGAAGCCTTTGTCAAAGCCTTACGCGAATTGACTGGAAAACACGGTGCCGTGTTGATTTACGACGAAGTGATGACCGGCTTCCGCGTAGCGCTGGGCGGCGCGCAATCTTTGCACGGCATCAAACCTGATTTGACCACCATGGGCAAAGTGATCGGCGGCGGTATGCCGCTTGCCGCGTTCGGCGGACGCAAAGACATCATGGAATGTATTTCCCCGCTGGGCAGCGTGTATCAGGCAGGCACATTGTCGGGCAACCCGATTGCCGTCGCCGCCGGTTTGAAAACGCTGGAAATCATTCAGCGCGAAGGCTTCTATGAGAACCTGACTGCCTTGACCCAACGCCTCGCCAACGGTATTGCCGATGCGGCTAAAGCACATGGCGTTGAATTTACGGCGGACAGCGTGGGCGGCATGTTTGGTTTGTATTTTGCCAGCCATACGCCGCAAAACTATGCCGACATGGCGTGTTCCAATATCGACGGTTTCAAACATTTCTTCCACGGTATGCTCGACCGCAATGTCGCATTCGGCCCGTCAGCTTACGAAGCTGGTTTTGTTTCCGCCGCGCATACGCCTGAGCTGATTGACGAAACCATTGCTGTGGCACACGAAGTGTTCAAAGAAATGGCAAAATAAAAGTTGAAGCTGTAATGTGAAATGAAAAAAGGCCGTCTGAAAAATATTCAGACGGCCTTTCGCTATTTTAAATAAATGCTTGATTATGCTTCTTCGGCTTTGCTGCGGATAATCAGCAGCGGCAGGTGGCTTTGACGCATGACGGTCTCAGCGAAGCTGCCCATCAGTAGGTGCATCAGGCCGGTGCGGCCGTGTGTGCCGAGTACCAGCAGGTCTGCGCCGTTGTTGTCGGCGTAGTCAACCAAGTCTTGCGCCATTTCGCGCGCGCCTTTGTTGGCAACCAACAGGTGTTTCACGATGTTTTCAACGCCGTTTTCGCGCGCTGTTTTTTCTGCGAAATCCAAAACTTCGTTACCTTGAGCCACTGCGGCGGCTTCATAGCTTTCGTGTTGCAGGAATTCAGGAGCCAAAGCCATGTATTCGGCAGGGTTGGCAACGTGAACCAAAGTCAGTTGGGCTTTGTTGAGGCTTGCCAGTTCGGCGGCGTGTTTCAATGCATTGAGGGAAGTCTCGCTACCGTCAACGGCTACAACCAGATGTTTGTACATATTTATTCTCCTTTTGCGCCGAGTAGCGGCACTTTCGTTTAATATGAAATCAGAACTTGTCTGAATGTGAAACGATTATAAACTCTTTCGGGCGGGTACAACAGCCCATCTGCTTTCAAGTATAATGTCAGTCCGATTCGCCTGTGGCGTTTTTCATTAATTTATTGATATATCACAAGGTTACTTATGCAGGACGCCGCTTTTCTTTCTTCGCGCCGCTTTGGCGGCATTGCCAGACTTTACGGAGACGAAGCACTGGCGCGCTTTTCGCGTGCGCATGTGTGCGTGGTCGGCGTCGGCGGCGTCGGCTCGTGGGCGGTGGAGGCTTTGGCGAGGAGCGGTATCGGTCGTTTAACGCTGATTGATTTGGACAACGTTGCCGAGTCCAATGTCAACCGCCAGTTGCACGCTTTGACCGATGATTTCGGTAAGGCAAAAGTTACTGCTTTGCGCGAACGCATCGCCCAAATCAATCCGCAATGCGAAGTGACGGAAATCGAAGATTTTGTTACCGAAGACAATCTGGACGAGCTTTTCAGACGGCCTTTTGATTTCGTTATCGACGCCATCGACCAAATCTGTGTCAAAGCGGCTATGGCGGCGTATTTCGTGCAACATAAACAACCGTTTATTATTAGCGGCGGCGCGGGCGGACAGAAAAATCCGGCTTTGATTCAAACCGCCGATTTGAGCCGCGTTACCCACGATCCGCTGCTTTCCAACTTGCGCTATACCCTGCGCAAACGCTACGGCTTCAGCCGCGATACCAAAGAAAAAATGCGCGTACCTTGCGTTTATTCAACCGAGAATATTACGCCGCCGCAATCCGGCGAAGCGTGTTCGACCGATGCCGCGCCGCAAGGTTTGTCCTGCGCGGGCTACGGCGCGAGTATGCTGGTAACGGCTTCGTTTGGATTGTATTGTGCGCAGGCGGCGATGGAGCATATCGCGGGGCGGAAGTGAGGGGTAGAGGAAGATGGTTAAGAGCCGATTTTTCAAAGCCTATTTTATTGCCAGTCTGATTTATGCGGTATGGTTCGGCGTATTGATGTATGCTGTCGATCCGATGTTTCTTGATGTGATGGAATGCGATACGCTGCCGGGCGATTATTTGTGTGTGCAAAGCGGTTATGACCGCCCATTCACCACTTTTCTTTATCCGTTTCTGTCCGTCGTGATATTCAGCCTGTTGCACGCCGGTATTATGAAATGGCGCAAACGCCGTTCGGTTAAAATGATTTGGTTTTTGGTCGGCTGCGAAAGTTTGCTGCTGTTGGCTTTGATAGTGGCGATGCTTGCGAGGGATGGTTTTGTATTGTCCCAAGATGTTGGCTCGGTACTGGCGGGTACGGTTTTCGCCAGTCTGCCGCTGTTGGGTATGTCCTTGGCCCAGACCTTTGCCGTCGCCATTGTTTCTTTGCAAATCAATCGTAAAAAACGCTGATTTTTATATTTAAAACGGGTTGTCCTTGTTTCAGACGGCCTGTTGTTGATGAAACTTCTTACTAAACTTCAAAAGAAAAAGACCCTTTAACCATGCCTTCAGAACACCTTATTTCTTCCACTGCCGCAACGCCGTCTGAACATACCGTTGCGTGGGTGTTCGGTCAGCCTGTTACCGATGTGCCGCAGGATTTGTTTATTCCGCCTGATGCGTTGAAGGTGGTATTGAGCAGCTTCCAAGGGCCGTTGGATTTGCTGCTGTACCTTATCCGCAAGCAAAATATCGATGTCCTTGATATTCCGATGGTAAAGATTACCGAGCAGTATCTGCACTATATTGCTCAAATGGAAGCGTATCAGTTTGATTTGGCAGCGGAATACCTGCTGATGGCGGCGATGTTGATTGAAATTAAATCGCGCCTGCTTCTGCCGCGTCCTGAAGAAGTTGAGGATGAAGAGGCGGATCCGCGTGCCGAATTGGTGCGCCGTCTGTTGGCTTACGAGCAGATGAAACTGGCGGCTCAGGGTTTGGATGCGTTACCGCGTGCCGGACGTGATTTTGCTTGGGCGTATCTGCCGTTGGAAATTGCGGTCGAAGCGAAGTTGCCGGAAGTGTACGTTGCCGATTTGACGCAGGCTTGGTTGGGTATTTTGTCGCGTGCCAAGCATACGCGCAGTCATGAAGTGGTGCGGGAAACCATATCTGTGCGCGCGCAGATGACGGCGATTTTGCGTTGCTTGAACGAAAGCGGTATCAGCAAGTTTAGCGATTTGTTTAAGCCGGAGCAGGGTGCGACATATGTGGTGGTCAATTTTATTGCATTGCTGGAATTGGCTAAAGAAGGCTTGGTGCGTATCGTGCAGCCTGAAAATTATGGTGAAATCGAAATCAGCCTGAAAGACGGTTTGGAAACAAATGAAGCCGAAATGCTTTCAGACGGCCTTGAAGCCGATGAAACCGATAACGAAAATTTGAATAAAGAGAACTAAAATGGATTCGACGACAAGTCATAACAAAGCTTCTTTATGGGCGGTAGGCTTAATGCTGTTTGCCCTGTTTTTTGGGGCGGGGAACCTGATTTTTCCTGCTTTTTTGGGACAGCAGGCCGGTGATAACTGGCTTTCGGCCATGTTTGGCTTTTTGCTGACGGGCGCGGGTTTGCCATTGTTGGGCGTGATTGCCGTCGGCTATTCTGGCTCGCGCGATGTGGAGGCATTGGCCTCCCGTGTTGCGCCTTGGTACGGCGTGACTTTTGCCACCGCGCTCTATCTGGCAATCGGACCTCTGTTTGCCATGCCGCGTACGGCGACAGTGTCTTTTGAAACCGCGATTTCCCCTTTTATTGATGAATCTTGGAAAAACATCGCATTGGCCGTATTCAGCCTGGTGTTTTTCGGCATTACTTATTGGCTGTCGATTTCTCCGGGGAAGCTGGTTGACCGTATCGGTAAAATCCTCACGCCTGTTTTGTTGTTATCAATTGCGATATTGGTCGGCTATGCCGCTATTAATCCGATGGGTGTGCCGCAGGCGGCGCAAGGCGATTTTGCTACTCATCCGTTGGTTAAAGGCATTTTGGAAGGCTACGGCACAATGGACGCGCTGGCTTCGCTGGTGTTTGCCATTATCGTCATCGATGCTGTTCGCGCCATGGGCGTGGACAACCGTGCAGACTTGCTGAAGACCACGACGATTTCCGGTGTGTTGGCGGCTTCTTGTTTGGCAGTGGTTTACCTGTTTATCGGTTATATGGGCGCGACAGGTGTGGCCGGTATCGGCTTGCAGGAAAACGGCGCGTCGGTTTTGTCTAAAACTGCACAGCACTATTTCGGTACGGCCGGTATTGTGTTGCTTGGTGTCATGGTGCTGCTTGCCTGTCTGAGTACGGCGGTTGGCTTGATTACTTCATGCGCCGAATATTTCAATCGTCTCTGCCCGGGCATTTCTTATAAAACCTTTGTGATACTGAATACGGTGGTGTCTATCCTGTTGGCCAACAAAGGCCTGTCAGCGATTTTGCAGTTTTCCATCCCTATGTTGATGCTGTTGTATCCGCTGACCATCGTCATCATTCTGCTGGCTTTGACGGATAAATTGTTTGGCGGCGGCCGTATTGTCTATTTCTGCACCATGATGGCGGCCCTTGTGGTCGGTTTATTCGACGCCTATAAGGCCGCGTTTGGATTTAATGCTGACACCACTGCTGCCATCGAGCGCGCATTGCCGTTTTACAATATCGGTTTAGGGTGGGTTGTTCCCTCTTTAGCCTGCTTTATACTCGGCTGCATTTTGAATGCGGCGTTGAAGAAAAAAGCATGATGACAAACAGGCCGTCTGAAATGTTCAGACGGCCTGTTTATTTCGCCAACTACGCAAACGACAGATGATTTTTTTAAAGAAATCCATTATAATTGAAAAATTAAGGCTTTGCGAAATACCGTTTCGCAGATGCAACATATTGAGAAGATTTATTTCCACAAATCCCGTTTTTTCAGCAAACGACTTGAACTGAAGGCGGATTTCGTGGTATAAATCGCGTTTTACTATTTTAGAAGTTTGGAGACTAACCATGGCACGAGTTTGCAAAGTGACCGGTAAGCGCCCGATGTCTGGCAATAACGTATCACACGCCAACAACAAAACCAAACGTCGTTTTTTGCCTAACTTGCAATCACGTCGTTTCTGGGTAGAAAGTGAAAACCGCTGGGTTCGCCTGCGCGTTTCTAACGCTGCATTGCGCACCATCGATAAAGTAGGCATTGATGTCGTATTGGCTGATTTGCGTGCTCGCGGCGAAGCTTAATTTAAACACCATTAATTAAGGATTACTGCAATGCGCGATAAAATCAAACTGGAGTCCAGCGCTGGTACTGGTCACTTCTACACAACTACTAAAAACAAACGTACTATGCCTGGCAAACTGGAAATCAAAAAATTTGACCCAGTAGCCCGTAAACACGTTATTTACAAAGAAACTAAATTGAAATAATCCGGTTTCTTCCAAGAAAAGCTCCTGTTTTGCAGGAGCTTTTCTTTTTGTTTCCCGATTGGTTTGGGGCTTATTTCAAATGTGTATGCAAGATATTTTTGAATTGCTTTATAAGAGGCAAAATAAAAGAGCGTGTATCCATTGGGATTGCGCTCTTTTATTTTTCAGACGGCCTGATAGGGGATAAGCGGTCTTAAATCATGAGTAAACATTCACCAATGACTTAATGATCGACCTTGATGTCTTGATTGTCGGAATGTTGTTTTTTATCCAGCTCTTTTTGCAAGGTATCGCATGGCGTATCGCAATCGCACATTTTCTTCATACCGAGAGAGGAAATGCCGCCGCAGCTGCCTTTGATGGTGCGTTTGGAGAAAATATAGCCGACTGCCATGCCGAGGATGACAAGGATAAAGATACCGAAAGTAAGGAGGAGGGTTTTCATGTGTGTATTCCTGAAGGTTAGTTTAATAATTTTTTGAATGCGCTGGACATTTCAGTATGGTAGCCGCCTTGCGGAGTTCGGATGATAAGGAAAACGGCGAGATTTTCTTGCTCGGCAAGTTTAAGTGCTTCGGTTTCTCCGAGGACGAATAAGCCGGTTGAAAGGCCGTCTGCAAGTGTGGCGTTTTCAGCTACTACGCTGATGGAAGCAAGGTTGTGGCTGATGGGTTGTTTGGTTTTAGGGTTGATGATATGGGAAAGGCGGCGGCCTGACTTATCGACATGGAAAATGCGGTAGTCGCCGGACGTGGCCAGTGATTTATTGTTCAATGGAATAGTGATTTGGGTGGCACCGCCTTGAACAATATTGGGCTGCTCGATGCCGATACGCCAAGGGTTGCCTTGCGCATTGTGGCCTTTGCCATGCAACTCGCCTCCGATTTCTACCAAATAATTGCCGATATTGAGTTTTTCAAGTTCGGCGGCGGTTTTATCCACGCCAAAGCCTTTGGCGATGGAGGATAGGTCTAAATAGACTTCGGGATGGGTTTTCACCAGTGTAGGCTGCTGCCCATCTTGGGAAAGTTTGAGTTTGTCCGTACCGACCATTTCTGAAGCATGTTGGATTTCTTGTACAGTCGGTTCGTGTGTGATTTCTTTTTGCGGGCCGAATCCCCAAAGGTTGACCAAAGGGCCGACGGTTACGTCCAGTGCGCCGTGCGTCAGTTTGTTTAAACGCAAGGCTTCGCCGGTTACATAGGCAAAGTCTTGGGAAATGGGCATGGCCTGATTGACGGTGCGTAACTGGTTGAATTGGCTGATTTCGGAATCGGTCTGGTAGGTAGACATTTGCCGATTGACTTCTTTAAGCGCGTCATCAATGCGTTTTTGGATTTCGGCAGGGGAGGGGAGTTTGTCTTGGCCGTCTGAAAGATATTTGACGGTATAGGTCGTGCCCATGGTCTCGCCTTGCAGGGTAATGGTTTGTTGTTTTTCAGGTTGGCAGGCAGAGAGTGTAAGTGCAGAAACGATGGCAACGGTACAACCGATTATTGGACGGTAAAACGAATTGGGAAGAAACGACATAAGGGATTTGCGGATTATTTTTTGAAACCTTTATTGTATCGTAAAAGAAAGGTTCAGGCCGTCTGAAAGTATGGTTTTCAGACGGCCTGGCAATAAAAAAGGAAGAAACCGAGGTTTCTTCCTTTTTGTTTGTTAGCCGCCGAAATCGTCCAAGAGGATGTTTTCGTCTTCCACGCCCAAGTCTTTGAGCATTTTGATCACGGACTGGTTCATGATCGGAGGGCCGCACATGTAGAATTCGCAGTCTTCCGGTGCTTCGTGGTTTTTCAGGTGGTTTTCGTAAACCACGTTGTGAATGAAGCCTGTGTAACCGTCCCAGTTGTCTTCAGGTAATGGGTCGGACAGGGCGACGTGCCATGTGAAGTTCGGGAATTCTGCTGCAAGTTGGTCGAAGTCTTCGACATAGAACATCTCGCGTTTAGAACGGGCACCATACCAGAAGGTAATCTTACGTTTGGAATTCAAACGTTTCAGCTGGTCGAAAATGTGGGAACGCATCGGAGCCATACCCGCACCACCGCCGATGAATACCATTTCGGCATCGGTGTCTTTGGCGAAGAATTCGCCGAACGGACCGGAGATGGTTACTTTATCGCCGGGTTTGAGCGACCAGATGTAAGACGACATTTGTCCCGGAGGCGCATCGGGGACGCGCGGAGGCGGCGTGGCGATACGCACGTTCAGCATGATGATGCCTTTTTCTTCAGGGTATGAAGCCATGGAGTAGGCACGCAAAATCGGCTCGTCCACTGTGGAAACGTATTGCCACAGATTGTATTTGTCCCAGTCTTCATGGTATTCCTTAGGAATGTCGAAGTCTTTGTAGGCAACAGTGTGAGGTGGGGCTTCAATTTGAATGTAGCCGCCGGCGCGGAAAGGAACTTCTTCGCCTTCAGGAATGGCAAGCTTGAGTTCTTTAATGAACGTGGCTTTGTTGTCATTGGAGATGACGGTGCATTCCCATTTTTTCACGCCGAATACTTCTTCCGGTACTTCGATATCCATGTCGGTTTTAACGTTGACCTGACAAGACAGACGGCAGCCTTCGCGCGCTTCGCGTTTGCTGATGTGGGACAACTCGGTCGGCAGAATGTCGCCGCCGCCACTTTTCACGACAACGCGGCACTGGCCGCATGAGCCGCCGCCACCGCAGGCGGAAGGAACGAAGATGCCTTGGCTGGCAAGCGCACCCAGCAGTTTGCCGCCGGCAGGCATCGTCAGCTCTTTTTCGTTATTGACTTTGATGGTGATGTCGCCTTCGCTCACCAACTTGGATTTGGCAAACAGAATCATCAGTGCCAAAACCAAGACGATGACGGTAAACATCACGATACCTAAAATAATCTCCATGCCGATTCCTTTCTTATAACTGGATGCCGGAGAACGACATAAACGCCATTGCCATCAGGCCAGCGGCGATAAAGGTAATGCCCAAGCCTTTGAGGCCTTTAGGGACATCCGAATATTTCATTTTTTCGGTAATGCCCGCCAAAGCGACAATGGCCAAAAGCCAGCCCAAACCTGCACCGAAACCGTATACAACGGACTCGCTGAAGTTGTATTCGCGTTGCGCCATAAACGATACGGCACCGAAAATCGCGCAGTTTACGGTAATCAGAGGCAGGTAGATACCCAATGCGTTGTAGAGGGCAGGGACGAATTTGTCCAAGAACATTTCCAAAATCTGCACCAAAGCGGCAATCACGCCGATGAAGGTGATGAATTTCAGGAAGGTCAGGTCCACGCCTTCAACCAGCGCTCCGTCTTTCAATAGCGAGTAAACAAGTTGGTTGGCAGGGACGGACAGGCCGAGTACGAAAGTTACAGCCACGCCCAAACCGAATGCAGTGGATACTTTTTTAGATACCGCCAAAAATGTACACATCCCCAAGAAGAAGGAAAGTGCCATGTTTTCCAGAAAGACGGATTTTACAAAGAGGCTTAAGTAATGTTCCATGTGTTATTTCTCCGCCTGTTCAGGTTTCCAAGTGCGCAGACCCCATACCAAGAAGCCGATGATGAAGAACGCGCTAGGTGCGAGCAGAAACAAGCCGTTGGTTTGATACCAGCCGCCATCTTGTACGGTTTGGAAAATGGTGTAGCCAAAAAGCTTGCCTGAGCCGATCAGTTCGCGGATGGTTGCGATGATGATCAGCATCATGCCGTAACCTGCGCCGTTGCCGATACCGTCAACCAAGCTTTCCAAAGGAGGCTCTTTCATGGCGAATGCTTCGGCGCGGCCCATTACGATACAGTTGGTAATAATCAGGCCGACGAATACGGACAGCTGCTTGGACAGCTCATAAGCAAAGGCTTGGAGCAGTTGGTCAACCAGCGTTACCAAGGAAGCAACAATCGCCATTTGCACAATAATACGGATGCTATTAGGGATGTAGTTGCGTACCAATGAGATGAAGAAGCTGGAAAAACCGGTTACCAAAGCTACGGAAATACCCATTACGATGGCCGTCTGAAGTTTGGTGGTAACTGCCAAAGCCGAACAAATACCCAAAACCTGCAAAGCAATCGGGTTGTTGTCGATAAAGGGTGAAAACATCAAATGTTTCAAGCGTTTCATGTCAGCCATTATTGTGCTCCTGCTGATTTCAATTTGTTCAGGTAGGGGATATAGCCGTTTTCGCCGAACCAGTAGTCGAACGAACCTTGCACACCTTTAGACGTCAGCGATGCGCCGGAGAGGGCATCTACGCCGTGTTCTTTGTCTGAGCTTGCGCCTTTGCCGACGTGCAGGGCAAATTTGCCTTGTTCGTCAAACAGTTTTTTGCCGACGAATTTTTTTTGCCACAGAGGGTTGCCGATTTCGCCGCCCAAACCCGGAGTTTCACCTTGGTCGTAGTAGGTAATGCCGTTGATGGTGTTGCCGTCAGGTTGAATGGCGACAAAACCGTACATGACAGACCACAAACCGTTGCCGTGCATAGGCAGGATGATTTGGCTGACTTTGCCGTCTTCGCCTTTTACCAAGTAAACCTCAGTGTATTTGGCACGGCTTTTGATGCCTGCCAAATCGTCTTCAGGTTTGATTTGGATGCTTTGGGCAGGGTCTTTGCCGGCAACGCGTGCGCTGAAGTCTTTAGGCGCATCGGCGACGTATTCGCCGGTAGCCAAGTCCACGACACGTTGCTCGATACGTTCGGCAAAGGTTTTGCTGATGTCGGTGTTTTTATCCATCAAACCGGCTACGCTTAAGATATAGCCTTGTTTGTCTTGGAGTTTTTGT
Source organism: Neisseria subflava (assembly GCF_005221305.1). Taxonomy (NCBI): domain Bacteria; kingdom Pseudomonadati; phylum Pseudomonadota; class Betaproteobacteria; order Neisseriales; family Neisseriaceae; genus Neisseria; species Neisseria subflava. Next base: position 58,729 of record NZ_CP039887.1, read on the forward strand.
TTCTCTTGGATAGGTTTCAAGCCGACGACCGCACCAGCAACGATGATGGAACAAATCAGGCTGACAACCAATACCACAATCAGCGTGCCGCTGAAGCTGTCTTTATCGAATTTCTTAGCCATTGCTGCGCGCCTTTCTGCGTTTGATGTTCGCTTGTGCGACGAAATAGTCGAAAATCGGGGCAAACAGGTTGGCAAACAGAATCGCCAACATCATGCCTTCGGGGTAAGCCGGATTGACCACGCGGATTAACACGCACATCACGCCGATTAGCGCGCCGTACCACCATTTGCCGACATTGGTAAATGAAGCGGAAACAGGGTCGGTCGCCATAAATAGCATACCGATGGCGAAGCCGCCGACAACCAGATGCCAGTACCAAGGCATGCTGAACATCGGGTTAGTGTCTGAACCGATGACGTTAAACAGCGAAGACATGGCAATCATACCGATCATCACGCCGGCAATAATGCGCCAAGAAGCGATGCGGGCAAACACGATAAACGCGCCGCCAATTAAAAGCGCCAAAGTGGATACTTCGCCGATGGAACCCGGCAAGTTGCCGATAAACGCATCCATCCAAGTGATCGGTTGATTGGTAACGGCATTTTTCAGACCTTCTGAACCGTGTGCCGCCCATTGCGCCAGCGCGGTTGCGCCGGAATAGCCGTCAACCGCCGTCCAAACGGTGTCGCCGGTAATATTCGCAGGATAGGCGAAGAACAAGAAGGCACGACCTGCCAGCGCGGGGTTCATAAAGTTTTTACCAGTGCCGCCGAACACCTCTTTCGCAACCACCACGCCGAAGGTAATACCCAAGGCAGCCTGCCACAGCGGCAGCGTAGGCGGAACGATTAAGGCAAACAGAATCGAAGTCACGAAGAAACCTTCGTTGATTTCGTGTTTGCGTACGGTGGCAAACAAGACTTCCCAGAAACCGCCGACGATAAATACGGTCGCGTAAATCGGCAGGAAGTAAATCGCGCCGAACAGCATTTTGCCCAACACGCCCGCTTCAGACGACATATTGATGCCCAAAGCGTTGGCAAGGGCGTAATGCCAGTCGTTGGCGATGCTTTGTTGCAGCAAATCAGGCGTCAGCGCACCGAATGCCTGCGCGCCGACGTTGTACATACCGTAAAACATGGCGGGGAACAAAGCCAGCCACACCAAAATCATCATGCGTTTGGAATCCAGCGCATCGCGGACGTGTGCCGCTTTGCGCGTTACCGCACCGGATGTGTAGAAAATCGTCGCCGCAGCTTCATAGAGGGCATACCATTTTTCATGTTTGCCGCCCGGCAGGAAGTGCGGTTCGATTTTTTCTAGAAAATGTTTCAAGCCCATAATCAGCCTTCCTTCTCAATGGTTTCCAGCACCTTACGCAACAGCGGGCCGTATTCGTATTTACCCGGGCAGACGAAGCTGCACAAAGCGAGGTCTTCTTCGTCCAATTCCAAGCAACCCAAAGCCTGCGCGCTGTCGGTATCGCCGCCGATTAAATCGCGCAGAAGCAAGGTAGGCAGGATGTCCAGCGGCATCACGCGCTCGTAAGTACCGATCGGTACCATAGCGCGGTCGCCGCCGTTGACGGCTGTCGTGAACTTGAAGAGTTTGTTTTTCAGGAAATGACCGAGGGTCGTACGCGTAATCGAGTATTTGTCCGGCTGCGGCGCAACCCAGCCGAACAGCTCTTTGCTGCGGCCTTCTTCGATAACGGAAATCTGATTGTGGTAGCGTCCCAAATAATCATGCGCGCCTTGTGCAATCGCGCCGTTCAATACCGAACCGGAAATCACGCGGTTGTCCGCGTCAACCAATTCGCCGGCGGTAATTTGCGACACCTTCGCGCCCAAAACGGTACGCAAGAGGCGCGGTTTGTTGACTTGCGGACCGCCCAAGGCAACCACGCGCTCGGTATTCAGACGACCTGTTACGAACAAACGTCCGATGGCAATCACGTCTTGATAATTGATGGTCCACACGGTTTTATTCGCGCCGACAGGCTCGATGAAATGAATGTGCGTGCCACTCAAACCGGCAGGATGCGGGCCGCCAAATTCATGTGTTTCGATGTTGGCAGCGTTTTCAGACGGCACGTCTGCGCCTGCTGCTTTACACACATGGATTTTACGTTCGGTCAGGCGGCTTAATACCAACAGGCCGCGTTTGAAGTCTTCGGCAGCTTCTTTGATGATAACTGTAGGATCGGCAGCCAGCGGATTGGTGTCCATCGCATTGACGAAGATGGCGAACGGTTCGGCATCAACGGCAGGAGTTTTGCTGAACGGACGGGTGCGCAGCGCAGTCCACAAACCGGATTGGATCAGGTTGCGGCGCACTTCTTCGCTGCTCAATTTTGCTAGCGCTTCAGGTGCGTAGCGTTCGAACTCGATTTCGTCGTTGCCTTCTACGGCAATCACGACTGACTGAAGTACGCGCTTTTCGCCACGGTGAATCGCGGCGATTTTGCCTGAAGCCGGAGCAGTAAATACTACGCCCGGATTCTTTTTGTCTTCAAACAGCACTTGGCCTTTTTTGACGGCTTCGCCTTCCTTGATTTTCATCGAGGGGCGCATGCCGACATATTCTTCGCCAAGCAACGCGACTTCGGTAATGGCCGGGCCGTCATAAATGACTTGCTCCGGTCTGCCTGCGATAGGCAGGTCTAAGCCTTTTTTTATCTTAATCATAAGGATGCGTTACTTTTTGGTGGGTTGAGATTCGGATGTCGGATTGTTTTTTTCAGACGGCATGTAATGTTTTGAAACAACGGATGGGCCGTCTGAAAAAGCAGAGGTTTGCTATAAAAACAACGAATAAACGCAAACAACAAAGCTTTAGATTTTATCAGGTATAGGCTGCTTTATGTCAGTTTTACGCTTATTTTTACGGGAAAAGTGGGAAAAAAGTAGGAATGTGTAATCGAGTGTTAAGGGAAATAATTTTTAACTGATTGATATTTAAACGCTATATTTGATGATATGGCTGAAAATGAAAGGCCGTCTGAATTTCAGACGGCCTTTAAGTTTAAAAGAGCTGCCAAACAAAGAAAATCATCGTATGCAGGGCAAACAGCGGTACCAATACAATTACCGACCATGCCATGTAGCCGAAGAAGGAAGGCATCGGTACGCCGCGTTGTTCGGCAATGGCTTTGACCATGAAGTTCGGCGCATTACCGATATAAGTGAGCGCACCCATGAATACGGAACCCATGGATACTGCCAGCAACGAATGGAACAGATGGCCTGTCATCAAAGCTTGGGCATCGCCACCGGCCATATTGAAGAATACCAAATAAGTCGGCGCGTTATCCAAGAATGCCGACAAAATGCCGCTCATCCAGAAATACATCACATTAATCGGATTGCCTGCCGCGTCGTGAACCAAAGAAACAACGGAAGCCAATGCGCCTGTTTCGCCGGCTTTTAAAATAGCCAAAACAGGCGAAATGGTAATGAAAATACCCAAAAACAGTTTGCCCACTTCGGCAATCGGCTCGAAGTTGAACTCATTGCCTGCGCGTACCTGTTTGGGTGTGATAATCCAAGATACGGCGGTCAAAGCCAGCAAAATGCCATCGCGCATTAGGTTTTGCAAGGCATAATGGCTGCCCAAGATTTCAAAGCCCGGATGATTTGGTTTCCACAAACCGGACAGCAAAACCGCGCCGACTACGCCGGCCAGTAACAGAAAATTCCATTTGCCGTAGATTTTGACTTTGTCTTCTTTATCGGAAGGAGCAGGAGCAAGGTGTTCGCTTTGTTCACGGTTGAAGTGTTGGCTGTCGATGATGTAGAAAACGGCCAGCAAAACCACAGAACTGATCAATACAGGCATCAGCATGTGTTTGACCGTCCACATGAAATCTACGCCTTTCAGGAATCCTAAGAACAGAGGAGGATCGCCTAAAGGAGTCAGACCGCCGCCGATATTCGCCACCAAGAAAATGAAGAAAATCACGATGTGAACGCGGTAGTGGCGTTTATGGTTGGCTTTCAAAAGCGGACGAATCATCAGCATCGCCGCGCCTGTCGTCCCCATGATGGACGACAAAGCCGTGCCGACTGCCAACAGGGTTGTGTTCAATTTGGGCGAGCCGTGCAAGTCGCCGCTGACAAAAATACCGCCTGAAATGGTATAGAGTGCCAAAAGCAACAGGATAAAGGGGATATATTCTTCAACCAACGCATGGGCAACGGTATGTACGCCGGCTCCGAAACCAAAGGTTACGATAAACGGCGTTAAAAACAGCAGCGTCCAAAACGCTGTAATTTTGCCGAAGTGATGGTGCCAAATATGGGAGAAAAACAGAGGCCCGAGTGCAATAGACAAGAGAATCAGTGCAAACGGCAGACCCCAAAGCAGGCTTGCGGATGAGCCGTTAAAATCGGATGCCGCAGCAGGAAGGGCGGCAAGAAGCAGTAAAAATGAGAGATAGCGCATGGTATTTCCTTTTTATTCTGTTGCGCCGTGAGGAACTTCGTTGAGAGAGCACGGCGGTGAAATATTCAGGCCGTCTGAAAATATCCAGACGAACTGCGCGGTTGTGTCAGGGGAAAGTATAACGCAAAGCAAGTGTTAAGGGACGGTTTAGAGTGTTGGAATCAAAAGAAATGTTGATACAAATAAAGGAATAAAAGCGATGGGAGTAGTTGGAAGTAGTAAAAAAATGTTTTTGAAACAGGAGCTTGAAACCTTGAAAATAATACTATCGAAAAAATGTTTTGAATTAATTTTAGCTAAAATTTACATTTAATTGAATAAATGGAGGCCGTCTGAAAAATGAGGGTTGAATAGTGTGTTTTAGTTCTTACTGATTGTTTTAATGGATAAATTGGGTATGAAAACAAAAAAACAGGTAAGCAAAAATGCCCACCTGTTTTAATTTATGCTTCCGGCCGTAACCACATCCACACAGCCACGCAGCTACAGAAGACTGATGAAACGGCACCAATCCACCAGCGTTCTGGAAATTGCCAAAACATAAACAGGCAAGAAAGAGCCATCATGCCGATAGCGAAGAACTTTGCCTTGCGCGGCACGGCGCCATTATTTTCCCAGTTTTGTATGATCGGGCCAAAGTGGCGGTGATGATACAGCCAATTGTGAAAGCGCGGCGAAGCCTTTGCCCAGCAGGCGGCGGTCAATAAAATGAAAGGCGTAGTCGGCAGTAATGGCAGGAAAATGCCAATAATGCCCAAGATGAGCGACAATGCGCCGCAAAAAATCAATAAATAGCGAACCATATTCCCATCACCAATTATTTGTTTTCAGACGGCTTGTGATGTGGAAATGGACAACGCGGAATGTCTAATTTATCCCAGCCCTCATGCCCCATTTTTTCCAGCAGCGCGATATTGCGGTCGAAAATTGCCGAGGCATCAGGAAATGCTTCAGCCGCTTTGGCAATACTGTCTTCACGAATCAGATGCAAGGTCGGGTAGGGCGAGCGGTTGGTGTAGTTGCTGATGTCGTCGGCTTCCGTGCCTTCAAATTGAAAATCGGGATGGAACGGCGCAATTTGAACAATGCCTTCCAATTCGTTTTCTACAACGGCATCGTCGGCAATTTCCAGCATTTGGTTGAAGGTTTCAAAATCAGGGAACAGCGTCGGATGAACCAGTAAAGTGGTTTCCAATTCCGAAGCGGGCGTATTGCCCAGAAGCTGCAATTCACGATCCAAGTCCTCAAGGAAACCGTCTAAATGACGGGCTTCGCTGACAATGATGCGAACCAGGTTTTTAACGTGCGGGGCTTTAGCAAACGGGCAGAGATTCAGGCCGATAACGGCTTTTTCCAGCCATTGTTTGGTATGTTTTGAAACAGTATCGATATCGAGATGGGCGGTGTCAGTCATAGCAAAAGCTTATGTGAATTATTCTTAAAAAGTATACAAGTGTATGGATGTTAAAGCAAACCATTGGAATTCAAAAGGCCGTCTGAACAACAGACGGCCTTTATCAGTTTCAAATCATTAATCCTGAACCAAATGAACCAAAGGCAGAGCAGTCGTGTTTTTAATTTCTTTCAACACAAAACTCGATTGCGCATCTTGCACGCCGTGGTGCGAAAGCAGCGTGTCCAAAACAAAATGGGAAAACGCGTTCATATCGGTAAAAAACGCATGGAGCAGATAGTCGGTTTCGCCTGTTAAAGCAAAGCAGCTTAATACTTCCGGCCAGGCGCGGACAGATTCGGAAAAATCCTCGCGCGCATCTTTTGCCTTGCTAATCGATACACGGATAAAAGCCTGCAAGCCCAAGCCCAAAGATACGGGAGAAAGCTGGGCAGCGTATTTTTGAATAATGCCCGCATCTTCAAGCTGTTTGAGACGGCGCAGGCAGGGAGAAGGGGAGAGCGCCACCTTTTCAGAAAGCTCAACATTGCTCAACCGCCCATTTTCCTGCAAAACCTGCAGAATCTTTAAATCCGTTTTATCCAAGTTTAGATGAGGCATGATGGTTCTCCCAATGTAGGTAATGTATGTTTTAAAAATGAAAAATGCTTAAAAATAAAGACTTGTATGGTTAAATTATATATTGAGTTCAGATAGGCGACAAATTGTCTTATAAGGAGTGTTGCGAATTTGTTTTATGTAGTGGTGAAAAGATGAAGGCCGTCTGAAACTAATCTAGATCAAAGTTTTATGTCATATTAGGATTGGATATAAAGAGGCCGTCTGAAAATGAATTTCAGACGGCATTTATTTTCGTAATGTGATCATTCAGGCTCTTAATGACCGTGTTTTGGAGAGTTTTGTTCTTTTGCTTTGATTCGTTTTCCGCGTTTGTATTTGGCTTTGTTTGGGGTGTTTTCTTCGCAATGTATTTTTGTGTTTTGGGAAATAAGCTTACAGGCTCTGTTTGCAGGATACAGGAAGGAATTGTGTATCCATGGTGCCACCGCAAGACCAAACTGTTGTGCCTTTAGTAGCACCTGTTTTTGCAAAACTTGGTGTCAGGTGGATTTCAGTATTCTTCACAGGAACAGCAGCTTGATTACCGATGGCGACAACAATAGTGCCGTTATCTTCAATACGGACAATCTTTACATAGTTACCGACTTTATTGTCGTCTGAAGCGAGTTGCTTGATATTTAGGTTAAGCGGCAAGCTGCCTTTATCTGCATAGGCCTCTTCGACGTAGCTTTTCATACTGCCTGCCAGCATGATGCCTTCTGCTACTTGTGCTCTGGCAACATAGTTTTGGTATGCAGGAAGAGCTGCTACCGCCAAAATGCCGATGATGCCGATAACAATCATCAACTCAATCAGGCTAAAACCGATTTGGGCTTTGCGTAGGTTTTTCATTTTTGAGTATGTCGTTTTCTTATTTTTATTTTATAAAGCAAATCCCATAATTATTATGGGATTTGCTTTGAGTCGAATATCTTTTGTTAGATATTTAAATTAGGTTAGCTAGCTTTATTTCTTACCTGCTGGTTTCTCCTCATCTGGACGGCAAGAGGAAGGTAAGAATTTTGTAGCTACGCCACTGGTTTTGCCTGTAGTACAAGTCCAAGTAAAGGAACCATTAGCAGTTGCAGTTGCACCAGTAGTAGCACCGGCAGTAGTGGCATGAGGAGTAAGGGATACGGTTTTGCCTGCAATTTCCTTATTTACGTCAGCACTTTTCATTGTGGCAGTAATAACACCGTCACCACCAACTTCTACTTGTGCAACATATTTACCTTTAATGATGCTCTTATCTGCAATACCTGCTTCTTCATTGCTCTTAGGCCATTTGCCTTTATCTGCATAGTATTCAACAACAGCAGACTTTTGACCTTCCATCAATAAGATGGCTTCAGAAACTTGGGCACGTGCAGTGTAGTCTTGGTATGCAGGCAGGGCGATAACTGCCAAGATGCCGACAATCGCGATGACGATCATCAATTCGATCAGGGAGAAACCTTTTTGGATTGCTTTCATTGTTTAAAATTCCAGTTTTAAAGTGTGAATAATTGTGTTTAAGTAAAAAATCCGTAATGTGCTTGGCACTATGTATTATGAGTAAACCATAAGTAAGAAGGAATATACAGCTTCCGTCGGGCTTGCTGCTTTGAGGCTTGAGCCTTATCGGATGTGTTATTACAAGCAGTCGGTGTGCCAAGTGTGCAAAACTGATTAGAAAATTTATTTTTTATTTTTTGTTTATTGTTTTTATTGAAATTATTTTTAAATTTTAAATTTTGTGAGGTTTTGTTTGAAAGTTTCAGGATTTTTGGGAAATTAGGGGGCTGACGTTTTTTGTCAGTTTTGTGTTTTTTGTGACAGAGAGTGTGTGCAAGTTTGGGCATGTGACGTTTTTCGTCAGAAATTAAGCTTGGCTCAATAATATGTTAATTGATTTGAATAGGCGGTATTTTTATGGATTAATCGGTGAGTTTAATATTTTGTGATTTTATTTTTTTGTTTTTTATAGGTTTTATTTTGTATGCGTATTTTGTTTGAATACGGATAAGGAGAAAATTTGGAAGGAAGGATTTTTGAAGAGGGTTTGGCGTAATAGGTGAATGAAATTTTTCCATTAGAATTATATTCATATGGGTTATGATTTTTGAATGTAGTTTTGTGTCAGAAGGAAGTTCTGGTTTCGAATTTTAAGGCTTTGGATTTCTTGAGTGTTTTAGAAGGGTATATTCAGGATGTTTATATTTTTGGGTGCGATTAGGGTGAGCAAAAAATGCTCACCCTATGTTTTTAAGATGTTCAGACGGCCTTTATGGGGCTAAGACTTCGATCAATGCCTGTTTTAGGGTGTTTTGGGTTTGCGGGTCTTGTAGGGATGGGCTGTAGGTAATGAAGCTGTCCTCAATGCGCTGATCCAAGGTGGTGATTTTGGCGTAGCGCAGGCTGATGTTGTGTGCAAAGAAGGTCTCGGCGATATCGGCGAGGAGGTGGGGGCGGTTGACGGCGGTGATGTCTATGGTGTGCCAGCCGGGATAATCTTCTTCTGGGGTGATGATTACGGTAGGCGGAATGGGGATGTGGCGGATGCGGCGGCTGATGTGCGGGCGGCCGCTTTGTTTTTGGACGGTGGTATTGCCGTGGATGAAGCTGTTGAGTTCGGCTTCGAGTGCGCTTTGACGGTCGGGATATTCTTCGGGCGGGAGATTGTCGGGAAGTTGCAGGATAAAGGTGTCAAGGATGTAGTCGTGCTCGGTAATGAAGGCACGGGCGGCTTGGATGTCGAAGCGGTGGCTGCTGAAGATGCGGCAGAGGCGTGCGAAGAGGCGGTCGCCATTGGGCATGAATACCATGACTTGAAGGCTGTTGCTTTGGGGGAGGATACGGCTGCGGACGGCCGGACTTTGGGTGTCGTAGGCGAGGTTTGCGGTGTGCCAGAGGATTTCCCGCGTCTGATGGCGGACGTAGTATGCGCTGCCGAGGATGCGGCGGAGTTTTTGTTGGTTTTTGAGGGGAACGGCCGCGCGTGTGAGCTGATCGGTCGAGGCTTGTTCGCGTCGGTTGGGGAGGCGTTCGGGATCGTGGTGTTTGCTGTTTAAAACGGCGGCGGTGCTGTGGTAGAGGGTTTGGAGCAGACTGGCGCGCCATGTGTTCCAAAGTTTGGGGTTGGTGCCGCGGATGTCGGCAATGGTAAGCAGGTAGAGTGCGTCGAGGTATTCGCGCGTGGGAATACGGCGGCAAAAGGCTTGGAGGACATGGGGATCTTGGATGTCTTCTTTTTGGGCAACGGTGGACATGAGCAGGTGGTTTTCAACCAGCCATGCGAGGAGGTGGCTTTCTTCTTCGGTGTAGTAGTGGTTGGCGGCGAATTGTTGTGCGTCTTTGATGCCTTCTTTGGCGTGATCGCCGCCACGGCCTTTGGCGATGTCGTGTAGCAGGGCGGCGGTGTAGAGGACATGCGGTCTTGGGTAGGCCTGCATGATGGCGCTGGCCTCGGGCATTTCGTGGCTGTGGGTTTCGATGGCGAGACGGCGCATATTGCGGACGACGGTCAGGATGTGGTCGTCTACGGGGTAAATATGGAAGAGGTCGTGTTGGAGCAGGCCGGTGATTTTTTCCCATGCGGGGAGATAGCGGCCAAGTACGCCGTAGAGGTTGAGAAAACGGAGGGTTTGGGTAAGGCCGGTGCCGTGTTTGAAGAATTGGATGAAGCGGCGGCGGTTTTCTGGATTTTGGGTGAAACGGGCGTTGATTTTTCGTGTGGATGCCCACCATGCACGCAGGGTTTGCGGCTCGATGGTGGTGATGTTTTGCTCCTGCATGGTTTGAATGATGGTGAAGATGTGTTCGGGATTTTGCTCGAACAGGGCAAGGTTGTTGGCGGCGATTTGGTGGCCGATGCGTTTGTAGCGGCTGTCGATGGGGTGGATATGTTGGGGACGGCTGGAGGTTTGATGGTTTTTGAGAACCGGAATGAGGATGCCGTTGAGTTGTTTGATGGCTTTGGTGGCACGGTAGAAGGTGTGCATTAGGGCTTCGCTTCGGCCGCGGATGTCGGGTTGGGTATAGCCTAAGCTTTCGGCAACTTGGGACTGGTAGTCGAAAAGCAGCCTGTCTTCGGGGCGGTCGGCAGTAAGGTGGAGATGAATGCGGATGTTGGCGAGCCGGCGGTAGCCATGGGCCAACATACCGGCTTCGGTGCGTGTGAGGACGCCGGCGGTAACGAGGGCGGTGGGGTTGCTGTCTATGCCTTGTGCTTTGGCTGTCCAGATAAGGGTGTGGATGTCGCGCAGGCCGCCGGGGCAGGTTTTGATGTTGGGTTCGAGTTGTGCGCCTGTGCCTTGGGATTTGGTATGGCGTTGCTCCATTTCGAGGAGTTTGGCTTCGATAAAGGCGGCTGTGTCGCGGCGTGTGTTGAGTTTGTTTAGAAGTTGGGCGGTAAGGTAGGCATTGCCTTGTAGGTGGCGTGCTTCAAGAAAGGCGGTTTCGCCGGTAATGTCGTTTTGGGTGCTTTGGAGGATTTCTTCTATGCTGCCGCTTTTGATGGCCGGATTGAGGCGTGCGTCCCAAAGGATTTGGATAAATTGGGCGGTTTGCTGTTGCAGGCCGTCTGAAAAAGGAGTGGAGGAAATAATTGCTAAGTCCCAGTCGGAATGGGGATAGAGTTCGCAGCGCCCAAAGCCGCCGATGGCAATGAGACTGATGTCGTTGCTGTCGGGGAAGTGGATTTGCCAGAGGCTTTGCAGCAGGGTTTCGGCAGCGGCGATATGGTCGCGGAAATAAACGGTAGGGCGGTTGTTTTGGCGGTAGGCAGTTTCTGCTGCGGCTTTTTGCTGCTGGTAGGTTTGGATGGCTTGTTGGGCGGCGGTCATGATGGTATCTGGCTGTGAATTAGGCTTGGGTATCGGCAGGCTCGGTCATTTGACGGAGCATTTCTTGCGGCGGAAGGAGGAGTTTGTAAGGAGCAATTTTAAGCGCGGATGCGATTTTTTCGATGTTGGAAAGGGCGATGTTCCAGCGTTTGCGCTCAACGGCGGAAACGTAGGTACGGTCAAGTCCGCATTGGCGTGCCAGTTCTTCTTGCGACCAACCGTGATTAACGCGGTAGAGGCGCATGTTGTAAGCGATAACGGCACGTAGGTCTTGCGGATCGGGCAGGCTTGGAGGGGGAGTGAGTTTATTGACCATGGTATTTGGAGTTTGTGGTTTGAACGATAAGGGGATTTTATACTATTTTTGTGAGGGGAAAGGAAAGGCCGTCTGAAAGTTTTCAGACGGCCTTAAAGGGGGGTAGGTATAAAAAAAAAGGGGGTGGCTTTCGGCCACACCCAAACACACACACATCAAGAGGAAAGAAAAATCATTTAATAAGAGAGCTGGCTCTTATAGAGGAAAACTGGATGATTAGGGCTTGACCCTGAAGCATTGAAAGGCATTATAAATGAAAATAGGGTTGGGGTATTGATACAGGTCAATTCGGGCTTGATTTAGAAAATATATTTTTAGGATAGTGGAAATAAATTAAAAATAAGGTTTGATTGTGAATAAAAGTCATTAGGCCGTCTGAAAAATGGGTTTCAGACGGCCTGATTGGTTTAAAGGCTGCTACTTATATAAATTAAGTATTAAGCCAAACCTTTATCTTTGGCTTCTTGCAGGCGGGCTTCAAAGTTGCTGAGGTTGACACCTGCCTGTTCGGCTGCGGCAACTACTTCGGCTACGGATGCGCCGTGTTGCACTTGATGATAACCCCAAAGCAAGGAGCAGCGAGTGCCGGTACGGCAGAAGGCAAGGATAGGAGCCGGAGATTGTTGTAACAGATTTTGGAAGGCTGCAACATCGGCTGCGTTGATTTGAGGCGCAACAACGGGCTGGTGTGAGAATTGGTTGATGCCGGCCTCTTTAAACCAGTTTTGCACTTCGGCAAAAGCCGGTTGGTTTTCTTCTTCGCCATCCGGGCGGTTGCAGATGACGGTTTGGATGCCGAGACGTACGGCTTCTTGGATATCGGCTTCGGTCAGTTGGGGGGCGATATAGAGGGAGTCGGTCAGTTTACGGATGGGCATAGTTTTTCCTTTCTTTATATTGAGCGGATATGTAGATTTCAGACGGCCTAGAAAGTGGCAGGCCGTTTGAAGTTTTATTTAATGATTGTACAACCAGTTTTCGAGTTTTGGGCGATCGGTAATGTGTAGCAGGGCGGTATTGGCTTCTGCTGCTTGAACTGTGATGCTGGTTTCGCGCAATAGGCCTTGGCGGAAGAAATGGATGGTGGTGCGCGTGCCGATAGGCAGTTTGCTCCACTGCGCTGCAAGGTCGTTGCAGGCATAGCCACCTAAGGCGATGATTTTATCTTGCGGGCAGAGTCCGGCATTTTCTGCGCTGCCGCCATTAAATACATGAGTCAGGACGGCATGGTCGCCGTTTTGTTTGAAACGTGCACCCAAATCGTTGGCGGGGACAACCGATTGGGGTTCGCTTGCAAATGCTCCACCATGTTGGCGTGGCAGGGGGATGAAGTCGAGTTTGACACCTACGCTTTGCAGACATTCTGCGAGCGGAAGGTCTTCGGTGCTGTATAAGGCCGTCTGAAAGAAGGTTGCTAAATCTAAACCGGTCATTTCTTGGCAACGGGTTTGCCAGTGTTTTTCGGGTATGCCTTGATGGGTGTCGCACCAGTCGCGATAGTGTTGCTGCATCACGCTGTCGAGGGTGTATTTGCCTTGGCTTTTTTCACGGATGATGAGGTCGAGGCAAAGTGCGGCCAGTGCGCCTTTTTGATAGTAGCTGACGATGGCGTTTGGGCTGTTTTCGTCTTGTTTGTAGAACTTGTCCCATGCGCTGAAACTGGATTGGGCAAGTGTTTGTTTCAGACGGCCTTGTGTCTGCTGTACGCGTGTGATGCCTTGTGCAAGCAGGGTAAGGTAGGCTTCGGGGCTGATGGTTTTGCTTCTGGCAAGAAAGAGGTCGTCGTAGTAGGACGTAATGCCTTCAAATGCCCAAAGTTGCTCGGTGTAGTTTTCTTGGTCGAGATTGTAAGGTGCGAAGACGGCCGGTTTGATGGATTTGACGTTCCATGCGTGGAAGTATTCATGGGAGAAGAGGCCGAGCAGTTCGGTATAGGCTTTGTCGGCTTCGCCCATATCGTAAGATGGCAGACTGTGGCGGTCGGCGAGTAGGGCGGTGCTGCTGATGTGTTCCAGTCCGCCGTAGAGGTTGTCGCCCAGATGTAGTAGGAAAAGGTATTCGGTAAACGGGGCAGGGGTGGGGAACATCGCCAACTCGGTTTCGCAGATTTTTTGAATATCGGCGAGGAAGCGGGCGCGGTCGAAATCGGGGTAAATACCACTTAATGCAATACGGTGGGGGATGCCTTGTGCTTCAAAGTCGAGGAATTCGATGATGCCTGTTTCAACGGGGTGATCAATAAGCTCGGTATATGAGGCCGTCTGAAAAGTGGTCGCCGAAATTTGGGGCAGGGTTGTGGCTATCTGCCATGTGTGTGGCAGGGTAGGAAATTCGACTTGGTGCGGTTGTTCCTCTTGTCCGTGTACTTTTAAGAAGAGGCACGCGCCATCGAAAAAGCCGCGCTCGGTACTGAGGAATGAGCCGCGTACAGACAAGTCGAATGCGTAGATGGTGTAGTAAATTTCCCACGCTCCACTGAGGGCCGGGGTTTGCCAATGGTTTTTGCTGGTTTGTGTTAGCGGCTGGGCTTTGTCGTCGCAGCGTGCGCTGATGTGTGTGATGTGGCGGGCAAAGTCACGGATGAGGTAGCTGCCGGGAACCCAGTTTGGTAGGCTGATTTCTGTTTCATAATCATTGGGTTGGGTGAACGATAAGGTGATGTGCCATTCATGAGACAGAAAGTTGGGGGTAATTTTGTAATTAATCATAGCTATCGTATAGTTTGCTAAAGTTTATTAAGAATAAGTGTTTTAAAAGGTTGGGTTTAATCTATATCAATAAATCTGTACGAAAAAGGAGGCTTGAAAAAATGCCGTGCCCTATTTATTGAATATGTTTAAATAAATTATTGATTATAAAAGAAATGAGATGATGTCTCACTAAAGGTTTTATGCAATATGGAATGTAATTTTGCTTGGCATGTTGTGGTGTCTATGTTAAATTTAGAAAAATTTGAGCCTTAGCCGTATTGCGCTTTTCATAAACGTAAGGGTTGGGGTGAGATAAAAATTTTTTATACCCATAATTTATGGAGACTTCCATGGACACACAAACTTATAACTACAAAGTGGTGCGCCAGTTCGCCATCATGACTGTAGTTTGGGGTATTGTGGGCATGTTGGTCGGTGTAATTGTAGCCGCCCAATTATTTGCTCCATCCCTTGATTTATCTGAAATTGGACCTTGGTTCCACTTTGGCCGCCTGCGTCCGCTGCATACCAATGCGGTTATTTTTGCATTCGGTGGTTGCGGTTTGATCGGTACATCATACTACGTTGTTCAACGTACATGTAATACCCGTCTGTTTGGCGGTTGGTTGCCTGCATTTACCTTCTGGGGTTGGCAGGCTGTCATCGTGGCTGCGGCTATCAGCTTGCCTATGGGTTATACCCAAGGTAAAGAATACGCCGAGTTGGAATGGCCTATCGACATTTTGATTACGCTGGTGTGGGTTGCCTACGCTATCGTATTCTTCGGTACGATTGCCAAACGTAAAATCAAACATATTTACGTTGCCAACTGGTTCTACGGCGGCTTTATCTTGGCTGTTGCGCTGTTGCACATCGTCAATAATATCAGCATCCCTGCCGGTTTGATGAAATCTTACCCAGTTTACTCTGGTGCGATTGATGCGATGGTTCAATGGTGGTATGGCCACAATGCGGTGGGCTTTTTCCTGACAGCCGGTTTCTTGGGTATGATGTACTACTTCGTACCAAAACAAGCAGGTCGTCCTATTTACTCTTACCGCTTGTCCGTTGTTCACTTTTGGGCTTTGATTTTCACTTATATGTGGGCAGGTTCTCACCACTTGCACTACACCGCATTGCCTGACTGGACTCAATCTTTGGGTATGGTATTGTCTTTGATCCTGTTCGCACCTTCTTGGGGCGGTATGATCAACGGTATTATGACTCTGTCTGGTGCATGGGACAAACTGCGTACTGACCCGATTTTGAAATTCTTGATCGTATCTCTGTCCTTCTACGGTATGTCTACCTTCGAAGGTCCGATGATGTCTATCAAAACTGTTAACGCTCTGAGTCACTACACTGACTGGACTGTTGCACACGTTCACGCCGGTGCATTGGGTTGGGTAGGCTTCGTAACCATCGGTTCCGTTTACTATATGATCCCACGCCTCTTCGGTAAAAACGAAATGTACAGCACCAAATTGGTTGAAGCGCATTTCTGGATTGCAACCATCGGTGTGGTTCTGTATATCGCCGCGATGTGGATTGCCGGTGTGATGCAAGGCCTGATGTGGGGTTCTCTGAATGCTGACGGTACTTTGACTTATTCGTTTGTAGAGTCAGTTAAACGTACCATGCCTTACTACATGATTCGTTTCACCGGCGGCCTGCTGTACCTGAGCGGTATGTGTATCATGGCATACAACGTTTACCGTACAGCCATCAGTGGCAAAGCGGTTGATGCCGAAATTCCCGCGGTGTCTCAAACCCAGCACCACTAAAAACATAAGAAAAGGCTACCAAAATGAAATTACAACAATTAGCTGAAGAAAAAGTCGGCGTCCTGATTGTATTTACCCTGCTTGTAGTCAGCGTAGGTCTGTTGATTGAAGCCGTGCCGCTGTTCTTCTCCAAGGCTGTAACCCAACCTATTGAAGGTGTGAAACCTTATAACGCTTTGCAAGTGGCTGGTCGTGATATTTACGTACGCGAAGGCTGCTATAACTGCCACTCTCAAATGATTCGTCCGTTCCGTGCAGAAACCGAACGTTACGGTCACTACTCCGTTGCCGGTGAGTCTGTTTATGACCATCCGTTTCAATGGGGTTCCAAACGTACCGGTCCGGACTTGGCTCGTGTAGGCGGCCGCTATTCCGACGAATGGCACCGCATCCACTTGCTGAATCCGCGCGACGTTGTGCCTGAGTCCAATATGCCTGCTTTCCCATGGCTTGCCCGCAACAAAGTTGATGCCGAAGCAACCGTGGCGCATATGAAAGCCCTGCGTAAAGTCGGTACGCCTTACAGCGATGAAGAAATTGAAAAAGCTCCTGAAGCTTTGGCAAACAAATCAGAGCTGGATGCGGTGATTGCATACCTGCAAGGCTTAGGCTTGGCATTGAAAAACGTAAGGTAACATCATGGACGTGAACTGGGCTCGCTCGCTCTTTACTGTTTGGGTTTTTATCAGTTTCATCTTAGTGCTTTATATTGTTTTTAATCGACGTAATAAAAAGAACTACGATGATGCTGCCAACAGTATTTTTGACAATGATGATAAAGGGTCGTCTGACAAAGACGGGCGATAACAGTTTAGTCCGTGATCACGGAGCAAAAGAATGAACACAACATCCCAATTTACCAGCAATTTCTGGAATATATACATTGCAGTTATTGTCGTGCTCAGCTTTATCGGCTTGGCATGGCTGCTGCTTTCCCAAAACGTTGTGAAGCGTCCTAAAAAGGGCGAAGAAGTCAAAACGACAGGTCATGAATGGGACGGTATTGAAGAATACAACAACCCGCTGCCGCGTTGGTGGTTTTGGCTGTATGTCTGCACTTGGACCTTCGGTATCGGCTATCTGGTCATGTATCCGGGTGTCGGTGACTTTAAAGGTATTTGGGGCTGGACTAGCCACGGTCAGTATGAAGAAGAGGTTGCCAAAGCTGAACAGAAATACGGCCAAGTGTATGCTAAGTTTGCCAAAATGCCGATTGACCAAGTGGCTAAAAATCCTGAAGCACAAGCTATCGGTCAAAACCTTTTCAATACCTACTGTATCCAATGTCACGGTTCAGATGCCAAAGGTTCTAAAGGCTTTCCAAATCTGACTGACGACGACTGGTTGTGGGGCGGTGAACCTGAAAAGATTCAGGAAACCATTGAAAAAGGCCGTACTGCCGCCATGCCTGCATGGGGTCCTGCTTTGGGTGAAGAAGGCGTGAAAAACGTAACACAGTATGTTATGTCTCTTTCTAAACCTAAAGGTCAATACGACGAAGAACGTGCAGAACGCGGTAAAGTCCTGTTTAGCGGCCCACCTGCCAACTGTTTCACTTGTCACGGCGACAAAGGTCAAGGTATCCAAGGTCTTGGTCCGAACCTGACTGATGATGTATGGTTGTGGGGCGGTACTCAAAAAGCGATTACCGAAACCATTACCAACGGCCGCAGCAGCCAAATGCCTGCTTGGGGTCACTTCCTCGACAAAGACAAGCTGCACATCATGACTGCTTACGTTTGGGGTATGTCTAACAAAGACGGTAAAAAAGCTCCTGTTAAAAAAGCTGAGCCTGCTCAAGCTGCTCCAGCAGCCGAAGCATCAGCCCCTGCAGCTGACAGCGCAGCATCTGCCGCTCCTGCATCAGATGCCAAAGCAGCTCCAGCAGCTGAAGCTAAACCTGAAGAGGCTTCTGCCAAAGTTGATGGTAAAGCTGTTTTTGAAGCCAACTGTAAAACATGTCATGGCGGTTTGATTCCAGGCGCTCCTGTCGTAGGTAAAAAAGAAGACTGGGCTCCTCGTATCAAACAAGGTAAAGACACTCTGCACAAACATGCTATCGAAGGCTTTAATTCTATGCCGGCTAAAGGCGGTAATGGCAGCCTGAGTGATGATGAAGTTAAAGCAGCTGTAGACTTTATGGCAAACGAGTCTGGCGCAAAATTCTAATTTTGAGTCAGATTGAAAAAAGCGTACCTAACAAGGTACGCTTTTTTATATTTGATAAAACCGTATGGAAAAAACATACAAAAGGCCGTCTGAAACATTCAGACGGCCTTTTGTTTTAAACCTAGATTATTCAATTTAAAGTAGATGTACTACGTTTCAGGAACTACTCACTGAAAGATTATTCGACATTGTCGAGTAAATTTTGGTGATTTCTCACAATTCCATATTACTTTTAATTTGCAATTTGCGGTTAAAAAAGGTGTCATGATCTTCTATACGCATCATCATGCGCATAGAATCTATACCGTTGTCGGCAAATCTTAGATCAGGCTGGCCGACAAAATTGTTATTAATGAAGCTTTCTGTATTGGTACTAGCGCACTTTGATGTCGATATTTAAAACTTTATATTCAACTTGATGGTCGACAACCCACTCCAATTATTGTCAACCAATGTTCCAACATACCAATAGAAAAATGAAAAAGGCCGTCTGAAAATCTGGTTTCAGACGGCCTTTTGCTGTAAAGGGGTAGATTTAAGAGAAACCCAAGCGTTTATCGGGTCGGGTAAACACAAAAATAAACAGAGCAGTTAACGCGCCCAAAGTATCGGCAAGCATGTCTTTTTGCGCGTCCCAAATATCGCCTTGAGAGCCCAAGAACTCCAGTCCGGCCTCTCCACCATCGATGACGGCATATTGCCATTCGATGATTTCATAGGCGGCAGCCACGCTCATAATGAAGAACAGGGAGAAAAATAAGGCCAACGGCAAATTGCACAGCTTGCGGCGCAGCAGCCATTCAGCCATCGGGTAGGCATAAAAGCCGATGATGTAATGGGCAATACGGTCGTAATGATTGCGGTTTTCGCCCAAAATTGGCTCGACAAAGCGGTTGATGGATTCAAACGGTACATCGGCAAAAGTGTAGTATGCACCGATGGAATGCATGATCAGCCAAAAACTCATGAATAAGTAGGCTAGGTTGCTGAAGCGGAAAATGCGGTAGGTGGCAACCAAAAGGAAGAATACGGATGCTACGGGAATGATTTCGGCGTACCAGACCGCGCGGTCATGGGGATTGATGCCTGACCAAACAATGAGCGCGAAGATAATCGTAGCAAGAAAAATGGGAAAGATTGGAGAAGGTTTATTCATGTTGTGTGTGTAATAACAATGGTCGCGTATTGTATAACGAATCGGCAGGGTTGGCAGTTTCATGCATTCAAGGCCGTCTGAAAACAGCTTTCAGACGGCCTGAAGTTTAGCCGTTCCAGAAATAACGGGTGATGTGGAAAAACACGGGTGCGGCAAAACAAATCGAATCCACGCGGTCAAGCATGCCGCCGTGGCCACGTATCATATTACCCCAGTCTTTGACACCGTAATCGCGTTTGATGGCAGACATAACCAGGCCGCCAAAGAAGCCCATCAGGCAGACAATAAAGCCGATAACGGCCGCTTGGCCGTGGGAGAACGGTGTAATCGGCGCCATCAACGCGGCAATGGCAGTGGCCGATAAAATACCGCCGACAGTGCCGGAAATGGTTTTAGATGGAGAAAGCGAGGGCATGATTTTTGCACCGCCAATCAGTTTGCCCCAAACGTATTGCAACACATCTGATACTTGCACCACGCCAATCAGGAAGATCAGCAACAGGATATTATTGCTGTTATCGAAGCCGTCCAAATCTAGAAACATCAGCGCCGGAACATGGGACAGACAGAAGATGCAAATCATCGCCATCCATTGCGTTTTGGCGGCGCGTTCCAAAAAGTGCGCGGTTTGGCCGCTGAGGCTGGCAATAATCGGCAGTATCAAAAAGCCGTAAACCGGAATAAAAATGCTGAACATGCCGTACCAGTCGTCATAGACGAAATAGTATTGCACCGGCAGCAGCAGGTAAAAGCAGACCACCATGCTGTAATAGTCGCTGCGGCGGCGATAGACGAGGGTCATAAATTCGCGTAGTGCGGCAAATGAAATCAGGAAAAACAGTACAACTGTCCCGATTTTTCCGAACCAAAACGCGCCCAGCAACACCAGCGTCATCAGCCACCATGCGTAAATGCGGGCGTTAAGGTTGGCGATGGTGGCATTATCTGCGCCATTTTTGCGCTTGAGCCATTGTCCGATGATGCTGGCAAAACACAATACGGCAAATACGCCGACAAAAATATAGCTGGCTTGCGGAGTCAGATGAGCGGCGGCCTGTTCGACAATGATTTGTTGGGAAGTCGTAGAAAGGCTCATGCTTGTCCTCCTTTGTTTTGCTGAACTTCAGGTTCGTTTTGACGAGGCTCGCTGCGGTCGTTTTCAGACGGCCTGAGTGCCAGCAGCGCTTCACGGATGCGTGTCAAAAAGCTGTCTTTGTCTTCGTTTTCCTGCAAAGTAAGCGGCTGTCCGATATGAACTTCACACAAAAGCGGGATAGGCAGGATTTTGCCTTTGGGCAGTACGCGGTTGATGTTGTCTATCCAAATTGGCACAAATTCGGTATTGGGTTTGCTTTTTGCCAGATGATAAATGCCGGACTTGAACGGCAGCAGGATGGTGTTGTCGTCAGTATTACGCGTGCCTTCAGGGAAAATAATCAAAGAGTCGCCTGCGTTTAGCGCGTCTTTCATCTGCTCGGTAATCGCTTGCGGATTATCACTATGGCGCGGAATCAGTAAGGCGTTGAAAACATTTTGAATGATGAAGCGTTTGAGTTTGCTTGTCAGCCAGTAATCCGAACCGGCGACTGGGCGCGTGGACAAGCGCCAGCGGCGAGGTAGGGAAATCCACACCAGCACAAAATCGCCATGGCTGCCGTGATTGGCATAATAGACCTTTTGGTGCTGATTGAATGTCAGCTCGCGCGGGCTTTTGGGGCGCACGCCCGTAAGAAAAGAGACCGACAGGCACAAGGCTTGGTCGGTCAGCCAGGCAAGTTGTTTTTTGAGGAAGTTTTTCATTGTTTCTGCCTTTGGGAGTGAGATACCGCTAAGGATTTGGTTTGGGTAAATCAGCCAAAATAATCAAATGCTTTGGATAAGCAAAATTAAAAATTGTGCAGCGGTCAGGTATAAGCTTTTACGCCATAGGGAAAGTGTGCCGTTTATTCGTTGGGTCAACGTACGGCTGCCTGAAATTTGACGTAAACCGTTTTGCTGTAAGGCGTAGTCAAAGTCTTCAGGAGAGTAGCGGTTGTCGGCAAAGTCTTGGAACACGCGACGATCGAAGTGAATACGGATATGGCAGTACAACAAAACTGCTGCCAAGACAAGTTGCACCGCAAACTATGCGCCGCCATATTTTACCGACAAGGCGAGCAGTAAGGCGTTGCAGGCGGCAACATAATGTGCGGTAGAGAGCAGGTGGGCGGTAATACGGCTGTCGGTTGCGTTGTTCATCATTATCCTTGTTTTAAACGGTTGGCAGCAGCTTCGACTGCTTTGGCAGTGGCCGGCGATAATACCATTTGCGGTCGAGCCTGTTTGAGTTCGGCCTTCGCTTGCGCCAAGTCTTTGCAGCCACCATAGACCAGCAGCCACGTCAGCACCACTGCGGCACTTCTTCCATAACCTAAAGCGCAACATACCAGCACTTTGCCGTGTTTTTGGCGCAAGGTTTCCAATATCAAGGCCGTCTGAACCAAATCGCTTTCAGACGGCGTTACCATATCCAGTAAAGGTAGGGCGCGATATTCTCCTTGATGGCTACGGCAGGGATATTCGGCACATACATCCAATACGGCAGGCAGATGGTTTGAAATCCCCAAAACGCTGCCAATCCATACATCATGGCGGACTTGTGCCGTTTTCACCTTACCGCGTAACCAATACGCCATGTTTAGCCGTACGCCCACCAGATAAGGCAACAGTAAAACCATCGCTGCCGCCGATAATTTACCGTTGGCCTGTTTTTGGAAGAAGGCCGCATTTCCAGTCAAATAGGCAAAGGCCACCATCAGCAAAGACACGCTAATCCATATAAACCACAGCCACGCGCCACCCAGCAGCGCAGGCAAAGCCATTAAACACGCGCCAAGCAAATACAGCAGCGCAATCTTTCTTGAGCGTACATCACTTGAGTCCAGTCTTAACGGCGAAGTCATCTGATGCGGGAAAGCCCACAACACCAGCCAGCCGAGTAATGCGCCGGTCAGCACGTCAATAAAATGATGTTGGTAAGTCGTCAGTACCGACAAGGCAATCAGGCTTTGCCATAAGAAAAGCGGCAGGCGGATTTTTGGAAAGCGCGTCCAATAAAATGCACCCACGATAATCGCCAACGCGATATGCAAAGATGGCGCTTGGTTATACAGCAAATCAAATGCAGCCAATGAATCAAACAGCCAGCCTGACAGTCCATCGGCAGGCGGTTTAGGCCACTCGAAACGCAGCGGAAACAGTACAAAGCAAACAGTCGCAATCAGTTGGGCGGCTACAAGGTGCGCTACATATCGGTTTTGTTCATGCGTATTACGACAAAGAAAAAATGCCACGGCATACATCAGGTTTAGCGACCAATAAGGCACAATCGTCCATGCCCAAAACGGAATATTGCTCTCCCATGCAAAAGCGATTTCAGGCACATAGTCCAGCGATGCCGTGTAATGATTGGAGATGCCGTAGCTGGCGTAAAACAGGATACCGACTAAGATCAGCTTGAGCAGGGAGGTTTTGAGAGAGGGTTTCATGGATAGGTACATGGTTTAAATAAGGCCATCTGAAAGTTAAAAAATTGTTCAGACGGCCTTTATTTTTATTTCTTCACTGCCAAGCTCACGGTGAAAATACCGTCTTCGTCTATCCATTGATGGATTTTTTCAAAACCGGCTTTTTCAACCAGCTGATCCATTTCCTGCTGACTGCGGCGGCGCATTACCCAGTTTGGGCTGCCTGCTTTGTGGCTGGTTAGGGCGCGGGCAATCATTTCCAGTTGCGGATGCCACGGCTGGCCGGTGTAGATCAGGTAGCCGCCGGTTTCAATGACTTCGCCGAAACCGTAGAGTGAGTTCAAAATCAAATCATTGTCGGCAAACAATTCGTGCAGGCCGGAGACGATGCCCAGCGTTGGACGCGGCTGTAAATCGTGATAATTGGCGCAGTCGTAGGCATTGACCTCATTGAAGGTTACCGTGTTTTGTAAGCCACGCTCGGCAATCAGCTTGCGTCCGGCTTCGACATTAATCGGACTGTAATCGCGCAAGCGTACGGAATCAGGCAATGTGTCGGCAGTCAGGGCATCCAATACATAGCGGCCATGACCAGACGCAATATCCAAAACGTGTACAGGTTTGCCTGCTTCACGCAGTTTGGCTGAGGCCGTCTGAATGGCTTTGCCGATATTGACTTTGCGTTGGCGGATACCGCGCCAGCCGATGGCGTTGAGATAGTATTTGTCCACCCATACACCGAAAGCATTGCTGCCTTGCGGTTGATTGCGGTAGACGTAATCCAGCGTGCTGCCCGAGTCAAAACCTGTTTCTTGACCGATTCTCAAGCCTTCACTCCAGCGCGAACCCAGTTTGAGCGAGGCGCGATATGTTGCCCAGAATGCGCCGCGAGGCGTACAAACAGGCAAAGGCGTCGCCAGTTCGTCAGCTTCGCGACGGCTGTCTCCAAATAAGTGCGCTTGAGTCAGATCGACTTGTTGCAAAGGCTGATTGAAACGCTCGCGGATAAAACGGCGCATTTCAATAAACGCGATTTCACGGTTTTGCTCGCCTAAGGTGTCGTGGTAGAAACCGGGCAGGATATGGCGTTCTTTAATATGGCTGCCCAAACGGTTGTAGAAATCATGTTGCGGTTTATGATGAACAACCCAATCGCTGCCTGAAATCAACAGTTGTACAGGCGTAGTAATGGCTTGCGCATCGGCAACCACACGTTCGGCCGCTTCATATAAACCCAGCAGGATGCGCACAGAAATAGCGCGGGCAATAAGCGGATCATTGTCGTAGCTTTTTTGACGTTCGATATTGTGGGTCAGATAGTGGGCTTTGACGTAGCTGTTGACAAAGAAATTGCCACGCCATTTTTGCATCATTTTCAAACCGGTACGGGCAAACGGAACATAGAGCTTGACTTTGAATGCGGGCGATGCCAATACGGCGCAGCGGATTTTCGGGGCGTAGTCGTGCAACCAAGTGGAAACCAATACCGCTCCGACACTTTGCGCAATCACGCAAATGTTTTCAGGTTTGATGCCATATTCGCTTTGAATGTGTCGGATAAAATCATCTACGTCTGCAACCGAAGTGCCGATACTCGGATTATCGCCGCGTTCTCCGGGGCTGTAGCCATGACCGCGCGCATCCCAAGCAAAATAGGCAAAATCATCAAAACCCAGCTCATCCGCCACAAACATCATCCGGCCGGAGTGCTCATGTCCGCGATGGAACAGCACAATGGCTTTGTCGGAAGAACCATCGGCAGCAGGGCGATAGCGGTAGAAAAGCGAAGTACCGTCTTGGGTAGAAAAGTATTTTTGCTGTTCGGACATGAGAAACTCCTAATAGTCATGTTTTTTGAACAGTATCATGACATATCGGACGAATGCAATGATGGAGAGAAATGGTAAAAGATGGTTTCAAATTTCACTTAAAACGGATGACAGTGATTGTTAAAAGGTTGGATAGAGGGTGTTTGGATAATCTTATAAACTATTACCGACATATCATCATAAACTCTTTGTTTCGCAATTAATTTACGAAACACAGTCAGACGGGACTTATCGTTATCATATTGTTGCCAAATTTTTTCTCTTATTTCTTCTGAAAGAGCATCACTTAGGCCGTCTGAACAAAGCAGCAGGCTTTCTCCTGCTTTAAGCGTAAGTTCGATATGGCACATTTTGTCTTGGAATTCGGAATAATCTGCTACTAGATAAGAAGAAACGCCGCCATATATGGTGGCGAACCCTTCTTCTTTTTTATCCGACAAACCATCCAGCAATTCGGAGAGTATCGAGTGATCTTGGGTCAGTTGCTTCCATGTTCCTTGTGTATCAATCAAATAGGCGCGGCTGTCGCCTACGCTGATGATTTTGGTTTGGCCGGTGGTTTGGTCGATTTCTGCGGCAACAAAAGTGGTTGATGAACCCAAATAATCCTCTGCCAGCTCTTGAGATAAAGCGGCTTGTACATGATTGATGGTTTGACGGCTGAGTTTGGCTGTACGGCTTAATAGGTGCATGGCTGATTTGCTGGCTTTTTCGGGATGATTGCTATTGGAAATGCCGTCGGCTATCCCGATGATAAAGCGTGGACGGGTTTCAAGGCATGTTTCAGCGGTTTTGAGTTTATATTGAAACACTTGTTCGCCGTTAAAAAGGGCATCTTGGTTGTGTTGTTGGTTGCTGCCGATTTGTTGGCAAAAGGTGATTTCGCAAAATTTGTTCATGATTTGTCCATTTGTTGGGTGAATATTCGCTGCAGGCTTTTCATCGTTTCTAACCTTCAGGATTTACACTTGGGCAATACGTTTGAAATTTGATGACTAAGGATCAAGGCCGTCTGAACAGTTTTCAGACGGCCTTTACTGTGTTTAACCAAGCACTAATTAACTGCTAATTTTGTCATGTTTTAATACATCCATCGAAACCCGAATACACATTTTAAAAGGAAATCAAACATGAAAAAATTCTTATTGACTGCCATCGTTGCTTTGTCTGCTGCTACTGCCGGTGCCAGCGATTACATCGAACACAAAATCTACAGCGACAAAAACTTCGAGCAAAACCGTGCTAAAGCCGTAAGAATGTTGGAACAACGCGGCTATCAGATTCACGATGTTGATGCCGATAGCCGTCGAGGTCAGCCTGTGTTGGAGGTTGAGGCTTTTAAAAATGGCCGTGAGTACGACATTGTTTTGTCGTATCCTGATTTGCAAATTATCAAAGAACGCATCGATTATTAATATTTCGATATAAAGTAGATTGTCGCAGGGCTTTTGGTCCTGCGACAGTTTGCTATTTAGGCATTTAAAGAATGTAAACAGCATGTAAATTACCTGAAATAAATGAACTAAATATGTTTTTTATTTTCCATGTAGTTCAAAGTGTTTGATGTTGGGAGTCATAATATGAGTTTGAATGATTGGAAGGAAGATGGTCAGCCGAAGCAGATAGGCGACCAAGAACAACCTTTAAACGACGGCGCAGCTGCCAGATCCCAACAGGATGTTGAGTTTTGGGATCACAAGCAAAACGGTGTGGTTGAAAACGAAGTTGAGGTTGTGGCTGGAGCAGTAGAAGGTCAGGAAGTGGTTGAACATCCTGAGATGCCGTCTGAAAAAAGTGAGAAGAAAGCCAAACGCAAAAAAGACAAGGCGAAGAAGAAAAAAAATAAAGCCGAGGATTTGAATGCGTCTGATCTGTTGGGTACGAATAAGGGCGTGGAAACCATGTTCCGCAACGCCGTACGCTCGGAGATGGAATTGTTGGCGCTGGCGACAACTAAAGCGAACATTATGATTTCGCTGAATGGTTTTATTGTTTCTGCACTGATGATTTCGGGCGCGTTTATTTTTTCATCATCGCCCGAGTTTTTGATTCCGGCCAGTACGTTTATGATTACTGCCGCAGCGTCTATCGTGTTTGCATTGCTTTCTGCTTCGCCGGAACGTATCGGCAAAATGCAGGCGGCGCGTACATGGTTGAAGGATTTTGTCCGTGGACGTTCTAAGCTGCGGGATTTGAAAACCCGTCTCAGCAGTACCGAAACGCGCTTTTTTGGCGGCAGCCAACCCAATATTTTGATTTATGAAGACCGTGTAAAACTGCAAAAAGATCAATATTGGGAAATGATGCAGGAGATTATGGGCGACCGTAAACAAATCTATCAAAAGATGAGCGATCATCTTTATTGGCTTGGTTTGTTGGCAGATAAACAGTTTAAATACATTAACTTATCTTATGCGGTGTTCCGCTGGGGCTTGCTGGCTTCGTTGGCGGCATTTATCGGCGTGAAAACATTGCCGTCATTGCTGACGCCTCCGGCCAACAATGCGGCAGAGCTGCGTTCGCTGGGTATCAATATGTTTAACGGAGTATTTGAGCCTTCTGCCGTACAACAGCTCCCGGATGGTAAGTTGCTGATCGCGGAAGACGAACCCAACCATGCGTTCAGTATCATCAGCATTGATAAAACCGGCAGGTTTGTGGAAGACGAGGCATTGGATACACGCGTGATTACAGGTTTCAAACGTCGTCTCAGCGATTTGGAGGCTTTGGCTCGCGACGATGAAGGCTTTATCTACGCACTGACTTCACACTCGCGCACCCGTAAAGGCAACCGCTCGCCTGACCGCGAACACCTGATGCGCTTTAAAATCCAAGACGGCAACGTGTTGGGGCTGACCAGCTACGACAATCTGACGCAGGTTTTGGAAACCGATCACAAGCTGCATGATTTGATTCGCGAGCGAACCAAGGCAGAAGTTTCTTTTGAAGAAATCAATATTGAGGGCATGGCGTTTGATCCGGTGAAAAAACGTCTTGTTTTGGGATTCCGTGATCCTGAGTTCAACAACATGGCTTTAGTTGCGTTTATCAGCAATCCGAAAGATGTGTTTGAGCGCAATGCTAAGCCTGAGTTTGATGAAGTGGCCGTGATTGATATTGATGGCGGCGGTATCCGTTCCCTCAACTATGATCCTGTGTTGAAAACCTACGTGATTGCCAATGAAGTGAAGGATGAGAATGGACAGAAATTCTCACAACTGTGGACTTGGGGCGGTAATCCGACCGATGAACCGCAAAAAATCTCTCTGCCTAATCTGCAACACATCACCAACGTTGAGGCCGTCGATTCGATTACCGTTAACGGCAAGCCGCAGATGATTCTGATGGGCGATGAAGGCAATGCTTCGCAGAAAATTACTGCCAAGTATATGTTGGTAGATTACAGTCAGCTGGGTAAACAGTAAGTTATCTTGGCTACTGGATAAAAGGCCATCTGAAACCATAAACTTTATGGTTTCAGACGGCCTTTTTGTTTTCAGTAAAACAGGTTGATGGGTTTAAATACTCTAATCAACGGTGATTAACCCAAGAACGCGGACAGGTTTCAGACGGCCTTCAAGCCATTGATGACACGTTTGTAACAGGTATAAACCAATGCCGCGCAGGCCAGCCACATAAGGATATAGAAAGTCGAATGGAAGCTACCGTCGATTGCATACCATACGGCCAATGCGCCGATAAAGAATGCGCGGTCACTTTTGCCGAATGGCCCGTCATAACGACGGCCGTTGCCATGGACTTGTCCCAAAACGCCGCAAAACTCAGTCATTGCCGCCAGCCAAATAAACAGGGCGATTTGTATGCCGCCGAAGGGAACGATAAAGGCAAAAGGCAGATACAAAGCAGCATCGGCGGCAATATCGGTGATTTCATTCAAATAACCGCCTAATGCCGATTGCTGGCCGAACTCCCGTGCCAGCATGCCGTCCATTGCATTCAGCGCCATGCGGACAAACAACCAAATCGGCAAAAGCCAGAATAATGTGGATACACCTGCAAACAATGCTAAAAGCAAACCAATCAAAATAGAAACGGCGCAGGCAAACAGAGTAACCTGATTGGCAGTAATGCCTTTTTGATAAAGTCGCTTAACAATGGGGCGCAAAAGGTTTTGGAATTTTGGTTTCAGGGCGTAGATGCTCATAATTATGCTATATAAAAGAAAATGAAGTGCCGTGATTATAAATGAAATCCGTTATAATCCGTCAATCTTCGAATCACGCGGTTCGCAAACCTCCTGCGTTAACAAAACTAGGAATTTACTATGGAAAAACAGCAGGCCCTCGTTATTTTTTCGGGCGGGCAGGATTCAACAACCTGCCTGATTCAGGCAATTCAAACATATGGATGTGAAAATGTGCAGGCCATCACTTTTCAATATGGGCAACGCCACGCCATCGAATTGGAGCGAGCGCGTTGGATTGCCCAAGATTTGGGCGTGAAGCAGACGGTACTCGATTTGAGCCTGATGCAACAGATTACACACAATGCCTTGATGGATGATACGGCATACATTGAAACAGCTCCAGACGGCCTGCCCAATACATTTGTAGATGGACGCAATGCTTTGTTTTTGCTTTACGCCGCTATTTACGCCAAAGGGCAGGGAATACGCCATATCATTGCCGGCGTGTGCGAAACCGATTTTTCGGGTTATCCCGACTGTCGCGATGTGTTTGTCAAGTCGATGAATGTCACGCTGAATCTGGCCATGGATTACGCTTTTCAAATTCACACTCCCTTGATGTATTTAACCAAAGCGCAAACATGGGCGCTGGCAGATGAAATGGGTGTGTTGGATTATATTTGCGAGCATACGCATACCTGTTATAACGGCGTGGTCGGTGGTTGCCATGAATGCCCAAGCTGTATTTTGCGCGAGCGCGGTTTATCAGAATATTTGGAAAGTAAAAAGGTCGTCTGAATTAAGAGGTACATCTATTTCCAATATCCAGTTGTGCGAAAAGGCCGTCTGAAAAATTCATTTCAGACGGCCTTTAGCTATGTATTTTGTTCTGCTTAGAACAGCAAATCTGTCGGTTCGCTACTTGCCGGAGCATCTTTCACAGGAGAAGAAGCTGGGGCAGTAGCCAGTTCGGAAGCGGCTTTAGGTGCGGAGGCAGGAGCATCCGCCGGAGTAGTTACCGGTTTGGCCGCAGGTTTTGCCGGTTTCACCGGAGTCGGACGAACGCTTTGTTTCGGTTCGGATGCTGCCTTGTTTGTATCGTCGGTAGCATCAACTTCGATTTCAGTGCCTTGAGGCAATACCACATCTTTAGCAGGAGCCGGTTTCGGCATGACTTTAGGTTTGCTGTAAGCATCCGTGCCGCTGGTCCATGCCAAAGACTTCAAAGGCGATTTGAGTTTCACGCCTTTGGCGCAGGTCAGACAGTTTGCTGCGCCGGTGCGTCCTTTCAGGATTGCATCCACACGTGCGGCAGGAATGGTTTTGCCGTGCGCTTTTGCCCAGGCGGCAATGCTTTTTTTCAGGGCAGCCGTATCAAGGTTTTTCTTGTCGTATGGGTCACGATAGGCAGCCAGCCACAAGTTTTGGTTGGCATCTTCGTTCAGGCTTGCCATTTGGTAGATAACGGAGGCAGGAGAACCTGTTGCAATGGTTTTGGCGAATTCCAATGCGTCAGGCGATTTCATGCGCACGCAACCATGGCTGCGGACGCCGGGTACGCTGGCAGGGGCATTGGTGCCGTGAATGCCAAGGCTTAATTTAGGGTCGCCAAGACGGACAAATACGGGGCCCAGCGGATTATTTGGACCAGCCGGTACGCTTTTTACGCCATCATTGCGTTCTTTTTGAATGGATTTAGGGATATGCCAAACTGGGTTGTAGGCTTTTGCGCCGATTTTATGTTCGCCCAGATTGGTTTGGGTCATGGCTTTGCCGACGGCAACAGGATAAATTTTGCTTAGTTTGCCGTTGTCGTAGAGGAACAAACGCTGTTGCGTAATATTGATAACGACGTGTTGTCCGGAAGAGGCGGGGGAGACGTCTGGAATAAGCGTGTTTGCAGCAGCGGCTGAAGTTAAAAGGGCGGCTGTCAGGCCGAATAGTATTTTTTTCATGTCGTCTTTTTTTGTAGGGTTTGAAATGAAAGTTTTTGGCGCATGATACCTGAAACTCTGTGTTTTTGTGAGAAAATATGCGCTTTCGGTATTGGAAGACAGTTAAATGGTCGGGGAGCGGCTGAGTGACGGAAACGGTATGGGTGTGAAAGAACAGTATCAAGAAACGGAAGTTTTTTCTTTGGATTATGAGGGCAGGGGTGTTGCCAGAGTTGATGGGAAGGCCGTATTTATCGGCGGTGCGCTGCCTGGAGAGCGTGTAACGTTTGTCATACATAAAGAGAAAAAGCAGTTTGCCGAGGCTCAAGTTGAAAAGGTTTTGAAGGCTTCTTCCGAACGTGTCGAGCCCGCATGTTGCTATTTTGATACATGTGGCGGCTGTTCGCTTCAACATGTTTCTTTCGGAGCGCAAGTTGCATTAAAGCAACGGATTTTGGAAGAACAGTTGGAACGGATAGGTAAGGTCAAGCCGGAGATAATTTTACCCCCTTTATATGGTTACTCCTGGTATTATCGCGATAGGGCGCGTTTAAGTGTTTCGGCGGATAAGCAAGGCCGTCTGAAACTCGGTTTTCAGGCCAAAAAAAGCCATGATGTCGTCAATATCCGCCATTGCCATATTTTGCCTAAGCATGTGTCCGATAGATTGCCTGATGTCCGCAATTTGCTGCAAAAGCTGCATGATGACGGTGTAAAAGTGAAATTTGTTGAGTTTTATTGCGGGAAAAATGTGACGGTACTCAACATTCGTTTCGTAAATCAACCGTTTGAACAAATATTAAGCGAATTGTGTAATTGGTTTGATAAGATATTGTTGGGTGCTGAAAAGGCATGGCAAATATGGTTGCAGGATCATGCTGAGTCCTTGCCGTTTTACCCTGAGAACGCGCCTACCCTGAACTATACTTTTGCTCAATTTGATGTGGAAATGCCTTATAAGCCTGGTGATTTTACGCAGATTAATGCTCAGCTGAACGAAGTGATGGTGGCAAGGGCCGTCAGGCTTTTAAACCCTCAAAAAGGGGAGCGGATTGCCGATCTGTTTTGCGGTTTGGGCAATTTCAGTGTGCCGCTGGCAAAAAGTGGCGCATCGGTTGTCGGTATTGAAGGTGCCGATTATCTGATAGATAGGGCAAGGGAAAATGCACGCCTGAATCGTTGTGCCGAGAATATGACGTTTTCTGTTGCAGACTTATTCGATACCGATGAAAAGACTGTTGAGTCGTGGGGACGATTTGACAAGATGTTGCTGGATCCGCCGAGAAACGGGGCTTATGCTGTTGTCAAATCGCTACACAAGCCGTTTTTGCCTCAGAAGATAGTGTATGTTTCGTGTAATCCATCAACATTTGCACGAGATGCCGGTGTCTTGGTTGATAAGGGCTATAAGTTTAAGGCGGCAGGAATCATGAATATGTTTGCGCAAACCTCGCATGTTGAATCCATCGGTGTGTTTGAGTTGTAAATTGGTATCAAGTCCTTTATGTGAGTAGGGTTTTTAATGTAAAAATGAGTGCATTCATGTTATCATCATTCGTTTGGGGAATTAATAACGTTGAAGTTGCGTGTAAAGCAACAGATGTTAATAAATGCAGTTTGCAGCACAAGACCGGGAGGTGTTCTTGAACTATCAACTTTTAACTATTTTTTTGCTGGTGCTTTTTTTGCTGGTGTTGGTTTTTGTTCGTCATAAACAAAGTAACAATTCAGACAAACAAAGCGCACATGCATCAAAAAGCGGCCGTACGTCTGCTGCTCATACAGCCTCCTCTGAGGATGGAAACGACTGGATTGAGAAAGTCAACCAGACAGTTTCCAATGCGGATAATCAAGACTGGGAATGGGGTGGAAGCGGCTCAAACGATGCAACAGCTTCTGTTTCCGCACAAGAAGTCGATCCGTTGACCGAATATCAGGTTTATAAACAGTTCGGCTATGAGAGCAAAGCAGCGGAGTCTTTGGCCGGTTATCTCAATACTTTGGAAGACGGTGCTCCGGAAAAGCTGGTTCATGAATTAATCGGTTTGAATCTGCGTGTCGGCAATATCGACATGCTGGCGGATACGCTTGAGCGTCATAGTGCCTCCCTTTCTGAAGACAGCATAGCCGAATACCTGAAAGCCGGTCTGGCTTTGGATTCTACTAACCTGCGCCTGCGTGTTTTTGCCGAGCATCATCTTGGTTGGAATATGCAGGAAGTGGATCGTCAAATTGGCGAACAAAGCGGTTTGGAAGTTGCTTCCGACGAGCATATTGTCTTTGAGAACGACTCGGTTGAGCGCATTGTCGTTCCAGGCATGGGCAAACGTGCGCCTATCGTATTAGGCAAGAAAGATTTTGGCGAAATCAGCCCTGAAGAGATGGGCGCGGTTATTGGTTTTGCCAAACCGGAGCGTAGTGCAAAAATCTTGAAAGACAAGATTAGCTACGAGACTGCTTTGCATCAATACAACAAAGCAATCCAAACTTCTGCGAAGCCCGCTGGTCTCATTATCGATGCCTTGCGTCTGGATTATCAGAATGAAGAAGTAGGGCAGTTTGCCAAGCATCTGTGGAAGCTTTACCACTCTTTGGGTCAATATGGCCGTCAAGTAAAAGAACGTATGCTTGGTTGGGGTTATAACCTTGGTTATCACGAAATTTTTGATGATTTGGAAAAAGGGCCGTCTGAACAGCAAATTAAAGAGATTGGCTTGAAACGCGGTTACATTCAGCCAAGTTCTTTGCAGATGAAAGCCAAATATCGTGAGTTGGTTCAAAAAGACTCTTCAGTTATCAGCGCCAGCTCTTCACCAGCTGATGAGGCTCTGAAAGAAGTGGAATCTTTGTTGGCTTATGGTCAATTGGATTTGGCCATCGGTACTTTGGAACAGGCTGTTTTGCAGTATCCTCAAGAATCGCAGTTGTACATTATCTTGTTTGATTTGTACGAACGCGTTGAAGATTGGGGACGTTTAGAACAATTTCTGCGCTTGTTGCGTGAGCGTGTTGTCAGCCTGCCTGAAGAGGTTGTCTTGGCAATGAGCCGTCTCTTGCAACGAATGAACCAATATTCAAAAAAATAAGATAATCGTAGAAAGTACGAGTGATGAATAATCATTTACCAAAAATTAAAACCATACGGGTTATGTTACAGGAGATGGGCGAGCAACAGCAGGCGGTATTCCGTATGGCATTTAAAATGCACAATACGACGAATTACGTCATCGTTTCCCCTGACTCTGATGAAAAACCGGATTTGGTATTGGTTGATACCGATACTCCGGCAGGTTTAGAAGCTTGGAAAGAGTCGAAGAAAACTTATCCGGAAGTACCTGTGGCTATGTTTTCTTCCGAGTTGCCGACAGTAACGACTCCTTATTTGGCTAAGCCGGTCAAATTCGATACCTTGTTTCCTGTTTTGCGCAGCCTGGCTCAAGGCGGCAATGTTTTTGAGCCGTCTGAACAACAAGCGGCTGAAGAGAATAAAAGACAATCAAATTCAGATGGCACAAGAAAAGCAACCATTCGCCGATTTAATCCAAATAAAGGCTTGTTGGGCGCGCTAAAATTTGCCAGTCAAGGACACCAAGATATTGCTGTCTTGCATGAAGGCAAGCCGATATTAATCGTGTTTCCTAGCATCCAGCGAGTACTGTTGACAGTCAGTGCCAACGAGTTGGAGAAATTGTGTAAGAACGATAACTTGGCTGTCGTGTGTAAGGCTGTTCCTGATAATCCTCAATGGAAAGAAAAAGCCAAAGTTACCATTATGTCATGCTTGTGGCAAATGGCTATTTGGACTGCATCAGGCCGTCTGATTTATCCGATGACGCCGCAAACTGTCTTTACACTCAAGCGGTGGCCAAACTTAACCCGTTTGGCACATGTTCCAGAATCTATGCGTTTGTCGGCATTTCTGACGAAAACGTCTGTTAATCTGAACATCCTCTATAAAGTCATGCCTTTAGAAATGCCTGATATTTTGAACTATTTATCGGCAACATATATGACAGGCTTTTTGGCGACAGATACAGAGTTTGCAACTGATGCGAACAATACGCCTTCATTGAACGAACAGATTGATGTGAATAGCAAAGACGTACCTGAAACAGCAATGAGCAAAGAGGCTCAAAAAATTGCCGGTCCGTCGAAAGAACAACCTCGCGGCCTGTTGCAACGCCTGATGCGTAAGTTGCTGGGTAAATCGTAAAGGACACGTCATGAAAGAAAATAAAATTATCTTTACCGGTCCTGTTGGCGTAGGTAAAACCACTGCAATTTCAGCTTTATCTGATGAACCTCCGGTTCAAACCGATGCATCCGCATCCGATATTACACTTGTCCGTAAGGGGTACACGACTGTGGCGATGGACTACGGTGTCATTCATTTGGATGAGGAAACTAAGGTTCACCTGTATGGTACGCCTGGTCAGGAGCGTTTTAATTTCATGTGGGAAATTCTGAGCCAAGGCAGTATGGGCTTGGTGCTTCTTTTGGATAATACAAGAAGCAATCCATTGAAAGACTTGCAATTCTTCTTGGATGCATTCCGGGAGTTGCTGAAAAAAGCGCCTCTGGTTGTAGGGGTAACGAAGATGGATATCCGATCCTTACCAAGCGTGGATGTTTATCAAAAATATTTAGCACAGAATAATTTTAATGTACCGGTTTTTGAGATTGATGCGCGTCGAAAAGACGATGTAAGACAATTGGTTACTGCCATGTTGTTCTCAATTGACCCCGGATTAGAGGTATAAGATGGAAGCGACACTCTCTTTACAAGCAAATTTATATCCTAAGATTACACCGGCGGGTGCGTATTATGCTGTTTCAAGTGATACGCCCAGTGCCAGCAGAACTTTATTGTATGGTCTGTTGCGTGCAGAGCCGTCTGAAACCATCAGCAGCGAAAAAATCTTGGCGTGGGCGGATACCAGCGACATCAATACCGCTTTGAATCTGCTGTACCGTCTCCAACGCTTGGAATTCTTGTATGGTGATGAGGAAATCAGCACAGACGATATCCATTTGACTGACGAGCAATTGCCTACATTGTTGGAACAGTTGTCTAATTCTGGCAAAGCTTTATTGGCTGATGAAAACGGTTTGTATTTTGCCAATGCCAATTTCCATCACGAGGCTGCGGAAGAGTTGGGCCTTTTGGCGAGCGAAGTGGCCAAAATGGAAGACAATCACCGTCTTTTGATTCGCAATAACCTGCATATCAATAATAGCGCATGGGGTATTTGTGATCCTTCAGGCCAAAGTGAATTGACCTTTTTCCCTCTGTATATTGGCATGACCAAGCTGATTTTGGTAATTGGCGGAATGCCTGACTTAAATAAAGAGGCTTTTGTTACTTTGGTTAAAGTGCTGTACCACCGATACGGCAGCCGTTGATTTTTGCCTGACCGATATTTATTTTAGAATGGAGCGACTATGCAACAACTATTAATCTCTGTATTAAGCGATTTGAACAATACCTCTGCTGATATCACTGCTTCTGCAGTTATTTCTACAGACGGCCTGCCGATCGCAACCATGCTGCCTTCCCACCTGAATGCAGACCGTGTAGGCGCGATGTCGGCAACGCTTTTGGCATTGGGCAATCGTTCCGTGCGTGAGTTGGCTTGCGGTGAGTTGGATCAGGTAATGGTTAAAGGTAAAAACGGCTATATTCTGTTGAGTCAAGCAGGTGAAAAAGCAGTGTTGGCATTGATGGCAAAAGAAAGCGGTAAATTGGGCTTGATTTTGTTAGATGCGAAACGTGCAGCCAAACAAATTGCTGAAATCTTATAAAAGTTTTATAAATTAAAAAGATATAAAAATAGGGGCTGTACTAGATAACTAGGGAAATCTAATTTCAGGTTAAAATAATCCCTATGAGAAGAAGCCGTTTAAGTCAGTACAAACAAAACAAACTGATTGAGCTGTTTATTGCAGGTGTTACCGCACGCACAGCAGCGCAATTAGTCAGTGTTAATAAAAACACATCAGCCTATTACTTTCATCGTTTACGTGTACTAATTTTTCATAACAGCCCGCATCTGGAAATGTTTGATGGCGAAGTAGAAGTTGATGAAAGCTATTTTGGTGGGCAGCGCAAAGGCAAACGCGGTCGCGGTGCAGCCAGCAAAGTGGTTGTATTCGGGCTTCTGAAGCGCAACGGCAAGGTTTACACCGTTGCTGTGCCCAATACACAAACTGCCACTTTATTGCCGATAATACGTGAGCAAGTAAAGCCTGACAGTATTGTTTATACTGATTGTTACAAAAGCTATGACGTACTTGATGTGAGTGAGTTTAGCCACTTTCGCATTAATCACAGCACACATTTTGCTGATCGACAAAATCACATCAACGGAATTGAGAACTTTTGGAATCAGGCAAAACGCCACTTACGTAAGTTTAACGGCATTCCCAAAGAGCATTTTGAGCTGTATTTGAAGGAATGTGAATGGCGTTTTAACCATGGTGAAATAAAAGTTCAAATTTCTATTTTAAAACAATTAGTAAAGCAGAATTTATTCTGGTTATCTAGTACAGCCCCTAAAAATATTTTTGTTTTTATATAGATTGTTGCTTGACAGATTTCTGATATTTTCTATATAATTCCATCTTTAATTCCCCGATAGCTCAGTCGGTAGAGCGACGGACTGTTAATCCGCAGGTCCCTGGTTCGAGCCCAGGTCGGGGAGCCAAATTTTAAAACCACCATGTTGCATGGTGGTTTTTATTTTATCTATTTATTAGTATTTTTAACATATTGATAATGCGTGGTGAGATGGTTGTACTTAATGCTTCAATTTTCAGACGGCCTACCAGCATATTTAAATATCTCATTTATTTTTTAAGCTATACATAATATTTATAGAAAAATAATATCTTATTGTTATTTATGGAAAACTCACATACATTACATTCTTCATCACGCTTTCGGTTCGCATTAAAAAATGCGGCATGGCACTTGTTGATTAGTCTGATTTTGGCAGGATTGGCCGCTTTGTTGGTATTTGGAGTTTGGTATCCTTATCCGTATGCCGAGCTGACAGGTGGATTGGCTTTATATAAACTGGTCATTTCAGTAGATATTGTTTGTGGTCCGTTGCTGACTTTGATTCTTGCCAGTCCGAGCAAGAAACTTAAAGAGAGGATTGTTGATTTTTCCTTAATCGGCATGATTCAGCTGGCTGCTTTGATTTATGGTTTATATAGTGTATCTTTGGCACGTCCAGTGGTTGCTGCATTTGAAACCGATAGGATAAATGTGGTAACTGCTGCAGAAATTGATGTAAATGATTTGAGCCATGCCCCGAAGGATTTGCAGGATTTATCTTGGTTTGGCGCGCGTCGTGTTGGGTTGCGTGAAGCAACGGGTCCGGATGAAGCTAACCAAAGTCTTGATTTGTCTTTGAAAGGTGTTGAACCGAGTATGAGGCCTTCTTGGTGGTTGCCAGATTCGCAGCAGGAACGTGAGAAAATTCGTAAGACAATGAAACCGTTATTTGTCTTGGCAAAAGCCCGTGGCATGAGTGAGGAGTCAATTTTTAAACAGGCTTCGCTGGAAAACGATGGAAAAGAATTGTATTTCTTGCCATTTACCAGTGCGCGCAGTAAAGAATGGGTTGTGATATTGAATGATCAGGCAGATTTCTTGGGTTATGCGCCGATTGATGGTTTTATCAAGTAAGAAAAGGCCGTCTGAAAGCTGGTAAGTGATGGTATAGGCTGTTTTTAAAAGAAAATATGCTGCCAGACTTTGCCTTTCTTTCGTCAAACTGATAAACTGTTTGCCATTATTTTTGACCGAGGCATAAATTTTTCATGAAAGACGCAGAGCAGAGTAGTTGTTATACCGCTTCTTTCCCTTTATTTATGTCCGAACTTTGGCAGTCTGTCCGTTTTAAGCGGAACGGCTGCCTTTTTGTATTTTAAAGGAACACAATCATTATGGATTTCAGTTGGTTGGCAGAGCCGCATACTTGGATAGGCTTTGCCACGCTTCTGGTTTTGGAAGTTGTTTTAGGTATTGATAACCTTGTTTTTGTAGCGATTTTGGCAAACAAGGTTAAACCGTCGCAACGTGATAAGGCGCGGATAACGGGCTTGGGTTTGGCCGTAGTTATTCGGATTTTCATGCTGGGCTTTATGGCGCACATCATGACGCTGACGCGTCCTTTGTTTGAGTTGGGCGGTCTGGAGATTTCCGGTAAAGACATGATTATGTTTGCCGGCGGTATTTTCCTGCTTTATAAAGCAACTACCGAGCTGCACGAACGCCTTGAAGGCCACAATCAATTTGCTGTTGCTGAAGGGCAGAAGAAGCATTCTGCTTTTTGGGGCGTTGTGGCGCAAATCTTGATTTTGGATGCGGTTTTCTCTATCGATTCTGTCATTACGGCAGTGGCGATGGTGGATCATATTGTGGTGGCAATGGGTGCGGTTGTTGTGGCGATGACGGTGATGATTTCCGCCAGCAAACTGTTGACTGCCTTTGTGGATAAGCATCCGACCGTTGTGATGTTGTGTCTGGGTTTCTTGTTGATGATTGGTTTCAGTCTGATTGCGGAAGCCTTCCATTTCCATATTCCGAAAGGCTATTTGTATGCGGCGATCGGCTTCTCGATTTTGATCGAACTGTTTAATCAGGTTTCGCAAAAGAATGCCCGTAAAAATGACTACATCAGCACTTCTTGGCGTAAGCGCACCGCTGAAAATGTGTTGGGTATGATGGGTATCCGCGAAAGCATTTTGGCAAAAGCAGGCGATAATGGCGGCGATGACGAGCATTTTGAAGAAAACGAAAAATCCAT
This sequence comes from Neisseria subflava, assembly GCF_005221305.1. NCBI lineage: Bacteria > Pseudomonadati > Pseudomonadota > Betaproteobacteria > Neisseriales > Neisseriaceae > Neisseria > Neisseria subflava. The sequence goes on from NZ_CP039887.1 coordinate 98,362, forward strand.
GATTCGCAGCGTGCTGACTTTGGCGGAGCGTCCGATTATGGGCGTGATGATTCCGCGTCGGGAGATCGAGAAATTGGATATTTCCCAAAGTCGGGAAGAGCAAAATGCGCAGTTGAAAAATACGCCGTATAGCCGTTTGTTGGTTGTCGGTAAGGCAGGTGTAGATGAGCCTTTGGGCTATATCAGTAAAAAAGATTTGCTGAACCAGCTGCTTGAATCGGGAGAAATCAATATTCAGACGGCCTTGCGCCAACCATTGATTTTGCCGGATAGTACGACGGCGTTGAATGCGATTGAATTGTTCCGTCAAAGCAGCGCGGATTATGCGTTGGTGGTGGATGAATTTGGCGCGGTGTTGGGCATGGTGACCATGAAAGATTTGTTGGAAACCATCGCTGGTGAATTCCCCGAGGAATTCGAGCGTGAGGAAGAAGAAGCTGCTCCAGCCAGTCAGGATGAAACGCTGTCTGTGGATGGTGCATTGGAGTATGTGGAATTGGCTTCTCAGCTAAATCTGCCTGCTCAAGAGGAAGATGCGGACTTCCATACCGTTGCCGGCTTGATTATGGAAGAATTGCAAAGTATTCCTGATGTGGGCGACTTCATTGATTATCATGGCTGGCGTTTTGAAGTGGTTGAGAAGGATGGGCAACGGATTGCCCGTGTGAAAATCAACCGTTTGCCGGAAGAAGAATAAGTAAAGGCTAATATAGTAAAGGCCGTCTGAAAATGTTCAGACGGCCTTTTTATTTGTTCAACTTTAGTTGCCGTAATGTCCTGAGCCTAAGATTCGGTGTGAATGTGCGCCGGTTGCATGGTGGGGATTACTTGGGACCTGATTGCACCAACAGGCTGCAAGCCAGGCAAAAGCGGCTGCTTCGACCCATTGTGGGTCAAGATGGAGCTTGGCTGTGCTGTGCAATTTGGTGTCGGGAGAAAACAGGGTTTCCAAGTCTTGCATCAAAATCGGATTGCGGATGCCGCCGCCGCAGATATAAAGATTATGAATTGCCGGAGCAGCTTGTTTGGTCGCATCAAAAATGGTTTGTGCAGTATAAAAGACCAATGTGCGTATCACATCTTCCGGTTTTTCATTACCTTTCAGACGGCCTTGAAGCCAGCTTAGAGAAAACAACTCTCGGCCTGTACTTTTCGGATAAGGGCGGCTGAAGTAAGGATGGTCGAGCAGGGAAGCGAGCAGGTCAGGGAGGATTTTGCCTTGTGCGGCTTTATACCCGTTTTTGTCGTAAGGCTGCTGCCAAATATGTTGCATCCATGCATCCATCAGCATATTGCCGGGGCCGGTATCGAAGCCGAAAGAAGGGTTGTCGGGCGGGAGGATGCTGATATTGGAAATGCCGCCAATGTTGAGTACGGCACGGGTTTCATTCGCATCTTGAAACAGCGCTTCGTGAAAAGCTGGAACGAGGGGCGCACCTTGACCGTTGCAGGCAAGGTCGCGACTGCGGAAGTCGCCGACCGTGAAAATGCCGGTCAGTTCGGCTAAAAGCGAGAGGTTGACCAATTGAATGCTGTAACCGTGTTCAGGCGCATGGCGGATAGTTTGTCCGTGGCAGCCGATTGCGGCAATGTCTTTGGCCGACAGGTTTTGCTCTGTCAACAGTTGCTGGACGGTTTGGGCGTATAGGCGGCTGAGTGTTTGCGCCAGGATATTGCTTCTATGCAATTCATTTTCGCCTATGTCTTGTAGTGCCAACAATTCTTGGCGCAGGCCGTCTGAATAGGGTAGAAAGCTGTGGGCAATAGCGCGTTGCCATTGCTTGTCCTGCATTTGAATCAGTACGGCATCGGCACCGTCCATGCTGGTTCCGGACATGATGCCGATATAGTATTGGGGTTGCATTTCAGTTACAGAAAGAGAAGGTAAAACGACATTTTAACGCCTTTTGACGTTTTTACGGGAATTTCGGCATTTAATGTAAATAGTTGGTGCAAGAAAGATTACAAAAAGGTTAAAATAACGCGACTCAACATGTTTTCCAAAAGGAAACTTTCCATGGCTCAAACTCAGTCGAGTGCGAACTTGAAGCTGATTAATACGGTTTTTGCCGCTATGCTTGTGAGCATGGTCGGCTATTTTATTTATTGGGGCCTGGGTTATACCCACTACAACCACTCCGGCCTGTTTATCCTTGCTACCTTTTTCGGCGTCTTCATGGCGTTTAATGTGGGTGGCAACGATATTGCCAACTCTTTCGGTACAAGTGTCGGCTCCGGCACTTTGACCATTCCGCAAGCCTTGCTGATCGCGGCAGTATTTGAAGTCAGCGGCGCAGTGATTGCTGGCGGCGAGGTAACAGATACTATCCGTAAGGGTATTGTCGATTTGAATGGCATGCATCTGGATCCGATGCAGTTTGTCTTCATTATGATGTCTGCGCTTTTGGCTGCGGCATTGTGGCTGCTTTTCGCATCGCACAAAGGTCTGCCGGTTTCCACTACACATGCCATTATCGGCGGTATCGTCGGTAGTGCTCTGTGTATGGCGGCATTGAACGGTGTGGATTCTGTTGCGTTGATTCAATGGGACAAGTTGGGCGAAATTGCCTTGTCTTGGATATTGTCTCCGGTTTTGGGCGGCATTGTTTCCTATCTGTTGTTTTCACGAATTAAGAAAAACGTTTTGGACTACAACTCTTGGGCCGATAATACGCTCAAAGGCATCAAGCTGGAGAAGAAAACCTATAAAGAAGAGCACCGCCTGTTTTTTGAAGCCTTGAGTGAATCTGAAAAAGTCGAATACGCCACCAAAATGGCGCATGATGCCCAAATCTATGATGAGCCGGACTTTGATCCTGAAGAATTGCAGTCTGAGTATTATCGCGGTCTGCACCGCTTTGACAGCCGTAAGGGTGAAGTAGATTCTTACAAAGCGCTGCATTCCTGGGTGCCGTTTATTGCTTCTGTCGGTGGCATGATGATTGCGGCAATGTTGATTTTCAAAGGTCTGAAAAATCTGCATTTGGGTATGAGCAACGTCAACAGCTTCCTGACCATTTTCATGATTGGCGCGGCTATTTGGATGGGTACGTTTGTATTTGCCAAAAGTTTAAAACGCAAAGATTTGGATAAATCGACTTTTCAAATGTTCTCATGGATGCAGGTATTTACCGCTTGCGGTTTTGCATTCAGCCATGGTGCGAACGATATTGCCAATGCGATTGGTCCGTTTGCCGCAATTATGGATGTGTTGCGTACCAACAGCATTACTGCTCAAAACGCCGTGCCGCCGATTGCCATGTTGACTTTCGGTATCGCTTTGATTGTCGGCTTGTGGTTTGTCGGCAAAGAAGTGATTAAAACCGTAGGCACCAGCTTGGCAGAAATGCACCCCGCATCAGGTTTTTCTGCTGAGCTTTCTGCTGCTGCCGTCGTGATGGCCGCATCATTTATGGGCTTGCCTGTTTCCAGTACCCATATCTTGGTGGGTGCAGTTTTGGGTATCGGCTTGGTTAACCGCAATGCCAACTGGAAATTGATGAAACCGATCGGCCTTGCTTGGGTTATTACCTTGCCTGCTGCTGCCATTTTGTCTGTTGTCAGCTATTTGATTTTGCAAGCAGTGTTTTAATTGATTATTTGATTTAAAAGGGCCGTCTGAAAGATCGATTTCAGACGGCCTTTGCTTATTTTTGTAAGGGGTAGATTTTAGTTTATTTTAACGATGCATAAATCACGCTGTTCAATGTTTGAACTGATACAAGAATAACCAAGGTAATAGAGAAATACCTTATTGGGAATAGCTTAGAAAAGATTTTGGTTTCAAAACTTGGCTTGGTGAGGATATAAACAAAGCTATTTTTAATCAGCCTACTATAAGGTTAAGGCAATAAAAAGCCCCAATCCATCGACGTTTAAGTGTCGTATTGAACTGGGGTTTTTTCTATTTAGTATGAGCCTTATCAGGCCATCTGAACATTATTCAGCAGCTTTGTTGATCTCAGCTTGTGCAGGAGCCGCTTCTGCTTCAGTGGTAGCCTTAGCGGCTTGGCGTTCGGCTTGTGCAGCCAATGCCTGTTGAACGGCTGGGTGCTGTTGGGCGATGGTTTGTTCTTCTGCGCTGACTTCGCCTTTGAAGCGGTTGTTCAAGTCAAAACGTTTGCCGCCGCGAGCCAGGGCTTTCAGATAGCGTGGACGGCGGCAGTGGTTGGCCAGTACGCGTGCAATCAGTGCAGGGTCGTATTGGGGCAGGGCGGCAACCAAGTCTTGGTCGATACCAACGGCCAACGGTTTGAATCGTTTGAATACATCATATTTGCCGTAAATGTGGTCGGCAATCATGTCTGTCTGTTTTTTCTTGCTCATGGTTTGGACGGCAGATTTCAGCGCAGCGCCCAAAGCGGTTTCTTGTGCCATTGCGGTTGTATTCCTCTAATATAAATCCGTATTTTTGTCATACGGCAATAAGGTGCTATTGTAGTATAAAGACTGTGATTTGGCTAAATTTTTCTGAGAATATTCAGAAATAAATGGTTATTTTTCCAATTTGGCAATGTCCGGTGTATTTACCTGAACGTTGGCATTTTGCGCACGATGGCGTAAGACGTGGTCAATCAATACCAAGGCCAGCATGGCTTCTGCAATCGGAGCGGCGCGTAATCCGACGCAGGGATCGTGGCGGCCGTGTGTGGCAAGTTCGACAGGGTTGCCCTCTATATCAATGCTGCGGCGCGGTGTGGCGATGGAACTGGTCGGCTTGATGGCAATATTCACATGAATGTCTTGTCCGGTGCTGATGCCGCCCAAGATGCCACCTGAGTGGTTGGATAGAAAACCTTGAGGCGTGAGCTCGTCGCCATGCTCGCTGCCGCGTTGCATTACGCTATCAAAACCTGCACCGATTTCCACGCCTTTGACGGCATTAATGCCCATCATGGCATAGGCAATTTCTGCATCGAGGCGGTCAAAAACCGGTTCGCCCAAGCCAACAGGGACGTTGGCTGCTTCGATATGAAGTTTTGCGCCGACAGAATCCAATGATTTGCGCACGCTGTCCATATAGTTTTCCAAGTCCTCAATTTGGCTTTGGTTGGCGGCAAAAAAAGGATTTTGGGAAATATATTCGTAGCCTTCAAACTGGATTTCTTTTTCACCGACTTGGGTAACGTAGGCGGTAATTTCAGTACCGAATTTTTCTTTCAGCCATTTTTTTGCAACTGCTCCGGCTGCAACGCGGGCAGCGGTTTCGCGAGCGGAACTTCTACCGCCGCCGCGATAGTCGCGTGTACCGTATTTGTGCCAGTAGGTGTAATCGGCATGTCCGGGGCGGAAACTGGTGGCGATATTGCCATAGTCTTTGCTGCGTTGGTCGGTATTGCGGATTAGGAGGGCGATGGGTGTGCCGGTGGTTTTGCCTTCGAATACGCCGGAGAGGATTTCGACTTGGTCGGCTTCGCGGCGTTGGGTAACGTGGCGGCTGGTGCCGGGTTTGCGGCGGTCAAGGTCAAATTGGATATCCGCTTCGCTCAATTCTAGTCCGGGCGGGCAGCCGTCAATGATGCAGCCCAAGCCTGCGCCGTGGCTTTCGCCGAAAGTGGTAACGGTAAAGATTTGTCCGAAGGTATTGCCTGCCATAGGGATACTCTTTTGAAGTTGGGTTTGGAAATTTTTTACTTGTTTGGATAATTCTCAGGCCGTCTGAACAGATGCGAGAACGAAATCAAAGATTCTCGTTTCACCGTTCAGACGGCCTTTTGAGATGACTGTTTAGTTCAATTTACCGTGGCACTGTTTGTATTTCAGGCCGCTGCCACAAGGGCAAGGATCGTTGCGGTGAACAATCAGGCCGTTTTGTGCAAGCGCTTCAGGGCTGAAGTCTGTGCCGTCAGGATCGAACGCTTCTGTAACCAAATCGGTTTGCGATTGGCCGAGCAATTCTTCCATATCAGGCGCATCGGAGTGGACGGTTTGAACATCGCTGACGCTTTGTGCGGCAGTGTGGTCGTATTCGCTGTTGCGCTCGATTTGAACGGCGGTTAACAAAGCGGCAATGTTTTGTTTGATACCGCGCCACAGGTTTTCAAACATGGCGAAAGCTTCGCGTTTGTATTCCTGTTTTGGATTTTTCTGAGCATAGCTGCGCAGATGGATACCTTGGCGCAAGTAGTCCATAGCGGCGAGGTGTTCGCGCCATTGGTTGTCGATAACTTGCAGCATAACATTGCGTTCGAAGTCTGACATAGCCTGTTTGCCGACCAATTCGACTTTTTCGGCATATTCGTCTTCGATGCGCTTGATGAGGCGTTCTTTAATGTCTTGGTTGTCCAAAGTGCTGTCTTCTTTCAGCCAGCCTTTAATATCGACATGCAGGCGGAAATCGGCGGCAAGTTGGTGCTCCAGTGCCGGAATGTCCCATTGTTCTTCCATGCTGTCAGGTGGGATATGGTAATCAACCAAGTCGCTGATAACGTCGGCGCGGATTTCGCGGGTCAAATCGCTGACGTCTTTGCTGGTCAGGATTTCGTTACGTTGATGGTAAATCACTTTACGTTGGTCATTGGCAACGTCATCGTATTCCAAAACTTGTTTACGCATATCGAAGTTGCGGCCTTCGACTTTACGTTGTGCGCCTTCGATTTGACGGGTCAGCAGACCGTGTTCGATGGCAACGCCGCGCTCAGGTGCCAGGCGGTTGAGGATGGCGGCGGCACGGTCGAGTGCAAAGAGACGCAATAATGGGTCTTCAAACGACAGATAGAAACGGCTGGAGCCGGGGTCGCCCTGACGGCCCGCGCGACCGCGCAACTGGTTGTCGATACGGCGGCTTTCGTGGCGTTCTGTACCGATAATGTGCAAACCGCCTGCGGCCACAACTTGGTCATGTTCGGCTTGCCAACCGCTTTCAAGGGCGGAAATTTGCGCTTGTTTTTGCTGTTCGCTCAAGGTTTCATCGGCATGGATGGCTTCGATTTGATGTTTGAGGTTGCCGCCCAAGACAATATCGGTACCGCGGCCTGCCATGTTGGTGGCAACGGTAATTGCGCCGACTTTACCGGCTTGAGCGACAATTAATGCCTCGCGCTCGTGTTCTTTGGCGTTCAGAACGTTATGCGGCAGACCTGCTTCGTGTAACAAGCGGGAAACCAGTTCGGAGTTTTCGATGCTGGTTGTACCGACCAAAACCGGTTGGCCGTTTTTGTGGCATTCGGCGATGTCTTTGACGACGGCTTCGAATTTTTCTTCGGCTGAGCGGAAGATTTGGTCGTTGAAGTCTTTACGTTGTACAGGACGGTTGGTCGGGATGATGACGGTTTCGAGGTTGTAAATGCTTTGGAACTCGAAGGCTTCGGTGTCGGCCGTACCGGTCATGCCGGACAGTTTGTTGTACAGGCGGAAGTAGTTTTGGAAGGTAATAGACGCGAGCGTTTGGTTTTCGCGTTTGATTTCTACGCCTTCTTTGGCTTCAACGGCTTGGTGCAAGCCTTCGGACCAGCGGCGGCCGGCCATCAGACGGCCTGTAAATTCGTCCACAATCACGATTTCGCCGTCTTGGATAACGTAGTGTTGGTCTTTGTGGAACAGGGTGTGCGCGCGCAATGCAGCCATGAGGTGGTGCATCAGGGAAATATTGGCGGCAGAGTAGAGCGAATCGTTTTCCTGCAATAAGCCCATTTGGGTCAGGATTTGCTCGGCGTGTTCGTGACCGGCTTCGCTCAGGATAACTTGGTGTGCTTTTTCATCTACCCAGTAATCGCCTTCGCCTTCTTCGGTTTCTTGGCGGATAAGGTGGGCAGGAACGGCGTTCATCACGCGGTAGAGCTGGATGTTGTCATCCGCTTGGCCGGAAATAATCAGCGGTGTACGCGCTTCGTCAATCAAAATGGAGTCCACTTCGTCGACTACGGCAAAGTTCAATTCGCGCTGAACTTTGTCGTATTGGTCGGTAACCATATTGTCGCGCAGGTAGTCGAAACCGAATTCGTTGTTTGTACCGTAAGTAATGTCGGCACCGTAAGCAGTTTGGCGTTCGAAAGGTTGCAAATCGGCGACGATCACGCCGACGCTCAAGCCTAAGAAATTGTACAACGGCTCCATAATGCTTGCGTCACGGGAGGCGAGGTAGTCGTTGACGGTAACGACGTGTACGCCTTTTCCTGACAATGCATTCAGGTAAACGGCAAGGGTGGCCACCAGAGTTTTACCTTCACCGGTACGCATTTCGGCGATTTTGCCGTTGTGCAGGACCATACCGCCGATCAGCTGTACATCAAAGTGGCGCATGCCCAATACACGGCTCGATGCTTCGCGGCAGACAGCAAAGGCTTCGACCAAAATGTCGTCCAAGCTTTGTCCGTCGGCGAGACGTTGTTTGAATTCGGCTGTTTTAGCTTGCAGTTCTGTATCGCTCAAGGCCTGCATTTGTTTCTCAAGCGCGTTGATTTTGGCAACGGATTTACGATATTGTTTCAGCAGGCGGTCGTTGCGGCTGCCGAAGATTTTCTTAGCAATGTTTGTCAGCATGAATAATTCCTGCGCCTTGATATAATAGTGGGCGAAATTGGGATTTTAACACAAGCGCTTGTATAACGCGGTAATGCTGTTTGAAATAAAGGCGGTTTTGCTGTATTTCAATTGTAATTGTTTGGTTAATTTACTGAGAGGCCGTCTGAAACATATGGATTTAGCACAATTAGGCAAGCGCGATCATTTATTGGCAGGCTTGTTGCAACAATCGCAACAATGGCGGAAATTGGATGCAAAAATCAAAACGGTTTTGCCGGCCAACCTGCATCCGCATTTTCAGACAGCCTGCGTAGAAGACGGAAGATTGGTCTTGCTTGCCGCCAATAATATAGCTGCTTCGCGTTTGAAAATGATCCTGCCTGCCATGTTGCCCAAATTGCAAACATTGCATGCAGGCGTCAGGGAAGTGGTGGTCAGGGTAGTTCCCAAGCCTCCGACTCAACCGAAAACCAATAGTTTGAGATTGAGCGAGGCAGCTTTAGACAGCTTCGATGAGGCGGCAGCTAAATTGGAAGGCAAGCATCCCGAATTGGCGGCGGCATTGGCAGAATTGGTATGCAAGCATAGCCGTTAAAATTATGTTAGATGAGATTACAGTTAATAAATGTTAAAACTTATATCGTTCGGCTGATAGCATCTAATACTAAAGAAATACGACCTAGAAAGTATCTGTTTTCTTTTAGGTAAACTGATGTAAACTTGGCTTTAAACTTTGATTTCGTGTGAAGTTTGTAGCAAAATAACGCCTGAATTTCACATCACGCTATGCGGATAAATTTTAGTTTGGCGTTTGCCTTTTATTAATATATTCGTGTGGTGCTATTAATAGAACTTAACAAAACTCTCATCATTAGGAGATACATCAATGAAAGCTTATCTGGCTCTGATTTCCGCTGCCGTTATCGGCTTGGCTGCATGCTCTCAAGAAGCTGCAAAACCTGCTGAAGCCCCTGCTGCTTCTGCCGCTTCCGAAGCTGTCCCTGCAGAAACTACTGCACCTGCTGATGCGGCTCCTGCTTCTGAAGCCGCTCCGGCCGACGCTGCCGCTGCTCCTGCAGCCGGCAACTGCGCGACTACTGTTGAAGCCAACGACGCTATGCAGTTCAACACTAAAGAAATCCAAGTAAGCAAAGCTTGTAAAGAATTCACCATCACCCTGAAACACACCGGTACCCAACCTAAAACCAGCATGGGTCACAACATTGTCATCGGTAAAGCTGAAGACATGGACGGTATTTTCAAAGATGGCGTTGGCGCAGCTGACACTGACTACGTTAAACCTGATGATGCACGCGTTGTTGCCCACACCAAACTGATCGGTGGCGGCGAAGAATCTTCTTTGACTCTGGATCCAGCCAAACTGGCTGACGGCGAATACAAATTCGCTTGCACCTTCCCAGGTCACGGCGCTTTGATGAACGGTAAAGTTACTTTGGTTGACTAATCCGCCTAAAGCTCGAAAACAGACAGCCTGCCTTGCGCAGGCTGTTTTGTTATAATCTGGAAACATTAATTTAAGAATAAATCCTATGAATCCGTTTGAAACCAAAAGCGTTACTTTTGCCGAACCCATTGAAATGCTGTACGCCTGTCATGGCAAAGTGCGCCGTTTCTGCAGCCAGGTTGCCATGTTGTCGGACTATATTGCCGAAAACGGCTGCAATCAGGTTGTTTTGCAAACCATCCGCCAAATTGCCCAGTATTTCAACGTTGCCGCGCCGTTGCACCATGAAGATGAAGAAGAAAACTTCTTTCCGCTTTTGTTGCAATATGCGCCGCAAGCTCAAGAAAGCGTTGACGAGCTGTTGCGCCAACATGTCAGTCTGCATAGCAACTGGGACGGCGTAGCGGCTGAATTTGCCAAGCTTGAAGCGGACAATGCCTATATCCCTGATGCCGAAGCATTCAAACGTTTTGTCGCAGGATATGATGTTCATCTAGCAATTGAAGAGCCACTGTTTGATATGGGCAAAACCTTTATCCCCAAAGAAAAATTGACCGAAATCGGCGAAATTATGGCCGCACGCCGCCGCAAATAAGGCCGTCTGAAACAATTGTCTCAAGGAATACACTATGCTGACCCCAAAAAGTTGCGATTTGTTCAATATCCCTTTTTTCCAGTTTTCCCAGCTTAAAAAATACCAGCCTGAAAGCATTCCGCAAATCAAGGCAGACTATAAAGAAAACTGGCAGGTATGGCAGCAGCTGATCCAGCAGGTTGCCACCGAATTGGGTGCGCCGTTTGCGCCGCCGCATATTGAACGCTGGTGTAACGGCTGGCAGGTGCGCGCTCATTTCTTTGCCTATTTCAAATACGAACAATATAAAAATTCCGCAGCGATTTTATCGATTTTGCTGAATCGCCGCCGTTTGAGTGTCAGCTTGGACTGGCATTGCTATAAAGCCGATGTTTCCCCCATTGCGCTGCCTGATTACAACCGCTGGCTGGATAATTTTGATACTGAAAAATACGCTTCCTTCGATATGTGGCATGGTGCGGAAAGCGAATATGACGATTATCGTATCGTCGCCCAACAAAGCGACGGCGATAGAAAGCTTCGAGACGACAAAGATTTCTTCTGTATCGGGAAACACATCGAACGCGATGATTTGGGCAAGCAGGATGTCGCGAAATGGATAGTGGAAACAGTGGAAGAATTACTGCCGCTGTATGAAGCTTGCCATGGAAAATAACTCAGAATACTGAAAGGTAGACTGCCTATTCAGTATCTTCAAATAAATCAAGGCCGTCTGAAAATTATCTTCAGAACGTTTCAGACGGCCTGTTTCTCAAAGTGAACAAATATGACCGAAACGCAATCCTTAGAGCTTGCCAAAGAGCTGATTTCCCGCCCGTCCGTTACGCCGGATGACCAAAACTGCCAACAACTACTGGCCGAACGCCTGCAAAAAATCGGTTTTGCCGTAGAAGAGCTTCATTTTGGCGACACCAAAAATGTTTGGTTGCGACGCGGTACTCAGGCTCCGGTGTTCTGCTTTGCCGGACATACCGACGTCGTGCCGACAGGCCCTGTTGAAAAATGGGATTCGCCACCGTTTGAACCGACCGAGCGTGAAGGCCGTCTGTATGGCCGCGGCGCGGCGGATATGAAAACCAGCATTGCCTGTTTTGTTACCGCCTGCGAGCGATTCGTTGCCGAAAATCCCAATCATCAAGGCAGCATCGCGCTCCTGATTACTTCGGACGAAGAGGGTGATGCGCTGGACGGTACGACCAAAGTCGTCGATGTGTTGAAAGCGCACGGCGAGTTGATTGATTACTGTATCGTCGGTGAACCGACTGCCGTGGATAAATTGGGCGATATGTTGAAAAACGGCCGCCGCGGCTCACTGTCGGGCAACCTGAACGTCAAAGGCAAGCAAGGCCATATTGCCTATCCGCATTTGGCAATCAATCCCATGCATACTTTTGCCCCGGCCTTGTTAGAGCTGACACAAGAAGTCTGGGACGAGGGCAACGAATACTTTCCGCCGACCAGTTTCCAAATTTCCAATATCAACGGCGGCACAGGCGCGACCAATGTGATTCCGGGTGAGCTGAACGTCAAATTCAATTTCCGTTTCTCTACCGAGTCCACCGAAGAAGGGCTGAAACAACGCGTTCACTCCATCTTGGACAAACACGGCGTGCAATACGATTTGCAGTGGTCTTGCTCAGGCCAACCGTTTTTAACTCAGGCCGGAAAACTGACCGACGTGGCACGCGAAGCCATTGCCGAGATTTGTGGCGTTGAGGCCGAATTGTCCACCACTGGCGGTACTTCGGACGGACGCTTCATCAAAGCCATTGCCAAAGAACTTATCGAGTTAGGCCCATCCAACGCGACCATCCACCAAATCAACGAAAACGTACGTTTGGAAGATATTCCGAAGCTATCGGCAGTGTATGAAGGTATGTTGAAACGTTTGTTGAAGTGAAAAAGGCCGTCTGAAAAGATAGAGTAGATCGTTTCATTGTCAATTTTTTTAGAAATGAAGGATCAATTTTCGAGGTAGAAGTATTTTAGGATAGAAATAATGAATGACAAGGTAACAAAAATAAGGCCAGCTTATCCTGAGAACATGGAACCGAATTTATGTAAACCTGAAAAAAATGAAATTTATAGATATTTGCTTGGTAGGATGGGAAAAAAGCCACTGGTAGCTATATGTATGAATCCATCTGCTGCAAATATAGAATATAGTGATCTAACAATTAATCGGATTATTAAGGTAAGCGAAAAATTAGGTTATGATGGTTGGATTATAGCGAATCTTTATCCCGAAAGAGCCACGAGGGCTTCAAAGTTGGGTGCTTATAATAACAAACAACAAGAAAAGAATATTAAAATAATTATGAAATTTTTAAAAGGCAACGGAATTAAGGAGGTCTGGGGGGCTTGGGGTAATTTAAATTATTCTGTTTTAACTAAAAGTAAGAAAAAGCTTTTACCAAGGCTAAAGAAGGCTGATATTAAGATTTATACATTTGCTGCTCTTACAAAAAAAGGGGAACCAGTACACCCATTAAATAGAGTTGTAAAACAAGACTTCTCAAGAAAAATAAATTTTGATTTCTCTTGATCATGACTACCCTACCTTCTTTAAACAATCTTCCATCAAAGTGGAATGAAATCCGCGAGCAGTTGGAAACCGACTTTTCTGCCGACCTCGAAGCCTTGCTGCACGAGCGTCTTACTGAACACGAAGCCAAGCAGTTCGAGCAGGATTTTATTGACTGTATCGGTTGTACGCCTGAGGAATATGTCCGTATCCGCCGAGCTATCCGGCTATTGGAAACACGTTATCCAGATAGTCCAAACGAACTGACTGTTGCCGCGGTTGCTACGCCCTTGGGCGAGATGTTGGCGGTGTTTGGTAGCAAGGGTTTGTGTCTGCTGGAATTTGTCGGGCAGAAACATATGGAACAGGAAATCATGGCTGTCCAAAAAGCTTTACATGGGCAGTTTATTTTCCAAGAAAATGAGCAAACGCAACTTTTGCGCCAAGAATTGGATTTATACTTTCAAGGCCGTCTGAAAGTTTTTGCGACGCCTTTGGAAACGATAGGTACAGCTTTTCAGCAGCAGGTGTGGAACGCGCTGCTGACCATTCCTTACGGTGAAACGCGCAGCTACAAGGAGCAGGCGCAGCAGTTGGGTAATCCCAAAGCCATTCGTGCCGTTGCCGCCGCCAACGGGCAGAACAAGGTGTCTATCCTGATTCCCTGCCACCGCGTTATTGGCAGCGACGGTAAACTGACCGGCTACGCAGGCGGCTTGAACCGCAAACAGTCGTTGCTTGCCTTGGAGCGAGGCGAAGTTCAGACGGCCTTGTTCTGAGTTTTGATAGAGGATAAGGGGCCGCGCTTCGGGCAGGCTTCGCGCGTTAAAAAATTGAGTAGCAGAAGGTCGGGGAAGCCCGGAAAAATCTGCATGGAGAAAAATGTTGGGTAACGCCCACGCTAGAAAAAGAGAAATAAGACATGAGCCTGAAAAACCGCCATTTTTTAAAACTTTTGGATTTTACGCCGGAAGAAATTACTTCATATCTCGACCTTGCCGCCGAATTGAAGGCCGCTAAAAAAGCAGGGCGCGAGGTGCAGCAGATGAAAGGAAAAAACATCGCCCTGATTTTCGAGAAAACATCGACCCGCACCCGTTGCGCGTTTGAGGTGGCTGCACGCGACCAAGGTGCAGGGGTAACTTATCTGGAGCCTTCTGCCAGTCAAATCGGACATAAGGAAAGCATTAAGGATACCGCGCGTGTTTTAGGACGGATGTTTGACGGTATCGAGTATCGCGGTTTTGGGCAGGATGTGGTGGAAGAGCTGGCCAAGTATGCAGGCGTGCCTGTGTTCAATGGTTTGACCAACGAGTTCCACCCGACCCAAATGCTCGCCGATGCGCTGACGATGCGCGAACATAGCGACAAGCCTTTGAACCAAATTGCGTTTGCCTATGTCGGCGATGCGCGTTACAACATGGCCAATTCGTTGCTGGTGTTGGCTGCAAAACTGGGCATGGACGTGCGTATCGGTGCACCGAAAAGTTTGTGGCCGTCTGAAAACATTATCGAGACGGTACAGGCTGTTGCCAAAGAGACCGGCGGACGGATTCTGTTGACGGAGAATGTGAAAGAAGCCGTAAAAGGCGTGGATTTTATCCATACCGATGTGTGGGTCAGCATGGGCGAGCCTAAAGAGGCTTGGCAGGAACGTATTGATTTGCTGAAAGGTTACCGAGTTACGCCTGAGCTGATGGTGGCGGCGGAAAATCCGCAAGTCAAGTTTATGCACTGTCTGCCTGCTTTCCATAATCGCGAAACCAAAGTCGGCGAATGGATTTATGAGACATTCGGCCTGAATGGTGTGGAAGTAACGGAAGAAGTCTTTGAAAGCGAAGCCAGCATTGTGTTTGATCAGGCAGAAAACCGGATGCATACGATTAAAGCGGTGATGGTAGCGGCATTGGGCGATTGATTGTTACGCTCAACATTGCTTACTGCTTCATTTAATAGAGATTAAATAAAGGCCGTCTGAAAGAAAGACTTTCAGACGGCCTTGTTGTTTGATTGGGATTTATTGCCAAATCAGGACTTTGGGTTCGGGCGTTACTTGATAGCCTTCTTGACGCAATAGTTCGATTAAGCCTTTTTCGCTGGGTAAATGGGCAATGCCGACGGCAAAGAGGGTGCTTTGTTTGGCGGATTGCTTGCGGATTTCAGGCAGCCATGCCAAGTTACGCCGAATCAGGAGGTCGTTTTTCAGCCAATCGGACATGGCTTTGGCGTATTTGGTATCAACAAGTTTGAGGGTGCGTTGTTCGGTTTCTTCCAAAAGTGGGATGAGTTCTTCAAAGCGGCCGTCTGAATAGGCTTGATGGAGTTTTTTGATATCTTCGGTTTCTTCTTTATTGGTTTTAATACTGGCTTTCAGAAAGTTGAGCATGGTTTCTTCAGGCTGGGCTTTGAAGATCGCGGTAACATCATCCAAACTTTCTAATGAACCACGCGGCTTATTGATGTCGGCGGCTGCGTTGGTCAGCAACATATCTGCACCGGTTTCTGAGCTATACCCTTTGGGAAATGTACTGCCGGCAAAAATGAATGCCGCCCATGGATGGAGTTTGTCGGCAATTTGGGCGATGGGTCGGCTTTCTTCATTTTGTGAATAGATTTCTTGTAAAAGACGGAAATCTGTTTTGCCGAGCTTGCGGCTGAGCGGTTCGGTACTCATGACTTCTTTGAAGTATTTTTGATACATTTTTTTCGTTTCCGGACTGCTGTCCGGCAATGGGTCAACTTCTGTGGTCAGTTGGTCGGTGGATTGCAATAGTTTGACTGCATCGGAAGACAGGGTTTGATGGGTTCGTCCCATGTGGATGGTGCCGAGCAGGTAGGAATCAGGTTGGCCTTCTTTGCTGATTTTCCAAACATTGCTGGTCAGTTTAGGCTGCTGCCAGTTAAGTTCGGCAGGTTTGCTTTCGGGTGAAGTTGCGGCGGGTTTGCAGGCACCCAAGGCAAGGGCGGTCAATGGCACAAGCAGGCAGGCGAGCAGTTTTTTCATGTTTTTCCTTATTGTGGTGTGCGGTAGGCAAGGGCGATTTAGAAATCGAGCAGGTTTTGAACCGGATGTTCACCCGTTTCGGGTTTTTCCATTTTGCGGTTGCGGATTTTGGCCTTCCTGAGGGACAGGAGGTGCATGACTTGATGCTTTTGGCTGTCGGTCATCTGGAGCCAGTACAAGCGCTCTTCCCGACTGCGCAGACAGCCTTTGCAATAACCTTTGGCATTGGCTTCGCAGACACCTATACAGGGACTGGGGATGGGGAAAAAATCGGGTTGTTCCATATTTTAAAAGCGTTTGAGATAAGAGACCGGACAAACCGAAATTTCAGACTGCATTCGTATTTGTCTAAACACGGCAAGTGTATCCGGTAGGATTCCTACCAATATCCAATTGAGTTGGTCATTTCAATAAGTTTATATCTGCCACCCTAGGCATAAAAACCCTAAGAGAAACCATAAATATATCGCAGATTATATCTTGTACTGCAATGGTATCGTATCGATTCCAAACGAGGGAGCAAAGTGTACAGTAAGGTCTTCAAGAACAATTACGGTATGTTTGGCAGAATCATGTTTTAATACAAATCTGGAGTTCCTCTATATTTTGATTTTCAGACGACCTTATGCCTAGCTCCAACTATTTGCACTTTATGACTTAATCAGTTTGCGTAAAGACTGGTTGTTGTATTTGATATCGGCAATCATTCGGTCGTATTGATGCATTCTACGGAGTGAGCGGGTAATCAGATAGACCGAGAAAATAATCAAACTGATGTTCATCAGACTGACCAGTGAGAGCAAAGGCCAAACATCGATGGCTTCGTACCATTTCGATGTCGCAATCAGCGCACTGAAAATAGACAAAGGGAGTGCGAAAACGGCAATGCCCGTACGCATGATAGCAAGTGCCGTGCGTTTTTCAGCAAGGAGAAGCTGCACTTGATTGATGCTGAGGATATCGTTTTGCTGCTCGGTAATCATAGGATACGCGCCTATACAAATTAACTTTGAATCCTGATAAAGCGGAAAATATGGTTTTATGTTACCCGAAAGTATTGAAAATAAAAACAAAGGTCGTCTGAGAATTTTCAGACGACCTTGTCCATTCCTGTTTACACAGTTTGCGAGTATTTGGCTTTGGTTTCTTTATGGCGCAGATGGTAGTCGAACACCATGGCGATGTTGCGGATTAGGAAACGGCCCTTCGGCGTAACAGTCAGACTGTGTGGTTTGAGACGGACCAAGCCGAGGGTTTCCAGTTGCTTCATATCTTCCAGTTCGGCTGCAAAATAGCGGCTAAACGGAATGCCGAACACGCTTTCATAAATTTGATAATCAAGCGAGAAGCGGCACATTAAATCCTGAATGATGTTGCGGCGCAGGATGTCGTCTTGATTGAGCTGGTAGCCGCGCATAATCGGCAGATGTCCGGCATCGAGTGCGGCGTAATAGGCATCGATGTCGCGCTCGTTTTGGGAGTAGGTGCTGCCGATTTTGCCGATAGAGGACACGCCGATCGCTACCAAATCGCAGTCGGCATAGGTTGAATAGCCTTGGAAGTTGCGTTGCAGGAAGCCTTCCTTGAGGGCGATGGAGAGTTCGTCGTCAGGTTTGGCAAAGTGGTCCATACCGATGAAGACGTAGCCGCGCTCGGTCAGGGTTTGAACGCAATATTGCAGCATATCGAGTTTTTCTTCGCTGCCGGGAACGACATTGGTGTCGATACGGCGTTGCGGTTTGAAGATATGCGGCAGGTGGGCGTAGTGGTAGAGGGCAAGACGGTCGGGATCGAGGGACAAGACCGTGTCGATGGTGGTCTTGATGCTTTCGGTGTTTTGGTGCGGCAGGCCGTAAATTAAATCGACGCTGACTGATTTAAATCCGGCTTCACGCGCGGCATCAATCACTTCTTTGGTTTCTTCGTAGCTTTGAATACGGTTGACGGCTTCCTGCACTTTAGGGTCAAAGTCTTGAATACCGACACTCATGCGGTTGAAACCAAGTTTGCCCAGTTTGAGGACAGTTTCGCGGCTGACTTTGCGCGGATCGATTTCGATGGAGTATTCGCCGTTGGGAATCAGCTGGAAGTATTTACGAATCATGTCGAAGACGCGTTCGAGTTGGTCGTCTCTCAGGAATGTGGGCGTACCGCCGCCGAAGTGGAGCTGCGCGAGCTGGTGTCTTCCGCCCAAATGCGGTGCCAGCAATTCCATTTCTTTTTCCAGATACTGGATATAGGCATCGGCACGGCTTTTGTCTTTGGTAATGATTTTGTTGCAGCCGCAGTAGTAGCAGATGGTATTGCAGAAGGGAATGTGGATGTAGAGCGAAAGGGGTTTGTTAAGCGCTCCCGTATTGCGCAGGCTTAAAGCTTGGATATATTCGGCTTCTTTAAAGCCTTCATGGAAGCGGTCGGCAGTCGGATAGGATGTATAACGGGGACCGCTTGATGGCAAACTGGCAATCAATTCACGATCGAATTCCGGTAATTCGTTGTTTGTGTTGGTGTTATTTGAGATGGGGATGATTTTCATGGTCGGGCTTGTAGTATAAAGTAGGGAAATTAGGGAAAATTTTAGTCAAAATTTCGATAGTTTGATAGAATGCCTGATAATGATATGCCGACTTTGACTTGGGTCAATAGTTATTCGGCTTCATCAGGGATTTATAGAACTATGCAGATTAAGGGTGCGTTATGGCCACACACAATGCAACACATCAAATGAAAACCTTGTGTTCCACATGTTCTTTACGCGAGCTGTGTTTGCCTGTCGGACTGATGCCTAACGAATTTTCACAACTGGACGCGGTTATTCGTCAAAGCCGCCGTCTGAAAAAAGGTGAATACCTGTTCCGTGCCGGCGAGCCGTTTACCTCTTTGTTTGCCATCCGTGCAGGCTTCTTTAAGACAACAGTCGCCAGCCAAGATGGACGCGATCAGGTAACCGGCTTTTTTATGTCGGGCGAACTGGTCGGTATGGATGGGATTTGTTCCCATATTCACAGCTGTGATGCTGTGGCTTTGGAAGACAGCGAGGTATGCGAGCTTCCGTTTACTCATATTGAGGAACTCGGTCAGGATATTCCCAGCCTCCGCTCCCACTTTTTCCGCTTGATGAGCCGCGAAATTGTCCGAGATCAGGGCGTTATGTTGCTTTTGGGCAATATGCGCGCTGAAGAGCGATTGGCGGCATTCTTGCTCAACCTGTCTCAGCGTCTCTATTCACGAGGCTTCGCCGCCAATGATTTTATCTTGCGGATGTCGCGTGAGGAAATCGGCAGCTATTTGGGACTGAAGCTGGAAACAGTCAGCCGCACCTTGTCTAAATTCCATCATGAAGGCTTGATTTCGGTTGAACACAAGCACATCAAAATCTTAGATGCGACAACCTTGAAGAAAATGGTTTCCGGTTGTTCGCACGCTATCTGAATCTTAGGCCGTCTGAAATATTTCAGACGGCCTTTTTAACAAGAATTAAAGAATAATTGTTAAGTTACGAAAGTGATAGTCAGATATTAAATTGAAAAATCTTCAACAACCGGCGTGTACAGAATGCGGTCGACTACTTCTCTGGTCAGTTTCGGTGCAAACATCTGGATAAAGTCATACGCGTAACCACGCAGGTAGGTATCGGTGCGTAAGGCTATCCAAGTGGGCGACGGTTCAAATAAGTGTGCCGCATCAATAAGCTGTAAATCTTGATCGACAACGGGATCGTACGCCATTTTGGCCATCAAACCAACGCCCAAGCCTAAGCGGACATACGTCTTCAATACATCCGTATCGGCAGCCGATAAGGCAACATCAGGTTGCTCAATATGCGCTTTATTAAATGTACGCGCGATGCTGCTGCCGGAATTAAAAGCAAATTCGTAAGTAACCAGCGGAAAAGAAGCCAAATCTTCAAGGCTTAAAGGATTGCGGCAGTCCAAAAGAGGGTGGTCGTGCGGAACAATGACGGCATGGTTCCATTCATAGCAGGGCAGTTTGCCCAACTCGGGATGATCGTCAATGCGTTCAGTAATAATTGCCAAATCAGCTTCGCCGCTGCTGACCATTTGCGCGATGGCAGAAGGGCTGCCTTGTTTGATGGTCAAATTGACTTTAGGGTAGTTTTTGACAAATTCCGCAACGATTTTGGGCAAAGCATAACGTGCCTGGGTATGCGTTGTCGCGATGGTCAGCGAGCCGCTGTCATGATCGGTAAACTCGCTGCCGATATTTTTAATGTTTTGTACATCACGCAAAATCCGTTCCGAAATCTCTAATACGGCTTTGCCCGGTTGCGAAACGGAAACCACACGTTTGCCGCTGCGGATAAAAATTTGGATACCCAATTCTTCTTCAAGCAGGCGGATTTGTTTGGAAATGCCGGGCTGGGATGTGAAAAGCGCATCGGCGGCTTCGGAGACATTCAGATTGTGTCGGTAAACCTCAAGGGCATAACGTAATTGTTGCAGTTTCATGGTAGCAGTACCGGATACGTTGTTAATGTGGATTTTGTGCGACAAACGGCATGTAATTTAACATATTTTGCCCAGTTTTGCCCCGAGTTTTGAAAACGGTTGTTTTTAATGAAAATATCTTTTAACGATATGAAAACAGGAAATGCAGGAAAGATGAGGGAAAGGGGTTTTGTTGTTTTTGTGCAACTTCAGATGGATGAATTGTCTGATTTTGCCCTAAATTAATGACACAAGATTGATTTTTCGGCATGATTAACTACTAGGAAGCAGGCACTTCATGATTGTTTGAAGGCATCGAGTATTGACAGTTTGCCTTGCGCTTCTTTATAGTGCAACCTGATATATCCGATTTGCCGCTGTTTTGATACTGCGGCCTGTATATTGGTACTTTGCAGCGGTTGCTTTCCTAGTCCGCCGCATAACAATTTGATGAGGGAATAAAATGACCAAACAGCTGAAATTAAGCGCATTGTTCGTTGCCTTGGTTGCCTCTGGCACCGCTATGGCCAGCGAAGCGCACACCAAACACGGTTACACCGTAAGCAGCCAATCTCAAGAAATCGTCCGTAACAACTACGGCGAATGCTGGAAAAACAGCTACTTCGACAAAGCTACCCAAGGCCGTGTTGAATGTGGTGATCGTGAAGCAGTTGCTCCTGTACAACAAGCTCCTGAGTATGTTGATGAAACTGTTTCTCTGTCTACTAAAACTCTGTTCGGCTTCGACAAAGACAACCTGCGTCCTGAAGCCCAAGAAAACTTGGACTCTTTGGCTCAACGCCTGAGCAACAAAGACGTACAAACTGTACGTGTTGAAGGTCACACTGACTTCATGGGTTCTGAGCAATACAACCAAGCTCTGTCTGAGCGTCGTGCTAACGTAGTTGCTAACTACTTGGTAGGCCGTGGTGTTGCTTCTAGCAAAATCTCTGCAGTAGGTTTGGGCGAATCTCAAGCTCGCATGACTGCTACTTGTGAAGCTGAAGTTGCTAAACTGGGCAAAAAAGTTTCTAAAGCTAAGAAACGTGCTGCTCTTATCGCTTGTATCGAGCCTGACCGCCGCGTTGACGTTAAAATCCGCAGCATTGTTACTCGTCAAGTTGCTCCAGGCCAAACTATCGAAGGTCAAGGCGAATTGCCTGCTTCTGATGAAGGTTGGATCCCAGCTCCTTATAATGGCGTTCACGGTTACGCTAAACCTTAATCAGTTTGTGAAAAATGCCCTGCATATTGCAGGGCATTTTTTATGGCTTATATTTGAAGAGTTGGGGAATTAATGATTCAAAATAAAAGGCCGTCTGAAAGATTTATTTTCAGACGGCCTTTTATTAAGACAGATTAGTTTGGCTTGGGCCATTTCCATACGCAGATGGCTGCCAGTATCGTACAAATCAAAAAGATAATACTGGATAAGCCGTGCCAAACACCGAATGTTCCACCTACTAGGGACAGCAGCCAGTTATCCAGCCCATATTTGTGTGCTTCGATAACCGGCGTAACCAAAAGATGGTTGCAGGCTAAGAGTAGCCAAAGTACCAAGATCCACCAAGAAAGTGAGGCCAGTTGCCGTCTGAAAAAGGCATAGGCTGCGCCAAAAATAACTAAGCCACATAGTGCTGTGATGGCAAATGAAATGCCGGCAATTTCTCCCGCCTGCATTTTAGGCAGAAGGCGGAACAGGATTGGGGCGGTAACATAGCCTGCTGTCAGCTGCATACCGAGCCACATGGCGGCAGCGGTTTGGATAATTTTGTACAGTAGATTCATTATGTTTCTCCTGGGAAGATTTCACTTTCTTTGATTATGGTGTTTTTAGATACAGCAAAAGGCCGTCTGAAAATGTTTTCAGACGGCCTTTTGTTTATTTAAATATATTGCACGGCAATGATGTCATATTCACGTACGCCGCCGGGTGCTTGAACTTCTGCAACGTCGCCTTCTTCTTTGCCGATCAGGGCGCGGGCAATTGGGGAGCCAACGTAGATTTTGCGTTCTTTGATGTCTGCTTCATCTTCACCGACGATTTGGTAGGTAACTTGTTCTTCAGTTTCCAAATCTTCCAGTGTCACAGTTGTGCCGAACACGATTTTGCCTTCTGCATGGATTTCGGCAGGGTTGATGATGTGCGCCATAGAGAGTTTGTGTTCCAACTCGGCGATGCGGCCTTCGATAAAGCCTTGACGCTCTTTGGCGGCTTCGTATTCTGCGTTTTCAGACAAGTCGCCGTGCGAACGTGCTTCGGCGATGGCTTCGATAACTTCTGGGCGTGCTACGCTTTTTAGGTGTTGAAGTTCTTGTTTCAACAATTCTGCACCACGGACGGTCAAAGGGATTTTTTGCATTGAGTTCTCCATGAAAGCATGATGATGCTTTTAAAATTTTATCCGGCCACGCGCGGTAGCCGGATTGGAAATAAAAATACAAGCCGCCAAAGCTTGGCGGCTTGATGAATAAATAAGTAATGTCTGTATTCTACCAAATTCTGCCGAAACCGCAATGATTAAAACGGATTTTCAGTAAAGTGTTGTTTTCTGTCTATTTTGTTTTTTCAGACGGCCTAAAAACTAAATATTGAAGTATTTCAAAGCTGCATTGGAAAAACGGTTTCTTAAATGAATGTTTTTGATTAAAATACCTGTTGCTAATTCGTAGTAATTAGTCTGCTTTAACTATATGAAGAGAAAATATGGAAACAAAACCAACTTCCCAAAATGAACAACAGGCTAACCGCCGTTATTTGACTGTTTGGCGATGGCATTTTTATGCCGGACTTTTGGTTGCGCCGTTTTTAACCCTGTTGGCTGTTACAGGGTTGGGAATGCTGCTATTCGCCAATATTACCGGTAAAGAAGGCGAACGCATACATATTACGCCGCAGGCAGTGGTGCAGCCTTTGTCGGCTCAGGCTGAGGCCGCCAGACAGTTTGTGAATCCGGAAACTGCTTCTGTAGTGCAGTATATTGCGCCACGCGCAGATGATATGGTTGCCGTATTCCGCGTGAACAATGATGATAAAGCCACTATGGTTGCCGTTGATCCCTATACAGCAAAAGTTGTGAATACGATGCCGCGCGGTCAAGGCTGGTATCACACGATGGACGAAATCCACGGCGATATGATGATCGGCCCGGTGGGTGACTATCTGCTGGAAACTACCGCGTCGCTGACCATCCTGATGATAATCACGGGGATTTATTTGTGGTGGGCGAAACAGCGCAGCCTGAAATCCATGCTTGTGCCGAAAGCAGGCAAAGGACGCACATGGTGGCGTAGCATGCACGGTGCATTTGGCACTTGGGTTTCTTTGATTTTGTTGCTGTTCTGTCTGTCAGGTATTGCTTGGGCGGGAATTTGGGGCGGTAAAGTGGTTCAGGCGTGGAGTCAATTTCCTGTCGGTAAATGGGGTGTGGAGCCTAATCCGGTATCTTCCGTGCCAACCCATGGTGATGTGCTGAATGACGGTAAATCTAAAGAAGTGCCATGGATTTTGGAGTTGACGCCTATGCCGGTTTCCGGTACGACAATGGGTGAAAACGGTATTAATCCAAGTGAGCCGATGACTTTGGAAACGGTTGACCGCTTTGCACGTGAAATTGGCTTTAAAGGCCGTTATCAGCTCAATTTACCCAAAGGTGAGACCGGTGTATGGACGTTGTCGCAAGACTCAATGAGTTACGATATGATTAGTCCGACCGCTGACCGCACGGTACACATCGATCAATACAGCGGTAAAATTCTGGCTGATATTCATTTCGACGATTACAACTGGTTTGGTAAATTCATGGCGGCAAGCATTGCTTTGCATATGGGTACATTGGGCTGGTGGAGCGTATTGGCAAATGTCTTGTTCTGTCTGGCGATTATCTTTATTTGTGTCAGCGGCTGTGTAATGTGGTGGAAACGCCGTCCTTCGGAAGCACGTGGTTTGGTTCCTCCGGCGCAGAAAATCAAATTGCCGGTATGGTGGGCAATGGCTGTGCCGCTTTTGATTTTGGCTGTGATTTTCCCAACAGCCATTGCCGCAATCGCTGTTATTTGGATTTTGGATACACTGTTGTTGTCGCGTATCCCGGCATTGGCAAGATGGTTTAAATAACCGCCCGATGTGATTAAAGGCCGTCTGAATCTTTTGTTTCAGACGGCCTTTTGTATAAAGGTTAAAAGAGGTAGGGAAGTTATGATTCTGTTTAAGTTTATGCGTGAGGTGTTTATTGTGATTAGCTTGCAGGATTGTGTAAGAAAGACAAGGAGTTTTTGTATAAAAACAAAAAACCCACTTCATAGAAGTGGGTTTTTGATGAAAGCTATTAGCCTTTGCGAGCAGGCAATTTTTCTTTAATGCGAGCTGCTTTACCGGTCAGGCCGCGCAGGTAGTACAGTTTGGCGCGACGTACGTCACCACGGCGTTTAACTTCGATTTTTTCTACGGTAGGAGAGTACAGTTGGAAAGTACGTTCTACACCTTCGCCGCTAGAGATTTTGCGAACGATGAAGTTGCTGTTCAGGCCACGGTTGCGGCGAGCGATAACAACACCTTCGTATGCTTGCAGACGGCTGCGAGAACCCTCAACCACGCGTACAGATACGACAACGGTGTCACCTGGAGCGAATTCAGGGATTTCTTTGTTCAAGCGAGCGATTTCTTCTTGCTCTAATTGTTGAATCAAGTTCATTTGTTTTTCCTAAGTTATGATTGGATTTCCTGTTGCTCTTGCAAGATTTCTTTTAAGAGGCGGGATTCCTTTGGGATTAAACTGCGCTTTTCCAATAAATCAGGTCGGCGCTCTAAAGTGCGTCGCAGCGATTGTTTCAATCGCCACTCGGCAATCAAGCCATGATTTCCTGAGCGTAAGACGTCGGGAACTATCATGCCTTGGAATTCTACGGGTTTGGTGTAATGAGGACAGTCTAAAAGGCCGTCTGAAAACGAGTCTTGTTCGGCTGACTGTATATCGCCCAATACACCTGGAACCAATCTTAAGACGGCATCCATCAACATCATGGCGGGTAATTCGCCACCCGAGACGACAAAGTCGCCAATGCTGATTTCTTCGTCCACACTGCTTTGCAGCAGTCTTTCATCTATGCCTTCATAGCGTCCGCATAGAAGAACAAGATGGGGTAGTTCGGCAAATTCTGCAGCTTTTTTATGCGTCAGCGGCTGACCTTGCGGACTGAGATAAATTACTTTGGCAGGTTTTTGCGAGTTTGCTTTGGCTTCTTCGATTGCCGCTTGAAGCGGCGGCGCCATCATAATCATTCCCGGACCACCTCCGAAGGGGCGATCATCAATATAGCCAAGTTTGTTGTCGGCAAATTTTCGGGGATTGATGGCTTGAAACTGCCAAAGATTTTGTTTTCTTGCTCTGCCTGTAACGCCATATTCGACAATGCTGTCGAACATCTCCGGGAAAATGGTGATGGCTTGAATCAGCATCAGTAGTCCAAACCCCAGTCGGCGATAATGGTTTTGCTGTCGGTATCGACAGATTCGATATAGTTGGAGACAAAGGGAATTAGGATTTGTCCGTGTTCGCCTTTAATCATCAAAACATCATTTGCACCGGTTTCCATCAGGTTGCTGACTTTACCGAGGACGATGTTTTCTTTGTTGATGACGGTCATGCCGACTAAATCTGCCCAGTAGTATTCGTCTTCCTCAGTAGGGGCGAATGACTCTCTTGGGATTTCGATGGTATAGCCGCGCAAGGCAAATGCTTGGTCGCGATCGTCTATACCTTCAAATTTAACCTGAAGTTCGCCATTGACAATTTTACCTGCCTCAAGCACAACATTCAGGGTTTTGCCATCCTTGCACAACTGCCACTCGGGGTAGTCCAGCAGGCTGTCGGTATATTCGGTATTGGCAGCAATTTTCAGCCAGCCTTTAATGCCGAATACGCCTTTAATGTAGCCCATGGCTACCCGTTTTTGAGTGTCTGTCATGGTCGTTTCGGCTGATTAAGCAGCGATTTTTTGCTCTTTAATCAGTTTGGCAACTGCGTCGCTAACTTTCGCGCCTTGAGCAACCCAGTGGTTGATGCGGTCTGCGTCAAAACGTACGCGTTCTTGTTTTTCGTTGGCAACGGGGTTGTAGAAACCTACGCGCTCGATGAAGCGGCCGTCACGACGGTTGCGAGAGTCAGTTACGACTACGTTGTAGAAAGGGCGGTGTTTTGAGCCGCCGCGAGCCAAACGGATAACTACCATTTTGAGTCCTTTTGAAAAATGCGGATATATAGAAACCGCTAATTTTAGGATATTTCACACGGGTTATGCAAGTTTTTATTTGTTTTTGTTGCTGTTTTGCCATTCGTTCAAATCGAGGCTGGCTTGATACAGGCCGCGGTCGGTTTCAGATGGTGTGACAGTAAAGCCTGATTTTTCAGCGAGTTTGAGCATCGGTGTGTTTTCTTTGAGGATTTCCGCATTCATGGTTTGGTAACCTTGCTGTGTGGCAGTTTGGATAATGAGGCTCATCATTTTGCCTGCCAAGCCGGTTTTGCGTGCTTCAGGTGCCAAAGTAATGCCGAACTCGCACTCATTACGATTGATGCGGCTGTAACGGCTGACTGCGACGATATGGCCGTCTGAAGTGAAGGCTGCCCATGCGCATTCGGTATGGAAATCGGGACGGGTCAGCCGTGCAAGTGTGGGCAGCGGCAACTCGTTGGTATGGGTCATGAAGCGCGTATAGCGGTCGGCCGCGGGTAATTGGCGGACAAATTTTTGTTTGGCTTCGGCATCTTCAGGCTCTAGTGCGCGGATGTGAAGTGTGTTGCCGTCGGGCAGGGTAAAGGTATCGGTTTGGTTCGGGTAGGGTGCGAGTACGTTTTGTATCTCGGGCGTTTCGGTTTTAGGGTGCAGCAGTTCGGAAGCAGCTTCGCCGGTGTTGCGTAGGAATTCGGCTGCGGCCGGATTTTTTTGTTGGAGATAGGCGGCGGCGCTTTGCATTTTGGCGGCGGCCTGTTCCAAGGTTTGGACGGCTTTTTTAGGAATTTTGGTTGTTGGTGCAACAGGTTTTTCTACGATTTCGGGAATGATGGTGCTGTTGTATTGGCTGCCGTTGTAGTTGAGGATAATGTCGCCGATATGCTGGTTGTTGTGGATAAGCGTGTTTAGGGAATGCAGGAATTGATTGAGAACGGACGTGTTGTCGAGTTCTGTAAACTGGCTTAAACGCTGGATATCGAGTGTGGTAAAGGGAGGTAATGCGGCTTCGGTTTGGCCGTTGTAATGGGCGGTAAGGATATTGCCGTAAATGGCATGGCGGCTGAATCGAAATTGGACGGCATTGTGTTTTTGGATTTGGCACGGAGGCAGGTATAGGGCTTCCGCCATCAGTTCGGTTTGGCCGGATGCAATGGCTTTATCGATATTTTTGCTTTTAGGTGTTTTCAGACGGCCTGTTTTGGCTTGGGCAGGGGTATTTTGCACTTGTTGCAAATAGGCTGTTTGATTGCGAAAATAAAGTGTCAGTAAGGCTTCTTCCGGCGTGTTAAACCGTGTCAGGCCGTCTGAAAAACGATAGCTGACGAGAATGGGCTTACTGGTTTTTTGTGCCAAATTATCCAGAGTTTGATGAATGCTGTACGCATCCGGCGTATCTGGCGAAATAATGCCGAGCAGGGCTTGAGTATGCGGATTTTGTAATTGTTCGAGTGCCAGACGGTGGATGCGTGCAGGCGTTGGGTTGCTGCCGATGCAGCCTTGTCGGATGGATGGTACTTCGGTTGGGAGGTCGAGGGTCAATTCGCAGGCATTGGCGGTAGTGCGCAGCCATTCTATCGGCGTGTCGGACAGAATGGTGGGGTTGGTAATGACGGGAATGCCGGATAGGTGGGCTTTTAGGGCTGCTTCCAGTTCGGCGGTATTGAATACCGGTTGGAAATTGCAATGGCGGCTGAGGCTGCGCAGGATGGCTTTGTCTGTGTTGTCGGTGTAGTGTGTGGACAACAGGATAAGCGGAGTGTGGCGTGTAAAGTGGCGGATGGCACTGAACAGCTCGCGTTGGTTTTCAGCCGGATTGTAGTGGATAACGGCAACTTTGGTATGGCGGTTGTGGCCGAAGCGGTTGAGCCAGTCGGCAGATGTGGTAGGACTTAGGTCATAGTTGAGGCTGATGTGGCGTGATACGCCTTGGTGTAGCGTGTTCAGCAGGTGGTTGATGTTGCGGCTGACGGTGCTGTGGCCGGTCAGTAACGCGATATGGCCGGCCGGATAGTCGGTTTGGGTGCCGATGTTGAGGTTGAGTGAGGGGAGTTGGATGCCTGCGCTGTTGCACACGGTGATATTCAATTCGTCGCCGTGATATTTTTGAATAATGGAACGGGCGTTTTTGCAGGATTCGGGCGGTAGGTTTTCCCAATCTTGAATCAGGATAATGTGGCGCAGGTCTTTTTTACGGCAGGCTTTGAACAGCGAGTCGTAATGGTCGGGCGGGATAACGGCAACAACCAAATCGGCTTGGCCCGGGATTTTGCTGAGGCTGGAGTAGGAGGGAATGCCTGCGACACTGCTGTGTCGAAGATTGACGGGGGTAATTTTGCCTTGATATGAGGAACCGAGCAGGTGGCTGAAAATGCGTTCGCCAAGGCTGTGCGGACGTTCGCTGGCGCCGATGAGGATGATGTGTTCAGGCATGAAGAAGTAGCCGGTTTGGACGGTTGCACTCATGATGGTTCCTTATTTGTGTTTTTGGCCGTCTGAAAAGTTTCAGACGGCCTTATTTTTTAGACTTCTTTTTTGTCTCCGGCTTTCTTTTTGGGAAGGATAAAACGCATCCTCAGGCCGTTGGGTTTGACATTTTCAGCAATGATTTTACCGCAGTGCTGTTTCATAATATGCTGCGTCAAGGCAAGCCCTAAACCTGTACCGGGCTTGTGTGCGCTGGAGTCGGCGCGATAAAAGGCAGTGAAAATATGCGGAAGCTGCATTTCGTCCACGCCAGGTCCGTTGTCGGTAACATCGATAATCCAGTTTTTGCCGTCTTGTCCGATATGGGTTTGAATGGTGCTGCCTTCCGGACTGTAATTGATGGCATTGCGGATAACGTTGTCAAAGGCGCGGTATAGATAGCCTTCGTTGGCGCTGACTACGGCATTTTCAGGGATTTTTGGGTCAATGCTCAGGGTAACGCTTTGGTTGTTTTGGTGGGCAATGCTTTGGTTGTCCTCAATCAAGTTGGTAAGGAAAGGAACGAGTTTGAGGTTTTCTTTTTCCAAAGGAATATTGGAAGTTTCCAAGCGGGATAGGGTCAACAATTCTCCGACCAAAGTATCCATGCGCACCAATTCGCCTTCAAGGCGCTTGAGGTATTGCTCTTGTTTTTGCGGCTGAGCTTGAATCAGGCCGACAATCGCTTGCATACGCGCCAGCGGCGAACGCATTTCATGCGAAACGTGGTGAAGTAGATGGCGCTCTTTGGCAACAAGTTTTTCAAGTTTTTCGGCCATTTTGTCGAACTGCACAGCGAGGTGGGACAATTCGTCGTCACGGTCGTCAACTTGTTGGGAAATGCGGGTCTCAAGTTCGCCGTTGGCTACTCTGTCCATGCCGCCACCCAAAATTTTAATAGGCTTGGTAATGTTGTTGGCAAGGATGTATGCCATCAAGAGCCCCACAACGATGATAAAAGACAGAATGATAAATTCGTGCCAAATAGGCGAAAGCGGCAAGCCGGGAATGAAGAGCGGGCTAGGGAGGCGTTGGGCTTGATGATTGTCCCAGCCTTTAATAAAGAAGAGGTATTCTTCGCCGAAACGGTCGTATTCGATGTGTGCCAAATCAGATTCGGGGTTGTTGATGGCAAAGATACGGGCACGCTCAATGGAGAGGCTGTCGATGTTTCGGCCTAAAATATCTTTTTTATCATCGCCGGTAATCACATAAACGGCATTGGAAACCGGATTATTTTTCCATTCGGAAAGAATTTCGCGCGCACCGCTGTCTCCGCGTGAGTTGAAGGCGGAAACGATGCTGCTCATCAATGTGGTTTCGATGGTGCGGCGTTGGTTGAATTGGTTTTCGGCAAGGGTGTTTTGCACCAGCCAAAATGAAAAACTCGCCACAAAGATTGCGCAGACGATGACTGCGCAAAATGTGGCGAAGATGCGTTGAAACAGTTTCATTGATCTGTTTAATCTTTAGTTTTTAACAAACAGGTAGCCTAAGCCGCGTACAGTTTGAATCAGGGAAGCATCGCCCAATTTGTGGCGGATGCTGGAGATGTGTACGTCGATGCTGCGGTCAAATTTAGCCAGTTTGCGGTCGAGTGCCTCGATAGACAGAGTTTCTTTGCTGACAACTTGTCCGGCGTGGCGCATCAAAACTTCGAGCAGATTGAACTCGGTGCTGGTCAATTCAAGCGGAGTGTCTTTGATGCTAGCTTGGCGTTTGGCGGGGTAGAGGACAACGTCGCTGACAGAAATGCTGTTCGGCGCGTTGTTTTGTTCGTTGCTGTGTTGTGCACGGCGCAAGATGGCGTTGATACGCGCCAAGAGTTCGCGCGGTGTGCATGGTTTCGGTACGTAATCGTCCGCACCCATTTCCAAACCGATAATGCGGTCGATGTCGTCACCTTTTGCAGTCAGCATGATGATGGGCACAGTGCTTTGGGTGCGTACGTTTTTCAAAACGTCCAAACCGTTCATTTTAGGCATCATGGAGTCTAATACGACGACATCGTATTGTCCGGTCAGAATTTCTTGAACGCCGGCTTCGCCGTCAGAAACGCTGTGGACGTTGAGGCCTTCGGCAGTCAGGTATTCGGTCAGTAATTCGGTCAAGAGGGCATCGTCATCTACGAGTAATACGCGACTCATGGAATTTCCTTTTCGTGATTGTATGCGCCGTGGCACTAAATAGGTGGTGCGGCGATTAAAATAGAGTTGTATTCAATCTTAACATGCAATCTGCTTTTGTTGATAGCGTAATTTTCTGTGCTTTTGCGCTTTTTTGCATAGAAACTTGTCGCTCTTTACATTTTCAGACGGCCTGTAAGGACAAACTGACAATTGAGTGAGTTTTGTTTAGGGTTTGTCACATGATTTGGCAGTTTGGTGTTTCGGTGCATTGATGAAATCTTTGCAATCGGACAAAAGTTTGGGCAGCAGGGGGGCGAATACCGGATGGCTGCGTATTTTGTCGGCGTAGAAATACATCATATAGGGGTAATAATATTGCACTGCCTGCATCCATTGCGCACCTTCTTCTTTCTTGCCTTGTCGGTAGAGGTAGAGGCCGACTTGATAGGCGCTGGAGTAGGGGCGGTAGGTTAGGGCTTTGAGTGCGGCTTCTTCCGCCCACGGACGGATGTAGGCATCGGTCGGGTCTGCATGTTTGCTCAAGCTCAAATCGGCGTAATAGGCAAGCATAGGGCTTTCTTTGGAAAGTCGTTGCAAGCCGTCGATTTTGTTTTGAACCGTTTGCTGTTCATCAGTTTTTCCTACGCGGCTATATTGGGTCAGATTTTGATATTCCCAGCTGAGGTTTGCCATGCCGATTAAAATCGATAAAGCAGCTATACCGCCTGCCCATTGTCTGATTCGGGTAGATACAGGGCCGTCTGAAACATCTTTCGGATAAGAGGGTGTCAACGACAGAATCAGGCTAAATACGGTGAGGAAGTAGATATACCAAAGTGGATATTCAAGCATGCTGTGGCAGAGGCTGACGGCGGCGGTAGTCAGTAAAAACAGCGAGGCCGGTGTTTGGTTGCGGCCCAACAGTCGCCATACGGCTGCAAGCAGAGTTAAGGTTGCGAGCAAGGTGCCGGCAATGCCCATTTCGGACAATAACTGCATGATGATATTGTGCGAATGGGTAAACAGTACGCCGAGGATGTTGTTGGGGAAGTGTTGTTGTTGGGCATTGATCAGGAAGGTTTGCTGGGCAAAGCTGTTCCAGCCATGGCCGAACCAAGGTGCGGATTGAAAGGCAATCCATGCCTTGCTCCATTCGATTTGGCGCATGGAGCCTTCAAAACCGCTGGTGCCTGCGCGTTCTACAGCGGTTTCGTATTTGACGTTGCCAAACAAATCCAACAGGCTGCCCATGCCGAATTGGAAAGCAGCGGCCAGGATTGCGGTCAGGAGAAAAATGCACAGTGCGCGTTTGTTTTGGAAATGGGTACGCCAAAACCATAACGGCGTAATCAGGAATAGGGCGGCAATGTAGCCTAAGATGGTGCGTGAGTTGACAAGGCCGAGGGTCGCAGTCAAAGCCAATACGAACAGAAAACCTGCTGTATTGGACATTTTGCGCTCCGTCCATAAATAGGATGCCGCCAAAATGCCCCACATTAAATAATGTCCCAAATGGTTTCGTTGGCCGAGTTGGCCGTTTACGGTGCCGTTGCTTCGGGCAATAATGCCGTTCAACCACTCTACGTTGGACCAGCCTTTAAATTGCAGCCAGATGATGGCGGCCTGTATGGTTGCCCCTATCAATAAAGACCAAGCAAAGATGCTGACGATGCGTTCCTGTCCGTAAACTGCTACCCAGCCTCGCACCGACCATGCGCCCAGTGCCAAAATGACAAAGGTCCAGGCAGTAATATCGCTCATGCCGGGGTAGGTCGAATGCATGAGGCGCGCTTGGAGCGACCAAAATGCAGCCATGGCAAACAGGCCGATACTGAGTGCGGGAAAGCGGATATTCAGCAGGCCTTTGTGTGCGCTAATCAATGTCAGTACCAATGAGCCGCTCAGCGAGATGGCTTCCAAATAAAAGCTGGGCAGTGGACCGACTCGGTAGAGTGAAAGAAAAGGGATGGCGCAAATCCAAAGAAAACTGAGCCATAAAGGCCAAAAGGTTTTCACTGAAGATTCGGTCAGGCCGTCTGAAAGTGTGTGGTAGGTCATTTTGATGTGTGTTTTTGTTGTTTGATAAATGCAAGGCAGCCGAGGAAAAAGGCAATGCACAATAATACGGAAACGGCGGCGCAAATCCGGCTGGCGAGAGCCGTGTCTGCCAGGCGCATACAGGCTTCGGCAAAGTAAATCAGAATCAGCATGGAGCTGTATTGGTAAGTGTAGATGCGTTTTTTCAAAATGCCGGTCAACGGCAAGCACAAAGGCAGGGCTTTCAGTGCCAACCATGAGCCGCCTTCGCGCAATGGAGCGATCCACAATTCCCATGATAAGGAAAGCAGAATCAGCAGGATAAGGCTTATGGAAGTTGCAAGATAAGGTAATGGGGAGCGTGTATTGTTCAAAATATTGAGGGCGTAAAGCCGTACTGGAAAACTTAAAATTATACCGCTAAAAAGGCAGGGTAAGCCAAGAATATTGCTTAAAGATGCTGAAGAAAGGATTTATTGTTTTTTCTTCAAACGAATGAAACTTTATCTTGTTTTATAGTCTTATTAATATATATATCTAGTAAATATTGTGCTACTATTATAAATACTTTATCTCAGGAGGATAGAAAACCATGAATCGCGTTGCTGATGTTATCCGTGATGATATTAAAGTAATGACAGCCTATCAGGTTGCTGATTTGCCGGAAGGTTTTATTAAGTTGGACGCCATGGAGTGTCCGCATCATCCTTTCGTCGGGTATGAATCTTTATTGTCAGAATGGGCGGATTTGGCAAAGCAGGCACCGATTCATTTGTATCCCCATACTGCCAAGAGCGGTATTTATGAAGAATTGAGGGAAGTTTTCGGTATTCCCGATAAGGCGGAAATCGCGTTGGGTAACGGCTCCGACGAGCTTATCCAGTTTTTGACTATGCTGGTTGCCAAACCAAATGCGCGTGTATTGGGTATTGAGCCAAGTTTCATTATGTATCGTCATAATGTCGCGCTTTATGGCATGGAATATGTCGGTGTTCCCTTAAATCCGGATTTTTCTTTAAATCTCCCTGCCGTTTTGACCGCTATCGAGCAACATCAGCCGTCATTAATTTTTATTGCCTATCCCAATAATCCTACCGGCGTGTGCTTTAAACGAGAAGAAGTAGAGGAGGTCATTCGTGCGGCTACCGGCATTGTGGTTGTCGATGAGGCATATGGCGCGTTTCATCATGACAGTTTCCTTCCGTGGGCGGGCGAAGTCGAAAATCTGGTCGTAATGCGCACCATCAGTAAAATCGGCTTTGCAGGCTTGCGGATGGGATATGCGGCGGCAAGTCCAAGCATTATGGGTGAACTGGCTAAAATTCTTCCGCCTTACAACATGAATCAATTAAGCTTGGCGGCGGCAAAATTCTCATTGAAACATCATCAAATCATTCAGCAAAACATTGATACATTAAAAAATGAGCGTTCGCGTGTGATGAATGAATTGTTGAAATTAAACCGTTTGCAAGTTTTTCCGAGCGAAGCCAACTTTATTACCGTTCGCGTTCCTGATGCGAACGAGCTGTTTGAAACATTGAAGCAAAACCACATACTGATTAAAAAACTGCATGGCAGCCATCCGCTTTTGGATCAGTGTGTCCGCATAACCATAGGCTCGGCAGCGCAAAATGATGCCGTCTTGGCCGTTATTAAAAACCTTTACCCTAATCTTTGATTCCAAGGAAACTACCATTATGAACAAAGCTCAACTGCATTTGACTAATTTTCTGTTACTGGTTGAAGAAGCCGGCTCATTGACCAAGCTTGCACGCGCATGCGGTTATGAAAACTCCGCCTCTTTGTCTCAGCTCAAACGCCGTTTGGAACAACAAGCAGGCGATGAGTCTGCACGCGGCATTCGTCCGAGCCTGGCTGCGAAGTTGGAATCCGGTATGCGCAAACGCAAAGGCTGGCTGAACCGTGATCACAGTAAAGATCAAGAAAAAGCAGCAGCGGTTGAAGCGGCGCGTTTGGAAAAACAAACTGTTGAAGCAGCCGAAGCTGGCGTTTCAACCGAAGGCCGTTTTGTTACCGTTACCCGCAATACCTGCGAAACCCAAATTACCGTCAGCCTCAATCTTGACGGTACCGGCAAATGCCGCTTGGATACCGGCGTTCCTTTCCTTGAACACATGCTTGCCCAAGTAGCGCGTCATGGTTTGATTGACTTGGATATTACCTGCAAAGGCGATTTGCACATTGACGACCATCACACGGTTGAAGACATCGGTATCGTATTGGGTCAGGCACTGAAACAAGCGCTTGGCAATAAAGCCGGCATTACCCGCTATGGCCATGCCTATGTTCCGCTGGATGAAGCGTTGAGCCGTGTAGTCATCGACCTTTCCGGCCGCCCCGGCTTGGTATACAACATCGACTTTACCCGCGCCCTGATCGGCCGTTTTGATGTCGATTTGTTTGAAGAATTTTTCCACGGCCTTGTGAACCACAGCATGATGACCTTGCACATCGATAACTTGAGCGGCCGTAATGCACATCATCAAGCCGAGACCGTTTTCAAAGCCTTCGGCCGCGCCCTGCGCATGGCGGTCGAATACGATCCGCGCATGATGGGTCAAACGCCTTCTACCAAAGGCACGCTGAGCGAAGAATCCGTTCAAGAAGAAGCGGAAGCCGCATCTGAAGAATAAGGCATCGTGTGAATGAATAAAGGCCGTCTGAAACCCTAATTGGTTTCAGACGGCCTTTATTATTTGTCTTGTATATCAACAATATTTTGTTTTAAACCATCTTTTGCTACAATCATTCTTATTATTATATTAATCATTAAATGTTTTCAGACGGCCTGAGGAGAAGCAATGAAAGTAGCGATTGTCGATTATGGAATGGGAAACCTGCATTCAGTATTGAAATCTGTTCAGGCGGCGCAGGTTTTGTCTAATCAAAATGCCGAAGTTTATCTGACTTCGCGGCCTGAAGAGGTGATGGCGGCAGATAAGGTTATCTTTCCGGGGCAGGGTGCCATGCCGGATTGTATGTCGGCGCTGAAGGCAAGCGGTTTGGGCGAGGCAGTTTCAGACGGCCTGAAAAACAAGCCGTTTTTTGGCATTTGCGTAGGTGCGCAATTATTGTTTGAACACAGCGAAGAAGGCGATACAGATGGTTTGGGTTGGTTTGAAGGTCAAGTAAAACGGTTTTTGTCCAATCAAACCGATGCGCAGGGAGGCCGTCTGAAAGTACCGCATATGGGTTGGAATACAGTGTGCCAAACCCGTCCGCACCCTTTATTTCAAGACATTGGGCAGAACGAGTATTTTTATTTTGTTCACAGCTATTATTTTGCGCCGAAAAATGAAGAGGTTGTTTTAGGCGTCAGCGAATATCCGAATGAATTTGCCTGCATTGTCGGTAAGGACAATGTGTTTGCCACACAGTTCCATACGGAAAAAAGCCATCAGGCAGGATTGCTGCTGCTGCGTAATTTTTTAAATTGGCAGATTTGAGGCTTTTTAACATAAATCTACTAAAAATCGCTAATTTGTGTAAAATATACTGAAATTGAGTAGAGGAGAAGAAAATGCTGTTGATACCTGCCATTGATTTGAAAGAAGGACGCTGTGTTCGCTTAAAACAAGGCTTGATGGAGCAGGCGACGGTGTTTTCCGATTCGCCGGCAGAGATGGCTTTGCATTGGCGCAATCAAGGCGCACGCCGTTTGCATTTGGTTGATTTGAACGGCGCATTCGCAGGCGTTCCTCAAAATTTTCCGGCAATTAAAGAAATTTTGGCCGCCATAGCCAAAGATATTCCGGTACAGCTTGGCGGCGGTATCCGTGATTTGGAAACCATTGAAAAATATTTGGATTTGGGGCTGACAGATGTGATTATCGGTACGGCCGCGGTGAAAAATCCTGAATTTGTGCGTGAAGCATGTAAGGCATTTCCAGGTCAGATTATCGTCGGCTTGGATGCCAAAGACGGTATGGTGGCGATAGACGGTTGGGCAACGGTAACGGGACACCATGTCGTCGATTTGGCCAAGCGTTTTGAAGACGATGGCGTCAACAGCATTATTTATACCGATATCGGCCGCGACGGCATGATGAGCGGCGTGAATATCGAGGCTACCGTCAAATTGGCTCAATCAGTGAATATCCCGATTATCGCTTCCGGCGGCTTGACGAATTTGGACGATATCCGCGCATTGTGTGCCGTTGAAAAAGAGGGTGTGAGCGGTGCGATTACCGGCCGCGCAATTTATGAGGGAAGTATTGATTTCGCACAGGCACAAAAACTGGCCGATTCTTTGGCTTGACCTAAGTGCGTTTAATTATGCAGATTAGGGCTTTGCAAGGGGTAACAGCGCAGGAGTTGGCGCATAGCTGAAAATGCCTTTAAAAGCGGCATTTTGCAAAGTCCTTAGACTTAAAAATCTGTCTGAAATAATTATAAAAAACAACTCACTCAATATCTTATTTTATTAAGGGATTGGTATGCTTGAAGCGTTTGTTTTGGGTTTTTGGATTATCTGGTCATCCGATCGCGAAGTGTATCCGCTAAGCGAAAGTTTGTGGTTTACACTGATTGCAGTGATACTGCGGCAGCTGACGGCGTTTGATTTGCCGATTATCGACACCTATTGGATGATTTTCAATGGGATAGTGTGGGCATTTGCCGGTTTGATTTTTTCCATTATCGGCCGCATTGACAGCAATTTTATTATTTCCTGTGTTTTGGCGATGATGGCCGGCATTGGTTATTTTCAGCTGTTGCAACATTTGCCGGATTGGTTGAGCAAATTTTTGGCCTGACGGTTTCAGACGGCCTGAGAGCGGATAAGAGGTATTGGGTATGGCATTGTCAAAACGAATTATTCCCTGTCTGGATGTAAAAGACGGTCGCGTGGTAAAAGGTGTCAACTTTTTGGGTTTGCGCGATGCAGGCAATCCGGTTGACGTTGCCAAACGCTATAACGATGAAGGCGCGGATGAGTTGACCTTTTTGGACATCACTGCTTCCAGCGACAATCGCGACACTATTTTGCACGTTATTGAGGCAGTCGCTTCACAAGTTTTTATTCCATTGACGGTAGGCGGCGGTGTGCGCACAGTTGCCGATATCCGTCGTCTGCTTAATGCCGGTGCTGATAAGGCCAGCATCAATACGGCCGCTGTAACCAATCCTGATTTGGTAAACGAAGCGGCCGGTTTTTTTGGTTCGCAAGCGATTGTTGTTGCCGTGGATGCCAAAGCGGTCAACCCTGAAAACACCCGTTGGGAAATTTTTACCCATGGCGGAC
Organism: Neisseria subflava; assembly: GCF_005221305.1. Classification (NCBI taxonomy): domain Bacteria; kingdom Pseudomonadati; phylum Pseudomonadota; class Betaproteobacteria; order Neisseriales; family Neisseriaceae; genus Neisseria; species Neisseria subflava. Next base: position 136,987 of record NZ_CP039887.1, read on the forward strand.
GTAATCCGACCGGTTTGGACGCTGTGGAATGGGCTGTCAAAATGCAGCGGCGCGGTGCGGGCGAGATTTTGCTGACCAGTATGGACCGGGATGGTACCAAGCAAGGTTTCAACCTGCCTTTGACACGCGCGGTCAGCGAAGCGGTCGATATTCCGGTTATTGCTTCCGGCGGCGTCGGTTCGGTACAACACTTGGTGGACGGCATTAAAGAAGGAAAGGCAGATGCGGTATTGGCCGCCAGTATTTTCCACTTTGGCGAAGCGAGTATCCGCGAAGCGAAACTGGCCATGCGTGAAGCAGGAATTGAAGTGCGTTTGTGATTGCTATCCAAAGGCCGTCTGAAAAATATGGGAGAAAGACGCACATGTCGAATATAAACGAAACGCTGCTGAATGCCGTAAAATTTGATGAAAAAGGTTTGGTTTGCGCCATTGTCCAAGATTGGCAGACACGCCGTGTGCTGATGGTTGCCTGGATGAACGCCGAAGCCCTGCAAAAAACCGTAGAAACCGGTTTTGCCCACTATTACAGCCGTTCCCGCCAAAAACAATGGATGAAGGGCGAGGCGTCCGGACATAGGCAAAAAGTACATGAATTGCGCCTGGATTGTGATGGCGACGCAGTGGTCATGCTGATTGAACAAAACGGCGGCATTGCCTGTCATACTGGGCGCGAAAGCTGTTTTTACAAAGTTTGGCAAGAGGGCGCATGGCAGACAGTCGATGCCGTGTTGAAAGATGAAGAAGCAATCTACGGACATAAACATCCTTAAGGCCGTCTGAAAGAAAATAAGAGAAACCGACCATGACCGATACTATCCTTACCCAAATTCAAAACGTCATCGATTCGCGCAAAGGCGGCGATCCTGATGCTTCTTACGTTGCTCAACTGCTGCACAAAGGCGAAGACAAGATTCTGAAAAAAGTCATCGAGGAAGCGGGTGAAACCTTGATGGCCTCTAAAGATGGCGGTGGCGAACATTTGGTTTACGAAGTGGCGGATTTGTGGTTTCACACCATGGTTTTATTGGCGCATCACGGCTTGCGCGCCGAAGATGTGGTCAACGAGCTTGCGCGCCGTCAAGGTTTGTCGGGATTAGTGGAAAAAGCTTCTCGCAAAGAATCTTGAATTTATATTACAATCCCGTATTTGACCTGTTTCAGAATCCGTCTCTTGGGGCAAAAACGATTTCCCTTTTTTGGTTGAAACCCGTTACGCCCGTTTTCAGACGGCCATTGGAGCCATTATGGATAATTGTATTTTCTGCAAAATCGCAACCAAAGATATTCCGGCACAAACCGTTTACGAAGACGATGAGATGCTTTGTTTCAAAGACATCCGTCCTGCCGCGCCGGTGCATCTGCTGCTGATTCCGAAAGTGCACTTCGATTCACTGGCACACGCAACCGCCGAACATCAAACCCTGTTGGGCAAAATGATGTTGAAAGTTCCTCAAATCGCCCATGAGGCAGGTTTGACCGACGGTTTCAAAACCCTGATCAACACAGGCAAAGGCGGCGGACAAGAAGTCTTCCACCTGCATATCCATATCATGGGTACGCCTGCATAATTATTATCTATTTTTAACAAATTCAAGGATTTATCATGGGTAGCTTCTCTCTCTGGCACTGGATTATCGTACTGATTATCGTCGTTTTGGTATTCGGTACCAAAAAATTGCGCAACGTCGGCAAAGACCTCGGCGGTGCAGTACATGACTTCAAACAAGGCCTGAACGAAGGTACAGATGGCAAAGATGCCAAAAAAGACGAAGTCATCGAACACAAAAAAGACGAAGACAAAGCATAATCCATGTTTGATTTCGGTTTGGGCGAATTGCTGCTGGTTGGCGTTGTCGCCCTGATAGTGCTTGGCCCCGAACGTCTGCCGCAAGCCGCGCGTACGGCCGGTCGTTTGGTCGGCAAATTGCAAGGATTCGTCAACAACGTCAAGCAGGAACTCAACACTCAGGCTGAGTTGGATGAATTGCGCAAGGTGAAGCAGGAATTTGAAACCGCCGCATCTGAGTTTCGCGACGGTATCAAAGACTTGGGCAACGATGCACAAAAAAATCTGAGCGATATTTCAGACGGCCTCAAGCCGTGGGAACGCCTGCCCGAACAGAAAACGCCTGCCGATTTCGGTGTGGATGAGTTTGGCAATCCTTTGCCTGATATGGCTTCAAACGGCACTGAGAATGAAACTGCAACCCAAGCTTCTGAGCAGGGTGGGGCAGTGCAAACCCAAGAGCTTGTTGAGGCTGAAAATGCCGAGTCCGAGCAAGACCGCGCTTGGCGTGAGTATTTGACGGCTTCGGTTTCACCTACTCCTGTGGTAGAAGTCAGCTATGTCGAATCTCCTGTTGCCGATGTTCCTCCGCCGCATACGACTTCTTTGCGTAAGCAGGCGATGAGCCGCAAACGCGATATGCGCCCGAAATTCCACGCCAAGCCCAAACTGCGCGTCCGTAAGTAAAAAGTGAGTCAACCGGTGTCCGAATCTCAACACGAACAACCCGTCCAACCGCTTATCGAGCATCTTCTCGAGCTGCGCCGCCGCATGATGTGGATTGTCATCGGTATCGTCGTCTGCTTTTTGGGCATGATGCCGTTTGCTCAGCAGCTCTATACCTTTGTTGCCGAACCATTAATGGCCAATCTGCCTAAAGATACCAGCATGATTGCAACTGATGTGATCGCGCCGTTTTTTGTGCCGGTCAAGGTTACTCTGATGGCAGCGTTTCTGCTGTCGTTGCCGCATACGCTGTATCAAGTTTGGGCGTTTGTTGCTCCTGCCTTATACCAAAACGAAAAACGTTTGATTACGCCGCTGGTGTTGTCCAGCGTAACGCTCTTCTTCGTTGGGATGGCGTTTGCCTATTTTTTGGTATTTCCCGTTATTTTCAAATTCTTGGCTGGTGTAACCCCTGTCGGCGTCAATATGGCGACCGATATCGACAAATACCTGTCCTTTATTTTGGGCATGTTTGTCGCATTCGGTACGACGTTTGAAGTGCCCGTCGTTGTGGTGTTGCTTGCAAAAATGGGCATTGTTTCGACTGCACAGCTTAAGAATGCGCGTCCGTATGTGATTGTCGGTGCATTTGTCGTGGCCGCAATCATCACGCCACCTGATGTAATTTCTCAAACCCTGCTTGCTGTTCCGCTGATTCTGCTCTACGAAGCAGGCATTTGGTTCAGCCGCTTTGCCAAAGTGAAAACGCAGCAGGAAGATGAAGATACACCGCAACCACCGGCAGAAGTTTAAGAATTAAGGCCGTCTGAAGAATTTTTCAGACGGCCTTTGTATCATGGCACTTCAGTTTTTAAGAAAAAGTATGATGGATGTTTGGGGAATCGTACAAAAACGCTATAGCCCCAAATTCTTTTGATGTGACTAAAAATTTCGACCTTACCCATGGCTGGGCAATTTGCGTGACTGGATGACGGAGCAGGCAAAAAATGGGGAAAAATATTCCATCGTTACTTGTTCTGCACTCAAACGCCAATACCGCGATATTCTGCGTGGCGCAGAAGGGAAGGTGGCTTTTATCCATCTGACCCCGCCTCAAGCAATCAATCTTGAGCGTATGCTGTCGCGTCAGGGGCATTATATGAAAGCCGGAATGCTGGATTCTCAGCTGGAGATTTTGGAAGAGCTGGGTGCTGATGAGTACGGTGTCAAAATCGACAATCCGGGTTCGCCTGAAGCCGTTGAGGCAGATATTATGAACTGGGTGAAAGCGCAAGGCTTGATTTAGTAATGATCAGAAATGGAAAGGCCGTCTGAAATATTTCAGACGGCCTTTTTCGATGGGATTTAGAATGTTTTTTGCGAATCAAGCAATAAGGTAACCGGCCCATCATTGCAAAGGGAAACCTGCATATGGGTTTGGAATCTGCCGGTTTCGACAGTCAATCCATGTTCGCGTAGAAGTTGTGCGGTGTATTGATAAAGTTTATCCGCTAGTTCTGCGGGCGCGGCATTGGAGAAAGATGGGCGGCGGCCGCTGCGCGCATCGGCGTAAAGGGTAAACTGGGAAACCAGTAATATCGAGCCGCCGACATCTTTGAGCGATAAATTTAATTTGCCGTTTTCGTCTTCAAAGATACGTAGGTTGGCGGTTTTATCCGCAATGTATTTGGCGTCCGCTTCTGTATCGGTGTGGGTAACGCCGAGCAATATCATAAATCCGTTGTTGATTTCGCCGCAGGTTTCACAGGAGTTTTCGGACAAAACGTCAACTTTGGCTTGGGTAACTTTTTGGATAACAGCGCGCATAATCTTGTGTGAATAAAAGGAGTTGTAAAAAAGGGCGTAAGATACGCCCTCTGAGTTCAAATATAGTTTCAGACGGCCTGAAACCATTGAATTAATTTACGGATTAATGCCGTTTTCTTTCAAGATACGTTCGATCTGATTCTCGACTTTTTGTCGTTTGACAGCTTGGATAAGCTGATTGCGTACCAGTTCGAAAGGTTCGGCATTAGGATTACGCTCTACGGCGCTGAGTTTAAACAGATAAAAACGGTTTCCCATCTGAATCGGCTCATGCGTTACATCACCTCGGTTCATGTCGGCAAAAGCGGTAGCCAGTTGAGGCGAAAGCTGCTGCGGAGAGATGAAGCCGTCGAACTCTTGTTCGGGGTTGGGATAGCGTTTCATCAGCTCTTCAAATGACAAGCCTTTGAGCAGCAGTTCTTGCGCTGCGCGGACTTCTTCGGCTGAAGCAAAGCTGACTTGTTGCAGCTTGATGATGCGTGTTTGCTGGTCGTAGAAACGGCGCAATTCGGCATCGTCAACCGCGGTTTGACGTTCTAGATAAGCAGCGTATTGGTTGGCATAAAACTCAGCTTCCACATTTTTAAACTGATTCTGTACTTCTGCATCTTTATCCAAACCAGCCTTGATGGCTTCATTTTTCAGAATTTCCAAAGTCTGCAAACGTGTAACCACATCTTTGCGGATTGCCTGACCATCGGGTTTGGCAGTCTGGTTGGGATGTTGATCGGCTTGTCTCAATACTTCGGCGACCATGCTGTCGATACGGGCAGGATCGATTTCAGGTGCTTTGGCGGTTGCCAAGCCGACGGTCGATAGGGTGAGGATAGCCAAAACGGCAGTTTTGGGCTTGATGTTCATGTGAGTTCCTTATTGCCCGCCCGTTATCACGGCGGGCACGTTATATTATTTGTTGACTTTGATACTGGCTTTTTTCAGCAATGATTGAATGGCCGCATCAACACGGGCTGCCTGTAAGTCGCTGCCAATCTCGTTTTTCGATGCTTCATAAGAAGGTACGGTAACGTTACGACGGTCATTGACATAGAAAACGGCGTACAAATTACCGTTTTGCAGTGGCGTTTTAGTGTGTGCACCTTTTTTCAGGTCTTTGACAGCAGCGTAAAGCGGAGGTGCTGATTCTTGCAAATCTTTAAGCGGAATATAAGCTTTAGGGATGCCGCCGGCTTTTTTGGCCGCTTCGTCAATTGAGTATTGGTTCAATACCGAAACAAAGCTTTTTTTCGCATCCAAATCGGCAATGGCTTTTTGGGCATTGCTGCTGCTGTCGGTCACGATTTCGCCCAGTTGGACTTCCTTAGTACCTTTATAGAAGTTGCTGAAGTCGTTGTAAGCGGCTTTGACATCTTTTTCTTGGACAGGATATTGACGGACGATATGCGCCGCGAAAGCTTGGCCTAGCAAATCATTTTCGAAAACTGCCCATTCGGTTTTGAATGTGGCTTTTTTATCTGCGCCTTGCTTGGCGGCATCGGCACGCGCTTGCTCCAATGCAGCTTTGAATTCAGCGCTTTGATCCAGTTTTAATTTTTTGGCTTCTTGGGTAACAACAGTGCTGATAATTTGGCGTTCAGTCAGCATTTGACGCAATTCAGGAGTGTCTTGAACGTTCGGGTTGCTGGCGCGTACGGAAGCAACTTGGTCATCGATAACGCTGCTGTCGATGGCTTGACCGTTGACGGTTACCAAAGTTTGGGCAAACAGTGTGCCGGAAGTCAGGGCAAGCATCAAGGCTGAAGCAAAGTAGGTTTTTTTCATCGTATTTCTCTTTTAAATTAATGATTGGAAATAAATTAATGATTAGAAATCAAAGTTTAAGTAGTAATCTTAATGGAAGTATTCGTCCGGCGTGGCCGCTTTGATACTGAGTGCATGAATCAGGCCGTCTGAAAACAAGTCCTGTAAAAGCTGCTTAATCATACGTTGCCGCTGGAGGCGGCCAATGTTTTCAAATGCGTTGCTGACCACCACTATGGCGTAATGCCCGCCGCCTTTATTACCGGCATGGCCGGCATGCAGATGGCTTTCATCTTCAAAATCGAAGAACTCAGGCTCAAGCGTTCGCAGGCGTTCCTCGATAATTTGACGAATATTGCTCATTTGAACACGGCTTTAAAGGGTTTAATCAATACTTCTGCGTATACGCCGGCATCGACGTAAGGGTCTTGTTCTGCCCATTCTTGTGCAGCGTCCAAAGATTCAAATTGAGCCACAATTAGACTGCCGGAAACACGTTCCGGATTATCTGGTAGAGGATTGGGGCCGGCAGTCAGCAGAAGGCCTTGCGCTTTCAATTCTTCTAAGCGTGCCAAATGAGCAGGGCGGGCCGCCATGCGTGCTTCGTGGACATCTTCGGCATCAGTGGCCAAAAGCATGAAATATTCCATTATTGATCCTCCTTAGACTGGAAACGCATCAGATACATACCCTGTGCGATGGAAAAAATGATTGTGAAGCCCAATGTGCCGAACAGTTTGTAATTGACCCATTGGTCTGGAAAATACGTAAAGACAAAGAGGTTGGCCGCACCCATAAAAATTAGGAAGCCAATCCATGCATAAGTCAGGCGTGTCCATACAAAATCAGGGAGCTGCATTTCTTTGCCCATGACGGCTTTAAGCCCGTTTTTACCGGCCAGGTGGCTGAACAGCATGACGATCGCGCCGATCCAAAACAGAACGGTTGGTTTCCACATGATAAAGCGGTTGTCTTTCAGCAGAATCGTTGCACCGCCAAAAAAGACAATCAAAATCAGGCTGACCCATTGCATGGTGTCCAGCTTGCGGTGTTTCCAAAAGGTCAGCGCAGCTTGGGCAATACCGACGATAACCGCAACAGTTGTTGCGGCAATCATGTCTTTGGTGATGATGTATGTGATGAAAAATAAGAATACGGCGAATAAGTCGCTCAAAATCTTCATATATTAATGATGAAACTAATTGAGTAAATGCTAATCATACAGGGAGATGTGTTTTTTTGCACGTTTCACCATGACTTTAATATCGCACATATTTATATGAAATATTTGTTTTGGGTTGGCGAAATTTGTAAAAAAGAAACACAAGCATGCAAAAGTAATAGATTTGCTAAGGAATTTTAGGCTGAATAGCCTCTATTGCTTGGCAGGAATGGGTTAAAAATATATCATGACGTAATATCTAGTAAATATATGGTTAAATGCGTGCACATTGGTTAGTACCATAATTTCCGAACAGGGGATCAGTTTTGAAAAAACATCACAATATTAAATTAATTACAGCTTCTATCGCTTTAATGACATCGCTCAGTGCCTCTGCAGGTTTGGGCGGCTTGAATGTTCAATCTCATTTGGGTGAGCCTTTTACAGGCAATATCACTGTAACTGGCGAGGAAGCTCAGGCTCTGCTTAATGGCGGTAAGGCCACTATTTCAAATGGCAATTTGCGCGCAGCGGTACGCAAATCAGGCGATAAGGCAGTCGTTACCATCCGCTCTTCTAAAGCCATCAAAGATCCTGTTTTGGTTTTCCAAGTAGGTGTTGGCGCGCAATCGCGTGAGTACACCGCTATTATCGATCCGGCCGGATATGATTCTAAAGATGCTGCATCTGTTCGTATCCGTCCGGTCACTGAATCTCAATCTTCCGAGCCGACACGCAATGCCCAACAGCCTGCAACTAAAAACAATAAAGCAGCAGGTAATCAGACAGCTCGAGCGCGTAAGGATGTACAGCGTAAGGCTGAGAAAAAACAAGTTCAGACGGCCTCTGCTAAAAACGACACGGCTGCACGTTCAGGCAGGCAGCATTTGGTGCGTACGGGTGAAACCCTGATTGCCATCGCGTCCAGCATCCGTCCGCAGGGTATGACCTTGGATCAAACCATTCAGGCTTTGGTAAATGCCAATCCGGATGTGTTTATTGATAATAATGCCAACCGTATGTTGGCAGGTAAAGTACTGAATATTCCAAACCGTAGCGAATTGCAACGCTTGGCTGCGTCTGCTCCTGCTAAAACCAATACAGCGACAGAGAAAGGCAATGAAGCCGTCAATGCAACAGAAGCTAAAACAGAAAAACTTGTTGTTCAGCCTGAGGCTCAAACTGAAGCCCAGGTTAAAGATGCTGGTGTAAATACACAGCAACAGGAAGAAGTGAAACAAGCTTCAGCTGAGCAAGCAGAACAAGCAGCATCTGCAGCGGTCAATGAAAACACCGCATCGACTGTTCCTGCATCTGATGGTCAAGAAGCTATGGCTTCTGATGCTCAAGAGAATGTAGTGGCTTCTGAGCCTGTTGCAACCACGGATTCTGTCGCGGAGCAAACAGAAAGCGAATCAGACGGCAATTTATGGAAATGGTTATTGGCAGGCGGTGCAGCCCTTATTGCTGCTTGGTTGTTGTTGAAAGCTGCTGGTAAACGTAATGACGAGCTGGAAGAAGCACCTGTAAGCCGTAAGGATGAAGAGAAGGTTGTACAGAAAAATGTTGCTGCTTCAGCTGCTGCGGTTGCTGCAACTAAAGTAACGCCGTCTGAAAAAACTCAAGACGGTCTGTTTATCGAAGATGATTTCGAAGATGATGTGGTTATCAATGAAGTAGAAGAATCTTCCAATATCGATGATGTCAAACTTGATTTGGGTAAGATTGACAATAGTCAGGCAGGTATTCTTTCAGGTGCAGTAACGCATGATGTTGAGACAGAGCAACGCCGCCATGCTGATTGGGATAGTATCGAATCAACAGAAAGCGTGTACGAGCCTGAACCAGAAAATCCGTATCAGCCAGTATCGGTTGTTATGCCGGAACGTAAAGAAGAGCAGGTAAATACATTTGCTGAGTTTGATTTGGCGGCAGAGAAAAAAGTCTCCGAGTCAAGAAATGAAGAGCCACTCGAGTTTACGGTAGAAACCCCTGAAGTTTCAGACAGCCATGTGCTGCCATTCGATGTCAAGCAAGGTCAAGACTTGCAAATTCAAGAAATCAAAGAAGAAGTAGAGAAAGAAGAAGCTGCTTCTGAGTTTGTGATTGAAGAAGGTGCATTGGAATGGGGAGCTGAAGATGTTTCAGTGGCTGCCGATAAAAGCAATAGTGAAAGAGGCTTTGTTTCAGAATCAGTCGGCATGACTGCACCGCTTGAAGCCAAATATGATTTGGCTAAGATGTATATCGAAATCGGTGATCCTGAAGCGGCTCGAGAAACATTGCAAGGGCTGATTGAAGAGGCTGAAGGCGATATTCTGCATAAAGCCCAAAAATTGATGAAAGAACTTGGCGCATAAGTGCCAGTCAAATGAAGATGCCGTTTCAGACGGCATCTTTTTTATGGTAAATTAAAAAGCAAGATTTTGTCTGAGTCTATGATTGGTTGGGTAAGATTTCAGCTTTATATGATGGTTGAAGATAAAGGCCGTCTGAAATACATGAGAGGCGTGTGTTGATCACGCCTTTTTAATATTGGTTACCTGAGTGTAGGCAACAATATCAATTTACAAGAAGTATAAGAAATGACTGAACAAGCAAATACAACAGGGCATCTGATGCAGCGTTGGGCTTTGACCCTCTCTTATGACGGTAGCCGTTTTTATGGTTGGCAAAAACAGGCTGGAGATTTGCCGACTGTTCAGACGGCCTTAGAGCAGGCCTTGTCTTCAATAGCAGGGGAGCAAATTAATACTATTGTTGCGGGAAGGACGGATACGGGTGTGCATGCAACTGCTCAGGTAGTGCATTTTGATACATCAGTAAGCCGTCCGGAGCAAGCATGGGTACGGGGAGTCAATGCGCATTTGCCTGATGGTGTTGCTGTGTTGGTTGCGCAAAAAGTTGCACCTTATTTTCATGCCCGATTTGATGCTTATGGTCGCCATTATCGTTATTTATTGGAATCCTCACCGGTTCGTTCTCCATTATTGGTTGGCAGAGTAGGGTGGACACATTTGAAATTAGATTTAAATCTGATGAGGCAGGCTGCTGCCTTATTGGAGGGTGAGCATGACTTTTCCAGTTTTCGAGCGGCTGAATGTCAGGCGAAATCTCCTATAAAAACACTATATAGTACAAAGATTAGTGGAACTTCTCGCTATCTGTGCCTTGATTTGCATGGAAATGCATTCTTGCATCATATGGTGCGCAATATTATGGGTGCTTTGGTGTATGTGGGTAGTGGCAGAATCAGTGTGGATGAGTTTGAGTCGGTCTTTCATGCCAAAAGTAGATTGAAGGCTCCGCCAACTTTTATGTCTGATGGCCTGTATTTAACAGGTGTTGACTATCCTGATGAGTTTGGAGTGACGCAGCTATCGTTGCCCGAGTGGATGAGCGTTCTAGGTAATGGTTTTCAGACAGTCTAGCTGTGGATTGTTGGTATAAAAGCAACGAAATAGCGTGATTGATGTGTAAACTGATAAAGTGTTGTAAAAATGCACAGTTGGTTTTAAATAAATTGATCATTGATTTTAAATAATAAATTTCTACTTTTGGGGTTGTCTCTACCTTTATTTAGTTTCTGCGGTAGTGGGGGGAATTGAATAAAGTTTGTTTTTTTAGAGAGGAACAATTATAGTGACAGTCATGGAATCGCTGATTCTAGCGATAAAGTAAGCCTAAGCGGATTGTCCGGTCTGCTTAAGTTATTTCTTCACAATAGAAAAGGAATACAGCAATGAAAAAATCTCTGATTGCCCTGACTCTGGCGGCTTTGCCTGTTGCAGCTATGGCTGATGTAACTCTGTACGGTCAAATCAAAGCTGGCGTGGAAGTTTCTAAAGTAAAAGAGGGTAAGACTTCTTCTAAAACTGCTACTGAGATTGCTGACTTCGGCTCTCGTATCGGTTTCAAAGGTCACGAACACTTGGGTAGCAACCTGAATGCTATTTGGCAAGTTGAACAAGACACTTCTATTGCCGGTGGTGACTCTGGTTTTGCTAACCGCGAATCTTTCATCGGTTTAGAAGGTGGCTTCGGTAAAGTTCGTGTCGGTAACTTGGATACTGCTCTGAACGAAAGCAGCGACAGCTTCGACCCTTGGGAATCTAGTAAAGCTAACTCAGACGTTCTGCAACTGGGTAAAATCAAACGTGTAGATGATAGCAAATTATCTGTACGTTACGATACTCCTGTATTTGGTGGTTTCAGCGCAAGCGTACAATACCAACCTCGCGACAATGCTAACCCTAGCGACAAATACACTCACACTGTGAAAAGCCGTGAGTCTTACGACTTAGGTCTGAACTACGAAAACTCTGGCTTCTTCGGTCGCTATGCTGGTTCTTATGCTAAACATGCTGTCTTGGATGCTGGCCACTTGGATAAATTCAACGGCAACACTACCTTGACTGCTGGTACTTACAAAGATCACCAAGCACACCGTCTGACTGCTGGTTACGATGCTGACAACCTGATGGTTGCTGTTGTAGGTCAATACGAAGGCTTCAAAAAAGATGTCGCAAATGCTAAGAAAAACGAACGTGTTGAAGTTGGTGCAACTGCGGCTTACCGCTTCGGTAACGTAACTCCTCGTGTTTCTTACGCTCACGGTTTCAAAGCTAAAGAAGAAGGCGTGAAACAAGAGAACAGCGTTTACAACCAAGTTATCGTTGGTGCTGACTACGACTTCTCTAAACGCACTTCTGCCTTGCTGTCTGCCGGTTGGTTGAAAGAAGGTAAAGGCGACAATAAATACGAGCAAACTGCTGGTACTGTTGGCCTGCGTCACAAATTCTAATCTGACTTAAGATTAGTCTGAAAAAGAGCCTGTTTTATACAGGCTCTTTTTGTTTTTGTAAGAAATGTATTTTGTCATTGTAGGGGTAGGTTAAAGTATCTTCGATATTCGTTTTCAGACAGCCTATGAAAATTCAAGTCAGGTTATATTTTATTCAATATATGCTAAATGAAATTTCAGGAATTGTTTTGAGTATTATTATAAATAAGTTAACGATATAAAGATGGTCATTGGATTAAGTTGATTTTCCTATATTTCATGTCTACTAATAAAAGATTTATTTTTATAGTTCTAAAGTATTATTAGCATGTAGAATTTGGTTTTAAGATTTGTAAATTTGATTTTAATCAAATTATTGCCGATAGATGATTCATATAATATTAGTGTTTAGAGTATCGATATATCGGGAATAGCCATGTCCTGTCTTGAAATGAAGTGCTTAAGTGGCATTTGGAAACGAATCCTTGTGCTTTTTGCTGTGTTTTCTATGATGATAGTAAGCCTGCCTGCTTACGCGGAGCGCTTGCCTGATTTCTTGGCAAAAATTCAGCCTTCTGAAATTTTTCCTGGTGCTGATCGCTACGGCAAACCTGAAGGTAAGCCTTTGGTTGCTCGTGTATATAAAGGCGAAGAGCAGCTTGGTCTGGTTTATATCACGACTGATGTGGTCAATACGCGTGGTTATTCGAGTAAGCCGATTGATACGATGATCGCATTGGCCAATGATGGCACTATTGCGGGAGCAAAATTGGTTGAGCACCATGAACCAATTATGCTAATTGGTATTCCGCAATCCCGTGTCGATAAATTCATTGATAAATATATTGGCTTAAATTTTATTAAAAATCCTCCGCAGCCTGGCGTGGCTCCCGCGGATATCATCAGTGGTGCGACTGTAACGTTGATGGTGATTAACGACAGTATTCAGCGTTCTGTCAAATCGGTTATTCATCAATATCATTTGGGTACAGATAAAGCGGCTCAAGCCGGTGCTACGGCCGCTTCTGGTGAACAGGCTGCAAATGAGCCTGCGGTTCAAACCCGTCCCCGTCGTGCTGTGAATCCTGATAAACAAGACATTCAGTCTTGGAATGCGTTGTTAGAACAAAAAGCTGTTGGTCATCTGCATATTTCTGTTGATGATATCAACAAATTATTTGAAAAAGGCGGTAAAGCCGGTGTTGCAGATCATGCAGAGCAGGGTGATGGTAACGATACATTCGTTGATTTATATGTCGCTTTGGTCAGCCAACCTTCTATCGGTAAAAGCCTTTTAGGTGAGGCAGGTTGGAATAATCTGCAAAAACGTTTGCAACCAGGTCAACAGGCAATTATGGTTGCCGGTGAAGGCCGATACTCTTGGAAGGGCTCAGGCTATGTGCGTGGCGGTATCTTTGACCGTATCGAAATGATTCAGGGCGATACCAGCTTCCGTTTTACCGATGCACAACATGAGCGTGTGGTTGCTTTGGCAGCGGAAGGTGCGCCTGCATTTAAAGAGGTTTCTTGGTTTACTATCCCTGAAGGTGTGGAATTTGATGCTGCCGAGCCATGGCGTTTACAACTGATGATTCAACGTGTGTTGAGCGTTAACGATAAAGCTTTCGTAACTGCAGATTTGGATTACGAATTGCCAAAAGGCTACTATGTCAATGATCCAAAAGCACCACCTGTTGAAATCAGCGCGCCAGTTGAGCAAGTTGCGGCTGTAGCTTCAGCTCCTGAAAGTACGGGTATTGCCGAAGATGCGACTGCCGGTGATGATGGTGTTTCCAACCAACTTTGGAAACAGGTTTGGAAAGCTAAACAAGGCCAAATTATTGTTGTCGGTATTGCTTTGACAATTCTCCTGTTGGTATTCCTATTCCAAGACTGGATTGTACGTTACGAAAAATGGTATGACCGTTTCCGCCTATGCTTCTTGACATTTACCTTGGTTTATATTGGTTGGTATGCGCAAGCACAATTATCGGTTGTCAATACGCTGACCTTGTTCTCCGCAATTTTGACCGAATTCCACTGGGAATTTTTCCTGATGGATCCGCTGGTGTTCATTCTGTGGCTCTTTACAGCGGCGACCATGCTGTTGTGGAACAGGGGTACGTTCTGCGGCTGGCTGTGTCCTTTCGGTTCATTGCAGGAGTTGACCAATCGCGTTGCTAAAAAACTGGGCGTAAAACAAATTACTGTGCCACATTTGTTGCATACGCGCCTGACAGCCATTAAATACGTTATCTTCTTCGGTTTGCTGGCTATTTCCCTGTACGATTTGGGTACTGCTGAAAAATTTGCAGAAGTTGAACCTTTCAAAACCGCAATTATTCTGAAGTTTATGCGTGAATGGTGGTTTGTATTGTTTGCTGCAGCTTTGCTGATTGCCGGTTTGTTTATCGAACGTTTCTTCTGTCGTTATCTGTGTCCTTTGGGTGCGGGTATCGCATTGCCGGGTCGCTTCCGTGTGTTTGACTGGCTGCGCCGCTATAAAATGTGTGGCAACCCTTGTCAGATTTGTACACATGAATGTCCGGTTCAGGCCATTGCACCAGAAGGCGATATTCATCCGAACGAATGTATCCAATGCCTGCATTGCCAGGTAATGTATCACCACGATACACGTTGTCCTCAAGTAGTGGCAACGAATAAGAAAAAACAAAAACAAGCGGCGGCAAAATCTGAGCAGCACGATGCGGCAGTAACGCAAAATGCTCAAGAACAAGTTGTTCAGTTTGTTAAAAAAGAATCGGCAATTAGTGTTGATAAGTAGTTATTTATAAAAAAAAGAGGGCTGTATCGGCAGCCCGACTTAGAAATTTTTTCATCGGTAGGCCGTCTGAAAAAAATCGGCCGCCGGATTTTATCCAAGGAGTGTCGTATGTCAGACGAAAAATTAGAACAAAACGGCTTAAGCCGTCGTTCATTCTTAGGTACTGCCGCTGCTTCCGGTGCAGGTATTGCCGGTGCCGGTTTGTTGGGCTTGGCCGGTTGCTCTAACGGTGAGGGTGACAAAGCTGCCGCTTCTGGCGCAGCTCCTGCTGAAAAAGCAGCTGCTCATTCTGCCGAGCCGGGCAAAATGACTTCCGAAGTGGGTCCAGGTGAACTTGACCAATACTACGGTTTCCTCTCAGGCGGTCAATCAGGCGAAATGCGCTTGATCGGTTTGCCGTCTATGCGCGAACTGATGCGTATCCCTGTATTCAATATGGACAGCGCTACCGGTTGGGGTCGTACCAATGAGAGCTTGAAAGTCCTCAACGGAAATATTACCGAAGAAACCCGTAAATTCTTGCAAGACAGCGGTTTGCGTTGCTACCCTAACGGCGACTTGCACCACCCACACTTGTCTTTCACCGACCAAACTTACGATGGCCGTTATGCTTACGCCAACGATAAAGCAAACACCCGTGTTTGCCGTATCCGCTTGGATGTGATGAAAACCGATAAAATCATTGATATTCCTAATGCTTCGGGTATCCACGGCCTGCGTCCGCAACGTTATCCGAAAACCGGTTACGTTTTTGCCAACGGCGAGCATATCGTTCCTGTTGACGGCGTAGGCAAATGGGATGATCCTAAAACTTGGAATGCCGTTTATACCGCAATTGACGGCGAAACCATGGAGATCGCATGGCAAGTTTTGGTAGACGGTAACTTGGACAACGGCGATGCCGACTACCAAGGTAAATACTCCTTCTCTACCTGCTATAACTCTGAGCGCGCTCTGACTGTACAAGGTGCTTCTTCTAACGAGCAAGACTGGTGTGTAGTATTTAATCTGGCTGCCATCGAAGAAGGCATCAAAAAAGGCGACTTCAAAGAAGTTAACGGCGTGAAAATGTTGGACGGCCGTGCAGAAGCCAACTCTCCATACACCCGCTACATCCCTGTGCCTAACTCTCCTCACGGCTGTAACGCAAGCCCTGACGGCAAATACATCATGCTCAATGGTAAACTGTCTCCAACCGTTACCGTATTGGATGTCAGCAAACTGGAC
Organism: Neisseria subflava; assembly: GCF_005221305.1. NCBI lineage: Bacteria > Pseudomonadati > Pseudomonadota > Betaproteobacteria > Neisseriales > Neisseriaceae > Neisseria > Neisseria subflava. Next base: position 152,983 of record NZ_CP039887.1, read on the forward strand.
GATTTGTTTGCAGGCAAAATCAAAGAGCGCGATGTTGTCGTAGCTGAGCCTCAACTGGGTCTTGGCCCGTTACACACTGCATTTGACGGTCGCGGCAATGCTTATACAACATTGTTTATCGACAGCCAAATGGTGAAATGGAACATCGACGATGCGATTAAAGCCTACAAAGGCGAGAAAATAGATCCGATCAAACAAAAACTGGACGTTCACTATCAACCTGGCCACAACCACACTACCATGGGCGAAACCAAAGAAGCCGACGGTAAATGGTTGGTGTCTTTGAACAAATTCTCCAAAGACCGCTTCCTGAACGCAGGTCCTCTGAAACCTGAGTGTGACCAATTGATCGACATCTCAGGCGATGAAATGCGTCTGGTTCACGACAACCCGACTTTTGCAGAACCGCACGACTTCTGTCTGGTTTCCGCTTCCAAAGTGAACCCAAGCAAAACTTGGGACCGCAAAGACCCATGGTTCTGGAAAGATGCTTTGGAACAAGCGCAAAAAGACGGCGTTGAGTTGGAAAAAGCCGCTAAAGTCGTACGCGAAGGCAACAAAGTACGCGTGTACATGACTGCCGTTGCGCCTGCATTCAGTATCCCTCAATTTGAAGTGAACCAAGGCGACGAAGTGACCGTATACGTGACCAACGTTGAGACTATTGAGGACTTGACTCACGGCTTCACTTTGGAAGGCTACGGTATCGCTATGGAGATTAGTCCGCAAGCGACATCTTCTGTAACCTTCAAAGCAGTCCGTCCAGGCGTACACTGGTACTACTGCCAATGGTTCTGCCACGCATTGCACATGGAAATGTCAGGCCAAATGATTGTTAAACCAAAATAATTTTGGTTTGATGATTTAATCCTTTAGGCCGTCTGAAAAGACATTCTTTCAGACGGCCTTTATAGCAAAGCTGTTTGTCAGTCAATATGTCAATGAAATATAAACCATCATCAGACAGCTTTGCTATAACATCAAAATACCTGTTTCTGCATATGTTTATCATGTAGAAAACAGGCCGTCTGAAATTGAGATATGATTATGACGCATACACCATCCCATCGTTCCAAATGGCAACGTGCCGCATTCGTATTGCTGTTGGGCAGTATGGTTCAGACGGCCTTTGCCGCAGTCATCAACGTATCCGCACAAGACAATCTCAATGATGCTTTAGCGCGCGCCCAAGCTGGCGATACGCTCAAGCTTGCCTCCGGTACATACAAGACCAAACTTTATATCGACAAACCGATTACCATTGAAGGTCCGACTGACCGCTCCGCCAAGATTATTGGCGACAGGAGCGGGCGTACCATTGCCGTTCATGCACCTGACGTGACCCTGCGTAATCTGACTGTTTCCAATTCAGGCTTGAGCCTGCCGGCCATGGATGCAGGGATTTATCTTGAGGAAACGGCTCCGCGTGCATTGATTGAACACAATAATGTCTTGGACAACTCTGTCGGCGTGTACATCCATGGAGCGGCAGAATCGATGGTGCGCGAAAATAAGATTGTCGGGGAAGCTACATTGCGCGTGAATGAGCGCGGTAATGGCGTAACGGTTTGGAATGCGCCGGGTGCGCAAGTAGTCGACAACGATATTTCCAAAGGCCGTGACGGTATTTTCTCCAATACCAGTACAAACAATACCTATAAAGGCAATCGTTTCAGCGATTTGCGTTTTGCAGTACATTATATGTACACCAACGACAGCGAGGTTAGCAACAACATCTCCGTTGGCAACAATATGGGCTATGTGTTGATGTTCTCAGAGCGTCTTAAAGTGTATGGCAATATCGCCGTGGGCAGCCGTGACCAAGGTATCATGCTCAATTACGTCAACTATTCCGATATTAACGACAATATTATCAACAAAGCCGGTAAATGCGTATTCGCCTATAACGCCAACTTCAATAAAATTTTTGACAACCATTTTGAAAACTGTCAAATCGGTATTCACTTTACCGCGGCCATTGAAGGCACAAGCCTGTTCAATAATTCGTTTATCAACAACGAAAGCCAAGTCAAATACGTCAGCACCCGTTTCCTTGATTGGGGAGAGGGCGGACGAGGCAATTATTGGAGCGACAACAGCGCATTCGATCTTGATGGCGATGGTTTTGGCGACAACGCCTATCGACCGAACGGCATCATCGATCAAATCATTTGGCGCGCTCCCGTGTCCCGTTTGCTGATGAACAGTCCTGCCGTCAGTATTGTCAAATGGGCGCAATCGCAGTTCCCCGCTATTTTGCCGGGCGGCGTCATCGACAGTAAGCCATTGATGAAACCGATCAGCAACAAAACAAGTACCAAATACGAAGCCATGAAGGATGAGCTGTTGCACGAAGCCAATACGCGCCAATCCAATTGGAGTAATGCCGAAAACGGATCTTTGAATTAAACATGTTTTCAGACGGCCTTTTGAATGAGGCCGTCTGAAACGGCACAAAGGAATTATTCATGACCAACCACGTCGAATTAAGAAACGTGACTAAACAATTCGGCAGTCAAAAAGCCGTCAACCAAGTCGATTTAGTCCTCAAAGCAGGCGAAAGCGTCGGCATGGCAGGGCATAACGGTGCAGGCAAATCCACCATCATGAAGCTGATACTCGGCCTGATTACGCCGACCGAAGGCGAAGTCATGTTGCTGGGCGAGCGTACCGGCAGCAAGGAAGGCGCACTGCTTCGTAGCCAAATCGGCTACCTACCTGAAACCGTCGCGCTTCATCCTTCATTGACTGGCATTGAAACCATGGATTTCTATGCCAAGCTGAAAAAACAGCCCTTGAGTAAAAACCGTGAGTTGTTGGAACGCGTCGGCATTTCTCAAGCGGCACGCCGCCGTGTCGGCACTTACTCCAAAGGTATGCGCCAACGTCTCGCTTTGGCACAAGCCTTATTGGGCGAGCCTAAAGTCTTATTGTTTGACGAACCGACTACGGGCCTTGACCCGGCTTCACGCCAAATGTTTTACGAAGTCGTGCGCGAGCTGAATGGACGCGGTGCAACCGTATTGCTCAGCACGCACGCGCTTGCCGAACTCGATGGCCACGCCGACCGCATTATCGTCATGAAAAACGGCGTGAAAGTTGCCGATGGCAGCATGGATGAGCTGCATGTCCAAAGTGGTTTGCCGTTGACCGTCAATGTCCGTTTGAAAGAAGCGCGTCCGTTGAGCGAGCGTTGGCAGCCGCTTTCAGACGGCCTGTCGTATAAAGCGCAATGTAAAGCCGAAGAGCGTATGGGACTTTTGAGCGAATTGGGCGATTTGGGCAACCTTGCCTATATCGATATCCATACCCCGACACTTGACGATATGTACGCACAATTCTTAAAAAGGGAAGACGTATGAACCCCGTTTGGATTATTACCGGCAAAGAAGTCCGCGACAGCCTGCGCAACCGTTGGGTCCTCGCCGCCGCGCTCCTGCTTGCCGCGCTTGCCCTGTCATTGGGTTTCCTGGGCAGCTCGCCCACCGGCACAGTCAAAGTCGATCCGTTGACCGTTACCGTTGTCAGCCTCTCCAGTCTGTCGATTTTCCTGATTCCGCTGATTGCGATGTTGCTCTCTTATGACGCGCTGATTGGCGAAATCGAACGCGGCACGATGGCGCTGTTGTTGAGCTATCCGATTTCGCGCAACCAAATCCTTGCCGGCAAATTTATCGGCCATCTCATCATCCTTGCCCTTGCTACTACGGCAGGCTACGGATTGGCAGGCATTACCCTCCAGCTTGCCAACGGCGGCTTTGACCTTGCCGCATGGAAGCCTTTTGCCCTCCTGATTGTTGCCAGTGTGATTCTTGGTGCAGCTTTTTTGTCTATGGGTTATTTGATCAGCGCGAAAGTCAAAGAACGCGGTACCGCCGCCGGTATCGCCATCGGCGTATGGCTGTTTTTTGTGGTGATTTTCGATATGGCGCTTTTGGGTATTTTGGTTGCCGATACTGAACAAGTCATTACCGCGCCTGTTGTGGAAACCATTCTCTTGTTCAATCCTTCCGACATTTACCGTCTGCTCAACCTGACCGGTTATGAAAACACCGCCATGTACGCAGGTATGGCCGGTTTGAGCGATCAAATCAGCCTGACTATGCCGGTTTTGCTGACGGCGCAGGTATTATGGGTTATCATTCCTTTGGTCTTAGCCGCCTGGATTTTCGGAAAGAGACAAATATGAGAAAAATATTATTTACAGCATTCACCATCATTGCTTTATCTGCTTGTAGCAAAGAGGAAAATACCCCTCCGCCTACGCCCCAACAAATCAGCGACAGCGCAGTCGGTCATTACTGCAGCATGAATTTGACCGAACACAACGGCCCTAAAGCGCAAATCTTCTTGAATGGCAAACCTGACAAACCGGTTTGGTTTTCCACCATCAAGCAGATGTTCGGCTATACCAAGCTGCCCGAAGAGCCTAAAGGCATTCATGCCATCTATGTTACCGATATGGGCAAAGTCAAAGATTGGGAAAAACCCAATGCCGACGCCGAATGGATAGATGCGAAAAAAGCCTATTACGTCATCGAAAGCAGCTTTATCGGCGGTATGGGTGCGGAAGACGCGCTTCCGTTTGCCGACAAGGCTCAGGCTGAAAAATTCGCCAAAGAAAAAGGCGGCAGAGTAGTCGGTTTTGCAGAGATGCCCGACGAATACATTTTTAAATAAAATAATCAATAAAAGGCCGTCTGAAACAGTTTCAGACGGCCTTTGTGTTGGAAGCTGCCGATTGATGATTTAATGAATGCGGCTTTCAATGTAAAGATAAAAAATCCAAGGAATACTTTATGTCCACCCCGTTAACGCGCCGCCGTTTCCTTGCCATCGCCGCCACACTTGCCGCCGGCGTCGGCATTCCCTTTGCCATCAGCCGCAAAACCAATCAGCCGACTCATCCGACTAGCCCGAATCAAGAAGAGCAGCCAGTTATTTGGAGAGGCATTGCGTTGGGTTCGGGCGCGGAATTGCGCTTGTTCGGCGTTGAGCGCAAGCAGGCGGAAATACTGGTCAACAAAGTATTGGCGGAAGTTTCACGATTGGAAAAAATATTCAGCCTGTATCGGGACGACAGCCTGATCAGCCGTTTAAACCGAGAAGGCCGTCTGAAAAATCCGCCATCCGATTTTTTGCAGCTGCTCAGCATCAGCCGAGATATCCATCAGCTGACGCAGGGTGCATTTGATCCCAGCATTCAGCCATTGTGGAATCTGTATGCCGACCATTTCAGGCGAAACCCCAAAACCGAAACGCTGCCATCCGAACGCAGTATCAAAGACACGCTCAAATTAGTGGATTTCAACAAAGTCGATTTTGATACCAAAGAAATCCGTTTTGCCCAAAAAGGCATGGGCTTGTCGCTCAACGGCATTGCGCAGGGTTATATCACTGACAAGGTTGTCGAATTGTTGAAGCAACAAGGCGTTACCCAGGCATTGATTGATATGGGGGAGATTTACGGCTTTGATAATGCCAACCAGCGCGAGTGGAATGTCAGCATTCGCAATCCCGACCAAGAAGACCAAATTCTGACCACCATTGCCATGAAAAACCAAGCCTTTGCCACATCGGGCGGCTATGGCACGGTAATGGACGAAGCTGGCAAATTTACCCATCTTTTTGATCCGCGTACAGGCGGAAGCCAACCGCGTTATAAAAGCATGAGCGTCATGGCGGAGAGTGCGGCGGTTGCCGATGCCTTTTCTACAGCGTTCTCCATTATGGATGAGGCGGCCATCCGTACTGCGGCTCAAGTTAAAAAGGCACAGGTTTGGCTGGTAATGCCGAATAATGAATTGAAGAAGATTGGAAGTTGAGGAGAAGGGCGGCCTTGCCTGCGATTTTGACTATGTGTATAGGGCAGGGAAGGCTTGATTGCTGAAAAAATGGAAGATAAAAAAGAAGGGCTGCCCAAGGGGGCAACCCTGAAACTCTTGCAGCTGGGAGTAATTAGCAAGAGATTACGACACTTAAAACAAAAATTCACTCATTTCAAAGCACGAAGCTTTAATATCTAAGCAATACGGTATTTCGACCGCTCAAACCCCTTCGATACGGAGAAACACAACATACTATAGGAAAATCCGACAAAGTGGTTTGAAGTAATTCAGATGAACGGTCTGTAATGCAGATAACCGGATGTCTTTAGATGAACGGTATAATATCAGGATAAGCGGAACATTACTAGTGAATATTATAAAAAAGTAGAATAATTCATTTAGTGATTGATTATATTGAATAAAAACATGATTCCTTATTGAACTTTTTTAAAACATATTGATTTGGTTTAAAAAGGGAATTGTGTAAGTATTTGGCGTTAATCAAAAAACTTGTTTCAAGTTTTGGGAATAGATAATCAATAGAAAAAGGCCGTCTGAATGTTCAGACGGCCTTTTTCAAAAAGTTACTTATTTGGTTGCAGAAGCAGTAGAAGCAGCTTCGGCTTGAGCACCTGCAGCTGCGTTTTCACCCCATGCAGCAGGATATTTATAACCGGCAAAGCGTTTTTGTGAGTAGGCTTTGAACTCGTCAGAGTTGTAGGCTTCGGTTACATCTTTCAGCCATTGGCTATCTTTGTCGGCAGTGCGGACGGCAGACCAGTTAACGTAGGCAAAGCTTGGTTCTTGGAACAGGGCTTCAGTCAGTTTCATGCCGCTGCTCATGGCGTAGTTGCCGTTAACGACGGCAAAGTCAACGTCGGCACGGCTGCGTGGCAGTTGGGCGGCTTCAAGCTCTACGATTTGGATGTTTTTTGGATTTTCGGCAATATCGTTTTTAGAAGCAGTCAGCGGATCAACGTCGGCTTTCAGTTTAATCCAGCCCAATTCGTTCAACATAACCAATGCACGGGCAAAGTTAGATGGGTCGTTAGGTGCAGAAACGCTGGCACCGTCTTTCACTTCATCCAAAGATTTCAGTTTGCCAGGGTATAGGCCCAAAGGTGCGGTCGGTACTTGGAAGGCTTCAACGATGTCCAGTTTGTGTTCTTTCTTGAAGTCATCCAGATAAGGTTTGTGTTGGAAGATGTTGATGTCCAATTCGCCTTCAGCCAAAGCAAGGTTGGGGCGGACATAGTCGGTGAACTCGATCAGTTTGACTTTATAGCCTTTTTTCTCCAAAGCCGGTTGGATTTGGTCTTTTACCATATCGCCGAAGTCGCCGACGGTTGTACCGAAGACGATTTCTTTTTTCTCTGCGCCGTTGTCAGCAGAGGAAGCGGCAGAAGCAGCAGGCGCGCTGTCTTTTTGACCGCCGCAGGCAGCCAGTACGATGGCGAGCGCAGCGGCTGAAAGGGTTTTGAAGAATGTGTTGATTTGCATATTTTGCTCCTGATGGATGATAAAGCGGTTTCAGACGGCCTCAAGCTGCCGCCGTCAAAATAAAGAGGGATTGTAAATCTATTTTGGAAATATGAGGATGTTTTTTGTAAACTTATTTGGAATATATATATCCTAATATGTTCTAAATAGATAACAGGCCGTCTGAAAAATAGTAAGTCCATTTCAGACGGCCTGGTTTGTTTAACGTTTATCCAGTTTGCGTGCCAATCTGTTGCCGATACCTTGAATCAGGATAACGAGTAAAACCAGGATGGCGACGATGAAGATGATGACTTCCATTTGATAGCGGTAGTAGCCGTAACGGATGGCAAGGTCGCCCAAACCGCCGCCGCCAATCATACCTGCTGCCGCGCTGTACGACAGAAGGCCGATAGCCAGTACGGTAATGCTGGAAACCATACCTGCACGCGCCTCATTTAAAAGCACTTTACAGATGATGCTCATGGTCGAAGCACCCATTGCGGAGGCCGCTTCAATCACGCCTCTGGGCACTTCGCGCAGGTTTTGCTCGACCAGACGGGCGAAGTAGAACAGGCCGGATACGCTCAATACCAATGAGGCGGCAACCGGGCCGATGGTCGTGCCGATGATGGCGCGTGTAACAGGAATCATGGCAATCATCAGGATGACGAAAGGGAATGCGCGCATCAGGTTGACTAGATTGTCCAAAAATAAATTCAGCTGTTTATTATAGTGCAACTGATGACTTGATGTCACAAACAGCAATACGCCCAAAATCGTACCGAAGATAACGGCGAAAGTAGTCGATAGACCGACCATAATAAAGGTTTCGCCCAAGGCTTGGATAATTTCGCCCTTCATGCTGACGATGGTCTCAACAGCACTTTCAAATGTCAAATTTGCCATATTAGTCCTCTTGAATCAGCTCTTGCCCGATTTCGGATTGGGCATGGATTTGGTTGCCGTGTACTTCAACGATTTCCAACAGACGGCCTTTGTCTAAGAGGGCGGCACGGTCGCACAGGCGGCGGATAACGCTCATTTCGTGGGTAACGATGACGATGGTTACGTTGAAACGTCGGTTGATGTCTTCCAAACACTTCAAAACGCTGCGCGTAGTGGCGGGGTCGAGGGCGGAAGTGGGTTCGTCGGCGAGGATGACTTGAGGTTGCGGCGCCAGCGCGCGGGCAATGCCGACACGTTGTTTTTGACCGCCGGAAAGTTGGGACGGGTAATGGTTGGCACGGTCTTGCAAGTCGACGATTTTCAAACATTCTTCAACACGCGCTTGGATTTTTTTAGACGGCCATTTGGCAATTTTTAAAGGAAAAGCGACGTTTTCGGCAACGGTACGGTTGCTCAATAGGTTGAACTGTTGGAACACCATGCCGATGTTTTGTCGGGCGTGGCGCAGTTGCGTGGCGTTGAGCGCGGTCAGTTCTTGGCCACACACGCTGACGGTACCTGTATCCGGACGTTCCAATAAGTTAATCAGACGCAACAAGGTGGATTTGCCTGCACCGGAGTAGCCCATCAGGCCAAAGATTTCACCCTGTTTGATTTCGAGGCTGGTCGGCTCGACGGCGACAAAGTCTTTTTTGTCGCGCGTTTGATAGTGTTTGGAAACGTGATCCAGAATAATCATGGTTTATCCGTGTTTTCTTTAATTCGTGTGGCCATCAGGGTGTGCAGACGGCGGTTGTCGGCGCGTGCAACAGTAAATTGCAGGCTGCCGATGATGACTTTTTCGCCGCGTACGGGCAGATGCCCCAACTCTTGAATGACCAGGCCGCCGATGGTGTCGGCTTCTTCGCTGCTGTATTCCGTACCGAAGAAGGTGTTGATGTCTTCGATTTCGGTAGCCGCGTGGATGCGCCAGCGTTCGGAAGAAACGGCATGGATGTTGTCGGCGCTGTCGTCTTCGTCAAACTCGTCTTCGATTTCGCCGACGATTTGCTCGATGATGTCTTCAAAGGTGACCAAGCCGGATGTGCCGCCGTATTCGTCGATGACAATCGCCATGTGGTTACGCTGTTCGCGGAACTCTTTTAAAAGGGCGGTCAAAGATTTGCCTTCGGGAACGAAAACGGCAGGGCGCAAGACGGATTGCAAGTGGAACTGCTCGGGGTTGAACATATATTTGAGTAGGTCTTTGGCGTGCAAAATACCCAAAACTTCGTCTTTGTCTTCGCCGATGACGGGGAAGCGTGAATGGGTGGTTTCGATGACGTAGGCCGTGATGCGCTCGATGCTGTCGTTCTCTTTCAATACGTTCATGCGGCTGCGCGTAATCATCGCATCGCGCACTTCCAGCTCGGCGAAGTCCAATACTTTTTCCAGCCGGGTCAGTGTGTCGGCGTCAAAAACTTCCTGCTCGTGTGCTTGGCGCAACAGGGTCAATACGTCTTCGGCGGAGTCGGGCTCGCCGGCAAGTCGGGAGATTAGGCGTTCGAAAAATTTGGGCTTCGACTGCGTACCGTCCATTTTAATATTCGTCCTCTTGGTAGGGGTTGGGGAAGCCTGCCGCCAGCATCAGGCGGATTTCTTCGGCTTCCATTATTTCGGCTTCATCGTCTTCGATGTGGTCGTAGCCCATCAGGTGTAAAGTACCGTGTATGGTCAGGTGGGCAAAATGCTGCTCGGGTGTTTTGCCTTGTTCGGCGGCTTCTTTCAAAACCACTTGCGGACAAATCACCAAATCGCCATACAGGCCGTCTGAAAACTGGTCGGGCAGGATTTCGCCTTCGTTGAGCGCGAAACTCAAGACATTGGTGGCGTAATCTTTGCCGCGGTAGTCGCGGTTGTAAGCGCGGGCTTCTTCTTCGTCCAGAAGAATCAGGCTGATGTCTGCGCGGCGGTATTCGTTTTTTAAGGCAGACCACGTCCAGCGGTAAAAATCGCGTTCGCTCGGAAGGTTGGCGGCGGAAGAGGCGTTTTCAAAGTTTAGATGAAAACGTTGCCGCTGTAAGGATAAAAAAGGATATTGTTTGGCGCGTTTCATGTTGTCCGGAAAATTGGGTTTTTAGGCGTAAATATAACATATTCACCCTCATGCTGTCTGAAAAACCGCCCAAAAAAAGTGTATCACAACACCACCAAACCATTAGTGGATTACTACCAAGCAGAAGCCAAAGCGGGCAACACCCAATATTTCCGCTTAGACGGCACGCAAAAAGTAGAAGATGTCAGCAAAGCATTAGATAAAATCTTAGCATAATTCCTCATCGCAACAAAAAAGCCATTCTATTTCAGAATGGCTTTTTTATTATGCTCCGATTAACTCGGGATTAACGGTTTATTACCATTGGTAAAACGCACCGGCACCCACACCGTAGTTACCACGACTGTTGGTAGAAACGCTGGCTTTAAACACCCAGTTTTCATTAGGGGTAACACCGGACACACCAAGAGAAACCGCAGATTGACCACCATAGAAACCGGTACCCACGCCCACACCGATAGCACCGGCTTTGGTGGATTGAGGAACAGAAGCGTGAGCAATCGCACTCGCAACACCGCCTCTCAAGTCTTTATTTAAGAGGTTTACATTGCCACGCAATTCATTGATGGAATCGTTATTATCCGCTAATTGAGTGTTAATCGCCGCAATATTATTCGCGTTAGTCTGAATGTTAGCTGTATTAGTCGCAATATTACCCGTGTTAGTCGCAATATTACCCGTGTTAGTCGCAATATTACCCGTGTTAGTCGCAATATTACCCGTGTTAGTCGCAATATTAGCTGTATTAGTCGCAATATTACCCGTGTTAGTTGCAATATTGGTTTTGTTGGTTGCGATATCGGCTTTATTAGTTGCAATATCGGTTTTGTTTTTCTCAACTTTACCGTCTAAAGATTTCAATTGAGCCACGTTCACTGCATCAGTATCTTTTGTACCCGCAGCAACGCTGGTAATTTGACGGGTGATATTGTTGTCAACGTCACCAACAGAAACCGCAGCATGTGAAGCTTTCCAAGCTGCACTTGTCTCAGTTGTAGCAGCTTGAGTTGACGGATCATATCCTACAGCCTCTTTATTAACAGTCGCTTTAGAATATGAACCTAATGCAACGCCATTTTCTACATCAGCACCTGAATATGCACCGACAGATACAGTAAAATTTTTAGTTGCTCCAGTACCCGCTGTAGATGCCAAACCAATACCTACAGCCCCTACGCCTGTAGCTTTAGCATTTGAACCTACAGCAACAGAATAAGCGCCTGTTGCTTGGGTGGATACCCCAACAGCAGTTGTAGCTAGCCCTGTAGCATTAGCTTGATTACCAAGAGCCGAAGCATAATCTCCATTAGAACTAGCTCCATAACCGAGTGAGGTAGCACCTTTGCCTTTTGCAACCGTGTCAACACCTACTGAAGTAGCTCCACCAACTGAAACATCAGTATTATTTTCATTAGCTCTAGCATTGAGGCCAACAGCAATATCTTTTGAGAGACCTGTCTTAGCCGCTTCAGTTCCAGGACTAGAACTAATAAAAACATCTGCTGCATTAGCAAGCGTAGAAACACCCAATGCAGAAAGAAGTACGACCGCTGCCGTAGATAATTTCATGCTTGTATTTTTATTTAACTTACTTACATTTTTCATAATAGGTACCATAAAGTTAAAAAATAGACTAGTTATCATCAATGATAAGAAATACACCCTTGCACTTCGCTTAAGATTTTAGCATAAAAATTAAACTTTTTTACTCCATTTGATATTTTATGCATATTAAATTTATGCTTCTCATTGCAATTAAAAGAAGTAAAAATGGCACAAAAAGAAGACAGTCTTTTCAATAGCGCTCATTTTCAGAATTATGATAGACTTCATGCCGTTTTCCATCTTTCAGGCAACCATTATGAACCCGAAAAAACTCGTTATCGCCAGTCGCGAAAGCCTGCTTGCCATGTGGCAGGCAAAACATATCCAAGGCCGTCTGAAAGCCCTGTATCCCGATTGCGAAGTCGAGATTTTGGGCATGACCACGCGCGGCGACCAGATTTTGGACAGAACATTGTCAAAAGTCGGTGGTAAAGGCTTGTTTGTCAAAGAGTTGGAACAGGCTTTGTATGATGGTCGAGCCGACCTGGCCGTGCATTCGATTAAAGACGTACCGATGGATTTCCCTGAAGGTTTCGCGCTTGCGGCCATCGGCGAACGCGCCAATCCGTTTGATGCGTTTGTGTCCAACCAATACGCGCGTTTGGAAGAAATGCCCAAAGGCGCCATTGTCGGCACATCCAGCCTGCGCCGCGAAGCCCAGTTGCGCGCGCGCTATCCGCATTTGGTTATCAAACCTTTGCGCGGTAATGTGCAAACCCGTTTGTCCAAACTCGATAACGGCGAATACGACGCGATTATTTTGGCTGCCGCCGGTTTGCAGCGTCTGGAATTGGACGAACGCATCCGCATGATTTTGTCGGAATCCGACAGTCTGCCTGCCGCCGGACAAGGCGCATTGGGTATTGAAATTGCAGCGCATCGCGAAGATTTATACGAAATCTTAAAGCCTTTGAACCACGATACCACACACGCCTGCGTTACGGCCGAACGTGCGTTGGCGCGCGCTTTGGGCGGAAGCTGCCAAGTACCGCTGGCCGCATATTGCACTGAAGAAAACGGCTTGCTGACTTTGCGCGGCTTGGTCGGTCATCCTGATGGTTCGGTCATTTTGCAGGCGGACGCGCAAGCCCCTGCCGAATACGCCGATGCCTTGGGTCGCGCAGTCGCCAAAAAACTGGCAGATGATGGTGCGGAAGAATTGATTGCCGCTGTATTGCAAGAACAGGCTTAAAACAGTATAGATCATTTAAAAAGGCCGTCTGAAACTTTCAGACGGCCTTTATTTTGTTGACGTTTAAGGATTCATAATCCGCGCAACCAAAGCTTTTTCTTTGCCCTGCATATTGGGGATTTTGACCTGAATACCGTTGCCGGGTGCAACATCGACAGGCTGGCCTTTGCGGGTCATTTGTTCCAATTTGATGGTTTGGTTGCCGCTCGGATGGATGATTTCGAGTGAATCGCCGACTGCAAAGCGGTTTTTGACTTCGATGGTTGCCCAGCCGTTTTCATCAATTTCGGTAACGTGGCCGACATATTGGCTTTGTTTGGCGATGGAGTGGCCGGTCAGGTAGTTTTGGTAATCCTGAGTTTGGTGGCGCTCGAGGAAGCCGCTGGTGTAGCCGCGGTTGGCCAGGCCTTCGAGTTCGCTCAACAGGCTGTAATCAAACGGACGGCCTGCAACGGCATCGTCAATCGCTTTGCGGTAGGACTGGGCCACGCGTGCAACATAATAGAGCGATTTGGTGCGGCCTTCGACTTTGAGGCTGTCTACGCCGATTTTGGCCAGTTTCTCAACCACTTCAATGCCGCGAAGGTCTTTGGAGTTCATGATGTAGGTGCCGTGTTCGTCTTCCATAATCGGCATCATTTCGCCCGGGCGGTTGGACTCTTCAATCAGGAAAACTTTGTCGGCGTAGGGATGGCGTTTTTGACCGTTGATGCCTTCAAAGTTTTGGTTGGCTTCTTCTTGGGCTTTTTCAAAGTTGAAACCTTGCAGAAGCTGGGCGTCGCCCGCATCGCTTTCAGTGGCGTTGTGAACCTTGTAATCCCAACGGCAGGAGTTGGTGCAGGTGCCTTGGTTGGGGTCGCGGTGGTTGAAGTAGCCGGAGAGCAGGCAGCGTCCGGAGTAGGCGATACACAATGCACCGTGAATGAAGACTTCGAGTTCGATGTCGGGGCATTCTTGGCGGATTTCGGCGATTTCTTCCATGCTCAATTCGCGCGATAGGATGATGCGTTCGACACCGATGTTTTGCCAGAATTTCACGCCCCAGTAGTTGGTGGTGTTTGCCTGTACGGACAGGTGAATCGGCATTTCCGGCCATTTTTCGCGCACGGTCATGATCAAACCTGGATCCGCCATAATCAGCGCGTCAGGTTTCATGGCAATCAAGGGCTCCATATCGGAAACGAAGGTTTTGAGTTTGGAGTTGTGCGGCAGCGTATTGACGGTCAGGAAGAATTTTTTGTTGCGCTCGTGCGCTTCTTTAATGCCTTGCTCGAGAACGTCGAGTTTGGCAAATTCGTTGTTGCGGGCGCGCAGGGAGTAACGCGGGCTGCCGGCGTAAACGGCATCTGCGCCGTAATCGTAGGCGGCGCGCATGCGTTCGAGGCCGCCTGCCGGTAATAAGAGTTCGGGTGCTTTCATGTTTTATGCTTTTTAAAATGTTTTCAGACGGCCTTTAAGGGAAGAGGGAAGGCCGTCTGAAAGATGTTTGAAGAATGGGCGGATTATCCGCTGTTTTTGTGTTTCGGTCAATTTTGTGTCGGGTTTGCGCTTTGTTTTTTATACGGAAAATGTCCTATATGAGCAAAGGTGAAAAGGGGCTGCAATTCATTGGAAATGTAAAAAAAGCAGGGTTGGGCGGAATAATTTAACAAAAAACCGTTCAAACAATGTATTTTCTTGTAAAATATCAAACTTCATTTTAAAAAATATTCGGATTAGTTACCGATTTTGACCGACGGAAGGGTTATGGATTTTCGTTTTGACATTATTTATGAATACCGCTGGATGTTTTTATACGGCGTGTTGACAACGCTGGGACTGACGGTGGTTGCAACGGCAGGTGGCTCGGTTTTGGGTTTGCTGCTGGCATTGGCGCGTTTGATTAATCCGGAAAAAGCCGGTGTGCCGATGCGTGCCTTGGCTTGGGTGTTGCGTAAGATTTCTTTTTGGTATGTTACGCTGTTTCGCGGTACGCCATTGTTTGTACAAATTGTGATTTGGGCTTATGTTTGGTTCCCATTTTTCGTTCATCCGGCCGACGGTGTATTGATTAGCGGCGAAGCAGCCATTGATTTGCGCCGTTCTTATGGTGCGTTGATTGCCGGTTCTTTGGCTTTGATTGCGAACTCGGGTGCGTATATTTGTGAGATTTTCCGTGCCGGTATCCAGTCGATTGATAAAGGCCAAATGGAAGCTGCGCGTTCTTTGGGTCTGACCTATACTCAGGCGATGCGTTATGTGATTTTGCCGCAAGCTTTGCGCCGTATGTTGCCGCCATTGGCCAGTGAGTTTATTACGTTGTTGAAAGACAGCTCATTGCTTTCCGTCATCGGCGTGGCAGAGTTGGCTTATGTACAAAGCACGATTACCGGCCGCTATTCTGTCTATGAAGAGCCGCTTTATACAATCGCGCTGATTTATTTGGTGCTGACAAGCTTTTTGGGTTGGGTATTCCTGCGATTGGAAAGCCGTTACAATCCACAACACCGCTAATCGGTTTGAATCAAAAAAAGGAAGACTTGAAAAAGTCTTCCTTTTTTATTTGCCGTCAATGTTTCAGACGGCCTTGAATCAGAATGCTTCGCCGACTTTGATACCGCCTGCGATGTCTTTTGGCGTTGCCAGTTTGGCAGTTGCCTGTTGGGCAGCTTGGAATTCTTCGGTTGCCATGATGTCGGCAGCTTCTTGTACGGTCAATGTGTTGGCCATGTATTGCCAACGTGCTGCCAAATCGGCGTTTGCCGGTGCGTGGAAACCGTCTCGCAATTCATCTACCAAATCGGGACGGTTGCATACCAGTACAATATCGCAGCCTGCTTCAAAAGAAAGGCGGGCGCGTTCTTTAATACCGCCGACACCGCATGCGCCTTCCATGGTCAGGTCATCTGAAAAGATAACGCCGTTAAATCCGATTTCTTGGCGCAGGATTTGTTTCAGCCATTTTTCGGAGAAACCGGCAGGTTGGTTGTCGGTTTGCGGGTACACGACGTGGGCAGGCATCACTGCCGCCATGCCAGCTTGGCTCAATGCGCGGAAGGGGATAAGGTCGGCAGCTTCTAGCGCTTCGCGGCTGCGTTCGTCACAAGGCAGGACGTGATGGCTGTCGCCTTCGACAAAGCCGTGGCCGGGGAAGTGTTTGCCGCAAGATTTCATGCCGCCTTTGTTCAGTCCTTTTTGCAGGGCAAGGGCAAGCTGGGTAACGATGTTGGCGTCGCGGTGGAAACTGCGGTTGCCGATGACGGCGCATTGCCCCCAGTCCAAATCCAAAACAGGCGTGAAGGATAGGTCGATACCGCAGGCGGAGAGTTCGGTTGCTAAAACCCAGCCGACTTGTTGTGCTTGGGCGCAGGCGGCTTCTCTGCCTTCGTTGTCCCAAATTTCGCCCAATACGTTCATGGCCGGTAGGCGGGTGAAACCGTCAATAAAACGTTGAACCCGTCCGCCTTCGTGGTCGATGGCAATGATGAGTTCAGGTGTACGGACGGCTTTGATTTCTTGAACCAAAGCTTTGAGCTGGGAAACGTTTTCAAAGTTGCGGCGGAACAAAATAACGCCACCGACGGCAGGGTCGAGCAGGCGTTGTTTTTCTTCTTCGGTCAGATGATAGGCGGCAACATCGGCCATGACTGGGCCGCGTGGAAGATGAGGCGTATTCATTGTTTTGTCCTGAATAATGTATATATTGGATAATCGTTATGTTCAGACGGCCTGAGAGTGTAGGAATATCTCAGGCCGTCTGAATATTGGTTTTGAATTAGGCAGTTGCTTTTTTCTTGTCTTTCAAGATAAAAATCAATATAACCATCACGATGCCGGTTACCACAAAACCCAAAGGTGCAGAGCCGGTCATGCCCAGTGCGAGGTAGCCTGAGGCGGCAGACGCGGCTACGGTCAGCGCGTAAGGGAATTGCGAGGTAACGTGATCGATGTGGTTACAGTGTGCGCCGGTAGAAGAGAGGATAGTGGTGTCGGAAATCGGCGAGCAGTGGTCGCCAAATACGGCACCGGCCATTACGGCAGACATGCAAGGGATAATCAGCGAAGGTTCGACTTTGACGGCCATGGCGGCGGCAATCGGCAACATGATGCCGAATGTGCCCCAGCTTGTGCCGGTAGCGAAGGCCATCACGCCTGCGAGCATAAACAAAATCACGGGCAGGAAGCCTGCGTGGATATTGCCTGCCACCAAAGTGGAGAGGTATTCGCCGGTGTGCATCTCGCTGACAACGGTGCTGATAATCCATGCCAAAATCAAGATGGTAATGGCACCGCGCATAGAGATGATGCCTTGCCAAATGGCTTTAGGGTAATCGCTGGTTTTGATGGTGCCGATGGTGCAGAGGATGACGGCCAATACGCCGCAAGTACCGCCGAACACCAGGGAAGTGTTCACATCGGTATTTTCAAATGCGCTGAGCAAAGAGAAGGTCTCAGAAGCTTGCGCACCAGTGTAAATCATGGCGGAAACAGTAGCGACAATCAGTACCAAAACCGGCACAATCAGTGCAAATACACGGCCGTTGGGATGGCCTGTTTCAACGGTTTCATCATGAATTTCGTTCAAAGCGGCGCGTTCCAAACGGGCCATAGAGCCGATGTCGAAGGAGAACCAGGCAACGACAAACACCATAATCAATGCGAAGACGGCGTAGTAATTCATCAGGCTCATGGCCACGAATGCGCCCATCGGTGTGTAGTCTGTAATGTTGTAAGTTACCAAAAGGCCTGCCAAAGTAGCGATAATCGATGCGCCCCAGCTGGATACCGGCATCAAAACGCACATCGGCGCGGCAGTGGAGTCAAGGATATAAGCCAGTTTGGCGCGGGAAACTTTGAATTTGTCGGTTACAGGGCGGGCAATCGCACCGACGGCAAGGCTGTGGAAATAGTCGTCAATAAAGGTAACGAATACCAGACAGGCGGTCAGCAGCTTCGCACCGCGACGGCCTTTGATGTGCTGTTTTGCCCAATCGGCAAATGCTTGGTTGCTGCCGGAATGCGTCAGCAGGGAAGTGAAAATCCCCAAAAGCACCAAAAAGAGCAGGATTTTGGGTTTGCCCAAAGACCAATCGCCGTCCGCCCAAGTCAGGCTGATCGCCATGTCTTTTAAGTGAACCAAGGCATCGACTGGATTGCCGCCTACCAGCAGGAATGAGCCGACGATAATGCCGACACCCAGGGACAGCAACACACGGCGTGTGGCAATGGCCAAGGCGAGCGCAATGGCTGCCGGGACGATAGATAAAATAGAATTTGAATAATTAATAAGTTGCATAATTATATTGTATATAAGCGGTAAAATATTTTCAGACGGCCTAAATTGGAAGACGGATAACAAAATACCCACCGCCTTTGACAGATGGGTATTTTATCATTTAACACATCATCATGCCGTCTGAAAAATCGGACTACTGCAGATTTAGCGCAAGGAACAAAGTATTGCCATCGCGTTGTACCAAAAGCGGTACGTTTTTGCCTGAGCTTTCCAATGCGCTACGGAAAGTGGATTCGTCATTGACGCTGATTTGGCTGACGGCAATGATTTCGTCGCCGCGTTTGAGGCCGGCACGTTCGGCCGCTCCGCTAACGCGCAGAACGATTAAGCGTTGTTTGCCGTCTGCGTTTTCAACCTGCAGGGTAACGCCTGCGTTTTCAACGGTAAATCCGTCATGGCTGCCTTCATGTTGTGGGTGTTCGGCTTCTTTTGCAGAAGTTTCCGTTTGCTCGGCTGCGCTGCCAAGTTTTACTTTGACATCGGTTTGTTTGCCGCCGCGCCAAATGCTCAAAGTCACTTCTTTACCCGGCATAATCGAGCCGACCATAACAGGCAAATCGCTGGAAGCGCGGACTTCTTCGCCGTTAACTTTGCGTACGATGTCGCCAACCTGCAAACCGGCTTGTTGTGCCGCGCTGTTTGGCATGATTTTGGCAATCAGCGCGCCACTTGCTTTGTCCAAACCGAAAGATTTGGCCAAATCGTAAGAAACTTCTTGAATAACCACGCCTAATTGACCGCGTTGGACTTTGCCGTTGGCTTTTAATTGTTCGGCCACATTCATGGCAACATCAATCGGAATGGCAAATGAAATGCCCATGAAACCGCCGCTGCGGCTGTAAATTTGCGAATTGATGCCGACTACTTGGCCGCGGAGGTTGAATAATGGGCCGCCTGAGTTACCGGGGTTGATGGCAACGTCGGTTTGGATAAACGGCGTGTAGTTTTCATTCGGCAGGCTGCGGCCTTTTGCGGAGACGATGCCGGAGGTTACGCTGTTGTCAAAGCCGAAAGGCGCGCCGATGGCGGCTACCCATTCGCCCGGTTTCAAATCTTTCGGATTACCGATTTTGACAACCGGCAAGTCTTCTTGCGGCTCGATTTTTAAGAGGGCAACGTCGGATTGGGCGTCTGAGCCGACCAGTTTGGCCGTGTATTCGCGTTTGTCGTTGAGCAGGACTTTGATATTGCCCATGCCGGCAACCACGTGGGTATTGGTCAGGATATAGCCGTCTTTGCTGATGATAAAGCCGGAACCGAAATTCAAAGCGTCGCTTTCGGTATCTTCTTGCGGCATGTCGGGCATATTGGGAACAAGGCGTTTGAAGAACTCGTAAAACGGATCGTTGTCGGGGAATTGGCTCAGATCCATGCTGTGGTCGTCATCCGGTGTCGCAGTGCGTTTCGCCGGTGTCGCTTGAATATTGACGACTGCCTGTCCTTCGTTTTGCACCAGTTGGGCGAAGTCGGGCAACAACATGCCGACCTTTCCGTCATCAGTATTGGTTTCTATGCGTTGGACAAGTTCTTTGTTTTCGTCTTTGCCAAAAAAGGTGCTGACTTTGTCGCAACCTGAAAGAAGGGAAGCTGAGAGGACAGCAAGGGCCAGATATGTGTTTGTTTTAATATTCACGAAAGTTCCTTTTGCCGGCGCCTATCGTATTGTCGGCATGCGTTTGAGCCGGCAGGCAGTTTTATTGTTTGAATGTTGTTTAAATGTATAAGGTAGGATTTTTACACTTTAACGGTTTTTTTTCAAGCATTTCATTTTAAATGAAAAAATGATAATTGGGATTTTATTGTTTTAAGACCGTCTGAAAACTTTGGAATATGACCTGTCGGTCGGTTTGCTTCTTTCAGACGGCCTTTACATTGTGGTCAGTCGTGTTGATCCAAATGGTAGATCTGCGCCACGGCATCGATTAATTCGCTGTTGTCCGAGCCGGCTTTATTGAGCGTGCGTGTCGGAGAGTGGAGTAGTTTGTTGGTCAACTGGATGGAGAGGCGTTCGAGGACATCCTCGGCCGACACGCCTTTTGCCAGTTGCTTCATGGCATTTTCCAATACTTGGCGGCGCGCACGTTCGCCTTCGTCGCGCAAGGCGCGGATAAGCGGAACGCTTTGACGGTTTTTCTGCAGGCGGATAAATTCGCTGACTTTTTCTTCCACCATGCTTTCAGCCGCCGCCGCTGCTTTTTTGCGCGCATCTTTACCGCTTTGGACAATGTCCATCATGTCGTCTACGGTATAGAGATATGCGTCTTCCAATTCGCCGACTTCGGCTTCGATGTCGCGCGGAACGGCCAAATCCAGAAGGAAAACAGGCATGTTGTGGCGTTTTTTCAATGCGCGCTCAACCATGCCTTTGCCGACGAGGGGAAGTTGGCTGGCGGTGGAAGAAACGACCACGTCGTAATCGTGAAGAATATCGGGCAATTCATTCAACAGGCAGGCTTCGGCGTTGACGCCGAGTTTGTCGCACAATTCCTGCGCGCGCTGGTGTGTACGGTTGGCAACGGTAATGAGCTTGGGATTTTTGGCGGCAAAATAAGTGGCCACCAGTTCAATCATTTCGCCTGCGCCAATAAAGAGAACGTTCAGATCGGAAATGGAAGGGAAGATTTGCTCTGCCATTTTGACCGATGCAGAAGCCATGGAGACGGAGTTTTCGCCGACAGCAGTGTCAGTACGCACTTCTTTGGCAACGGCAAAGGTTTTTTGAAACAGGGCGTTTAAGTGGGTATTGATGCTTTCCTGTTCTTGCGCAACGCGGACGGCATCTTTGATTTGACCGAGAATTTGCGGTTCGCCCAAGACCATGGAGTCCAAACCGCAGGCGACACGGAAGGCGTGGCGGACGGTTTCATTATTATCCAAGGTATAGAGGTAAGGGCGGATTTCTTCGGCAGGCAGGTCGTGATATTGCGCCAACCAGTCGATGATTTTTTCGGTTTCACCGACGCAGTAAAGCTCGGTGCGGTTGCAGGTAGAAAGAATAACTGCTTCTTCCGCCGCCTCACTGCGCGCGAGGTTGGACACGGCATCCGGCAGATTTGCAGCTGCAAATGCCAGTTTTTCGCGTATGCTCAAGGGCGCGGTTTGGTGATTGAGTCCGACGACGGTAAGTTGCATGGTTATGGTATGACTGGGTAGTGTGTGTGGTGGGTATTATAGCTTAAGTGGGCTTTAAAATGAATGTGTTGGGGGAGAAGATGCAATAAGGTTTGCCATCGAAAAGGCCGTCTGAAAAGATTCAGACGGCCTTTTTATCATGAAAGGCTTAAACGGCTTCTGCTTCTTCTGCCAAGAAACCACGCAATTTTTGCATGGCTTTGGCTTCGATTTGGCGGATGCGTTCGGCAGATACGCCGTATTCGGCAGCCAATTCGTGCAGGGTCAAACCGCCATCGTCTTGCAACCAGCGGCTTTCAACGATACGGCGGCTACGGTCGTCCAGTTGCGCCAAGGCGTTTTGCAGACCTTCGGTTTGCAGGGCGTAGTGGGCTTGTTTGGACAACTGACGGCTAGGCTCTGCATCGTGGTCGGCCAACCAGTCGATAGGGGCAAAGTTGTCTTCGTCATCGTTGTTTTCTGCCATGATGCCGATATCGTGACCGGTCATGCGTTGCTCCATTTCCAAGACTTCGGACAATTTGACACCCAAATCGTCGGCGATTTCTTGCGCTTCTTTTGGAGACAAGGCATTCAGGTTTTTACGCATGCTGCGCAGGTTGAAGAACAGTTTGCGTTGCGGTTTGGTGGTGGCAACGCGGACCAAACGCCAGTTGCGCAAAATGAATTCGTGGATTTCGGCTTTAATCCAATGTACGGCAAACGAAAACAGGCGCGCGCCGCGGCTTGGTTCGTAGCGTTTGACGGCTTTCATCAGACCGATATTGCCTTCTTGAATCAGGTCGGCTTGGTTGAGGCCGTAGCCGTCGTAGCCGCGTGCAATGGATACGACGACGCGAAGATGGGACAGAATAAGCTGTTTGGCGGCGTTGAGATCGCCTTTTTGTTGACGTTCGGCCAGTTGTGTTTCTTCTTCGGCGGTAAGCATGGGAATGCTGTTGACAGTATGAATGTATTGCTCGAGGCTACCGTTGCCGCTGTGGATAACGGGTAATGCAAAAGCTTTATTCATAAAGGAGGCTCTCCTTGATTGGGCCGTCTGAAAACGGCTTTTTGTTTATTGTGTGACAAGCAGTATAACACTGCCTGTGGTTTGTTTTGTTATGGGTTGGATTTTTTCTGTAAATTAACGATAGATTCAATAGTTTTTACTGCTTAAATCGCAAGGGTTGATTGTCTTAGAAAATTTGAGTGATTTGCTAGGTTTTGGATAAGTATATTACAAACATTTCTGTATGTAAATAGTTTTGATAATAAAAAAGAACTTGTATAACAAGGTGTTAAAATTTTTTTATTCTGGTTTTTTCCGGCCAATCAGGATGAGGAATACGCCGATAACGGCCAAAATGCTGATGAGCCATGTTGAGCCGCCTGCTTTCATATAAGGCGTTTCGCCGATATAGCCTTTGACGTGGCCTTCGAGGACGGTTTCCGTATTCGGTTGGGCTTCGGCAACAATCGTACCTTTAGGGGAAATAATGGCGGTCGCGCCGGTATTGGTGGCGCGAACCATGTAGCGGCCCAGTTCCATTGCACGCGCTTGGGACTGTTGAAGCTGCTGGTACATGGCATTGGATTTGCCATACCACGCCATATTGCTGATGTTGGCAAGCAAGGTGGAGCGTTTCGCCGTTGCAATGAGTTCGTCGCCGAAACCGTCTTCATAGCAGATATTGAAGGCGACTTTTTGATCTTTCATCACCAAAGGCGCTTGGTTGTCGCCTCCTTTTTGAAAGTCGGCCAAAGGCATATCCATCATTTTATAGAGGCGCTCGGTAATGGTGGGCAAGGGCTTGTATTCGCCAAATGGAACGAGGTGGTTCTTGGCGTAGTAGGGGATGACATCGGAAGTACTGTTGTGATATTCGCTCAAATTGATGACTGCATTTTCGTAGCCATTGCCGTCGGGCGTATATTGGCTGATGCCGATGGCCAATGCGCTGCCGTTGCTTTGTGCCTGTTCGGCGAATTGTTCCAAGATGCCTTCGGGCAGGTCTTGGCGCATCAGCGGCAGGGCGGTTTCAGGCAGGATGACAATGTCGGCACTGGTCTTGCTGATTTGTTCGTAGTATTTCTGAATGGTCGGAATGATTTGCTCTTCCTTCCATTTCAGATTTTGCTCGATGTTGCCTTGAATCAGGGCAACCGTGCTGGTGCTGCCGTCGGGGCGGGTGTATTCGGTTTGTTGGGAAATGTAGCCGACGGAGCAGAGCGCAACGATAAGGAATAAGGGCAGCAGGCGGTGTTTCAGACGGCCGTGGTTGTCAATCAGCAACACCAGCCATGCGCTGAGGAAAGCGGTTGCCAGCGTGACCATATGAATGCCGCCCAAAGGTGCGAAACCTGCCAACGGGCTGTCTTTGATGATTTGGGAATAGCCGATGGCGCCCCAGCCGAATCCGGTCAGGAAACGTTCGCGGGCAAATTCTGCCAGCGTCCACAAAATCGGCAGCAGGAGACCGGTTTTGGCCCAGCGCGACAGGTTGCATTTTCTCCACACCCAAAAACAGATGGCCGGATAAAGCGCAAGAAACGCCGGCAGCAGGAAGGTGAGGGGGATGGCGTATGAATCCGGCAAACCCGAAACATCATGCAAGGCAGTGTGTATCCAATAAAACTGCGCCGTATAACCGATTAATCCGAACAGATAGGCAGTCATGACGGCAAAGCGCGGACGCAATTCAATCAGGCGTATCAGCGCGCCAAACAACAGCGGCATCAGCCAGAAATGATAATACGGGGCGAAAGTGAACGGTGTCGCGGCGGCAATCAAGATGACCAGCGGCCAGTAAAGCAGCGGATGTTGCCAATATTGTTCGAGTTTACGGAAAATATTCATGCTTTAAATGGTATTGAGGCCGTCTGAAAAGTTTTCAGACGGCAGGGAAACAAAATCAGTCTTTTTGAAACAATTTCATTGCAGGCAGGACGATTGCGCAAGCCAATGCGCCGGCGGCTACTCCGACCACCAGATTGGCGATATGTTCCATTATGCCGCTGTCCCAATGCTGCGCATGGAGGAAATCGTGCAAAAAGCCAAGGTTGTGGGCGATCAGTCCGCCGCCAACCAAGAACATCGCCAGTGTGCCGACAATACTCAAGCCGCGCATAAACCAAGGCATAAATGAAATCAAACCGCGTCCGATACCTTGCACGGCAGCGCTTTTTTGGCGCATCAACATCATACCGAGGTCGTCAAGTTTGACGATGATGCCGACCAAACCATAGACCAACACTGTCATGCCGACACCGATGGCGGCCATCACCAAAGAACGCGTCATCAGGTCATATTTTTCAACAACGCCCAGCGCGATAATGATGATTTCGGCGGAGAGAATGAAATCTGTGCGGACCGCGCCTTTAACTTTTGTTTTTTCGTCTGTGACTTCAGGCTCGGTATCGTGTCCGTCTTCGTGTTCATTGCGGTGCAGGAATTTGTGCAACAGTTTTTCCACGCCTTCAAAACACAAATACACACCGCCGATCATCAGCAAGGGCGTAATCAGCGCAGGGAGGAAAGCGGAAAGCAACAGTGCAAGCGGCACCAGAATCAGCTTGTTGACCAGGGACCCTTTTGCCACCGCCCAAATAATCGGCAATTCGCGCTCGGCGGATACGCCGGTTACTTGATTGGCGTTGAGCGCCAAATCGTCACCGACCACGCCGGCGGTTTTTTTGGCGGCAACTTTAGTCATCATCGCTACGTCGTCCAAAACGGCGGTAATGTCGTCCAAAAGGGTAAAGAGAGAGGCGAAGGCCATAATGTTGTCCGGATAAAATCAAATAAACGCGCGATTATATATGAAAATTCAGTTGCTTGAATGGTTTCAGACGGCCGTTGACGGAAATTAACCAAAGGCCGTCTGAAAATGCTATTTCGGCGTATAACGTCCTGCCATGGCTTTATACACCATATTTTCGTATTTTAAGGCTTCATAGCGTTGGTTCAGCAGGTTTTGAGCCGAGCTGTATTCCGAATTCAAAGACTCCAGCCAGTCTTTCAGCTCGTTTTTACCATGCTGGTAGCGTACTTGATAGTAATGGCTGTTTTTCTTGTCCAACTGATAACGCTGTTCTTGATTGGCAAGGCTGGCCTGAGCGTTTTTGTAGGCAAGGTAGTTGGTGTTGACCTCGTTGAGCGCGGTGGTCAGGGCTTTTTCAAAATTCAGCTTGGCACTGTCCATCTCCGCTTGTACGGTTTTGTCTTTCCATTTCATGGTCTGCCAATTGAGGAAAGGCAGATTGATGGTGGCCGAGCCGCCCAACATGGGGATATTGAACGTACTTTTCGCTTTATCGGAAGACGTACTCAAACTTGCGCCCAAAGTAATCGACGGATACCAACTGCGTTTTTGCGCGTTGACCGATTGTTGCGACGCTTGCAGGCGGTATTCGGCGGCGCGCAGGTCGGGGCGGTTGGCCAAAACGGTAATCGGTACGTCCAAGTTCACGCCTTTGACAGGCAGCAGGCGGAATTGTGCCGGATCGGCGGCCATGTTTTCAGACGGCCTTAAATTCAAAAAATTACGCAAAATCTGTTTTTGCGTATCCAAATTGTTTTGCAAAGACAACAGGCTGTTTTCCGCGCTCAGCAATGACTGTTGGGCTTGGATCGGCTGGCTTGAGTCGGCTCGGCCGTAGCGGAACTTGGCATTCGCAATGCGGTTGATTTTCTGATATTGCTTCAGCGATTTTTGCGCCAACTCGATGGCTTCGTTCAGATAGGCGATATTGAAATACGCATCGGCGACATTATTAATCAAAGTCAGGCGTGTGTTGGCCATGTCTTCATGCGTGGCTTGGTATTCCCATACCTGCGCATCGGCAGTGGCACTGAGTTTGCGCCACAAATCCAATTCGTAGCTCAAGCCAAGCTGGCTGCTGAAGGTATTGCCGTGGCTGCCGGTTTTCAGGTTTTTAGAAGCATTCGCCCCCAACGAGCTGCTGAACGAAGGCACCAAATCCGCACCCAAAATATTGGCTTGATACAAAGCTTTGTTGACGCTGATGGCGGCCTGTTTCAAATCAACATTGTTGGCCAGCGCCTGCTCCATCAGCGCATTGAGCTGCGGGCTTTGGTAGATTTCCCACCAGTTGCCGTTTACATCGTAGCGGTCGGCAGTTTCGGCCGTGCTCATGACTTGGCCGGTCGCTTCCAGCGTCAGGTTCGGATTGGCTTTAGGTGCAGTGCACGCACTTAGGGCAAGGGCAATAGCCAATGATAAGGCTGCTTGGGAAAAAGGTTTCGTCTTCATAAAAAATCTTTCGGGTAACAGCATTTCAGACGGCCCTAAAATAATAGGCCGTCTGAAATATAATCAATCCTGAGCCAGCGCATCAATCGGGTTGAGCTTGGAAGCCTTGTTGGCAGGCATAAAGCCGAACGCGACACCGATGGCGGTGGAGCAGACCACCGCGCCGATGACGGAAGTCATGGAAATGCTCATCGGGAAGTCGGTGACAAAGTAGTTGAACACCAGACTGATGCAGGCAGACAGCAATACGCCGGACAAACCGCCGATGATACAGATTAAGACGGCCTCAATCAGAAACTGTTGCAAAATATTGTTGCGGCGTGCGCCGATTGCCATGCGGACGCCGATTTCTTTGGTGCGCTCGGTAACGGAAACCAACATGATGTTCATCACGCCGATACCGCCGACCACCAAAGAGATGACCGCGATGGAAGAGATCAGTAGCGTCATGGTGCCGGTTGTGCTTTCAACCATTTCTTTGATGCTGTCGCTGTTGTTCATAAAGAAGTCTTCTGTACCGTGGCGTGATTTCAGCAGCTCGGTCAGGCTTTTTTCGGCAACTTGCGTGTTGGCATCGTCTTTGATTTTGACCACGATGGAGTTGGTATGGCTCTCACCGGTAATTTGGTGCATGACCGTTGTATACGGCGACCAAAGCATCAGCGAGTCGGAATTGCCGAACGAGTTGTCATCTTTTTTCATAATGCCGATGACGGTTAACGGGCGTTTTTTGAAGAGGATGGTTTTGCCTAAAGGATTGACGCCTTCGCCGAAGAGTTTGGTTTTGATGTTTTGGTCGATAACGACGACTTGGGCATCGGTTTTTACATCGTCATCATCAAACAGACGGCCTTCTTCCAATTTCAAACCGCGCACGTCGAAATATTGCTCGCCTACGCCGTAAAGCGAGGCGGTCAGATCGGTGTTGCGGTAGGTCAAGGTGCCGCCGGAGTTGGTTTGAGGGGTGGCGGAGGCGACGTAGCTTTGTTGGCTGATGGCTTTTGCGTCATTAATCGTCAGTGTCTTGATTCGTCCGCTGCGGCGGTCGCCAAAACCACGGCCGGGAAAGATGCTGATGGTGTTTGTGCCCATCGAGTTGATGTCTTCCAAGATTTTTTGTTGCGAGCCATTACCCAATGCCACTACCGATACCACCGAGGCGATACCGATGATAATCCCCAGCATGGTCAGCAGCGAACGCATCTTGTGCGCCATAATCGCCTGTACCGACATTTTAAATGCTTCCATAAATTGATCGTAATAAAACGACCAGGAAGCTTTTTCTTTAATCCTCTCCACTTTGCTTGGCGGAATATCCGGATTTTTAGACGTATCCGAAATAATCTGACCGTCGCGGATTTCGATGACGCGGTTTGCGTTTGCCGCAATGCCCGGATCGTGGGTGACCATAATCACGGTATGCCCGTCTTCGTGTAGCTTATGGATGATTTCCATCACGTTTTTACCGCTGGCGGTATCCAATGCGCCGGTCGGCTCGTCGGCAAAGATGATTTCGCCGCCGTTCATCAACGCGCGGGCAATCGAAACGCGTTGTTGCTGACCGCCGGAAAGTTCGCTGGGTTTGTTGCCTTCTTTATTTTGCAAACCCAAATCGCCCAACAGTTTTTCCGCACGTTCCGCGCGCTCTTTGCTGTCCATGCCCATATAGACGGCAGGCAGGGCGACGTTGTCTCGGGCGGTCAGCAAGCTTAACAGGTTGTAACGCTGGAAAATAAAGCCGAAACGCTCACGGCGCAAAGCCGCCAGTTCATCCGGCTGCATTTGCGATGTTTCGATGCCGTCGATTTGATAAGAGCCGGAAGTAGCGGTATCCAGACAGCCCAAGATATTCATCAGTGTCGACTTACCCGAGCCGGATTGGCCGATAATCGCCACAAAGTCGCCTTTCTCAATAGAAAGGCTGACATCTTTCAATACGTGCACACGGTTTTCACCGTTACCGAAAAAACGGTTGATATTCTTACATTCGATTAAACTCATAATCTTTCCGGGCGAAAAATAGAAACACAGGAACTAAGGCCGTCTGAAACACAGCCAAATCTTTCAGACGGCCTTAATCAATCAGCGAGGAGGGCCGCCACCCATCATCGCGCGTTCGCTGCTCTTATTCTTTTCATCTGCGCTCATTTCAGAAACAATCACTTTTTCGCCTTCTTTCAAGCCGCTTTTGATTTCGGTATTCATGCTGTCTTTCAAGCCGACAGTCACTTCACGCTCAACAGCTTTATTGTCTGTACCCAAAACGCTGACAAATGATTTGCCGTTATGCTTTTTCACAGTCAGTGTCGGTACCAGTAAGACATTCTTCACTCCGTTGATTTCGATCGTGTTTTGAGTGGTCATACCGATAGAAAGTTTGCCTTCGGGATTTGGCACCAGTGCACGGGCATAGTAGTAAATCGCATTGGAAGTCGTGTCCGTGCTGCTGGTGTAGTTGCCCAAAGACATGGTGGTCAGGCCGGGGTCAACGCTGTCTAATTTCGCTTTAATCGGGGTGTCCGGCTCGGACAAAATGGTGAACGAAATATCCTGACCGGCTTTGACTTTCGTGATGTCGCCCTCGGCAATCTGCATTTTGTTTAACATGGTTTCCAAGTTGGCCAGTTGGATAATGGTCGGCGTAGATTGCGCCGCATTGACGGATTGGCCTTCTTCAACAGGAATGGCGACCACGGTGCCGTCCATTGTGGCGGTAATCCGCGTGTGGCCCAGTTCGGATTCGGCTGTATTGATGGAGATTTTTGATTGTTTGATGGCGGCCTTCAGTTCGGCGACATTGGCTTTGGCCGCGGCTAAAGAGTCTTGTGCAGATTCCAAATCTTCTTTGGAAGTTGCCTGTTCTTTCCATAAGGCAAGTTCGCGTTTATATTTTTTCTCCGCACTGGAAAGCGCGATTTCGGCAGAAACCAATTTTGCCTGATAGGTTTCCAGTTTGGATTTTTCGGTATTTAAGGTATTGATCTGATTGGTTGAGTTGATTTCTGCAATCAGATCGCCTTTTTTCACTTGTTGGCCCAGTTTCACATACAGTTTTTTAATCTGACCTGAAGCTTCTGCGCCTACGGATACCAAATTGGAAGGTGAGATTTCGCCGGTTGCCGACACGGTTTGACGGATATCGCCGCGTTTGATTACTTCTGTAATAAAAGAAGACTGAGGCTCAGGCTTCATCAAAGACCAGCCGCCGAAAGCCGCTGCTACCACAACAGCCGTACCGGCCGCCCACTTGAAAACTTTAGACATATAAAAGGAACCAATTCAATAAAATAACGTCGCAGACAAGCAACAAATATATTGATAGAAACAAAAAAACAACTGGATTTTACTGTAAAGACCAAGGCCAACCAAGAGACGGTCGGCTTAAATTGAAGTTTAACTTATTGAAATAAAAAATAAAGGGCAGTAAACATTTTTCAGAATTTGCACCTCATTTACATAAATTCCCAAACTGCCTCCGAATCTGAACATTTAAGCCGCAAGAAAACTACTATAATATTCACGTCTTATTCTAATTATTTACGACATAAATACAATGAAACACCAACAAGGCTTCACACTTATCGAGCTGCTGATAGTCGTTGTGATTGCAGCCATTCTTGCTACCATCGCATATCCGTCTTATCAAAACTATATCCGCCAAACGCGCCTTGCCGCCGTCCGCACGCAGATGCTGCATAACGCCCAACAGCTCGAACGCTACTACACTCAAAAAAGTACATTTGT
Source organism: Neisseria subflava (assembly GCF_005221305.1). Taxonomy (NCBI): domain Bacteria; kingdom Pseudomonadati; phylum Pseudomonadota; class Betaproteobacteria; order Neisseriales; family Neisseriaceae; genus Neisseria; species Neisseria subflava. The sequence goes on from NZ_CP039887.1 coordinate 183,497, forward strand.
AGGGTTTCCTGCTGGAAATTTACAGCAGAATCAATATTTCGATATTAGTTTTTCTGAGGGTACGGCTTCTATGCCTAATCCTTCCGATTCAGGTTATATTTTGAAGGCAGAGCCTAACAAAGAAACCAACGCTAATGAAACCTGTACCGTTTATTACAACGACAGCGGTATCATCTGGGCAAGTAGCGACAAGCAAAACTGTCCCGGTTATGAAATGCCAAAATCAGAATAAATCGAAATATAAAAGGCCGTCTGAAATTCAGACGGCCTTTTTGATGGTTTGGCTGTATAAGGACATTAGCTTAAACAGGGCAAAGATCGGTAATATCGACCTGATGCGAAGTCAATCTTAGCCTTTGCGGCGCGGTTCGTCAGGGCGGATGCGGGAAGCCAGTTGGTCGAGGATGCCGTTAACGAATTTATGGCCATCGGTGCCGCCGAAAGTTTTGGTGACTTCGATGGCTTCGTTGATGATGACAGGGTAGGGGGTCTCAGGCATGGTGCTCAGCTCATGGCAGGCAACCAGCAAAACGGCGCGTTCGATAGGACTGAGGTCTTTTTCGTCGCGGTCGAGCAGGGGGCTGATTTTTTCCATGTATTCTTCGGCATGGGTTTGTGCGCCGAAAAACAGTTTGTTGAACAGCTCTTCATCCATATTGGACGATTGGGACAGTTCGTGGATGTTTTTGGCGATTTCGGGAGCGGCTGTTTTGTTGATGCCTGCTTGATAAATAGCTTGTACGGCAAGCTCGCGTGCGCGGCGGCGTGGGCTTTTCATGGGTATTCCTTGTGAAGAGAGCGCCGAGGGTTGTCGGCTGAATATTGAATGATTCAGACGGCCTCAATGTCATGATTGAGAGGCCGTCTGAAAATATGCGGTATTCAATACGGAGAGAAACTTATTCTTCGTCGTCTTCGTATTGTTCTGACAAAAGATGGTTGACCAAGTTGGCACATTCTACGGCAACTTTGGCAGCATCGGAGGCTTTTTCTTTGATGCGTGCAACGGCTTGTTCGTCGTTTTCAGTCGTCAGAATGGCGTTGGCGATAGGGATGTTGTAGTCAAGGGCAACGCGGCTGACACCTGCGCCGGACTCATTGGATACCAATTCAAAGTGGTAGGTTTCGCCACGAATGACAACGCCGATGGCAATCAGGGCATCGAATTGTTCGGATGAAGCGAGGTTCATCAGCGCGATAGGCACTTCAAGTGCGCCGGGAACGGTGGCAAGCGTGATGTTGTCTTCGGATACGCCCAATTCTTTTAAGGTGCGGCAGCAAACTTTGACCATTTCGCTGCCGATTTCGTTGGTAAAACGGGCTTGAACGATGCCGATGCGCAGGTTGGTGCCATCGAGGCGTGGTTCGATAATGTTCATGATGATTCCTTCAATATTTGTGAAATAGGGATTCGGCTCGGTTTCAGACGGCCTTGTTATAAAGAAGGCCGTCTGAAACGAAATGGGGATGGGTTATTCTTGCGGCTGCCAATCGGCAACGACTTGGAACTCGCCGTCTTCGTTCAATTCCCACGCGCTGCCTTCTGCCTGAGTCAGCAGGGGCGCGATGTCGGGATTGTCTGCGGTAATGGCGGAGAGGCTGACAATGCTGAAATTGTCGGGATTGTCGGTGTATTCGTCGGTTTCGTCGCCGCTGAAAATACGCCAGCCGCTGTCATTTTCAAATACGGGGGCTTCGCGGTAGAGGAAGCCGACGGGCTCGCCTTGTTCGGCGACAGTGTTGGTAACGATGCAGCGGTCGAGCGCTGCGGCCAATGCTTGGGCAAATTTGTTCATGGAGTTGACAAAGAGATGATTTGGCATAATTTTACACGATTCGCCGCTTTCCCGCACGGATGTGTGCAGGGGCGGTTTGATGGTACAATGTCGGCAAGTGCCGTCAGGTTTGAACATGACGGCTTTTGATTGTTTATCGGCTTGAGGGACGCAAGAAACAATGAGCCAAAATAAAAAAGTTGCCGGTGTAGCCTTTTTATTTTGTTTCACTGCGGATGAGGCGTGCTTTCCGGCTGTTTTTTGAAAGTATGGAATGAAACCTGATTTGCTCAAACAGCAGGCGCATCGAGCGATTCAAAAGCGTCTGGGCTATGAGTTCCGCAATATGGAGCTGCTTCAGCAGGCTTTGACCCACCGCAGCTACAATGCCAAACACAATGAGCGTTTTGAATTTGTCGGCGATTCGATTTTGAACTATTCCGTGGCGCGGATGTTGTTTGACGCTTTTCCGAAATTGTCGGAAGGCGAGTTGTCGCGGATGCGCGCGGCTTTGGTGAATGAAGGTGTATTGGCTGAAATCGCGTTGGAAATGAATGTCGGCGACGGTTTGTATTTGGGTGCCGGCGAGTTGAAGAGCGGCGGTTTCAGACGGCCTTCGATTTTGGCCGATGCGATGGAGGCGATGTTTGCGGCGGTCAGTTTTGACGCGGATTTTTCTGCGGCGGAAAAAGTGGTTTGCCATTTGTTTGCGGAACGCGTGAAACGTGCGGATTTGAATATCGGCAAGAAAGACAGTAAAACCGCTTTGCAGGAAGCCTTGCAGGCACGCCGCTTTGCCCTGCCGAAATACCGAATCGAAGAGCAGGCGGAGCAAACGGCTGATGCGATGTTTGTGATTTCCTGTGATTTGGGCGAACTCGGTTTCATCTGTAACGCACGCGGCAGCAGTCGGAAAGTAGCCGAGCAAAAAGCGGCATGTGAAGCCTTAGAATGGTTGGAACAGAAGTTTCCTTTGAAAAAATCTAAAAAATAATACTTCAGACGGCCTTTGAGAAAATGCAAAGGCCGTCTGAAACAATCAAGAAAGTCATATATAAATGGATATCGAAACCTTTTTGCAAAACGAGTCGCAACACCCGACGGATTATCGTTGCGGCTTTGTGGCCATCGTGGGTCGTCCTAATGTCGGCAAATCCACGCTGATGAACCATTTAATCGGTCAGAAAATCAGTATTACCAGTAAAAAAGCACAAACCACGCGCAACCGTGTAACAGGTATTTACACCGACGACACGGCGCAATTTGTGTTTGTCGATACGCCGGGTTTTCAAACCAATCACCGCAATGCTTTGAATGACCGACTTAATCAAAACGTAACCGAAGCGTTGAGCGGCGTGGACGTAGTGGTTTTTGTGGTGGAAGCCATGCGCTTTACCGATGCCGACCGCGTGGTACTGAAGCAGTTGCCTAAGCATACGCCTGTGGTATTGGTGGTCAATAAAATTGATAAAGACAAAGCCAAAGACAAATTTGCGCTTGAGGCGTTTATCAATGAAGTGCGCCAAGAGTTTGAATTTACTGCCAGCGAGGCAGTCAGCGCGAAACATGGCCTGCGTATTGCCAATCTGTTGGAACTGCTCAAGCCTTATCTGCCGGAAAGTATCCCGATGTATCCGGAAGATATGGTCACGGACAAATCCAGCCGATTCCTGGCGATGGAAATTGTGCGTGAAAAACTGTTCCGCTATTTGGGCGAAGAGCTGCCGTATGCGATGAATGTTGAAGTGGAGCAGTTTGAGGAAGAGGAAAGCGGACTGTTCCGTATTTATATCGCTGTGTTGGTCGATAAAGACAGCCAAAAGGCGATTTTAATTGGCAAGGGTGGGGAGAAATTGAAGAAAATTTCTACTGAAGCCCGCCTTGATATGGAAAAATTATTTGATACCAAAGTCTTTTTGAAGATTTGGGTGAAAGTGAAATCCGGTTGGGCAGACGATATTCGTTTCCTGCGCGAATTGGGTTTGTAATTTGATGTGTTTGAACAAAGGCCGTCTGAAAAATTTTCAGACGGCCTTTTGTTTGATCAAGCCAACAATTCAGCCAAACGTTTGACGATTTCATTTGCTGCTTGGCGTTTGGATGTTTCCGGAAATGAGGTTTCGGCAAGGTCATCAATAATGGTGATTTGATTGGTTGGCTTACCCATGGAAACAGAAACTTGGTTAGCCACCAGCATTGGAACGTTTTTGCGCAAACGTTTCGCCCGTGCAAATTCTAAAACCTGATGGCTTTCGGCAGCAAAGCCGACGCAGAATGGTGGAGAAGGCAAGGCGGCAACGGATGCGAGAATATCCGGATTTTCCGTCAGTTCGATAACTGGGGGCTGATTACCGTTTTTCTTCAGTTTCTCGTTGCTGCTGTTTTTGACTTTATAGTCTGCAACGGCTGCAACGGAAATAAAGACATCCTGTTCATGGATATGGCGGTGAACTGCCTGATACATGGCTTCTGCGCTGACAGCTTGTTCGGAATGAGCCAAGCCTGCTGGCAAGGCCGTCTGAATTTGACCGTAAATCAGCGTGACTTTCGCTCCGGCAGCACGGCACGCGCGCACTAAAGCCATGCCCATTTGTCCGCTGGAAATATTGGTAATGCCGCGGACAGGATCAATGGCTTCAAACGTTGCGCCGGCTGTAATCAGAACTTTTTTGCCGCTCAGTAGCTTGGGTGTCCATAAATCTTCTAGCAAATCTGCCAGATCGACCGCTTCGACCATTCTACCTGTACCTGTTTCACCGCAAGCCTGTTCGCCACTGTTTGGGTAAAACACGGTAATGCCGTCTGAAACCAGTTGCTCAATATTGCGCAGGTTGGCAGGGTTGTTCCACATTTCGACATTCATTGCAGGTGCAACGGCCAAAGGACATTTTCTAGCTGCCACCAAGTTGGTCAGTAGATTATCAGCTAATCCGTTGGCAATTTTGGCAATCGTATTGGCAGTGGCTGGCGCAATAAGAAATGCGTCAGCTTCACGCGTCAGATTGATGTGCGCCATGCCATTATTGGAAGCACCTGAATAGGTATCCGATAAAACAGGGTTGCCAGTTAAAGCTTGGAAAGTCAGTGGGGAGACAAATTCTGTCGCAGAATCCGTCATCACTACTGATACAGAATGTCCTTGCTTTTTCAGCAGCCTGACCAGTTCACAAGATTTATACGCCGCAATACCGCCGGTAATGCCGAGGAGAATGTGTTTGCTCATAAATAACGAGTTCATTAAATGAGATATATAGGAATCAAATCAAATTATATTTGTTCGATGTTGATTCTGGCCAGTTTTGCTTTAATCGCATTACCATATCTCTTCGGCAAAAATGCTGAAACCGCTCCGTTTTTTACTTCAGTCACATAACTGCAGACTTTAAATTCAGGAACAACATTGAGCGAGTAGTCCGGATTGACCAAAGGCGAAGCACTGGAGTACAGCGTCCATTTTGCCAGGCTGCCGTCTTCACAATCAGTCGTTGCGTTAAAGCTGGTAACCCCTTCGCTGAAAGCGATTTGATAATTAGGGTAAAACTCGCCGGGAATTTCGTGTGCATTACAGAAATCAAATAATCTGTCATGTGCGAACAGATTCTGACGGATATAGGCCCACAATTCTTTTTCTAGAAAATCTTGGTCGGCAAAATGTCTGGAAGGGTAGCCCTCGTCGACAAAGTTCTGAATCCTTTCATGCATATCTGGGACTGCACCCGCTTTAGCGCCCCACATACCTGCAAGAATTAGGGCGGTATGCGAGCCTGAGTCGCGAATAGTGTGGAATAGGGTGCCACTTTTTATCCATTCGGATACGGCCGCTGCATCACGATAACAAATAATAGAGTCTGCATCACGGAAAATAACGTATTCAACCTCAGGATCATTAATGGCAAGAAAGCGCCACATCGTACCCGGCCAGTTGTCCAATGGAGCGCCAACTTTAATTACTTCTGCTCCGTTATTTCTAAATCGTTGAATAGCTTCAGCCGATACAGAATCGTCGACATAAAAACGACATGTCCAACCGGGGAAAAGCACAGGTGCAAGCTGGGTATTTAAGACGGCAGGCTCAATATATTTGGAATTATTGCCAAATAAAGAAAAGGAGATAATCCGTTTGCCGTTTTTTGGAGCCGGTATCGGAATGATTTCATGCTCTAGGTCTGGAATAGCTTTATCTTTTAGGGCCAAAGCCTGATGACCGTAAAACCCGGTTTTTTCCCAATTATCTAGAGCGCCATAAGCGTGCGCAAGTAAATCCAAAGCAGGAATATAGGTACTATCCAGCTCTGGCGTTTTCATTTCAGCCTCAATGGCTTTTCACATTTCAATTGCTTCAGATAGGCATAAGCAACTTTATGATGAAATTCTGCAGATTGCGGATTGAGAAGGCAAAGAATCTCGGCACGTTTTAGCGCTTCCTCGTAATTTTCCTCTTCGATAAAAGAGTGATATGCTTGTTCAAATTTTTGTTGAATCTTTTCGTCACTCATAATAGGGACTATTCTAGAATTTATGATTGTTTTATTGGAGAAAGTAGAGATTGTAAGAGTAGATGGGACTAAAGCGCCAGTAATATAGAGATATAGAGTGTTGAATGTGGCAATTAAGAGTAAAGCCACAGGGCTATTTATAGTAAATTAAAATCAAAATAGGACATTATCGCATCGTCAAATCGGGCGTAATCAGACAATACGGTTCGCAGATACCGCTTAATATCCGCCCACACCTTCTCAATCGGGTTGAGCTCAGGTGAATAAGGTGCAAGAGGCAATACCTTATGTCCCAATTTTTCCGCCATTTCCCGTAAGACACCCATACGGTGAAATCGTGCATTATCTAAAATAATCACCGATTTTTGAGTCAATGCGGGCAGTAGGCATTGCTGAAACCACGCTTCAAAAAAGACTCCGGTCATCGTATTTTGATAAACCATCGGAGCAATCAGCCGGTTGTCGACTTGTGCGGACACCAGAGATAAGCGTTGGTATCTTTTTCCACTTATCTGCGCTTTCACTATTTGCCCTTTCAGGCTGCGGGCATAGGGGCGGAACAGGTAGCGGTCAAATCCTGTTTCATCCAAATAAACACGTTGGTAGTCGGAAAATTCGGCCGGCTGTGTCAAATAATGCGTTACTTTGGCCGGGTCTTGTTCTTTGTAAGTGGTGGTCTTTTTTTACGCGTCATCCCCATCTGTTTGAGCGCATAGCAAACGGCGGCTGCCGTACAATCAAAATGTTTGGCGATTTCATGCAGATAGGCATCCTGGTGTTGCCCAACATATTGAGCCAGTTTTTGCCTATCCAATTTGACGGCATTTAGACCGGTAACTTGATGTTTTAGGCTGCCTGTTTGTTTTTTAAGGCGAATCCACAGGTAAAGCGTGTTTCTTGACAAGTTAAACGTTGCTGCGGTTTGGCTGATGTTTTTACATTGTTCGTAATAGTTTAAAGCTTTGTTTCTTAAGTCCGCAGAGTATGCTATGGTTAGATCTTCAAAGTTGAGTATTGTACCATTTTATTTTTAATTGACTATATCTTTAGATATCTGTTTTATCTATCGAACGATAAAATCCAATAAATTTTAAATTATTTAAATACAGATAGTTGTGAAAAATTTTTAATTTTTTTTGAGATTGGGTGTTGACTGGTTTTGTTGTGAGGCGTATAGTTCGGTTCTTCGCTGCTGACGCGGTGAAGAAAACGAAGCAGACAGTATAACACAGCTGGTTGAAATTTTCGATAATTTTAATTGACATTTGCTAAATGTACTGTATAATTCGATTTGCTCTTTAAAAAACAGATTACCGATAAGTGTGAGTGCATTAGGCCTCACACTGTTTGAAAGACAGACAAGATGATGTTTTAGACATTGTCCTGTCGGTTTCTTTGAAGCAGACCAGAAGTTATAAGTTAGAGATTGAACATAAGAGTTTGATCCTGGCTCAGATTGAACGCTGGCGGCATGCTTTACACATGCAAGTCGGACGGCAGCACAGAGAAGCTTGCTTCTTGGGTGGCGAGTGGCGAACGGGTGAGTAATATATCGGAACGTACCGAGTAATGGGGGATAACTAATCGAAAGATTAGCTAATACCGCATATTCTCTGAGGAGGAAAGCAGGGGACCTTCGGGCCTTGCGTTATTCGAGCGGCCGATATCTGATTAGCTAGTTGGTGGGGTAAAGGCCTACCAAGGCGACGATCAGTAGCGGGTCTGAGAGGATGATCCGCCACACTGGGACTGAGACACGGCCCAGACTCCTACGGGAGGCAGCAGTGGGGAATTTTGGACAATGGGCGCAAGCCTGATCCAGCCATGCCGCGTGTCTGAAGAAGGCCTTCGGGTTGTAAAGGACTTTTGTCAGGGAAGAAAAGGATAGGGTTAATACCCCTGTCTGATGACGGTACCTGAAGAATAAGCACCGGCTAACTACGTGCCAGCAGCCGCGGTAATACGTAGGGTGCGAGCGTTAATCGGAATTACTGGGCGTAAAGCGAGCGCAGACGGTTACTTAAGCAGGATGTGAAATCCCCGGGCTCAACCTGGGAACTGCGTTCTGAACTGGGTGACTAGAGTGTGTCAGAGGGAGGTAGAATTCCACGTGTAGCAGTGAAATGCGTAGAGATGTGGAGGAATACCGATGGCGAAGGCAGCCTCCTGGGATAACACTGACGTTCATGCTCGAAAGCGTGGGTAGCAAACAGGATTAGATACCCTGGTAGTCCACGCCCTAAACGATGTCAATTAGCTGTTGGGCAACTTGATTGCTTAGTAGCGTAGCTAACGCGTGAAATTGACCGCCTGGGGAGTACGGTCGCAAGATTAAAACTCAAAGGAATTGACGGGGACCCGCACAAGCGGTGGATGATGTGGATTAATTCGATGCAACGCGAAGAACCTTACCTGGTCTTGACATGTACGGAATCCTCCAGAGACGGAGGAGTGCCTTCGGGAGCCGTAACACAGGTGCTGCATGGCTGTCGTCAGCTCGTGTCGTGAGATGTTGGGTTAAGTCCCGCAACGAGCGCAACCCTTGTCATTAGTTGCCATCATTTAGTTGGGCACTCTAATGAGACTGCCGGTGACAAGCCGGAGGAAGGTGGGGATGACGTCAAGTCCTCATGGCCCTTATGACCAGGGCTTCACACGTCATACAATGGTCGGTACAGAGGGTAGCCAAGCCGCGAGGTGGAGCCAATCTCACAAAACCGATCGTAGTCCGGATTGCACTCTGCAACTCGAGTGCATGAAGTCGGAATCGCTAGTAATCGCAGGTCAGCATACTGCGGTGAATACGTTCCCGGGTCTTGTACACACCGCCCGTCACACCATGGGAGTGGGGGATACCAGAAGTAGGTAGGGTAACCGCAAGGAGCCCGCTTACCACGGTATGCTTCATGACTGGGGTGAAGTCGTAACAAGGTAGCCGTAGGGGAACCTGCGGCTGGATCACCTCCTTTCTAGAGAAAGAGGAGGTCTGATGCATTCACACTTATCGGTAAACTGTAAAAGATGCGGAAGAGAAAAGCTTGAGTGAAGACAAGATTCGCTTAAGAAGAGAATCCGGGTTTGTAGCTCAGCTGGTTAGAGCACACGCTTGATAAGCGTGGGGTCGGAGGTTCAAGTCCTCCCAGACCCACCAAGAACGGGGGCATAGCTCAGTTGGTAGAGCACCTGCTTTGCAAGCAGGGGGTCATCGGTTCGATCCCGTTTGCCTCCACCAAGAACTTTACAAATCAAAGGAAGCCTGCTATACTTAGCAGCTTATTTTGATTTGCGAAGTGAAATATCGACGCATCGATCTTTAACAAATTGGAAAGCCGAAATCAACAAACAAAGACAATGAGTTTGTTTTGATTTTTTGTTCTTTGCAAAGGATAAAAAATCTCTCGCAAGAGAAAAGAAAACAAACACAGTATTTGGGTGATGATTGTATCGACTTAATCCTGAAACACAAAAGGCAGGATTAAGACACAACAAAGCAGTAAGCTTTATCAAAGTAGGAATTTCAAGTTTGCTTCCCTAGTCAACGGGTAGGTAAACGAAGTCAAAGAGGTTCTTGAAATGATAGAGTCAAGTGAATAAGTGCATCAGGTGGATGCCTTGGCGATGATAGGCGACGAAGGACGTGTAAGCCTGCGAAAAGCGCGGGGGAGCTGGCAATAAAGCTATGATCCCGCGATGTCCGAATGGGGAAACCCACCTCTTAGGAGGTATCCTTATCTGAATACATAGGATAAGCGAAGCGAACCCGGAGAACTGAACCATCTAAGTACCCGGAGGAAAAGAAATCAACCGAGATTCCGCAAGTAGTGGCGAGCGAACGCGGAGGAGCCTGTACGTGATAACTGTCGAGATAGAAGAACAAGCTGGGAAGCTTGACCATAGTGGGTGATAGTCCCGTATTCGAAATCTCAATAGTGGTACTAAGCGTACGAAAAGTAGGGCGGGACACGTGAAATCCTGTCTGAATATGGGGGGACCATCCTCCAAGGCTAAATACTCATCATCGACCGATAGTGAACCAGTACCGTGAGGGAAAGGCGAAAAGAACCCCGGGAGGGGAGTGAAATAGAACCTGAAACCTGATGCATACAAACAGTGGGAGCACCCTTGTGGTGTGACTGCGTACCTTTTGTATAATGGGTCAACGACTTACATTCAGTAGCGAGCTTAACCGAATAGGGGAGGCGTAGGGAAACCGAGTCTTAATAGGGCGAACAGTTGCTGGGTGTAGACCCGAAACCGAGTGATCTATCCATGGCCAGGTTGAAGGTGCCGTAACAGGTACTGGAGGACCGAACCCACGCATGTTGCAAAATGCGGGGATGAGCTGTGGATAGGGGTGAAAGGCTAAACAAACTCGGAGATAGCTGGTTCTCCCCGAAAACTATTTAGGTAGTGCCTCGAGCAAGACACTGATGGGGGTAAAGCACTGTTATGGCTAGGGGGTTATTGCAACTTACCAACCCATGGCAAACTAAGAATACCATCAAGTGGTTCCTCGGGAGACAGACAGCGGGTGCTAACGTCCGTTGTCAAGAGGGAAACAACCCAGACCGCCAGCTAAGGTCCCAAATGATAGATTAAGTGGTAAACGAAGTGGGAAGGCCCAGACAGCCAGGATGTTGGCTTAGAAGCAGCCATCATTTAAAGAAAGCGTAATAGCTCACTGGTCGAGTCGTCCTGCGCGGAAGATGTAACGGGGCTCAAATCTATAACCGAAGCTGCGGATGCCAGTTTACTGGCATGGTAGGGGAGCGTTCTGTAGGCCGATGAAGGTGCATTGTAAAGTGTGCTGGAGGTATCAGAAGTGCGAATGTTGACATGAGTAGCGATAAAGCGGGTGAAAAGCCCGCTCGCCGAAAGCCCAAGGTTTCCTACGCAACGTTCATCGGCGTAGGGTGAGTCGGCCCCTAAGGCGAGGCAGAAATGCGTAGTCGATGGGAAACAGGTTAATATTCCTGTACTTGATTCAAATGCGATGTGGGGACGGAGAAGGTTAGGTTAGCAAGCTGTTGGAATAGCTTGTTTAAGCCGGTAGGTGGAAGACTTAGGCAAATCCGGGTCTTCTTAACACCGAGAAGTGATGACGAGTGTCTACGGACATGAAGTAACCGATACCACGCTTCCAGGAAAAGCCACTAAGCTTCAGTTTGAATCGAACCGTACCGCAAACCGACACAGGTGGGCAGGATGAGAATTCTAAGGCGCTTGAGAGAACTCAGGAGAAGGAACTCGGCAAATTGATACCGTAACTTCGGGAGAAGGTATGCCCTCTAAGGTTAAGGACTTGCTCCGTAAGCCCTGGAGGGTCGCAGAGAATAGGTGGCTGCGACTGTTTATTAAAAACACAGCACTCTGCTAACACGAAAGTGGACGTATAGGGTGTGACGCCTGCCCGGTGCTGGAAGGTTAATTGAAGATGTGCAAGCATCGGATCGAAGCCCCAGTAAACGGCGGCCGTAACTATAACGGTCCTAAGGTAGCGAAATTCCTTGTCGGGTAAGTTCCGACCCGCACGAATGGCGTAACGATGGCCACACTGTCTCCTCCTGAGACTCAGCGAAGTTGAAGTGGTTGTGAAGATGCAATCTACCCGCTGCTAGACGGAAAGACCCCGTGAACCTTTACTGTAGCTTTGCATTGGACTTTGAAGTCACTTGTGTAGGATAGGTGGGAGGCTTTGAAGCAGAGACGCCAGTCTCTGTGGAGCCGTCCTTGAAATACCACCCTGGTGTCTTTGAGGTTCTAACCCAGACCCGTAATCCGGGTCGGGGACCGTGCATGGTAGGCAGTTTGACTGGGGCGGTCTCCTCCCAAAGAGTAACGGAGGAGTTCGAAGGTTACCTAGGTCCGGTCGGAAATCGGACTGATAGTGCAATGGCAAAAGGTAGCTTAACTGCGAGACCGACAAGTCGAGCAGGTGCGAAAGCAGGACATAGTGATCCGGTGGTTCTGTATGGAAGGGCCATCGCTCAACGGATAAAAGGTACTCCGGGGATAACAGGCTGATTCCGCCCAAGAGTTCATATCGACGGCGGAGTTTGGCACCTCGATGTCGGCTCATCACATCCTGGGGCTGTAGTCGGTCCCAAGGGTATGGCTGTTCGCCATTTAAAGTGGTACGTGAGCTGGGTTTAAAACGTCGTGAGACAGTTTGGTCCCTATCTGCAGTGGGCGTTGGAAGTTTGACGGGGGCTGCTCCTAGTACGAGAGGACCGGAGTGGACGAACCTCTGGTGTACCGGTTGTAACGCCAGTTGCATAGCCGGGTAGCTAAGTTCGGAAGAGATAAGCGCTGAAAGCATCTAAGCGCGAAACTCGCCTGAAGATGAGACTTCCCTTGTGGTTTAACCACACTAAAGAGTCGTTCGAGACCAGGACGTTGATAGGTGGGGTGTGGAAGCGCGGTAACGCGTGAAGCTAACCCATACTAATTGCTCGTGAGGCTTGACTCTATCATTTGAAGAACTTCAAAAGATAAAAGCTTACTGACTGATTCAGTCATCACCAAATAATTGATTAAGGCTTTACCGATTTGTAACAGTTTAAGTTTGGCGGCCATAGCGAGTTGGTCCCACGCCTTCCCATCCCGAACAGGACCGTGAAACGACTCAGCGCCGATGATAGTGTGGTTCTTCCATGTGAAAGTAGGTCACCGCCAAACACCCATTCCGAAGCCCCCGACTGATGTCGGGGGCTTTTTACATACCTGTCGGTTCTATCGGTTTGGCGATAGGTGATGGGGTAAGGGTGCAAGAATATTGATGAATCGATACCCATCCCGATACTTATTGAGTGTTCGTGCATGCTTGTTGTTTAAATTAAAGGATGACAACTCTGTTGTTATTCTTGAACAAAAGTACCGAAAGTTACGGTTAACTATTTAGAATATTTGAAATCAAACGGTATTTGCGTTAATATGTCGTAAGCATTTATGTAGTATGGGCTGTTGCTCTATCCGTATATGTGACAGTGTTTACAGAGTGGAATAAAACCATTCGGTAGACTTCCTGACTGATTCAATCAAATATGTTATGGGAAAAAATCTGATGAAGAAATTTTTATTTGGTGCGTTTGCCGCCGTCTGTACGGCGTTCTCTTTGGCTGCCGTGAACATCAATACCGCGTCTTCTGCCGAACTGGAGGCCTTGCCGGGTATCGGCCCGGCTAAGGCGAAATCGATTGTGGAATACCGTCAGAAGAACGGTGCGTTCAAATCGGTGGAGGAGCTGAAAAACGTGAAGGGCATCGGTGATGCGGTGCTGAACAAGTTGAAGGCGGAGGCGACGGTTTCTTCTGCCGCGCCTAAGGCCGCACAGCCTGCCGTGAAAAAATAACCTGACGGTTAACTGCCGTATACGCCGCCCTGATGCCGAACCGTTTGCCGGTTCGGGCTGACGGGCGGCTTTGTATGGGGCCGGGAATGAAGACCTGGACAAATGGAGACTTTACATTGAGTAAAGGGATAAATGGATAGCCTCTTGTCGGATGAGGATATAAAAGATAAAGGAAATAAAGAGATGTACTTAAATGTATTTGATGGAAAACGGAATAGGGCAACTGTGCAGAGGGGCTACTCTTTGATACAGCTGTTGGTGGTGATGTTGTTGGTTTCGATATTGGCGACGGTGGCATTTACGGCCTACCGGGAATCGGTCCGCTCGGCCAACCTGCGTGCGGCGCATGCCGCCCTGCTGGAAAATGCGCGCTTTATGGAGCAGTTCTATACGAAAAAGGGCAGCTTTAAGCTGACGTCGACGAAGTGGCCGGAGCTGCCGGTGAAGGAGGCGGGTGGTTTCTGCATCAGGATGAGCGGTCAGGCTAAGGGGATCTTGGAGGGGAAGTTTACTCTGAAGGCGGTGGCGTTGGACAGGGAGGCGGAGCCGAGGGTATTACGCTTGAACGAGTCGCTGACGGCGGTGGTGTGCGAGAAGATGAAGGGGAAGGGCAGCTGTATGGACGGCGAGGAGATATTTAGGGGCAATGATGCGGAGTGTCGGCCTTTTACGGGGTAGAAACCTGATCGAAAGGGAGGATGCGGATAAAGAAAAAGGACGTGCTCAGGCACGTCCTTTGGTGAATGAAGATGGATTATTCGCTCCAGCTGACCCAGCCCAGCATCCAAGTAAGGAGAATCAGACCACCAAATACAATACGGTAGTAGGCAAAAGGCACATAGTTTTTACTGGAGACAAATTTCAGCAAAGCTTTTACTGCCAATAAACCGGCGATAAATGCTGCGATAAAGCCGATGGCAATTTGTCCGACATCTTGCAAGGTAAAGAGTTTGTAGTTTTTTAAGATGTCATAACCTGTGGCTGCAATCATCATTGGTACGGCAAGGAAGAAGGAGAATTCGGTAGCTGTTTTACGTTCCAGCCCCCACAACATACCGCCCATGATGGTACTGCCTGAACGTGATGTACCAGGGATAAGGGCACAAATTTGGGCGCATCCTACAACAAATGCGTCGATTGGGCGCATATCATCTACATGATTGACTTTGGGTTTGGCTGTTGTTTGGCGTTTTTCAACCCATAAAATGAAGAAACCACCTAGTACCAGCATGGTAGCAACGGTAATTGGGTTGAAAAGGTGTAATTTAATTTGTTTGCTGAACAATAGACCCACAATCGCGGCAGGTATGAAGGCAATAAATAAATTCAGTACAAAGCGATTGGCTGTTCGTTCTTTACCCAATCCTTTTATGATATGGGTAAATCGTTGGCGGTATTCGAATACGACGGCTAATACTGCACCGAGTTGGATAGCAATTTCAAATACTTTTCCGTTGCTTTGAAAGTTCATTAAGTCACCGAATACAATTAAGTGACCGGTACTGGAAATAGGGAGAAACTCAGTTAAACCTTCGATGATACCGAGAATAAGTGTTTTAAATAAAATCAGAATGTCCATAAGTTTTCAGACGGCCTTGAGGCCGTCTTTCTTTTGTTGAATAGTTAAAGTGGTTTTGAGGATTGTTCGCGGAGGACTTTGACGATGAGCTCGTCTATGGTTTTCATGCCGGCTTTCCAATCGGTACCGTTGAAATTGACTTTGTATTTACCACCGACGATGACAGTTGGTGTGTTTTCAATTCGATAAGTTTCCGTCAATTGCTGCATTTTTGCAGCAGCTGATGCGGCAGCAGGACTGTTGTAGGTTTGAAGCAGTTTTTTACTGTCAAAACTCGTCTGTTTACCCACCCATGATCGGAATACATTGGTATCGGCCAGGTTGATTTTTTGTTCGTAAACTGCTTTGAAGATGACTGGATTAGCTTGATATTTCAAACCTGAAAGATTAACGGCTGCGGCAACCTTGGCCAAACCCAACATTTCAGGCATCCAAACGACGTGCTCCGTCCGTAAGGAAACATCTTTAGCAAAGGTTTTACTGTGTTGCAACAAAACCGGATCGAGATGGTAACAATGGACGCAGAAGTAGCCGAAAAACTCAAGCACTTCAATTTTGCCGGCTTGTTGCTGCGGGATAGGGCGACTGAGGACAGTATAGTCCACGCCCTCGGTAGCAGCCTGAGCACTCAGACTGAGCAGGCTCAGGCCGAGTGCGGCAATGGTTTGTTTTATACTCTGCTTCATCAGTGATTCCATTATTTGGTAGAACGAATCAAGCTGTTGATATTATGGCCTTGCAGGTTTTTTTGCAGTTTTACAGCGGCTTCCTGCGGCATAGTGTTACTTTGAACTCGGTAAATGGTTTTGTCGCCGTTTTGCGATTCAACCACTCTTGAAGAAACACCTAAAATAGCCAATTTTGCACGTTGTGAGTCTGCGCTGGAGCGGTCTGCATATGAACCAAGTTGCAGGAATGCTTTTTTACCGCTGTTAGCAGCTGTTTCGGCTTTTTCTGCTGACTGTTTACTTACAGCGTTGCTGCTTTCTTTTGTTGCAGAGGCATTTGCTGCTTTACGTGCTTTTTCGATGCTGCCGCTGTTGAGGATTTGCTCAGGTGTCGGCTTGTTTTGTTTCTTGGCTTCGGCCGCTTTTTTCTCGGCCAGTTTGCGCTCGGCACGCTCTTTTTGTTTGGCTGTCAGCTGGTCGGCTGCTTTTTTGTCTTTGGCAGCTTTATTGGCAGCTTCATTTTCTGCTTTGGCTTTTTCTGCGCGTTTTTTCTCTAACTCGGCTTTTTTCTCGGCCAGTTTTTTCTTAGTAGCTTCTTTTTCTGCTTCAGCTTTCGCAGCTTTTTCCTTAGCTTCGCGTTCGGCTTTATCAGCAGCAGCTTGCTCTGTTTTTTCTTTGGCTGCTTGTTCGGCTTTTTCCTGAGCTTCTTTTTCTGCTTGAGCTTTTTCTTCAGCTTCTTTGGCAGCCTTTTCAGCCTCTTCTTTAGCTTTGGCTTCTTTCTCTGCCGCTTCTTTTTCTGCTTTGGCTTTTTCTTCATCTGCTTGGGTAGATGAAGTGTCGGTAGCTGGGCGTTTCTCTGCTTTGTCCTGAGGTTTCAGGATTTCAGGTTCTTCGCTTTGTTTAGGCTGAGTCAGCTCTTTGAAAACGTTTTGCTTGCCTTGGTTCAAGAAGAACAAAATACTGGCAATAATACCTGTTGCCAGTATCAGGCCGAAAAAGAAACCGGCCAAGCCTTTGCCATATTGTGTAGATTTTTTCATGACTTACCTTGTAATAATGTGTTCAGACGGTCTGAAAGGAGACTGTCTGAGTTTGGATTCGATATTTTATCAATAACCGTTATAGACGGCAAAATCCTGATGCTTTGTTTACTCTAGTTTTACTTAAACATAAAGATTCAGGCCGTCTGAAAAGTTAAAGGGCGCGACGGAAGCCGATGGCTTTCATCACATGGGTTTTGCTGACTTCTTCGTCGCCTGCCAAATCGGCCAGCGTACGGGCGACGCGCATGATGCGGTGAAAACTTCGTGCGGAAAGGGACAGTTTTTCAAGCATGGTTCCCAAGGCTTCTTGCGCTTCTTTTTGGATGCGGGCTTTGCCATCGAGCTCGCCGACACTCAGTTCTGCATTGACTTTGCCCTGTCTGTTGTATTGGATTTTTCGTGCGGCGGTAACGCGTTCCAATACGGTGGCACTGGATTCGCCTGCTTCTTGTTGCATCAGCTCGGCAGCGGAAAGGCTGGGTACTTCGATGGTTAAATCAATACGGTCGAGCAATGGCCCTGAAATTTTGTTGCGGTAGCGGGCAACGCTTTCAGGCGTGCAGCGGCAAGGTTTGGACGGATGTCCAAGATAGCCGCAAGGGCAGGGGTTCATGGCGGCGACAAGTTGGAACTTTGCCGGATAAACTGCTTGGCGTGCGGCGCGGGAAATATGGATTTCGCCGTTTTCCAAAGGTTCGCGCAATACTTCTAATACTTTACGGTCAAACTCGGGCAATTCGTCTAAAAACAACACTCCGTGGTGTGCCAATGAAATTTCGCCCGGACGTGGGTCTGAACCGCCGCCTACCATGGCAGCTGAGCTGGCGCTGTGATGAGGGCTGCGGAAAGGACGGTTGCTGTCGAGTTGCTGTTGATAGTTGGGCAGGAGCGAACGCAATGCCCATACTTCGACCAATTCGTCTTCGGTCAAAGGAGGAAGGATGCCGGGCAAACGTTGCGAAAGCATGGATTTGCCTGTACCCGGCGGACCCATCATCAGCAGGCTGTGTCCGCCTGCCGCTGCGATTTCCAAAGCAAGGCGGGCGGTATGCTGGCCTTTAACATCGGCTAAATCAGGTATTTTACTTTGTTCTGACGGCCTTTGCGTCAGCTTGCATTCAGTTTGTGTCAACGGTTCGATACCGTTTAAATGTGCGGCCACTTCGCCTAAAGAGCGCGCACCATAAACCGCGATACCGCGCATAACGGCAGCCTGTTCGGCATTTTCTTGCGGCAAGACGAACGAACGGCCGGCCTGCATTCCCTGCCATGCCATAGCCAGCGCACCGCGTACGGGACGCAGCAGGCCGGACAGTGCCAATTCTCCGGCAAACTCATATTGGGCGAGCTTTTCAGGGTTGATTTGTCCCGATGCGGCAAGAATGCCTAAAGCAATCGGCAAATCGAAACGGCCGGATTCTTTTGGGAGGTCGGCCGGTGCGAGGTTGACGGTAATTTTCTTGGCGGGAAAGTCGAAACCGCTTTGGATAATGGCGGCACGCACACGGTCGCGGCTTTCTTTGACTTCAGTATCGGGCAATCCGACGATATTGAAATGTGGCAAGCCGTTGGCAAGGTGGGCTTCCACTTCGACCAACGGCGCGTTCATACCGCTTAAAGCGCGGCTGTAAACCAAAGCAAGCGACATGTTTCAGACGGCCTTATTCGGCGGCTTCGGTTTGTTGTGCGATTTCGGCAACCGCTTCTTCAGCAGCGGCTTCGGCAGCTTTCAAAGCAGCTTCTTCAGGCTCTTGGGCGGCTTCGAGTTTGGCCAAACGGGCTTCCAATTCGGCCAGCTTGGTACGGGTTTTAATCAAAACCTGTTGTTGGATGTCGAATTCTTCTCGGGTTACCAAATCCATGCGGTTGAACGCGCTGCCGAGCATGGCTTTAACGTTTTTTTCCATGTCTTTGGCAGGGCTGTTAGCGATGGTTTCGCTGATTTTGGAGCTGACTTCTTCAAAAAGTTGTTTGCCGAACATAATCCGTATCCTTTATTCAGAATGTATATAGAAATTCAAGTGGCTATTGTATAAGGAAAAAGGCCGTCTGAAAACGTTTTGCTTTTCAGACGGCCTCAAATGCGGAAGTTTACACGCCTGCGGCTGCTTGTAATGCTGCTGCTTTGTCGGTGCGCTCCCAAGTAAATTCAGGCTCCTCGCGGCCGAAGTGGCCGTAGGCGGCGGATTTGCTGTAAATCGGGCGCAGCAGGTCGAGCATTTGGACGATGCCTTTAGGGCGCAGGTCGAAATGTTCGCGAACCAGGGCAATCAGTTTTTCTTCGCTGATTTTGCCGGTGCCGAAAGTGTCGATGGAAATCGAAGTCGGTTCGGCAACGCCAATGGCGTAGGAAACTTGGATTTGGCATTGGGTTGCCAAACCGGCGGCTACGATGTTTTTTGCAACATAGCGGCAGGCATAGGCGGCGGAACGGTCCACTTTGGACGGGTCTTTGCCGGAGAATGCGCCGCCGCCGTGCGGAGCTGCGCCGCCGTAGGTGTCGACGATGATTTTACGGCCGGTCAAACCGCAGTCGCCTTGTGGACCGCCGATAACGAAGCGGCCGGTCGGGTTGATCAGGTATTTGGTTTCGTCGGTCAGCATTTCAGACGGCAGAACCGGTTTGATGATGTGTTCGATCACGGCGTTTTTCAGCTCTTCGTAACCGATAGACGGATCGTGCTGAGTGGACAGGACGACGGTGTCGATGCGTTTTACTTTGCCGGTTTCGCTGTCGTAAACCACGGTCAGTTGTGCTTTGGCGTCAGGGCGCAGCCAAGGCAGGCGGCCGTCTTTGCGCAATTCGCTTTGGCGCTGCATCAGGCGGTGGCTGTAATAGATGGCAAACGGCATCAGGGTAGGGGTTTCGTCGCAGGCATAGCCGAACATCAAACCTTGGTCGCCTGCGCCTTGGTTCAGGTCGATGCCTTCGCCTTCGTTCACGCCTTGGGCGATGTCCGGAGATTGCTGGTCGTAGTACACGCCGACCGCGCAGCCGTTGGCATCAAAGCCCAGCTCGGACGAGTTGTAGCCGATGCGTTTGATGGTTTCGCGTGCGACTTTGATGTAGTCCACTTGGGCGGTAGTCGTGATTTCGCCTGCCAATACGCACAAGCCTGTGTTGACCAAGGTTTCTGCGGCGACACGCGCTTTGGGGTCTTGCGCCAAGATGGCATCCAAAATCGCATCGGATACTTGGTCGGCAACTTTATCCGGATGGCCTTCGGATACCGATTCGGAAGTAAACAGATATTCGCTCATTGCTATTCTTTCATTAAAAACAGGCTGCTGTGTTTTCAGACGGCCTTTTATTTCGGACAGCGGAAATCATAACAAAAACTCCGCTTTTTCTCTATACAAGTGAGAAACATTCGCACTTGCCTGCTGTTTCGGAATCCTGTTGCGCGTTTCTTACAGGCAAAAAAATTCCCGCATTAAGCGGGTTTGGATTGCTCTGGCGAGCCACATCGGTTTTTCAACCGTCCACCTTACCTTTCCGTTTGAAAAGCAGGTTGGCATGGAATTCCCAACTCTTAATGCAGTGCGGATAGTAGCAGAAAAGCAGGTGTGCCGCAATATATTTGCCCGAAGTCTGTTTTGTTCAGACGGCCTGTTTCGTTTACAATCTGTCCACTTCATTTTGGTAAAACCTTATGCAAACGCTTGTTACCTTTGTTTTTAAATTTTTGGCCGCTCTGCCTTTGGCTTGGTTACACAAATTAGGCAATCTGCTGGGCAGTTTGGGTTTCCGCGTGCTGTCGAAAGATCGCCGGTGTGTTTTCGAAAACATGAAACTTGCCGGTTTGAACCCGACGGATGAGGCGGTGAAAAAAGTTTTCCGTGAAACGGCAAAAGGCGGCTTGGAATTGCCGGTGGCGTTTTTCAGACGGCCTGAGGAAATTGAGAACCTGTTTGTCAGCGTCAACGGTTGGGAACATGTTCAGACGGCCTTGAGCGCGGGCGAAGGTTTGCTGTTTATCACGCCACACATCGGCAGCTATGATTTGGCGGGCCGCTACATCAGTCAGCAACTGCCGTTTCCGCTGACGGCGATGTACAAGCCGCCGAAAATCAAGGCATTTGATGCGGTGATGCAGGCAGGGCGCGTGCGCGGCAAGGGTAAGACTGCGCCGACCAGTATTCAGGGCGTCAAACAAATCATCAAGGCCCTGCGCGGCGGCGAAGCGACCATTGTTTTGCCGGACCATGTACCGTCTCCCGAAGAAGGGGGCGACGGTGTATGGGTGGACTTTTTCGGCAAACCTGCCTATACCATGACGTTGGCGGGCAAGCTGGCGCAAGTCAAAGGCGTGAAGGCTTTGTTTTTCTGCGGCGAGCGTCTGCCCGACGGTAAAGGCTTTGTCTTGCACATCGAGCCATTGCGCGGCGAATTGAACGGTGATAAGGAGAACGACGCGCGCGTGATCAATGAAAATACCGAATATTGGATACGCCGTTTTCCGGAACAATATTTGTTTATGTACAACCGCTATAAGCATCCGGAAGGCGCGCCGCTGCCGCCTGCTTGAGTGAGATAGATTAAAAACCTGCTTTGAGGGAAGCAGGTTTTTATTTTGGTTGGGAATTAAGATTAAACAAAGCCGAAGTTCAAAAAGAAATACATTAAAGCCTAGCGTTTGAGTTTTAACGGCAAAGGCCGTCTGAAAAGCGATTTCAGACGGCCTTTACCGTAATCTTTTGCCTTTTATTTTAATACGCTGCTGAACCGTTTGCCCTGATGGCATTATAATGCGCGTAATTGTTTTTTCGATGGCATGTCATGTTTTATCTCTTTCAATCCGACCGTTTGGAATCGCTTGCCGAAATGTGCGCGCGTATTCATCAGGCTTCGCCCTTGGATTCTGTATTGGCGCAGGAAGAAGTGGTGGTGCAGAGCCAGGGGATGCGGCGTTATCTGAATGTGTTTTTCGCGCGTGAACTCGGCGTGGCGGCGAATTTGAAGTTCAGCCTGCCTGCCGGTTTGGCGTGGCAGCTGATGCGCAAATTGGTTCCCGATGTGCCGCCCCTTAGTCCGTTTTCACCTGAAGTCATGCGTTGGCGTTTGCTGGATTTGTTCCGCAGCGAAGTGTTTCAGACGGCCCCGGAATACGAAAACGTGCGCCTGAAGCTGGAAAGTTATTTGCACAGCTCGGCATCGGCGGATTATCAGCTTGCCGGACAGATGGCGGATATTTTCGACCAATATTTGGTGTACCGCCCGGATTGGATTGATGCGTGGCAGGCTGGGAAACTGCTGGGTTTGGGCGATGATGAGGATTGGCAGGCGCGGCTGTGGCGTTATTTGGACGATGGCAGCCAATCTGCGCCGCACCGCGTGGCCTTGTGGGAAAAGCTGTTGGCGCAGTTGGATAAATCAGTCTTGCCGCAAAGGTTGTTTGTATTCGGCATTTCGACAATGGCGCCGATGTATCTGCAACTGCTGCACCAAATTTCCAAGCATTGCGATGTGTTTGTGTTCGCACTCAACCCGAGCAGCCAATATTGGGGCGAGGTCATCGACGAGGCGCAGATTTTGAAAAGGGGCGATGAGGCGGATTTGTCGCAGGCAGGGCATCCGCTGTTGGCTTCTTTGGGCAAGCAGGGGCGCGATTTCTTTGATTTTCTGTCGGAAGTGGAAACCGAGCAGGATATTCAGGTTTATGAAGTGGGAAAAGATGATACCTTGTTGCATTGCCTGCAAAACGATATCCAAAACTTAATCATGCCGTCTGAACGCTTATATCAACAGGAAGAAAGCGAAGCAGGCGCGCAATCGGCTTTGGTTCAAGTCCACGATGCGGACGGCAATCCGGTGTATGTCGAGCCGGACGAGCTGCTGAATGACGGTTCCGTCAAAATCGTTGCAGCACACAGCCCTTTGCGCGAATTGCAGATTTTGAAAGAAGAGCTGTCGCTGGTGTTGCAAAATAATCCCGATTGGCAGCCGCACGATATTGCCGTGTTGACACCGAACATCGAGCCGTACAGCCCGTTTATCGAAGCCGTTTTTGGACAGGCGCACGCAGGCAGCCAGGCTTTGCCGTATTCGATTTCGGATGTGAAACTCAGCCGCCGTCAGCCGTTACTGTATGCTTTGGCGCAAACTTTGGACTTGCTGGAAAGCCGGTTTGAAGTGGATAAGGTTTTGCCCTTGCTGGAAAGCCGGTTGGTACTGCAACGTTTCGGTTTGAGCGAGGAAGATGTGCCGCTGCTGCATGAGACTGTTGCCGGATTGAATGTGCATTGGGGTTTGGACCAAACCATGCGCGAGGGCAAAGACAACCTCTTTACTTGGCAGCAGGCGGTAGAGCGTTTGGCTTTGGGCTGGATGCTGCCCGAAGGCGGCAACGGTATGTGGCAGGGCGTGAGCGCGTGGCATAGCAACGTCAACCAGTTGGACGTGTTCAGCGGTTTTGCCGAATTTATCCGCACTTTGGCCGATATGGCGGCACAATGGCAAGCGCCTGCCAATGTGGAAGGCTGGGTGCAGCGTTGCCGCGATTTGCTGGAGAAACTGTTTGCTCCGGATGCGGACGATCAATACGCCAAGCAGCAGTTTGAGCAGTCTTTAGCGAGATGGCAGGAAGAGGCGCAGTTGGCCGAATTTGACGGATTGTTGCCGTGTAAAACCGTTATCCGCCATATCCGCCGCTTTTTGGACAGCGAAAGCCAAGCCGGATTTTTGAGCGGCGGTATCACTTTTTGCAGTATGGTGCCGATGCGCAGCTTGCCGTTTAAAATGGTTTGCCTGTTGGGTTTGAATGACGGCGATTTTCCGCGCAATACCAAAGCGGCGGTGTTCGACCTGATTGCCAAATATCCGAAAAAAGGCGACCGCGCCCGCCGCGACGACGACCGTTATCTCTTCCTGGAAGCCTTAATCAGCGCGCGCGAAATGCTGTATTTGTCTTATATCGGCCGCGATATACGCAATGATGCCGAGTTCGCGCCGTCTTCGTTAATCAGCGAGCTGCTGGATACCATTGCCGCCATGACGGGGAAAAGCGGGCGCGAGTTGTCGGAGAAATGGGTGAAACATCATCCGTTGCAGGCGTTCTCACGCCGTTATTTCCAAAAGGACGCGCTTTCAGACGGCCTCTTCAGTACGCGCCAAGATTACGCCGATGCGTTGAACCAACCGCAAGCGGAAGCGCAGCCGTTTTTCCTTGAGGCTTTAAGTCAGGAAGAGCCGGGTAAAACCATTCATCAGGGCGAGCTTATCAGTTTTTGGCGTAACCCTGTCAAAGTTTGGCTGAAGAAAAATTTAAGCTGGGATCAGCCGTATCTGGACGGCGCATGGGAGTCTGCCGAACCGTTTGAGCCGCAACATGAGGGTCGGATTGCCGATGCCTATTTGGATGCGCGGCGCAAAGGGGAAGATTTTGAAGATACGGCCATTCGGCTGAATGCCGAAAGCCTAATGCCGGTGGGCGAGTTGGGCGGTTTATGGCAGAAGCAGTATCAGATATCTGCGAAAAACGTAGATGCCGAGCTGATACGCAGTAACAAAAGGCCGTCTGAACCTTATGAAGAACACTTTGACGACTTGGTTTTACAAGGCACCATCGGTAATCTTTATGAATGCGGCCGCATTGTGTTCCTAAATCAAAAAGACAATGCCCCCAACCGCATTGCCCGTTTATTGGAGCATTTGATTTTTTGCGCCGTCGCCCCTAAATCCGTTGCAAACCGACAAACCTATATTGTCAGCTTGGGGCAGACCGAAACCTATGCCGCCATCGAGCAACAAACAGCAAAAGAATTTTTGAAAGAATGGTTAGTATATTTCCGAATCGGACAAAATACCCCCTTGCCGTTTTTTGCCAAAACCAGTCTTGCCGCTGCGGAGGAGTACAACAAAAAAGAGGATTGGGATGCTGCCTTGAGAAAAGCCCATGAGGTTTTTAACGGCAATAAAATGAGCAAAGGGCAGAAAGAATATACCGAAGTGAAGCTGGTGTTTGGCCATTCGGACGAATCGCCGCTTGATGAGCCGCTATTTGAAAACCTCGTCGTCAATCTGCTCGTTCCGCTTTTGACCAGCGTGGCAGGGAAGACCGATACAACAGAACAGGAGTAAAGCATGGCCACTTATGCAGAATATTTGGATTTTGATACTGAAGAAGACAAATTGAAACAGCAGCAACTCTATCAGGCGACCGAGCTGTCGGTGCAAACGGTGGCGGCGGT
The DNA here is from genome assembly GCF_005221305.1 of Neisseria subflava. NCBI lineage: Bacteria > Pseudomonadati > Pseudomonadota > Betaproteobacteria > Neisseriales > Neisseriaceae > Neisseria > Neisseria subflava. The sequence continues at coordinate 208,599 of NZ_CP039887.1, forward strand.
TAAAAAGATCAGCCGTCCGCAAAACTGGCTGCTTGCCGCTGCACCATATTGCCCTGATTGCCGCGTGTTTGTGCCGTTTATTCAAAAAATGGCGGAGTTGAACCCCAATATCCGCGTCAACTATATTGCCCGCAACGATTTTGACGACAGCAGCCGTTTTGAGAATCCGCGCCAACAGGAAATCGTCCGCGCCAATCAAAAAATCCCTGCGCTGTTTTTGATGGGGCATGAAGAGGCTGGGCCTGTGTTTAACGAGTTTCCACAAGTGGTGTTGAACCAAATTGCGGCAGATGAAACCCGGCGCACGGAATTGCGCGATGCGTACCGTGCCGGCGAGTTTAATGCCGATATTGAGGCTCAGATTGTAGCGGCGTTGGCATGGGCAGAGTAGCGGTGTTGAGCAGATATTGCTGGTGTGTAAGGCTGTGTTTTGAACCGCTTTGATATTTTGCTTTGTAATAAAAAGGCCGTCTGAAAAGATTTCAGACGGCCTTTTTTGATGCTTAACGCTTTATTAAATCTCGATTTTATTCGGCGTAAAGGTTTGCCATTTGTTGCAGGCAGGGCAGTGCCAGAAGAAGACTTGGGATTTGAAGTGGCAGTTGCGGCAGCGGTACATAACGCTTTTTTGCAGCTGGCGGCCGATAATGGAACGAATCATATCGGTATCGGCTTTCCACTCCGGATTCATACTGCTGAGTTTCAAGCCAAGCAGGCGGTACACGCCGTTGAGGTCGGGTTTTTGGCGGACGAGTTCGACAGCGATTTGCGCCGCTTCGGTTTCGCCTTTGAGCAACAGGGCCTTCTCGTAGATGACGTTGATCAGGTCAAGATCGGGGAAGGTTTGCATATAGCCGATAAGGCGGTTGAGGCCTTCTTCCTGCTTGCCTTGCGCGGCATAGGCTTCATAGAGTTTCTCGCCGACCATGCTCAGATAGGCGTGGTTTTGCTGCTCGATGGCGGAATACGCTTCCACTGCGGCAGGGAAGTTGCCCTGACGGTATTCAATGTCGCCGAGAATGATGTTGGCGCGCGTACATTTTTTGTTGGCTTCGAGTGCTTTGCCGATGTTGTAGCGTGCGGTGTCGAAGTTGGATTTGAACAGCGCGGCTTGGGCGATTTCGCAATAAAACTGGGCGATTTCAAACTGGTAGGTTTGTTCGTCATGGCTCAAGAGCTGCGCCATTTCGATGGCTTTTTCCCAGTCGCGGTCTTGTTGGTAGATGCTCAAAAGGTGTTGGCGGGCTTCGCGTGCCATATCGCCTTCCTGCAAGCCGAGGAAGATTTGTTCGGCACGATCCACCAAGCCTGCGCTTTGGTAGTTTTGCGCCAGTTCAAAAAGCACGCGCGCGCGTTTTTCGTTGACTGTGTCGGGCGAATCGAGCAGGGCGCGGTGCATATTGATGGCTTTGTCGTTTTCGCCGCGCTGACGGTAGAGCTTGCCTAGGGTCAGGTTTAGGTCGTATGACTGCGGCTGTTGGTCGATCACTTCCGCCAATTCGCGCGCGGCGCGGCCGCTGTTGCGGTCAACGAGGGCATCAAGGCTTTTGTAAAACCCTGCTGGTATGCTTTTGGCCTGTTTCAGGACGGTCTTCATATCGACGCGCGCGGCAAACCAGCCCATAGCGAAGAAAACGGGGAGGAGGACGATGGGCAGTAAGATGACCCACAATTCGTTGTCCATGGTATTCCTTTATTGATTGGTGGCGTTACGCTTTGGGAGTGGCTTCGGAAGTCGTTGCCGGTGTTTCGGTTTTGACCGGAGTCAGGTCTTTTTCGGAAAGGTGGGCATGTTTTTTCACTTCGGCGCGCAGACGGTTGTTTTCGCTGCGCAGGGACAGCAGACGGCCGAAGAGGGCAAACATACCGAACACGATACCGATAATAAATGCACCGAAAAGTACGACAATCAGCGGCAGATTGATGTTTTGGCCGGGCAGGTAGAAGAAGGATACAGTGTGGGTATTGGTGATGGCCAGCAGGAGGAAAACAAGAAGAATCAGGATTTTGATGATGGTAGAGATGAGTTTCATGGGTTACTCCGGGTTGGCTGCGGTTGGGGCAGGCCGTCTGAAAAATGGTATCAGTTTAAACGATTTGCCGGATTTCGGATAGGACGGCATGTTTCAGACGGCAGGGGGACAGTGTCTTTATGCTGACGGGTACTTGTCAAACCTATATTGAAAGGCGTATTGTTCAGTCTTTAATTAATTTATTTTGCACATCAGAATAAGAAAGGCAATCATCATGAGCAGACCAGTTCCAGCCGTATTCGGCAGCGTTTTTCACGCTGAAATGCCCGTTATCGCTTATCGTGAAGGTAAATGGCAGCCGGTAGAGTGGCAATCTTCCAAAGACCTGACAATCGCCCCCGGCGCGCATGCCTTGCATTACGGCAGCGAATGTTTTGAGGGTTTGAAGGCATTTCGTCAGGCAAACGGCAAAATCGTGATGTTCCGCCCGACCGCCAATATCGCGCGCATGCAGCAAAGTGCGGATATCCTGCACCTGCCGCGCCCTGAAACTGAGGCTTATTTGGATGCTTTGATTGAATTGGTCAAACGCTCTGCCGAAGAAATTCCTGATGCGCCAGCGGCGTTGTACCTGCGTCCGACTTTGATCGGTACCGATCCTGTGATCGGTAAAGCCGGTTCTCCTTCTGAAACGGCTTTGCTGTACATTCTGGCTTCTCCTGTCGGCGACTATTTCAAAGCTGGTTCGCCCGTTAAAATCTTGGTGGAAACCGAACATATCCGTTGCGCCCCACATATGGGCCGTGTGAAATGTGGCGGCAACTACGCTTCCGCCATGCCTTGGGTGTTGAAAGCCAAAGCCGAATATGGCGCAAACCAAGTGTTGTTCTGTCCGAATGGCGACGTTCAGGAAACCGGTGCGTCTAACTTTATCCTGATTAACGGCGATGAAATCATTACCAAACCGTTGACAGATGAATTCCTGCACGGCGTTACCCGTGATTCCGTGCTGACTGTTGCCAAAGATTTGGGCTATACCGTTACCGAACGCAACTTTACCGTTGATGAGCTGAAAGCAGCTGTGGAAAATGGTGCAGAGGCGATTCTGACTGGTACGGCTGCAGTCATTTCTCCGGTAACTTCTTTCGTGATTGATGGCAAAGAAATCGAAGTGAAGAGCCAAGAGCGCGGTTACGCAATCCGTAAGGCGATTACCGACATTCAATATGGTTTGACAGAAGATAAACACGGCTGGTTGGTCGAAGTTTGTTAAATAGAACGCATTCAATAAAAAAGGCCGTCTGAAATATTTTTTCAGACGGCCTTTTTTTATTGGTTTTTAGATGGTGAAAGCAATAATAAAATACTAAATTTTTCAAATAAACGGTAGTATTTTAAGATAATCGGTATATAATGCGCAACTATGTTGTAAAAATACATATTGAAAATATCGAATTTTATTGATTTTTAGAAGAAGCTGAAAACAGTTATAGATATTTATTCTGTATATTTTGTAAATTTAGTTAAATAGGGAATGCTAAAAACATATCGTGTTAGAATTTCCCTCCTTTTTGGCTTCGTGGGATTAACTCTGTCACGCCAAAAAGGAAAACAATACAAGATAAAACCATTTTTATTTTGCTATAAAAATCAAAAATAACTTAACTTTGGATGAACTAATCAATTAAAAAGGAACTCTGATACATTTCCGTCAAAAATAACCGGATACATGGTACGCGGACAGATTGCCTATAAAAGTCATCTGTAGGAAAACGTTGCGTTGTTTACACCACAGGTTGAGAAAAATAAGCCTGCAAGACCTCAAACGGCGTATCGCCGTTCAAACTGCGGTGTGGCTTCACAGTGTTATAGAAATTAACAAAGCGGCACAACTCCTTTCGCCAGTGTTCCGGACTGTCAAACAACTGTTTCCCATGCCACATCTCCATCAGGGTGCGGATAACCCGTTCCGCCTTACCGTTGGTCTGCGGACGGGCAACCCGGGTAAACTTTTGACCAATCCCGTTCTCATAACAGGCTACACCGAAAGCATGGTTGGCCGAGCCTTTATATTCCGTACCGTTGTCGGAGTAAACGCACTCAATCAGGTATGGACAGGGATCAATCAGGTGTCCAGTCAGAAACTTGGCGGCACTGTCTGCAGTTTTGTCCGGCAAAATGGCGGAGTATAGCTCCCTTGAGAAATCGTCGATGGCGACAAACAGGTAATCCCGATTATCGGTGGCTTTCTGCCCTTTGAGCAGCGGCAGCCGTTTGGTATCGAGATGTACCAGCTCTCCGGGGTAGGATTTATTGTAGCGTTTGGCCTGCCTTTTGAGTTTTTCCTGAATGCCGCGTTCTACCTTGGCCAGGCGTTTCATTCCGTACTTTGCCTGTTTGAAACGGTTGTTGGTACTGGTTTGGGGTTTGAGCAGTCTGCCCCTTGCGGCTTTAAGTGCGCGGTAAATGGTGACGCGGCTGACTTGATAGCGGCGTGCCAGGGAGGTTACGCTTTCCTTCCCCTGCGTATAGGCCAGCCAAATGGCTTGGCGGTGGTGCGAGGAGAGACGGGTGTTTTTGTGCATGTTCATGTTTCAGTATTCTCCTGGAAATACTGTAAACAACGCTACTAGTTTCTACACGCTGGTCTAAATATCGATAAAGAAAAAAGGCCGTCTGAAAATTTTCAGACGGCCTTTCATCTAACTCACATTATTTAGCCAGTTCGGCACGCAGTTTGTGGGTTACGTTCATCATCACTTGGAGTTGTTCCAGAGTTTCTTTCCAGCCACGTGTTTTCAGGCCGCAGTCTGGGTTAACCCACAGACGTTCAACCGGTACAACCTCGATGGCTTTGCGCAACAGATGCTCAACTTCAGCTTCAGTCGGTACGCGTGGGCTGTGGATGTCGTAAACGCCCGGGCCGATGTCGTTCGGATATTTGAACTCGCCGAACGCAGTCAAGAGCTCCATGTCGGAACGTGAAGTTTCGATGGTGATGACGTCAGCGTCCATAGCGGCGATGGCTGGCAGGATGTCGTTGAACTCAGAGTAGCACATATGAGTGTGGATTTGAGTGCTGTCTTCGCAACCGGTAGAGGACAGGCGGAAAGATTCGCCGGCCCAGTTCAGGTAGGCATCCCAATCGGCACGTTTCAAAGGCAGACCTTCGCGGATGGCAGGTTCGTCAATTTGGATGACTTTGATGCCAGCTTTTTCCAGATCCAATACTTCATCGTTCAGAGCCAGTGCGATTTGTTTGCACACGGTAGAGCGAGGAATATCGTTGCGGACGAAAGACCATTGCAGAATGGTTACAGGGCCGGTCAACATACCTTTCATCGGGCGTTTGGTCAGGCTTTGTGCGTAAGTAGACCAAGCAACAGTCATGGCTTCAGGACGGCTTACGTCACCGAAGATGATAGGTGGTTTCACGCAGCGTGAGCCGTAGCTTTGTACCCAGCCGTATTGGGTGAATGCAAAACCGCTCAACAGTTCGCCGAAGTATTCAACCATGTCGTTACGCTCGGCTTCGCCGTGTACCAGTACGTCCAAGTCCAGTTTTTCTTGCTCTTCAACCACCAAGGCGATTTCTTTTTTCATCGCGGCTTCGTAATCGGCGGCAGACAGTTCGCCTTTTTTGAAGGCTGCGCGTGCGTGGCGGATTTCAGTAGTTTGAGGGAAAGAACCGATGTTGGTAGTCGGCAGCAGAGGCAGGTTCAACCATGCTTGTTGCGCTTTGATACGGTCGGCAAATGGAGATTTGCGTTGGTCTGCATTGGCAGGCAAATCGGCCAGGCGTTTGGCAACGTCTGCACGGTGGATTTCGCTGCTGTTGGCACGGGAGTCGGCAGCTGCTTGGCTGGCAGCCAGTTCTTCGGCAACAGAATCACGGCCTTCGTTCAATGCGGCTTTCAGAACGCGCAATTCTTGGGTTTTTTGCAGGGTGAATGCCAACCAAGAGTACAGGTCAGGTTTGTTGGCTTTCAGTTTTTCTTCAACTGACAAGTCAAATGGAGTGTGCAGCAGAGAGCAAGAGCTGGAGATCCACAAACGGTCGCCCAGTTTGGCTTGCAGAGGTTCAACAGTTTCCAAAACTTTGTTTAGGTTGGCGCGCCAAATGTTGCGGCCGTCGATAACGCCGGCAGACAGAACTTTGTCGTAGTCAGCAAATGCGTCCAGCTGTTCAGGAGCGCGTACCAAGTCAATGTGCAGGCCGTCAACAGGCAGGAATTTCAACAATGCGGCGTGTTCGGCAACAGAACCGAAATAAGTGCTCAACAGGATTTTGGCGCTTACTTTGCTCAAAGTAGCGTAAACGTCTTTGTATGCTTCTACCCATTCTTTAGGCAGGTCAACAGTCAAAGCTGGCTCATCGATTTGAATCCACTCGGCACCGGCTTCAACCAAAGCGTTCAGGATTTCAACGTAAACGGGCAACAGTTTAGGCAACAGGCTCAGACGGTCGAATTCAACGGCGCCTTTTTCTTTACCCACCCACAGGAAAGTCAACGGACCCACAACGGTCGGTTTGGCTTTCAGACCCAAAGCTTGGGCTTCTTGCAGTTGTTGAACGTAGTGTTTGGCGTTGGCTTTGAATTCGGTATCGGCGTGGAATTCAGGCACCAAGTAGTGGTAGTTGGTGTCGAACCATTTGGTCATTTCGATAGCGAATTGGTCTTTGTTACCACGGGCCAGTTGGAAGAATTGTTCCAAAGACAGGTTTTGGCTGTCGAAGCCGAAACGGGCAGGGATGGCACCGGTAGCAACTTGCAGGTCGAGGATGTGGTCGTAGAAAGTGAAATCGCCTACGGCAACGTAATCAGCGTTGGCCGCAGCTTGGTGTTTCCAGTTTTTCTCGCGCAAGTCTTTAGCAACAGCCAGCAATTCTTGCTCGCTGATTTCTTTGCGCCAGTATTTTTCTTGTGCGAATTTCAATTCGCGGAAGGCACCGACGCGCGGGAAGCCTGAAAAATGCAATGTTGTCATGTTAACTCTCCTAGTTGGAATTTTTAATCAGGCCGGTATGGCCTGAATATTCGATATTGTAAATCAGAATGGGGAGGCCGTCTGTTTTATTAACGGGGGCGTACACCCAAAATATGGCAGATGGCGTAAGTCAGTTCGCTGCGGTTGAGGGTGTAGAAGTGGAAGTCTTTGACACCTTCGCGAGAGAGGACTTTGACCATATCGATGGCGATGCTGGCGGCAACAAGGTTGCGCGTGCCTTGGTCGTCATCCAAACCTTCGTACATTTTAGACAGCCAGCTTGGGATTTTGACGTTGGTCACTTGGGCCATTTTGGTCAATTGTTTGAAATTGGTTACAGGCAGGATGCCGGGAACGATTTCAACATCGATGCCCATCATCACGCAACGGTCGCGGAAGCGCAGATAGCTTTCCACGTCAAAGAAGAATTGGGTGATAACGTGGTTTGCACCCGCATCGATTTTGCGTTTCAGATTGATCAAGTCCGCTTGAGCAGATTTGGCTTCCGGGTGTACCTCAGGATAGGCCGCTACGGAAATGTCGAAGTCGGCAACGGAGCGCAACAGTTTGACCAAATCTTCGGCATAGAAAGGTTTTTTCTCGTAGCCGGGCGGCTCGTCGCCACGCAGGGCAACGATGCGGCGGATACCGCTGTCCCAATAGTCTTTGGCAATTTGACGCAACTCGTCAGGGCTGGCATCGATACCGGTCAAGTGAGGTGCGGCTTCAAGGCCGGTTTCTTGTTTGATGCGTTTAACAATGCCGTGAGTGCGGTCGCGCTCGCCTGAGTTTGCACCGTAAGTTACGGAAACAAATTTCGGGTGCAGGGTTTGCAGGCGATGGATGGAATCCCACAGCATGGTTTCCATTTGTTCGTTTTTCGGCGGAAAAAATTCAAATGAAACATTGATGTCGCCTTTTAAATCGGAAAGGCTGTGATTTAATGCGTTAATTTCTCGAGCGTGATTCATGCTTATGCACCTTCTGCATATCTTTTATTCGTTGTCAGGTTGCATAATAAATTTGAGGTCAGTATGAGTCAATTTCGAAATTTTCCAAAATTGTATGAATAGATTTAATAAAGACCTCAGGCCGTCTGAAAAACTGCCTAAGGTCTTGTTTGATGTAATGGAAGAAAGCTTATTCTGCTTCGTCTATCCATGCTTGTTGCACGGCTTCGAGAATACGCTCGCCGCAACGCGCCGGATCATCGTCAAATTCAGGCAAAGCCATAATCAGATCACGCAGTTGGGTAAAGCGTACGGTTTTCGGATCGATGCTGTCGCCGTGTAGGTCGTAGAGTTCTTCAGCGATGCGTTGGGTATCTGTCCATTTCATGATGTGTTCCTTTATTGGGTTTGGGTTATTAGTAATTATTTTAATCAAGAAGAAGTCGGACTGCCAGATTGTTTTACGGAAGATAGGCAGATAAATGATGACGCTATTTTTTAACAAAATAGCATAGTTGCGTTAAAATACGGCAAGACACTTAAAAAACCACGGCACATTCGCTTTGAATTTGCCGTTTTATATATTTTATTCCGTTTTGAATGATGGTTTGCGCATGAATAATTTACATTATCCCAATGCAACCAAATCATCTGGAACGGCTCTTAATACGAAATCTATCACGTAAAAATAAAAGGAAAAATGATGAATAACGCACTCAACGCCAAATTGTCCAAACTGATTTACGCGCTTGCTTCAGATGATTCAGAGTATCTGGCCAAAGCAGGTGCATTTGACCGTTTGCTGCTGTTGGTTCGCGAATTTTATCGGATGCTGGACGAAACAGAAGGTTTGAAGCAGCTGGTGTTTCGTCTGTATTACGGCAAGCATTATGGTTTGATTAAACTGGATGCCGCTTCACCCAATGACGATGCAGGCGCGTTGAGGCTGAAACGTTGGATGGTTTATTCGCGTATCGCAGAGCGTATCGAAAATTGCGGCAAGCATTTGTCGGTCGTGCTTGAAGATGCGGTGTTGGAAAATGGCGCGGACAAATCTCATTATATAGATGAAGCCAATGTCATTATCGAGCGTTTCGGTTTGGTAAGAGATGAGGCTGCACTTTCGGCCATCGAGGCAGAGGAAGCGTTGAAAACAGAGCAAGAGTTACAGGCGACAAGCGAGCCTCAAAAATCTGCTCCTAAGCATAACGGCAATCTGCATCAAATCAGAATTCAAGAAAAAATTGAAAATTACTCCGCTACGCAGAAAGTGGCTGCCATGCAGATTTCCCGTATGCGTTTTATTTTCCCTCATATCAAATAGTTTGCTGCATAACCAAAAGGCCGTCTGAAAACCATGAATTTGTGGTTTCAGACGGCCTTTTTCATTAAGCCTTGTTCTAGTGGTCTTCACGCGCATGGTTGATCGTATATTTGGGGATTTCTACGACCAAATCTTCATCGGCAACGACCGCCTGACAGCTCAAACGTGAATCGGCTTCCAAGCCCCATGCCTGGTCGAGCAGGTCTTCTTCCAATTCGGTCGGTTCTTCCAGGCTGTCAAAACCTTTGCGGATAATCACATGGCAGGTGGTGCAGGCGCAGGATTTTTCGCAGGCGTGATCGACTTCGATGTCATGGTCGAGCAGTACGTCAAGGACGGTTTGACCTTCGGGCGCATCTTCGATAACCGCGCCTTCAGGGCATAATGTCGCGTGTGGGAGTACGGTAATTTTTGGCATTTTTATTGTCTCGGTTGTTTAAGAGTGGTTGTGGTTAAAGCGGCTTCAGACGGCCTTGGGTATTCAATATTCAGGCCGTCTGAAAAATGGGTTTATAACATGATGCCTTTATTTCTTAAATTTTTCAGACATTCGTCCAAGTAAGCATCATCATGTTCGGCATAAATCGGCGAAGTAGCTGTTTCAGCCGCGTGTGAATGGTATGGGACAACGGCTTTACCGCGATATAGCGGGTCTTTCCATAAAGCATCGGGTTTGTAACCGCGCCTTTCCATCTCTTTCATAATCAATGCGTGATACAGATAGAGTTTGTAGGGCGAATGGGTAAAAACGTAATTAACCGTCGCATGCGGCCTGCCCCAGCCTGCTCCGCGTAAAGCGGCGCATTCACGGTGTTGCCCCAAAAGCTGGGCGCGGGGGAGTAGGGGGATAAGGGTTTGATGCCAGAGTCTCATTGTGATTTAAATAATTCTGAATAATCTTCGTAAGCTATCTTCAAATCCTTTTTTGAGTACGTAGTATAGATGTGAAGACCCTCTTCAATTTCAGTGGTTAGCTTTGTTCCACTTTTCCCAAAGTATTCGTCTTTATATAGACGGACTTTGGAATTTTTGGGTTTATATGCATTTTCTGAAGAGATGAGATTTCTTAATATGGAAGGATTTTGTTGGTGCTTTTCCTTAATAAAGGAGATAAATGCACTTCTGTTTACTTCAAAAATTTTTTCTTGATGATGTTCTTTGACAGTTTTTTCAAAACCTAACTCTGCTATTTCATTTTTAGGAAATACAATTTCACCTCTTAATGAGAGAAAAAGCCTTTTTACAAGATTTTCATCAATTGCAAAAAGCTCAGTTTCTCCTATTTGGCTTTTGCCAAAAATTTCATGAAGTAAGGTTTCTTTTTCTTTATAGTTGTCGGTTTTAATGGCTAGAATGCGTTCTAATCCGGCAACGTTTGCGTAGCCGTTGTTTTCCAAATGGCGCATTCTAATTTCAAAATTATTTTCGTCAGTAATACCAATCTTATATACACCTTTGATGACGGTTTTCATCAGGTAGACAATACCTGCTTTTTCCATTGTTGTCCTTTATTTTTATTTCTGTGAGATGACATCTTTTCAGACGGACTTTTATCAAAGGCCGTCTGAAATTGTTTAGGCATCAAATATTATCAACGCTTTGACCAGTCAACGCACGTTGGATGTTGCGGTTCATGCGCTTGGCGGCGAAGTTGTCGGTGCTGTGGCTGAGTTTGGCGACGGCGGCACGAATGTCTTCGGCTTTACCGTCTTTCAGACGACCTTGCAAATCGGCGATGTCTTGCTGGATTTGTGCAAGCTCTTCGGTATCCAGCAAATCTCTATCCAATTCAAGGGCGGCGTTGACGGCATCGGTCAGGCTTTCAGCTTCGACTACGGCTTCGGCGCGTGCGCGTGCGGCCATGTCTTCGGCAGCGTTGCTCATGCTGTCTTTGAGCATTTGGGTAATGGTGCTGTCGTCCAAGCCGTAGGAAGGTTTGACTTCGATTTGCGCCTGTACGCCGGTGCTTTGTTCTTGTGCTGAAACGGACAGCAATCCGTCGGCATCAACTTGGAAGGTCACGCGGATACGCGCTGCGCCTGCGGCCATGGGCGGAATGCCGCGCAGGGTAAATTTGGCAAGGCTGCGGCAGTCGGAAACGAGTTCGCGCTCGCCTTGTACGACGTGTATCGTCATGGCGGTTTGACCGTCTTTGAAAGTGGTGAAGTCCTGCGCGCGTGCGGTAGGAATGGTGGAGTTGCGCGGGATAATTTTTTCGGCTAGACCACCGTAGGTTTCCAAACCGAGCGACAAAGGGGTAACGTCCAGCAGCAGCCATTCGCCGTCGGTTTTGTTGCCTGCAAGGACGTTTGCCTGTATGGCGGCACCGAGTGCGACCACTTCGTCAGGATTGAGGTTATTCAGCGGAGTTTGACCAAAGAATGTGGCAACTGCTTGTTGAACGTGCAACATACGGGTAGAGCCACCAACCATAATCACGCCTTTGACATCTGCCTTGGTTACGCCGGCATCTTTCAAAGCCTGTTTGACGGGCTCGATGGTTTTTTGTACTAGATTTTGGGTCAGGTTGTGAAACTCTTGGCGGGTAATGACGGTATGAACTTTATGGCCGTCTGAAAGTGTGGTTTCGATGATGGCTTCGGTTTGAGTGGTTAGTTTTTCTTTGGCGGTACGAACAAGGGAAAGCAGAAGCTGGCTGTCTTGTTCGTTGAGTTTGGAGAGGTCGTTTTGTTCGAGTAGGTAGCAGAACAAACGATGGTCGAAGTCATCACCACCCAATGCGCTGTTGCCGCCGGTGGCTTTAACCTCAAACAGACCTTTGGTCAGTTGCAATACGGATACGTCGAATGTGCCGCCGCCTAAGTCGTAAACGACAAACGTGCCTTCTGAGGCGTTGTCCAGTCCGTAGGCGATTGCGGCGGCAGTCGGTTCGTTGAGGAGGCGTAATACATTCAAGCCTGCCAAGCGCGCGGCATCTTTGGTAGCTTGACGTTGGGCATCGTCAAAATAAGCGGGTACGGTAATGACGGCACCGACCAAATCTCCGCCCAATGTTTCTTCGGCACGCAATTTGAGGGCTTTGAGGATTTCTGCCGATACTTCGATAGGCGTTTTCGCACCTTGACGGGTGTTTAATTCGACCACGCGCTCATTGGGTGTAAATCGATAGGGCAGGTATTGCGCCTCTTGTGCAAGATCGGTAAGGGTGCGGCCGATTAAGCGTTTGGCGGAGCTGATTGTATTTAGCGGATCGGTTTTTTGGGCGGAAAGGGCATTTTTGCCGACTTCAACTTCGCCATCCAAATAACGAACAACCGAAGGCAGGGTGGCGCGGCCGTCTGAATCGGGCAGGCAGACTGCGCTGCCGCTGCGGACTGTAGCAACCAAGCTGTTGGTTGTGCCTAAATCAATGCCTACGGCGAGGCGGTGTTGATGGGGGGCGGCGGACATGCCGGGTTCTGAAATCTGCAAAAGAGCCATGATTGTGTGCCTTCTGATGCTGTATTTATTAGGATGGGGCAGATTTTAGCAGATTTTTGGCAGATAGTTGAGTGGTTTGCTAGGAAATAACCATAAGGCCTAATGTTGTTTTTTTAATTGAAAAGAAAGTGGATTTTGAATCCGGACTTGTATTTTTTAAGAAATGCGGATAAAATTCAGCCTCTTTGCCTTGCCTTTTACTTCGCATGGTGAAAGGCTGTTTTTAATCATCCATAAGGAGATAACATGCGTCATTACGAGATCGTGTTTATCGTTCATCCTGATCAAAGCGAGCAAGTGCCTGCTATGGTTGAGCGTTACAAAACCATGATTACTGAAGCCAGCGGTAAAATCCACCGTTTGGAAGACTGGGGCCGTCGTCAATTGGCTTACCCAATCAACAAAATCCACAAAGCACACTATGTTTTGATGAATATCGAAACTACTCCTGAAGTGGTTGAAGAGCTGGAAACTGCTTTCCGCTTCAATGATGCCGTACTGCGTCACCTGACCATCAAAACAAAACACGCTGTAACTGAAGCTTCCCCAATGCTGGGCGGCGAAAAAGCAAAAAACTTGCTGAACGGTGCAGCTGAAGAAGTTGCAGCAGCCGAATAAGATTGAACAATCTGATTAAGCTTACCGCCCGTATCTTGCAGGTTCAGCCTTTGAGATATACGCCGGCAGGGGTTCCTGTTTTAGATGTTGTGTTACAGCATGAGTCTTGGCAGGAAGAAAACGGACAGAAATGTCTGGTCAAATTTGAAATTCCTGCGCGGATTTTAGGTAAGCAGGCTGAGGAATGGCAGTATCGGCAAGATGCCGTCATCGAATCGGAAGGTTTTTTGGCGCAACGCAGCCAACGCTTCCCCAAGCCGGTACTACGCATACAGAACATTAAAGAATATAAAGGTTAAACGACAATGGCTCGTCAATCATTCAAACGTAGAAAATTCTGCCGCTTTACGGCTGAAAAAATCCAAGAAGTTGATTACAAACAAGTTGATTTGTTGAAAGACTTCATCTCTGAAAACGGCAAAATCATCCCTGCCCGCATTACTGGTACTAAAGCACACTACCAACGTCAGTTGGCTACTGCTGTAAAACGTGCCCGTTTCCTGGCTCTGTTGCCTTACACCGATCAACACAAATAATTTTGGAGTTTAAATCATGCAAATTATTCTGTTAGAAAAAATCGGCGGTCTGGGTAACTTGGGTGACATCGTTACCGTTAAAAACGGTTACGCACGCAACTTCCTGATCCCTGCCGGTAAAGCAAAACGTGCAACCGAAGCCAACATGAAAGAATTCGAAGCACGCCGCGCTGAATTGGAAGCCAAACAAGCTGAAATCTTGGCTGATGCTAAAGCACGTCAAGAAAAATTGGAAGGCCAAACCATTACTGTTGCTCAAAAAGCCGGTGTTGATGGTCGTCTGTTCGGTTCTGTTACCAATGCCGACATCGCTGAAGCGATTGTTGCTGCCGGTATCCAAGCTGCTAAAGCAAACGTACGTCTGCCTAACGGTCCTTTGAAAGCTGTTGGCGAATACGAAGTTGAAGTGGCTCTGCACACTGACGCCGTTGCTAAAATTACCGTTGCTGTTGTTGCAGCCGCTGAGTAATTGATTCATTCAAGGCCGTCTGAAAATCAAGGGTTTCCTTGGATTTCAGACGGCCTTGTTTATGTGCTTGAGCCGAAGCAAATCAGTGCCGAGTTGTTTATATTTTTGGCTGGTTAAAAAGTATGGCAGTTGGCATAGAGAGATGATGTGTTGGACGAATATTCTTTCGTATTCGGATTTATCATAGTATTTTAATAAAGAGATTATTTATGAATAAAATCAAAATCTTTGGGATGGGTCTGGCTGCTTTGGCTCTGGCTTCATGTAGTACCCCGCAAAAGCCTGCTGTTGATACGGCAAAACCGGTTGAGCCTGTTTCTTCTGCAAAACGCCCTGTATTTGATGCTGCGGCTGAATCTGTTGCCAGCAGCGGTTTCAATGAGAACGTCAACGTTCAGCAGTTTATCCAATATGAAGTAAAAAACCGCCGTTTCAGTGCGGAAGAATTGCGCAATTTCTTTAATGGCGTGGTGTATAAAGGCAACATTATTACCATTATGTACCGGCCAAGCACTTCGCGTCCTTGGTATGAATTCCGCACCGGTAACTCTGGTGCGGTCAAATTTAATGGCGGTAGACAATTCTATGCGGCAAACCGTGCCGTAATTGATGATGTGGCACGCAAATACGGCGTACCTGCCGAATTGATTGTGGCGATTCTTGGTATCGAAACCAATTACGGCAAAAATACAGGCAGCTTCCGCGTTGCCGATGCCTTAAGTACATTGGCCTTTGATTATCCCCGCCGTGCCGAGTTTTTCCAAAACGAGTTGAGCGAACTTCTGCAGATGGCAAAAGAAGAAAAAGAAAATGTCTTTGACTTCAAAGGCAGCTATGCCGGTGCAATGGGTATGCCGCAATTTATGCCTTCAAGCTACCGTAAATGGGCGGTAGACTATGATGGTGATGGTCATCGCGATATTTGGAATAATGTCGGCGATGTGGCGGCTTCTGTTGCCAATTATATGAAACAGCATGGCTGGCAGACCGGCGGTAAGATGGTTGTGCCGGTAAATCTGACGATTACTCCGCACTTGCAGGCGATTATCGATGAGAAAACAGCTTTGACACGCACTGTCGCAGATTTCAAAGCTTTGGGTGTGGTGCCTCAAGCTGCTGTTGCGGATAATGAAAAGGCTGTGTTGTATGCTTTGGAAACCAGTCCGGGCGTATTTGAATACTATTTGGGCCTGAATAACTTCTACACTGTATGGCAATACAACCACAGCCGTATGTATGTAACAGCGGTACGCGATATTGCGAATGCAATCAATAACAATGGCCTGTAAGCCATAAGAAAACCACCCTTTGGGGTGGTTTTTAAGTATTTGGGGCTTTTACAGAACATTTTAAGCCATCAGTCTGATTTTCATGGCGTAACGTTTTTTGCTGTGTCCTGAAACAAACTGTCCGCCTCGTGCAGGGGATAAAAATGCATTGCCTTCTGCGGTTGGCTCTGCACAAGTATATTGGCCGTTTCGATCGCTCCAGAGGGCGTACATAGGCAGATTGTGGGTGCGGATATCCAGTTTCAAGCCGTCAAATGCAACACGTGCATCTTGATTGGAGGAAACAAATTCGGTATGGGAGATATAGTCGGCATCGTATGGGGCGCCGTTGAAATCAAATTGTGTGCCGACAGCGGTAAAGTAGGGATGGAATCCTGGGGATGTGCGGACGGGCGATTCGCCGTAATTGCAGACGGTTAGGATGGCGATGGCTTCATTTTCGTGAGGCAGACTGTAATCAAGCAACCATTCGACGTGTTCATAGCCTTTTTCTGTGCTGATTAATTTCAAGCCGATATCCGATTCATTTTGATGGCGGATTTCCCAGTCTGAAGTTCTGCCGAAACCATGTTGGGCCAGATGATTTTTGCTGTCCGGTCCGAATTGGGGCAAGCAGACATGCATGCCGCTGCGTAATTTTGTGTCATTGGCGACTTGAACGCTGGTTTTCGGAAACAAGATCTCCCGCCCTTTTAAAATCAGGGAATCAATATATACGCCCATTGTGTTGACTTGCATGGTGGCTGATTGGTTGCGTAGTATGATTTCAGACATAATGATTTTAGCTTTAACTTGGTTATCATTTGTGTAGCATTCTAACATTGCGATGACATGCTGTCGCTGTAGGCTTGATAGAAAATCCTTAATAAAAATCAAAAAAATGCTAGAATATATGCCATTTTCTGAGGCCGTCTGAAAAGCGGATAATTCTTTTCAGACGGCCTTCCGATTTATTTCCCGTAGAGAAACAACATGGCTTATCAAGTTCTTGCACGAAAATGGCGTCCGAAAACCTTTGCCGATTTGGTCGGTCAGGAACACGTCGTCAAAGCCCTGCGCAACGCGCTGGACGAAGGCCGTCTGCACCATGCCTATCTGCTGACAGGAACGCGCGGTGTGGGTAAGACCACGATTGCCAGGATTTTGGCCAAGAGCTTGAACTGCGAAAATGCCGTGCATGGCGAACCATGCGGTCAGTGTGAAAGCTGTACGCAAATCGACAGCGGCCGTTATGTGGATTTATTGGAAATTGACGCGGCATCGAATACCGGTATCGACAATATCCGTGAAGTGTTGGAAAACGCACAATATGCGCCTACTGCGGGTAAATACAAAGTCTATATCATCGACGAAGTGCATATGCTTTCCAAAAGCGCGTTCAATGCCATGCTGAAGACTTTGGAAGAGCCGCCTGAGCACGTTAAATTCATTTTGGCGACCACCGATCCGCATAAAGTTCCCATTACTGTATTGAGCCGCTGTTTGCAGTTTGTGTTGCGCAACATGACAACCCAGCAGGTTGCTGAGCATTTGGCGCATGTATTGGACCGTGAAAACGTTCCTTATCAGCCGCAGGCTTTGCAGCTTTTAGGACGTGCCGCCGCCGGCTCGATGCGCGATGCGTTGAGCCTTTTGGATCAGGCGATTGCCATGGGTTCGGGTAAAGTGGCCGAACAAGATGTCCGCCAGATGATCGGAGCGGTCGATAAACAATATTTGTTCGAATTGCTTGAAGAAATCATCAATCAAAACGGTGAGGCCTTGCTGGAAAAAGCTCAGGAAATGTCCGCCAGAGCGATTGGTTTTGACAGCGCATTGGCAGAATTGGCCATGCTGTTGCAACGTTTGGCTTTGATTCAAACCATTCCTTCTGCCTTGGCAAATGACGACCCTGAACGTGAAACTTTGCTGCGATTAAGTCAGGCTTTGAGTGGCGAGCAGATTCAGCTTTATTATCAATGTGCTATTCATGGCAAACAGGATTTGCCGCTGGCTCCGGATGAGTATGCCGGTTTTGTCATGACGCTTTTGCGCATGCTTGCATTTGCGCCGTTGGCCGCTTCCGGTTGCGATACGCAAAGTCAGATTGAACATACGGATTTGCATTCCGACCATCAGAAAGCTGAGGCCGAAAAAAAGCCTTTTCAGCTGCCGAAATCTGAGCCGATAGCAGCACCGGCGGTTGAGAAAGAAGTTGTTCCGATCAAACAGGATACCGTTGAAAGGCCGTCTGAAGAAACTATTCAGTCTGCCCAGCAGCAGGCGGATGTGCCGCCTTGGGAGGAAATGCCGAGCCAATTATCGGCTGAGCCGCCTCAAACACAAACGGCGCAGATGCAAGAAGCGGAGGCATTGCCTGTTGCAAAAGTTCAGACGGCCCCTGAGCCGGAAGAATATCCGCACATGGATGAGGAAATTCCGCCTCCGTATTTTGATGAAGCATATACATATGAAGATTCGCATCGTGCTGATGTGATGGGAGTACCGCAGCCGGTTGCGTCTGCTGAGCCTGAAGAAGAGGAGGGAGATGAAGAAGAGCTTCAGTTCGCTCCTTTGCCTGAGTTTAAAACAGAGAATTGGCATAGTATTATCGAACGCTTCGCCCGTAAGTTAGGCGCGGCGCAGATGTTGGCGCAAAATGCGGCATGGACGAGTTATGCTGCGGAAGCAGGTTTAATCATACTGTCGTTGACGGATGAGGCCAAAGCGACTGCCAATAAAGAGCGCTTGGATAAAATCTGCCAGACGTTGAGCGAGGCCTACCATCTTGGCAATTTAAGGCTGCAAACCGAGCCTTGGCAGGATGATAAAGGCTGGGAAACGCCGGTTATGCGCCGCAAACGTATTCAAGAAGAAGGGCGGCAGCAGGCGCAAGATTTGCTGGAAGCGGATACAACGGCGCAGAAAATCTTACAAACCTTTGAAGCGCAATGGCTGCCGGATTCTTTAGAGCTGGCAGGACATTCTTAAAATACTGACATACAAGGCCGTCTGAAAGGCAATAGCGTTTTTCAGACGGCATGAGTGAAACCCATTTATTCAAACCCATAGGAGTAAAACATGTTCGGAAAAGCCGGATTAGGCGGCCTGATGAAGCAGGCTCAACAAATGCAGGAAAATATGAAAAAGGCACAAGCCAAGCTGGCTGAAACCGAAGTTGAAGGCGAAGCAGGCAATGGTTTGGTAAAAGTTGTGATGACGTGTTCGCACGTTGTCCGCAAACTTGAAATCAGCCCTGATTTGATTCAAGAAGCCGCTGACGACAAAGAAATGCTGGAAGATTTGGTATTGGCCGCCATCAATGCCGCTTCTGAAAAAGCTGAAGAAACGACCAATAAAACCATGGGTGCGTTTACCCAAGGCCTGCCAGCAGGCATGGGTGACTTCTTCCGCTAAACCCGCGCCGTAAAGCAAACAAAGGTCGTCTGAAACACCAAAAATCAGTTTCAGACGGCCTTCGTATTATCTGTTTTGCAGATTGAAATCAATATATCGGCAGTTATTCCGCCGCAGGCATATTGAGTGTTTATTGCATTCAAACCCGCTCAATCAATATTATAGTGGATTAACTTTAAACCAGTACGGCGTTGCCTCGCCTTGCCGTACTATCTGTACTGTCTGCGGCTTCGTCGCCTTGTCCTGATTTAAATTTAATCCACTATACCGCTTATTCAAAAGCAAAACAGCCCAAAACCTGATTGACAAAAGGTTTCGGGCTGTTTGCGCCTGTTCGCCAAACGAAGCGGGTAGGGCGCAAGGCGTGCCAGTTTGGCAGATAGAGGCCTTTGCAAAGGTCTCATGAGGATGCAGGGCTTTCTTTGGGAAAGAACAATCGTTCCTTATTGATGTAAAAAAGCCTGAACAGAAGTTCAGGCTTTTTAAATTTGGCTCCCCGACCTGGGCTCGAACCAGGGACCTGCGGATTAACAGTCCGTCGCTCTACCGACTGAGCTATCGGGGAATGGGGCGTATTATAATGGCTGGAAAAAATGTGTCAATCAATATTTTTAAGAAAATGGTGCAAAATATTTCAAATGTTTGAATGTTAAAAATATTTTGTAATCAAGTTTCACATGCTTCCCAGTCGTTTCAGACGGCCTTTAGTATTTGGCGTTAACCAATTTGCCGTTTTGGAACACTTGCTGCTGCATCACCGTGCCGTTGTAAGCGTAAGTGGTCAGCGAGCCGTTGCTTGGCGTGGCGCGGAACTGCATCAGCTGGTTGCGGCTGAGGACGTAGGGGTCCGTGCGTTTTTGGCTGTTGTCGCTGTAAAAGTCTTGGACGACATATTCGTTGTTGCGTTTGCTGATCAGTTGGCGATGGAAGCCGCCTTTGACTGCGCTGTTGCTGGGTGTGCCGTGCGCATCAAAATAGGTCACGATTTGTTCTTCTGTGATGCGGATGCCGTCCGAATCCGTATCTTTGGTGGTTTTGGTTTTGTCCAAGCCGACAGGGATGTTGATGGATGTGCCCAAGCCGACGTGGCGGCCGATGCTGGTGCCGACGCCTAAGCCGACGGAAACGCCGGGCGTGCCGACTGTACATGCGCTGAGTGAAGCGGCCAAAAGGGCAGGTAAGAGAACTTTTTTCATAATGTGTATCCTTGTAATAAGAAATGTTTGTAATGTGGGAAGTATAGTATTTTTGCGGGGTGGCTGGTGTTAGTATTGGTAAAAGGGCGCAAGGCCGTCTGAAAAACAAGATAGAAACGGATATATCATTCTGGTGTAGAATGTGCCGAAATAATGATTTAATAAGAATGTGAATGAATAATGAAAACTTTGAAATTTACGAAGATGCACGGCTTGGGCAATGATTTTATGGTGGTCAATGCCATCGATCAGGACTTTGATCCGTTGGCTGCGCCGCTTGCCCAATGGGCAGACCGCTATCGCGGCGTGGGTTTTGATCAGTTTTTGGTAGTGGAGAAGCCTTCTTCTGATGCGGTCGATTTTCGGTACCGCATTTTCAATGCCGATGGTCGGGAAGTAGAACAGTGCGGCAATGGCGCGCGTTGTTTTGCGCGTTTTGTCGCGGATAAGGGTTTGACGGATAAAACGGAAATTTTGGTCGAAACGGCCAAAGGGATTATTGTGCCGAAGCTGTTGGATAACGGTTTGGTTACCGTCAATATGGGTAAACCGCGTTTCATGCCGTCTGAAATTCCGTTTGTGCCTGCACATGGTGAAAATGAAGATGCGCTGACACATATTATCTTGGTCGGTTTGGAATCTGTACCGGTAAGCTGCGTGAATATGGGTAATCCGCATGCGGTGATTTTGGTTGATGATGTTGAAACCGCACCGGTGGAGCATTGGGGCGGCGCTATTGAATCGCACGAGCAGTTTCCTGAACGGGTCAATGTCGGCTTTTTGCAGGTTGAAGATGAGTTGTCAGTCCGCCTGCGCGTGTTTGAACGCGGGGTGGGGGAAACTCAGGCTTGCGGTACCGGAGCGTGTGCGGCTGTGGTGACCGGTGTGCGCAATGGCTTGCTGAAAGCGGGTGCGCCTGTGCGTGTAACTGTGCCTGGCGGCGAATTGTTTATCAGTTGGGAAGACGGCGGCGATGTGCAAATGACCGGTCCTGCTGAAACCGTTTTTGAAGGCGAGTTGCAGTATTCATGATGGTTTCTTTGGATTTTTGGTTTGCCGTCGCGTATGCTGCGGTATCGTTGGCATTTATTTTTCGCGCGCAGCGGTTTCAATGGCTTTGGGCTGCGGTGTTGTTGTGGCTGGGGATTTCGGCACTGGGCGCGCGCTTGCTGCCCGGAATGTGGGGCTTTACGCATACAGGCCCTTTGTTTATCCCTCATTTTTATCTGACAATCGCCAGTATTTTTTTCTTTATCGATGACTGCAGTAGAACGGAAGACAAAAAGTTTTGGTCGGCAGGCGAATATGCCGGTTTGACCTTATTTGCGGTTTCCAATGTCGTCATGACTTTGGCTTTTGTTTTCTTGGCAGGCGTGGTTTATTTCATCTTGCCATTGGCAGGCGCAGTTTTTGCATGGGTGGCCTTGCTGAAAATTTATGCTTTGAAACCGATTTATTGGTTTGTTTTGCAGGGCGTGTTGATGCTGGTGTTTTATCTGCACCGCGTGGTCGTGTGCAGGCAGTCGGCGGCTTTGTTTAGTGCCACTCAGCTGCAAATGGGTTGGCTGGTTGCAGTTGTCATGCAGGCTGTGGTTGCCATGGCTTTGATTTTTGAACGGGGCGGATATTAATTTATCCAAACTAAAAGTTATAATGAAAGAAATTTTCGATATTGGTTTTTCAGACGGCCTGAGTTTAATATGCAGGCTATATTACATCTAAATCTGGAGCAGGAAATGAAAATTGCAAATAATATTACCGAGCTGATCGGCAATACCCCTTTGGTGAAATTGAATCGTTTGACCGAGGGTTTGAAAGCGCAAATCGCCGTCAAACTTGAATTTTTCAATCCGGGCAGCAGCGTGAAAGACCGTATTGCCGAAGCCATGATCGAAGCGGCGGAGCAGGCCGGTAAAATCAATAAAGATACCGTTATCGTTGAGGCGACCAGCGGCAATACCGGTATTGGTTTGGCAATGGTGTGTGCGGCCCGCGGTTATAAATTGGCGATTACTATGCCTGAAAGCATGAGTAAAGAACGCAAAATGCTGCTGCGTGCGTTCGGTGCAGAGCTGATTTTGACACCTGCTGCCGAAGGTATGGCAGGCGCTATCGCTAAAGCCCAGTCTTTGGTGGACGAACATCCAGATACTTACTTTATGCCGCGCCAATTTGATAACGAGGCTAATCCTGAAGTTCACCGCAAAACCACTGCCGAAGAAATTTGGCGTGATACAGACGGCCAAGTTGATATTTTCGTGGCCGGTGTGGGTACTGGCGGCACGATTACCGGCGTGGGTGAAGTGTTGAAAAAATACAAACCCGAAGTTCAAATCGTGGCTGTCGAGCCTGAAGCTTCCCCGGTATTGAGCGGTGGTGAAAAAGGCCCGCATCCGATTCAAGGTTTGGGCGCAGGCTTTATCCCCAGTGTTTTGAATACGACTGTTTACGACAGTATTGTCAAAGTACCTAACGAAGCAGCGTTTGAAACTGCGCGCGCTATGGCTGAAAAAGAAGGCATTTTGGTAGGTATTTCTTCCGGTGCCGCGGTATGGAGCGCATTGCAGCTGGCTAAAAAAACTGAAAACGAAGGCAAGCTGATTGTTGTCTTGTTGCCATCGTATGGCGAACGCTATCTTTCTACGCCTCTGTTTGCCGATTTGGCATAATATAGGATTGTTGTTAAAGGGCCGTTTTCAGACGGCCTTTTTTACGTATGGGCTTGAGATATAGTATGAAATCTGTTGTAATTCAGTTAATGAGCTTTGAATACCGTTATTCAAAAGTTGGTTTCTTCAACGAATCATGCTTATAATGCGCATTATGAAAAAATACATTCTTCCTATCCTTGCTGTGGCGGTACTTGCCGGTTGTGAATCGATTTATGTTCCAACATTGAAAGAAGTGCCAGTTCGACCAACCAACGTCAAGAAACCTAAGGCTGATTCACAAGTTTCAGCTACCAGTTATCATTTGGCTCCTTCGCATTGGGCAGATGTTTCCAAGATTCATGATGAAGCACGTCGCTTGAGTACCCAAGTGAGCCAAGGTAGTCTGACCAAAGTTCAGGCTGCCCAATATTTGAACCGCTTCCGTATCCAACAAGTGGGACGCAACTCCGTCGATGACAGTATGTACGAAGTTTATCTGCGTTCTGCCGTTGACAGCCAACGTGGTGAAATTACTACCGAGCAATCCAAACAGTACATTCAAGGTGCTTTGCGTGGTTGGCAGCAACGTTGGAAAAACATGGATACCAAGCCAAGCAATCCTGCGTTTACCAACTTCCTGATGGAAGTTATGGGTATGCAGCCTTTGAAATAAAAAAGTCATAAACCGAGAAGGCCGTCTGAATATTCAGACGGCCTTCTTCTCATATTTATATATGTGTAGTCGAATTGTATCCAATTAAGAACCAAACAGCTTGTCAGCCGCTTGACGGGCTTTTTCTTGAATATCTTCGGTCAGATAGTTTTTCATCTGAGAATAAACCAATGCAATGACGGCAATGTCGTCACTGAAACCAAATGGAATCAGCAAGTCGGGAATGCTGTCGATGGGGCTGAGAAAATAAACCAGTGCACCGACAATAATCATTTTGGCCCGTTTGGGCGTGTGTTCGGATTCCCAAAGGTAATAAAGTGCATAAAGCTGTCGGACGACAGGTTTGCCCAGGCGGCCGGCAAAGCGTCCGAGTTTTTTCATAAAACCGGATGTGTCCAAGTTTCGACGGCGGAAGGAGGGGATATAGTCTTCCGGGTCGGGTGTGTTTTGATGAGGGGAGTGTGTCATGATACAGCTTCCTTATAAGGTATGGAAACATTGTTGGTGTTGTGCTGTATTTTAGTCCATCTAGAGATGGATGAAATGTCTTTGAATGTATAACTATGTAAGAGTAGTGATGATAATGCAATGGTAATAAGTTAAGAATGGCTTATGCCGCAGCAATCAAATCACTACTGCTTACCCACAAAAATAAATCGATTATATGGAGTAATCATGAATAAGAGAATAAAAATATGTCCCGCTTGTCAACAAGGCTATCTCTACCATTCAAAACCTAAATATCTTCATGATGAAATTATTCTGTGTGATGAATGCGATGCAGTATGGCTCAAAGGAGTGAATATATTTTATGGAGAATATGAAAAAGATTTTTATTCTTATGTTCCTTTCATGGAATCCCAAGGTATAACGGATGAATGTATCTGGGAAGGAGAGCTGTTCGATCATCCATATTATGAAGATGAAAACTCAAATGATATGGATTGATAGAAACTTTATATAGTGGATTAAATTTAAATCAGGACAAGGCGACGAAGCCGCAGACAGTACAGATAGTACGGAACCGATTCACTTGGTGCTTCAGAACCTTAGAGAATCGTTCTCTTTGAGCTAAGGCGAGGCAACGCCGTACTGGTTTAAAGTTAATCCACTATATCTTTTCAGACGGCCTTGTCCATCAAATTTGGCACATTATTTCACACACGGATTGTCTAAAACAACCAAGACATTGCGTTCGGCTTTGTTCATATACGTCATGTGGACTTTCTTGCCTTTGAACTCTGCTTCAACGACAGATTCCTTTGTAAAGATTAGGTATCAAGAGTGAGAATTTATCTCACAATAGATACAATTCTCAAATAATAATGATGTTATCGTAAGTGCTTTGATGGGGAGATGGCTTAATTGCAGGAAAGTAACAAAAAAGGCTAGCCACGCAAAAAAAAATCTAAGAATGATTGTTTGATTTTATTAGTCTTTTGGTAAAAATCATTAGAGCATTCATAAATTGCACTGTTCAAAATGAGATAAAACAGGTAAATTATGGTTTATGTAGCTTATTGTAGTGCTGAGCTATAGGTTTTGAGCTGATAATAAATCTAGAGGAACTGACCATGTCCGCCAAATCACGCCCGGTATTTTTGGAAATTCCGAATATCCGATTGCCCATACCGGGGATTGTATCTATTCTTCACCGTATCAGCGGCGTCGGCTTGTTTGTGATGCTGCCTGTTCTCTTGTATTTCTTCTCTGGAACGCTGGATCGCGAAGCGTCGTTTGAAGCATATCGTTCTGCTATTTCCAATCCGTTTGTGAAGCTGATCCTTATCGGTCTGTTGTGGGCATATCTGCACCACTTTTTTGCCGGTATCCGCTTTCTGTTTTTGGATGTGCATAAAGGCCTGGAATTAAATACTGCCCGTACTACTGCTAAAGTTGTATTTGCTTCTGCTTTGATTCTGACCGTCGTTTTGGGAGCTTTGTTATGGTAGAACGTAAATTGACAGGTGCGCATTACGGTTTGCGCGATTGGGCAATGCAACGTGCAACTGCGGTCATCATGCTAGTGTACACCGTGGTTCTTTTGGTTGTTTTGTTTACGTTGCCTAAAGAATATTCGGCATGGCAGGCATTTTTTGATCAAACTTGGGTGAAGGTGTTTACCCAAGTGAGCTTCTTGGCCGTATTCCTGCATGCATGGGTAGGTATCCGTGATTTGTGGATGGACTACATTAAGCCTTTCGGCCTACGTTTGTTTTTACAAGTTGCCACCATCGTTTGGTTGGTAGGCTGCTTGGTGTATTCAGTTAAAGTAATTTGGGGGTAAATATGGGTTTTCCTGTTCGCAAGTTTGATGCCGTGATTGTTGGCGGTGGTGGTGCAGGTTTACGTGCAGCCCTTCAATTGTCTAAATCCGGCCTGAATTGTGCTGTTTTGTCTAAAGTGTTCCCAACTCGTTCTCATACTGTAGCGGCTCAAGGTGGTATTTCTGCTTCATTGGGTAATGTGCAAGAAGACCGTTGGGATTGGCACATGTACGATACCGTGAAAGGTTCTGACTGGTTGGGCGACCAAGATGCGATTGAGTTTATGTGTCGCGCCGCACCTGAAGCCGTAATTGAGTTGGAACACATGGGTATGCCTTTCGACCGTGTGGAAAGCGGTAAAATCTACCAACGTCCTTTCGGCGGCCATACTGCCGAACACGGTAAACGCGCGGTAGAACGTGCATGTGCGGTTGCCGACCGTACCGGTCATGCGATGTTGCATACTTTGTACCAACAAAACGTCCGTGCCAATACACAATTCTTTGTGGAATGGACGGCGCAAGATTTGATTCGTGATGAAAACGGCGACGTAGTCGGTGTGACCGCCATGGAAATGGAAACCGGCGAAGTTTATATTTTCCACGCTAAAGCTGTGATGTTTGCTACTGGTGGCGGCGGTCGTATTTATGCTTCTTCTACCAATGCTTATATGAATACCGGTGATGGTTTGGGTATTTGTGCCCGTGCAGGTATTCCGTTGGAAGACATGGAATTCTGGCAATTCCACCCGACCGGTGTAGCCGGTGCTGGTGTATTGATTACCGAGGGTGTGCGTGGTGAGGGCGGTATTCTGCTGAATGCCGACGGCGAACGCTTTATGGAACGTTACGCTCCGACTGTAAAAGACTTGGCTTCCCGTGACGTGGTTTCCCGTGCGATGGCGATGGAAATTTACGAAGGTCGCGGCTGTGGTAAAAACAAAGACCACGTATTGCTGAAAATCGACCATATCGGTGCAGAAAAAATTATGGAAAAACTGCCGGGCATCCGCGAGATTTCCATCCAGTTTGCCGGTATCGACCCGATTAAAGACCCAATTCCTGTTGTGCCGACTACTCACTACATGATGGGCGGTATTCCGACCAACTACCATGGCGAAGTTGTCGTTCCGCAAGGTGAAGATTACGAAGTACCTGTAAAAGGTCTGTATGCGGCAGGTGAGTGCGCTTGTGCTTCCGTACACGGTGCGAACCGCTTGGGTACTAACTCCCTGTTGGACTTGGTGGTATTCGGTAAAGCTGCCGGCGACAGCATGATTAAATTCATCAAAGAGCAAAGCGACTGGAAACCTCTGCCTGCTAATGCTGGTGAATTGACCCGCCAGCGTATCGAGCGTTTGGATAACCAAACCGGTGGTGAAAACGTTGATGCATTGCGTCGCGAACTGCAACGATCTGTACAACTGCATGCCGGTGTGTTCCGTACTGATGAGATTCTGAGCAAAGGCGTTCGAGAAATCATGGAGATTGCCGAGCGTGTGAAACGTACTGAAATCAAAGACAAGAGCAAAGTGTGGAATACCGCGCGTATCGAAGCTTTGGAATTGGATAATCTGATTGAAGTAGCGAAAGCGACTTTGGTGTCCGCCGAAGCGCGTAAAGAATCCCGCGGTGCACACGCTTCAGACGACCATCCTGAGCGCGATGACGAAAACTGGATGAAACATACCCTGTATCATTCAGATACCAATACTTTGTCTTACAAACCGGTACATACCAAGCCTTTGAGCGTGGAATACATCAAACCGGCTAAACGCGTTTATTGATGAGTTTTCAGACGGCCTTTATCTTAAAGGCCGTCTGAAACCTAACCATACCCACATTGAACTGCTTGAATTCATAATACAAAATCATTGGGCAGTTTATGAGAAAAGGAACACTTCTCATGGAAAAAATGAGTTTTGAAATTTACCGTTACAACCCGGACGTTGATGCCAAACCTTATATGCAACGTTACGAGTTGGAATTGGAACCAACCGACGTTAAACTTTTGGACGCTTTGGTGCGCCTGAAAGCGCAAGACGATACATTGTCTTTCCGCCGTTCTTGCCGCGAAGGTATTTGCGGTTCTGACGGTATGAACATCAACGGCAAAAACGGCTTGGCATGTCTGACCGATCTGCGCGGCCTGAAACAGCCGGTTAAAATCCGTCCTCTGCCGGGTCTGCCTGTTATCCGCGACCTGATTGTGGATATGACCCAATTCTTTAAACAATATCACTCCATCAAACCTTACGTTGTCAACGATAACCCTATCGATGCGGACAAAGAGCGTCTGCAAACTCAGGAAGAGCGTAAAGAGTTGGACGGTTTGTACGAATGTATTTTGTGCGCCTGCTGTTCGACTGCCTGCCCGTCATTCTGGTGGAACCCTGATAAATTCGTTGGTCCGTCCGGTTTGCTGAATGCTTACCGTTTCATTGCGGATAGCCGTGATACCATCACTAATGAGCGTTTGGATAATCTGAACGACCCATACCGTTTGTTCCGTTGCCACACCATTATGAACTGCGTAGACGTATGTCCTAAACACTTGAATCCGACCCGAGCCATCGGTAAGATTAAAGAGATTATGTTGAAACGAGCCGTTTAAGAAATGATGGTTTTTGACGATATTGCCAAACGGAAAATCCGTTTTCAAACCCGCCGAGGATTGTTGGAATTGGACTTAATCTTCGGTAGGTTTATGGAAAAAGAATTCGAGCACCTGAGTGATCAGGAGTTGTCCGAATTTTCCGAAATCCTCGAATTTCAAGACCAAGAGTTGCTTGCCTTGATTAACGGACATTCGGCGACGGACAAGAAACACCTGATTCCCATGCTTGAAAAAATCAGACAGGCATGACGTATTATAGAGCTTGTTTGCGATGCCAATCCGAACAAGCTCTTTCCATACTGAGGCCGTCTGAAAAAAAGGACCGTGCCGCTTGGGCGGCAACGAAAGCCCCAACTTACAAAGGAGTTTAAGAATGTCTAAATCAGTCAAGCTCACCACCCCAAATCAAGAGACCTTGGAACTGCCAGTATTGGAAGCAAGTATCGGCCATGATGTGGTTGATATCCGTGCGTTGACTAAAAATACAGGTCTGTTTTCCTTCGACCCCGGATTCGTGTCAACTGCAAGTTGTGAATCCAAAATCACTTATATTGATGGCGATGAAGGTCTGTTGTATTACCGTGGTTATCCTATCGAGCAGCTGGCAGAAAAATCCGATTATTTGGAAGTTTGCTATCTGTTGATTTACGGCGAACTGCCTACCCCTGAACAGAAAAAAGAATTTGATGCCACAGTCAGTCGCCATACTATGCTGCATGAGCAGCTGACTTGGTTCTTCCGCGGTTTCCGTCGCGATGCGCATCCGATGGCGATGATGGTTGGCGTGGTTGGCGCTTTGTCTGCGTTCTACCAAGACAGCTTGGATATTGCCAATCCTGAGCACCGCAAAATTGCGATTTACCGCTTAATCTCCAAAATTCCGACAATTGCGGCAATGTGTTACCGTTATTCCAACGGCCTGCCGTTCAATTATCCAAAAAATAACCTTTCCTATGCTGAAAACTTCTTGCACATGATGTTTGCGACTCCATGTGAAGAATACAAACCTAATCCAGTATTGGCTCGCGCGCTCGACCGCATCTTTATTTTGCATG
Source organism: Neisseria subflava (assembly GCF_005221305.1). Taxonomy (NCBI): domain Bacteria; kingdom Pseudomonadati; phylum Pseudomonadota; class Betaproteobacteria; order Neisseriales; family Neisseriaceae; genus Neisseria; species Neisseria subflava. Next base: position 238,042 of record NZ_CP039887.1, read on the forward strand.
CCGACCACGAGCAAAACGCTTCTACTTCGACCGTACGTTTGGCCGGCTCTTCAGGCGCGAACCCATTTGCCTGTATCGCTGCCGGTATCGCCTGTCTGTGGGGTGCTTCACACGGCGGTGCAAACGAAGCTGTGTTGAAGATGCTAGATGAAATCGGCGATGTATCTAATGTTGCCGCATACATGGAAGGTGTGAAACAACGCAAATATCGTCTGATGGGCTTCGGTCACCGCGTATACCGCAATATGGACCCACGAGCCAATATCATGCGCGAAACCTGTTATGAAGTCTTGAAAGAATTGGGCTTGGAAGACAGTCCTAAATTCAAGCTGGCGATGGAATTGGAACAAATTGCACTGAAAGATCCGTTCTTTGTTGAACGCAAGCTGTATCCAAACGTCGATTTCTACTCCGGTATCGTCTTGTCCGCATTGGGCATTCCAACTGAAATGTTTACCGTTATCTTCGCATTGTCGCGCAGTGTAGGTTGGATTTCTCATTGGCATGAAATGATTAGCGATCCAGCACTGAAAATCGGTCGCCCACGTCAACTGTATACCGGTGCAGAGCGTCGCGATTACGTTCCGGTAGATAAACGCTAATAGGCAATACATTAATATATTGTTTAAAAGTCGTTTGAAAAAATCGAATTGCCGTTTTCAATGAGGTTGGTCGTAATTAATTAAGTTGATAGCAGGTAATTTGATTTGAAATAGGGTAGAATAAAGTGTCATTTCAGACGGCCTGAATTCCGTTCGGAGAACACGGGATTCTACCCTTTGTTTATATTTTAAAGAAAAGAGCTCACGCCATGATGGACGAAAAACTCAATTTCTCTTATCTGTTTGGTTCTAATGCGCCATACATCGAGGAGTTGTATGAAAAGTTTCTGGATAATCCGGAATCTGTCGATGAAAAATGGAAACAGTACTTTACCGATTTGAGTAAACAGCCGGGCGCAGTCGCTGTCGATGTTGCCCATACACCGATTCGTGAATCATTTGCCACTTTGGCTAAAAAGAAAATTGCCGCAGCCGTTTCAGGCGGTGTGGATGAGGCAATGATGAAAAAGCAAGTCAGCGTTTTGCGACTGATTTCTGCCTATCGTATCCAAGGCGTGGGTGCAGCCCAACTTGATCCGCTCAAACGTATTCCTCCTCAAAATATCGAAGCTCTCGATCCTAAATTCCACGGTCTGTCAGATGCCGATATGGCACTTCAGTTCAATATGGGCGAGGGCGATTTTTCCGGTCAGGGCAAACTGCCTCTGTCCCAAATCATCAGCAACCTCAAACAAACCTACTGCGGCCATATCGCGGTAGAGTATATCTACATCCCAAATACGGAAGAGCGCCGCTGGGTTCGCAATTATTTTGAAAGCGTACTGTCTACGCCAAGCTACAACGTTGAACAAAAACGCCGTATCTTGAAAGAAATGACTGCTGCCGAAACTCTGGAACGCTACCTGCATACCAAATATGTCGGTCAAAAACGCTTTGGTGTAGAAGGCGGTGAAAGCGCGATTGCCGGTTTGAACTACCTGATTCAAAATGCCGGTAAAGACGGCGTGGAAGAAGTCATCATCGGTATGGCACACCGTGGCCGTCTGAATGTTTTGGTGAACATTCTTGGTAAAAAACCCAGTGATTTATTCGCTGAGTTTGAAGGCCGTGCCGAAATCAAACTGCCTAGCGGCGACGTGAAATACCACATGGGCTTCAGCTCCGACATCGCTACGCCACACGGCCCGATGCACGTTTCTTTAGCATTCAACCCATCACACTTGGAAATCGTGAATCCGGTAGTGGAAGGTTCTGCACGCGCCAAACAAAAACGTTTGGGCGAAAACGGTCGCGATAAAGTCTTGCCAGTATTGATTCACGGTGACTCCGCATTTATTGGTTTGGGTGTTAACCAAGCAACATTCAACCTGTCTAAAACACGCGGTTATACCACAGGTGGTACTGTTCACATCGTGATCAACAACCAAATCGGCTTTACCACTTCGGATATTCGCGATACCCGTTCAACCGTACACTGTACCGATATCGCGAAAATGGTTTCCGCTCCGGTTATCCATGTGAACGGCGATGATCCTGAACGCGTTTGCTTTGCCATCCAAGCTGCCTTAGATTACCGCAAAAAATTCCATAAAGACATCGTGATCGACGTTGTCTGCTACCGTAAATGGGGCCACAACGAGGGCGATGATCCGACCTTGACCCAACCGATGATGTACAAAAAAGTATCGCAACACCCAGGTGCACGTGCTTTGTACACCGAGCAACTGATTGCCGAAGGCGTGGTAACTCAAGCTGAAGCTGACGGTTACATCCAAGCCTACCGTGATGCTTTGGACAAAGGCGAACATGTTGAACAAACAACTTTGAGCAACTTCCAACGCACACAAATCGACTGGAGCAAATACCAAGGCAAAGATTGGCGCGAACACATCGAAACCGGTTTGCCTGCCGCAGATATTGAGCGTCTTACTGAGAAGTTTACCGCTGTGCCGGAAGGCTTTGCCCTGCATCCGACTGCAAAACGTGTGATTGAAGCGCGTAAAGCAATGGCATCCGGCAAACAAACCATCGACTGGGGTATGGCTGAAACCCTCGCATACGCAAGCCTGCTGACTAAAGGTCATGGCGTGCGTATCTCCGGTGAGGACTCCGGCCGCGGTACATTCTCACACCGTCATGCAGTACTGCACGATCAAAAACGCGAAAAATGGGACGACGGTACTTATGTTCCTCTGCGCCATATGGGCGAAGGCATGGGCGAGTTCCTGGTTATCGACTCCATTTTGAACGAAGAAGCTGTGATGGCGTTTGAGTACGGCTTTGCCTGCTCCGCACCTGACAAGCTGACCATTTGGGAAGCTCAATTCGGTGACTTCGCCAACGGTGCGCAAGTGACTATTGACCAATTCCTGTCTTCAGGCGAAACCAAATGGGGTCGTTTGTGCGGTCTGACCACCATCCTGCCGCACGGCTACGACGGTCAAGGCCCTGAGCACTCTTCTGCACGCGTAGAACGTTGGTTGCAACTGTGTTCCGAGAACAATATGCAAGTCATCATGCCGTCTGAAGCGTCGCAAATGTTCCACATCTTGCAACGTCAAGTCTTGGGTTCATACCGTAAACCTCTGGTGATTTTCATGTCCAAACGCCTGTTGCGCTTCAAAGGTGCAATGAGCTCGCTGGAAAACTTTACCGAAGGTTCGACTTTCCGTCCGATTATCGGCGATACCGCAGAACGTGCAAGCAACGACAGCGTGAAACGCGTGGTATTGTGTGCCGGTCAGGTTTACTATGACTTGGAAGCCGGCCGTGCCGAGCGTAAACTGGAAGATGATGTTGCTATCATCCGCGTTGAGCAGCTGTATCCGTTCCCATACGAGGAGGTTAAAGCTGAACTGGCGAAATATCCGAACGCAAAATCTGTGGTTTGGGCACAAGAAGAGCCGAAAAACCAAGGCGCGTTCTACCAAATCCGCCACCGCATCGAAGACGTTATCAGCGAAGAGCAAAAACTGTCTTATGCCGGTCGTCCAAGCAGCGCATCGCCTGCAGTGGGCTACTCAAGCAAACACATTGCTCAATTGAAACAATTGGTTGAAGACGCTTTGGCATTGTAAACCAAGTAGTATTCCGTCTGAGTCTGCTCAGGCGGAATGCCCATATGCAGAATTAAAAACACACAACAGGCCGTCTGAAAGGGCCATTGGAGACACAAAATGATTATTGATGTAAAAGTACCTATGCTGTCTGAAAGCGTATCTGAAGGCACACTCTTGGAATGGAAGAAAAAAGTTGGCGAAGCAGTTGCCCGTGACGAAATCCTGATCGATATCGAAACTGACAAAGTGGTTTTGGAAGTACCTTCTCCACAAGCCGGCGTATTGGTTGAAATCGTAGCGCAAGACGGTGAAACCGTTGTCGCCGACCAAGTTTTGGCCCGTATCGATACAGCTGCTACTGCCGCTGCTGAAGCACCTACAGCCGCTCCTGCAGAAGCAGCCCCAGCTGCCGCTCCTGCTGCTGCACAAAACAACGCCGCTATGCCTGCCGCCGCCAAACTGGCTGCCGAGACCGGTGTTGACGTGAACGCATTGCAAGGTTCCGGCCGTGACGGTCGCGTATTGAAAGAAGACGTACAAAATGCCGCTGCCAAACCTGCCGCAGCCGCTGCTCCTGCCGTTGCACTTCCTGCCGGCGCGCGTCCTGAAGAACGCGTACCAATGAGCCGCCTGCGAGCCCGTGTTGCAGAACGCCTCCTGGCTTCTCAACAAGAAAACGCTATTTTGACTACATTCAATGAAGTCAACATGAAACCAATCATGGACTTGCGTGCGAAGTACAAAGATAAATTCGAGAAAGAACACGGCGTAAAACTGGGCTTTATGTCCTTCTTCGTTAAAGCCGCTGTTGCCGCCCTGAAAAAATATCCGGTTGTGAATGCTTCTGTTGACGGCAAAGACATCGTGTACCATGGCTACTTCGACATCGGTATCGCGATTGGCAGCCCACGCGGTTTGGTTGTGCCAATCCTGCGCGATGCCGACCAAATGAGCATTGCCGATATCGAACAAGCAATTGTTGATTACGCGAAAAAAGCTAAAGACGGCAAAATCGCTATCGAAGATCTGACCGGCGGTACATTCAGTATTACCAACGGCGGTACTTTCGGTTCTATGATGTCTACCCCGATCATCAACCCACCTCAATCTGCAATTTTGGGTATGCACGCCACTAAAGAGCGCGCCGTGGTTGAAAACGGCCAAGTTGTTGTCCGTCCGATGATGTATCTGGCTCTGTCTTACGACCACCGTATCATTGACGGCCGCGAAGCTGTATTGACCTTGGTAGCCATTAAAGACGCGTTGGAAGACCCAGCTCGCCTGTTGTTGGATCTGTAATCGTTTCAGACGGCCTTTTATTTATTAATGAAAAGGCCGTCTGAATTTTTATTTAGATGTAGCGTAATGTAGTATCGTGCTACAATAGGCTCAACAAACGATTGAGGCCGTCTGAAACATTTGATTCGAATGAATCGACAGATATGGACTTTCAGACGGCCTTTTCTTAAAACCATCAAAACGCAGTCATTCAAAATAAAAAAGAAACAAAAAGTATCGTTTTTATTTTGAGATACTGCAAAAGCAAAGGATGACACGATGTCTCAATATGATGTAGTAGTGATTGGTGCAGGCCCGGGCGGATACGTTGCCGCCATCCGTGCCGCGCAACTGGGTTTCAAAACCGCTTGCGTTGACGCAGGCGTTAACAAAGCGGGCAACGCCCCAGCATTGGGCGGTACTTGCTTGAACGTAGGTTGCATCCCTTCCAAAGCCCTGTTGCAATCCAGCGAACATTTCCACGCTGCGCAACACGATTTTGCAGAACACGGTATCACTGTCGGCGACGTAAAATTCGACGCGGCCAAAATGATTGAGCGCAAAGATGCCATCGTGACCAAGCTGACCGGCGGCGTGAAATTCCTGTTCCAAAAAAACAAAGTAACCAGCCTGTTCGGTACTGCTTCCTTTGCCGGTAAAAATGGCGATGTTTACCAAATCGAAGTCGATAACAAAGGCGAGAAAACCGTTATCGAAGCCAAACACGTCATCGTAGCGACCGGTTCCGTACCGCGTCCGCTGCCACAAGTCGCTATCGACAACGTGAACGTTTTGGACAACGAAGGCGCATTGAACCTGACCGAAGTTCCTGCCAAACTCGGCGTGATCGGTTCCGGCGTGATTGGTTTGGAAATGGGTTCCGTATGGAACCGCGTGGGTTCAGAAGTTACCATTCTTGAAGCCGCGCCGACCTTCCTGGCTGCCGCCGACCAACAAATCGCCAAAGAAGCCTTCAAATACTTCACCAAAGAGCAAGGCTTGAACATTGAATTGGGCGTGAAAATCGGCGACATCAAATCTGAAGGTAAAGGCGTTTCCGTTGCTTACGAAACTGCCGCCGGCGAAGCCAAAACCGAAGTATTCGACAAACTGATCGTTGCCATCGGCCGTATTCCAAACACCAAAGGCCTGAACGCCGAAGCCGTAGGTTTGGAAAAAGACGAGCGCGGCTTTATCAAGGTAGATGGCGAATGCCGTACCAACCTGCCTAACGTATGGGCAATCGGCGACGTGGTTCGCGGCCCAATGTTGGCACACAAAGCCAGCGACGAAGGCGTTGCCGTTGCCGAGCGCATTGCCGGTCAAAAACCGCATATCGACTTCAACAACGTACCGTTTGTTATTTACACCGACCCTGAAATCGCTTGGGTGGGTAAAACCGAAGAGCAACTCAAAGCCGAAGGTGTGGAGTACAAAAAAGGTACTTCAGGTTTCGGTGCGAATGGTCGCGCATTGGCAATGGGCAAAGCCAAAGGTACGGTTAAAGTATTGGCAGATGCCAAAACCGACCGCATCTTGGGCGTACACATGATCGGCCCGGTTGTCAGCGAATTGGTTACCGAAGGCGTGACTGCGCTCGAATTCTTCGCCAGCAGCGAAGACATCGCCCGCATTATCCATGCCCACCCAACCTTGTCCGAAGTGGTTCACGAAGCTGCATTGGCGGCCGACAAACGCGCTTTGCACGGTTGATAGACATTAAGGCCGTCTGAAACTTTTCAGACGGCCTTAAGGCCTTCGACAAATTGAATGTTCCGAGAGCTCCGTTTTCTGATTTATAATTCCGTCAGACAAACAAACAGCATTTACATTCATTATGAACAAAGAAATAGTCGGTATTTTCTTTATACCGATGGGCATTATCAGCATGTGTATGGCCGCATTGTGGCAGATGTATGTGATGATGACCGAAACTTATACGCTCAACCGTTTCAAAGATAAAGAATTGGTTTGGCGCGTGGCATTGTTGTTTATCAGTTTCAGCCTTGCCGTTTATCTGCTCTGCCCGAATTCGCGTAAAAAAGGCATCGTCTTTTTTATTCTCGGGGGAGGCGGTGCAGCCATGTATCTGCTGGCGCGGATGTGGTTGCCCTTCAGTAAATAGTAGGGCCGTCTGAAAATATGGGATTGGCCGCAGGGCAATTCCTAAAACCCACTCACCTTAAGGAGAAATCCATGAATTTACACGAGTATCAGGCTAAAGAACTGCTGGCTAGCTACGGTTTGCCCGTACAAGGCGGTATTTTGGCACACAACGGCGAAGAAGCCGCTGCAGCTTACGACAAATTGGGCGGCAAATTCGCTGTTGTCAAAGCACAAGTACACGCCGGCGGCCGCGGTAAAGCGGGCGGCGTAAAAGTCGTTAAAAGCCGCGAAGAAGCTAAAGAAGTGGCTGAAAGCCTGATTGGCACCAACTTGGTAACTTACCAAACCGATGCCAACGGCCAACCTGTCAACAGCGTTTTGGTTTGCGAAGATATGTATCCGGTTCAAACTGAGCTGTACTTGGGCGCAGTGGTTGACCGTTCTACCCGCCGCGTTACATTCATGGCTTCTACCGAAGGCGGCGTGGAAATCGAAAAAGTTGCTGCCGAAACTCCTGAAAAAATCTTCAAAGTAACCGTTGATCCACTGGTTGGCCTGCAACCTTGCCAAGCTCGCGAAGTTGCGTTCCAACTGGGCTTGAAAGACAAACAAATCAACGAGTTTGTCAAACTGATGACCGGCGCGTACAAAGCGTTTGTCGACAACGACTTCGCACTGTTTGAAGTAAACCCATTGGCAGTTCGCGAAAACGGCGCACTGGCTTGCGTAGATGGCAAAATCGGTATCGACAGCAACGCGCTCTACCGCCTGCCAAAAATCGCCGAATTGCGCGACAAATCCCAAGAAAACGAACGCGAGCTGAAAGCCTCCGAATTCGACCTGAACTATGTTGCTTTGGAAGGCAACATCGGCTGTATGGTGAACGGCGCAGGTTTGGCGATGGCAACTATGGACATCATCAAACTCAAAGGCGGTCAACCTGCCAACTTCCTCGACGTAGGTGGCGGCGCGACTAAAGAGCGCGTGGTTGAAGCGTTCAAACTGATTCTCGAAGACAAATCCGTCAAAGGCGTATTGATCAACATCTTCGGCGGTATCGTCCGTTGTGACATGATCGCGGAAGCCATCGTGGCAGCCGTTAAAGAAATCAACGTTGACGTGCCTGTCGTTGTCCGTTTGGAAGGCAATAACGCCGAACTCGGCGCGAAAATCCTGAACGAATCAGGTCTGAAACTGACTTCCGCCGACGGCCTGAATGACGCAGCCGAAAAAATTGTCGCAGCCGTAAACGCCTAAGGAGAAAAGAATGAGCGTATTGATTAATAAAGACACCAAAGTATTGGTTCAAGGTTTCACCGGTAAAAACGGTACTTTCCACTCCGAACAAGCTCTGGCTTACGGCACTAAAGTTGTCGGCGGCGTGACCCCGGGTAAAGGCGGTCAAACCCACCTGAACCTGCCCGTGTTCAACACCATGAAAGAAGCCGTTAAAGAAACCGGCGCGGACGCATCCGTGATTTACGTTCCGGCTCCGTTTGTGTTGGATTCTATCGTTGAAGCCGTTGATTCCGGCGTAGGCTTGGTGGTTGTGATTACCGAAGGCGTGCCGACTCTGGACATGCTCAAAGCCAAACGCTACTTGGAAACCAACGGTAACGGTACACGTTTGGTCGGCCCTAACTGCCCGGGCGTGATTACTCCGGGTGAGTGCAAAATCGGCATTATGCCGGGCCACATCCACACTCCGGGACGCATCGGCATCATTTCCCGTTCCGGTACATTGACTTACGAAGCTGTGGCACAAACCACCAAACTGGGCTTGGGTCAATCAACCTGTATCGGTATCGGCGGCGACCCGATTCCTGGCATGAACCAAATCGACGTACTGAAACTCTTCCAAGAAGACCCAGATACTGACGCCATCATCATGATCGGTGAAATCGGCGGTACTGCGGAAGAAGAAGCAGCCGAATACATCCAATCCAACGTAACCAAACCCGTCGTCGGCTACATTGCAGGTGTTACTGCCCCTAAAGGCAAACGTATGGGCCACGCCGGTGCGATTATTTCCGGTGGTAAAGGTACTGCCGAAGAAAAATTCGCCGCTTTTGAAAAAGTCGGTATCGCTTACACCCGCAGCCCTGCCGAGTTGGGCACTACCATGCTGGAAGTGTTGAAAGCAAAAGGTTTAGCATAAGACTTAAGTCTTTAAGCTGAATTGAAAAGGCCGTCTGAAGTTTTCAGACGGCCTTTTTTAAATTCCATTGGGTTGTTTTCAGAATAAGCACTTAATTTAATTTAAATTAACGTTTATTTTGGAATAAACGGTTATAATTTATTAACAGATAAATAGTCTGTAACCATATCAACCTATATCAAGGAGAAAAGCATGAAAAAACACGATTTTGAAGCACGTCGCGAGGCTTTGCTGAAAGACATCCGAGAAGTGATGGATGATGTGGAAGAATTGTACCGCAATGGTGTGGAAGCCGGTTCGGAAGAGGGCAGCAAAGCCCGAGCCAAATTGGAAGAAAAATTGGCTGTGGCCAAAGAGCGTTTGAGCCGTTTTGAAGAAGAAGCCGGCGAGCGTCTGCGCCATCATGCCGAGCGTGCGCGTGAAAAATACGAGCAGTTTGAAGAAGCGGCTCAGGAGCGTTTGAAAGAAGGCAAAGAGCGTTTTGCCGAATTTGAAGCCGATGCAGGTGCGCGTTTGAAACGCGGTGCCAAACACGCTGATGAAGTGGTGCATGAAAAACCATACTATGCGATGGGTTTTGCCGCATTGGCCGGTTTGGTTGTCGGTGTGTTGTTGAACCGCCGTTAATGTGAATATGTTAAGGCCGTCTGAACAGGCGTGCACATGAAATCATGGATTTCATTGTGCCGTGCAGACGGCCTCTGCCTTATATTTTCCTGAAAAAAAGGATAATCGAGATGGGAATTCGCCAGCGTTTTGAACATGGCAAGGCTTTGTTGAATCAGGGCGCGGATTTGCTGCTGTTGCGTTTGCAGGTATTGAGCTTGGATTTGACGCGTCAGGCGGAGAATGTGTTCCGGTTGGCGATATGGCTGGTATTGTCCGGCGCGCTGTTGATGGTGGGCTTGGTCGGTTTGCTGTTCGGTTTGAACCGCGTGCTGACGGATGTCGCGGCTTTATGGGTATTTTTCGGCATTTTCTTCGTGAGCCTGCTGATTATTGCCGTATTGTTCCGCAAAGTATCGGCGGACTATCGGGAGCAGGGCAGTCGCGTGGCTGAGACCTTGCAGGATATTCGATCGGACATTGCGTATTTGCGCGGTGAGATAGACAAGGATGCGGACGATGAAGCAACAGGAGTATGAGGAAGAGCGCGAGCTGCTGCTTTTAGAAGCCAAGCTGGTGCGGCTGCGGATTGAAGCGGAAAATTTGAAATTGCGTAAAGCGGAAGAAAGCAAAACACGACAGGGTAATCAGTTGATTAAGCTCGCAGATGTGGCGTATCAGTTGAGCCAAACGCGTTTGCTGTCTCAACGCGCTTTGTTTTCTACATCGCGCCGTCGGCATTGGATTTGGCTGGTATTGGCTGTCATATTGGGCTTGTCGAGATAATCGAGGGCAGAGGTTTGGTCAAAATGATATTTGCAGCGTGTTGTTGGCTCGTGTGAGCCGCTTGTTGAGGATGCTGCGTCATTGTGTTGCCGAAACTGAAACTTTATCTATGTTGAGTATTTTTTACAAAAGACACCGGCCGTCTGAACATTTCAGACGGCCTCAATGTTTGGAGTTTCGGATATAATGGCGGCAATTTTGAAATTATTAAATGAAGGATAAGTGATGAACCGTTTGTATCCCCACCCGATTATCGCCCGTGAGGGCTGGCCGATTATCGGCGGCGGTTTGGCTTTGAGCCTGCTGGTGTCGATGTGTTGCGGCTGGTGGTCTTTGCCGTTTTGGGTGTTTACCGTATTTGCCCTGCAGTTTTTCCGCGATCCTGCGCGTGAAATTCCGCTAAATCCTGAAGCGGTGTTGAGCCCGGTTGACGGCCGTATCGTGGTGGTTGAGCGCGCACGCGATCCGTATCGTGATGTCGACGCTTTGAAAATCAGTATTTTTATGAACGTGTTCAACGTGCATTCGCAAAAATCGCCTGCCGATTGTACGGTAACGAAAGTGGTCTATAACAAAGGCAAATTCGTGAATGCGGATTTGGATAAAGCCAGCACGGAAAATGAACGTAATGCGGTTTTGGCGACTACGGCTTCTGGTCGTGAAATTACTTTTGTTCAAGTGGCCGGTTTGGTGGCGCGCCGTATTTTGTGCTACACCCAAGCAGGTGCGAAACTGTCTCGCGGCGAACGCTATGGCTTTATCCGCTTTGGCTCGCGCGTGGATATGTATTTGCCTGTCGATGCTCAGGCGCAAGTGGCGATTGGTGATAAAGTTACCGGCGTCAGCACTGTATTGGCGCGTTTGCCGTTGACTGCGCCGCAAACTGAATCTGAGCCTAAAGCTGCAGCCCCACAAGCCGCGCCAGTTTCACAAGCAACTCCGGCTTCTCAAGCTGCTCCGGTTGAGACAGTGGCAAACCAATCTACCGAACAGCAGCAAATCGAAGCGGCGGCGGCTAAGATTCAAGCGGCTGTGCAAGATGTGTTGAAAGATTATAGCCAAGTGAAATCAAAATAGGACATTATCGCATCGTCAAATCGGGCGTAATCAGACAATACGGTTCGCAGATACCGCTTAATATCCGCCCACACCTTCTCAATCGGGTTGAACTCAGGAGAATAAGGTGCAAGAGGCAATACCTTATGTCCCAATTTTTCCGCCATTTCCCGTAAGACACCCATACGGTGAAATCGTGCATTATCTAAAATAATCACCGATTTTTGAGTCAATGCGGGCAGTAGGCATTGCTGAAACCATGCCTCAAAAAAGGCTCCGGTCATCATATTTTGATAAACCATCGGAGCAATCAGCCGGTTGCCGACTTGTGCGGACACCAGAGATAAGCGTTGGTATCTTTTTCCACTTATCTGCGCTTTCACTATTTGCCCTTTCAGGCTGCGGGCATAGGGACGGAACAGGTAGCGGTCAAATCCTGTTTCATCCAAATAAACACGTTGGTAGTCGGAAAATTCGGCCAACTGTGTCAAATAATGCGTTACTTTGGCCGGGTCTTGTTCTTTGTAAGTGGTGGTCTTTTTTTGCGCGTCATCCCCATCTGTTTGAGTGCATAGCAAACGGCGGCTGGCGTACAATCAAAATGTTTAGCTATTTCATGCAGATAGGCATCCTGGTGTTACTCAACATATTGAGCCAGTTTTTGCCTATCCAATTTGACGGCATTTAGACCGGTAACTTGATGTTTTAGGCTGCCTGTTTGTTTTTTAAGGCGAATCCACAGGTAAAGCGTGTTTCTTGACAAGTTAAACGTTGCTGCGGTTTGGCTGATGTTTTTACATTGTTCGTAATAGTTTAAAGCTTTGTTTCTTAAGTCCGCAGAGTATGCTATGGTTAGACCTTCAAAGTTGAGTATTGTACTATTTTGTTTTCAATTGACTATAGTAGTAAAACATCATATAGGAATAAAATTATAATTCGAATAATAGCTTTATAAATAATTATTTACCTAAATTAAACAATATGTTAAAGAATTTCATTAAATATAAAAAGATCGTCTGAAAAATATTCAGACGATCTTTTGTTATATTTACAGTTGTAATGATACGTTTGTTTGAATTAAATACCGTTTATCAAAAATAAATTTCCAGTATATGAGAATATAGTATTTTGCAGGAATCAGAAATTGATAATGAATTGTATTTCAGCCGGTCTGGTTAATTTAATCAGAAATCTGTTACAGGAAGAGTAAAAGTGGAATGTGGAAAAGATAGGATGTTAAAGAAGCTATCAGCTCTAATAGCAGTTTTGGGTTCATTCGCTTTGGCAGCTTGTTATCCATCTTCAGAAAATAAGGAGGAAGTAAAAATGGACAATCAGATACCCATAACAGGCTTTGAAAGAAATATTAAAATTGATTTGAATGGGACGTTGATGAGCGTGCCTTACGGTTATTTGGCAGGTTCGTCCCGAGATTCGGCAACAAGATGGATGTCGGACGAGGAAAAAATCCATAAGGGCGGTAGGTTTGATATTTACGTCCATGCCAAACGCAAAGGAGATTCTTGGATTTTAGAGCCTTTTAATCGGGAGAATAAAGATAAATTTGTTAAGGCATTGAAGGATGGTCTGCCGATGATAGACACTATTTCGATTCAGAAAAATTCTGAATGCCTTTTAGATCCTAAGTATCTTAAAAAAATGATGTTGAGGTACGGTTCAAAAGAAATAACTTCTTCTTCTAAAGACTATAAAGCATATGAAAGATTTAATGAAGAACCATTCTATCATGAATTTAATTATATTAGGGATGATGAAAATCCAGTAAGAATACAAGTAAGGGATGATGGTAGAAAAAATGGAAAAAGACTTAATGAACCGCATTTTTCAATCGCAGTTGACTCATGCATAAATGGTTTATCAGTAGATTATTATCCTAGTATCAGTACACATGAATATGGAAATTTTTCTAAGCAACCTTCTCAACAAGAGTTGATTGAATATCATCTAAAAATAGAGAAATTAATTAAAAGTTTTATCAAGTAATTTTATTTTAGGAATCTAACTTATGATTATTTTAAATGAAAGACAGCAGGCTGAATTAAAAGGATATGCTGATAGAGGCGATTATCATGGTGGATGGACTTATCTTGCCAAGCAAGGACCGTGTAGAAATTAGTAGCGTTGTTTACAGTATTTCCAGGAGAATACTGAAACATGAACATGCACAAAAACACCCGTCTCTCCTCGCACCACCGCCAAGCCATTTGGCTGGCCTATACGCAGGGGAAGGAAAGCGTAACCTCCCTGGCACGCCGCTATCAAGTCAGCCGCGTCACCATTTACCGCGCACTTAAAGCCGCAAGGGGCAGACTGCTCAAACCCCAAACCAGTACCAACAACCGTTTCAAACAGGCAAAGTACGGAATGAAACGCCTGTCCAAGGTAGAACGCGGCATTCAGGAAAAACTCAAAAGGCAGGCCAAACGCTACAATAAATCCTACCCCGGAGAGCTGGTACATCTCGATACCAAACGGCTGCCGCTGCTCAAAGGGCAGAAAGCCACCGATAATCGGGATTACCTGTTTGTCGCCATCGACGATTTCTCAAGGGAGCTATACTCCGCCATTTTGCCGGACAAAACTGCAGACAGTGCCGCCAAGTTTCTGACTGGACACCTGATTGATCCCTGTCCATACCTGATTGAGTGCGTTTACTCCGACAACGGTACGGAATATAAAGGCTCGGCCAACCATGCTTTCGGTGTAGCCTGTTATGAGAACGGGATTGGTCAAAAGTTTACCCGGGTTGCCCGTCCGCAGACCAACGGTAAGGCGGAACGGGTTATCCGCACCCTGATGGAGATGTGGCATGGGAAACAGTTGTTTGACAGTCCGGAACACTGGCGAAAGGAGTTGTGCCGCTTTGTTAATTTCTATAACACTGTGAAGCCGCACCGCAGTTTGAACGGCGATACGCCGTTTGAGGTCTTGCAGGCTTCATTCTCAACCTGTGGTGTAAACAACGCAACGCTTTCCTACAGATAAGATTTTTGAGAAAAAAAGGCCGTCTGAAAACGAAGCGTGGTTTTCAGACGGCCTTTAGCTTGTATGTGAGTTTAAATGAAAATGGAACAATCTCTCTGTTTCCTGGTTTGGGTAAGGCAGAAAGTCATGGCAGATTGTTTGCTTTCATTGAAAGCATTACTTGGTTTCGGCGGCTTTAGCGCCAGCGGTCTCTGCAATTAAATCTAAGAATACCAACGGCTTTTTGCCAATGTTTTTGAGTGCGTGGGACTGGCCGGGGCGGGCGATGGTAATGTCGCCGGCGCCGACTTCGGTTTGTTTGCCTTCGCTATCGGTAAACATGCCTTTACCGGATACGATGATGTAAACGTCTTCATTGCCGGTATGTTTGTGTTGGCCGATGGAAGCGCCCGGCGGTAATGTGAGCCAGCCGATTTCTTTGAATGCGTCTTGGTCGGCGGTTTGATGGCGCGTGAAGGCAAAGCTGCCGAGCAAGGGGCCTTGGCCTCCTGCTGCGTTTTCGCGGTTCCATTCTGCTAAGTCGGCTTTTTTGTACACTTGGATGTTGCGGTCGGTGGGGGTGGTTTGTTCGGCAGCTTGGGCGCTTATGGATGTGCCGAGCAGAAGGGCGACAGATAATGCGGCAAATAGCGGTTTCATCATGGTTCTCCGTTTGTTGGGTTGTGTCAGATAATGCGGATTCCGTTTTCAGACGGCCTGCGGGGTTGAAACGATTAACCCCGCAGACTTCCCCCCAAGATTTATTTCACATTGCGCAGATAGTTCAACAATAAAGGAACAGGGCGGCCAGTCGCGCCTTTTTCACCGCCGGATTTCCATGCAGTACCTGCGATGTCGAGGTGTGCCCATGGATAGTCTTCGGTAAAGTAAGACAAGAATGTTGCGGCGGTAATCGTGCCTGCACCCGGCGTGCCGATGTTTGGAATGTCGGCAAAGTTGGATTTGAGTTGGTCTTTGTAGGTCTCAAAGAGCGGCAGTTGCCATGCTTTGTCGTCCACGTTGCGGGAGGCGGCAAGCAGGCTGTCGACCAAATCCTGATTGTTGCCCATCACGCCACTGACGTCATGTCCCAAGGCGATGATGCACGCGCCGGTCAGGGTGGCGACGTCGATGACGGCTTTGGGTTTGAACTGTTCGGCGTAAGTGAGCGCGTCGCACAAAATCAGACGACCTTCGGCATCGGTGTTCAACACTTCAATCGTCAGGCCTTTCATGCTTTTCACGACGTCGCCCGGTTTGTTTGCCGCGCCGGAAGGCATGTTTTCGCAGGTGGCAACAATGGCGACGAGGTTAATCGGCAGTTGCAGTTTGACGGCGGCGCAGAAGGTGCTGATGACGGTTGCCGCGCCGCACATGTCAAACTTCATTTCGTCCATGTTCAGACCGGGCTTGAGGGAGATGCCGCCGGTGTCGAAGGTAATGCCTTTGCCGACCAATACCACAGGCGCGGCTTCTTTGTCGGCTGCGCCGAAATAGCTCAATTCGACCAAATATGGGTCTTCGACGCTGCCTTTGGCGACAGACCAGAACGAACCCATGTTTTCTTTGATGTAGTCTTTTTCAATGATTTTAGCGTGTGCGCCCAATTTTTCGGCTTCGGCTTTGGCAGTACGCGCGAGGAATTCAGGCGTGCATTCGTTGGGTGCGGCATTGCCCAAGTCGCGGCAGAGGCTTTGTCCGTAAACCTGCGCTTCGGCAACGCGCAGGGCTTCTTTGACGGCGGCTTCGTGTGCGCTGTGGAACACGGCTTCTGCAAATTTGGCCGGTTTGGCTTCTTTTTTGTAGCGGTCGAAACGGTAGGCGGCATTGCCGAAAGCAATCGCAAACGCTTCGGCAACGGCGGCGGCTTGCGCTTCTTCAAAGGCATGAACGTCCACATTGACCGTTTCTTGATTTTGCGCCCATTTGGCGGCTTCGGCTGCGGCTTTGTTCAATGCGGCGCGGTCGGTTTTAGCGAGGAGGGCGACGGCAATGGCTTGCAAACCGTTGTCCGTCGGGATTTTGGTGTCGGCGAAATTTTGACCTTCTTCAAGGGAAGCGAAGAGGGCGAGGGCAGTCGGGTTGCTCAGTTGCGATGCTTCGGTGCAGACAAATAATTGCGCACCTGCCTGTTGAGCCTGCAAAGTTTCGGCTTTTGTGCTAAATTTCACGTTTATTCTCCTGATTGGAACGGTTGTCGGTTGTTCAGACGGCATGTTGACCAACCGTCCGAACAGATGAAAATCATTGTACTCCATTTGTGTCATGCCGTCTGAAGCCTTATTAATAAATATAGGTTTCCCATAAACCGTATACCACGCTCAATCTTATGATTTACCAAAGAAACTTTATTAAAGAACTTTCCTTTACCGCCGTCGGCATCTTTGTCGTCCTCTTGGCGGTATTGGTGTCGACGCAGGCCATCAACCTGCTTGGCCGCGCAGCCGACGGGCGTGTCGCCATCGATGCCGTGTTGGCCTTAGTCGGCTTCTGGGTAATCGGCATGACCCCGCTTTTGCTGGTGTTGACCGCATTTATCAGTACGTTGGCCGTATTGACCCGCTACTGGCGCGACAGCGAGATGTCGGTTTGGCTTTCCTGCGGATTGGCATTGAAACAATGGATACGCCCGGTCATGCAGTTTGCCGTGCCGTTTGCCATTTTGATTGCCGTCATGCAGCTTTGGGTGATGCCGTGGGCAGAATTGCGCAGCCGCGAATATGCCGAAATTTTGAAGCAGAAGCAGGAGTTGTCTTTGGTGGAAGCCGGCGAGTTCAATAACTTGGGCAAGCGCAACGGCAGGGTTTATTTTGTCGAAACCTTCGATACTGAATCCGGCATCATGAAAAACCTGTTCCTGCGCGAGCAGGACAAAAACGGCAACGACAACATCGTTTTTGCCAAAGAGGGCAATTTTTCGCTGACCGACAACAAACGCACGCTTGAATTGCGCGACGGCTACCGTTACAGCGGTACGCCTGGCAAAGCCGATTACAACCGCGTTTCTTTCCAACAGCTCAGCCTGATTATCAGCACTACGCCCAAACTCATCGACCCTGTTTCACACCGCCGTACCATTCCGACCGCCCAACTGATTGGCAGCAGCAATCCCCAACACCAGGCGGAATTGATGTGGCGTATTTCCTTGACCGTCAGCGTTTTGCTGTTGTGCCTGCTTGCTGTGCCGCTTTCCTATTTCAATCCGCGCAGCGGCCATACCTACAATATCCTGATTGCCATCGGTTTGTTTTTGGTTTACCAAAACGGGCTGACCTTTCTGCGCAATGCTGTGGAAGACGGCAAAATCCATTTCTGGATCGGACTGCTGCCTATGCACATCATCATGTTTGTGATTGCCGTCGTCCTGCTGCGCGTGCGCAGTATGCCTAGCCAACCCTTCTGGCAGGCGGTTGCCAAAAGTCTGACATTGAAAGGCGGAAAATGAACCTGATTTCACGTTACATCATCCGTCAAATGGCGGTTATGGCGGTTTACGCCCTCCTTGCCTTCCTCGCTTTGTACAGCTTTTTTGAAATCATCAACGAAGTCGGCGATCTTGGAAAGGGCAGCTATAACGGCGCAAAATTGGGGCAGTATGTTTTAATGCAGATGCCTGCGCGCGCATATGAACTGATGCCGCTTGCCGTTTTGATCGGCGGCCTGATTTCCCTCAGCCAACTGGCTTCCGGCAGCGAGCTGACCGTTATCAAAGCCAGCGGCATGAGTACCAAAAAGCTGCTGTTGATTCTGTCGCAGTTCGGTTTGATTTTCGCCATTGCCACCGTTGCGCTCGGCGAATGGGTCGCCCCCGCGCTGAGCCAAAAAGCCGAAAACATCAAAGCCGCGGCTATCAACGGCAAAATCAGTACCGGCAATACCGGCCTTTGGCTGAAAGAAAAAAACAGCATTATCAACGTGCGCGAAATGTTGCCCGACCATACGCTTTTGGGCATCAAAATTTGGCAGCGCAACGATAAAAACGAACTGATCCAAGCGGCAGAAGCCGAATCAGCGGTTTTGAATCCCGATGGCAGCTGGCAGCTGAAAAATATCCGCCGCAGTATATTGGGCGAAGATAAAGTCGAGGTTTCTACTGCCGCCGAAGAAAACTGGCCGATTTCCGTCAAACGCAACCTGATGGATGTATTGCTCGTCAAGCCTGACCAAATGTCTGTCGGCGAATTGACCACCTACATCGACCATCTGGAAAAAAACAACCAAAATACCCAAGTTTATGCCATCGCATGGTGGAGCAAGCTGGTGTATCCCGTTGCCGCATGGGTGATGGCGCTTGTTGCCTTCGCCTTTACCCCGCAAACCACGCGCCACGGCAATATGGGCTTGAAACTTTTCGGCGGTATCTGCCTCGGTTTGCTGTTCCACTTTGCCGGACGGCTCTTCGGCTTTACCAGCCAGTTGTACGGCGTGCCGCCGTTTTTGGCGGGCGCATTGCCGACGGTTTTGTTTGCGCTGTTGGCGGTGTATCTGATACGTCGTCAGGAAAAAAGATAAGGCAAAATAAACTTCAGGCCGTCTGAAAGGCAATCTTCAGACGGCCTGAGTATTTTGTGTGCAAAAAACAAAATGCTAAAGTAAAATAATACCTTTCCAAACCAATGCGGCTATTGAAAATGTCCCAAACCATCTGCTTGAATATGATTGTCAAAAACGAAGCGGCAATCATCGAAGAAACACTGGCCAACATCACCGACCACATCAAACTTGACTACTATGTCATCAGCGACACCGGCTCAACAGATGATACCGTCGGCGTGATCCGTCGCTTTTTCGATGCAAAGGGCATCGCGGGCGAGATTCATCAGGATGGTTGGCAAAATTTTGCATACAACCGCAATCAGGCGTTGAAACACGCAAAAGGGAAAACCGATTACGTGTTGATTTTTGATGCGGACGACCGCTTTGAAGGCAAATTGGAATTACCCGAGCTGACCGCCGACCGTTACCGCCTCCGCATGAGAAATGCCATGGGCGGCGTGGTTTATTACCGTCCGCTGTTGTTGCGCAATGACGGTACATTCTACTGGCGCGGCGTCTTGCACGAGTTTATCGAAACCGACAAACAAGATACCAGCGAAGCCACGCTTCATGGCGACTATACGGTCCTCAGCGGCCGTTTCGGCGCACGCAGCAATATGGCGAACAAATACCTGCTTGACGCCGTTTCTTTGGAAAAAGCGTTTTACAGCCCTGAAGATGAAGACCTGAAACCGCGTTACGCCTTTTATGCGGCGCGTTCTTATTGGGATTCTGATATGCCCGAGCGTGCGAGCGAATGGTTTAAAAAACGCATCGAGTTGGGCGGTTGGATCGAGGAAGTGACGGTTTCTTACCAACAGCTGGGCGAATGCTATAAATTAATGGGCAAACGTGATGAAGCCCTGGCGACTTGGTTGGCAGGCTACGATTACAATCCGCGCCGTGCCGAGTGTCTCTACCTTGCACAAACTATGCTGCGCCAGGAAGGAAAATACCGCATTTCCCATGCGATCGGCCTGATGGCGAAACGCATTCCGTTCCCGAAAGACGATATTCTTTTTGTCCAAAGCAATGTTTATCAGTTGGACATCGACTATGAATTGTCGGTTACCGCCTATGCGGCCGGCGATTTGCGTCAAGGCTATGAGTCTTGCCGCCACTTGCTCTTGCTTAATGTACGCGAGGCATTGACCACGGTAACCATGCAAAATATGTGGCTCTACCGCGAACACGCGCAAACCGAAACGCGTGAAGTGTTGGAGCAGCTGGTGGCCGTAATGCAGCCTTATGCCGCGCAGGGCGGACGTTTGGCAGAAGTGACCGAATATTTCGCCGATATTTTGAAAAACCGTTAATCGGCACTTTGACTCAGCCGTCAGGCCGTCTGAAAGGAAATTTTTTGAGCAAGCGCAATCTGTTTTCCGTCGATAAATCTTTGGAGCAGCCCGAACGCGTCCTCTTGGTCGGCGTAATGCTGACGGCGGACTATTCCGGCGCAAACGAAACGCGCGAGCGCGGCTTTCAGACGGCCTTGACCGAAGCGGCAGAATTGGTGAGTGCGGCCGGCGGCGATTTGGTTTCTATCGAAACTTCACGCCGTGACAAACCGCATCCGGCTTTGTTTGTCGGTACGGGCAAGGCGGAAGAGTTGGCGGCAGTGGTCAAGCAGCATGATGTCGGACTGGTCGTGTTCAACCACGAACTCACGCCGACACAAGAGCGTAATCTGGAAAAAGAGCTTCAATGCCGCGTCCTCGACAGAGTGGGTTTGATTTTGGCGATTTTCGCCAAACGCGCCCAGTCGCAGGAAGGTAAGTTGCAGGTGGAGCTGGCTCAGTTGAACCATTTGAGCGGACGGCTGGTGCGCGGTTATGGACATTTGCAAAGCCAGAAAGGCGGCATCGGCTTGAAAGGGCCGGGCGAAACCCAGCTGGAAACCGACCGCCGTTTAATCGGACAAAAAATCACGGCATTGAAAAAACAGCTTGCCGATGTCCGCAAACAACGCGCCACGCGCCGCAAATCGCGCATGAGCGGCCGTCTGAAAACCTTTGCCATTGTCGGCTATACCAATGCCGGAAAATCCAGCCTGTTCAACCGCCTGACCAAAGCGGACGTATTGGCGAAAGACCAGTTGTTCGCCACTTTGGATACCACTGCGCGACGGCTTTTCCTGTCGCACGAGGCGAGTGTGATTTTGACCGATACAGTCGGCTTCGTCCGCGATTTGCCGCACAAGTTGGTGTCGGCGTTTTCCGCTACTTTGGAAGAGACGGCGATGGCAGATGTGCTACTGCACGTCGTCGATGTGTTCAATCCCGATTTCGAGCGGCAGATGGACGATGTGAATGTGGTTTTGGAAGAAATCGGCGCGCATGAAATTCCGCAATTGGTGGTGTACAACAAAATTGATTTGCTGCCGTCGGGTATGCGTGAAGCAGGCATTTTGCGCGACAACTCCGGGCATGCCGTCGGCGTGAATGTTTCCGTTGCCGAAAGTTTAGGCCTGGACGGTTTACGCGAAGCGATGATTGAATTGGCCGTACAGCCAAGTGATTGATAGTATGGAATGAAACAAGGCCGTCTGAATGTTCAGACGGCCTTACCGTAAAATTTTAAATCCGAGGATTATGCCGACAGAGGGCTTTTCTTTTTGAACACGCTTTCGTAAAGCATCCAAGCGGCGAGGCTCAGGTATACGGTGCTGGACAAAATGCCGATAACGGCAAAGATAGGCATAAGGCGATCAATCATGGTGAGGTTTCCCAATAAGTTAGTGTTATAAGTAAATGTGTGTTTTTTATTTCCGTCTTCGCGGAATGCCTAAAGTATGCTGCTTAAATGGATTGAGGTCAATAAAAAATGTATTTGGATTTTTAAAAAAGTTCCATTTTTACGTTAAAATAATTGGAAGTTTTTAAAGATAAACGGTATTTATATGTTACCGTTCATCATTTGATAAACGGTCAATACTTTGTTTTCCATGGTTTTTATAAAATTCGACAGTCTATTAATTCAAAAGTAAATGAAATGAGGCGGAAAAACGCTTTTTGCTAAAATGTAACACCCTGAAACGATTATTTCAGGCCGTCTGAAAAATAAATCGAACACATTATGACATCTTCCACACATCCCCAAAAAAACTGCTTCCATTGCGGACTTGAAGTCCCGGAGCATCTGCATCTGACGGTTCGTTTTGAAGACGAAGAACACGAAACCTGCTGCGCCGGTTGCCAAGCGGTGGCGCAGAGTATCATCGATGCAGGTTTGGGCAATTATTACAAACAGCGTACTGCAGACGCGGAAAAATCTGAATTGCCGCCGCCGGAAGTGTTGTCGCAATTAAAGCTATATGATTTGCCCGAAGTGCAGGCTGATTTTGTCGAGGTCGGCGCAGGGGATGAGCGCGAGGCGGTGTTGATGCTGGGCGGCATTACCTGCGCCGCGTGTGTGTGGCTGATTGAGCAGCAGTTGTTGCGCATGAAGGGCGTGGTGCGCGTGGATTTGAATTACAGCACCCACCGTTGCCGCGTGGTGTGGGACGGCGCCCACATCGAATTGTCGGACATTTTGCTGAAAATCCGCCAAACCGGTTATACCGCCGCGCCTTATGATGCGCAAAAAATCGAAGCGCAGGCGCAGAAGGAACGCAAACAGTTTATCGTCAGATTGGCCGTGGCCGGTCTGGGCATGATGCAAACGATGATGTTTGCCCTGCCGACTTATTTTTACGGCGGCGACATCGAGCCGCTTTATTTGGAAATCCTGCATTGGGGCGGCTTTTTGATGGTGTTGCCCGTTGTGTTTTACAGCGCGTTGCCGTTTTACCGCGGCGCCTGGCGCGACTGGAAAAACCGCCGTGTCGGCATGGATACGCCGATTGCCATTGCCATTGTGATGACCTTTATCGCCGGTATTTACAGCCTGGCTACCAATGCAGGGCAGGGCATGTATTTTGAATCCATTGCCATGTTGCTGTTTTTTCTGTTGGGCGGGCGTTTTATGGAACAGATTGCCCGACGCAAAGCCGGCGATGCGGCGGAGCGGTTGGTTAAATTGGTTCCGGCATTCTGCCACCGTTTGCCGTCTTATCCTGAAAGCGAAGCCATCGAGGAAGCCGCAGTCGTCCGCCTCAATATCGGCGATACGATTGTTGTGAAACCCGGCGAAGTCATTCCGGTGGACGGTACGGTTTTGTCCGGCGAGAGTGAGGTTAACGAAGCCATGTTGACCGGCGAAAGCCTGCCCATCGTGAAAAGGCCGTCTGAAAAAGTAACCGCCGGTACGCTCAACACCAGCAGCCCTTTAATCATCCACACCGATCATACCGGCGGCAACACGCGTTTGTCCCATATCGTTAAACTGCTCGACCGTGCGCTGGCGCAAAAACCGCGTGCCGCCGAGTTGGCCGAAAAATACGCGTCCAGTTTCGTGTTTGGCGAACTTTTGCTTGCGATTCCTGTTTTTATCGGCTGGGCATGGTATGCTGACGCGCACACTGCTTTGTGGATTACCGTTGCCCTGCTGGTCATTACCTGCCCGTGTGCCTTGTCGCTTGCCACGCCGACCGCGCTGGCCGCTTCTACCGGTGCGCTTGCCAAAGACGGCATTCTTATCAGCGGCAAACAAAGCCTGGAAACGCTTGCCCAAATTGACGACGTCGTGTTCGATAAAACCGGTACGCTGACCAAAGGGCAGCTTTCCGTCAGCCGTATGTTGCATACAGGCCGTCTGAACGAAGTCCAAGCCCTTGCTATCGCCCAAGCATTGGAACAGCAATCCGAACACCCCATCGCCCGTGCCATTTTGAACCATACGCTTTCAGACGGCCCTGTATCCGCGCTTGATGTGAAAGTGCAGCAACGGGTCAACCGTATCGGACACGGTGTCAGCGCGCAAATCGAATTTGATGGCGAAACCCAAGTTTGGGCTTTGGGCAAAGCGGCGTTTGTCTCGGAAATTGCCGGTAATCTTCCCGAAGTATTTGCACATATCGACCACACAGGCGGCATTATTTTCTTGGGCAATCAAAGCGGTTTTCAGACGGCCTTTTTGCTGGAAGACCAAATCAAAGACAGCGTCGCTGAAATGCTGCAAAACCTGAAACAACACGGCATCCGTCTGCACCTTTTAAGCGGCGACCGTCAGGCTGCCGTAGCCCAAGTTGCGCAAGAGCTGGGTTTGGACGCTTATTGCGCCGAAGCCACGCCTGAAGACAAGCTGGCTTATGTGGAAAATCTGCAAAAACAAGGACGTAAAGTCATGATGATCGGCGACGGTATCAACGATGCCCCCGTCCTTGCCCAAGCCGACGTATCGGCCGCCGTGGCCACGAGTGCCGATGTGGCGCGAGACGGTGCGGATGTGGTTTTGCTCAATGATGATTTGAACGTTTTGCCCGTGATGATGGAACAGGCACGCCGCACCCATCAAATCATCCGTCAAAACCTGACTTGGGCGAGCGCATACAATCTGGTTGCCGTTCCATTGGCCGTATTTGGTTACGTTACCCCGTGGATTGCCGCGCTCGGCATGAGTTTCAGCTCGCTGCTGGTGTTGGGCAATGCCTTGAGATTGTTGAAAACCAAAAAGGCCGTCTGAAAACGGCAAATCTATTGCTCAAACGAAAGAATACGCCATGCCTAAAGCCACTTTTTATACACACGTCGCCCAACCGGCCGCCTTTGCCTGCCGCCTGATTGCGCGCGCCATACGCGATGGCGGGCAGATTTTGGTGTGGTCGGATTCTTCTGCGGCAGTGCAGCAACTAGACGTTGATTTATGGCAGCAGATTCCCGAAAGCTTTATTCCGCATGAAGTCTGGCTGCCTACCGACCCCATGCCGTCTGAAACGCCGGTATTGCTTGCGTTTGGAAACGCATTGCCGAATATTCCGCAAGATTGCACGGTTTTGAACCTGTCTGCCGATTTTTGGAGCCAAGCCCCGGCCATTCCAAACCGTATCCTTGAAATTGTGGGCAACAGCTTAGAAGATTTGGCCGAAGCCCGAGACCGTTTCCGAGCTTATCGTCAGAGCGGATTTGAGATTGAGCATTTTTCGAGAGAAGGGAAGAATTGAGCTTTGAAACAGCAAGGTTTTAATAAAAAAGGCCGTCTGAAACAATAAAGTTTCAGACGGCCTTTTTGACTGGATGGGAATTAGTTACCCAAGTCGAATGCTTTGTGCAGAACGCGGGTAGCCAGTTCCATGTATTTTTCGTCAATCAGGACGGATACTTTGATTTCGGAAGTTGAAATCATTTGGATGTTGATGCCTTCTTCTGCGAGGGTGCGGAAGATTTTGGCTGCTACGCCGACGTGTGAACGCATGCCCAAGCCGACTGCGGAGACTTTGCATACGGTGTCGTCGCCGTCGATGTAGGCAGCGCCGATGCTGTCTTGGCGTTGTTGCAGCAGTTCGATGGTTTGTTTGTAGTCGCCGCGTGGAACGGTGAAGGAGAAGTCGGTTGTGCCTTCGCTGCCGACATTTTGGATGATCATGTCGACTTCGATGTTGGCATCGGCCACTGCGCCGAGGATTTGGTAGGCAACGCCGGGTTTGTCAGGTACGCCGCGTACGTTGATGCGTGCTTGGTTTTTGTCGAATGCGATACCGGTTACGGCTGCTCTTTCCATGTTGTCGTCCTCTTCAAAGGTAATCAGGGTGCCGTTGCCGCCGTCTTGCAGGCTGCTCAGTACGCGCAGGCGCACTTTGTATTTTCCGGCGAATTCTACGGAACGGATTTGCAAGACTTTCGAGCCGAGGCTTGCCAATTCGATCATTTCTTCAAATGTAACCGTATCCATGCGGCGCGCTTCGGGTACGACGCGTGGGTCGGTGGTGTAAACGCCGTCCACGTCGGTGTAAATTTGGCATTCGTCGGCTTTGAGGGCTGCGGCGATGGCAACGGCGGAGGTGTCAGAACCGCCACGGCCGAGGGTTGAGATATTGCCTTCGCTGCTGATGCCTTGGAAACCGGCTACGATAACGACTTTTCCGGCGGCCAAATCGGCACGCATTTTCTCGTCGTCGATGTTTTCGATGCGGGCTTTGGTGTGGGAAGTGTTGGTTTGGAGGGCGACTTGCCAGCCGGTGTAGCTCTTGGCGTCAACGCCGATGTCCTTCAGGGCCATGGCCAGCAGGCCGATGGTCACTTGTTCGCCGGTAGCGAGAACGACGTCGAGTTCGCGCGGATCGGGATGCTCTTGCATTTCGTGCGCCAGTGCGACCAGTCGGTTGGTTTCGCCGCTCATGGCGGATACGACGACTACGATGTCGTGTCCTTCGGCGCGGGCTTTGGCGACACGTTTGGCTACGTTTTTGATGCGTTCGGGCGAGCCTACTGATGTGCCGCCGTATTTATGTACGATTAACGCCATGTTTCGTGCTTTCTTGTGGGGGTTGTCGGGCAGCTTGGTTTGCTGGAAAAAGGGTTATTATTACTATTTTTTACATGGAATTCAAGGATAGAACGCGCTTTTTTGAGTAAATACGCATAAAGGGGTTGGGTTAAAAAAGGCCGTCTGAAAGTTTTCAGACGGCCTTGTTGATTATTGGGCCAAAAGGGCGGCCTGCTGGTGTTGGACCAATTCGGCAATGCCTTTATGCGCGAGGGCAATCAGCTTGCCCAATTCTTCGATACTGAACGGTGCACCTTCGGCTGTACCTTGGATTTCGATGATTTTGCCGGATGCGGTCATGATGATGTTAACGTCGCTGTCGCAGCCTGAATCTTCGGGATAGTCCAAGTCCAAAAGTGGTACACCGCCCACCACGCCGGCAGAAACGGCGGCAACGGCTTCACGGATGGGGTTTTCGCTGATAAGGCCGTCTGAAAGGAGTTTGTCCACGGCGATTTGCAGGGCAACGTAGGCACCGGTAATGGAGGCGGTACGCGTGCCACCGTCGGCTTGGATAACGTCGCAGTCAATCAGGATTTGGCGTTCGCCGAGTTTTTCCATATCGACGACGGCGCGAAGTGAGCGGCCGATCAGGCGTTGGATTTCTTGTGTGCGGCCGGACTGTTTGCCTGCGGCGGCTTCACGACGCATACGGGAGGCGGTGGAGGCCGGCAACATACCGTATTCGGCCGTTACCCAGCCTTGTTCTTTACCGCGTAGGAAAGGGGGAACGTTTTCATCGATGGAGGCAGTGCAAATCACTTTGGTGTTGCCACACTCAATAAGGCAGGAGCCGTCGGCGTGTGGCAGGAAATTGGGGGTGATTTTGATGTTGCGCAGGCTGTTGGCGGCGCGGTCGGTGCGGGTGTAGTCGCTCATGATGGTCCTTTTGGGGAGAATAAAAAACAGGTTGCCTTGAATTATAGAGGAATTTGGCATCAAAGGCCGTCTGAAAATCGTTGGTCGGGTGTGTTATAGTGTCCATACTTTCACTCGTATTTGGAAACGGAGTAAAACTATGGCTACAAGACGAACTATTCAAATCCACAGCATGACCGGCTTTGCCAATGCTGCAGGCGAATGCTGCGGCAAGCGGATTAATTTGGAAATCCGTGCGGTCAACCATCGTTATTTGGATGTCCAATTCCGTATGCCGGAAGAGTTGCGCTATTTGGAAGGCGCATTGCGCGAACAGATTGCCGCGGCTGTGGCGCGCGGTAAATTGGAGTGCCGTGTTCAGCTGCAAGATGCGGCTTCTGGCGGTCAGACTTTGGAAGTCAATCAGGATTTGGTCGCACAGCTGGCGCATTTAAACAAAGAATGGCGTAAGGAACACAATTTCGGCAAGCTGAGCGTGGCCGACGTTTTGCGTTTCCCCGGCGTTTTGGCAGGGCAGGGCGAAGATTCCGAGACCTTGGCGAAAGGTGTCAAAGATTTATTGACCGACGCGTTGAAAGAGTTCACAGCCGCCCGCAAACGCGAAGGTAAAAAACTGGGCGAACATTTGCTGCAACGTCTGACCGCTATGGAAGAGATTGTGGACGCTTTGAACGAATTGTTCCCAAGCCTGCTGCAGGCGCATATGGACAAAGTCAAAGCTCGTTTGGCAGAAGCCGTTGGCAATATCGACAACGACCGCCTGCAACAGGAATTTGCTTTGTTTATTCAAAAATCCGATGTGGATGAAGAGTTCAGCCGTTTGCGCACCCATATCGCAGAAGTACGCCGCATTGTTACCGAAGGCAAGGGTAGCGCAGGTAAACGTTTGGATTTCTTGATGCAAGAGTTGAACCGTGAGGCCAATACCTTGGGCAGTAAAGCCATCGCCGCTGAATGTACGCAAGCGTCGGTTGAACTGAAAGTCTTGATCGAACAAATGCGCGAACAGGTTCAAAATATCGAATAAATCGATGATGAACGGATAGGATAAGGCCGTCTGAAAAGTTTCAGACGGCCTTTGTGTTGATATTGAGTGGAATCGGTGCGGTTTGTTTTTAAACATTATTGGATGGTAGGTTCCCTATTTCGTTACTGTAATTGCGCGCAATTGTTAATATGTGTTAAATTATGGCAATTATTGTCATGATAAGAACATACAAAGGAGTAAAAACATGAACTTTCTGACCGCAGTCAGTCAGCAAATGACCCGCTTCATCGCCCTGATTATCGTCCTTGCCTCCATCATCGCCTTTATCGAACCTGCCACTTTTTCGTGGGTAAAAGGCGATACGCAAGTTGTCGTACTCGGCATCATCATGCTCGGTATGGGCATGACTTTGGGCAAAGAAGATTATCAAATTTTGGCGCAACGTCCGCTCGATATTTTTATCGGCGCAATCGCCCAATACACGATTATGCCCCTGCTCGCTATCGGTATTGCCAAAGCCTTTGACCTTTCGCCCGGATTGACGCTAGGTTTGGTTTTGGTCGGTACTTGTCCGGGCGGCGTTTCGTCCAACATTATGAGTTTTTTGGCTAAAGGCGATGTTGCCTTTTCGGTCGGCATGACCACTGTTTCCACCGTCCTTGCTCCTGTGATGACGCCGTTGTGTATGACTTATTTGGTCGGACAAACCGTCGAAATGGACGGCTGGGGTATGTTCAAGTTTATGTTGCTTGTTACCCTGCTGCCTGCCGTTGCCGTTGCCGTTGCCGTTGTCGCGTTTGCCTGCATTGTCGGCGGCGTTGCTGCCGTTCACGGACACCGCTTTGCTGAATCCGCTTTCGTGATGGTACTCGCCATCGCTGCCCACAACATTGGTGGTTACATTCTTGGCTATTACAGCGGCGCGCTGACCGGCATGAACACCGCCAAAAAACGCACTCTTGCCATCGAAGTCGGTGTACAAAACGCCGGACTTGCCACCGGTTTGAGTGCTAAATTCTTCCCCGGTAATGCCGAGTCTGCAGTTGCCGCCGCCGTTGCTTGCGTTTGGCACTCTGTATCGGGAACGGTTTTGGGCAATTTGTTTGCATGGTGGGACAAGCGTAAGCAATAAGCCGGTAAATATTGCCAAATAACAAAAGGCCGTCTGAAAACAGAATATGGTTTCTTGTTTTCAGACGGCCTTTTAGGTTGTCAGGACAGGCAAACACGCGCAAAATCGCTTTGCTTTTTAGAGATGGACATTATGCTTACAGATTCGTTTTTTTATTATCTGGTGTTGGTCGGCTTTGCCGCCGGGCTGATGGATGCGGCGGTTGGCGGCGGAGGGCTGTTGCAGATTCCCGGATTGTTCAACCTATTGCCAAATGCTACGCCTGTGGCCTCTGTGATGGGTGTCAATAAATTTGCTTCCTGCTGCGGCACATTGACCGCGACGGGGCAATATCTGCGCCGAATTCCTGTGCCGTGGAAAATGCTGTTGCCTGCGGCGGCGTTGGCGTTTGCTGCTTCATATTTGGGCGCGAAAACGGTGGTGTATTTCCCCGTGCAATACATGAAACCGGCGATGTTGGTCATCATGATTGCTATGTGTCTGTACACTTTTTTGAAAAAAGACTTGGGGCAGACGGTGCGCACTGAAAAGCTGACGCGCCGCGAAACCTTATGGGGCTTATTTTTCGGCGCGTTAATCGGGTTTTACGACGGTGTGTTCGGGCCGGGAACAGGCAGCCTGCTGGCTTTTGTGTTCGTTCGCTTTTACGGCTATGATTTTTTAGCGGCCAACGCCTCGGCAAAGGTCATCAATTCGACCACCAATCTTGCCGCGCTGACGTTTTTTATCCCGCAAGGCCATGTTGTGTGGGCATGGGCGATACCGTTGGCAGTGGCGAATTTGTGTGGCGGCATGGTCGGAGCGCGCTTGGCAATGCGCGGCGGAACCAAGCTGCTGCGTTACGGATTTATGTTGCTGCTGTGTCTGACCATTGGAAAGTTTGCTTGGGATTTGTTGGGTTGATATCGAATGAAAAAAAGGCCGTCTGAAAGTTTCAGACGGCCTTTGCATTTTACAGTTTAACCGAATGTTCGCGCGTTTCGTGGAACACAATATCCGGCCAGCGTTCTTGCGTCAGATTCAGGTTGACGCGGTTAGGCGCGAGGTAGGCGAGGTTGCCGCCTGCGTCGATGGCGAGATTGCCTGCATTGGCTTTTTCAAATTCCGCCAGTTTTTTCTTGTCTTCGCACGATACCCAGCGTGCCGACCAGATGGATGCGCTGTCGAACACGGCTTCTACGCCGTATTCGTTGGCCAGCCGCGAGGTAACGACTTCAAACTGCAACACGCCGACCGCGCCCAAAATCAAATCCGCGCCGCTCATGGGTTTGAACACCTGCACCGCGCCTTCCTCGCCGAGCTGTTGCAAACCTTTTTGCAGTTGCTTGATTTTCAGCGGGTTTTTGATGCGGACGCTGCGGAACAGTTCGGGCGCGAAGAAGGGGATGCCGGTGAACGCCAGTTGTTCGCCTTCGGAAAAGCTGTCGCCGATTTGGATGTTGCCGTGGTTCGGGATGCCGATGATGTCGCCCGCGTAGGCTTCTTCCACCAGCTCGCGGTCGTACGACATGAATGTAACCACGCTGGAGGCGGCGATTTCGCGGTTGATGCGCAGGTGTTTCATCTTCATGCCGCGCTCAAATTTGCCGGAGCAGACGCGCAAGAAGGCGATGCGGTCGCGGTGTTTCGGATCCATATTGGCTTGGATTTTGAAGATAAATCCGGAGAATTTCGGCTCGTCCGGCTCGACCATACGCACGGTCGCGTCGCGCGGTTTCGGCGCGGGCGCCCAGTCAATCAATGAATTGAGGATTTCCTGAATACCGAAGTTGTTAATCGCCGAACCGAAGAACACGGGCGTGAGTTCGCCGGCGAGAAATTCGTCGAAATTGAACTCGTTGGAAGCAGCCTGCACCAATTCGATTTCGTCGCGCAACTGCTGGATTTCCAACGGAAATCGTTGTTCCAATTCGGGATTATCGATGCCTTTGATGATGTCGAACTCGTGCGGCAGGCGTTCTCCGCCGGCTTCAAAGAGATAGATTTCGTCGTTCAGGATGTGGTACACGCCCTTGAAATTTTTACCCATGCCGATCGGCCAAGTTACCGGCGCGCAGCGGATTTTTAAAATATTTTCCACTTCGTCCAGCAATTCCAAAGAATCGCGCACTTCGCGGTCGTATTTGTTCATGAACGTGACAATCGGCGTATTGCGCAGGCGGCAGACGTTCAAGAGTTTGATGGTTTGCGCTTCCACGCCTTTTGCCGCGTCGATGACCATCAAGGCGCTGTCCACGGCGGTCAATACGCGGTAGGTGTCTTCGGAGAAGTCTTGGTGTCCCGGCGTGTCCAAGAGGTTGACGGTGTGGTCTTTGTAGTCGAACTGCATTACGCTTGATGCCACGGAAATGCCGCGCTGCTTCTCGATTTCCATCCAGTCGGAGGTGGCGAATTTTCCGGTTTTCTTGCCTTTTACCGTTCCCGCGCTCTGAATCGCGCCTGAAAACAGCAAGAGCTTTTCGGTCAGCGTGGTTTTACCCGCGTCGGGGTGGGAGATGATGGCAAACGTGCGGCGGCGGCGCACTTGGTCGAGGATTTCTTGGGACATGGTTTTCTTTGCAAAAAGTTTCAGGCCGCTTTTTCAGACGGCCTGAAGGATATGGGTGTTGGAAAACAGGCTAAAATAAGGGCGTGTGCAACACGCCCTGCAATAGATTGAAAGATGCGGAATTGTACAAAAAAATGCTTGATAATTCAATGTTTGCGCCAAAACAAAGGCCGTCTGAAAAGTTTCAGACGGCCTTTGTTTATGAATCGATGATTAAATATCCATCGGTTTCCATTCCGCGCCTTTTACCGGCGGCAGCCATGATTGCGTACCGCTGGAGGCAAATCCCCACAAGGTGTCGGGGAGGCCGTAATGGTCGGCACGCGTCGGGTCGAGTTGGGTTTCGATTTCATCTTCGCGGCCTTCACGGATTTGTGTGGCGATGTGCGGATTAATCATCACGGTTTTGCCCAATGCGATAAATTCTGCCCAGCCGGTTTCATAGGCGGCCAAAATTTGGTCGGCGGTAAACAGGTTACCCACGCCGATAAGGGGCAATTTGCCGTTGATACGTTCGTGGATAAACTGCATACGGGTTTGGGCGGTATCGCCGCCGCGACGGATTTTTTTATCAAATTCCCACAAGGAAACGTGCAGATATTGCAGCGGTTTTTGTACCAATGCGTCAATCAGTGCGCCGGTTTCGGTCATGGTTAAGCCGTCATCGCCCGGCTCTTCAGGGGAGAAGCGGTAGCCGATAATGAAGTCGTTGCGCTGGTGTTTTTCACGGACGGCAACCACGGCATCGATAACGGCCAGCGGGAAGCGCATTCTGTTTTCCAAGCTGCCGCCCCATTGGTCGTTGCGGCGGTTGCTTTGGGCAGAGTAAAACTGTTGGATCAGATAGGTGTTGGCACCATGGATTTCCACGCCGTCAAAACCGGCACGAAGCGCCAAATCGGCGGCTTGCGCATAAGAGGCGATGAGTGCTTCGACTTCTTTTGCGGTCGCTTCGCGTGCGTG
The DNA here is from genome assembly GCF_005221305.1 of Neisseria subflava. Taxonomy (NCBI): domain Bacteria; kingdom Pseudomonadati; phylum Pseudomonadota; class Betaproteobacteria; order Neisseriales; family Neisseriaceae; genus Neisseria; species Neisseria subflava. Next base: position 271,047 of record NZ_CP039887.1, read on the forward strand.
TTCGGCTTCGCTGGCGGAAGCGCTGATTTTATCGAGACCGTCCAAAAGGTCATCCATGGCTTTGGAACCGCCGTGATGAATTTGTAAAATTGCTTTTGCGCCTTGCTGTTGCAGGATTTGTGCGGTTTCTTTCAGGCTGTCGAGGCAGTGTTCGCCTGTGGCTTCAGGTTGGCCGTGAAAGGCTTTGCCGTCTTTTTGAACCAAAGTGGCGGCAGTGATAAACAAGCCCATATCGCCTGCGCGGTTGCTGAGGAAGGTACGCTCTTGGTCGCTGATCAAACCGTTGGCTTGTGAGCCGAAATGGGTCATGGGGGCGACGACAAGGCGGTTTTTGATGGTTACGCCGTTATTGAGGGTGTATGTTTGAAAGAGTGGGGCGTATTTTGGATTCATGGAGTTTTACTCTTGATAAGTGAATGGTCGGCATAGAATTGGGCCATTCGGGAATTTATCAAGTACACAGGCCGTCTGAAAAGTTTCAGACGGCCTGTTTATTCTTTAAACCTTAGGATTAAAGATTAGGGTTAACAATGATTTTTACTGCGGATTCGTTGTTGTGGATCAAGCGCTCGAAGCCTTCGGAAATCAATTCGTCCAGTTTGATGCGCTGGGTGATGAAAGGCTCAAGGTTGATTTTGCCTTCTTCAACCAATTTGATGGTTTCGGCGTGGTCGTTGCAGTAGGCGATGGTGCCGCGCACGTCCAGCTCTTTCATCACGACGCTGTGGACGTTGATGGTGGCGGGGTGGCTCCAGATGGAGACGATAACCAAATTGGCCGTGGGCTTGCACGCTTCAACCAAAGTATCCAGAACTTTGTTCACGCTGGTACATTCGAATGCGACGTCTACGCCTTCGCCGTTGGTCAATTTTTTCACTTCTTCGACGACGTCGACTTCGGACGGGTCGAGGATGTAGTCGGCAACGCCAGATTCGCGGGCTTTGTCTTTGCGCGCTTTGCTCAATTCGGTGATGATGACTTTGATGCCTTTGGCTTTCAACACGGCGGCAAGCAGCAAACCGATCGGGCCTGCGCCACCGACCAATGCGACGTCGCCTGCTTTCGCGCCGCTGCGGACATAAGCGTGGTGGCCGACGGACAGAGGCTCAATCAAAGCGGCTTGGTCCAATGGGATTTTGTCGGAAATAGGGTGTACCCAACGGCGTTTGACGGTGATTTTTTCAGACAAGCCGCCACCGCAGCCGCCCAAGCCGATGAAGTTCATGTCTTTGGAGAGGTGGTAGTTGCTGCCTTCGCCGGTCGGTACGTCGTCGCGGATGATGTAGGGTTCGACCACGACGTGTTGGCCGACTTTGATGTCGTCCACGCCTTCGCCTACGGCATAAACCACGCCGGAGAACTCGTGACCCATGGTGACTGGCGCAGACTCGCCTGAGATTGGGTGTGGGTGGCCGCAAGGCGGAATGAAAATCGGGCCTTCCATGAATTCGTGCAGGTCGGTACCGCAGATACCGCACCAAGCAACATTAATGCCGACAGTACCCGGAGCTACGGTTGGCTCTGGAATGTCTTCGATGCGGATGTCGCCTTTGTTGTAAAAACGTGCTGCTTTCATTGTAACGCTCCTTTTTTTAAATGGAGGCCGTCTGAAAAAGACGGTCAATTGGGGAAAGGGTAACAGTGAGGTGTGTGAACTATTTTTATTTGTACGTTTTATTTTTATTATTTTACTACTGATAATATGGAAATGGTTTGTCTTTGCTCAAATTAAGGTGTGTAAATGAAGAAAAGGACGTCTGAAACAGATAATATGTTTTCAGACGGCCTGGGGTCGATAGTTTAAATGCGTTATTGCGTAGGATTGTTACTTTTACCGCGCTTCAAATGCTTTTGGTAGGCGATGACGTAATCTGCCTTGCTCAAGCCTGCCAATACGCGGATGTGGGCGGCGGCGGATTTGGACATGGATTCCAAGGTGTAGCCGCCTTCCAGTACGGAAACGACACGTCCCTGACAGCTTGCCGTTGCTTGGACGATTTTGTGCGTCAGCCAGGCAAAATCGGCTTCATGCAGGTTCAGACGGCCTGTTTCGTCTTGTTTGTGCCCGTCAAAACCGGCTGAAAGCAACACCAACTCGGGACGGAAAGCTTCCAGCTTGGGCAGCCATTGTTCGCGGATGGTCGTACGGAAGATACGGCTGCCTGTGCCGGGTTTGAGGGGCGTATGCAGCATATTTTTACTGCCGGCGTATTGTTCCGCTTCCGGGAAGGGGAAGATGTCGGTTTCAAACAGGTTAAAAAACATCACGCGCGGATCGTCTCGGAGAATCTCCGCCGTACCGTCGCCGAAATGGGCGTCGAAATCAATGACGGCGATGCGTTGCAGACGGTATTGGGCAATGGCGTGCATTACACCGGCGGCGGTGTTGTTGACGAGGCAGAATCCGCTGGCGCTGTTACTGTGGGCATGGTGGCCGGGTGGGCGGATGGCGCAAAAAGCATGCCAAGCCTTTTTGTTCATCACCATATCGACTGCCTTGACAACGGCTCCGGCCGCAAAACGGGCGGCTTGAAGGGAGTCGTGGCAGATGACCGTATCGTCATCGATGCGGTGGATTTTGCCGGGAAGCGGCTGGGCAGCTTCCAATTCGTGCAGATAATTGCGCGAGTGAACCAATGCCAGTTGCGCATCTTTGATTTCGGGTGCTTCAGCGGTTTGCAGATGACGCCAGATGCCTTCCTTTTTTAAGGCGGCTTGAATGGCACTGATGCGTTCGGGCTTGTCGGGGTGGTTGGTGCCCGGCTGGTGCTGCAGAAATATAGGATGGGAAATCCATACGGTGCGGGCATTTTTGCCGAGTAGTCGACGCAGCAGGGTACGCACGCGCCAAATGATTTTTTTAAGCATGGAAGGTGTGTCTCGAACGAGTCGCACGGACTGCTAAATATGGTTAATAAATACGGAAATGCTTGGAAATTTTTCAGACGGCCTTTAGAATAGCTCAATTTTACAGTCCGACCAACTGCGTTTTGGGCTGTATGCAGTTTTTTACTTTATCTTAAAACTCAAAAGAACGGATATATTATGAATCAAGCTGTGGCTCAATTTGCCCCCTTACTGCTGATTATGGTGGTGTTTTACTTCCTGATTATGCGTCCTCAACAAAAGAAATTCAAAGCACACCAAGCGATGCTGGCTGCTTTGAAAGTAGGCGATAAAGTCGTTTTGGCTGCAGGTTTCAAAGGCCGCGTGACTAAAGTCGGCGAGCAATTCTACACTGTCGACATCGGCCAAGGTGCGAGAATCGAAGTAGAAGTTGAACGCAACGCGATTGCCGCGAAAGCCGAATAATCCGTTTTTTTGCGAAAAGCCGCCTCATTTTCCGAGTGCGGCTGTTTGCCTTTATAAATAAAGCAAAGGTTTACCATGAACCGTTATCCTTTATGGAAATACCTGCTGATTGCGTTCACGATTGTGGTTGCAGCTGTTTATTCGCTGCCCAACCTTTTCGGTGAAACGCCTGCCGTACAGGTATCGACCAACCGACAAGCCATCGTTATCAATGAGCAAACCCAGTCTAAAGTGTCTTCTGCGTTGCAAAGCGCAGGTATTCAAACTGACGGTATGTTCATTGTCGATAACTCGCTGAAAGTGCGTTTTAAAGATACTGAAACGCAATTGAAAGCGCGTGATGTCATCGAAAACACTTTGGGCGAAGGCTATATTACTGCGCTTAACCTTTTGGCGGACAGCCCTGAATGGATGGCGAAAATTAAAGCCAATCCGATGTTCTTGGGTCTGGACTTGCGCGGCGGCGTACATTTCACCATGCAGGTGGACATGAAAGCCGCGATGCAGAAAACGTTTGAACGTTACGCCGGCGACATCCGCCGCGAATTGCGCCGCGAAAAAATCCGGACCGGTACGGTGCATCAGGCTGAAAATGGTCTGACTGTGCCTCTGCAAGATGCCGCCGATGTACAAAAGGCCTTGCCTCAGTTGCAAAAAATGTTCCCTGAAGCCACTTTAGTTGCAGACGGCAACAATATCGTGCTGACTCTATCTGAGGAGGTGATTAATAAAGTACGCTCTGATGCGGTTAAGCAAAACATCAACACTTTGCACAACCGTGTGAACGAATTGGGTGTGGCAGAACCGGTTATCCAACAATCCGGTCTTGACCGCATTGTTGTACAGCTGCCGGGTGTACAAGATACTGCCAAAGCAAAAGACATTATCGGTCGTACTGCGACTTTGGAAGTGCGCATGGTGGAAGACGATCCGATTAAACTGCAAGAAGCCTTAAACGGTAATGTGCCGACTGGTTACGAGTTACTGTCAAGCGGTGGCGATCATCCGGAAACTATTTTGGTCAACAAACAAGTTGAACTGACCGGCGACAACATCAACGACGCGCAACCTAGCTTTGACCAAATGGGCGCTCCTGCTGTGAGCCTGAGCTTGGACAGCGCGGGTGGCAGTATTTTTGGCGAATTGACTTCGGCCAATGTGGGTAAACGTATGGCTATGGTGTTGATCGACCAAGGTAAATCCGAAGTTGTGACTGCGCCTGTCATCCGCTCCGCCATTACCGGTGGCCGTGTGGAGATTTCCGGTAGCATGACAACTGCCGAAGCCAACGATACTTCATTGTTGCTGCGTGCCGGCTCGCTGGCTGCGCCTATGCAGATTGTCGAAGAACGTACCATCGGCCCGTCTTTGGGTAAAGAAAACATTGAAAAAGGCTTCAATTCCACCTTGTGGGGCTTTGCCGCCGTTGCTGCATTTATGGTGGTTTACTACCGCCTGATGGGTTTCTTCTCTACCATCGCTTTGAGTACCAATATCTTATTTTTGGTGGGCATTTTGTCTGCCATGCAGGCAACGCTGACCTTGCCGGGTATTGCCGCGTTGGCATTGACATTGGGTATGGCGATTGACTCTAACGTATTGATTAACGAGCGTATCCGTGAAGAATTACGCGCAGGTATACCACCTCAACAGGCCATCAACCTCGGTTTCCAACATGCTTGGGCAACCATTGTCGACTCTAACTTGACCTCTCTGATTGCCGGTATTGCTTTGTTGGTATTCGGCTCCGGTCCTGTACGCGGTTTTGCCGTTGTACACTGTATCGGTATTCTGACCTCGATGTACTCGTCTGTGGTCGTGTTCCGTGCTTTGGTCAACCTGTGGTACGGCCGCCGTCGCAAATTGCGGAATATTTCCATTGGTTCGGTATGGAAGCCGAAAGCTGAAATGGCAGAAGGCAAGGAGTAAAACATGGAATTATTTAAAATCAAACGCGATATTCCGTTTATGAGCTACGGCAAACTGACGACCTTTATTTCGTTGGTTACGTTTATCGCTGCCGTGTTCTTTTTGGTAACCAAAGGCCTGAATTTCTCCGTCGAATTTACCGGCGGTACGGTGATGGAAGTCCAATATCAGCAGGGCGTGGATGTGAATCAAACGCGCGAACGCCTCGATACGCTGAAAATGGGTGATGTACAGGTTCAGGCATTGGGTACGAACAAACACATCATGATCCGCCTGCCGAACAAAGAAGGCGTAACGTCTGCCCAGTTGTCCAACCAAGTGATGGATTTGCTGAAAAAAGACAATCCTGACGTTACCTTGCGCCAAGTCGAATTTATCGGCCCTCAGGTTGGTGAAGAATTGGTTACCAATGGTTTGATGGCATTGGGCTTCGTGGTGGCAGGTATCATTATTTACTTGTCCATGCGTTTTGAGTGGCGTTTTGCAGTATCCGCGATTATTGCGAATATGCACGATATCGTGATTATTCTCGGCTGTTTCGCCTTCTTCCAATGGGAATTCTCTCTGACTGTCTTGGCAGGTATTTTGGCAGTTCTGGGTTATTCCGTGAACGAATCTGTGGTTGTGTTTGACCGTATTCGTGAAAACTTCCGTAAGCCGCATATGCGCGGCCACACTGTGCCGGAAGTCATCGACAACGCGATTACCGCAACCATGAGCCGTACCATCATTACCCACGGTTCGACCGAGGCAATGGTTGTTTCTATGCTGGTGTTCGGCGGTGCAGCCTTGCACGGTTTCTCTATGGCGCTGACCATCGGTATCGTATTCGGTATTTACTCTTCCGTATTGGTTGCCAGCCCGCTCTTGCTGATGTTTGGCTTGAGTCGTGAGAACATTGCCAAAGAAGTGAAGAAAAAAGAAGAAGTTGTAGTTTAATCGCTGCAATACTTCAATAAAGGCCGTCTGAAAATTGATTGAATCAGTTTTCAGACGGCCTTTTGTATTTAAATTTCAGAATATTTTGTTTTAATGAAATAGAAAGGGATAAATGTGAAAGAAAAAGAAAAAAATAGGAACAATATAATTTTGTAATGAATCAAGTTTATTGTCTGATATGCCCTTAATTGCTTGTCAGTCCCAATATTTTAAAACATAATACTTTTGCCCCCGATGCTGGAGTTTTACTACAAGTACATGATTTGCAAAAAATCTGTTGGGCGTGCAGACCCTGCCAAGCAACCTCAAAAAAGGAAGGCCAAGAATGAAAGTAACCAGTTTCGGCGAAGTGCTGTGGGACGATTTTCCAAACGGAAAGGTATTGGGTGGTGCACCCCTGAATGTTATCGTTCGTTTGCAGTCTTTGGGTATCGATACTGCCATCATCAGCCGTCGTGGCGATGATGCCGATGGCGAAGAATTGCTACTCCAGATTCAAAGCAAAAACGTCAACACTGATTATTTGCAGGTTTGTCATGAATGTGCGACCAGCTTGGTGAAAGTACACTTGGACAAGTATGGCAGTGCGTCTTATGAGATTGTTTACCCTTGCGCGTGGGACAGGATTGCGGTTGATGATGCGGCAATCAAACGTGTGGCAGAATCCGATGCGTTCGTTTTTGGCAGCTTGGCAACCCGTGATGAAGTTTCGCGTAAAAGCTTGGCAGTTTTGCTGAAAGAAGCCAAATTCAAAATTTTTGACGTTAATCTGCGCAAGCCCCATTACGATATTGACCGCTTGTTGGAGACCATGAAACAGTCCGATATGGTCAAACTCAATGATGATGAGTTGTATAAATTGGCTGCGGCCTATGGTTCTCCTTATCACAGTATCGAGCAAAATATCGGCTACCTCGTTGAGTTGACCGGCGTTAAAATCCTTTGCGTGACTTTGGGCAGCCATGGCGCGGTTCTGTATAAGGACGGCGAGTTATACCGTCATTGCGGTTTCCGCGTCAAAGTGGTGGATACTGTCGGCTCGGGCGACAGCTTCCTTGGCGGCTTGACTTACAAACTGCTGAACAATGCGCCTCCTCAAGAAGCTATTGCTTTTGCTTGTGCGTTGGGTGCATTGGTGGCTTCACGCCATGGTGCGACGGCGGATATTTCTTTGGAAGAAATTGAAGCGTTTATGAATCCGGCTTGATGCTTCGATAATAGATATAAAAAGGCCGTCTGAAAAACCATTAAATCAGGTTTTCAGACGGCCTGAGTGTTTTCAGGCTTTACCAATAAGTTGTAAAACATTCCAAGTTGGTATTTTTCGGACCGCCGCCTTCTTCGGTCGGCGAACCAATCATCATCAGGCCGATGATTTTGTCTTTGTCGGCACACTCAAATGCTTCGCGCAACAATGGGCTGTTGACCCACATGCCCGTAATCCAAACGTTGTCGAAGCCTTGAGCAGAAGCAGCCAGTTGTAAAGCATAGGCGGCGCAGCCGGCAGTCAGCATTTGCTCCCATTCGGGTTTGGGTTTTACCACTTCACGGTTTGGCGTAAATGTAACGCCGATAATCATAGGCGCCATGTTGCCAACGCGTTCGGCTTTTTTCATGGCATCATCGCCGAAGTTGAGTTCGGTAACGGTATTGCTCAACAGCTCGCGGAAACGTTGTAAGCCGGCCTCGCTTTGAATCACAGTAAAGCGGAAAGGGCGCATATTGCCGTGATCAGGAACTTGTGTTGCCGCTTGCAGCATTTGTTCCAGTTGCTCGGCATTGGGTGCAGGAGCAGTCAGTTTTTTGGAAGAGCGACGCGTGGTGAGGAGATTTAAGGCATCCATTTTTATTCTTTCTTGTGAATTCGAATGAGAATAATTATATAGCAGAACGATAAATAAATCAGCAAAGAACTAAGGCCGTCTGAATTAAGGTTTCAGACGGCCTTTGAGTTTTACAGGATACCGTTGTTTTGTGTATTTTCTGTAATCAGTGCTTTGTTGATTTCGTCGGCGGTGTAGCTCTTACCATTTCCGAATACAAAGCTGTCGACATTATTGTTGACAATGTCATGGATGGTCAGGGTGTCGCCTGTATCTTTGATGGTTAAGACCCAATCATCGCCGGTTTTTAACTGTAAACCGTATCATCTCTGCCATTTGGGTTTTCAATGATTTTATCGTCGCTGCGGGTTACATAATAAACGTCATCTCCCGATGTGCCTGTTGTTGCTTGTGCAAGGGGAGATGGCTGCAATTGCTCTAAATGTCGTAATTCAAATTGCGCATTGCGGATGTGCATTGTTTTTTCGATTGTCATGATATTTTCTTTAGATATTGATGAGAGTAACAAGGAGGTAAACGTATCCGGCATATGGCCGGTATTGCTTAATTTGTATTGTGTTTAGGCTGTATATACTAGTGCCGAAATTTGATAAAAACAACAGAAACGTTAAGATATGACAATATATAGAGAGCCTTATCAGGCTTAGTTTGCCGTCTATTCTTTTGACAAATGGCTTTGCCTTGTGCGGCTGTTTTGTTTCTTATATACCACACATCAATTTCCATAGTTTCAAACTATGAATGGTTGTAAAAAGGCCGTCTGAAAAAAAGAAGCAGGTTTCGCATTGCAAAACCTGCTTCTGATTTTTCAGACGGCCTGTCTGATTACAGAGTACGGGCAACTTCGACGATGTCGAAACATTCGAGTTGGTCGCCTTCCATAATCTCGTTGTAGCCTTTGAGCATCAGACCACACTCGAAGCCCATGCGGACTTCTTTGACGTCGTCTTTGTAGCGTTTCAAAGAAGACAGCTCGCCGGTATGGATAACCACGTTGTTGCGGATGAGGCGGACATGGGAATCGCGTTTGACCACACCGTCGGTAACCATACAGCCTGCAATGTTGCCGACTTTGGAAACGGAGATAACCTGACGGATCTCGACCGTACCGGTTACTTGCTCTTTCTCTTCCGGAGAGAGCATACCGCTCATGGCGGCTTTCACGTCGTCGATGGCATCGTAAATGATGTTGTAGTAACGGATTTCCACGTTTTCATTCTCAGCCAGTTTACGGGCGGAAGCATCTGCACGGACGTTAAAGCCGATGATGAATGCGCCGGAAGCGATGGCCAAGTTGACATCAGATTCGGTAATGCCGCCAACGCCGCTGTGCAACACGTTCACTTTCACTTCGTCGGTGGACAGTTTTTTCAGGCTGCCAGCCAAAGCTTCGTAAGAACCTTGTACGTCTGCTTTGATGATGACGGACAAGGATTGGGCTTGGTTTTCGCCCATATTATTGAACATGTTTTCCAGTTTCGCGGCCTGTTGTTTGGCCAAGCGTACATCGCGGTATTTGCCTTGACGGAAGAGGGCGATTTCGCGCGCTTTTTTCTCATCAGCCAATACCATTGCATCTTCGCCTGCGTTCGGTACGTCGGATAAGCCGAGAATTTCGACAGGGATAGACGGACCGGCTTCATTGATGGCTTTGCCGTTTTCGTCAACCATTGCACGGATTTTACCGAATGCAGTACCGGCCAGCAGCATATCGCCTTTTTTCAGCGTACCGCTTTGAACCAAGAGGGTGGCAACTGCGCCGCGGCCTTTGTCCAAACGAGCCTCAACAATGATACCTTTGGCAGGTGCATCGACTGGGGCAGTCAGTTCCAAAACTTCGGCTTCGAGCAAGACGGCTTCGAGCAATGCATCGATGTTCAGGCCTTTTTTAGCAGAAACGTCGATGAACTGTACATCGCCGCCCCATTCGTCAGGCACAACTTCGTGAGCAGTCAGCTCTTGGCGGATGCGCTCAGGGTTGGCGGCTTCTTTATCGATTTTGTTGACGGCAACCACCATCGGTACGCCCGCGGCTTTAGCATGGGCAATTGCCTCGATGGTTTGCGGCATCACGCCGTCGTCGGCTGCTACAACAAGAATCACGATATCGGTTGCTTTCGCACCGCGCGCACGCATGGCGGTAAATGCTTCGTGACCCGGAGTATCCAAGAAGGTAATCACGCCGCGAGGGGTTTCAACGTGGTATGCACCGATGTGTTGGGTAATGCCGCCCGCTTCGCCTTGTACCACTTTGGCACGGCGGATGTAGTCCAGCAGGGAAGTTTTACCGTGGTCAACGTGACCCATTACGGTCACCACCGGAGGACGCGGCAATGCTTCGGCTTCTACTGCTTCAACGCCTTCATCCAAGAATGCTTCAGGGTCGTCGGCGGCGGCAGGTTTACCGATGTGGCCGAGTTCTTCCACCACAATCAGGGCAGTGTCTTGGTCGATGGATTGGTTGATGGTTACCATCATGCCCATTTTCATCAGGGCTTTAACCACTTCGACGCCTTTAACGGCCATTTTGTGTGCCAAGTCGGCAACGGTAATGGTTTCAGGGACCAAGACTTCGTGTACGACGGGCTCAGTCGGCGCTTGGAAGGCGTGTTGGTTTGGCTCAAGTTTGAGTTTTTTGCCTTTTTTGCCGCTGCGTACGCGCTCGTCGTCGCCGTTGCGGGCATTGCGGTCGCGTCCGCCTTTACCGCCTTTGCCTCTGGCGTTGCGGCCTTGAATGTCTTCATCACGCTCACGACGGTCTTCTTTTTTGCCACGCGCGTTGTGTTCGGATTTGCCTTCGCTGGATGCTGCTTTGGTTTTCTCGGCAGGTTTATTGCGTTCGCCTGATTTGGCTTCTTTCGTAGGTTTTGAGTCTTTCTCGGCCTGTTGTTTTATGGCTTCGCGGCGCGCTTGACGCTCTTGTTTTTCTTTCAACAAGGCTTCTTGATGCGCACGCAGGGCAGCGGCACGACGGGCTTCTTCATCGCGTTGGGCCTGTTCTTCCTTGCTGACGACAGGTTGCGGTACGGCAGGAGCGGCAGGTTTGGCGGTCTTTTTCGCTTCTTTGCCTTTGCCGCCTTTGTCTTGTTTGGCTTTGGCAGGTTTTTTGGCTTCGGCTGGTTTTTCAGCTTCAACGGATTTTTCAGACGGCTTGTTGTCTGCTTTAGCTTCAACTTTTGCTTCGGCCTTGGCTTCTACGGTTTCAACCGGTTTGGCTTCTTCTTTTTTCGCTGCGACAGGCTTATCTTCCGCTTTTGGTGCGGCTTTGGCTGCTTTCAGTCTGGCTGCTTCAGCCTCTGCTTTGGCGCGGGCTTCGGCTTTTGCGGCAGCTTCTGCTTCAGCTTTGGCTTTTTCTTCGGCGGCTTGAGTGGCTACTTTTTCTGCTTCGGCTTTTTGGTTTTTCGCTGCTACTTTGGCTTTGGCTTCCGCTGCCAATTCTTCGGAAGAAGGAATGGTAACGGCACGGCTGCGGCGGCGTGTTTCCACTTTTACGCCGTCAACGGTGCTGACTTCGGTTTTTTTGCGGCGGATGCTGATGGTGCCGCTGTTGCTGCCGTTTTTCTTTTGCAGGTAAGCAGTCAACAGTTGTTTGTCGTCAGTGGTTATGCTGTCATTGCCGCTGTTTTTGTTGACCCCGGCTTCTTTCAATTGTTTAAGCAAATCATCGACGGGGCGGTTTAGTTCGGCGGCAAATTGCGCTACGGTTGTATTACTCATTCAGTACCCCCTTAGTTATTTTCTTCAGTAAACCAGTGTTCGCGTGCAGCCAAAATCACTTTTTTGGCTTCTTCTTCGTCAACACCGGTAATTTCGACCAATTCGTCAACAGACAATTCGGCCAGATCATCGCGTTGGGTTACGCCGGCTTCGGCAAGTTTGCGCAACATATCGGAATCTACGCCGTCCAAATTGCGCATGTCTTCAGACACTTCACCCAGTTTTTCTTCTGCGGCGATGGTAATGGTCAGGATCGCATCGCGTGCGCGGTTGCGCAGGGTTTCAACGATTTCTTCGTCAAAACCGTCAATCGAGAGCAATTCTGCCGCTGGAACGTAAGCAACTTCTTCCAATGTGGCAAAGCCTTCTTCCACCAAGATATCGGCAGTTTCGTCGTCGATGTTCAAGTGGGTGGTGAAGAGGTTGCGGATAACGGCATCTTCGGCGGCATTGCGCTCGTCGGCTTCTTCAATGGTCATGATGTTCAGCTGCCAGCCGGTCAGGATGGAAGCCAGGCGGACGTTTTGACCGCCGCGGCCGATGGCCAGCGCCAGTTGGTTTTCGTCAACGATCACGTCAACAGCGTGTTTGTCTTCGTCAATTACGATGCGGCTTACTTCGGCAGGAGACAGCGCATTCATCACGAATTGGGCAGGCTCAGGAGACCACAATACGATGTCGATGCGTTCGCCGGACAATTCGTTGCTCACGGCGTTAACACGGGAACCGCGCACGCCGATACAAGTACCTTGCGGGTCGATGCGTTGATCGTTGGCTTTAACGGCAACTTTGGCGCGTTGACCAGGGTCGCGTGCTACTTCGCGGATTTCCAATAGGCCGTCTGCAATTTCAGGCACTTCGTTGGCGTAGAGTTTGGCCAAGAAGTCGCCGCTGGTACGGCTCAAAATGACTTGTTTGCGACCTGTATTGCCGATTTCGTCCACACGCAGGAAGAGGGCGCGGATGCGGTCGCCGCTACGGAAGTTTTCACGCGGAATCATTTCTTCGCGCGGAATCAGTGCGTCGAGTTTGCCTGCGACGACTTCAACGATGATGCCGTGGCGCTCGACACGTTTTACCGTACCGGAAACGATGTCTTCTTTAGAAGCGAGGAACTCGTTCAGGTTTTGCTCGCGCTCCGCATCACGGATGCGTTGCAGGATGATTTGTTTGGCAGTTTGCGCGGCTTGGCGGCCGAAACCTTCGTTTGGCAGCTGCTCTTCGTAGTATTCGCCGATTTGGATGGTGGTGCCGGGAATTTCTTCTTGGATTTCCTCGATGGTTTTTTCTACGTCGGGGTAGGTGTAGTCTTCATCGGCAACAATCAGCCAACGGCGGAAGGTTTGGTATTCGCCGGTATCACGGTCGATTTCGACGCGCACGTCCATGTGCTCGCGGTCGGCTTTTTTCTTGGCAGCAGTAGAGAGGGCGAATTCAAGGGCTTTGAATACGACTTCCGTTTCAACGTTTTTTTCACTTGCCAGCGCTTCGGCCAGCTGTAACATTTCGCGACTCATTTTCTAGAATCTCCAAAGTAATCGGTTTTTAAAATTTAAATTCGGGGCGCAAACGGGCTTTGTCGATGTTGCTCAATTCGATTTGGGCAGTTTTGCCGTCGAAAGAGACGGTAACGATGTCGTTTTCGCAAGATTCGATGCGGCCGATGAAGTTTTTCTGACCATCAATCGGCAGGCGTGTTTTGATTTTGGCGTTCTGGCCGGCAAAGCGCACGAAGTCGGCGGCTTTTTTCAGCGGACGGTCAAGGCCCGGGCTGGAGATTTCCAAACGTTTGTAGTCGATGTCTTCAACCATAAACACGCGGCTCAGATGGTTGCTGACAGTGGCGCAGTCTTCGACGGTGATGCCGCCTTCTTTATCGATGAAAACGCGCAAATCGCCTTGTGCGGTCAGTTCGAAATCGACCAGCTCGTAGCCCAAGCCGGGCAGGGTTTTATCAAGAATGTTTTGAATATCCATGCTTCTCCAGAAGTACATAAACAAAAAAATGGCCGCGCGGCCATTTTTCGTGTGATTTGAAAAATTGGCCTATTATAACTGTTTTCAAGATAAAAGAAAAGCGTTGATTTGGCGTGGATTTTTTGAAGTGATTGCTTAAATGTAAAGGGTAGGGGTGAGGCCGTCTGAAAAGGAAATTGTTGACAAGTTTTTATGTGGTGTTTCTGAAATTGTTTTGGAAAACAAAGAATTGGTATTGCTTTGTTTTCAGACGGCCTTAGATTTCCTGATTTTTCGTGCTTGCACAATGCGCAAGGCGGTTCTACAATTTCTTCATACCCACCGAATAAGAAAGAAGGCCGCCATGTCCGCACACCCGATTTACAATTTTTCCGCAGGTCCTGCCGTATTGCCGGAAGCGGTATTGCGTACCGCGCAACAGGAAATGCTTGACTACAACGGTACGGGTTTTCCCGTGATGGCGATGAGCCACCGTTCGGATATGTTTTTGAGCATTCTGCATCATGCCGAACAAGACTTGCGCCAGCTTTTGAATATTCCGTCCAACTATAAAATCTTGTTTTTACAGGGCGGTGCGACCACGCAATTCAATATGGTGGCCATGAATTTGGCGCACGGTTTTGCGACTGCCGACGCGGTGGTAACGGGCAACTGGAGCCGTATTGCCTATGAACAGATGAGCCGTTTGAGCAATGCCGAAATCCGTTTGGCCGCGCATGGCGGCGAGCAATATGCCTATAAAAACCTGCCTGCGGTTGAGGATTGGGATGTCAACCCGAATTCCGCGTTTGTTCATTTTGCGATTAATGAAACCGTCAACGGCTTGCAGTATCAAAACGTCCCCAAACTTTCAGACGGCCTGCCGCCGCTGGTGTGCGATATGTCGAGCGAGATTTTGTCGCGTGAGTTTGATGTATCCGATTACGGCTTGATTTATGCCGGCGCGCAAAAAAATATCGGCCCTGCCGGTGCGACCGTGGTCATTATCCGCGAGGATTTGCTGGAGCGTTGTCCGAAAGATATTCCCGATGTGTTCAACTACCGTTCGCACATCAACCGCGACGGTATGTACAACACGCCTTCCACCTATGCGATTTATATGTCGGGTTTGGTGTTCCGCTGGCTGCAAACGCAGGGCGGTGTGAAAAAAATTGAAGCGGTCAATCGAATAAAGGCGCAAACCTTGTATGAGACGATAGACGGCAGCGGCGGTTTTTACATCAACGATATTCATCCTGATGCGCGCTCCAAAATGAACGTGGTCTTCAAAACCGCAAGCGAAGACTTGGACCGCCGCTTTGTGTTGGAAGCCGAGTTGCAGGGCTTGTGCCTGCTTAAAGGCTATAAAACCGTCGGCGGTATGCGTGCCAGCATTTACAATGCGATGCCGCTTGAAGGTGTGAACGCGTTGGCTGACTTTATGAAAGATTTCCAACGACGTTACGGTTAAGATGAAGATATAAAAAGGCCGTCTGAAACTGGGTTTCAGACGGCCTTTTGATTTGAACAAGCCTTATTCGGTGACTTCTTCAGTAATGCTGTCGCGGTAGATGGTGCTGTCGTAAGTCGGAACAGGAGGCGGCAGCAGGTTGTCGAGTGTCAGCGCGGACGGGTTCAGTGTCGGATAGCCGCTGAAGGTGACGGAATAACCGCCGTTGCCGGTACTGCGGACTTTGGCATGCGCGCCCAACGGGAAAGTGGTTTTGTTGGTAATGTGGCCGAATGGGAAACCGGTCAACACAGGAATCTTGGCAGTGCGCGAAATGTGGTTGACGACGGCGGAGAAGTCGTAGCTGGAGTCGTACACGTCGCGGATAGTACCCATGCGGAAATCGCCGAAGATGATGGCGCGTTGTTTTTGCAAAACACCTGACAGATAAAGCGTGTTGAGCATACGTTCGATGCGGTAGGGTTGCTCGCTGACGTCTTCGATAAAGAGGATGCCGCCTTGAATATCGGGCATGTAAGGCGTACCGGCGAGGGAGGCGAGAACGCTGAGGTTGCCGCCCCACAATGTGCCTTCGACGTTGACATCGGCGCGTTGGATGGTTGGGACATCAACGATATTGACGTTGTTGGTCGTGCCGCGGATGAAAGAATCCATGGTAAAGACGCTGGGGTCAGCTTTGCCAAATTCGCTGTACACCATCGGGCCTGCAAAGCTCATCATATTGCCTTTGGCCAACAGGGCGAGTTGGACGGCGCACACGTCGCTGAAACCGAAGAACAATGTACCGCGTTCGCGCATTCTGGCGCCGAGTGAGGCAAAGTCGATTTGCGGCAAGATGCGTGCCGCGCCGTAGCCGCCGCGCAGGCCCATCAAGACTTTAGGCGTTTCAACGCGGCCGCTGGCAACGTCTTGGAAGTCGGCGGCGCGTTGGGCGTCGCTGCCGGCAAAGCGTTGGTAACGGCGGCTGCCTGCCTGTTGGTTGGTCACGGTAAAGCCTGCGTTGTAGAGGCGGGTCAGGCCGGTGGTCACGCGGTTGGGGTCTTCGGCAAAGCCTGACGGCGCAACAACGCGCAGGAGGTTGTCGCCGGAACGTGGCGGATGAGGTTGCTTAGGTTGCACGGTTTGGGCTTTCGCGGTGGTAGATGTGGTTTTGGTTTGCGGCGTGGTGGTCGTACCTGTACCGCAGGCTTGCAACAATCCTGCGCCTGCCGCGGCAGAACAGGTACGCAGGAAATGGCGGCGCGTGGTGGAGTTCATTGAGGTTTTCCTTTCGTTATATGTTTAGACGGCCTGAACTTGGCGTGTCGGACCTTACAGGCCGTCTGAAAGTTTAAGCGATTAAGTTTTTAATTTGTTGTGGCCAGTTTTCGGGCAAGGCCATACCGTGTTCGCGGACGGGAGCGGCCCAAATCGGCGCGGGGAAGTTGGCATCGTTTTCAAAGCGGGCAATGACGTGCCAATGCAGGTGGGGCACAACATTGCCGAGGCTGGCCAAATTGATTTTGGCCGGGCGAAAGACTTGGCGCATTGCGGCTTCAACCTGATACACCATTTCCATGATTTCGTTGCGTTCGGCAGGGGAAAGGTCGGTCATCTCGGAAACATGGTCATTCCAAATAACGCGGCAGAATGCCGGTGCGCCGGCTTCGTTGTGAACGGCGATAACGCGCAGGTTTGGCGTTTGTAGCAAAATATCTTCGTTGTCGGCAGTGCAGATGGGGCAGGTCATGGGTTTTTCTTTCTCAGTCTGAATAGGAATCGGATGATTTCAATCAGGATTTTTAGAACGAGGTAAATAGCAGTCAGTGTGATGAATGTGAAAAACCACGGTTTGGGTATAAACCACCAAAATAAATAGGCGGGCGTGATTAAGTCGTCACATTCTTCGGCACTCTTAACGTGGTCACACAAATCAATGCAATGACGGCAATCCCAAACAACGGCTTGAGATGTCTGAGTGCAGTCATGGACGAAGTGTTATGCAAATTTTGCCGCCCCTTGATTGGCAAGCTCGTCAGCTTTTTCGTTTTCAGGGTGTCCGGCGTGGCCTTTTACCCATGTCCAGCGGACATCGTGTTGTTGAACCAAACTATCCAGCTCTTTCCATAAATCATCGTTTTTGACCGGTTTCTTGGCGGCGGTTTTCCAGCCGTTTTTTTTCCAACCGTGTATCCAGCTTTCCATGCCGTTTTTGACGTATTGCGAGTCGGTGCAGATGACGACTTGGCAGCGGCGTTTTAAGGATTTCAGTCCTTCGATGACGGCGGTCAGCTCCATGCGGTTGTTGGTGGTTTCGGCTTCGCCGCCGAACAATTCTTTTTCGTGTGAGCCGTAGCGCATAAATACACCCCAGCCGCCTGCGCCGGGGTTGCCTTTGCATGCGCCGTCGGTGTAGAGGTAAACGGGTTTATCCATGGGCATGTCTTTGTCGAATAAGGCGGTATCATAACATAAGGCCGTCTGAAATATCGGCAAATACGGTTTGCGCGTGTAAAATACCCTGCACTTATCACTCGTATAGAAAGCAGGCAGATATGGGATTGTTCAGCGGCCTTTTAGGCAATGCTTCGCAAAAAGACGCCGATGCGGTGGAACGCGATTTGGCGAATATCCTGATTGATGGCGAACAGGTAAAAATGGCATTCAGCCTGGTGCGCGATTTGATTGTGTTTACCGAATATCGGCTGGTGTTGGTGGACAAACAGGGTTTGACCGGCAAGAAAGTGTCTTACCGTTCGATTCCATACCGTTCCGTGTCGCGCTTTTCGGTGGAAACCTCGGGTCATTTCGATTTGGATGCCGAGCTGAAGATTTGGGTTTCTTCTAGTGAAGCGCCGACCGAAACCTTGCAGTTTAAAAGCGACAAGAGCGTGATTGCCATTCAGAAAGCCTTGGCAGAAGCTGTGTTGAAACCGTCAAAATAGAAAGGAAACATGATGAGCGAACAGCAAGAATTGTTTTGTTACAAACAGATGCCGGTGTGGACGGCGGACGAGATTCCCGAAGCCTTGTTGTCCAAACACAATACCGCCGCCGGTACTTGGGGCTGCCTCAATGTCCTCCAAGGCCGTCTGAACTTCAATGAAGTGGACGAGGCGGGCAATATTACGGCCACGCACGAGCTGACGCCTGAAAGCGATGATTGGATTATTCATCCGCAAGCATGGCACTTTATCGCGCCGCAAACGCAAGACACGGAAATTCAACTTTCGTTTTACTGCGAGGCGGCGGACTATTTCAATAAGAAATACGGCATGAGCGCGACACATTCGGCCGTCCGCGCCGCCGAAGGCATCGTGCCTGTCGGCAAGGTTTTGGATATGGGCTGCGGTCAGGGTCGAAACGCGCTGTATTTGGGTTTGAAAGGTTTTGACGTTACCGCTGTCGATAATAATCCGAACGCGGTTCAAAACGTGGAAGAGCTGGCGCGTATTGAAGAACTGAATGTCCGCGCGTTTGAATACGACCTTAACGCCGCCAATATTCAGGAAAACTTCGATTATATGGTGGCGACCGTGGTGTTTATGTTCCTGATGCCGCGTTACGTTCCTGATGTGATTGCCAATATGAAGGAACACACCAACCCCGGCGGCTACAACCTGATCGTGTCTGCGATGGATACGGAAGATTTCCCTTGCCCGATGCCGTTCCCGTTCAAGTTTGGCGAGGGCGAGCTGCGCGAATACTATAAGGATTGGGAGTTGGTGGAATACAAGGAAGAGCTGGGTTCGATGCACGCGAAAGACGAATTCGGCAATCCGATTCAGTTTAAATTCGTCACCATGCTGGCGAAGAAACCGGAATAAAGGTTTTGCCGTAAAAAGGCCGTCTGAATTCAGTTTTCAGACGGCCTTTGTCGTCATCAATCCACAATCCTTTTACCCAAAATCACAACGTCTGCCAACATGGTGTCCAAATCGCAGACTTGCGGCAGCCGCCCCCACTCTTCAAATCCGAAACGGTGAAACAGGTTCAGGCTCGGATAGTTGTGGCCGAACACAAGCGCGATGACGTTGTGGATGTCTAAGGACGGTGCGCGTTCGAGCATGTGCCGCAACAGGATTTTGCCCACGCCTGCACCGCGCATATCGTGGCGGACATAAATGCTGACTTCTGCGCTGATGTGGTAGGCGTAGCGCGGATGGTAGTCGCTGAAACTGCCCCAGGCCAATACGGTGCCGTCGGCATCGTAAAGGGCGTAGATCGGGCGTTTGTCCGTGTGCGCGGCAAACCATATTTCGCGTTCGGCAACCGTGGTCGGCGACAAATCGGCGGTGGATTGGCGCGTGGCCACGGTGCTGTTGTAAATATCGACGATGGCGGGCAAGTCTTGCCGCAGGGCAGGGCGGATGGTGTATTGCATTTCAGACGGCCTGTTATTGAATCAGTTTGGAGATAGTCTTAAAGGCCGGACGTTTGGCATCGCCGAGTAGTTGGAACAAAATACTTTCAACATTTGAAATGATAATGCCCTGACGGCTCAGTTGCGCCAAACCATTGTCGCGGTTGGCCGTTGTGCGCGAGGCGGTGCATTCAAAAGGCAGGGATACGGCGTAACCTTGCGCCTTCAAATCCAAGGCCGTCTGAAGCATACAGATATGTGCTTCCGCACCCACCAAAATAACGTTTTTGATGTCGTTTTTGCGTAATATTTCCTGAATTTCAGGTAAAAACGCCGAAAATCGGGTTTTCTCGACAACAGGCGTGCCTTCGGGTAACAGCAGCGATACGGCAGATACGGTGTTGCCCAAACCTTTCGGATATTGTTCGGTTACGGCAAAGGGTACGTCCAAAGCCGTTAAACCTTGAATCAGCAGGCGGCAGCGTTCCAACATTTCGTCCGTGCCGGAAAGGGCGGGCAGCAGGCGTTCTTGAATATCGACAATCAGACAAAGCGTATTTTTTGGGTTCATGGCTTTTCCTTTCAGACGGCCTTTACAGCAAAATCGTTGAATCAGAATGCAATCATATAACAAGCCGCTGGAAAAGTATTGCAGCTTGCCCTGTTTTAAAGCCCGAAATTCTTTTAAAATACCGCCTGATTTGAATTGATAGAGACCGACAACATGAATTTATACCAAACCGTCGAACGTGAAGCCCAAGCAGCCTTTGCCGCTGCCGGCTTGTCCGACAGCCCCGTCGTATTGCAGGCGGCGAAAAATCCCGACTTCGGCGATTTCCAAATCAACGGCGTGATGGGTGCGGCGAAAAAAGCCAAACAAAATCCGCGCGAGTTGGCGCAAAAAGTGGCCGAAGCATTGGCTGACAACGCCGTGATTGAAAGCGCAGAAGTAGCCGGCCCGGGCTTTATCAACCTGCGCCTACGTCCCGAATTTCTCGCCCAAAACATTCAGACGGCCTTGAACGACGCGCGTTTCGGCGTAGCAAAAACCGATAAACCGCAAACCGTCGTTATCGACTATTCTTCGCCTAATCTGGCCAAAGAAATGCACGTCGGCCATCTGCGTTCCAGCATCATCGGCGACAGCATTTCGCGCGTATTGGAATTTATGGGCAACACCGTTATCCGCCAAAACCACGTCGGCGACTGGGGTACACAGTTCGGCATGTTGGTCGCTTATTTGGTTGAGCAGCAAAAAGACAACGCTGCGTTTGAGTTGGCGGATTTGGAGCAGTTTTACCGCGCTGCCAAAGTGCGCTTTGACGAAGACCCTTCCTTTGCCGACACCGCACGCGAATACGTTGTGAAACTGCAAGGCGGCGATGAAACCGTATTGGCATTGTGGAAACAGTTTGTCGATATTTCACTCTCGCACGCCCAAGCCGTTTATGACACGCTGGGCTTGAAACTGCGTCCTGAAGATGTGGCGGGCGAATCCAAATACAACGACGATTTGCAGCCCGTGGTCGATGATTTGGTTCAAAAAGGTCTGGCGGTCGAAGACGACGGCGCGAAAGTTGTGTTCTTGGACGAGTTTAAAAATAAAGAAGGCGAACCCGCCGCATTTATCGTGCAAAAACAAGGCGGCGGCTTCCTCTACGCCTCCACCGATTTGGCATGCCTGCGCTACCGCATAGGTCGTCTGAAAGCCGACCGCCTGCTGTACGTCGTCGACCACCGCCAAGCCCTGCACTTCGAACAACTTTTCACCACTTCCCGCAAAGCAGGCTATCTGCCGGAAGATGCAAAAGCCGAGTTTATCGGCTTCGGCACCATGATGGGCAAAGACGGCAAACCGTTCAAAACGCGCAGCGGCGATACTGTAAAACTGGTTGACCTGCTGACCGAAGCTGTCGAGCGCGCCACCGCTTTGGTGAAAGAAAAAAATCCCGAATTGGGCGCGGACGAAGCCGCTAAAATCGGCAAAACCGTCGGCATCGGCGCGGTCAAATACGCCGACTTGAGCAAAAACCGCACCAGCGATTATGTGTTCGACTGGGACGCCATGCTCTCATTTGAAGGCAACACCGCCCCCTACCTGCAATACGCCTACACCCGCGTGCAAAGCGTATTCCGCAAAGCCGGCGAATGGGACGCAACCGCGCCAACCGTTTTAACCGAACCGTTGGAAAAACAGCTTGCCGCCGAGCTGCTGAAATTTGAAGACGTACTGCAAAGCGTGGCGGACACGGCGTATCCGCACTACCTCGCCGCCTACCTCTACCAAACCGCCACCCTGTTCAGCCGCTTCTACGAAGCCTGCCCGATTCTGAAATCAGACGGCGCAACCCGCAACAGCCGCCTGCAACTGGCGAAGCTGACCGGCGACACGCTGAAACAAGGCTTGGAATTGTTGGGCATTGATGTATTGGATGTGATGTAAGTTTTTGAATAAAAATGATGAAAGGCCGTCTGAAACTTTGCGGGTTGCAAAGTTTCAGACGGCCTTTTTGATGCTTTGAAAAATATTGTGATACCGTTGATTTTGAGCCTAAGCGGTTTTGAATTTGCTCAGGTAATGCGTTCAGACGGCCTTGTCTTTATTTCAAATTGCTTGCCAATAACCAAGCCTGTGCTTCGGCAGCGTCGCTGAAATATTTGGGATGTTGGTTGGTCAAGAGGCTGGACAGGCGCGCACCGAGTTTGATCCAAATGTCGTCGGTAATGACGGCAACGCGGCCGAAGTCGGTTTCGTGTTGGTTGAGAAATTTGATTTGCTCGACCGCCATATCGATGGTGAAGTCTTTCAGCATGGACAAGTCCAACAGGATGTCGGGCAGATGGACTTTTTGTTTCGCAGTCAACAAGGCTTCTTCCAATTGGCGGAAATCGTCCAAAGTGAACTCGTTGTACAGCGCTACGTTTAAGCCGTAAGATTGTTCGCGGATGGAAATCATGGTGTTCTCCTTGTTAAATTATTGCTTCATCAGAAATTTTTTGATTGAGGCCGGAGTAAAACTGCTGAACACGCCGCCTGCAACAATGATAACCATGCCGGCGGCTTCCTGCCAAGTGATTTTATCGCCGAAAAGCAGTACGCCGGACAGGGCGGAGAAAACGACGGTCAGGTAGGAAAGCGAGGCAACGGTAAATTTCTTGCCAACCTTATAGGCGCGGGTCATGGCCAGTTGGGCAATCATGGCGGAGATGCCGATGCCGGCCAGATAGGGCAGGGAAGATACGGTCAGCGGATGCCAGCCGGTAAAGCAGCTCCAAATGGCGGACATAATCAGGCCGGTAAGCGACAGATAAAACACCACGCGCCAGCCCGGTTCGCCCAAAAGCGAGAGTTCGCGCACCTGCAAATATGCCCAGCCTGACATGGCGCCGCCTGCCAAACTGATCAGCGCGGCAAATTCCTGCCCGCCTTGAAAAGATGGGTTGAGCAACAGGATAACGCCGATGAAGCCCATAACCAAAATGGCTTGGGTATAAAGCGTAATACGTTCTTTTAGAATGAAAAATGAAAAGATGGCAAGCCAGATGGAGGAGGTGTAGTTGAGCGTGACGCCTGTTGCCAGCGGCAGATGTATGACGGAATAAAGCGTGCACATCATGGCAAGCGTGCCGATGACGCTGCGGTTGAGATGGGTTTTCCAATGCGGCGTGGAAAATGTGTTGCCTTGCACTTTGGCCATGATGCCTAAGAACAGGGTGGAGACCAGCATGCGCCAAAAGACCAGCTCGCCGCTGGAAAAGCCGAAATGTGTAGAGGCGGCTTTGACGGAGAGGTTCATGACGGTAAAGCTGAGCGCGGCAATAACCACCCATGCCGAGCCGAGCGGATCTTTTCTGATGGTTTCCATTTGATGGGTATGTAAAGCGATTTTATTAATAAGAAAATATTATACAGGTCAATCAGGCCGTCTGAAAAATATCGTTGGGTTTCAGACGGCCTTTTTATTAGAAAATAAGAATTATTATTGAGTAATGAGGTGGGTTTTTATAGAATGGAAGCCCTATTTTAAGAAAGGCTTGCCATGAAAGTATCTAATATTTCTGCTGTATTGCTGTCTGCTTTGTTTTCCGTTGCCGTTTCTGCCGCGCCTTTGGGAGAGGTTTCTTCCGAAAACGGTAAAATTTTCAGCGGCGAAAATTACATGGTTGTTAAGAAAGACATGAAGAAAGGGGAGCAGATTAAGCCGCACGATCATCCGGGTTTTAAAACGCTGATTTTTGCCGTTGGAAAAGGAAGCTTTGACGTAACGTTGAATCAGACTGAAAAACATACGGTCGGCGCAGGATCGGTGTTGAGGTTTGGCGGCGATGCAGTGATTGAGGCAGTTGCAACCGAAGATGCGGATGTGGCAATTACGTTGATTAAGTAAACCGATAGATGATACAAGGCCGTCTGAAAAATGATGTTTCAGACGGCCTGGTTTATTCATCCAACCGTTGCTATTAAGCGCAAATCAAATAGATGAAGCCGGAGCCGAAGATATCTGCCAAGGCGTGAATCAGGAAAAACGGCAGCAGGTTTTTAACTTTGTATTTGTAGAAGAAGTAGTACATCAAGCCGAAAACAACGCCGATAACGGTCGCCCAAAGCATGCCTTGATAAGTATGGAAGGAGATGCGCACCAAGGTCGAATAGGCCAATGCCTGCCATTTGTATTTGTCTTCCACGCAGGTTAAAAGACCGAGGAAGCAGAATTCTTCGTAAAAGCCGTTTAAAAGGCCGTAGAGGATGGCCATCGGCGCAAGGGCGGCGAATTTGTCAAAAATGGATAATGGTTTGATATATTGGAAAATTTCAGTAGTGAAGTAATTGTAGCCGCCGCTTAACGAAGTCACCGCATCGGCGGTCAGACCCATCAGGATAAAAATTACAGGCGTCCAAAACAATACGCCTAAATTAAAGTGAATCGGCAACTGCTTAAAGTCGAAACGGCGAATAATGAGGTAAATCAGAGCAATAGCAAGCAGCGTCAGCTGCAGGCTCATGTTTTCCGAATAAGCCACGCCGGTTACCGCAGTATCGCGCACTTCTTCGGTAGCAGCGGCTGTTTCCACTTGCGGCATCAGGCTGGCGATATAAAGTTGGGTAGAACGGTAGGCAAATTGACCGAACAGGATGGCGGTTACAATCAGCATGTCAAACCAGCGCAGATGGCGCAAAGGCTCTTTAGGGCGGATGGCGGCGAGTATGCTCATATTCTCCTCGTTACTCTAATAAATAGCGGTGCGCAATAGTTACATAAATATACAAAAATTGTCAACAATTATCACAATAAAACATGAATTAAAAAATCTGACCGTTTCAGACGGCCTGAAGCGCTTCTAAAAATGCCATATTTCCGAAGGGTTTATCTTCAAAAATATGGCATAATCACTTTATTGCAAAACAAGGAATCTTATCGTGAGTATTTCTCTGTCCCAATATCTGCTTTACCTGCAATATATGTTGGCAGGTGTTGCCATGACTGTAGTTTTCGGTGCCGTATATCTGCGGATTACCCCTGCCGAAGAGTTGCGCCTGATTAAAAACGGCAACCTTGCCTGCGCCTTGTCGTTTGGCGGCGCATTGGTCGGTTTCTGTCTGACGCTTGCCTCAAGCATTGCCCACAGCATCAGCTTCATCGATTTTATCCTGTGGGGACTTGCCGCAGCAGTGATTCAGATTTTTGTCTATTTCGCTGCAACAATGATGATTAAAGGCGCTACCGCAGAACTCATTGGCAACAATGTCGCCGTCGGCGCGTTGTTTGGTGCAGTGTCCATCTCGATCGGCATTTTGAACGCTGCTTGCTTGACTTGAATACCCATACCTTGAATTTTGTATCCCGATTTATTTTATAAGGAACTGAAATGTTCAATTTTATCAAGAAACAGTTTATCGACGTCATTCAATGGCCGAATCCCGATGACAGCCTGCTGATGTGGCGTTTTCCAATTGCCGATGAGGAAATCCAAAACGGTGCGAGCCTGACTGTGCGTGAGGCGCAGATGGCGATGTTTGTCGATGAAGGCGTAACCGCCGACGTGTTCGGTCCGGGGCGTTACACACTCAATACGCAAACGTTGCCTGTGCTGACCAACTTGAAAAACTGGGACAAGCTTTTTGAATCCCCTTTTAAATCGGATGTTTACTTTTTCAATACCAAACAACAGCTCGCACGAAAATGGGGTACATCCCAACCTGTTACCGTGCGCGATGCCGAGTTTGGCGCGGTGCAACTGCGTTCGTTTGGTATGTATTCTTACCGTATCAGCGATCCGGCAAAATTCTTCAAAGAAGTCAGTGGAGTGGCGGCGCAATACAGCGGTGTAGACTTGGAAAACCAGCTGCGCAATATTGCAGTCACCCAATTGGCGGCCGCGTTTGGTAGCTCCGGTATCCCATTCTTGGATATGGCGGCGAACCAAGTTTTGCTGTCGCAAAAAATCGGCGAGTTGCTTGGTGCGGAATTTACCAAGCTGGGTTTGGCGTTGGAAAACTTCACTGTTGAAAGCATTACCTTGCCTGCGTCTATTCAGGCTGCGTTGGATAAGAAAATTTCGATGGGCGTTATCGGCGATTTGGGACGCTACACCCAATATCAAACCGCCGAATCCATCCCGCTTGCGGCACAAAATGAAGGCGGACTTGCCGGAATCGGTGCAGGCTTGGGCGTGGGTGCCGGTATTGGTCAGGCGATGGCGGGTGCCATGTCAGGCATGATGCATCCGAATATGCAACAGGCTCAGCAAAATGTTCAGCCGGCTGCCGAAGATCCGCAGGCGAAATTGATGAAACTCAAGTCTTTGCTGGATGGCGGTTTGATTTCGCAAGAAGATTTTGATAAAGCCAAGGCTGAAGTGTTGAAACAGTTGATTGGTTAATCAATTGAAGGCCGTCTGAAAAATATCATTCAAAGAAGCGTTGAGCTGCTTCTGTGAAAAGGTTTCAGACGGCCTTTTGAATCATTTGATTGAGTCCGTTCGGCGATTTGGTTTGTTTCTAATTTGAAATCATTGATAAAACCAGTTGATATAAACGTTAAGGCCGTCTGAAACATTCCAACCCATTCTGAAAAAAGCAAATCCATGTCTCAAACTCCTTTCTTTAAAACCGACTGCCCAAGCTGCGGCGCACCTGTCGAAGCACATTCTGCTTCTGCCGTGACGCTGGTGTGCGGCTATTGCAACAGCATGCTGGTGCGGCAAGATAACGGCGTTGTCGACTCCGGCCGTGATTCCGCATTGCTGGAAGATTTTAGTCCGCTGCAAATCGGAACCAGCGGCACATTTGTCGTGCAACGCTTTACCTTGGTCGGACGGCTTCAGGTGCAATACGACGATGGTGCGTGGAATGAATGGTATGCGCTATTTGACGACGGCAGGGCGGGTTGGCTTTCAGAGGCGGGCGATTTGTATGTGATGACCATGCCGGTCGAAGTCGATAATCCGCCGAAATTTGAAGACACGCGAGCCGGATTTAGCGAGCTGACTTTCCAAGATAAGCACTATATTGCCTCCGATGTCCGCAAAATCAGCTTGAAACGCGCCGCCGCGCAGGGTGAGTTGCCGTTTGTTTTGAAAGAAGATACAGAAAATCTGGTTTCCGACTGGCGTTGCGAAAACCTTTTCATCACGCTCGATTACAACGATAAAACACCCGAAGCCTTCTTCGGGCGGATGGTAAACCTAGATGATTTGAAGCTGGAAAACACGCGCCAAGAAGATGAAATTAAAGAAAGTGCAGGCCGTCTGAAAGGCAGTATTACCTCTGAAAACTGTCCTAACTGCGGCTCATCCATTCATTGGGTAAACGGGCTGACTTCCCATCTGAACTGTCAAAGTTGCGGTAGCGAATTGGCAGTCGGCAAAGATAAAGCGGAGCTTATTACCGCCAATAATCTGCGTTTGTCGCAGAATACGCTGTTTACTCTGCCTATCGGCTCGACAGGCCGTCTGAAAAATAAAGAGTTTCATGTTATCGGCGCAATCCGATATTTAGAAACAGATGCGCAGGAAACATTTGATAACTTGTTCAAAGGTGCCAAACATACATTGGCACCAGAAGGGCAGTGGACAGAGTATCTGCTTTACAACCCAACTCAGGGTTTCTTATGGCTGGTTGAAGCTGATGAAGGTTGGAATATTTCCGAAACCTTGAACGATTGGCCGCGCCTCGACCGCAACCGCCAACCGCAAGGCTATGGCAAACTTTATGACTATGGCGGACGGGTCAGGATTGCCAGCGGAGCGTTTTATTGGCGCGTCCGAAGCAGTGATTTGAACTATTACAGCGATTACCGAGACGGACAAAGCCGTAAGCTTGGTTCCGAACTAAACAGTCACGAAATGGCATGGAGTAGAAGTACACCCATTGCTTATCGGGAAATTGCAGATGCGTTTAATTTGACCAATAAAATATCATCTTACACCGTGAAAATGAGTGCAGATGATATCGATGAAAAATTACGACTTCTGATGATTGCTATTTTGGTTATCGTCAATATTCCGTCATTGTTTATGAATGGCTTCGATGCACTATTCGATATATTTCTTATCGGTTGGGGTGTCTATGCTCTTTTTATAGTTGGACGGAAGAGAGATGAAAATGGCGAACAGAGTATTTCCCGAGTGGGATATGTTATTTGTGCAATGGCTTTGATTGTTTTTGTTACGATGATGAATTATGCAGATTTGTCTGATTTGGATGATGACAGTAGCCGAGTTCATTCAGGAGGAAGCTATGGCGGTTATTCAAGCGGCTATTCCGGAGGCCATAAATGACCCACATGCCCGGTAATCATGGCCTATTAGACTTATACGGCTGCGATGAAGCCATCTTAAAAGATGAAGGCCGTCTGAAAACCGCTTTGGTAGCCGCCGCACAGGCTACAGAAGCCACCATATTAACCGAACACTTCCATACCTTTGGCGGAGCAGGCGGCGTAACCGGCGTTTTACTGCTCGCCGAGTCTCATATCAGTATCCACACTTGGCCTGAACACCACTTCGCCGCCATTGATGCATTTATTTGCGGCGGCATGAAATTGGAAAAAGTGAAGGAAATCTTGTGCAGGGAGTTGGCGGCTGAAAGGGCTGTTTGGACGGTTGCGCAACGTGGCGAAGGTATACTGGACGATATATAACCATCGGTTGAACAATAAAATCTGTTAGGCCGTCTGAAAGCATATTCAATCCGTTTTCAGACGGCCTTAAACCTTGTGCTGCTTAAACTGAAATATTGACACTATATGGAAAAAACGCCTTTTTTTAAAACCGATTGCCCAAGCTGTGGTGCGCCTGTGGAGGCGTATTGCGCTACTGCCGTGACGCTGGTGTGTGGCCATTGCCGCAGTATGCTGGTTGCTAGAAGCGGTAAGGGGAGGAGCGGATATTTTGTTGCCAATGCAGGGCGTGATTCTGCGTTGCTGGAAGATTTCAGTCCGTTACAGATTGGAACGAGAGGCGTTTTTGATGATCGGAAATTTACGCTGATTGGGCGATTGCAGGTGCATTATGATGTCGGCGCATGGAATGAATAGTATGTCTTGTTTGATGACGGGCAGACCGGCTGGCTTTCCGAGGTTGGCGATTTATATGCGATGACTTGTTTGCTGGCTCAGAAGAGGAGACGGGGCCGAAAAATTTTAAGTCGGTGAAAGCCGGTTCCAGTTCGTTGATCTTTAATGGCCAAACCTTTATTGCGTCAGACGTCCGCACCATACATTACTGTAATACCGATGCGCAAGGCGAGTTGCCGTTCAATTTATCTAGGAATCAAGCGACAGGCGAGGTTTGCGACTGGCGACGGGGCAATTTGTTTTTGACCTTGGATTATTCGACTTTTCCAATGAACTCCTACTTCGGACGCATAGTCAGTTTGGACAGTTTGAAGCTGGAAAATAAGCGCAGTGATGATGAAATCCGTGAAAGTGCAGGCCGTCTGAAAGGAGAGATTCTTTCTGAAAACTGCCCTCATTGCGGCGCTCCTGTTCATTGGCCAGGTGGTGTTACTTCTTTCCTTTTATGTCAGTCTTGCGGCAGTAGTTTGAACACGACAAAAGATACTGTTGCGTTGATGGAGGCAAATGCCCAAAGGAAAGAACAAGAAAACCTGTTCACACTTTCCATAGGTACGAAAGGCCGTCTGAACGATACAGAATATCTGATTATCGGGGCTGTAAGATTTGCTGAGATACCGTCCTATAACCAAAATCAGTCTGAATACTGGACGGAATATCTGCTTTATAACACGCAGCAAGGGTTTGCCTGGCTGATTGAGTCTGGAAAACGCTGGCGGTTGTCAGAAACCTTACACACATGGCCGGACTTTGATTCAAGTGGCAATCCTGCCGGTGAAATGTTGATTGATCATTACCGTGGGCAGGTCGAGGCAGCGGCTGGTGCGTTTTATTGGAAAGTCAAACAAGGCGATTTGCTTCATTATAAGGAATATAGCGGCAAGAAAAGTTATGGCCGGAATGTCATTCTGTGTTCTGAGCAGAGCAAGGATGAAATAGTCTGGAGTAAAAGCAGTCCTGTGTCTTACCGTCAAATGAGAAAGGCATTCGGCCTGTCTTTATGATACTAAGGAGATGCTCTCTTACTGGCTGAAGGGTGACAATAGAAATGTTGGGAGTAGAGATAATGTAGCCCGTATCATTGCTATGCTGATTCTTATCATCGTCAACCTTCCGGCCTGGCTGTCACCGCACCTACGTAGCCCAGTTGGTATAGCGGTCAGTCTGTGTGCGTTGGTATGGATATGAGTTTCTGACAGATATAAAAACGATCGTGATTACGAAGAAGAACGGGTAGGGACGATTATTTTCTTTGCTTTCATCATTTTTCTTACCGTCTTGTTCAACTATGTCCAAGCGGAAGATAGCGACTCATCGCATTCCGGCAGCTCCTATCATGGTTATTCGGCAGGGCATAAATAACGCGAGACCTGCTTAACCTCGTTGTACCGTTTTATTTTTATTTTTTCAGACAACCTTTTTATAAAACATGCTAACTCGCCGTCAATTTCTCAGCTATACCGCCGCGCTTGGCGCTGCCTCTGCTTTCTCTTGGCAGACTTATAAATACCTCAACCGCAAACCTCCGGTTTCTATTAACCGTGTCGGCTTGCCGTTGGGGCATTTGTTGCGCGACGGAGAATTGATCAATCAGCCGACCCGTCGTTATGAATGCAATACCTTGATACTCGGTGGCGGTGCGGCTGGTTTGGGGGCGTTGTGGTATTTGGCGAAGCATAATCACTGCGATGTATTATTGGCAGAAGGGTTTGAACGCAATGGCAACAATGCCGCCTATACGTCTTCAGCCGGCCTGAAAGCGCCGAGTGGTGCGCATTATTTGGCTTTGCCGTCGAAAGAAAGCGTGTATGTGCGCGAGATGCTGGCAGATTTCGGTATTTTGCAGCCGGATGGCAGCTTTAGGGAAACCGATTTGGTCTATGCGCCCGAATCGCGCCTCTTATATCAGGATAAATGGGTGGAACATTTATTGCCGAAAGAAGATGCGGATTCCAAACGGTTTTTTGATTTGATAGGCCGTCTGAAACAGGCTTACGGCAATGACGGTAAGAAAATTTTTGCTATTCCGATTGCGCTGTCATCGGCAGATGAAACATGGCGGAAACTCGATCATCTGACGTTAAAACAATGGCTTGAGCAAGAGGGCTACATCTCGCCTGAGCTTTTATGGTATCTCGATTATTGTTGCCGCGACGATTACGGACAAGGCATCGGGCAAGTGTCTGCCTTTGCCGGATTGCATTATTTTGCCGCCCGCAACAGCGCGGAAACCGTCCTCACTTGGCCCGAAGGTTTGGCGCATCTTTCTGAAAACCTGCGCCGTCATGCCGGTTTGCAGGAAGGTTGGCAATGGCCGCCTGAAAATAGTATCCATTTGGAGAAACCTGCTTCAATTAATGCTTCTGCCGTCAAAATCAAACCGCTTTCGGATGGCCGGATTGAAGTGTGGTTGCGTGATAATGCAAAAGGGGAAACCATTGCCGTCACCGCGCAACACGTTATCTCCGCCATGCCGCTGATGGTTGCCGCCCGCATTATTGAATCTCCCGAACAATTTGGTCTGGACATCCCAGAATACGCGCCATGGCTGGTTTCTAATTTTGAACTGCACAGTTTCCCGAAAGAAAAAAACAACAGCGAACTTGCATGGGACAACGTGGTTTATGGCAGTCAAGGGCTGGGCTATGTTGTTGCGACCAACCAGCTTATCCGGGTTGCCCGTCCTGAACGCACGATTTTTACCGCCTATGCCGCGCTCAACCACGATACGCCACAAGTCGTCCGCCGCCAGCTGCTTGAAGCAAGCGACGAAGAGCTGCTCCAGCTTACCGCCCAAGATCTGCTTACTACTTACGGCGAAGGCTTTTGGCGGCACGTTTCCCATGTTGACATTACCGTTCGCGGGCATGGCATGAGCGTGCCGAAACCCGGCTATTTAAGCGATGAGGCTTTATTAAAAATCAGAAGTCGAAATTCTGGATTATTATTTGCACACAGTGATTTAAGCAGCTATTCGGTATTTGAAGAGGCTTTGTATTGGGGTGTGGAAGCGGCACGGAAAGTGTTGGCTTAATTGATATAAAAAGGCCGTCTGGAATCATATTCAGACGGCCTTTGCTCTTTCAGCTTAATAACCCGATTAGGCTTTGGGTTTTAAAGCGGCAGCTTCGCGAGCCAGACGGGTGATGGTATCCCAGTCTTTGTTTTTGATGGCTTCTTTCGGAGTCAGCCATGAGCCGCCGACGCACAAGACGTTGGGCAGCGACAAGTAATCGGGGGCGGTAGCGAGGCTGATGCCGCCGGTCGGGCAGAAGCGCACGTCGGCATAAGGGCCGTAGAGGGCTTTGAGCATGGCTTTGCCGCCGACAACTTCGGCAGGGAAGAGTTTGAGGGTGTCGATACCGTGTTCCAAAGCCAGTTGGACTTCGCCCGGGGTAGCAACGCCGGGAATCAGGGGGATGCCGCTGTTGTGGCTGGCTTTGGCGAGGGATTCGTGCAAACCCGGGCTGATGGCGAAAACTGCACCTGCATCTTCGACGGCTTTGAGTTGTTCGGGATTGGTTACCGTACCTGCGCCGACGATGGCGTTGGGCACTTCTTTGGCAATCAGGCGGATGGCGTCGAGGCCGACAGGGGTGCGCAGGGTGATTTCGAGGGTGGGAATGCCGCCTTCGACAAGGGCATGGGATAAATCGACGGCAGTACTCAAGTCGTCAATCGCCATTACCGGCACAACTGCGCCGGCTGTCAGGATTTCGCGTGGGGTCAGTTTAGACATTTTAGGTCTCCGTTGGGGACTGTATCGTAATAGGGTCGTTAACATGGTTTCAGACGGCCTGATTGTTTTAAGAGGCCGTCTGAAAAGGGTTTAGGCAAATTCGCCGCCGAAGCTCATGGCGCCGGTTTCTGCGCTGCTGGTCATGCTGCGGAAGTTGGCGAAGAGTTCGCGGCCGCAGCCTTGTTGGTTCGCGCTCAAGTCGATGTGTTCGACTTCGCGGGCGTTCCATTCGGCCTCGTTAATCAGGACGTTGAGTTCGCCGGTAACGGAGTCGAAGCGGATCAGGTCGCCGGTACGGATTTTGGCGATGTTACCACCCATCAGGGCTTCGGGCGTCATGTGGATGGACGCAGGCACTTTGCCGGATGCGCCGGACATACGGCCGTCGGTCAGCAGCGCCACTTTGAAGCCGCGGTCTTGCAGGATACCCAAAGGCGGGGTCAGTTTGTGCAACTCGGGCATACCGTTGGCGCGCGGGCCTTGGTAGCGGACGACGCAGACGAAATCGCGTTCCAACTCGCCGCGTTCAAATGCCGCCAACACTTCGCGTTGGTCGTTGAACACAATGGCGGGCGCTTCGATGATGCGGCAGCCTTCGCGCACGGCGGACACTTTAATCACGCCGCGTCCGATGTTGCCTTTCATCAGGCGCAGACCGCCGTCTGGGGAGAACGGGTTGTCGGCTTTGCGCAGGATGTCGTCATTGCCGCTGGTTTCGGGGGCTTCGCGCCATTCGAGCTTGCCGTCGATAAGGAAAGGCTCTTTGGTGTAGTGGCGCATACCGTGTCCGACGACGGTATCGACATCGTCGTGCAACAAGCCTGCGTCCAGCAATTCGCGGATGACGAAAGGCAGACCGCCTGCTGCGGTAAAGTGGTTCACGTCGGCTTTGCCGTTGGGGTACACACGGATGAGCAGCGGGATGATGGAGGAAATTTCGTCAAAGTCGTCCCAGTTCAAAATCACGCCTGCGGCACGCGCCATAGCGACGAGGTGCATGGTGTGGTTGGTCGAACCGCCGGTCGCCATCAGACCAATCAGGGCGTTGATGAAGGATTTTTCGGTCAACATTTCGCCCAAAGGTTTGATGGTGCCGTTTTTGATGCCGCGCGCGAGGTGTCCGGCGGCGTAGCGGGTCAAGGCTTCGCGCAGGTCGGTATAGGGATGGACGAAGGCGGCGGCGGGCAGGTGTACGCCCATCATTTCCATCATCATTTGGTTGGAGTTTGCCGTGCCGTAGAAAGTGCAGGTGCCGGGGCTGTGGTAGGAACCCATTTCGCTTTCGAGCAATGCGTCGCGGCCGACTTTTCCTTCGGCGAAAAGCTGGCGGGTGCGGGCTTTTTCTTTATTGCCGATGCCGCTGGACATCGGACCTGCGGGGACAAAGATGCCCGGAATATGACCGAACGAAAGCGCGCCTATCATCAGACCCGGCACGATTTTGTCGCACACACCCATAAACAGGCTGACGTCGAACATTTGGTGCGACAGGCCGACGGCGGTACTCATGGCAATCACGTCGCGGGAGAACAGCGACAATTCCATGCCGGCATAGCCTTGCGTGATGCCGTCGCACATGGCGGGCGTACCGCCGGCAACTTGCGCGGTCGCGCCGTTTTTCTGCGCCTCGTCTTTAATTTGATCAGGGAAGTCTTTAAACGGCTGGTGTGCGGAAACCATGTCGTTGTAGGCAGTAATGATGCCTAAGTTGGGAACGGTGTCCTGAAGCATTTCGATTTTGATGCTTTTGGGCATGGAGGCGTAGCCGTGCGCCAAATTGCTGCAGCCGAGCTGGTTGCGCTCTAAGCGTCCCATCTGTTTGGCACTACGGATTTTCGCCAGATATTTTTCACGCGTCGGGCGGCTGCGCTCGATGATGCGCTCGGTAATCTCGGCGAGTTTAGGGTGAATAGGAGTGGGGTTCATGTGCTGTCTCCTGGCAAAACGATATGATAGGGATTTTGTTTGCGCGTTTCTGATTTTTGTATTGGGTGTTTTTCAGACGGCCTGGAGCTGTGGGAATAAATAATGAGTGCCGTCTGAAATGTTGAAGATTTCTCTTCGAAGTGTCTGCGTATTATAGTACAAATTCTGTAATTTTGTTACAGAATAATTCGCTAAGTGGAAGAAATTTGATTTAAATCGAGGTATAGTCAATTTGTAAAATGGCAGGCTGCAAAAGTCATCAAACTTTTATGTTAAATCAAACAATTTGTAAAAATGAGAATGGACAAAATCTGTAGTCATGTGTAGTATTACTACTCACTAGCCCGCTTGTTTGAAATTTTGGTGCGGGCGATTGGTTTTTTACTGCTTATTGCTTAAAGGCTTTTGATTTTAATTGATTTTTATGGATGACGACAGTCCAAAAGTTTTGAAGCAAGCTTCCTCAACGAGAGATGAAACGATGAGTACACAGACAAATTTTGATTTGGTGTTGTTTGGCGCGACCGGCGATTTGGCAATGCGTAAACTTTTGCCTTGCCTGTATCAGGCGCATGTAGCCGGTTTGCTTCATCCCGAAGGTCGTATTTTGGGTGTAAGCCGCAGCGAATTGGATACCGCCGGCTTTTTGTCTAAAGTGGAAACGAATTCTAAAATCCATGTCAAACAAAACTTCTCAGATGAAGCGTGGGCGTCGTTTATCCAACGTATCGAGTATTTAAAAGTCGATGTCACAGAGAAAGGCGATTTCATTGCCTTGGGCGACTTGGTAAAAGCACGCAAGAATACTGAAAATGTCGCGATCTATCTCTCAACTGCGCCGAAATTCTTTGCGCAAGCCTGTGAAAACCTTGCCGAAATCGGTTTGAATGCCGATAACGTGCGCGTGGTTTTGGAAAAACCGTTGGGTACGGACTTGGCCTCCTCCCAGCAAATCAATACAGATGTGGCCCGTTATTTCAAAGAAGAGCAAATCTACCGTATCGACCATTATCTGGGTAAAGAAAGCCTACAAAACCTGTTGGCCTTGCGTTTTGCCAATGTGATGTTCGAGCCTTTGTGGAACAACAAATATATTGAAAGCGTACAGCTGACCATCGCCGAGCAGTTAGGCGTAGAAGAACGCGGCGAGTTTTACGACATTACCGGCGCATTGCGCGATATGGTGCAAAACCACTTGATGCAAATGCTTTGTATGACTGCGATGGAAGCGCCGGCGAGCTTGGATGCCGATGCCGTACGCGACGAGAAAGTGAAAGTCATCAAATCGCTGAAACCGCTGACCATCGAATCCGTTAACGAAAATGTTATTCGCGGCCAATATGTTGCAGCAAACGGCATGAACGGCTATCTGGAAGAAGTCAACGTTCCGCAAGACAGCTTCACTGAAACCTATGTCGCCATCAAAGCCGAAATTGAAAACGAGCGTTGGAAAGGCGTACCTTTCTATCTGCGTACCGGCAAACGCATGGCAGGCAAAGTGGCGGAAATCGTGTTGAATTTCCGTCCGCTGCAAAACCATATTTTTGACAACAGCCAACCTGTGCCGAATCGTTTGGTTATTGAACTACAACCGACCGAATCCATCCGCCTTTACACTCAAGTGAAAACTCCGGGTGCAGGTAACAAAGTCGAAGTTACGCCGATTGGCGTGGACTTGGGCACAGTCGTAGAGGGCCGCCGCGCCGAGGCTTACGAGCGTCTGCTGCTGGATGTGATTAATGGCAGACTCGCTTTGTTCAACCGTCGTGACGAACTCGAAGCCGCTTGGGAATATGTGATGCCGATTTTGGAAAACTGGGCGAACAATACAACGCCTCCACATGCTTACGAAGCCCATTCTTGGGGTCCTGAAGCTGCGCGCGCGCTGTTGGCCCGTGACGGCAACAAATGGCACGAAGAGCAATAATATTTCTTTCAGACGGCTTTGTTTTCCAACAAAAGGCCGTCTGAAACCATGAAAGGACGAAACATGTTTGTTTGGCTCGAACAAGAAAACGCTGCAACTGCCGCGCAAGCTCTCGCTGATGCCGTTGCCGCCGCATTGCAAGCCGCGTTGAATGAGAAAGGCCATGCGGTTTTGGCCGTTTCCGGCGGTCGTTCGCCGATTGCGTTTTTCGAGGCTTTGTCACAAAAAGATTTAAATTGGCAAAATGTCGGCATTACTTTGGTGGACGAGCGTATTGTCCCTACCACGCATGCCGACAGCAATACAGGCTTGGTACGCGAATATCTGCTCAAGAATAACGCGGCCGTTGCCACATGGATTCCTGTTGTTGAAGACGGAAAGTCTGAAACTGAATTACAACCTGAAGTTGTCGTTGCTTACGCATTGAAATATTATAAGCAACCTGACGTGCTGGTGTTGGGCATGGGCGGAGACGGGCATACGGCGTCGTTGTTCCCTCAAGCGCCTCAATTACAGGCCGCAATCAATGAAGCTAATGATCCAACATTGATTCATACTACGCCGGTTACCGCACCGCATGAGCGTGTGAGCATGACTTTGGGTGCGATTGCCAAAACGCCGAATGTATTTTTGGCTATTCAAGGCGCAGAGAAAAAAGCGGTATTCGATAAGGCTGCTGCAAGGGCTGACACCGAATATCCGACCAGTCTGATTCTCAATCACCAAGGAATTAACTGCCATGTCTACTATGCACACTGAGGCTTATCCTCGTTTGGTCGCCGATATCGGCGGTACGAATGCCCGTTTTGCACTTGAAACTGCACCACAGGTCATTGAAAAAGCTGAAGTCTTGCCTTGCAAGGATTACGACACCATCGTCGATGCCGTCAAAATTTATTTGGAACGCGCAGGCAGCCCGAAAGTTTTGCACGCCGCCTTTGCGATTGCCAATCCGATTTTGGGCGACTGGATGCAGATGACCAACCACCACTGGGCATTCTCCATCGAAACCACCCGTCAGGCTTTGGGTTTTGAAACGTTGATTCTGTTGAACGACTTTACCGCCCAAGCTTTGGCGGTAACACAAACCGATAAGAAAGACTTGATACAAATCGGCGGTCAAAAACCAATCGAATTTGCGCCTAAAGCCGTTATCGGTCCGGGTACTGGTTTGGGTGTCAGCGGCTTGGTGCACAGCGCTGCCGGCTGGGTGGCGTTGGCAGGCGAGGGCGGCCATGCCAGCTTCCCGCCGTTTGACGATATGGAAGTGTTGATTTGGCAATACGCTAAAAACAAATACGGTCATGTTTCTGCCGAGCGTTTTTTGAGCGGCGCAGGTTTGAGCCTGATTTACGAGGCATTGGCCAAACGCGACAACATCAAACAATGCCGTCTGAAACCCTCTGAAATCACCGATAAGGCATTGAGCGGAACATCACCGATTTGTCGTCAGACTTTGGATATTTTCTGCGCCATGCTGGGTACGGTTGCTTCCAATTTAGCTTTGACTTTGGGCGCGCGCGGCGGCGTGTATTTGTGCGGCGGGATTATCCCGCGCGTGTTGGATTACTTTAAAACGTCTCCATTCCGCAGCCGCTTTGAAAATAAAGGCCGCTTTGAAGCTTATCTTGCCGCCATTCCCGTGTATGTCGTATTGAGCGAATTTCCGGGCATCGTCGGCGCGGCGGTCGCATTAGACAATCATTTAAATAACGTTTAAACACACAAACGGCGGTGCAGGGCAGGGTACGAAAATGTACCTTGTCCTGAACGTCAAAGAATCAAAGGGTAGAGTATATGTTAAGCAAAATCAGCGAATCATTGTCCAATCTCTCCGGCGCAGAACGCAAAGTTGCCGAATCTGCGTTGGCCGAGCCGAAATGGTTCGTTCATGCCGCAGTGGCCGAAATCGCCGAGCGTGCCTCCGTCAGTCAGCCGACTGTAATCCGTTTCTGCCGTAGCTTGGGTTACAAAGGCTTACCTGAGTTCAAACTCGCTTTGTCTGCCAGCATCGGTCATGAAGGTATGCCATACGTTCATGAAGAATTGAACGCCGATGACAACATGAGCAGCGTGGTCGAAAAAGTATTGGGCAATGCCGCAGCCTCCCTTTTGGGTGAGCGCCGTTTCTTGAAAGAGTCTGAGCTGGAAAACGCGATTGCCATTCTGATGCACGCGCGACGCGTTGAGTTTTATGGTGTCGGCAACTCCGGCATTGTTGCCCAAGATGCGCAGCACAAATTCTTCCGTTTCGGTATGTCAACCGTCGCCTATGTCGATACGCATACCCAGTTGATGGCGGCTTCCGTATTGACCGAGCAGGATGTGTTGGTAGCGATTTCCAATACCGGCTCATCTATCGAATTGTTGGATGCGGCCAGTATTGCCAAAGAAAACGGTGCAGCCGTTATCGCGCTGACCCGCAATGATTCGCCGTTGGCCCAAATGGCCGACTGCGTATTGAGCATTGCCACTCAGGAAAATGCCGAGCTTTATACGCCTATGGTGTCCCGTCTTCTGCAGCTGGCCGTTATCGACATTCTTGCCATCGGCTTGGCTTTACGCTTGGGCGACACTGCCAGCACGCAACTGCAAAAAAGTAAAAAAAGCATACATAACAAACACATCGAATACGATAAAGATTGATTCTTCACTGATATATTCAGACGGCCTTAACCCACATCAAGGCTGTCTGAAACCTCAAAAAACGGAAACCACCCCGTTCCCGTTTCAGACGACCTCACGGCCGTTTTCTCAACAAAACTGTCCACTATCCAGGAGAGCATCCGATGAAACAGCTTTACGATTTACCAGCTTGGTCAAAATTATGGATACATTTTGACGAAACCAAAGAACAACATATGCGTGAAATGTTCGAGCAAGATCCCGAACGTGCCGAGCGCTACTGGCTGCAAGTTGGCGGCCTGACTTTGGATTATTCTAAAAACCGTATCAACGACGAAACCATGTCGCTTTTGTTCGAGTTGGCGCGTGAAGCAGGCGTGCCGGAGCGGATGCAGCAAATGTTCCACGGCGAAAAAATCAATACGACAGAAAACCGCGCCGTACTCCACGTTGCCCTGCGCAACCGCACCAATGCCCCCATTGTCGTGGATGGCGAGGATGTCATGCCTAAGGTCAACCATGTCCTACAACGCATGGGCGAGTTCGCGCACGAAGTCCGCAGCGGCAGCTGGTTGGGCTATACCAATCAAGTTATTACCGACGTTGTTAATATCGGTATCGGCGGTTCCGACCTCGGCCCGCTGATGATGTGTACCGCGCTCAAGCCTTTCGGTCATCCGCGCCTGAATATGCACTTCGTCTCCAACGTGGACGGCTCCCAACTGCGCGACGTATTGTCTAAAGTCCACCCTGAAACCACCCTCTTCATCATTGCTTCCAAAACCTTTACCACCCAAGAAACCCTGACCAACGCCCTGACCGCGCGTAAATGGTTCTTGGATCATGCAGGCGATGAAAGCGCCGTCGCCAAACACTTCGTTGCCGTATCAACCAACCAAAAAGCCGTTGCCGAATTCGGTATCGATACCGCCAATATGTTTGAATTCTGGGACTGGGTCGGCGGACGTTACAGCCTGTGGTCAGCCATCGGCCTGCCGATTATGCTGTACCTCGGCGAAGAAAACTTCATCGAAATGCTCAACGGCGCGCACTTGATGGACCAACACTTCATCAACACGCCGCTGGAGCGCAACCTGCCAGTTATCCTTGCCCTTATCGGCGTTTGGTACATCAACTACTACGGCGGCGGCAGCCACGTTATCGCACCTTACGACCAACATCTCCACCGTCTGCCCAAATTCATCCAGCAGCTCGATATGGAGAGCAACGGCAAACAAGTTACCCTTGACGGCAAAGCTGTCGGTTACGAAACTTCGCCGATTATTTGGGGCGAAACCGGTATCAACGGCCAGCATGCGTTCTTCCAACTGCTGCATCAAGGTACGCACATCACGCCGATTGACCTGATTGCCTCCCTTGAAAAACGCAGCAACCTGCGCGGCCACCACGAAATCCTGCTGGCGAACGTTTTTGCCCAAGCCGAAGCATTTATGCGCGGCAAAACGCCTGACGAAGTACGTGCCGAGCTTCAAGCACAAGGCATGGACGAAGCGCGTATCGAAGAGCTGGTTCCGCATAAAACCTTCTCCGGTAACCGTCCGACCAACCTCATCCTCATGGACAAAATCAACCCGCGCAATATGGGCAGCCTGATTGCCATGTACGAACACAAAACCTTCGTTCAAGGCATTATTTGGGGCATCAACAGCTTTGACCAATGGGGCGTAGAGCTCGGCAAACAACTGGCTAAAACCATTCTTGCCGAATTGACCGGCGAGACCGAAGTGCAAAAACACGACAGCTCGACTACACGTCTGATTAATCTTTATTTGAATGCCAACAAATAAAGCATTTATTTAAAACAAAAGGCCGTCTGAAATTTTCAGACGGCCTTTTGTTTTATTCCGGATCATCCGTAAACGCATTTTCCCGAAATATCGGTACAAATGTGAAAAGATACAGTACGAATACGGTGATGGTCAGAAGTGCAGGAACAGTGATGAAAAATATCGGGTTCACGTTCATCAAGAAAGCGCGCGAGACGGCAGCCATAAAGAGTAGGGGGACGGCAACACGACAAAGTCTTGGGTAGTCGAGTTTGGTAAAGCCGCTATGCCACAGTCCGGCAGTCAGCCACACCATCATCACGCCGCCCATCATACCGCCGAGGGTAATCAGGTGTAATGGGGCGGAG
Organism: Neisseria subflava; assembly: GCF_005221305.1. Lineage (NCBI taxonomy): Bacteria > Pseudomonadati > Pseudomonadota > Betaproteobacteria > Neisseriales > Neisseriaceae > Neisseria > Neisseria subflava. The sequence continues at coordinate 312,507 of NZ_CP039887.1, forward strand.
GCGGGCAGATTTTGCAGTTTCGCCGCGCCTGTCCACAGATAGCCTGCGGCGGCAAAGAGCTGGAGCAGGTAATAAGTGCAGACGTAGTGTTTGCGCAGGAGTTCGTGATGGTGCAGTTCGCGCAGCTTGGCAAGCAGGATGAAGCCGACGGCGAGTGCGGTAAAACCGGCGGTTTGCGCGGGCAGCCAAAGTTCGGTGGCGGCGTGCAGCAGCAGGAAGGTGATGGCGATATTTTTATAGACGACGTTGGGGATGAATACGGGGTCTTTCAGACGGCATTCTTTAAGGGCTTCCGCGCCTAAAAGGACGCTGACGCGGACGGATACGAACATGACCGCCGCCATGTTCAGATGCACTTGCGCGCGCAGCAGGTTTAAATCGCCGCTGACGGCATAGGTCGTCTGAAAAACGGTGAACGCGGCGAGCAGCATCAACAGGGCGAAGTTGTCGGTATTGCGGTCGAGCCAAATCAGCCAGGCGCAGAACAGCAGCAACACCAGCCAATAGGCAGCAACGAAAAACGAGGCAGTTTGCGGCGAAAAGGGCAGTATGGCGGATGAGGCGAGCAATAATGCCGCCATCAAAGTAGCGACAGGTTTCAGACGGCCTTGATAGCCCGTCCATTCAAGCATGGCGGCAGTCAGGAAGCCACCGTATGCCGCAGGCAGCATGAGTTCTAAGAAGATTTGGCGGTGCGAAATGACGGCACTGGGGCTGATGAAAAATATCAACGCGCCGAGTATGGCAAGCACTGCCGCGCCGACGAAAAACGGCCGCATGGGGTGGGTGAAAAATTTATTCATGGCTTGACTTGATTCTGCATGAAGATGCTTTTGGATATGGATTTATTGGGTGGACAGGGTCGTATCTTTTGCCAAAGAGGCAAGCCTGCGGCTTGCTTGCCCTCTCCCTAGCCCTCTCCCACGGGGAGAGGGGATTAGGCTGTCGAGCCCGAGCATTTTCAGGTTTACCTGCCATCTGATTTTCAATCCTGCGCTCTCTGATTTTCAGCAACCTGTTCCCCTCGCCTCGTGGGAGAGGGTTAGGGAGAGGGCAACGAACTGCAAGGTTCGTCAGATATTCAAATGCCCGTATCATTCATATTATTGATATTATTGTTCGAATTGTATTATTTTCAATAATAATAAATAACCCTAAACCAATATAAATAACAGCCATTATCCAACGACTAAACTTCTCTACAATTTCACCAACACCTGAAATATTAGCCAATCTTTGTGCTGTATATACTAAAACAAAAATCAATATTAAAAATACAAGAAGAGTAACTAATAAGTCGACAAGATCTAAAGTCACAAAGTAAGGAACAAAAAGTCCAATATTATCTGCACCACAACTAGCAACTGTAACCAAGGCAACAATACCGACTAATTTTGACAACCCTTTTTCATCCAATTCTTTTTTAGCTCTTTTTTCGCCCTCACAATCGTCGTAAATAGCAACTTTAATACCTAAGTAAATCGGTATTAAACCTAATAAACCCAACACCCATTTTTCCGGAACATAATGCAAAACAAAAGCTAGAAATAAACTAACTAATATTAAAATTACAGAACCTAAATATTGTCCGATATAAATATCTCGATATTCTTTTCTAGTATTTGCTCTAGCAAAAAATACTAATAGTATTACCAACAAATCTACTGCTGTAGCAATATATAAAACAGCAGCAGTAATCACAGTCGAAAACATAAAGCACCTCATAATGAATCCCCTGCCTCCTTGGCACCACGGCTTTTTCAAAAACCGAATCGCGTTCGGATAACAGATTCGTATCTTTCGCTAAAGAGGCAAGCCTGCGGCTTGCTTACCCTCTCCCTAGCCCTCTCCCACGGGGACAGGGAATCGGGCTGCCAAACCCTAACATTTTCAGGTTTACCTGACTCTGATTCCCAATCCTGCACTCTCTGATTTTCAGCAACCTAATCCCCTCTCCCCGTGGGAGAGGGTTAGGGAGAGGGCAACGAACCGCAAGGTTCGTCAGATACTCAAATCCCCTCATCACTCATAATAATGAATCCCCTGAAACTCCCTTGCCACGACTGCCTCTTCAAAAGCCGAATCGCGTTCGGACAATGGCGTGGGCAGGGTTATCACGTTTTGCACGTTCATGCCCTTAGTGGAAAGCAGCATGATTTCATGGCTCAGGCGCGCGGCTTCGAAGCGGTCGTGTGTTACCAGCATACACGCCATGCCCTGCTGCTCGATTTTTTCCACCAGCATGGCGGCCAAAATATCGCGCAAATCGCGGTCCAAACCGACAAACGGCTCGTCCAGCAAGGCAAGGTCGCAGCCGCACAGCAGCAGGCGCAAAAACGCCACCCGTTTCGCCATGCCGCCGGACAACTCGGTCGGATATTTGTTCAAATCACCCGCAGTCAGCCCGACTTTCGCCGCCAGCGCGATGATTTCACCTTCATCGGGTTTGTCCATAAAAATAGCGATATTCTGCATCGCGGTCAAGTTTTCCGGCAGACGGTTTTCCTGAAACAGAAAACCCGTTTTGCGGAAAGTATTGCGTATCGTGCCTGATTTCGGCGTTTCCAAGCCCGCAATCAGCCGCAAAACCGTCGTCTTGCCGCAGCCGCTCGGCCCGAACAAGGCTTTCACTTCGCCGTGTTGCAGGTTCAAACTGAAATCGCGCACGATGGGGTCGCGGAGAATTTCAAAACGCACGTTTTCAAGACAGAGCATCACCTTCTCCACGGCATAAACAAAATTTCCAAAGGCTTAGTAATCAGGTATTCAAACAGCGACACAAACACGATAACCAACACCACATAAGCCATCACCGTCGAAGTCTCCAACATCGCCCTCGCGTCCGCAATCCGCGCACCCACGCCTTCGCTCGCACCCAAGAGTTCCGCCATAATCACCACCTTCACCCCCATCGCCACCGCCACGCCGATGCTGGAAATCACATAGCCCGTCAGATGCGGGATATACAGATAACGGATTTTTTTCAGACGGCCTAATTTATAAGCGTCAAACAACTCCTCATGCTGCTTGTTCACGCTCGCCATCCCGACCGCCGCACTCGCAAACGTCAGCGGCGCAACCAACACAATGATGGTAAACAACACGCTCGGATTGCCGAAACCGAACCAAAACAACGCCATTACCACCCAAATAATCGGCGGCATCGCCAACAAAACCGTAATCACAGGCTTAAGCAACGCCATCGCCGTCTTAAAACTGCCCGCCACCAGCCCCGCTGCCAGTCCTGCCGCCAGCGCAACCGAAATGCCCACCACCGACCGCCACAGCGAAATCCCAATTTCGTTTTCCTGAAAATGTTTCAATAAATCCAAAGACTTTTGAAACACTTCTACCGGCGCAGGCAGCATAAACTCACCGAACACAGCGCTGCCCCACGCCCACAACGCCACCACCACCATCGCCACGCTCAGACCGGCAAAGCCGCTCCAAAGGTAATCGATGATGTAAAACAGTGCAGGCTGCGGTTTGCGGATTTTGTCGGTTTTAATCATGGTTTGTGTGTTGGTTGATGGGATGGTTTGATTATAGGTTGGAGCAAAGCTTAACCTTCAGATATTCAATGATCCTGTTGTGCTTAGTTACCTAACCTATATGATTGCTATTTTAAAATGTTTCAGTAAAAAATGCTTGCTTAAATTTGTTTGGAATAGGTACAATGAATCGTTTTAATGCCTAATTATTTTTTTATATGCGGAGTTATTTGTTAGTAATCAACTTTAGGCAAATTAAACAATGAGTTATATTCAATCTTACAGTTTATTAATTTTAAATAGGTATTATTTATGGAAAAAAGTTTTTCTTTAAATTTTCTGCAAGCTAATCCGAGCATTGATATGGACCAAGAATGGAAGTGGCAGCCTGAAAATGGTTTAAATGGCACTGAAATTAAAACAGCTACGTTCAGCGGTAAGAATCAAGCTGACGATTGGACTGGTGAGTAAGTAATAAATAGGCTATTTAATTTTTTAAATAGCCTATTTTTATAAAAGGATAAAATAATGAAATTACTCATTGGTAGCGCAGATGACCCGCATTTAACTTCTATTTATCAACATTTAGAACAGGCTGGACAGTCAGTTAGTATTTTAGATACTAGTCGTGAAGCCTTGCTAAATACGCAATTTTCTTATCTTTCCGCACCTCATCAACTGATGATTACACAGCAAAATCAAGTCATTCAAGCAAACGATATTTCTGCTGTATTTTGTCTATTGCCATTGTATGCGCGTAAAGGTTTTGTTAGTTCTAATGAAAAAGATTTTTGGCATTTTACTTGGCGTGAGGCTTTATATGGCTTTTATGCGTATTTAGCGGAAAAATCATTTTTTATCAATCGGAAAATTTTTACTGCGTTAGCAGCGCAAAATAAAATTCACTTTTTTCAGGCTGCAAAAAATGCAGGGATATGTGCACCTGCTACGTTAATTGGTAATAATAAACAGGATATCCAAACATTTTTCAATAAATATCCGCAAGTAGTTATTAAAACGATGCACCAAATCTATTTGGAATATCAAAATGAGCAAACGATGATGCTTGTGAAAAAAGTTAATCAAGCAGATTTTGCTCAATTTGAAACGCAAAATGAATGTCCTGTGTTTTTGCAGCAAGCAATTGATAAAGTTTTTGATGTCAGAGCGATTGTGGTTGGAAAACAAATATTCGGTTGCAAAATTGATGCCAGTCAATCTCCTGTTGGTAATTTGGATTGGCGTGCGTATGATTTGCCAAATACAATTCATAAAATCTTTGATATTCCGGTTGATATTCAGAATAAGTTATTGAAAGTGCTAGAATACTTTGAATTGGACTATGCTTGCTTAGATTTGTGTGTGGATAAAAATGGGGAGTTTTGGTTATTGGATGTGAATCCATTTGGACGGTATAAATGGATTGAATTAGCAGTTGGATTGGAAATTAGCCAAGCGATTGCAGAATTATTGTTGAAAATGAGGCGTTAAATATTTTTTTAGCAAGCGTAGGTTGGGTTTAACAACTCACGTTTATCCACCCACCGTCATTCCCGCACAGGCGGGAATAACGGCTTTTTGTGTGCTGTTCTGACTATTATCTGATAGGTCGTCTGAAAAGGGTATATTGGATTCCCCAATACAACCTACCCTTTTTCAGACGACCTCTTTCCCTTTTAAGCCAAGAAGAACCCGTTATCCGGCAGCTTGCCGCCCAAGAGTTTTGGGTTGAACTGCATCAGGATTTCGTAAAACTTCAAAATCTCGTTCTTTACTTCACTGCCTTTGGTTACCGTCAGCCGCGCGCCGTCCAAGCCCATGACTAGGGCGGGTTCGGGGGCGGGTAGGTAGTTTTTGCCGATTTTCGCCGCGCTTTGGCGGTTGGCGAGTATCCAGTTGAGCGCGTTTTTCAAATCCTGATGGAAGAGGTCGAACTGCGCCTTGTGTGCGTGGAAATATTCTTCGTTGGCGATGATGCCTGCCATCGGAATCAGCGGTTTGGTGTCAAACGCCTGCCCCCATGCCTTCACCAAATCAAAGCCGCGCACGACGTTCACGCCCATGGTTTTGCCTTTGAGCATGCTGGCGGTTGCCATCGGTTCGGGCAGGATGGCGGCGTGGTAGTCCTTGCTCAAAAACAGCCCCACCGCTTCGGGCGGCGTGGCGGTGTAAGTGATGCCGACTTTGTGTGCGTCGATTTTCAGTTTTTTCAACAAGGCTTGCAGCACGATGTCGGGCATGTCGTTTTTAAACGGCACGAGGATTTTTTTGCCGACCAAATCCTGCGGCGAGGTAATCGCGCTGCCTTTGCACATCAGCTGCGTGATGCCGTTGGTCAAAATATTCACCATGCCGACTTTCTGCCCTTGGTTGCGCAGGTTTACGCCGACATTGCTCGGACTCATCATCACTTTAAATTGCCCGCTCGCCACACCCGCGCGAAGCTGGTCGGGCGAACGCCAGATTTTCAGCGACACATCCGCCTGCTTCGCCAGCTTGCCTTGCAACGCCGCTACGGCAATGGTGATGCTGGGCATTGCCGGTGCGCCGTACACGGTAAATTGTTCTTTCCCCGCCGCCAATAGCGAAGGCGAAACGCCTGCCGCTGCCAGCGCGGCGGTCATTTTTAAGAAATCACGTCTTTTCATATCCATTTTTTATCTCCTAATTCTTAATAAGCCAGTGTAGGCATTTTTCAGACGGCCTGATACTCAAAACGCCGCGTGCAAACTCAGCCAATACGTCCTGCCCGGTGCATACACCACGCTGGGGGATAGGGCGAGGACGTGGTCGCCGCTGATGTATTCGGCGTATTTTTTGTTGAACACGTTGTTCACGCCCAAGCGTAAGCCGTATTTGTCTTTGATGTTTACGCCTGCGTAAAGGTCGGCAACGGTAAAGCCTTTGGCGGCTTCGCGTTTGTCTATGCACAGACCGCTTGCCGCGTCAAAATCGCCGCGCGTTTGTTTGGCGACAAAGCGCGTCGCCGCGCCGATGTTGTAGCTGCCGTGGGCAAAGTAGTTTTTGTAGTCGGCTTGGACGGCGGCTTCAAACGGGCGGATTTGATAGAGCGGCCTGCCGTCGGTTTCGTTGTGTCCGTAGTTGTAGGCGGCTTTGATGCCTGCCGCCCAGTGCGGATTGAAGTTGTAACGCGCGTAGGCTTGCGCGGTGAACAGGCGTGCATCGACATTGCGTGTGATGATGCCGCCGCCTTTGGAGGCTGTGCCGCTTTGTCCGTGTGCGCGGTCAAAAATAATCAGGTCTTTGACTTTGTCCGCCACAAGCGTGCCGCCCACGTTCCAGCCCGTGCCTGCCAACGAGTTCATGTAGCCGTTGTAGTAGTCGTTGCGGCTGTCGGCGGTGAGCTTGATGCGGTTGTGTTTTTCGGTTTTCAGCAGGGGATTGCCTGCGATGGCGGCGGCTGAATTTTGGTTCATCAACGCGCCGTTCATGCGGTTTTGTACGATGGCAGCAAGCGAGTTGAAGCGTTCGGTGTTGTCGCCGATGCGTTCTAAGTGAGCAAGGGAAACGCTGTATTTTTGCGTTTCAGACGGCGTGAAATCGTATTTGATTTCGCCCGATAAAGCATGACGGCGCACTTTGCCGTTGAAGTCGTAGCCGTAATGGGTTTTCCAGATTTGCTGCGCCGAGGCGAAGGCGAGATTGCGGTTCATCGGATGGGCGGGTTGCGCCGTATTTTTGCGAACGTCCGCTTCGTTGAGTCCGTAGCTCAAACCCAAGCCCAGTTTGTGTCGGTCGTCAAACTTGTAAGACAAGGTATCGGCAATGCGCCAGCGGTCAATGTGCACATCGGCGAAACGGTAGCCGTTGAGGAAGTCTCGCATGGCGGTGTGGGTGTTGCGTTCGCCGTTTTGGCTGTCGTTGCGGTAGCTGACGGCGGCGGTGTTGTGGAACTTGCCGAAGTCTGCGTCGTGTTTGAGCGAGAAGTCGTACACTTTGCGGTCAAGCTCCACGAACACTTTCTGCTGCGTATTGTTTTGACGCAGGGAGTAATTGTCGGCATGGCGTTTGAGTTTGATGACGCCTGCTTCCGCGCTGACCGTATTGCTCAAATCGGCATTGCCCCAACGCGCGTTGAGTTTGGCGATGTGGCGTTCGGTATCCAATGCATCGTTGACGAACTGCGGCTGGCGGTCATTATTGATGTCGTCGTGCAGATAAGTGAGGCGGTATTCCTGATTTTCAGACGGCACGAAACCGAGCACCAAAGCTTGATTGAAGCGGCTGTATTTCCAATCAGTATCGCGCCCACCGCCGTCTTTGTAGCCGTTTGCCTTGGTGTGATTGAGGTTGGCTACGCCGTATACCTTCGCCCCGCGTGCTTGCGCGGTAACGGAGTTATAAAAGCTTTTGCCGTAAAAACCGCTGTTTGCTTTCAGCGGACGGAAGGCTTGGTCTATGTTTTCGGTAACAAAGTAATGATCGCTTCGGTCGGTGCGGTCGAATTGGTTTTCTGGGAAATAGCCTTGTGCGGCGGTTGGTGCAATCGGCTTGGGAGGGGAGAAGGTTTTGACAGGCTGGATTTCGTCAGGGTCTGCCAAGGTTTCGGCAAAGCCGTTTGCAGCGGCAAAGCTGCTCATTAACAAGCAAATCAAATGGTTTTGTTTCATGGCTTATATCCTGATAATCATTTTTATTTATTATGCTCTTAGAGAGAAGTAAAGTAAAGAAACGATAAAGTGTCTGAAGCCGACAAAACTTTATTGTCGGTAAGGAATGCTTTAGCCTTGAACACAAGCCGATATGGGCTAAAAACTTTTAGAAGAAAGTGTTAGCGAGGTTTGTATTTGAGTTTTATTTTGCGTTTGTGTTTTCCGTTCATAAAGCAGATAGGCCGTCTGAAAAAAACTCTCTCTTTTCAGACGGCCTATTGCTGGTTATAATAATTTTACGAATCATTATTATTTCTATTCTAATGTAGGAGAAACGCATGAGTACCCGTACCGAACACGACACCATGGGCAATGTCGAAGTCCCATCCGAAGCCTATTGGGGCGCGCAGACCCAGCGCAGCCGCAACAATTTCAAAATCGGCGGCGAAACCTTGCCGCAGCCGTTGATTTATGCTTTGGCGCTGGTGAAAAAAGCCGCCGCCGCGACCAATGTTTCCCTCGGCAGGATTAAGCCTGAGCAGGCGGATTTGATTACGCAGGCGGCGGACGACGTGTTGAACGGCAAGCTCGACGGGCAGTTCCCCTTGGTGGTTTGGCAGACCGGCTCCGGCACGCAATCTAATATGAACATGAACGAAGTGCTGGCGAACCGCGCCAACGAAATCGCCGGTACGGGTTTGGCGGCGTACCAGCCCGTCCATCCCAACGACCATGTGAACCACGCGCAATCGACCAACGACGCGTTCCCAACCGCCATCCACGTCGCCGCCGCGATTGAAATCAACCGCCACCTCATCCCCGCCGTCCAAGCCCTGCGCGACACATTGGACAAAAAAGCCAAAGAATTTGCCCCCATCGTCAAAATCGGTCGCACCCATTTGCAGGACGCGACGCCGCTGACTTTGGGACAAGAGTTTTCCGGCTACGTTTCCCAACTCGACCACGGCTTAGGCCGTCTGAACGATGCGCTTAAAGATTTGTATGAACTCGCTTTGGGCGGCACGGCGGTCGGCACGGGTTTGAACAGTCATCCCGAATACGCCGAAAAAGCCGCCGCCAAACTCGCCGAATTGTCCGGCCTGCCGTTTGTTAGCGCGCCGAACAAGTTTGAAGCTTTGGGCGGGCGAGATGCCGCCGTTGCTGCTTCGGGTGCATTAAAAACGCTGGCGGCAAGCCTGAACAAAATCGCCAACGACATCCGCTGGTTGGCAAGCGGCCCGCGCTGCGGTTTGGGCGAAATCAAAATCCCCGAAAACGAGCCGGGTTCGTCCATCATGCCGGGCAAAGTCAACCCGACCCAATGCGAAGCGATGACCATGGTGTGCTGCCAAGTGTTCGGCAACGACGTCACCATCGGCATGGCGGGCGCATCGGGCAATTTCGAGCTGAACGTCTATATGCCCGTCATTGCCTACAACCTCTTGCAATCCATCCGCCTCTTGGGCGACGCGTGCAACAGCTTCAACGAACACTGCGCCGCCGGTATCGAACCTGTGCCAGAAAAAATTGACTATTTCTTGCACCATTCCCTGATGCTCGTTACCGCGCTGAACCGCAAAATCGGCTACGAAAACGCCGCCAAAGTCGCCAAAACCGCTTATAAAAACGACAAATCGCTGCGCGAAACCGCCGTTGAGTTGGGCTTGCTGACAGGCGAAGAGTTTGACGAACTGGTCGTCCCCGCCGATATGGTTCATCCGCGTTAAGCTTTAATAATGAAACATGCCGTCTGAAAATATTTTCAGACGGCATGTTTTTATGCTGCGGTTGTCTTTTTTTCGAATAGGGTAAAAATCATTGGCAGCAGATTGATGCCCATTAGAAATATTATTGAGCTCAAAAATGTACGCCAGGCGTAATGCCACGCCTCCGTTCTGTCTGCTTGGGGTAGGAGCGATGCAGAATAGCGGTTGTGTAGGGTTTTTGCGGTGTCATTGTTGTCCAAATAGTCCAAGGAAAGTACCAATAATTTGCCCGTGTCTTTGTGTTGTAAGAATTTGGCATGTTCAACCCAGATACCCGGCTTGGCCTGTTCGCATAAAGATTCAATGCCGACGCAAGAGGCCAAGCTGTTTTGGTTGTTTTGCAAAATCGACAGCTCGCTTTTTTCAGCCTGCATGACTGCGGAGGAGGTTTGATGAAGGTATGCGCTCATGCCGTTGCTCTCTATTGCTTGAAAATCATGGAGCTGGCTGAATCCGCCATTTTCCCAGGCGACGAATACGGCATAGCATCCGCAGCATAGGCAGATCATGACCAATTTTAAGACAATGTTTTTCATCCTTGCTCCTTTTGTTTGAAGATGGCGGCAAAGTCAGGAGGCGTGTTTTCTCATTTGAAGGTAAGTTTAGGTTTTATCTGTTTTTATTGTGAGATTGAGTGTAATATGGGTAATCAAAAGGCCGTCTGAAAATTTTCAGACGGCCTTTTATTGTGTGTTTAGATGGGTTTAAGCCAACAATTCACGCCAGCGTTTGACTTGGAAACGGACTTGTTCAGGCGCGGTGCCGCCCAAGTGGTTGCGCGCGTTTAAGCTGCCTTCGGGTGTCAGCACGCTGTAAACGTCGTCGGCAATCAAATCGCTGAAGCCTTGTAAGACTTCAAGCGGCAATTCGCTTAAATCAACGCCAGCTTCATCGGCATGGCGCACGGCTTGGGCAACGACTTCGTGGCTGTCACGGAAAGGCATGCCTTTTTTCACCAAGTAATCCGCCAAGTCGGTAGCCGTTGCAAAACCCTGCATTACGGCGGCACGCATATTGTCGAGTTTGACGGTAACACCGCGCATCATATCGGCGTAAATGCGCAGCGTATCGATAAGCGTGTCGACAGTGTCAAACAATGGCTCTTTGTCTTCCTGATTGTCTTTGTTGTATGCCAAAGGCTGCGATTTCATCAGGGTAACCAGGCCGATCAGGTGGCCAATCACGCGACCGGATTTGCCGCGCACGAGTTCGGGTACGTCGGGATTTTTCTTTTGCGGCATGATGGACGAGCCGGTGCAGAAACGGTCGGCAATATCAATAAAGCCGAAACGCGGGCTCATCCACAAAATCAATTCTTCGGAAAGACGGCTCAGGTGAACCATAATCAGGGAGGCGGCAGCTGTGAACTCAATGGCAAAATCGCGGTCAGACACGGCATCGAGCGAGTTTTGGCAGATTTGCTCAAAGCCCAACAACTCGGCGGTAATTTCGCGTTGAATCGGGTAGGTAGTACCGGCAAGGGCTGCTGCGCCGAGCGGCATACGGTTGACGCGTTTGCGGCAGTCGGCCATGCGCTCGAAATCGCGGCCGAGCATTTCAACGTAGGCGAGCATGTGATGCCCGAAGCTGACCGGCTGGGCAACTTGCAGATGGGTAAAGCCGGGCATAACGGTTTCCGCATTTTGTTCTGCCAAATCAACCAAGGCCGTCTGAAGGTTTTGAATCAGGCTTTGAATAACGGTAATTTGATCGCGCAGCCACAGGCGGATGTCGGTGGCGACTTGGTCGTTGCGGCTGCGGCCGGTGTGCAGGCGTTTGCCGGCATCGCCGATTTTGTCGGTGAGGCGGCGCTCGATGTTCATGTGGACATCTTCCAAATCCAGCGACCAGGAAATCGTTCCTTCTTTGATTTCTGCTATAATCTCGGCCATGCCCTGACGGATGGCGGAGAGGTCGTCTTCGCTCAAAACGCCCGACTGTGTCAGCATTTGCGCGTGTGCCAGCGAGCCTTGGATGTCCCATTCGGCCAGTCGTTTGTCAAAATCAATCGAGCCGGTATATTTTTTGACCAGCTCGGAAACAGGTTCGTTAAAACGGCCTGACCAGGTTTTGTCCTTGCTCATATCAGCATCCTTAAAATATAAATAAAAAAACAGGGTCTACGTCTTCAATATAGCAGACCCGTCTATACATTATGAAAGAAAACGGTTGAAATCATGTCTATTATACGTCAAATAAACCAGAATTTCGCAGTGCCGGATTTGCGCAATTCCGCAACTTTGGTGCGCCTGCTCATTATTTTGTTAATCAGTTTGTTTATCTTTCCGTTGATGACAGTATCGGGGGTGCCTTATCCGGAACAGATTTTCCAACATTTTTCATGGGCTTGCCCCGTCATCCTTTTAATTTTACTTAAAGTCTATTTCTTACAGGCATTTGCGCCGTCCCTGCTTCGCTCGCAGTACAGCGTTGTGGTTTCCTACGTCTCCAACCTGCTGATTTTCTTGTTTGTCGATTTAGTAATTTTGAAGACAGATCTTTGGTCGTTGATTCAGCACTTCTTCTTGCTGACCTTTTTTTGTTTCAGTTTCATGTACATCGAAGCGGCCCGCCGCAACAGCCTTGCGCCTTCTATTTCCGAAGCCAGATTGAGTGCGTTGACGGCGCGTATCCGTCCGCATTTCTTGTTTAACAGCCTGAATGCCGCCATCAGCTTAATCCGTCTGCGTCCGTATGATGCGGAAACTTTGCTGGAGAATCTAGCCAACCTGTTCCGCGCACAACTGCGCGACGGTAGTCAAAACAGCACCTTGGGGCAGGAAATCGAGTGGGCGCAGGAATATATTGCCATCGAGCAAATCCGCATGGGACATATGCGTGTACAGGTTATGTGGCAGCACCATGCACCCGACGATGCGGAAACGCCGCATCTGCTGCTGCAACCGCTTTTGGAAAATGCTGTATTCCATGGTGTCGAATCCAGCCACCGCCCAGGGATAATTACAGTATTAACAAAATTGGAAAAATCATCTATTTTCATCAGTATCGAAAATCCGTGTGGAAAAGAACCTAATGAAAATACCAAGCCGCATAAAGGCAATTCTATGGCTCTGCGCAATCTGAAAGAGCGTCTGACTTTGATGTATGACACCGACGCGAAAATCAGAAACATCCAATCAGACGGCCTGTTCCGCGTTGAAATCATATTGCCGTACCGTAAAAAATCAGCCGAAGTTTCCCGTCTGTTTGGCTAAAACGCATAGAAGAGGGCGACTTTAGATAGGTTAGACTATTAATACATTAAATAAAATAGTTTAAATTTATTACATTCAGTAACATAACTGTTCCCATTTTTTGAAAACTGGTCTATGATGCTTAAAAGGATTGTTTACAATCTTTAATTGCAAATCATTTGCAATTGCCCAGAAGAAAAAACAGAAAAAGGAACAAAGAGATGTTAGAAGCCTATCGTAAAGCCGCCGCCGAGCGCGCCGCCCTTGGTATTCCCCCCCTTCCTCTGACTGCTCAGCAGACTGCTGATTTGGTTGAGCTGCTGAAAAATCCACCTGCCGGTGAAGGTGAATTCTTGGTTGAGCTGTTGGCTCACCGCGTACCACCCGGTGTGGACGATGCCGCCAAAGTTAAAGCCTCATTTTTGGCTGCCGTTGCCGAAGGCAGCGCATCCAGTCCGCTGATTTCCCCTGAGTATGCTACCGAGCTGTTGGGTACCATGCTTGGCGGTTACAACATTCATGCACTCATCGAACTCTTGGATAACGACAAACTTGCGCCTATCGCTGCAAATGGTCTGAAACACACTCTGTTGATGTTTGACTCTTTCCACGATGTTCAAGAAAAAGCCGAAAAAGGCAACAAATACGCGCAAGAAGTATTGCAATCTTGGGCAGATGCCGAATGGTTCACTTCTCGCGCCAAAGTTCCAGAAAAAATCACTGTTACCGTCTTCAAAGTCGACGGTGAAACCAATACAGACGATCTCTCTCCTGCACCTGACGCATGGAGCCGTCCTGATATACCTCTGCACGCGCTGGCGATGTTGAAAAACCCGCGCGACGGCATCAATCCTGACAAACCGGGCGAAGTCGGTCCGATTAAATTGTTGGAAGAACTCAAAGCCAAAGGCCATCCGGTTGCTTACGTTGGCGATGTGGTCGGTACCGGTTCTTCACGCAAATCTGCTACCAACTCCGTCATTTGGCATACCGGCGAAGACATCCCGTTCGTACCGAACAAACGCTTCGGCGGCGTATGCTTGGGCGGCAAAATTGCGCCGATTTTCTTCAATACTCAAGAAGATTCCGGTGCATTGCCGATTGAAGTCGATGTTTCCGCGCTGAAAATGGGCGATGTCGTCGATATTCTGCCTTATGAAGGCAAAATTGTGAAAAATGGCGAAACCGTTGCCGAGTTCAGCCTGAAATCCCAAGTATTGCTGGATGAAGTGCAAGCCGGCGGCCGTATCAACCTGATTATCGGTCGCGGCCTGACCGCCAAAGCGCGTGAAGCCCTGAAACTGCCTGCTTCCACAGAATTCCGCCTACCTCAAGCGCCTGCCGAAAGCAAAGCCGGTTTCACCTTGGCCCAAAAAATGGTTGGCCGTGCCTGCGGTTTGCCGGAAGGCAAAGGCGTGCGTCCGGGTACTTACTGCGAACCACGCATGACTACTGTCGGCTCGCAAGATACTACCGGCCCGATGACTCGCGATGAATTGAAAGACCTGGCTTGCTTGGGTTTCTCAGCAGATATGGTAATGCAGTCTTTCTGTCACACCGCGGCTTATCCAAAACCTGTCGATGTGAGAACCCATAAAGAATTGCCTGCCTTCATCTCTACCCGTGGCGGCGTATCTCTGCGTCCGGGCGACGGCGTGATTCACTCATGGCTCAACCGTCTGTTGTTGCCTGATACAGTCGGTACCGGCGGCGACAGCCACACCCGTTTCCCTATCGGTATTTCTTTCCCTGCCGGCTCCGGCTTGGTTGCTTTTGCAGCAGCTACCGGCGTAATGCCGCTCGATATGCCTGAGTCTGTATTGGTGCGCTTCAGCGGTAAACTGCAACCGGGCGTAACCCTGCGTGACTTGGTGAACGCCATTCCGCTTTACGCAATTAAACAAGGTTTGCTCACCGTTGCCAAAGCCGGTAAGAAAAACATCTTCTCCGGCCGCATCCTCGAAATCGAAGGTCTGCCTGATTTGAAAGTGGAACAAGCCTTTGAATTGACTGACGCGTCTGCCGAACGTTCTGCTGCAGGCTGTACCGTGAAGCTCAACAAAGAGCCGATTATCGAGTACATGAAATCCAATATTGTGTTGATGAAAAATATGATTGCCGACGGCTATCAAGATTCGCGCACTTTGGAACGCCGTATCAAAGCCATGGAAGCATGGTTGGCAAATCCTGAATTGCTCGAAGCGGATAAAGATGCCGAATACGCAGCCGTGATTGAAATCAACATGGACGACATCAAAGAGCCGATTATCGCCTGTCCGAACGACCCGGACGACGTATGCTTCATGTCCGAACGCTCCGGCACCAAAATCGACGAAGTGTTCATCGGTTCGTGCATGACCAACATCGGCCACTTCCGCGCCGCTTCCAAACTCTTGGAAGGTAAAGCGGACATCCCCGTCCGCCTGTGGGTAGCACCGCCGACCAAAATGGACGCGAAAGAGTTGTCCGACGAAGGCCACTACGGCGTACTCGGCCGCGCCGGCGCGCGCATGGAAATGCCGGGTTGTTCACTGTGTATGGGTAATCAAGCACAAGTACACGAGGGCGCGACTGTAATGTCCACTTCTACCCGTAACTTCCCGAACCGTTTGGGTAAAAACACCTTTGTTTACCTTGGTTCGGCTGAGTTGGCGGCAATCTGCTCCAAACTGGGTAAAATCCCGACTGTTGAAGAATACCAAGCCAATATCGGTATCATCAATGAGCAGGGCGACCAAATCTACCGCTACATGAATTTCAACGAAATCGACAGCTACAACGAAGTAGCCGAGAAAGTGAATGTTTAATATAGCAAGGTAAACCGATTTTCAGACGGCCTTAAATAATAAAGGCCGTCTGAAACGGAAAAATAAAGGGCGTGTTCATCACGTCCTTTTTATTTTTAGTTTAATAAAAGGCCGTCTGAAATATAAGTTTCAGACGGCCTTTGCGTAGGATAAATAATCGGAAAACCGATTAATCAGCGTTGTTTACTTTACGCCAAAACCAGGTTGGAGCAGGGCGCAAGGCTGACGCTCGTGACGGCTGCGGCGTGTTCTGCCGGCAATTTTGCCGCAGACAATACCCGGATCGTTTTTCTCTTCTGCTTTTTTCGAGTTTTTGTCTGATTTATTCGCGTATTCGTTGCGTTTGTTTCTATCATCGCGACGAGAGCGGCTGTCGTTGTGCTGAACCGGTTGCGCTTCGGCTTCATCTTGATTGTCGTTGCCCCACCAATGCGGCTCGAAGCCTTCGATGCGTTCCACATTCAAATCGCTGCCGATTAGCTCTTTAATGGATTCAAACATTTTCTGTTCGGTTTTATCCATTAAGGAAATGGCAACGCCGTCGGCACCGGCCCGGCCGGTACGTCCGATGCGGTGGACGTAGTCTTCAGGTTGGGTTGGCAGCTCGTAGTTGATGACGAAAGGCAACTCGGCAATATCCAGGCCGCGTGCGGCAACGTCAGTGGCAACCAAAACGCGTAATGAACCTTCTTTAAAGGCGTTGAGGGTTTCCAGTCGGCTTTGTTGGGATTTGTCGCCGTGGATGGATTGCGCGGCAATGTTGCGACGGACGAGGTCGCGGGTAACTTGATCGACGCTTTGTTTGGTTTTGCAGAATACAATGACTTGATTCATATGCAAATCAACAATCAGACGTTCGAGCAGGTTGCGTTTTTTGAGTGTATCAACGGCAATGATGTGTTGCTCGACATTGGCGTTGGTGGTGTTTTGCGCAGCCACTTCAACCATTTCAGGCGTGTGCATAAAATCTTGCGCAAGCTTACGGATAGGCGGTGAGAAAGTGGCGGAGAAAAGCAGGGTTTGTCGCTGTTTGGGCAACATCTGCATGATTTTGCGGATATCGTCGATGAAACCCATATCAAGCATACGGTCGGCTTCGTCGAGTACGACGATTTCGACTTTGTTTAAATTGATGTTTTTTTGCTTGACGTGGTCGAGCAGTCGGCCAACTGTGGCAACAACGATTTCACAACCGGCGCGCAAGTCGGCAGTTTGTTTGTCCATATTGACACCGCCGAAGAGGACGGTGTGGCGCAAAGGAAGATTTTTAATGTATGCCTGCACGTTTTGATCGATTTGATCGGCCAGTTCGCGGGTTGGGGTCAATACCAACATGCGGACAGGATGCATGGCAGGGGAGGTGCTGGATGTGGCGTAGCGTTTCAGGCGTTCGAGGCTGGGCAGCATAAAGGCGGCGGTTTTACCTGTGCCGGTTTGTGCTGCGGCCAAAAGGTCGTGTCCTGCCAAGGCTTTAGGGATCGCTGCGGCTTGGATAGGTGTCGGGTTTTCATAACCCTGATCAGTCAGGGCAGAGACTAATTCGCTGCCTAAACCGAGTGAAGAGAAAGGATTCATGATGGTGGCTTTCTGTTCAGACGGCCTTTTGAATGATAGGCCGTCTGAAAAATCTGATTCTGAAATGGACAAACCGCAGTATGATCTTGATTCTGCGGTTTGAAAAAATGGAGAGCGGAACAATCCGTCAAGTAGTCCATTATGCCATAAAAAGAGGGACTCCCCAAATGATGGTTGCGGCTAGGAACAGCCATGTTTTGATATTTTTACAGTGAAAAAACAGAAAAATTTACTGGCCTGCAAGATCTTGAGTTTATTGGGAATTAAGCATTTGTCTTAACGTCAATAGAATTAATTTATCAAAAACTTACAAGCTGAAATGAAACTAAATTGTACTCACGTACTCAATATTGAGGTGCAGGGCTTGTTTTGTAGCCCGTATCTCCCGTTTAACGGTAAACCATAAAATCAAAATTTAGGAATATACAATTATGAAAACTTTATTAATCGCTCTTGCAACCGGTAGTCTGATGTTGGCAGCTTGTTCTTCTTCCAAACCTGAAGAAGCGGCAGCACCACGCATCACTGTTGAAGAAGCAATGACTCAATGTCAACAAGCATCTGGTGAAAATGCTGATCGCGCTGTATTTGATGCCTGCATGAAAGGCAAAGGCTATCAACGTACGGCTGAATCAGCTGCCTCCGAGCCTGCTGCATCTGAGCCTGTAGCTGCTCCTGAAACTGCTGCTCCTGAAGCTGCGGCTTCTGAACCTGCCGCCAAAGCTGCTCCAGCTAAAAAAGCTGTTAAAAAAGTAAAAAAATAAGCTTCATAAAATTCAAGGAAGTCACTCTCATCAATACTCCGGATGAAAGCAGACTTAGAGCAACTTGAAAACAAAGGCCGTCTGAATATATTTCAGA
This sequence comes from Neisseria subflava, assembly GCF_005221305.1. Lineage (NCBI taxonomy): Bacteria > Pseudomonadati > Pseudomonadota > Betaproteobacteria > Neisseriales > Neisseriaceae > Neisseria > Neisseria subflava. The sequence continues at coordinate 330,814 of NZ_CP039887.1, forward strand.
CGGCCTTTGTTTTTTCAAGTATAAGACCATTATTAAAAGATATGCTTTGGGTTTTATTAAAAAATAAAAAAGACGTGTAACGGGTACATGTCTTTTTTCGGAGAATGATCCTTATTGCTTATATTCGCTGCCGTCTGCACGGAAAAGTTTTGGCTGTTCGCCTTTTTCCACGACCTCTTTATTGATGACGACTTTTGCTACGCCTTTCAAATCCGGTAGGGCGTACATGGTGTCCAAGAGGCAACGTTCGACGATAGAGCGCAGGCCGCGCGCACCGGTTTTACGTTCCATCGCCAGTTTGGCGATGCTGCGCAAGGCGTCTTCTTCAAACTCAAGACCGACATCTTCCATTGCAAACAAGGTTTGATATTGTTTGACCAAGGCATTTTTCGGTTCGGTCAAAATGTTGACCAAAGCATCTTCGTCCAATTCTGCCAATGTGGCAATCACGGGCAGACGGCCGATAAGCTCGGGAATCAAACCGAATTTAATTAAGTCTTCAGGCTCGACTGTTTCAAACAGGGCTGAAATATCGGCGTTTTCATCTTTGCTGTGTACCGCCGCACCAAAGCCGATACCGCCTTTTTCGGTGCGTTGGCGGATGACTTTTTCCAAGCCGGCAAATGCGCCGCCGCAGATAAAGAGGATGTTGGTGGTATCAACGTTGATGAATTCTTGGTTCGGATGTTTGCGGCCGCCTTGCGGAGGAACGCTCGCTACCGTGCCTTCGATCAGTTTCAGCAAGGCTTGTTGCACGCCTTCGCCAGATACGTCGCGCGTGATCGATGGATTATCGCTTTTGCGTGAAATTTTATCGATTTCATCGATATAAACGATGCCGCGCTGGGCTTTTTCAACGTCAAAATCACATTTGCCCAAAAGTTTGGTGATGATTTGTTCGACATCTTCACCTACATAACCGGCTTCGGTCAAAGTTGTGGCATCTGCCATGACAAAAGGTACATCCAGTTTGTGCGCCAAAGATTGCGCCAACAGGGTTTTACCTGAGCCGGTAGGGCCGATGAGCAGGATATTGGATTTGGACAATTCAACCTTGCCCTCTGCTTTTGGGTGGCGCAGGCGTTTGTAGTGGTTGTAAACCGATACTGCCAACGCTTTTTTTGCGTGTTCCTGACCGATAACGTGGTCGTTGAGGTTGGCAACGATTTCGGCCGGGGTAGGCAGTTTTTTCTCAGCGTTTTCTTCTTTCGCTTTGGCAAGCTCGTTTTCAATCTCGCCGGACTCGTTGTCTTGCAGCATTATGCCGCAAGTTTCTACACATTCGTTGCAGATGAAGGCGTGTTCGCCTTTGATCAGATTTTTAACGTCGTTTTCGGACTTCCCGCAGAATGAACAGGTGCGTTTTTCTTCAGACATAATAATTTCTTCGTATGGTTGTATGGAGGCTGTGTTGTAAAGGGGGAACAGATATTTCGGGCGTATTGCCGGATTGAGGGAATGCCTCTGACAAAGGAGCCTAAGTATAATGACTATCTTGTGTTTTTTCAAATCAGAGCAGGCATTGCGCCGTATCGTCTAAGAAACAGATGCGGGCGTTGGATTTGAATATCTCGCAAACAAACGCAAAGTTTTCTCAACTCGCTTTACAATTAGCGAAAAATTTAACAGAATGTTGAATTAAATGTATTTTTTTGAATTGGCAGATATGAAATTCTATAAAACTTTAGGAATGGTATGGACAGGTGTGGCATTGGCCTTTGCTTCTGCACCTGCCGTTGCCGATGATATGGATGTATTGGGACAATTTTTGGAGCAAAATTTCCCAGTGCAAAATGACCCGATGGAAGCTTTTGCGTTGAGTCATGCCGGCCAAGTCGAAGCTCAAGCCGCTTTGGCAGGTCCTTTGCTGTCTTCGCAATCTGCTTTGATTTTCAATAATAAAACCGGTGAAGTGCTGTATCAGAAAAACCCTGATCGTGTCATGCCGATTGCCTCTATTTCCAAATTGATGAGCGCGATGGTGGTGTTGGATGCGCATCTGGATATGAACGAGCCTATCACGATTACCGAGGCTGAAATCGACCGTTTGAAAGGTACAGGCAGCCGTTTGAGCATTGGCACGACACTGACACGCGGCGAACTGTTGCACCTGAGCCTGATGAGCAGTGAAAACCGTGCTACCCATGCGTTGGGCCGTACCTATCCGGGCGGTATGAGCGCGTTTGTTGCGGCAATGAATGCCAAAGCACAAAGCCTGGGCATGACCAACAGCCGTTTCTATGAGCCTACCGGTTTGAATTTCCAAAACGTTTCAACTGCACGCGATTTGAACCGCATGGTTGCGGCAGCCAGCAAATATCCGCTGATCCGCAAAAATTCTACTTCAAATTATGGCTCGGTTTGGACGGCAAATGGTCGTCAAAACTACAAAAACTCCAATGCCTTGGTGCGTGAAGGTAGCTGGAATATTGAATTGCAGAAAACCGGCTATATCCGCGAGGCAGGACGTTCTATGGTGGTTAAGGCCAATGTACAGAATCAGCCGATTACCATCGTATTGCTCAACTCTCCGTCTTCCACAACACGCGTGAACGATGCGCGTAAGATTGAGTCTTGGATGTTGCAGCGCAGCTCTTAAATATTGCGCTTAAAGGCCGTCTGAAACCGTTCAGACGGCCTTTTGTGTAAAGTGTATTAAATTTGGGTACAATGTCGTTACATTAATTTTAAAATACAGAGAGAAAACATGTTGAAAAAATGGAATAAAAAATATTGGGCCGGCATGGGAGTGATTTTGGCGTTGACCGGCTGTACTTCTGTAGCAGATATGGTTGGCTACGATACCGCGACTTTAAATGAAGATGCGGCTAAAAGTTACACACAAGTCATTCAAAAAGCGCGTGGTCAAAAAGCTTTGGATGTTTCATCTCCAACTGCTCAACGCGTTCAACGTGTGTTTGCACGTCTGCGTCCTCATGCTGAGCGCGCCAACAAAACCGGCGTGCCCTTCAACTGGCAGATGAACGTTATCCGCAGTGATGAAATGAACGCATGGGCAATGCCGGGCGGTAAAATGGCCGTGTACACCGGCATAGTAGAAAAATTGAAGCTGACTGATGATGAAATTGCCGCCGTTGTCGGCCATGAAATGACCCATGCTTTGTTGGAACACAGTAAAAAAGCTTTGGGCGGACAAGTATTGACCGGCTTGGGCGGTTCGATTTTGGCCAGCTCAACCGGTGTGGATGGTGATTTGGTCGGCTTGGGTGCAGATTTGTTGGCAACCAAACCGTTCTCACGTTATCAGGAAAGCGAAGCGGATGCCGGCGGTGTGCGTTTGATGGCTGAAGCAGGCTACAACCCTGAGGCAGCGGTAAGCGTGTGGGAAAAAATGAACAAAGTACAGGGCGGCAGCTCATTGGCTATTTTGTCGACTCACCCGACCAATCAGGCGCGTATCAATGCAATCCGCAAAATGTTGCCTGAAGTGATGCCGATTTATCAGAAAAACAAACGTTAATTTGACGTATTGATGATTTTGCCGGTTTGAACAGATGATTCAAACCGGCAAAGTTTTATGGTTTCAGCCTGACAGTTTGGCAAATTTATCCCAATTTGCCTGAACGTACGCTGCTGCGGTTTCCAAGTCTTCGTCGGCAACGTCATAATAATCGCTGTCAAGCTCTTCAAAATCGGGAAAAGCTTTGCGGATTTCATCGTAATCCCTTTGCTCGTCTGCCATTTTTTCAATGGCTTCGCCGTGTTTTTCGTATAAGGCTTTGGCTTTGTCTAAGATTTTCGGTATCGGCTTGATGCGCCAGCGGCGCAGGCTGTCGGCAACCGGATTGCCGAAGATGTATTCTCCGTATCCTGAAGCGATAAGCTGTACGAAGCCGCCTTCTTGAACTTGGCTGTCAAGATAGCAAAGGGCGGTTAATGTATGCTGTTCATCGTTGAGGCCGGACATTTCATCGTCGCCTGCCTGTTCGGTGTGGTCCAAATAGGCTGCGCTGAGTGTATAAAGAAATGAAGCGGAATCGGAAGTATCGAAATCTTGAAGGCGGAGCAGGGTCGTCATAATCATCAAAGGCCGTCTGAAAAAAGTGATTATATAATGTTTTCAGTCTGAACCTAGCGGCCGTTTTGCTTTACAATATCGGAAGATAAGAAAACATAGTGAGGAACCAAACCATGAGTACACAGTCTGAAAAAAACGTTGTAGTCATCAAGCCGCAGGATTTGCCGCTGCATTGCTCCGGCCCTAATCATGAAACATGGAACGGCCATCCGCGTGTGTTCTTGCCGATTCAGTCCAACAGTGAGATTGAATGTCCGTATTGCGGCACTTATTACCGTCTTGATGGCGAGATTCCGCATCACCATTACTAATCTATGCCTATGTTGAACAAAATCATCTGCGCTTTGTGCGTGAGTTTGTGCGCTGCGTGCGGTTCTTATAAGGCCGTGCGCCCTGACGCGCCGTTACCTGTCATTGCACAAGCGCAGACGTATTCTGTCCGTTATCAATCCGCACAAGGTCGGACGATTACTGCAATTTATATCAACAGCCACAGCCCGATGATGGTTGAGCTGCGTGAAGGCAATACGGTTGAAAAACTGGTGCAAGTCCGCTTGCGGAGTCAGGGCGTCGAGTACGCCAATCCGAGCTCGCGTTGGCAAATTGGCGATGGGTTTGCCGTACTGATTCGCGGCGGGAAAGAAGTTGTATTTAAAGAGATTGTGGAATAGGGCGGTTTAGCCTTTAGCCAAATATTTGATTAAAGGTTTGGGCAAACCATAATCCGCCAAATGTTCCAATGATACCCAAAGGCCGTCTGAAAGATGTTCAGACGGCCTTTGTTGCGTCTGAAAAGGGGTAATCATCAATAAACGGTGGGTCAGGCGGTGGGTAAACGTGGTTTGTTCTTCAAGGCCGTCTAAAACAATGCCGAAGTGTTCGGCGTAAGTATACAAATCGTCTAATTTTTCAAAACAGGGTACGCAATACAGACCGCCCCAAATGCCTTTGGCAGGGCGTTTTTCAAGCAATAATGCGCCGTCAGTGTGATGAATAATCAGCCAATAAAGCGGTAGGGTTTGCACTTCGGGAGCAGTTTTTTTGCGGGGCAGCTCGTCAATGCGGTTTTGTTTTTTTGCTTCGCAGATCTCTGCCATAGGGCATTGATGACACAAAGGTTTTGTCCGTTTACAGACGGTTGCGCCCAAATCCATCAGCCCTTGTGTATAGGCAGGCATATCGGCGTTTTCAGACGGCATCAGGCTTTCTGCAAGCGTCCAAAGCGCGTTTTCAAATTTTTTGTCTTGCGGATTTCCGTCTTGGGCAAAGACACGGCAGAGAACGCGTTTGACGTTGCCGTCCAAGATGGTTTCGCGTCGGTTGAAAGCAAAGGCAGAAATAGCGGCGGCGGTACTTCTGCCTACGCCGCAGAGCGTCTCCAAGTCTTTGCGCTCGGATGGAAAGATACCGCCGAATTGTCCGACGACTTGTTGCGCAGCTTTGTGCAGGTTACGTGCGCGGCTGTAATAGCCCAAGCCTGCCCACAAGGATAAAACCTCGTCTTGCGGCGCGGCGGCAAGCGATTGTACGGTTGGGAATTTGGCTAAGAAACGCGGATAGTAGTCCAATACGGTAGCAACCTGCGTTTGTTGGAGCATGATTTCTGAAAGCCAGACGGAATAAGGGTCTTTGACCTGCCAAGGCAAGTCGTGACGGCCATGCTGCCGTTGCCAATCGATGAGTCGTTGTGCAAAGGATGTGTGTGTGTTCATTAATATTTACTTTTTAATTATTTATTTTTAAAACAGCATGTTATACTATAACATACGAAATAATAGTCAGAATTGACTTATCTGGTAGAGGGTATATAAATATAGTTAACGTGGATTTACACTGTATTGTTAAAGTTTATTAACTGCTCAAGGAGATTCACATGAAAGCAATGGTTTATCATGGCGCAAACGACATTCGTTTCGAAGAAAAACCCCGCCCTCAAATTATCGATCCGACCGATGCAGTCGTCAAAATCGTTAAAACCACGATTTGCGGTACTGACTTGGGTATTTGGAAGGGTAAAAACCCTGAAGTTGCCGACGGTCGCATTCTCGGTCATGAGGGCATCGGTATTGTAGAAGAAGTCGGCGACGCTGTAAAAAACATCAAAGTCGGTGATAAAGTCATTATTTCATGTGTTAGCAAATGCTGTACTTGCGACAACTGTAAAATCCAACTTTATTCACACTGCCGCAACGGCGGTTGGATCTTGGGCTATATGATTGACGGTACACAGGCCGAATACGTCCGTACGCCTTATGCCGACAACAGCTTGGTTCCTCTGCCTGACAACGTCAACGAAGAAGTTGCCCTGCTGTTGAGTGATGCCTTACCAACCGCCCACGAAATCGGCGTGCAATATGGTGATGTGAAACCTGGCGATACCGTATTCATCGCCGGTGCCGGCCCTGTCGGTATGTCTGCATTGCTGACCGCGCAACTGTATAGCCCTGCCGCCATTATCGTTTGCGATATGGACGAAAACCGCTTGAAACTGGCGAAGGAATTGGGCGCAACCCATACCATCAATCCTGCTTCCGGCGATGTAAGCAAGCAAGTTGCCGATATCGTCGGCGAAGACGGCGTAGATTGCGCCATCGAAGCAGTCGGTATCCCGGCAACTTGGAATATGTGTCAAGACATCGTGAAACCTGGCGGCCATATCGCAGTGGTCGGTGTACATGGTCAATCCGTTGATTTCAAACTAGAAAAACTGTGGATTAAAAACCTTGCCATCACTACCGGCCTGGTTAACGCCAATACCACCGAAATGCTGATGAAAGCCATTTCCAGCAGCTCAGTGGATTACACCAAAATGATGACCCACCATTTCAAATTCAGCGAATTGGAAAAAGCTTACGATGTATTCAAGCATGCTGCTGAAAACCAAGCCATGAAAGTGGTTTTGGAGGCGGATTGATTTGAAAATCGTTTAATATGCCGTTAATTAAAGGCCGTCTGAACATTCAGACGGCCTTTTTGTATGGTTTTATTTTTTCTTCAACCAAACGCCGCTTTCGATATGGTGGGTAAATGGGAATTGGTCGAACAGGGCGGCGCGTTCGATGGTATGGGTTTGACAGAGCGTATCGAGGTTGGTGCGTAGGGTCTCAGGGTTGCAGGAAATATAGAGGACGTTGTCGAATCGGGCAACCAATTTGAGCGTCTCATCATCAACACCGGCGCGTGGAGGATCGACAAAAATAGTTGAAAAATCATAGTTTTTCAAGTCGATGCCTTGTTCTTGCAGGCGGCGGAATTCGCGGTTTTGCGTGTAGGCCTCGGTAAATTCTTCAGCAGACAGGCGGGCGACTTTGAGATTGGTAATTTGGTTGGCTTCAATATTCCATTGGGCGGCGTTGACGGAAGTTTTGGAGACTTCGGTTGCCAATACTTGAGTGAAATGTTGCGAAAGTGGCAGGGTGAAATTGCCGTTGCCGCAGTACAGCTCAAGTAGGTCTTTGCCTAAGTTTTGCGCAGCATCACACGCCCACGTCAGCATTTTTTGGCACACTTGGGCATTGGGTTGGGTAAAGCTGCCCTCGATTTGACGATAGCGGAAGGTTTTGCCGTTGACTTCCAACGTTTCGGTCACAAAATCTTGGCTCAATACGATTTTCTGTCCGCGGCTGCGGCCGATAATGTGGATGCCCAAATTGTGCGCCAGCTCTTGCGCGGCTTGTTGCCATGCTTCGTTCAGCTTCTTGTGGTAAATCATGGTAACCAGCATTTCGCCGCTTAAAGTGGACAAAAATTCGACGGCGTACCAGCGGTTTTTCAGCTCGGGATGATTGGACGCGGCTTCAATCAGTTTCGGCATCAAGGCATTGATGGATTCGGATGCGGCAGGAAATTGGTTGCAACGGATCAGGCTTGCCCCGCTTGCCTTTTGCCCGCGCTCAAACATGGCGTAAAACATTTCTCCGCCCTCATGCCAGATACGGAACTCGGCACGCATCCTGTAATGCTGCTCCGGAGATTCAAAGATTTCAATTTCAGGGAAATCCAGTCCTTGGAAAAGTTGCTGAAGATATTGCTTTTTGTCGGCTAGTTGTTGCTGGTAGGCAGTCATTGGGGCAGTCTTTCGGAAAATAATGGCGAATTATAATATAGTTGGCGCAAAGATACGAAAGGCCGTCTGAAACATCGGTTTCAGACGGCCTTTGATTTCAAAGCATCAGCTTGTCAATCAGCCTTGCATTTGTTTGGCTTGAACGGCAGTCAGGGCGATGGTGAAGACGATGTCTTCAATCAATGCGCCGCGGGACAAGTCGTTAACCGGTTTACGCAAACCTTGCAACAACGGGCCTACGCTCAGGACGTTGGCACTGCGTTGTACGGCTTTGTAAGTACAGTTGCCGGTATTGAGGTCTGGGAAAATCAAAACGGTTGCTTGACCGGCAACAGCGCTGCCCGGAGCTTTGGATTGGCCGATAGATGGAACGGTAGCCGCATCGTATTGCAACGGACCTTCAATGGCCAAATCAGGGCGTTTTTCATTAGCCAGTTTGGTTGCTTCGATCACTGCATCGACATCAGGGCCGCTGCCTGAGTTGATGGTAGAGTAGGAAATCATGGCCACTTTTGGATCGATGCCGAAGGCTTTGGCGCTGTCGGCAGATTGGATGGCGATGTCGGCCAGTTGTTCCGGAGTTGGGTTTGGATTAACCGCGCAGTCGGCAAATGCCAATACTTGGTTAGGCAGTAACATGAAGAATACGCTGGATACAAGGCTTGCACCCGGAGCGGTTTTAATCAGTTGCAGGGCAGGGCGGATAGTGTTGGCAGTAGTGTGGACTGCACCGGAAACCAAACCGTCTACGTCGTTTTGAGCCATCATCATGGTACCCAGTACGACGGTATCTTGCAGCTGTTTGCGTGCGTCTTCAGGAGTCAGGCCTTTGGATTTGCGCAATTCGCACATCGGCCCAACGTATTGCTCAACCAAAGAAGCAGGATCAATGATTTCCAAAGAATCAGGCAGGGAGATGCCGCGTTCTTTAGCTACGGCCTCAACTTCTTCGCGGGTAGCCAACAGTACGCAACGGGCGATGCCTTTTTCGTGGCAGATGGCGGCAGCGGCGACGGTGCGCGGTTCTGCGCCTTCAGGCAGAACGATGCGCATATCGGCTTTGCGGGCAAAGTCGATCAGGTTGTAACGGAATTGGGCTGGAGACAGGCGTTTGGCTTCACGTTTGGCCAAAGCGGATACGTCTTGCAGTTTGTCGCTGGAGCCGAAGAAAGTCAGGCCGGTTTGCTCGGCAACTTGTGCGCCTAAAGCTGCGGCTGCGCCGTCAATGATGAAACCTTCCAATAAGCCTGGAGAGTTGGTATAGAGCTGTTTGGCAAGATTCAATTGTTGAGTGACGGCAGCGGCATCAGTGTTGTCGGATTTCAGCGCCAATACAACGCCTGCATCCAAAGACAGCGCCAATTCAACGTTTTTGCCTGCCAAGAACAATTTGTCCGCATCAGGAGTGATGCCTTCGATAACGAGATTGTCTGCATTCAATGCTGCAACTTTACCGACAAGTGCGTCAAACCAGTCGTCGCTCTTGCCTTGAGCCAACAGGGCTTCTGTAGTGGAGTCAACGGCTTGGAAAACTTGCGCATTTAATGCTGCTGCAAATGCTTTTGCCGCTGCATCGGCGCTCAGACCGGCAGATACCGGTGCGATCAGGATTTTTGCCATTTTGTGTCCTCTCATTCGGTGATTGTAGAAGGGTGTTGCTGTGGCGCAGCTGGTGCTGCATTTATCACTTCGGGATAACATATACACGGCCATATTAACATATGTCATCAGGCCGTCTGAAAAGTATAAACGCAATGGACCAAATCCATCAATCCCCCATTGCTGCCAAAAGCTCGGCTTGATGCTCGGCAATCAGGGCATTGGTGATTTCTTCTAAATCGCCGTCCATCACAAAATCCAGTTTGTGCAGGGTAAGGTTGATGCGGTGGTCGGTAACGCGGCCTTGTGGGTAGTTGTAGGTGCGGATGCGTTCGCTGCGGTCGCCGCTGCCGATCAGGGATTTGCGTTCGGCGGCTTCTTTGGCTTGTGCTTCGCGTTTTTGCGCGTCGTTCAGGCGGGCAGCGAGGACTTTCATCGCTTGCGCTTTGTTGGCGTGTTGGCTGCGGCCGTCTTGGCATTCGACCACCATGCCTGTCGGCAAGTGGGTAATACGGACGGCGGAGTCGGTTTTGTTGATGTGCTGACCGCCCGCGCCGGATGCGCGGAAGGTGTCGATGCGCAGGTCGGCAGGGTTCAGCTCGATGTCTTCGAGTTCGTCCGCTTCGGGCATGACGGCGACGGTGCAGGCGGAGGTGTGGATACGGCCTTGGCTTTCGGTAGCGGGGACGCGCTGCACCCGGTGGCCACCCGATTCGAATTTCAGACGGCTGTACGCGCCCAAACCGACAATGCGGGCGATGACTTCTTTATAGCCGCCCAACTCGCTTTCATTGGCGGAAACGATTTCGACCTGCCAGCGGTTGCGCTCGGCGTAGCGGCTGTACATGCGCAGTAAGTCACCTGCAAACAGCGCGGCTTCGTCGCCACCCGTTCCGGCGCGTACCTCGATGAAGATGTTTTTGTCGTCGTCGGCATCTTTAGGCAGCAGCAGTTTTTGCAGTTCGGTATCGAGTTCGTCGATTTTGGCTTTCGCCGTTTCGATTTCTTCGGCAGCAAAGTCTTTCATTTCGGGATCGGACAGCATTTCTTCGGCATCCGCTAAGTCGCTTTGCGCCAGCTGGTAGTTTTGGAAGACTTCGACAACGGGGGTCAGTTCGGCGTGTTCACGTGTGAGTTTGCGGTAGTTGTCCATGTCGGACGTGGCTTCAGGCTGACCGAGCAGGTGGGTGACTTCTTCCAGTCGGTCGCTGAGTTGTTGTAGTTTTTCTAAGATAGACGGCTTCATAAATTTTCCAAAATACGGATGCCGTCGAGTGGTCTGCAACGGCGAAATAAGGAGTCATTATAATGGGTTTGAATGAAAATTCAAAAAGATATGATTGATTGGAAAGGCCGTCTGAAACCTGTTTTTAAGTTTCAGACGGCCTTTTTTATATGGGTTTATTTAGGCGCAGCCAATATGCCTGTTTGGTTCAGCAGGAACAAAACTGTAAATCCGGTCAAATAAATCAAACCGATAATGGCGAGGAAGTTCATGCCCATGGTCAGTTTGTGGCGTTTGTCGCCTTTGACGAGGCGGTAGTTCAGCCAAGCGAACACAGGGGCTGAAACGAAGGCGGTGATCATGGCGAATTTGAGCAGCTCGGCCATCGCGCTGTTGAACCAGAAAATCACGGCCAAGCCCGAGCCTGCAACCCAGACGTTCCAAGCAAATAATTCGGCATTTCCGGTTTTGTCTTTACCGCGCAGCAGGCGTACCGGTTCGGCAATCGCGCGCGCGTAGCCGTCTACTACGGTAATGGTGGTGCCGTACATACAGGCAAAGGCGATAAATGCCACCAGCGGACGCGACCAGTCGCCGATGGTAACGGCGTACATATTAATCAGTTGGCCAACATATTTGCCGCCCGCCATTTGTACTTCCTCGCCGTTGCCGTATTGTACATATGCACCCAAGGCGAGGAAAACGACCGCCAAAATCGCGCTAGTAATGTAGCCGACGTTGAAGTCGAAAATACCGTCGCGGTAGCTGGAAGGGTTGATGCGTTGTTTTTCGGTTACCCACAAAGAGTTGATGGCGGAAATTTCAATCGGCGCAGGCATCCAGCCCATCAGCGCGATTAAGAAGCCCAAGCCGGTCAGCGTCCAAGGGGTGGGCTCGATAAAGTCGGGCTTCATCTGCATACCGCGAGACATGGCAACGGCTGCCGCGGCAACGGTGGCAATGGTCAGGCTGACGATGATGATTTTGGAAACGTTGTCCAACGCTTTATAGCGGCCGCTTGCCAGAATCAGCAGGCAGGAAGCCATGATCAGGGCGGACACTATACCGGTATCGAGAGTCAGTGATGGGATTGCCATTTTGACGATGGCGGCGGTAACGATGGCAACCGCACCCGCGTTAATCGTTGCCGATGCAATACACAAAATCAAAAATACCCACAAATAAACGCGGCTTTTTTCGGCATAGCCTTCAATCAGGCTTTTGCCCGTGTCCAGTGTGTAATGTGCGCTGAAGCGGAAAAACGGGTATTTAAAGAGATTGGTCAGAATAATGATCAGCGCAAGCTGCCAGCCGTAAAGCGCACCTGCCTGCGTGGAGGCAATCAGGTGCGAGCCGCCGACCGCTGCCGAAGCCATCATGATGCCAGGGCCGAGGGCATTAATTTTGCTCTGCCAGGTAGAGGAGTATGTATGTTGTTCTGCCATAAGTATTTTCCGCCTGTTTCAGACGGCCTTATTATCAAAAAAAAAGCATATTTTAACGTAAATAAAAAGTTTGCCCAATAATATGCGTAATACTTTTTATCAATCAAAGGAGAAATACGGTTTGAAAAAGCTGAAATAGGGGAATTAGCGATATTTTGTGCTAAAAACATTTTTTCAGACGGCCTTGTATCGCTTTTTATTCATGAATATGGGGTGGGGAGGCAGAGTGTGTTGGTTTGGAAACGAAATGGCAGGGCAAGGCTTTTTGATGCCTTGAGGTCGGCATATTAAGGGGAAGTATGGAGCAGGGAATCCACGTTTTGCTCGGTTATTTCAGACAGTTGCGCCAGCGGTATGCCGCGCAATTCGGCGGCAATTTCGGCGATACGGCGGACGTTGGCTGGTGTATTGGTTTCATGGCCGAGCATAAAAGGGCTGTCGGTTTCGAGAACGAAATCCGTGTCGGTTAAAGCTTGTAAGGCAACGCGGACTTTTTTTGCATTGGAATTGAGCAGCAGCGAGCCTATGCCGATTTTGAAGCCGAGTTTCACCAAAATCCATGCTTCTTCTACGCTGCCGGAGAAGGCGTGAACGATACCGCCTTGTGTGAAACCGGCGGTTTTAACGGCGGCGGCAATGGCGGCGGTAGCTTTCAGATTATGGATGATGACGCGGCGGTTGAGGTTTTGGGCGAGGATGAGTTGGCGGATAAAGACGTCGGTCTGCGTGTCGCGTTGTGCTTGGGTTTGCTCTTTGCCATAAAAATCCAAGCCGATTTCGCCAACCCATGCTTGCGGATGCTGGATCAGTTCGGTTTCTAATTGTTGAAACGCTGTTTCATCAATGCCGTCTGAAAACCATGGGTGGATGCCCAAAGCGATATGGATGTTTTCAGACGGCCTTTCCAACTGCGCAACTTCCTGCCAATCTTTGGGAGATGTTGCCGGTACGATAAAACGCGCTACGCCGACGGCTTGCGCTTCGGCAAGCACGGTAGGCAGCGTGTTGGCAAGTTTAGGGTCGGCAAGATGACAGTGGGTGTCGGTAAAAGTCATGTTAAATGGCGGTTTACAGCAGATTTAATTGTCGCAATTCTTGTTGCACCTTATCCGCATTCCAGTCATGCGATACGGCAAGGGTCATCAGCGCAGTGGCGGTTTCGAGGTTGCATTTGCCGCCGTTGATGATACCTGCCTGACGCAAAGCATCGCCTTGGGCATAGACTGCGGCGGCGCAACCTTGCGGCACTTGGCTGATGTTGAGCAGTAACTTGCCTTGTTGCGTAAAGGCTTGGACGGCTCGGACAAACGCATCGTCGCTCGGCGCATTGCCGTGGCCGTAGCTTTGCAGTATTAGGGCTTGTGCGGAAAGGTGGGGCAGGCCGTCTGAAAGTTCTTGCGCGGCATAACCGGGAATCAGCGTGCGGACGGAAACTTTTGCTTCGGGGGATGGAAGACGCGGTTTGAGGCCGTCTGAATGTTGGGTCGGGGCGGTACGGATATTGTGCCAACCTTTGTTTTTCTCCCATTCGGCAAGCGCGCCAAAATGCAGGTTGTCAAAACCTGCGGCGGTTTCGGTGCTGACCTTGCTGCTGCCGACGGCTGGGAAGAGCTTGCCGTCAAAGGCAATCGCCACTTGTTTGAGTTTGAGCGAGAAGGCGGAAACGGAGATGGCAAGGTTGCGCGGCGCATCGCTGTTGGCAGCATCGTAAGGCCATTGCGAGCCGGTCAGGATAATAGGTTTGTCCAAACCTTGCAGCGAAAGGGCGAAGAGGTTGGCTGTGTACGCCATGGTATCCGTGCCGTGCAGCACCAAAATGCCGTCATAGTCAGGCAGTTTGGCGATAATAAGCTTCAACCAGTCGCGTTGGTTTTGCAGCGTTACTGCGGAAGAATCGATGAGCGGCTGGCAAACGTGCCATTCGAAATCAAGGCCGTCTGAAAAGGGGGCAAGGGCCTTATCGACGAGGGCGGTGTCGGGACGCAGGCCGGCGCTGCTTTGGGTCATGCCGATGGTGCCACCGGTGTAGAGGACGAAGATTTTTTGTTTCATGGTGTTTCTGATGAATGATTGAGGCCGTCTGAAAGCAAGGAAGTGTTTCAGACGGCCTGGAATGGTTTATTGATTGGTTTGTTTTTTGGCTTTTGCAGCGCGTTTTTCGTGTAATTTTTCACGGAAGAAGGTATGGCGGCGGTGTTTTCTCCACCAAATCCAGCCGACAATGACGGCACCGATGCCCAGTACCGCAAAGATACCGGATTGCAGGCTGTGCATTTTTTTCATCAGCCAGTCGGTATTGCGTGCGCCGTATTCGCCCAGATAAATCCAAACCGGAACGGAAATCAGCGCGGCCAAGCCATCCATCAGGATAAAGCGCAGGTAGGAAACCTTGCGGCTGATGCCGGCGGTTACGAAAACGGCGGTACGCAGGCCGGGCAGGAAACGGGCGACGAATAAAACCCAGTTGCCGTATTTGTCGAATTTTTCCTGTACTTGGGCGTAGCGTTTGGGCGTCATCACGCGCGCAATCGGTTTGAATTTAAGGATTTTTTGCCCCCAAATCCGGCCGGCCGCAAACATAAAGCCATCGCCCGCCAATACGCCGAGCATACCGACAAGAAACATAATATGAGGGTTGGTATAACCCAGGCCGGAAATCACGCCGCCGGTTACCAGTGTCAAATCTTCAGGAATCGGCACGCCAAAGCCGCAAATAACCAAAACGAAAAACACGGCCGCATAGCCGTATTCAACGAAAAAAGATTCTAAAAATGCAAACATGGCCGCTGTCCCACGATAGATATTGATTGATGACTGGATTAAGTTGAAATTTTACCAAAGATAAGGCCGTCTGAAAGCAATCACAAGCAGATATTGTTTAAATTTGACGGTAGTTTGCAAAAAATCTCGAAATTCGGACGTGGAAAGTTGGGATTTGAACAGATTTGGCAGGTACAATAGCCGCTGGTTTATCTTTCAAACCCGAAATGGCAGTCTGTTTTCAGACGGCCTGTTCAGGAAAATGAAATCATGAAATACAGAGATTTGCGAGAATTTATCGCCGGATTGGAAGCTGATGGCAAACTCAAGCGCATTCAGCATCCCGTTTCCCCGCATTTGGAAATGACTGAAATCGCCGACCGTGTGCTGCGCGCCGAAGGGCCGGCGTTGCTGTTTGAAAACCCGATTAAGCCTGACGGTACGCGTTACGATTATCCCGTGTTGGCAAACCTGTTCGGCACGCCCGAACGTGTGGCGATGGGCATGGGTGCGGACAGCGTGTCCAAGCTACGCGAAATCGGGCAGACGCTGGCGTATTTGAAAGAACCCGAACCGCCCAAAGGCATCAAAGACGCGTTTTCCAAACTGCCGCTGCTGAAAGACATTTGGAGCATGGCACCGAACGTGGTGAAAAACGCGCCGTGTCAGGAAATCGTGTGGGAAGGTGAAGACGTTGATTTGTATAAACTCCCGATTCAACATTGCTGGCCGGAAGACGTTGCGCCGCTGGTAACGTGGGGCTTGACCGTCACGCGCGGTCCGCACAAAAAACGCCAAAACTTAGGCATTTACCGCCAACAACTAATCGGCAAAAACAAGCTGATTATGCGTTGGCTGTCGCATCGCGGCGGCGCGCTGGATTATCAGGAATTCCGCAAACTCAATCCCAATACGCCGTATCCCGTCGCCGTCGTGCTTGGCTGCGACCCCGCCACCATTTTAGGCGCGGTAACGCCCGTTCCCGATACCTTGAGCGAATACCAGTTTGCCGGACTGCTGCGCGGTTCGCGGACGGAACTGGTGAAATGTATCGGCAACGATTTACAAGTGCCTGCCCGTGCCGAAATCGTACTGGAAGGCGTCATCCATCCGAACGAAACTGCGTTGGAAGGCCCATACGGCGACCACACGGGCTATTACAACGAGCAAGACCATTTCCCCGTGTTTACGGTCGAGCGCATCACCATGCACGAAAACCCGATTTACCATTCCACCTACACAGGCAAACCGCCCGATGAACCCGCCGTTTTGGGTGTGGCGTTGAACGAAGTGTTCGTACCGCTTTTGCAAAAGCAGTTCCCCGAAATCACCGATTTCTACCTGCCGCCCGAAGGCTGCTCCTACCGCATGGCGGTGGTCAGCATGAAAAAACAGTACGCCGGCCACGCCAAGCGCGTGATGATGGGTTGCTGGTCGTTCCTGCGCCAATTTATGTACACCAAATTCATCATCGTGGTCGATGACGATGTGAACGTGCGCGACTGGAAAGAAGTCATCTGGGCCGTAACCACGCGCATGGACCCCGTGCGCGACACCGTTTTGGTGGAAAACACGCCCATCGACTATCTCGACTTCGCCAGCCCGGTCAGCGGACTCGGCGGCAAAATGGGTTTGGATGCGACCAACAAATGGCCGGGTGAAACCGACCGCGAATGGGGTCGTGTGATCAAAAAAGACCCTGCCGTTACAGCTAAAATCGATGAGATTTGGGAGCGTTTGGGTTTGTAGATGTCAGATTTATTGGAATTTCTACTTCAAATATTGATGGAAATGATTGGGTCTATGTTTGAGGGTATGGTAGAAATATTGAGGCTCGATTGGAGAAAAAGAAAACTCTCCAAAAAAAGCTTGATAATGTTGGCGATATGATTTGCCATCATTGTTGCACTGATTGTGTATATGGTCATTCCTCAGTAAACATCTTATTCTGACAAGGCATCTGTTAAAAGGCCGTCTGAAACTTTTGGGGTTTCAGACGGCCTTTGATTTGAAAACCTAGCGCGGTTTGAGCCACTTCCATTGTTCTTGTATGGTTTCTTGCAGGGCTTTTTGTTTTTCTGCAGGCGTGTTCATACCATTGGTCAAGCGGCTGTAATCAAGGGTAATGGAAGGGTTTTGTACGGTTCCGCCGATTTTTAGGGGAATCGGTTTGTTTTTAGGTTGCAGAACGTTGCTGATAAGCAGGTTTTCCGATAGCTTTTGGGTATTCAAATCGGTATAGCCGCTGCTGACAACGTGCAGACTGTCGGAAAACAGTTCGGTGTTGATGTGATGGCTGATGCCTTTCTCGATTTCGCTATTGAGGGTGAAATGATGGAAAGGGGTTTTGAGGTTGCTGTTGTCGATTTTTTCCGAAGAGATGCCGTTTTTCAGAATGCTGTCCATATCAATGCCGTGCCATGCACCGTTGGTAATATCGAGGAGCAGGCTGCCGTTTAGGGCTTGTATCATTTGGGCGCGGTTGTTGCCGGTGGTTTTAATGTCGATAACGGCGTCGCCGCTGCCGCTGAAGCTGTGGAAACCGAACAGGTCTTGCAGCAGCGGTTGAATCTGTATGCCTTTTGCGTTTTGCTGAAGGTGGTAGGAGGCAGGTTGCGTCGCTGCAATACTCAGGCCGCCCTCGGTTTTGCCGCCATAAAGCCCGGCTTTGAAACGGTGCAGGGCGATATGTTCTTTATCGGCGGTAAGCAGGAATTCGATGTTTTCTAATTGCAGGCCGGCAGTTTGAATGCTGCCGATTTGGAGGTTGGCCTCAATGTCGGGCAACCAGGATTTGGCCAGCAGGGAAGGAAGGTTTAGTGATGGCTGGGTTTTCAGATCTTCCAAGTAAGGAGTCAGATTGAGTTTTTGTAAGGCGATACCGGCGTCAAGGTGCGGACGAGGTTGGGCATCGCGTTGGTATTTAAAGGCCAAGGCGAGGGCTTGTCTGTCAAATGCGCCTTTCAGACGGCCTTCCCATGTATTGAGGCTGAAATTGGCCTGTCCTTCGAGTGTACTGATAAATCGGGGGCGGGGAAGACGGTTGATGGTGTCTTGCAGGGTGCTGAGGTGCAGTTTGGGTGCATCGATGCCTTTGCCTTTTTGCCAAACCAACGGGCTGGAAAAGGTAAAGTTGGTTTGGAGGCGGTCGTTTTTATGGCTGCCTTTGAGTTCAAAATTGGCGGCGGTCAAAACGGTTGGATAGAGGTTGGCTTTGTCCAGTTTGAATGAACCGTCCCATTGGTTGTTTTCACTGCCGGCGGTCAATGCGCCGTTGAGTGTGTTGAGGTGCAAATAACCGTTTTTGAATTGCAAGAGGGGCGAACGTGCGTTGATATGCAAGTTTTGATAGTCGCTTTCGGCTTGCAGATTGAAGTCGCGGAAAAGGGCGGTTTGGTTTTGCCAATTAAGGCTGCCTGCGATTTGGGCATCCAGCTTGTTTTTGAGCAATACGGTTTGCAGGTTTAATTTGAGGGCGGGAACGCTCCAGCCGGCATCATCTTGTACAAGATGTCCAATGCCTTGCCAACTGATGGGGTTGCCTATGTTTTGCAGTGTGCCGCTGATATCGAATGGACGGCCGTCTGAATCGGCTCTGCGCAGGGAAAATTGCAGATCGTTTAAGACAATATCTTGCTCTTTATTGTGATAGCGTATGCTGCCGCTATTGATGATGATGCGGTTGAGCTGGAAGCTTTCTTTTGATGCATGGTTTTGTTGCAGGCAGGCAGGCAGGTGGTTTTTGGGACCCAGCGTCAGCGACGGATTGGAAAGAATCCATTTTTCAAGAATGGGGGCGTCTGACCATAGGCTGCTCCAGCCAAAGCCCATTTTGGACTCGGCAATGTTCAGCGTCGGCGTATCGGGTTCGGAAGATGAAAGGCTGAGGTCTTTTAAAATAAGCGTAGGGCGCGGCAGCCATTTTCTGCTGATATTGGCGTTGTATTTGACTTGGCAGCCATGGGCGGAAAAGTTTTTCTGTATGAATGCGTCGATGTTTTCTGTATTGAATATGCGGAACATTAAGGCACTCAATACCGCTGCAAGGCATAAAAGCACGGCGATGCTGAAAACCAGGGTTTTCAGCCAAAATTTTCCTGAGTGCAACATGGAATGAACAGACAATTCAGATTCTCGCTTTGATGGGAGCTTTAAGGAGTGATTGGAAGTTTAAGCCTTGCTGTTTAAGCGTGTGGAAGTATAACACAGAGCGTGGGCCTGTGTTTCAGACGGCATCGGTATGTCAATAAAAAACACCGCCCGAAGGCGGTGTTGATTTAAGCATAAATTATTTACGCAGACCCAGGCGGGTAATCAGTGTACGGTAAGTATCAGGCTGAGTACGACGCAGGTAAGACAACAGGCGACGACGTTGGCTAACCATTTTCAACAGGCCGCGACGGCTGTGGTGGTCTTTAGGGTTGGCTTTGAAGTGAGGAGTCAGGTCGTTGATGCGGAAAGTCAACAGAGCGACTTGTACTTCAGAAGAGCCGGTATCGCCTTCTTTGCGTTGGAAATCTTTAACAATTTGTGCTTTTTGTTCTACGGTCAATGCCATGATGGATAACTCCGAAAATAAAAGAACCTTTTCAGGTTCGGACAAGTTTGCCAAGCCGAACGACCTAAGCAAACTCCTAAGTGCCTTTTTATAAGGACGTGCGGATTATGCCACAATTTGTCTTGGTATGCCACATCTTTTCAGACGGCCAAAAAAAGCGGCGATACCTTTCAGTACCGCCAAAGCTGCTTTGGTGATAAAAACTAAACTTTATTTGCTCGCGCAACGGAAGCCCAAGTTATTTAAAACATATTTGGATTGCAGGCTGGTGCGGATGCCGTAGCGTAAGAATGCCGCATAGTTGGACGGATCGCTTGAGCCCACGGATGCGCCGCTACAGAACATTTGTGTGTTGGACGAGCCGGCAGAGAGTTGGCTGCTGTTGAAGTCTTCAGTCCATTCCCAAATCAGGCCGTGCATATCGTATACGCCCCAATAGTTGGGTTTGTTTTTACCGATGTCGTGCAGACCGTTGCGACCGCCGTCTGCATACCAGTCTAAGATGGTGCGGTTGTAGCCAGGCTCGGAAGAGCCGTCTTTTTGAGTGGCAGAAGCCAAGCCTGCAAATTCCCATTCGTCAATAGTTGGCAGACGTTTACCTTTGGAAACGCAGTAGGCATTTGCGGCAAACCATGAAACATTGGTTACCGGATGTTTGAGTTCGCTGGCTTTAGGTGCAAAACTGTTGCTGCCGTTTTTCACCCAATGTTTCAGGTAAGCTTTTTCAGCATGTTTGGAATTGATTTTACCTTTTTGCCATTGCGGATGTGTGTTCACAAATTCGGCAAATTCGGCATTGGTAACCGGATATTTGTCAAGCTGGAAGGGTTTGACTTTAATAAGGGAAGTTTCTTTTTTGAGATAGAGAGGACGATAGCTGCCTCCTTCGATTTTTACCATTTCGGCCGCCGCTGCACTGCCGCTTGCGACAAGGGTAAATAGGGCGATGAGTGGTATGAGTTTCATAACGGGCTTTCTAATCTGAATACGGGGATTATTAGGCTTTGATTATATAGCGAAACCGGATAAAAATCCTGAGAAGCCTTCTGATTATTGTGCTTTTGGCTTGTCGGGTTCGTGAATGCTTGAAACCGGTTTTCCAGACGACCTTCGATGCTTGAGAGGTCGTCTGAAAAACCAATCTTTTGATTGGTCGTGGAAGAAAGCCACTGTTGTCCTTGCATCAGCCGGAACAGCAGTGGCTTTTTTCTGTTTCTATGCCGAGATGACTGGATTAGTAGCCGCCTTTATCTGCAGATGCTGCGGAAGCAGGCGCTGCTGCGGAAGCAGCTGCTGGAGCAGAAGCGGCAGCACCGGCAGGTTGGTAAACGGTGTCGCTCAGTTTTTTGGTCATGATTTCAGGGTTTTCATCACCTTCAACTTTCAATTGACCCAAAGCACCTTTGTTGAACGCACGGAAGATAGAGTGGTCAACCAAAGTATAGCTGCCCGGGATGTCGGCTTTAAATTCGATAATCGCTGCACCACCGGCAGGAATCAGGGTACTTTGTACGTTTTCGTTGATCAGTTTGCCAGCTTCTACGTAAACTTTGTCGAAGATCTCACCGATAACGTGGAAGGAAGATACCAAGTTAGGACCACCGTTACCAACGTACATACGAACGGTTTCACCAGCTTTAGCTTTCAGAGCGTTGTCGCCGGCGATAGAGCCTACGTGACCGTTGAATACAACGTATTCAGGTTGTTCAGCAATCGCTTTATCCATATCGAAAGGTTGCAGGCCTTGAGCGCCTTTTTTACCTTTAGTATAGAAGTCGCCTTGTACGATGTAGAACTCTTTATCTACTTTAGGCAGGCCTTCTTTAGGTTCAACCAAGATCAAACCGTACATACCGTTGGCGATGTGCATACCTACAGGAGCAACGGCACAGTGGTAGATGTACAAACCAGCTTGCAGTGCTTTAAAGCTGAAGGTAGAAGTGTGGCCAGGAGCAGTAAAGGTAGCTTCTGCACCACCGCCTTGACCGGTTGCAGCGTGGAAGTCAACGTTGTGAGGAACGGTAGAAGAAGGATTGTTAGAGAATTCAACTTCTACGGTATCGCCTTCGCGTACACGAATCATTTGGCCCGGAACGTCGCCGTTGAATGTCCAGTAGTGGTATTCAACACCGTCTTCCATGGTCATGGTTTTTTCGACGGTTTCCATTTTAACGCGTACTTTAGCCGGATGATCGCGATCAGTTGGAGGTGGAACTTCCGGAGCGTGAGTTACGATAGCATCGATCACAGGCAGTTCTGAAGAAGGAGTCTCGGCAGCAGCTTGTGAGTTGGAAGCGGCAGGAGCTTCAGCAGAAGCGGTAGCAGCTGGAGTTTCAGCAGGTTTAGCAGCTTGCTCGCCGCATGCGGCCAGTGCAAATACAGAAGCGATAAGTGCGGCTAAGGTTTGGCGTTTCATGTTTAAAGTTTCCTTATAGTAAGAAAAGTAAGAATCCTGATAGGATGGTTTGAAATTTTGTATGATTATGTAGGCGCTTGTTTGGTCATATTTTGATGTAAATCAAATTGTTCAGGGAATATGAATCTTTTAATCCCTAAATACTCCTTTAGAAGTATAAAAAAATACATCGAAAAGTTTATTTTTGTGTGAAAATGTTAGCGAAAACTTAACACAAATACGATAAAGGAGGGTTTGTATAGGAAAATGGGAATCAATATCATATAAGTTAATGGTTTTAAAGGAATATTATTGACAAAATATTTCTTTACTTATTAAACCGTGATACAATCTTTAACATTCATATTTGATGAATTAATACCACCCAACCACTTTTTACCAAAATTAAGGAGTACTTAAAATGGGACAGTACAAGAAGCTTTGGTACTTGCTGTTTGCCGTGCTGGCAGTATGCTTTACCATTCTTGGTTATATGGGTAGCGAAGTCTATAAAAAGGCTCCGCCATACCCTGAACAAGTCGTTTCTGCATCCGGCAAAGTCCTGATGACCAAAGACGATATTTTGGCAGGTCAATCTGCATGGCAAACTATCGGCGGTATGGAAGTCGGCTCTGTATTGGGGCACGGTGCATACCAAGCTCCGGACTGGACTGCCGACTGGCTGCACCGCGAGCTGGTTGCATGGTTGGATCTGACTGCGCAAGAAACTTACGGCAAAAAATTTGACGAAGTTTCTCCTGAAGAACAAGCTGTTCTGAAAACCCGTTTGGCTGACGAATACCGCAACCAAAGCCGTGTTAAGGAAGACGGTTCTGTCGTTGTCAGTGAAACCCGCGTGAAAGCGATCGAAAGCATCCTGCCTTACTACCACGGTGTGTACAGCGACGATCCTAAGTTCCAAACCACTCGCGAACACTTTGCAATGAAAAACAACACATTGCCAAGCCAAGAAGCGCGTGAAAAACTGTTCAACTTCTTCTTCTGGACTTCTTGGTCTGCTTCGACCAACCGTCCTGACGAGAATTTCACTTACACCAACAACTGGCCTCACGAGCCTTTGATCAACAACGTACCGACTACTGAAAACTACATGTGGTCTTTCACCAGCGTGGTATTGTTGCTGATGGGTATCGGCTTGCTGATGTGGGGTTACTCTTTCTTGACTAAGCATGAAGAGGTTGAAGTACCTACTGAAGATCCTATCTCTAAAGTACAACTGACTCCTTCTCAAAAAGCGTTAGGCAAATATGTATTCCTGACTGTTGCGCTGTTTGTCGTACAAGTACTGTTGGGTGGTTTGACCGCTCACTATACTGTTGAAGGTCAAGGCTTCTACGGTATCGATACCGCACTGGGCTTTGAAATGGCCGATTGGTTCCCATATGCATTGACTCGTACTTGGCACATCCAATCCGCTATTTTCTGGATTGCAACCGGCTTCCTGACAGCAGGTCTGTTCTTGGCTCCGATTGTGAACGGCGGTAAAGATCCTAAATTCCAACGTGCCGGTGTGAACTTCCTGTACATTGCCCTGTTCATCGTAGTCGGCGGTTCTTACGCAGGTAACTTCTTTGCTTTGACTCACATCATTCCACCTGAACTGAACTTCTGGTTCGGCCACCAAGGTTACGAATACTTGGATTTGGGTCGTTTCTGGCAACTTCTGCTGATGGTCGGCTTGCTGTTGTGGCTGTTCCTGATGTTGCGTTGCACCGTCTCTGCCTTTAAAGAAAAAGGTACAGATAAAAACCTGTTGGCTATCTTCGTAGCTTCTATGGTCGGTGTGGGTGTGTTCTACGCTCCTGGCTTGTTCTACGGTGAGAAATCTCCAATCGCCGTAATGGAATACTGGCGTTGGTGGGTGGTTCACCTGTGGGTAGAAGGCTTCTTCGAAGTATTCGCTACTGCCGCTTTCGCATTCATCTTCTACAACATGGGCTTTGTCCGCCGTAGTACCGCTACTGCTTCTACTCTGGCTGCTGCCGCCATCTTCATGTTGGGCGGTATCCCAGGTACATTGCACCACTTGTACTTCTCCGGCTCTACCTCTGCTTCTATGGCAATCGGTGCATGTTTCTCCGCTTTGGAAGTTGTGCCTTTGGTTCTGCTGGGTCGTGAAGCTTACGAACACTGGTCTTACCAACACCTGTCCGACTGGGCGAAACGTCTGCGTTGGCCTCTGATGTGCTTCGTAGCAGTTGCCTTCTGGAACATGATCGGTGCCGGCGTATTCGGCTTCCTGATTAACCCGCCGATTTCCCTGTTCTACATCCAAGGTCTGAACACTACTGCAGTTCACGCTCACGCGGCTCTGTTCGGTGTGTATGGTTTCTTGGCTCTGGGCTTCGTATTGCTGGTTGCACGCTACCTGAAACCTAATGTTCAATTTGACGACAAATTGATGACTTGGGGCTTCTGGCTGCTGAACGGCGGTCTGGTGGGTATGATTGCCATCAGCCTGTTGCCGGTCGGCGTGATTCAAGCTTACGCTTCTATCACTCATGGTCTGTGGTATGCACGTAGCGAAGAGTTCCTGCAAATGGAAATCCTGGATACCCTGCGTTGGGTTCGTACCGCTGCTGACTTGATCTTCATCGGTGGTGCTGTCTGCGTTGCTATCCAAGCTACCAAAATTGTATTCAGCCGCGATAAATAATCTTAAGCTGAATTAAATCGAAGGCCGTCTGAAAAGTTTTCAGACGGCCTTTCTGTTATAATTTCAACATTCTTAAATTGACAAGACAAAACATTATGTTCAACCAAGCTGCTCAAGAGCTGACCACTGTTCGCGATTTATTGCGTTTCGCCGTCAGCCGTTTTAATGATGCCGGACTGTTTTTCGGACACGGAAGTGATAATGCCCATGACGAGGCGGCCTATCTGATTTTGCACACTTTGAACCTGCCTTTGGATACGTTGGAGCCTTATTTGGATGCCAAATTGTTGCAAAGTGAGAAGGAGGAAGTGTTGTCGATTATCGAACGTCGCGCAGTTGAGCATATTCCTGCCGCATATCTGACGCATCAGGCATGGCAGGGCGAGTTTGATTTTTATGTCGATGAGCGCGTTATTGTGCCTCGTTCTTTTATTTACGAATTGCTTGGTGATGGTATCCGTCCTTGGATTGAACATGATGAGTTGGTGCATCGAGCTTTAGATTTGTGTACCGGTAGCGGCTGTTTGGCCATTCAAATGGCGCATCACTATCCCGACGCACAAATCGATGCCGTTGATTTAAGCTTGGATGCGCTGGAAGTGGCCGCCATCAATATCGAAGATTATGGCTTGGAAGACCGCATCAGCTTGGTGCATACCGATTTGTTTGAAGGTTTGGATGAAACCTACGACTTAATTGTTTCCAATCCGCCTTATGTTGATGCGGAATCTGTGGAGGCGTTGCCTGATGAATACCTGCATGAGCCGGAATTGGCTTTGGGTAGTGGCGAAGATGGTTTGGACGCTACACGTCAAATCATTCTGCAAGCGGCAAAATATCTGAATCCGAAAGGTGTATTGTTGGTTGAAATCGGTCACAACCGTGAAGTATTGGAGGCTGCTTATCCTGAATTACCGTTTACTTGGTTGGAAACCAGCGGTGGCGATGGGTTTGTATTCCTGTTGACCCGCGAGCAATTATTGGGTGAAGAATAGATTATTTTGATATAAATAAAACAAAGGCCGTCTGAAAAAGTTTCAGACGGCCTTTGTTTCATAAAATTTTTAATATTTTAAGAAAATACAAATGCCTATGGTATGCTGAATATGAAATCCAAGCAGGCTTTGAAACTATGGCTTATAATATTTGTCATAGTTTCTAATGTCAGTGGATTTTTATTGCTAACTTTTTGTAGAACATATACTGCCAAACTCCATATTATGAATAATTATTTAAAATCAGGCCTGTTGGCTGCTGCCTTGTTCAGCATGCCCGTTGCCGCCTTTGCCCAGCAACATACCGTTTATTTCAATCAAAACGGTAAACTGACGGCGACCATGCCTTCGGTTGCTTATGTCCGCCAATACAAGATTGAGGCAGGCAAGGCGCAGGTGCAGGATTTTTACTATCCATCGATGAAAAAATATTCTGATCCTTATGAAGTACCTGCCAGTCAGATTAAGGTTTTTGTGCCGGCGTTGGGTAATGGTACGCTGACCCTGTGGCATTTCAACGGTCAGAAAAAGATGGTCGGCAGCTATCGCAACGGCAAACCTCATGGCGAATGGGTCAACTGGTATCCAAACGGCAAAAAATCTGCGGTGATGCCTTATCAAAATGGTCTGAGCGAGGGCGTGGGTTCCCGCTATTACCGAAATGGTGTGAAAGAAAGCGAAATCCAATTTAAGCACGATAAGGCCAATGGTTATTGGAAACAATGGTATTCAGACGGCAGCCCGAAAACCGAAATGATGATGAGCAATGACAAACCGACGGAGATTATCAGTTGGGATGAAAATGGCCGCATCGTGTCTGAATTGAGTATTCGCAACGGTAAACGCAGCGGCATTATTTTGGATTGGTATGATGATGGTGCGAAGAAATCCGAGTTGGTTTATAAAGACGACCAGTTGGTGAAAAAAACTTTCTGGGATACGGACGGATACGTTCTCGAATGATTTTGACAATAAAAAACCGCAGGCTGATCAGCTTGCGGTTTTTTATTACATACAGCCTTTGTTTTGGCATAGGGTAAATAACGGTGCGCCGCTTTCACGGATTTTTTTGCCGCCGTCCAAGTCGGTAAATTCTAAAATGGCAGCCGCTTCGATTACTTCGCCGCCCAGTTTTCGGATCAGCTCGACACCTGCCAGCATTGTGCCGCCGGTTGCCACCAAATCATCTACCAACAAAACGCGTGCGCCCGGCTTGATGGCGTCGGTATGGATTTCTACCGTTGCTTCGCCATATTCCAAAGCATAACTTTGAGAAACCGTATCAAACGGTAGTTTGCCTTTTTTGCGGATGGGGACAAAGCCGACGTTCAGCTGATAGGCCAAAGCCGCACCAATGATGAAGCCGCGCGCATCCAAGCCTGCCACGACATCAACTTTTTGCCCCATATAGCGGTAAACCAGTAAATCGACCAGCAGGCGGAAATATTCTGCGCTTTGCAAAACGGGAGTAATGTCATGAAACAAAATCCCTTTTTGCGGCCAGTTTTTAATTTTACGGATTTTGTCCGCCAAAGCTTCTACGCCCATTACTTCAGGATGAATCAACATCTCGACATTCCGAAATCAAAAAGTTTTTAACACGATATTGTAGCGGTCATATGCGGACTTGCCAAATTAATCGATACAATAGCCAAATTTTGCAACATGCCGTCTGAAATTCCGAGAAACATTGTGTTGTGTTATAATTTACAGGTACATACCATCGGCTGAACCACCATGCAAAATCATAAAAAAGGCAATATTTACATCATTTCTGCCGCTTCCGGAACAGGTAAAACGACCTTGGTGTCGCGCCTGTTGAAAAATCATGACGACATCCGTGTTTCTATTTCTCATACCACACGTCAGCCGCGAGAGGGTGAGGCACATGGTGTGCATTACCACTTTGTTCCCAAAGAAGAATTTGAATCACTGATTGAGCAAAGAGCCTTTTTGGAACACGCCAATGTGTTCGGCAATTATTACGGCACCAGCATCGCCGGCGTGAATTCGTTAAGCGAAGAGGGCTATGACGTAATTTTGGAAATTGATGTGCAAGGTGCGGCGCAAGTGCGTAAATCGTTGCCTGAAGCCAGCAGTATTTTTATCCTGCCGCCTTCCTTTGAGGTATTGGCGCAACGTTTGATCGGCCGTGGTACAGACAGCGAAGAAGTTATTCAGACACGTCTTTCAAAAGCCCGTCATGAGATTGAGCAATCCGTTTTGTTCGATTACGTTGTCGTGAATGACGATTTGGATCGTGCCGAAGCCGATTTGTTCCACATTATTAAAGCAGGCCGTCTGAAAAAATCCTCTCAACAGGGATTTATCTCAAACCTGTTGGAAAATTCCTAAAAAACAGCGAAAATAACCGTTTATTTGAAACATAGAAAGAAAGCAAGCAAACATGGCCCGTATTACTACTGAAGACTGCACAGGTAAAATCCCTAACCACTTCGACCTTACCCTCGTTGCCGCCCGTCGCGCACGCCAATTAGAAAACGGCAATACGCCTTTGGTTGACGACATCCGCAACAATAAACCAACCGTAACCGCCCTGCGCGAAATCGCTGCTGGACAAATCGGAATCGAGCTGCTGACCCGCAACAAATAAACCAACCGGCAAACCGATAAAACCGCCGCGCGGACTGTATCGGTGCGATATCACAACCGATACAGTCTGACGGCTTAAAAATAGCCATAAAAGGCCGTCTGAAAATGCCAGCCCCACTGCCTACCGCCCCCTATGATCCGTTGACAGCAGAAGCGCGCGAGCTTCTGTTTCGCACCGCATCCTATCTCAATACCAACGAGCAGGCCGAGCTTGAAAGAGCCGTTGCCTACGCTTTCCACGCCCATGACGGACAAACCCGTAAAAGCGGCGAACCCTACATCACCCATCCCCTTGCCGTTGCCACGCAGCTTGCGATTTGGCACATGGATGTTCAAGGCCTTTGCGCGGGCGTTATGCACGATGTATTGGAAGATACGGGCGTGACCAAAGTCGAAATGGCGGCAGAATTCGGCGATACCATTGCCGAAATGGTAGACGGCCTCTCCAAACTGGAAAAACTCAAATTTGAAGATCATGCCGAGCATCAGGCGGAAAGTTTCCGCAAGCTTATCCTCGCCATGACTAAAGATGTGCGTGTCATCGTCGTCAAACTTGCCGACCGATTGCACAATATGCGCACCCTTGGCTCTATGCGTCCGGAAAAACGCCGCCGCATCGCCAAAGAAACCCTCGAAATCTATGCTCAAATCGCCAACCGCATTGGCCTGAACAATGCATATCAAGAACTTCAAGACCTATCGTTCCAAAACCTCCACCCAAGACGCTACGAAACCCTGAAAAAAGCCATGAACAACAGCCGCAAAAATCGCCGCGATGTTGTCGGCAAAGTGTTGCGTGCATTTGGTCAGCGTTTGGTCGGTGTCAATATTGAAGCCAAAATCAAAGGCCGCGAGAAAAACTTATACGGCATCCATCAAAAAATGCTGGCCAAAAAGCTGCGTTTTGCAGAAGTGATGGATATTTACGGCTTTCGGGTCATTGTAAACAGCATTCCTGCCTGTTATGCCGCGTTGGGCGCATTGCATAATTTATACCATCCCAAGCCTGGCCGTTTTAAAGACTATATTGCCATTCCGAAAAGCAATGGTTATCAAAGCCTGCACACGACCTTGGTCGGCCCTTACGGTTTGCCGATCGAAGTGCAAATCCGTACGCGTGAAATGGATGCTGTGGCTGAGGGAGGTATTGCCGGCCATTGGATTTACAAATCCGGTGAAAATACTCCGGATCAAGCCGTCCTCCATACCAACCAATGGCTCAAAAACATCCTTGATTTGCAAGCCAGCAGCGCGAACGCCATCGAATTCCTTGAGCACGTCAAAGTCGATCTGTTCCCCAACGAAGTCTATATCCTGACGCCCAAAGGCAAAATCCTCACCCTGCCTAAGGGTTCGACGCCGATTGACTTTGCCTATGCCGTTCACACCAATATCGGTCATAAAACCGTTGCCGCGCGTATCAATAACGTCATGATGCCGTTGCGTACCAAGCTGAAAACCGGCGATACGGTAGAAATCATTACTTCCGAGCATGCCAAGCCTAATGTAGCATGGCTGAACTTTGCCGTTTCCAGCCGTGCGCGCAGCGCCATCCGCCAATACATTAAAAATCTGAATCGTCACGATGCCGTTGTTTTGGGTGAGAACCTGCTGCAAAAAGCTTTATCCAGCCTGTTGCCTAAAGACATCCTGCTTTCAGACGACCTCAAGGAAAAATACCTTGCCGATTTGAATACCAAACAAACATCGTTTGAAGAGGTTCTCTACAATGTCGGTATGGGGCATACTTTGCCGGTACACGTTGCCATGCACATTGCCGAGTTGGCAGGCCAACATTTTGGCAGCACGGTCAGACTCAGCCCGATCAAAGTCAACGATCAAGAAACCGGCCGGATTCATTTTGCCGAATGTTGCCATCCGATTCCAGGCGATGCGATCCGCGCCTTATTGGTCAAAGACAAGGGTATGATTATCCACCGAGATACTTGTCAAACTTTGGTCAAAGCCGATCCGGAAGAGCAACTCGATGCGGGCTGGGACAGTTTGCGCAATCAAACGTACCGCACCATTCTCAATGTCAAATCTGAAGATGCGCATGGTTTGCTGGCTTCAATGGCGCAAGCGATTTCCAATTCCGGTGCGGATATCGAATCTGTGGATACGCCAACCAAAGCGCAAGCAGGAACGGAAGGTTTGTAGAATTTAAATTCACAATTAAAGTCAAAGACTTGGATCAGGTTAATCAGATTATTCATGCAATGCATGCCAATCCGAATATCCGCAAAGTGATTCGAGGATAATCTTGTTATAAGCAAAGGCCGTCTGAAAGTGTGTTCAGACGGCCTTTTTGATGCTTACAAATAAAAGCTGTTGGCTTTTTTATAAGAGGGTTTATGGCTTTTTTGTAATTAGATTGGGTTTAACTCAACCAAAAACGGAAAACCAAAAAGAAAACTAAGGCCAAAACGCCGGCCCAAACCAGCAGCATGAATCCGGCTACTGCCTGACCCAAGCGGTAAACAGGATTTTTGCGTTCGTCTTCGATTAGGGGATTAGGTGTATCGTGCGGTTTGTCGGACATGATGAAGCTCTGATTGAATTATTGAATAAAAGCGTAAGGGTACGCCGATAGAAGCAAAGATTCAAGTGGGAATGATTATTGATAGAAGTCTTCGTCTTCATTCCACGCGGTTTTTAAGGCCGTCTGAATGGTGTCGGAGCCAAAGCCGCGATAGGCAAGGAAACGCGCTTGTTTTTGTTTTTCTTTCAAATCTTGAGCTTCTTGCTTGAATTTTTTACGCAAGACGGAAATGGCGGTTTGCAGCTCGTCTTCCCTATCGGGTAAGAACTCCCGACAGTCGTCTGCATTGATACCTTGTTGCGCCAAGGCTTGCTTGAGGCGGAGCGTGCCATAACGGTTGCTCTTGCTGTGAATATAGGCTTCTGCGTAACGTTGGTCGGATTGCCAATTTCGTTCGGCGAATTCGTCCAAAACCTTTTCCAATTCTTCTTCACTTTCAGCGTGTGGGGCCAGTTTGCGTTTCAATCCAACACGGCTGACTTCCTGACGGGAAAGAATATCCAAGGCGCGGGCGCGTAAGGTTTTGGGAGGTTTCATGGGGATATGGAGGGGGAGGGATTTTAACTACATTGAATTACATTTAAGACGGCCTGATTGGGTGAAAGCACCGAAAAGGCCGTCTGAAAATAAAGCCGAATTATTCTTCGTCTTTGTTTTTTTGCGGTTGCAGATTTTCGTAGATTTCAGGCAGGGCGCGAATCAACAAATCAGGTTTGGTCGCTTTGTCTTGAGAGAGCAAGGTCATGTCGCCGTAGCCGAATGTTACGCCGACGCTGAAGCAACCGGCCGCTTTGGCGGCAATAATGTCATTTTTAGAGTCGCCCACCATCAGCATATTGGCAACGTCGATGCCCAAAACTTCGGCCGCATGTTGAAGTGGCAATGGACTGGGTTTTTTCTCGGTCAGGCTGTCGCCGCCAAGAACCAGACTGAAGTAGCCATCGAGATTAAGCTGTTTCAGCAACTCGGCAGCCAGAATTTCATTTTTGTTGGTAATGACAACCAGAGGAATACCCAAGGACTTGAGCAGGCCGAGGCCGGCTTCGGTTTCAGGGTAGGGGCGGGTAAAGTCGCTCAAGTGCTCGCGATAATATTGCATAAAGAACACAAAACCTTTTTCCCAGATTTCAGGATCGGCTTCTTTTTCACGATCATTGGTAATGACGCGATGAACCAACTTGCTGATGCCGTCGCCGACATAAATTTCAACCGTTTGGGTAGGTAAAACAGGTAAATCCAAGTGTGCGCACATGGCTTGGGCTGCTGCGGCCAAATCAGGAACGGAATCACATAAGGTACCGTCCAAATCAAAAGCAACGGCTTGAACGTGTTCTAAAGCAGCAGTGGTCATTGAGTAACTTTCTGTCATATTATTTAAGCGGTTATTCTAACATTATTTGCCTGATTTGCCGATGTTTTGCTGATTCTTTAAGGGATATTTGGTTAAATTGTTAACAATTTTTGCTGGTGTAAGTCTGTCAACCTGTTTGTAATATGGCAAGAATTTTGTCAACAAAAAGGGTGGTTTGGTAGGCATTAAAAAACAAAGGGTTTGTGTGTGTTTTTGAATGATTTGATGAGCATTTATACTAGGCCGTCTGAAAAATTTCCGGCTAGTGTGCCGATATTTTCAGACGGCCTCAAACTAAATTCATATATAAATGAATAGATTTGCTTTTTATCGACTACATGCTATTACATTTTTGTCCGTTTTTGTATATAGTAACGGGTATGGCTCTCGTCTAATCATATGTATGAAAAGGAAAAATACATGTCCGCATCTGCTGTAAAAGAAACGCTGAATCCGTTTGAAATTGCGCAAAAACAAGTGAAAACTGCCTGCGACCGTCTGAATGCCGATCCAGCAGTATTTGAAATCTTGAAAAAGCCGCAACGTGTTTTGGAAGTCAACTTCCCTGTCAAACTCGACAACGGTACAGTAGAAAACTTCACTGGCTACCGTTCACAACACAATAATGCCGTCGGCCCTTACAAAGGCGGCGTGCGTTTCCATCCCAATGTGAATATGGACGAGGTTAAAGCCCTGTCTATCTGGATGACCATCAAATGCTGCGTGGCAGGTATTCCTTATGGCGGCGGTAAAGGCGGTATTACTTTGGATCCGCGTAACTATTCTGAAGCGGAATTGGAACGTATCGCCCGCGCTTATTCCGAAGCTATTTCTCCGCTGATCGGCGAGAAAATCGATATTCCTGCCCCTGACGTGAACACCAACGGCAAAATCATGTCTTGGATGGTTGATGCCTATGAAAACGTGGTGAAACATTCTGCACCGGGTGTGTTCACCGGTAAACCGGTTGAGTTTGGCGGTTCCTTGGCGCGTACCGAAGCCACCGGTTACGGCGTAAACTTCGCTGCCGTCCAAGCTTTGGAAAAACTGGGCAAAGACGTGAAGGGTGCTACTTACGCCATTCAAGGTTTCGGTAACGTGGGCTACCACACCGGTTACTATGCACATAAAGCTGGTGCGAAAATCGTTGCCGTATCTACTGTTGACGTTGCCATCTACAACGAAAACGGCTTGGATATGGAAGCAATCATCAAAGAATTCCAAACCAAAGGTTTCATCACCAATGAGGCCGGCTACGGTAAAGAAATCAGCAATGCCGAACTTTTGGCTTTGGATGTGGATGTACTCGCCCCTTGCGCGCTGGAAAACCAACTGACTTCTGAAAATGCCGGTAAAGTACGCGCGAAAATCGTGGTTGAAGGCGCAAACGGCCCGACCACTCCAGAAGCCGACGTTATTCTGCGTCAAAACGGCGTATTGGTTGTTCCTGATATTTTGGCAAACTGCGGCGGCGTGGTGGTATCCTATTTTGAATGGGTACAAAACCTGCAAGGCTACTACTGGGAGTTTGACGAAGTTCAAGAGAAAGAAACCGTTGTCCTGCGCCGTGCGTTCCGCGATATTTGGAACTTGGCTCAAGAATACGATGTCGACCTGCGTACCGCTTCCTACATGATGAGTATCCGTCGTGTTGAAAAAGCAATGAAACTGCGCGGCTGGTATTAATCGTTTGACCGATAGCTAAGAGTAGGCCGTCTGAAACCTGTTTTCAGACGGCCTTAATGTTTTTGATAAGCGCCTTTACAAATTTTTATCCACCTTGATTCCATTTCATTCAAACTCAGCTATAATCCCCTTTTTTGACCTTTCCAGAAAAGACATAATCATGAACAAAACTTTCAAATTCAGCGCATTGGCTTTGTCTGCTTTGTGGGCACTGACTGCTTGCAACCAAAAAGACACTGCCGCTAAAGACGCCCCTGCTGCTTCCGCAGCTTCAAATGCGGCTGCAGATGCTTCTGCCATCGGTTCTACTGCCCAACAAGCCAGCTACGCGATGGGTGTGGACATCGGCCGTTCATTGAAACAAATGAAAGACCAAGGTACGGAAATCGATTTGAAAGTCTTCACCGAAGCCATGGAAGCCATGTTTGAAGGTAAAGAAGTCAAAATGACTGAAGCCCAAGCTCAGGAAGTGATGATGAAATTCCTGCAAGAGCAACAAGAAAAAGCCACTGCCAAACGTGCTGAAGATGCCAAAGTAAACTTGGAAAAAGGCGAGGCGTTCTTGAAAGAAAACGCGACTAAAGAAGGCGTGAAAACCAGCGCTTCCGGTCTGCAATACAAAATCACCAAAGAAGGCGAAGGCAAAAAACCGACTAAAGACGACATCGTTACCGTTGAATACGAAGGCCGTCTGATTGATGGTACTGTATTTGACAGCAGCAAAAACAGCGGCGGCCCAGTAAGCTTCCCTGTAAGCCAAGTGATTCCAGGTTGGACTGAAGGTATCCAGCTCTTGAAAGAAGGCGGCGAAGCAACATTCTACATCCCTGCCAAATTAGCATATCGTGAAGTTGGTGCCGGCGATAAAATCGGCCCGAACGCTACTTTGGTATTCGACGTGAAACTGGTTAAAGTCGGCGCGCCTGATGCCGCTGCACAACAACCTGTACAAGTTGACGTACAAAAAGTTCAATAATCCGAATCAAGGCTTACGCCCTTAAACAACGGATAAAAGGCCGTCTGAAAAATTCCGTTTCAGACGGCCTTTGTTCCAAACAAACAAGGAATTATGATGAAAAATATCGTCATCCTTATTTCCGGACGCGGCAGCAATATGCAGGCGATTGTGAATGCCGACATTCCCGATGCCAACATTGCAGCCGTATTGAGCAACAGCGAGACCGCTGCCGGATTGGCATGGGCGGCAGAGCGCGGTATTGCCACTGACAGTTTGAACCATAAAAACTTCGACTCGCGTTTAGCATTTGATCAGGCCATGATGGAAAAAATCGATGCCTATCAGCCTGATTTGGTTGTATTGGCGGGCTTTATGCGCATTTTGACTCCGGAATTCTGCGCCCATTATGAAAACCGCCTGATCAATATCCATCCGTCCATCCTGCCTTCTTTCACCGGCTTGCATACCCACGAACGCGCATTGGAAGCAGGTTGCCGAGTGGCAGGCTGCACCATCCATTTCGTGACGCCCGAGCTGGATTGCGGCCCAATTATTTCACAAGGCATTGTTCCTATTTTGGACGGAGATACTGCTGACGACGTTGCCGCACGCGTGTTGACGGTTGAACACCAGCTTTTTCCGCAAGCCGTTGCTGATTTCGTTGCAGGCCGTCTGAAAATCGAAGGCAACCGCGTTTTGAATGCACAACGCAATGCCGCCGGTCAAAGCCTGTTGGCTTAATTAAAACACCATACACACAAGGAAAACATCATGAATCCGATTAAAACAACCTTATTGACACTTTCCCTGCTCACTGCCTCCATCGGTGCACAAGCCGCTGAATTGCCGCAATCCGCCGTTTTGCAATACTCAGGCAGCTACGGTATTCCTGCAACCATGACCTTCACCCGCAGCGGCAGCCAATACAAAATCGTCTCTACCATCAAAGTACCGCTTTACAATATCCGCTTTGAATCCGGCGGCAGCATCGACGGCACAACCTTGAATCCGTCTTACTACAAAGATGTACGCGGCGGTAAATTATATGCTGAGGCCAAATTCTCCGGCGGCAACATCACTTACGGTAAAGCAGGTGATTTGAAAACCGAAAAGTCCGGCCCGGCCATGGACTTGTTTACTTTGGCATGGCAACTGGCCGCCAATGACGTGCGCCTGCCGTCAGGTTTGAAAATTACCAACGGTAAAAAACTGTACACCGTCGGCAGCATGAACAAAATCGGTAGCGAAAGCTATAAACTGAACGGTGGTACAACGCCTGTGAGCAAATATCGCGTCCGCCGTGGCGACGATACCGTTACTTACTCTTTTGCTTCCGATATCGACAATATCCCTGCGCAAATCAGCTATACCGATGACGGCAAAACCTACAACCTGAAACTGACTTCCGTCAAAATCAACGGTAAAGTAGTGAAACCGTAATCTTTATTTGCTCAAACAAGAAGGCCGTCTGAAAAGTTTTCAGACGGCCTTTTATTTTTACAGCAACACAATATCGTATTGTTCCTGCGTGTAGGCGGTTTCGACTGCCAGCGAAATCGGTTTGCCGATAAAGTCTATCAACATTGCCAGCGATTGCGATTCTTCGTCTAGGAACAAGTCGATGACATTCGGAGCGGCCAAAATACGGAAGGCTTGGACATCGTAGCGGCGCGCTTCGCGGACGATTTCGCGTTGGATTTCGTAGCACACGGTTTGCGGCGTTTTCAGACGGCCCCGGCCTTGGCAGGAAGGGCAGGGTTCGCAGAGGATTTGGCTTAAGTTTTCACGCGAGCGTTTGCGGGTCAGTTCAACAAGGCCCAGGCTGGTAAAGCCGTTGAGGGTGACGCGGGTGCGGTCGAAACTCAGGGCTTTGGCAAGCTCTTGCAGGACTGCTTCGCGGTGGACTTCCTGCGCCATATCGATGAAGTCGATGATGATGATGCCGCCGAGATTGCGCAGGCGAAGTTCGCGGGCGATGGTGTGGCAGGCTTCGAGGTTGGTGCGGAAGATGGTTTCATCAAAATTGCGCGCGCCGACAAAGCCGCCGGTGTTGACATCGATGGTAGTCATGGCTTCGGTGGACTCTATGATGAGGTAGCTGCCGAAGTTGAGGTTGACGCGCGGTTGCAGGGCGCGGGCGATTTCCTGCTCGATGTTGTGGGTTTCAAATAGGGGGCGTTCGCCTTTAAACAATTCGATCCTGCCCAATGCACCTTGAACGTATTGTTCGGCAAACTGGGTCATGCGGCGGTGGTTTTCTGTCGAGTCGACCAGGATTTTGTGCGTATCGAGGCTGAACATATCGCGCAATACGCGCAGGCTCAAAGGCAAATCTTGATAGAGGAGGGTTTCGGGCGGCTGAATTTTTGCCTGTTTTTGAATGTGTTCCCACACTTTGGTCAGATAGTTGATGTCTGATTGCAGTTGGTCATCGGAAGCGTTTTCAGCGTTGGTGCGGATGATGTAGCCGTGGCAGGCGTTTTCGGGCAGCAGGTTGTTGAGGCGCTCCCTCAAACTGCTGCGTTCGGCATCGTCTTCAATGCGTTGAGAAATGCCGATGTGGTCTTCTTGCGGAAGATGGACGAGGAAACGGCCGGCCAGTGAGATTTGGGTGGACAGGCGCGCGCCTTTGGTGTTGATGGGGTCTTTGATGACCTGAACCAAGACAGACTGGCCTTCAAAGAGCATGTGTTCGATGCGTTGGGTTTCGTCCGGATTGCGGCGTTGTTCGAGGACATCGACGATATGTAAAAACGCGGCACGTTCCAAGCCGATATCGATGAATGCGCTTTGCATGCCGGGAAGGACGCGTTTGACAACGCCCAAATAAATATTGCCGACCAAGCTGTGGCCGCTGTTGCGCTCGATGTGCAGCTCGCAGATATTGTTCTCTTCTAAAACGGCTACACGTGTTTCTTGCGGCGTAATATTGACGAGGACGGTTTCGGATGGACGCACGGCGTCCTTGGGGATGGGAATTCCTGAAAGCATGGGGATACCTGATTTTGAATAGAAAAACTTTTGCGATGTGTTCTTCTCCACAAAACAAATGGCAAAAGTCATTCTGCGAAAGCGCTTATCATACTTTAATTATGGTTTTTCCGCATCTGCACAAATGTTTATGGCCAAGAGGCCGTCTGAATGTTTTTTACAACCGTACGGCGGGAATACTTGTAAAATAACACCTATGCCCATATAGTCATGAACATTGGTATTTTGGAAGAAATCATGCAAACCGTTACTGTTTATACCGGTCCATATTGCCCGTACTGCACCATGGCGAAAAGGCTGTTGCAGGCGGTGGGTGTGAAAGAAATCAACGAAATCCGCATCGATAGCAATCCGGAAGTTTTTGCCGAAATGCAGCAGCTTTCCGGTCAGCGCAGCGTGCCGCAGATTTTTATCGGCGACACTCATGTCGGTGGCTTTACCGATTTGTACCGCTTGCAGCAGGAAGGCAAGTTGGACGAATTACTGAATCCTTAACCCTTAACTTAGGAAAATAAAATGAGCGAAGAATTGCAACCCGTATTCAGCGTTGAGCGTCTGTATGTAAAAGACTTGTCTTTGGAAGTGCCTCACGCACCACAAATCTTCTTGGAACAAGGCGAGCCTGAAGTGGATATGCGCGTTTCTACCGGCAGCACCAAACTGGAAGACGGCTTCTACAGCGTTGACGTTACCGTGACCGTGACTGCCAAACTGAACGAAGAGCGCACCATGTTCTTGAACGAAGTAACCCAAAGCGGCATCTTCCGTCTGGAAAACATTCCTGAAGAAGACGTACAACTGCTGCTGGGCGTTGCTTGTCCAAACATCCTGTTCCCTTACGCACGCGAAGCCATTTCCAACAGCGTAACCCGCGCCGGCTTCCCACCTGTACTGCTTGCTCCGATCAACTTCGAAGCAATCTACGAAGAACAACAGGGAGCTAACGCTTAATCGCGTTATACCTAAATTAAGGCCGTCTGAAACATTACGTTCAGACGGCCTTTTTGTTTTCGGATAAAATACAGCAAACTTTCAATCAGCTGCCTTTAAGATGACGCCCGAAACCCAAAAACAGCTCAAAATCACCGATGTTTCCGCCAAGAAGCTCGAAAAACTCAACCTCCATACCGCATGGGATTTGGTGTTGCACCTGCCGTTGCGTTATGAGGACGAGACGCACATCATGCCGATTAAGGATGCGCCGATCGGTGTGCCGTGTCAGGTTGAGGGCGAAGTTATCCATCAGGAAGTAACGTTCAAACCGCGCAAGCAGCTGATTGTCCAAATCGCCGACGGTTCCGGTAGTGTCCTTTTTCTGCGCTTCATCCACTTTTACGCCAGCCATCAGAAACAGATGGCGGCCGGCAAACGCATCCGCGCCGTGGGCGAAATCAAACACGGGTTTTACGGCGACGAGATGATTCATCCCAAAATCCGTGATGCCGAGAGCAGCGGTTTGGCGGAAAGCCTCACGCCCGTCTATCCGACCGTAAACGGCTTGAACCAGCCCACTTTGCGCCGCATCATTCAAACGGCGTTGGACGTTACGCCGCTGCACGACACGCTCCCCGATGCCTTATTGGGTCGTCTGAAACTGCCGCACCTCGCCGAAAGCCTGCGCCTTTTGCATTCGCCGCCGCCGAGTTTCACCATCCACCAGCTTTCCGACGGCGCGCTTCCCGCATGGCAGCGGCTCAAATTCGACGAACTTTTGGCGCAACAGTTGTCCATGCGGCTGGCGCGACAGAAGCGTGTCAGCGGCACGGCGGCGGCATTGGGCGGCGACGGCACGCTGACCCAAGCCCTGCGCCACGCCTTGCCGTTTGCCCTGACCGATGCCCAAGAACGAGTCGTGTCCGAAATCCGCCGCGACATGGCGCAAACCCATCCTATGCACCGCCTGCTGCAAGGCGATGTCGGCAGCGGCAAAACCATTGTTGCTGCCTTGTCTGCTTTGAATGCCATTGAATCCGGTGCGCAGGTGGCTGTAATGGCGCCGACCGAAATCCTTGCCGAACAGCATTTCATCAAGTTCAAACAATGGCTCGAACCTTTAGGACTCGAAGTCGTCTGGCTTTCCGGCAGCCAGCGCAAAAAAGCCAAAGACGAAGCCAAAGCCAAACTCGCCGACGGCACCGTCAAAATCGCCGTCGGTACGCACGCCCTGTTTTCAGACGACGTCGAGTTTCAAAATTTAGGCTTGGTGATTGTGGACGAACAACACCGCTTCGGCGTCGCCCAACGCTTCGCCCTCAAAAACAAAGGGCGCGACGTCCACCAGCTGATGATGTCCGCCACGCCCATTCCGCGTACGCTTGCCATGAGTTTTTTCGCCGACTTAGACGTGTCTGTTATCGACGAATTGCCGCCCGGGCGCACCCCGATTAAGACTCGCCTCGTCAACAACGTCCGCCGCGCCGAAGTCGAAGGCTTCGTCCTCAACATCTGCCGCAAAGGGCAGCAGGCATACTGGGTCTGCCCGCTGATTGAAGAAAGCGAAACCCTGCAACTGCAAACCGCTACCAAAACCCTCGAGCAGCTTCAGGCGGCATTGCCCGAACTCAACATCGGCTTGGTACACGGGCGCATGAAAGCCGCTGAAAAAGCCGAAGTCATGGCGGAGTTTGCCGCAGGCCGTCTGAACGTCTTGGTTGCCACCACCGTTATCGAAGTCGGCGTAGATGTGCCCAACGCCGCCCTGATGGTGATCGAACACGCCGAGCGCATGGGCTTGGCGCAGCTGCACCAATTACGCGGGCGGGTAGGGCGCGGCGCGGCGGAAAGCGTGTGCGTCCTCCTGTTTGCCGAACCCTTGAGCGAACTCGCCAAAGCGCGGCTGAAAGTCATCTACGAACACACCGACGGCTTCGAAATCGCCCGCCAAGACCTCAACATCCGCGGCCCCGGCGAATTTCTCGGCGCACGCCAAAGCGGCGTCCCCATGCTGCGTTTCGCCAACCTCGAAGAAGACCTGCACCTCTTGGAACAGGCGCGCGAAATCGCCCCCTTGTTGATTGAGCAAAACCCCGAAATCGTCGAAGCGCATCTGGCAAGGTGGCTTGCCAGCAGGGAAGGGTATTTGGGTGTATAAAATTTGCTTTATAAAGAAAAAGGCCGTCTGAAATATTTCAGACGGCCTTATGATTTGTGTTGATGCGGTTTTTAGAAACCTTGCGCCAACATGGCATCGGCAACTTTGACGAAACCGGCAATGTTCGCACCATTGACGTAGTTCACTTTGTCGCCGACTTTGCCGTATTTCAGGCAGGATTCGTGGATGTTGTGCATGATGTCAAACAGGCGGCTGTCCACTTCTTCGCGTGTCCAAGACAGGCGGATGGCGTTTTGACTCATTTCCAAACCTGAAGTCGCTACGCCGCCGGCGTTGGAGGCTTTGCCTGGAGCGTAGAGGATGCCGGCTTTGATAAATTGTTCGACTGCGCCTAAAGTTGACGGCATGTTCGCACCTTCGGCAACCACATAGCAACCGTTGGCCAGCAAGATTTTGGCAGCGTCTGCGTCCAATTCGTTTTGGGTGGCGCAAGGCAGGGCGACTTCGGCCGCAATGTTCCACGGTTTTTGGTTTTCAAAGTATTGCAGGCCTTGTTCTTTGGCGTAAGTGGCCACGCGTTCGCGGCGTACTTCTTTCAGCTCGATCAAAGCGGCCAATTGCGCTTCGGTCATGCCGCTGTCAGGGAAGAGGACAAAGCCGTTGGAGTCGGAAACGGTCAATACTTTTGCACCCAGTTGGATGGCTTTTTCGGCAGCGTATTGCGCCACGTTGCCGGAGCCGGAAATCAATACGCGTTTGCCTTCGATGCTGTCGTTGCGGGTTTCCAACATAGCTTGGGCAAAATACACGCAGCCGTAGCCGGTGGCTTCAGGGCGAATCAGGCTGCCGCCCCATTCGAGGCCTTTGCCGGTCAGGACGGAAGCAAATTCGTTGCGGATTTTTTTGTATTGGCCGAACAGATAGCCGATTTCGCGGCCGCCTACGCCGATGTCGCCGGCAGGGACGTCGGTGTCGGCGCCGATGTGGCGGTAGAGTTCGGTCATAAAGGCTTGGCAGAAGCGCATTACTTCGGCATCGGATTTGCCTTTAGGATCAAAGTCGGAACCGCCTTTACCGCCGCCCATAGGTAGGGTGGTCAGCGCGTTTTTGAAGACTTGTTCAAAAGCGAGGAATTTCAACACGCCCAAATCGACGGTAGGGTGGAAGCGCAAGCCGCCTTTGTAAGGGCCGATGGCGGAATTCATTTGGATGCGGTAGCCGCGGTTGACTTGGACTTGGCCTTTGTCGTCCATCCAAGTGACGCGGAACATAATCACGCGCTCCGGCTCAACAATGCGCTCAAGCAGGCTTTGTTGGGTGTATTTCGGGTTTTTCGCCAAAAACGGATCCAAACTCATAAACACTTCTTCAACGGCTTGATGAAAGGGTTCTTGGTTGGGGTTGCGTTGTTTGAGATTGGTAAATAGAGTGTTCAGGTCGGTCATTTTTCTACTCCTATTGAGTGAGATATTTCAATATTTATGTTTTGAAATATAGCCGTAAAAATTTTACTTGCCAAGAAAAATTTTGCCTAGATTGTTGACATTATTTTTTTACTAAGTTGTAAAAATGGAATTATATTTTAAATTTAACTAGAAATATTCAAATATATTTTATAAAATAGATTTTATAAAAAATAAAATTCTAATCATTTAAATTGGAGAATACTGAAAAATTTTTTTGTAAAAATTTAATTCAGCTCAAAAATTTCTGTAAATTAGTGCGGAATTGTCAAAATTGTTAATGAGTGTACTACGCGAATATGGGGAAGGTCGCCCCATTGAAGACAGAGAGGCAGGCCGTCTGAAAATTCGGTACAATACACAAGAAATTCCCACAACACATACATTAAGGAAACACATGAAAGCCTATCACGACCTTATGCGCCATGTTCTCGACAATGGCATCGACAAATCCGACCGTACCGGCACCGGCACGCGTTCCGTGTTCGGTTACCAA
This sequence comes from Neisseria subflava, assembly GCF_005221305.1. Lineage (NCBI taxonomy): Bacteria > Pseudomonadati > Pseudomonadota > Betaproteobacteria > Neisseriales > Neisseriaceae > Neisseria > Neisseria subflava. Next base: position 373,725 of record NZ_CP039887.1, read on the forward strand.
ATGCGTTTTGATTTGAGTGAAGGCTTTCCGCTGTTGACCACCAAAAAACTGCATCTGCGCTCGATTATTCATGAGCTGCTTTGGTTTCTCAAAGGCGATACCAACATCAAATACCTGAAAGATAACAACGTTTCCATTTGGGACGAATGGGCGGATGAAAACGGCAATTTGGGCCCGGTTTACGGCTACCAATGGCGCAGCTGGCCCGCACCCGACGGCCGCCATATCGACCAAATTGCCAATGTGGTTGAACAAATCAAAAAAAATCCCGACTCGCGCCGTCTGATTGTATCGGCATGGAATCCGGCTTTGGTCGACGAAATGGCCTTGCCGCCTTGCCACGCGCTGTTTCAGTTTTACGTTGCCAACGGCAAGCTGTCCTGCCAGCTTTACCAACGCAGCGCCGATATTTTCCTTGGCGTGCCGTTCAATATCGCCAGCTATGCATTGTTGACCATGATGATGGCGCAAGTGTGCGGCTTGGAAGCCGGTGAGTTTATTCATACGTTTGGTGATGCGCATTTGTACAGCAACCATATCGAGCAGGCCCAGCTGCAATTAAGCCGCGATTTCCGAAGCCTGCCGACCATGAAAATCAACCCTGAAATCAAAGACTTATTTGCCTTCAAATTTGAAGACTTCGAGTTGGAAGGCTATGATCCGCATCCGCACATCAAAGCAGCCGTATCGGTGTAATTCAAATTAAAAATAAAAAGGCCGTCTGAAACTTCAGACGGCCTTTTTATTTGATTTGAGTTGTCAGATTTTCTCTCAACGGATAAGCGTATTTCCGTTAAAATACGCCTTCTTTTCCAATTCGAAACATTGCCATGCGTCTTACCCACATCAAACTCTCCGGCTTCAAATCTTTTACCGACCCGACCACGATTCATGTGCCGGGGCAGCTTGTTGCGGTTATCGGGCCGAACGGCTGCGGCAAGTCGAATGTGATTGACGCGGTGCGCTGGGTGTTGGGCGAGGCTTCGGCGAAGCAGCTTCGCGGCGAGAGTATGCAGGACGTGATTTTTAACGGTGCGGCGACGCGCCGTCCTGCGCCGAGGGCTTCGGTGGAGCTGGTGTTTGACAACAGCGACCACAGTTTGCAGGGCGCATGGGGGCAGTATGCCGAGGTGAGCATCAAGCGGCAGCTGACGCGTCAGGGCGAATCGACTTATTTCATCAACAATCAGACCGTGCGCCGCCGCGACATTACCGATTTGTTTTTGGGTACGGGCGTGGGCGCGCGCGGTTATGCCGTTATCGAGCAGGGGATGATTTCGCGCATCATCGAAGCGCGGCCGGAGGAGTTGCGCGCCTATATCGAGGAGGCGGCGGGCGTGTCCAAATACAAGGAACGCCGCAAGGAGACGGAAGGCCGTCTGAAAGACACGCGCGAGCATTTGCAGCGTTTGGGCGATTTGCAGAACGAATTGGCGCGTCAGGTGGAAAAGCTGGAAAAACAAGCGGAAACCGCCGAACGCTACAAATCCCTGACCGCGCAGTTAAACCGCCAGCAGGATTTGCTCGATTACGCCCAATGGCAGCAATCGCTTGCCGCCGCCGACAAGGCGACCGCGCAGCATCAGTCTTTGCAGGCGCAGCAAGACGAAACCGCCGCTCAGGTTCAGGCGTTAAACGACGAAGTACACGCCTTGCAGACCGCCGAGCAGTCGCAGCAGCAGGCGGTACACGAATTGAGCAACAAACGCGGCGTGTTGCGCGAGCAGATTGCCCGTTTGGAAGAACAAATCCGCCATCAGCAAAACCTGCACCAACGCATCGAACGCGACAAACAGGCGGCGCAGGCGCAGATGCAGCGCATCCATCAGGAGCAGCAGCAAATCCGTGTGCAGCTTGAAGAAAACGAGTTGCAGGCCGAAGAGAAGCAAACCGAATTGGCGGAATGGGCGATGCAGGTTGCCGAACACGAAGAGCGTCTGCCCGAATTGGAAGAAGCCCAAGCCACGCTCAACGCCGCCTTCCAAACCCAGCAGGACGAGGCAAACCGTATCCGCCGCGAACTGGCGTTGAAGCAGCAGCAGCTTGCCCATGCCGAACAAACCGTTGCCAAGCACGAAGAGCGCAAAGGTCGTCTGAAACAGGAAAACCAAGCCCTGAACCTGCCCGACGAAGCCGAAACCGCCGCCGCGCAGGAAGCCGCCGCCTTGTTGCAAAGCCAGCAAGAGCATTACGAAGAACAAATCATTGCCGCCGAAGAAGCCTTACACGCCGCACGCGAGGCGTTTCAGACGGCCTCAAACCGCTTCCAAAGCCTGAAGCAGCAACACATCACCTTGCAGGCGCAGCAGCAGGCGTTGTCGCAAATCCTGTCGCAACAGCAGGAAGCCGCCGACTTCTGGCAGGCAACCGACCACGCTGCCGCGCCGCAACTGTGGCAACACATCACCGCCCCCGCCGAGTGGCAACACGCTTTGTCCGTCATCCTTGCCGAACGCCTGCACGCCCGTAGCGTGCCGTCTGGCTTCGTTCCCCCCGTGCCGTTGCCGCAAGGGCAGGCGGCATGGCTTTCAGACGACCTCTCCGGCGGCATCAAAAAATCCCTGCCCGTACAGGCATTGCTGAACCAAATCCAAGCGCAGCCGCCGTTTCAGACGGCATTGCACCACTGGCTCGACGGCGTATTGTGTGCGCCCGATTTGAGTTACGCTCTCGCGCATCAAAGCGATTTGGGCGCGCATCAAATCTGGCTCACGCCCGAAGGCCATCAGGTCGATAAAGTCAGCGTCCTGCTCTATGCCAAACCTGCGCAGGAAAGCCTGATTGCCCAAAAAGCCCGTCTCGACGGCATCGCGTCCGAACTGGAAAACCTCGCCCCCGAACTTTCCGCCGCCGAAGCCGCGTTCAAACAGGCCGAGGCTGCCGTGCGCTCGTCTGAAACGCAGCACAAAAACCTGATGCAGCAGCAACAGCAGCACACGCGCCAATACAGCCAGGCGCAGCAACGCGCCGCCGAACTCTTGGCACGCACCAACCAAGGGCAAATCCGCCGCGAACACATCGCTCGCGAACTGGCGCAGTTGGCGGAAGAGCAGACCGTGTTGCAACACACGTCCGACGGTCTTTCAGACGACATCGTTACTTTGCAGGAAGCCGCCGCCGAACTCGAACACCAGCAGCAAACCACCGCGCACAGCCGCCAAGAGCAGCAAGGTCGTCTGAAACAGGCGCAGCTTGCCCTGTTGGAAGCCAACCGCCAATACGGGCTTGCCGAAGTCGCCGTCCACAAGCTCAACCAGCAAAAACAAAACTACCAGCAGCAAATCGCACGGCTCGAACAGCAAACCCTGGACTGGCAGGAACGCCAGCAAGAGCTTGCCCTCGCCTATGAAACCGAGTTCCAAAACGACGAGCAGCACATCAAGCTCGACGAGCTGACCGAAGCCGTACACACGCTGGACGAAGAATACATCGCCGTGCAGGAAAAACTCGCGCAGATTCAGGAACAGGGCAGGGAGCAATACGCCCGCGTACAAACCCTGCAAATCAAGCTGCCGCAGCTTCAGGCCGCCACCCAAACCGCCCTGTTGCAGCAGCAGGAAGCCCTGATCAACGCCAAACGCTACCATCAAAACCTGACCGAACGCGCTGCCGATCTGGATGCGCTCGAAGCGTTGGCGAAAGAATCGCCGAAAGTATTGAACAGCAGCATCGGCAGCCTTACCCAGCAAATCGAAGCACTCGGCGCCGTCAACCTCGCCGCCCTGCAAGAACTCGAAGAAGCGCGCGAACGCGACGGCTACTACCGCAGCCAGAGCGAAGACGTACAGGCAGCCATTACCCTTTTGGAAGAAGCCATCGCCCAAATCGACGACAAAACCAAAGCGCGCTTCAAAGAAACCTTCGACGCCGTCAACGGCAAAGTCCAAACCTTCTTCCCGACCCTGTTCGGCGGCGGCGAAGCCACCCTCAAAATGATAGGCGACGACCTCCTGACTGCCGGCGTGTCCATCATGGCGCGCCCGCCCGGCAAGAAAAACAGCACCATCCACCTCCTCTCCGGCGGCGAAAAAGCCCTCACCGCCATGAGCCTCGTGTTCGCCTTGTTCAGCCTCAACCCCGCCCCCTTCTGCCTTCTGGACGAAGTCGACGCCCCGCTGGACGACGCCAACACCTCGCGTTTCTGCAACCTGGTCAAAGAAATGTCGGCGCAAACCCAGTTCCTCTACATCTCCCACAACCGCCTGACCATGGAAATGGCAGAGCAGCTCGTCGGCGTAACCATGCAGGAAAAAGGCGTCTCACGCGTCGTCGCCGTGGACATCAAGCAGGCGTTGGAAATGGCGGAACCGAATTGAGGTAAGAACAAAGGCCGTCTGAAAGAATGAGGAAGAAATCTATAATTTCATCTTCCCATTTTTTCAGACGGCCTTTTTGTATTGGATAAAGTGTTATTGTTTTGAAGTATTATCTTTGGCGCGTTGAGGCTGCCCCGAGCGTTGGTTGCTGCGGTTGACGGCATCACGCCATGCTTTGCGTTCCGCTTCGATTTTCGCGGCTACTTCGTGAACCATGGTTTCTTGTTTTTTGATGGCCGGCTCTTCCGGTGTGTTATCGGAAAAGTGGAGGCCGTACCACAAGGTGGCGAAAATGCCGCAGACGAAGATAACGGCAATCAGGCCGATGATGGCTTGTTTGCCGGCGAGGGGTTTTTCAGGGGGCGGGACGAGGACATCAAAGCAGTCGGCGCAATCGAGGGCGAAGCAGACGTTTTCGGCTTCTTTGCGGCCGCGTCGGCCTTCTGTGATGTTGAAGGAGATGTGCTGCCCTTCGGCCGGAAGGCGGGTAAGGGTGGTGAAGGCGGCAAGGGCAAGAAAGATTTCTTGGCCTGTGTCTTCTATGGTAGCGGCGCCGAAGCCGCGCTTGCTGTTCCAGCGAGTAATCGTTCCGTAATAGCGCATAATGTATGTGGGGATATTATTATAGGTAACAGTTTTTCTTTGGACTGATTTTAAATCAAAAAGTTTGGTTATTGTCTTAATTTTACACTAGATTTGTCTTGTTGAAGCAGGCCGTCTGAAGGATTTCAGACGGCCTGTATGGTTTATGCCTACTTATTAAGCACTTTTTGGAAGGTGTTGATCAGGTGTTGCGCAATGGCACGGCTGCCGAATTGTTGCAGGCAATCTTGGCGTAAACGGACGGGATCGTAGTTGGCATGGTTTTCGTAGAGGGTGAGCAATGCTTTGGTCAGCTCCGGTATGTTTTCAATTGGCACCAGCAGGCCGTTGTCGGAAGTGACGATGGATTCGGGGCCGCCGCAACGTGTGGCGATAACGGGCAAACCTTGCGACAGTGCTTCGATATAGACGACGCCGAAGGTCTCGGTACGGCTGGCGAGGACGAATGCGTTGCTGTGGCGCATGAGGTCTAGGGTTTGGTCGGTGGTCAATGCGCCGGTAAAGGTAACGGCGTGGTTGATACCTAAGTCGCTAGCCAGTTGTTTCAGACGGCCTTCTTCTGCGCCGCCGCCGCCGATTTTGAGTTTGAGCTGCGGATAGGTTTTGAGTGCTTCGGCAAAAGCAGGTAGGAGCAGGTCGTGGCCTTTAAGGTGGCGCAGGTGGGAGACGCTGCAGAAGGTGAAGTCTTGATTGTTTTTTTCGGGGAACTCGAAATCCTGTTCAAAATTGCCGCCCAGCATATTGGGCAGGTATTGCCAGTCTGTACCGGCGTAGGTTTTTTCGAGAATACGGCAGAAATCACGGCTGACGGCGAACCGTGCCGCGCTGTGGCGCACGGCTTCGTGCATGGACGGCCATTGGTTTTTGCGGACAAGGCCGCGTGAAATGGCGCTGCTGTGTTCGGTAATCACATAGGGAACGCCGTATTTTTTGAAGATGGCGCAGGCCAAAATGCCGGCGTAGTTGACGCAGTGGGCATGAATTACGTCGGGTTTGCCGTTGTCAGCGATATAGGCTTCAAAAGCTTTCATGCCTGCGTTGACCCAGCGGATGCGGTCGATGTCGACAACCGGGCAGCGTGGGAAGAAATACATGCTGTCGTAGGCGTAAGTGTTGAGTCCGCCTTGCTGATGGCGGCGCAGGCCGTAGAAGCGCGAGAAGATGGTTTTCGGCTGGCTTCTCAAGTAGCGGAACATGGGCACGACCATGCCGATTTTCATGCCTTCGCGTTGCAGGGCTTGGGCTTGGAGACGGAAAAAGATTCCGTCCACGTCGGTTTCGGAAGAAGGATACCAAGAGGGGATAACGACAATATGCATGATGTGTTTTTTATGGAAGTAGGTAACGGCGAGGCCGTCTGAAAAGAAAAGATATCTTTCAGACGGCCTTTTGTATATTTAGTTCAATCAGTTGCCGGCAACCGTCATTTTAGAGACCAAGATGGAGCCGATTTGGTTGGACGAACGGCGTAATGCGTCGTCTGCCACGCCGGTGATGTCGCGGTACATATCCTGCAAACGTCCGGCAATGGTGATTTCCTGAACCGGATAGGCAATGACGCCGTTTTCCACCCAAAAACCGGCCGCGCCGCGCGAGTAGTCGCCGGTAATGCCGTTGACGCCTTGTCCCATCAATTCGGTAACCAGCAAACCTGTTCCCATTTCTTTCAATAGGTCGGCCTGCGTGGCGTGGGTATGGTTCAGATACAGATTGTGCGCGCCGCCGGCGTTGCCCGTTGTCTGCATACCGAGTTTTTTCGCGCTGTAACTGCTGAGGAAATAGCCTTCGATGATGCCGTCTTTCACCACAAAACGCGGCTGGGTGGCCACGCCTTCGGCATCGAAATAAGTGCTGCGGAACGAGCGCAGAATATGCGGTTCTTCGCGCAGGCTGAGAAACTCAGGCAGCACTTGTTTGCCGATACTGTCAATCAGGAAGCTGCTTTGGCGGTAGAGCGCGCCGCCGCTGAGTGCGCCGATAAGGTGGCCGATTAAGCCGACGGCGACAGTGGTGTCGAACAGTACGGGATAGCTGCCGGTCGGAACGCTGCGGCTGTTCAGACGGCGTAAAGTCCGTTCGGCTGCGGTTTTACCGATGAGTTCGGGCGTGTCCATGTCTTCGTGACGGCAGGAAGAATCGTACCAATAGTCGCGCTGCATGCCGTGTTCGTCGCTGGCGACCACGCTGCAAGAAATGCTGTGGTGCGTGCTTTGCTGGTGTGCGGCAAAGCCGTGGGTGTTGCCATAGACATATTGGTAATGGCCGGTATGAACCGATGCGCCTTCAGAATTTTCAATGCGTTTGTCCGTTGACAGCGCGGCCTGTTCGCATTGCTTGGCCAAATCGATGGCGGATTCGGTACTCAAATCCCATTCGTGGTAGCGGTCGAGGTCGCCGATATGGGTTGCCATCAAGGCAGCGTCGGCAAGGCCGGCGCAATCGTCTTCGGCGGTATAGCGTGCAATATCGATGGCAGCTTTGACCGTATCTTGCAGGGCGCGTTCGGAGAAGTCGGCCGTGCTGGCGCGGCCTTTGCGTTGGCCGACATAGACCGTAATGTCTAAAGATTTGTCTTGTTGGAACTCGATTTGTTCGATTTCGCCCAAGCGCACGCTGACGCTTTGCCCGAGCGACTCGCTGAAATCGGCTTCGGCCGAGGTGGCGCCGGATTGTTTGGCCAAATCCAGCGTGTGTCCGCACAAGCGCAACAGCTCGTCCGGTGTGTGGTTAAACAGCATAAAAAGGTTTCCTGACAGGGTTTTGCGGCATTTTAACCGTTTCAGACGGCCTCTGCAAAAATCGCACGGAAAGGCCGTCTGAAAACTGATAAAATAGGCAGATTCAGAAAATCAGGGAAACACAATGTTTGAACAAGAAGACGAATGGGTCAGCAAAACCCAAATGAAAAAGCAAATGAACGATTTGCAGGCTTTGGGTATGGAATTGACCAAGCTCTCCAGCGATACATTGAAAAAAATCGGCTTGGACGAAGACCTGTTCGAGGCAATTGCCACCTATAAAAAAATCACGTCCAACAGCGCACTCAAACGCCAAGCCCAATTTATCGGCCGCCTGATGCGCGATACCGACCCTGCGCCCATCGAAGCCTTCTTGGCCAAACTGCGCGGCGACAATACGGCGCACAATGCTTTTTTGCAACGCGTCGAGCAGGCGCGTACCCGACTGTTGGCAGACGATGGCGCGATTACCCAATTTATGGCCGATTTTCCGCAAGCCGACGCCGGCAAATTGCGCACCTTGATCCGCAACACTAAAAAAGAGCAGGAACAAAACAAACCGCCGAAAAACTTCCGCGCGCTGTTCCAAGAAATTAAAGCAGTGATGGAGGCCGGTCAATCCGATGCTTCAGAAGAAGGGCAGGATTGGGAGGAATAAACCTTAAGGCCGTCTGAAAACGGATTGCAGGTTTCAGACGGCCTCCTCCTTAAAATAAACGCTTCAAAAATATTAATTTTTCTCTATTTAATCCCACACACCATGTCCGTCAAAATCCAAACACGTTCTATTAATCCGACTGTTTTTAACGACTTGCTTACTGCCGGTACCGATCCTTTGATTGCGCGGCTGTGTGCTGCGCGTGATGTGCAAAGTCCGGCCGAGTTGGACGACAAACTTGCTGCGCTGTTGCCGTATCAAACGCTGACAAACTGCGAAGCCGCCGCCGGCCGTTTGGCGGATGCGATTGAGCGTCAGGAAAAAATCTTGATTGTCGCCGACTACGATGCAGACGGTGCGACGGCGTGTTCCGTCGGTATGAGCGGTTTGGCGGCGATGGGGGCGAAAGTGGATTTCCTTGTGCCCAATCGCTTTGAACACGGCTACGGCTTAACGCCCGAGCTGGCTGAAATCGCGGCAGAGCAAGGTGTGGATTTATTGGTGACGGTGGATAACGGTATCGCCAGCATTGCAGGCGTGGCGCGTGCGCAGGAGTTGGGTTTGGATGTGATTGTGACCGACCACCATCTGCCTGCCGAGACCGTGCCCGACTGCATCATCGTCAATCCGAATCAAAAAGGCTGCGGTTTCCAAAGCAAAAGCTTGGCGGGCGTGGGCGTGATTTTTTATGTATTGATGGCTTTGCGTGCCGAACTGCGCCGCCGCCATTATTTTTCAGACGGCCTGAAAGAGCCGAATCTGGGCGATCTTTTGGATTTGGTCGCACTCGGTACCGTCGCCGATGTTGTCACTCTAGACCACAACAACCGTATCCTCGTGTCTCAAGGTTTGAAACGGATGCGTTTGGGCAAAATGCGCCCCGGTATCCGCGCCTTGTTTGAAGTGGCGCGACGGGATTGGCGCAAGGCTCAGCCGTTTGATATGGGCTTTGCGTTGGGACCGCGCATCAATGCGGCCGGACGGCTGGACGATATGTCGGTCGGCATTGCCTGTCTGTTGGCGCAAGATGATGCCGAAGCGCAGGAACTGGCGGCTCAGTTAAACAACCTCAATATCGAGCGCCGCGAAATCGAGCAATCCATGCTACAAGACGCGCTGAACGCCTTTCCCGAAACCCTACCTCCAGGTCAGACGACTTTGGTGGCGTATCGCGACGATTTCCATCAAGGCGTGGTCGGCATCGTTGCCAGCCGCCTCAAAGACCGTTTTTATCGTCCGACCATCGTGTTTGCGCCTGCCGACAACGGCGAAGTGCGCGGTTCGGGACGCTCCATTCCCAATCTGCACCTGCGCGATGCTTTGGACTTGGTGTCTAAACGTCATCCCGATTTGATTTTGAAATTCGGCGGACACGCGATGGCGGCGGGTTTGAGCATACTTGAAGACAATATTCCCGCGTTTCAGACGGCCTTTGAAGAAGCAGTGCGCGAGATGGTGTGCGAAGACGATTTGTCGCAAACCTTCATCACCGACGGCAGCCTGCCTGCCCGCGACATTACGCTGGAACAGGCGCAGAACCTTGCCCGACACGTTTGGGGGCAGGGCTTCACGCCGCCGAGTTTTACCGACGAATTTCACGTCATCCGCCAGCAGCCTTTGGGCGCGGAAGGCAAACATAAAAAAGTCTGGCTGCAAAAAGACGGCTACGAATTTGAAGCCATGTTTTGGCGTTGCAGTGAAGACATTCCCGAATACATCCGCACGGTGTACCGCCCCGTTGCCAACGAATGGCGGAATAATCTCGAATTGCAGCTTTATATCGACTACTGGGAAGCCGCGTAAGCAAAGGCCGTCTGAAAAATGAAGAAACAAAAACCTTGGCTCGGCTTTTCATTGGCGCTGCTTGCCACCATGACTTGGGGTTCGCTGCCGGTCATCGCCCAACAGGCCTTAAAAGCCGTCGATGCGCCCACGCTGGTGTGGATACGCTTTTTAGTGGCTTCGCTGGTGTTGTTTGCGTTGTTGGGGCTGACCGGCAAGTTGCCGAGGCCGTCTGAATTTTCCAAGCAAACCTTATTTTTATTGGTGCTGGGCATTATTGGTATTTCCGCCAACTTCGTGCTTGTTGCCATGGGTTTGCACTATATTTCGCCGACAACCACGCAGGTGTTGTGGCAGCTCTCGCCCTTTACCATGATTTTGGTCGGAGTAGGTGTGTTTAAAGAAGCCTTTACGCACTGGCAAAAAATCGGCTTGATGCTTTTGCTGACGGGTTTGGCCATGTTTTTCAACGACAAATTCGGCGAACTTTTCAGCTTGGGCAGCTACGCGGTCGGCGTGATGATGGCGGCTTCGGGCAGCATGATTTGGGTGTGCTACGGCGTGGCGCAAAAACTTTTGTCCAAACATTTCAATTCGCAACAAATCCTGCTCATGATTTATTTTTGTAGCAGCTTTGTTTTCCTGCCGTTTGCCGAACCGTCGCAAATTGCCCATATCGGCAATCCGTTTTTATGGGGCTGCTTTATTTATTGCTGCCTGAACACGCTGATCGGCTACGGTTCATTCGGCGAAGCGCTCAATCATTGGGACGCTTCAAAAGTCAGTATCGTCACCACGCTGATTCCTGTATTCACCATGATATTTTCCACCATCGGCCATCATCTCGCCCCCGATTATTTTGCCGCTTCGGATATGAATATCGTCAGCTATGTGGGTGCCATGGTGGTTGTGGTCGGAGCCTTGCTGGCTGTGGCCGGAGAGAAAGTAATGGGGCTTTTTTTGAGAAAGATATGAAGCATTTATTGCAAAACAGAATAAAGCAAGGCCGTCTGAAACAGGTTTCAGACGGCCTTTATATTTTCTAAATCAGATTAATGTGAATCGCTGAATCAATAGAAGCCTTCGCGTTCTTCACGGGTGCTGATGTAGATGTTTTTCACTTGGGTGTAGGCGGCGAGCATCATTTTGTGGGTTTCGCGGCCGATACCTGAAGTTTTGTAGCCGCCAAACGGCGCGCCGGCAGGCAGGCGGTTGTAGCAGTTTACCCAAACGCGGCCGGTTTCTAATGCGTTGGAAACGCGCAGGCAGCGGTTGATGTCGGTACTCCACACTGCGCCGCCCAAGCCGTATTCGCTGTCGTTGGCCATTTTGATGACGTCTTCTTCGGTTTTGAATTTAATCACGGTGGCAACCGGGCCGAAGATTTCTTCTTGGGCAACACGGGCTTCGTTGCTGCTGGCTTCAATCAAAGTAGGCTCGACAAATTCGCCTTTGCCCAATTCGCCTTCGATTTTTTTACCGCCGGTAATAATGCGGCAACCTTCCTGTTCGCCGATTTTGACGTATTTCAAAATGGTCTCGAGTTGACCGGCGTTGACTTGCGAACCCATTTGGGTGTCGTCTTCCCAAGGCAGGCCGACTTTGATTTTTTTGAATTCTTCAGCCAACGCATTGACGAATTTGTCGTAAATGCCTTCTTGTACAAAAATGCGCGAACCGGCGCAGCATACTTGGCCTTGGTTGAACAAAATACCTTTTTGCGCGCCTTCGAGGGCTTTGTCGAAAGGCATATCGTCGAAGAAGATGTTGGCAGATTTGCCGCCCAATTCCAAAGTGGACGGAATCAGCAATTCGGCGGCGGCGATGCCGACGCGGCGGCCGACTTCGGTTGAGCCGGTAAAGGCCAGTTTGTTGAAGCCTTTGTGGTGCAGCATGTATTCGCCGGATTTTGAACCGCGGCCGGTAATTACGTTCAACACGCCTTTAGGCAGCAAGTGGTTGATTTTTTGAGCGAGGGACAACAGGCTCAATGAAGTGCTGGAAGAAGGGTGGATGACGATGGTACAACCTGCGGCCAATGCCGGAGCGATTTTCCATGCGGCCATCAGGAATGGGAAGTTCCAAGGAATGATTTGGCCGACAACGCCGATCGGTTCGCGCAAAACGATGGACAGGTCTTCGGCATCAAGTTGGGTCGCAGTGCCTTCTTCGCCGCGGATCACGCTGGCGAAATAGCGGAAATGGTCGGAGGCCAAAGGCACGTCGGCAGCGCGGGTTTCGCGGATGGGTTTGCCGTTGTCCAAGGTTTCTTGCAGGGCGAACAATTCGGCGTTTTCGTCAATCACATCGGCGATTTTGTTCAAAATGGCCGCGCGTTCGGCAGTCGTGGTTTTACGCCATGTTTTGAACGCTTCTTGCGCAGCGGCTACGGCAGCATCGACATCGGCATCGGTTGCGTCTGTGAACTTGGCCAACTCATCGCCATTGGCAGGGTTGTAAGAGGATAAAAGTTTGCCTTCGCTACCTTTTGTCCATTCGCCGTTGATCAAAAGGCCGTATTCTTTATCAAACACATTTAAATCTTTTGCCATAATGCTGTCTCCTTAATGAATGGGAATAGGTGTTTCAACACCATGAAAACAGCTTATGCTTTTTTCTTTTTAAGTTCAAGTATTAAAAATGAGAATATTCTCAAAATTTATATTTGCAATGTTGTTTCATGTAGCAGGCCGTCTAAAAAATAAAGGATTTAATTGAAATGAAAGTATATTTGTTAATATATTTAAAGATTTATAGGGATTAAATAGATTTTGTTATGGTATAACATCATAACTTATTGTTTTAAAAAAGATTATGGGTTGACGTCTTCGGATATGGGGAGTATTCTCATTCATAGCTAAACAGTTTTTCAACACCCTAGGAGACTTTCTCATGAAAATGCATGCTGTGGTAGTAAATAAAGATGTAGCAGGTGATGTAGAAGTTGTTGAACGCGAATTACGTCCGCTGGAATACGGCGAGGCGTTGGTGGAAGTCGAGTATTGCGGCGTGTGCCACACCGACTTGCACGTTGCGGCAGGCGATTACGGCGACAAACCGGGTCGTGTGTTGGGACACGAAGGCATCGGTTTGGTTAAAGAAGTTGCCGACGGTGTGAAAAATCTGAAAGTTGGCGATCGTGTCAGCATCGCATGGCTATTCCAAAGCTGCGGTTCTTGCGAATACTGCAATACCGGCCGCGAAACCTTGTGCCGTTCTGTATTGAACGCAGGCTATACTGCCGACGGCGGCATGGCGACCCACTGTATCGTCGATGCGGACTACGCCGTTAAAGTACCCGACGGTCTTGACCCTGCGCAAGCTTCGAGCATTACTTGTGCCGGTGTGACCACTTATAAAGCGATTAAAGTTTCCGGCGTTCGTCCGGGTCAATGGATTGCGATTTACGGTGCAGGCGGTTTGGGCAACTTGGGCGTCCAATACGCGAAAAAAGTATTCGGCGCACACGTCGTCGCCATCGACATCAACGATGAAAAACTGGCATTCGCTAAAGAAAGCGGCGCAGATTTAGTCATCAACGCCGCCAAAGAAGACGCAGCCAAAGTGATTCAAGAGAAAACCGGCGGCGCACACGCAGCCGTGGTAACAGCCGTATCCGCCGCCGCGTTCAACTCCGCTGTGGACTGCGTTCGTGCAGGCGGCCGCGTCGTTGCCATTGGTCTGCCGCCCGAATCTATGGACCTGTCCATCCCGCGTCTGGTCTTGGACGGCATCGAAGTGGTCGGCTCTCTGGTCGGTACCCGCAAAGATTTGGAAGAAGCATTCCAATTCGGCGCAGAAGGTTTGGTTGTGCCTAAAGTCGAATTGCGTGCTTTGGATGAAGCGCCTGCCATCTTCCAAGAAATGCGGGAAGGTAAAATTACCGGCCGTATGGTGATTGATATGAATAAAGAGTGCAGCTGTATTCATCACTAATCAAATGATTCCGTGATAAAAAGGCCGTCTGAACAATTTCAGACGGCCTTTTTCATTGGATTGAATAACTTAAAGCGTAAAGCTACTTTCAAATACGCGGATTTCTCCGCTGATAGGATCGGTAAACTCTATTCTTTTGGCCAGAAGTTTTAAAGGTTTATCGTAGTCTTCATCACCGGCTGCCAAGGGGGTAGGGTAAAGCGCATCGTTCATCAGCGGCATATTCAAACTCATCATATGCACGCGGAGCTGGTGTTTCTTTCCGGTATGCGGCGTGAGGCGGTAGAGGCTGAATGCGCCGCGGTTTTCGATAAGCTCGATGGTCGTGTGGGCATTGGGTTCGCCTTCTGTTTCCCGTGTGAGAAAGAATTTTTCGCCGCGTTCCATTCGTGACGAAATATCCAGCGGATAGTCCAAATCCGTCCGCGTCGGCGCCACCGCTTCATAGGTTTTTCGGACGGTTTTTTCTTGGAACATGGCCTGATAATCGCGACGCGTGGCAGGGTTGAGCGAAAGCAGCATAACGCCTGCCGTATCTTTGTCCAAGCGATGAATCGGCGTAATGTCTTCAACATTCAAATGCTGCAATTCCGGCCGCAAACGCAGGCGCGTGAGCAGGGTTTCCCGCAAAAACCTGCCGCTGGGGATGACAGGCAGGAAATGCGGTTTGTCCACCACAATCAAATGCTCATCAATATGCAAAATCTTTTCTTCAAACGGAATACGCGGCTCGCTCTCACGGCTGGTTTCACGGTAATAAAACATCGTCTTGCCGGGCTCGAACAAGGTATTCTCATCAAACGGCACGCCATCCGCGCCCACCACAAAACCGCTGTTCAGCCGCCGCCGCCAGTTTTCTTCGCCGACAAAGGGAAAATGAGCGCATAAAAAATGCAGTAGCGGCAAGCCGTAAAACTGCTTTTCATGCGGCAAAACCAAGTAGCTGGGTTTGACACCGTCTAAAAGGGGGAGGGGATTGGTACGTTTTTTCATGCGGCGGATTGTACTCGGTTTTTAGGATTTTTTCAGACGATGTTTTTCATTAGGGGCGGACACGATTTTCTGTTGCCGCCATCATTTCAGAGCAGAAAGGAATTCATCTTTGATGACTGGTGACCTGTTTCAGATTAATGGACGGTTTAGCAGTTAAGGTCGTCTGAAAACGTGGATCGAAACCCAAAGCTTTCGTCTTTAGACGAACTCTTGCAGAAATACCTTAATAGAAGAAAGCAATAAGTTTTCATGTCATCATTAAAAATATAATTTAGGCAAACTACACTAAATTTCATTAATATCCGTTAAATTTAATTTAAAACAATAAAACAACAATATGAAAAATATTCTGATTGCATTCGTTAT
This sequence comes from Neisseria subflava, assembly GCF_005221305.1. NCBI lineage: Bacteria > Pseudomonadati > Pseudomonadota > Betaproteobacteria > Neisseriales > Neisseriaceae > Neisseria > Neisseria subflava. Next base: position 389,117 of record NZ_CP039887.1, read on the forward strand.
CTTTGCTCCGTTGGTTGTCCGCGCCGACCTGCCTTTGAATATCGAAGACATCATGACGGACAAGGGCAAATTGAAACTCGACGCTTCCGTTACCTATATCAACAGCGAAAGCAGCCGTTCCGAACTTGCTGCGCCAATTTATATTCAGACAGGCTCCGCTTCCTTTATCCCCGTCCCGACCGAAATTCAGGAAAACGGCAGCAACAGCGATATACTCGTCGGCACACTCGGCCTACGTTACGGTTTGACCGGAAACACAGAAATCTACGGCAGCGGCAGCTACTTGGGGCGCGAAGACCGCAGATTCGACGGCGAAAGCAGCAAAACCCGCGACAAGCACCTATCCGACGTATCTCTCGGCATCAGCCATACCTTCCTCAAAGACGACAAAAACCCTGCCTTGATAGGCTTTCTCGAAGGCACGCTTTACGAAAAATCATGCGGCAAAGCTTCGCCGGGCAAATCATGGCTGATTGGCGCGACGACTTACAAAGCCATAGACCCCGTCGTCCTTGCTCTGACTGTCGCCTACCGCATCAACGGCAGCAAAACCCTTTCAGACGACGTCAAATATAAAGCAGGCAACTACTGGATGCTGAACCCTAATATCTCCTTCGCCGCCAACGACAGGATCAGCCTCACGGGCGGCATCCAATGGCTGGGCAAGCAGCCCGACCGTCTGGACGGCAAAAAAGAATCCGCAAGGAATACCTCTACCTACGCCCATCTCGGCGCAGGCTTTGGCTTCTCCAAAGCCACGTCTTTAAACGCATCCGCACGCTTCAATATTTCAGGGCAGAGCAGCTCCGAACTGAAATTGGGCGTACAGCATACGTTTTAAGCAGGCTTTGATTTTCCAACCTTGTAAAAAAAGGGACTTATTATGAAAAAACAAATTACCGCAGCCATGATGATTCTGACGATGATTGCCGCTCCCGCACTGGCAAACAGCATGGAGAATCAGGCATTTGAAAACCAAGTGTTCCACACGCAGGCAGATACGCCTATGCAGTTGGCGGAGCTTTCTCAGAAGGAGATGAAAGAGACTGAGGGGGCAGCGGCACCGTTGGTGGCAATAGGAATTTTGCATGCGGGCAGATTCCTTGCGCAGCGTTGGGTTACACAGCGTGTTGCAGCGCAAGCTTTATCAAGAGGAGCTAATGTCTATGCACGAACATCTCAACAAGCAAGAGCGGTAGCAAACCAAGCTTGGGGAAGACAAAATGTTATTAGACATGGGCAGAAGGAAATCCATTCAAATTATTCTCATTTCCAGAACTCAAGTCAAAAAATTCGAGGGCATGCTTTTTATGGAAATAAGCATAGATAAGCATAATTTGTGAAAAAAATAGTAAGGAATATGCATATATATATTCCTTACTATTTATGAGCTTTAGGAGTAATGATGTTTTTTCAAATTGCTTGTAATTCTGGAAATTCTTATATTTCCTTATTGAAGAGTATGAGATTTTATATTGATAACAAAGAGCGTGATTATATTTTTTTTCGGAAGGCTGTTAATATAAGTGATGACTTTATGCAAAGTGGTTTTATTACTCCGGAAGGATTAATTACTAAAAATAGTAATCCAAAATTATTTAATCAATATTCAAAAATGGCGTCTAAAAATAAATGTCAATATGAGATGGTTACATTTCTTTCGGATGAAATGAAAAATATTATTGAATTATTATCGAATGATGATGCATATGTAGAGTTTGCCTATTCTGAAGATTTTCATGTACTCCCTGAGATTGAAATTGATAAGAGAACTTTAAAATCACTAAATTTCTATATTGACTTCGGGGTTAAATATATAATTAATAAAATATAGATAAATCAAGATTATTAGCCTGCATGTCTTCTGCAATAATTGTTAATTTTGATAAACCAATAGATACGGAGCTTCTAGGTTTTTCAAAATATAATGGAAAGACCTTGTTTCATATTGGGTATAAGAATTTTTCTCTATATGAATGGATATATACTTCTTCAGAGGGAGAAGGGATATATCCTGAAATTTTTCCTAATAAGCGCGGTTATCTCGAGTTTATCAAAAAAAATAAAAAGAAACTAAAATTAAATCATTTTAGACTTTGTGAAGAATTATTGAAAAAGTTAAGGGAGATTCCCCAAGAATTTTTTCTGTATGTAGGGGATATGAGCGATATTAATAAATTAGAGATGCTTCCAAAAAGTTTATTGTCTTTAAATGAGATAACAGATAAAACCTTGTTGAAAGAAAATGTAGTTTATCGTATTAGTAAGTGTGAGGTTTGATTTTTATTAAGTTATTTGAGGTTTTTCAGTAAGTGTAGATATAAGATTGAGTTATATATAGCCAAACATTCAGGTGGTTCAACGGTTTTGTTGGGCTTGGCAACTCAACCTGCGCTTGCTGAAATTGGGTGTACAGTTATACGTTTTAAGCGGGCTTCGCTCCCTTTATCATTTAAGGGTAATTTATGAATATTAAAAATGAAATAGTTGATTTAATTTTTAAAAAAATTGATGGAGGGCAATATAGTTCTTTAGAAAATTTTGCTTTATCTGTACTAAGGGAGAAAATTATAAACAATACTGTTTCCAGTGATGAAAAATTATTGATTATTAATGATTTTTTATCAGGTTTTCTTGAGTTCGATTCTGAGACGGGAGAGCCTGTTGGGGAGACACTTAAAATTGAGCAAATGATCGATTTCTTTTTAGTCTAAATCATACATACAGTGATCAAGTAGGGTGTAGACCTAGCCTTTAAATACGATTGTCAGGTCTTACGGATAAGTTAAATACATTTTTTGTTATTAGGTCTGTAACCATGCATGTGTGCTAAATTGACGGGGTTAAAATGTCTTTCGGCTATTTGATTGCAACATCGCAACCCTGTGAATTACTGACAAAATCTCGGGGTGAAACTTTTTCTTTGATTATGAAGAAGATGGATTTATGGATTTATTTCAGATTTTGTGAGGGAAATATTTATACAATAAGGAAGAATGAAACTGAATCTTGTCTTACAGAAAGAGGAAGTGAATGGTTGAAACATATTTATGAATTTAATCGGGGAAGTTTTATTTTTTCTGATGTGCTTCTACAAAAGGGAGAAAGCGAAGAGAATTTTGCAGAAATTGTTTTAAAATCAATAAAAAATAATAAAATTTTGATAGTTAAGGTACGGTCAGACTTGCATTTTGACTTAAGAAATATTTATCGTATTGAGATGTAATAATGCAATTGATATGTGCCAATTGGACAGGTATAGGAAATTTTATGAAAACCTTTGAAAAAACATGGTCTGCACAATATCGGGATATGGAAATTTCAGTACGGAATTTTTGGAATTTGGAGCGGACAGGGGCGGAAGTCTATATCAACGGCAGGCGGGTTTATCATAACGAAGCCGAGATGGCGTCTGTTTCTTTGCGTTCGCTGATAGGGGAATACCTGGAATTTGAAGAAAGCGGTACGAAAATTACCGTTGAAATCGGCAGCGCGTGGCATTTTTGCGGTATGGCTTGCCGTATTTCGATAAACGGAAAATATCATGCTGGAAATAGGGTTGTCTGGTTTGCTAAGAAAGCCGGCATGTAAGAATAATTTTGTAAGAGGTCGTCTGAAAGCCTTTTCAGACGACCTCTTACATATATCTTTGGAAGGTATGATGATGTTTAAACGTATTTGTCTGTCAGTACCGATTGCCGTTTCTTTATCCGGTCCTCTGAATGCTGCACCGATGTTTAACGATAATCCTGTTGTTTACGGAAAAATCAAAGTGCAAAGTTGGAAAGAGAGGAGCGATTTCAATATTGTGAAGCAGGATTTGGATTTTTCCTGCGGGGCGGCTTCGGTGGCGACGCTTTTGAACAATTTTTACGGGCAAAAGCTGACGGAAGAAGAAGTGTTGAAAAAGCTGGATAAGGAGCAGATGCGTGCGTCGTTTGAGGATATGCAGCGCATCATGCCTGATTTGGGTTTTGAGGCGAAAGGCTATGCTCTGTCTTTCGAGCAGCTTGCGCAGTTGAAAATCCCCGTCATCGTGTATCTGAAATACCGCAAGGACGATCATTTCTCGGTATTGCGCGGGATAGACGGCAATACGGTTTTGCTTGCCGACCCTTCGCTGGGTCATGTTTCCATGAGTAGGGCGCAGTTTTTGGATGCTTGGAAAACCCGTGAGGGAAATTTGGCAGGTAAGATTTTGGCTGTCGTACCGAAAAAAGCGGAGACGATTTCAAATAAATTGTTTTTCACACAACACCCAAAGCGGCAGACGGAATTTGCAGTCAAACAAATCAGGCTACGGCGTGTAGACTGAGTCAAAGGCCGTCTGAAAACTGTTTCAGACGGCCTTTTGATTTGTTCCCAACCTCACAAACCCTTAAAAATCAGCTATAATGCCCAACTATTTGATTTTCGCTTATCCCATATTGAAATGGCACAAAAAATTCAATCTGTAAAAGGTATGAACGACCTTTTACCTGTCGAACAAAAAGATTTCAAACTGACAGCTGCGTTTTGGCAGGCGTTTGAAGATACGGTCGACCGTTGGACACGCGCTTACGGCTACCAGCAAATCCGTACGCCGATTGTCGAGCAAACAGGTTTGTTTGTCCGCTCCATCGGCGAGGAAACCGATGTGGTCGGCAAGGAAATGTACACCTTTTCCGATTCAAACGATTCTTTGAGTTTGAGCCTGCGTCCCGAAGGTACGGCTTCTTGTCTGCGTGCGGTAGTCGAACACAACCTTCTGTATAACAGCCCGCAAAAGCTGTGGTATATGGGCCCGATGTTCCGCCGCGAGCGTCCGCAAAAAGGCCGTTATCGTCAGTTCCATCAGGTCGGTATCGAGGCTTTGGGTTTTGAAGGGCCGGATATCGATGCGGAAATCATTGCGATGTCTGCTGACTTATGGGAAAAATTAGGTATTCGCGAATGCCTAACTTTGGAAATCAACAGCTTGGGCAACCGTGAGGAGCGCGCGGCACATCGTGCGGCATTGGTTGAATATTTGACCCGCTATGAGGCGCAACTGGATGAAGACAGCAAACGCCGTCTGAAAACCAATCCTTTGCGCGTTTTGGATACGAAAAACCCTGATTTGCAGGAAATCTGCAATGCGGCGCCGCGTCTGGTGGATTACTTGGGCGAGGCTTCGCAAAATCACTATGCTCGCTTCAAGGCGATGTTGGACGGTTTGGGTATCCAATATATTGAAAATCCGCGCTTGGTCCGTGGTTTGGATTACTACAATCAGACAGTTTTTGAGTGGACGACCGACAAACTCGGCGCGCAGGCGACTGTGTGCGGTGGCGGCCGTTACGATGGTTTGATTGAAGAGCTTGGCGGTAAGCCTGCGCCGTCTATCGGCTTTGCGATGGGTATTGAGCGCCTGCTGCTTTTGGTGAGCGAATACGGCTCGCTGGAAGTGAACGCTGCGCCTGATGTCTATGCAATGCACCAAGGTGAAGGTGCGGACTTGCAGGTGATGAAATACACGCAAGCCTTGCGCGCCCAAGGTTTCAATGTAATGCAGCATTCCGGCTATCAGAGCCTGAAAGCGCAAATGAAAAAAGCAGACAACAGTGGCGCACGCTTTGCCCTGATTGTGGCTCAGGATGAGCTGGCAAACGGTACGGTTACCCTGAAAGATATGCAGGGCAAACACGAACAACAAACCGTTGCCGCCGCTGATTTGACAGACACTTTACAACAATGGAAGAACGCATAAATGGCAGCCCATTTGGAAGAACAACAAGAGTTAGACAACTTTAAATATTTTTGGAAACGCACCGGCCGTTGGATCTTTGCCTTGCTGATCGTGGCGGCTTTGGGGTATTTGGGTTACACCATTTACCAAGGCCAAAAAGCTTCAAAAGATCAGGAAGCAGCAGCCGTATTGGCGCAAATGGTGGAAAAGGCACAGCAAAAAACCGACCCAAAAGCCATCAATGCCGATTTGGCCGAATTGCAAAAAAACTATCCTGATTCTATTTCGACAGCCCAAGCCACTTTGATGGTAGCGGCAACCGAGTTTGATGCCGGCCGTTATGATGTGGCGGAAGGTCATTTGAATTGGGTGCTGAAAAATCAAAACGCACCGCTGGTTCAAGCTTTGGCAGCGCAGCGTTTGGGCGTTACCCTGTTGCAGCAAAAAAAATACGATGCCGCCATCAATGCCCTGAATACTCAGGTTGAGGCTGATTTCGAGCCTTTGATGTTGGAAACCAAAGGCGATGTTTACGTTGCTCAAAATAAAACCAAAGAAGCCGTACAAAGTTACGAAGCTGCTTTGAGCAAAATGCCGCAAACCGCAGTAGGCCGCGAATTGCTGCAAATGAAAATCGACAGCTTGAAATAAGTTTGTTTGAAATCAAGGCCGTCTGAAGTTGCAATGACTTTTCAGACGGCCTACACTTATCCTTATCAACCGTGTTTTTAAAACACCTGCTTGTGTTCCGCTCCCGTTTTTAGGCGGCACTTGACACAGAAAGATTCAATTATGAAACCAACCATCGCGCTTGTCGGCCGCCCCAATGTCGGCAAATCTACTTTGTTCAACCGTTTGACGCGCACCAAAGACGCGCTCGTGCATGACCTGCCCGGCCTGACGCGTGACCGACATTACGGTCATGGCAAAGTCGGCAGCAAACCTTATTTGGTCATCGATACCGGCGGTTTTGAGCCGGTTGTCGATAGCGGCATTTTGCACGAAATGGCGAAGCAGACTTTGCAGGCTGTCGATGAAGCCGATGCGGTTGTGTTTTTGGTGGACGGCCGCACCGGTTTGACGCCGCAAGACAAAATCATTGCCGACCGTTTGCGCCAAAGCCCACGCCCCGTTTATTTGGCGGTGAATAAAGGCGAGGGCGGCAATAGGGCCGTGCTTGCCGCCGAGTTCTACGAACTTGCTTTGGGCGACCCTTATGTGATTTCAGGTGCGCACGGCGATGGTGTGTATTATTTGATTGAAGATATTTTGGAAACCTTCCCTGAGCCTGAAAAGGAAGAGGAAGAAGCGAAACATCCTGTTTTTGCTGTGATCGGCCGTCCAAATGTCGGTAAATCGACCTTGGTAAATGCCATTCTCGGCGAAGAGCGCGTGATTGCCTTCGATATGGCAGGCACGACGCGCGACAGTATCCATATTGATTTTGAACGTGAAGGCAAACCGTTTACCATCATCGATACCGCAGGTGTGCGCCGTCGCGGCAAAGTGGATGAAGCAGTGGAAAAGTTCTCCGTTATCAAAGCCATGCAGGCGGTTGAAGCGGCAAACGTTGCTGTTTTGGTATTGGACGCGCAACAAGATATTGCCGATCAAGATGCGACGATTGCAGGTTTTGCTTTGGAAGCAGGCCGTGCCTTGGTGGTGGCAGTCAATAAATGGGACGGCATTAGCGAAGAGCGTCGCGAGCAAGTGAAACGCGATATCAACCGCAAACTGTATTTCCTTGATTTTGCTAAGTTCCACTTTATTTCTGCATTGAAAGAACGCGGTATAGACGGTTTGTTTGAAAGCATTCAGGCTGCCTACAATGCGGCGATGATTAAGATGCCGACGCCGAAAATCACGCGCGTTCTGCAAAGTGCTATCGAGCGTCAACAGCCGCCGCGTGCTGGCTTGGTGCGTCCGAAAATGCGTTATGCCCACCAAGGCGGCATGAATCCGCCGGTGATTGTAGTACACGGCAATTCGCTGCACGCCATTTCTGACAGCTATACGCGCTATTTGACCCAAACGTTCCGCAAAGCCTTCAATCTGCAAGGTACGCCGCTCAGAATTCAATACAATGTTTCGGAAAACCCGTATGAAAATGCGGAAGACAAACCGAAGAAAAAACCGCTGCGCCGTGTCAGCCTGAGCAACCGTATTGAGAAACGCGAAGGCCGCAAGGAAGAGAAAAACCGCTTCAAGAAGAAAACCAAAGTCAGCGTGAAAAAACAATTCAGCAAATAAACACAAAGGCTGTCTGAACCATTTCAGACGGCCTTTTTATAATGAAAAACAGCTCATTAGAGCTTCATGGCATTTTCGATAGGGTTTGCCGAATTTAAAAAAACATCCAATTTGAAATGGGGATTGTTGTGAATATGGAAATGAAACAGTCGGTTTGACGGGAAGTTCCCTTATTGCTGGATTCCTAAACGGTGTGATAGAAAAAAATAGTTGGTAATTTATCCTATTCGGGGCTACAATCCCATCAAACGCCGATTTTGGCGTCTTTACAATCATAATAATGGAGCTCAAGAATATGACAGCTAAAGGACAAATGTTACAAGATCCTTTTTTGAATGCGTTGCGTAAAGAGCACGTTCCGGTTTCAATCTACTTGGTAAACGGCATCAAGCTGCAAGGTCAAGTGGAATCATTCGACCAGTACGTTGTTCTGCTGCGTAATACTTCCGTCACTCAAATGGTTTACAAACACGCTATCTCAACAATCGTTCCTGCACGCGCAGTCAGCCTGCAACACGAAAACAAGCAACCTCAAGCCGCTGCCGCAGCTGCTCCGGTTCAAGTTGAGACTGCGCAACAACCTGCCGAATAAATGATGTAACGTATTCCTGTTTTTCAATACCTTACCGCTTTTGCGGTAGGGTATTTTTATTTTCAGACGACCTTTATTATGCTGCTTGAAAACATTCTTCCCTTTGTACACTCCCTGTTACGACAAGCCTTAAAAGCAGGCGGCCGCGCTTTGGATGCGACGGCTGGAAATGGGCATGATACTTTGCTGTTGGCGCAGTCGGTTGGCGAGACGGGTAGGGTGTGGGCGTTTGATGTGCAATCTAAAGCATTAATGCAGACCCAAGGCCGTCTGAGAGAAAACGGCGTAGATGGCCGGGTAGCCCTGATACATGGCGGCCATGAAAACCTTTTATCTTATATCGATGAGCCTTTAGATGCTGCAGTATTTAATTTCGGTTGGCTGCCGGGTGGCGATAAAAGCTGTACGACTGAAGCGGCAAGCAGCATCCGTGCGCTGACGGATACTTTGGGTTTGCTGAAAGAGGGCGGCCTTGCCGTAGCGGTATTGTATCCGGGACATGAAGCCGGCCGAATAGAGGCTGAAGCGATTGTGCAATGGGCGGAAACTTTGCCGCAGGAAACCTTTGCCGTGTTACGCTATGGCTTTGTCAACCGCCGCAATGCGCCTCCCTATCTGCTGGCGATTGAAAAGTTGCGTCAGAAATAGATGTTTGCGGTAAAATAGCTGCTTTGTTTTTCAACCCTCAACATAAGAAACTGCCATGCAATATCTGTTTGTAAAATACAGCCATCAGATTTTCGTTGCCATCACCATCCTGTTGTTCAACATTCGTTTTTTCCTGCTCTGGCGTCATCCTGAGAAGCCGTTGGCAGGCATTTGGAAAGCCATGCCGCATTTGAACGATACCATGTTGCTGTTTACCGGCTTGTGGCTGATGAAGATTACCCATTTTTCGCCGTTTAATGCGCCGTGGCTCGGCATGAAAATCTTGCTGTTGCTGGTTTATATTGTGTTGGGCATGATTATGATGCGTTCGCGTCCGCGTTCACCGAAATTCTATATTGTCTACGTTTTGGCCATGTCGTGTGTTGCCACGATTGTTTTCCTTGCCAAAACCAAAACGCTGCCGTTTTAAAAGAGGCCGTCTGAAATGTATCCGCATTTTGCCGTTATCGCTTTGGGCAGCAATCTCGCCAATCCTGCCGAACAGGTTCGCGCTGCATTGGCCGAATTGGACGCACATCCGCATATCTGGCTCGAAAAGGCTTCTTCCCTGTATCTGACTGCGCCGGTCGGCTATGACGATCAGCCCGATTTTGTGAACGCCGTTTGTACCGTGAAAACTTCATTGGACGGCGTGGCGCTGTTGGCAGAGTTAAACCGCATCGAGGCTAAATTTGGGCGCGAACGTTCTTTCCGTAATGCACCGCGCACCTTGGATTTGGACATCATCGATTTTGACGGTATCCGCAGTGATAACCCACATCTGACCTTGCCGCATCCGCGCGCGCATGAGCGTAGTTTCGTTATGTTGCCGTTGGCTGAAATCCTTCCGGATTTCGAGTTGGGCGAGCATGGCCGTGCGGCTGATTTGGCTCAGGCTTTGAGTGGGCAGGGTATTCGCCTGTTGAAAGAATAAAGGCCGTCTGAAAAACGGACTAAAACAAGAAAGGGCGTGTTGGACACGCCTTTTTTACTATAAAATATTGTTGGGAAACACATTACAAAGAGTTACTATGAATCCTCGTTATATTGTTGTCGAAGGCGCCATCGGTAGTGGCAAGACCGCTTTGAGCCGCCGCTTGGCAGAGCATTTCAGCGCGTTGCTGTTGTCGGAGAATCCGGATCACAATCCGTTTCTCATGAAGTTTTACAGCAATGTTTCCAATAATGGCTTGGCTGCCGAGCTTTTCTTCCTGACGCGTCGCGCAGAAAGCGTGAATATTATTGAAGACCAATGCGCGCAAGGCGGAATGGTTGTGGCTGATTTTTTACCAGAAAAAGACCGTATTTTTACGCCTATCGTTTTGAATGATGACGAGCAGCAGCTTTTTGCCGATATGAAGCAACGCATTCTGCCGCAATACGCGGAGCCCGATGTGGTGATTTATCTGCAAACCGCCGTCGAAAACAACCGCAAACGCCTGCAAAAACGTCACGAAGGCATCATCAGCTTGTTTCCCGAAGGTTATTTGGGACGGGTGCATGACGAATACAGCCATTTCTTCCATTTGTATCAAAGTGCGCCTTTGCTGACCGTCAATGCCGATGAGTTAGATTTAGCCGGCAATGACGATCATTTCCAGCTTTTGTTGCGCGCATTAGAAGATTTTCAAGGTACGCGAAGTTATTTGAATTTAAGCGAAAAATAAATGCAGGCTAGGTTTAGGCCGTCTGAAAGGAATAATATGTCAAAATATCAATTCACACTCCCATCTTCTTCCGGTAGTGATTTTAACTCCGCCGAACATTTGCCGTTGGTTGTCTATTTTTATCCTAAAGACAGCACGCCCGGCTGTACCACTGAAGGCTTGGATTTCAATGCCCGATTGGAACAATTCAAAGCATTGGGCTATACCGTTGTCGGTATTTCGCGCGACGGCGTCAAATCGCATCAGAATTTCTGCGCCAAACAAGGCTTTCAGTTTGAATTGTTGAGCGACAAAGAAGAAACCGTCTGCAAACTGTTTGACGTGATCAAGCTGAAAAAGCTTTACGGCAAAGAATCCCTCGGCATTGAACGCAGCACCTTTGTGTTGGACGAAAACGGCGAAATCGCCCATGAATGGCGTAAAGTCAAAGTGGCCGGACACGCGCAGGAAGTTTTGGATACAATTTCTCAAGCCTCTTAAATAGGGCTTTGAGAACCTAAGGCCGTCTGAACGGATGTAAAGTCATGCCGTTCAGACGGCCTTTCAATACAGTTTGATGAATATGGACGATTTAATAGACAAGCTGCTTGAATCCCTTTGGCTGCAAGACAGGCTCAGCCACAATACGCTGCAAAGTTACCGCCGTGATTTGGTCAAAGTCGCCGCGCGGTTGGCCGAGTGCGGGCAGGATTGGTTGAGTGCCGATGAATTTGCCCTGTCTGATGCCGTGTATGCGGAGGGAGAAAAAAACACGTCCCAAGCGCGGGCATTGTCGGCTTGCAAGCGCATGTACGGCTGGTTGGAAGAAACGGGTCAAAGAGCAGACAATCCCACCCGTTTTCTCAAAGCGCCGAAATCGGAACGCAAACTGCCCACGCTGATTACCGAAGCCCAAATCGATGCGCTGCTGGCTGCGCCGGAGGTGGAAACGCCGCACGGACTGCGCGACAAAGCCTTACTCGAAGTCATGTATGCAACAGGCTTGCGCGTGACCGAAGCCGTCAAATTGACGCTCAGCGATATCGATTTACATCGCGGCAGTATCCGCACCATAGGCAAGGGCGACAAATTACGTTTGGTTCCGTTGGGGCAGGAAGCGGCATATTGGGTGGAACGCTATTGCAACGAATCGCGCCCATTGTTGCTGAAAAACAAAATTTGCGACGAAGTGTTTGTCAGCCAGAAGCGCAGCGGCATCAGCCGTCAGCTTGCATGGATGATAGTTAAAGAATATGCCGAAGCAGCCGGTATTGCTTCGCTCAGCCCGCACGGTTTGCGCCATGCTTTTGCCACGCATTTGGTCAATCACGGCGTTGATTTGCGCTCAGTCCAGATGATGTTGGGACATTCCGATATCAACACCACGCAGATTTATACCCATGTTGCCAATATCCGTTTGAAAAACATGGTCGATGAACACCATTCCCGTTCATAAATAAAGGCGGCATCTCGAAGATGCCGCTTTTTGTTATTGAGGCCGTCTGAAAGGTTATCAAACTTTAAAATTATAAAATATCAATCAAAATATAAAATTTCATAGAAAAATTTCAAAGCAAAAGGGCTGTGCCAATATTGCAATGCAAACCGTTTTTATTTATATTTACGTTCAAGAATAAATCCTACTCTCAATTACAGAGGGTAACAAAATAATTGGAGCACATCATGTTCGTATGCATCTGCAATGCCATTACTGACCACGACATCAAAGAGACCATCGCCGCCGGTGCAACCACCATGAGCGATTTGCAGGCTCAATTAGGCGTGGCGACTTGTTGCGGTTGCTGCGGCGAATTGGCAGCGTCATTTTTGACTGCAAGCAGTGCCCAAAATACTGTGACTGCCGGTATCAACGTTCAGTCTTAATTTCAGAATACACATAAAGGCCGTCTGAAGGCGTGACAGAAATCCTTGATTTCGTTTCGCGCCTGTTCAGACGGCCTTTGTCATGCCTGTATGGTTTGGAAGCATTTTGCTATACAATGGCCGCTTTTGTCCCTCTGAGAGTAACTGCCATGAAACTGACCTTGATGTTTCGGGAATATTGCAGCTTGTGCCATAAAATGCGCGAACAATTAAAGCCTTATCAGGAGCAATTTGGATTTGAGCTGGATATTGTCGATGTTGATGAAGATCCGGTTTTAGAAGAAAAGTACAATGAGCTGGTGCCTGTTTTGCTGGATGGCGATACCGAAATCTGCCATTGGTTTTTGGATGAAGAAAAACTGAAAGCGCATTTGAGCGCGTAACAAACCGTTGACCATATTATCTTTCAGACGGCCTTTGGCTGTTTAGGCCGTCTGAACATTAATTTTATTATGACTGAAAAACTTTCTCCCGATGCGCTGATTGAAGCGGCGCTGTTAACGCAAGTCGAACCTTTAAACGAAAAAGCTATGCGCGAATTATGCGTGCCGCCGTTGTCGCAAGACAAGCTGATTGATGTGTTGGCGCAATTGAAGGCTCGCTGGCAGGGCAGGGCTTTGCAACTGGTGCATACCCATGAGGGCTGGCGCTTCCAAATCGCCCAAGCTGCATTTGAACGGCTGGGCAGCCTGCAAGAGCAGCGCGCGCCGCGTTATTCTCGCGCCGTAATGGAAACGCTGGCGATTATTGCCTATCAGCAACCGGTAACGCGTGGCGATATCGAAGGCATACGCGGCGTGGCGGTGTCGCAAAATGTAATGCAAACTTTGCAGGATAGGGGCTGGATTGAAGTCATCGGCCACCGTGATTCTGTCGGCCGTCCGGCTTTGTGGGCGACAACGGCAACATTCTTAAGTGATTTGCGGTTGGAAAGTTTGGAAGAATTGCCGCCGCTGACTGAATTGGGCGAGTTGGTGTTGCCTGATTTGATGGAAACGCCGCCGACAGGTGATGAGGAGGCTGAAGAAGCAGTTGAATCAGGAAACAGACTGATTAACTGATTTGAATGTAAAGGCCGTCTGAAACAATCGTGTTTCAGATTGCAACAAGATGAGCCGTCGGTAGAGCTGGTGGTGCATAAAGGGACGGTAATGGATTTTGTCTATGGGATTAAATCCGTAAAGCGGGAAATTACCGACCAGTTGATTCGTGAAGACAGCCTGCCTCATTTCAAATATGCGGTAACGTTCATACCGTTGACGTATTTCTCGGATGGGCGCGATGGATACGATGTGCAATATATGACGCAAAAAGAATTGATTGCCGATATGCTTAAGCAGTATGAGCGTTATCTAAACCTGCTTGCCGGAGTGGGGCAGGAATTGATGGGGCATGAACAAGTAGAGCTGGCAGAGTAAAATAAATTTAGGCCGTCTGAACATGTAGCAATATTCAGACGGCCTTTTTATTGTCTGCTTAAAAAATAATTTGTTTAAAATAAATATCTTAGATAAATTATAAGAAAAATCTGATTTAAACTATAAAAAATCTTAGTTATAATCAGCTTATCTAAAGTTATTCCGCATAGGTGCGGGTGATTTACTAAGGAATACTGCAATGCTGTTGGCACTTTCTTTGCGTGATTTTGTCATTGTTGAAAACCTAAATCTTGATTTTCAAAACGGCTTTACCGTATTGACGGGCGAGACCGGTGCAGGCAAATCGATTACTCTGGATGCGATTGGCCTGTTGTTGGGCGATAAGGCCGATTACAGCCAAGTGCGCAGCGGCGCCAAAGAAGCGCAGTTGTCGGCTTTGTTCGACATCAGCGGTTTGCCCGAACTGAAAGCGCAGCTGCAGGAGCAAGGCCTTTTGGAAGAAGATGCTGAAGAGCTCAGCATCCGCCGTATTATCGATGCCAAGGGTAAAAGCCGCAGTTATATCAATAATCAGGCAGCAACATTGGCGCAGCTGAAAGCCATCGGCGAGCAGTTAATCGATATTCACGGCCAAAATGCCCATCATTCGCTGAATCAAGAGTCTGCGCAACGCGAGTTGTTGGATGCGTTTGCCGGCAGCAAAGAGCAGGCAGAAACGGTCAAACAGCTTTATCAAAATTGGGTTAATGCGAAAAAGGCACTGCAAGAAGCACAAGAGCAGGCAGAAACCATGGCCATTGAGCGTGAGCGTTTGGAATGGCAGTTTAATGAATTGAACCAATTGGAGCTTAAACCCAATGAATGGGAAGCCTTAAGCCAAAGCCACGACAGCCTGGCGCATTCGGCTGAGTTGCTGCAAACCGCCGAACAAGTAGGCGACAGTATAGACGGGGACAACGGCATCCAACGTCAAATCTACCAATGCCAAAAACTGCTGGGCAATCTGCAAAACATTGAGCCGCGCTTTGCCGAGAGCCTGAATATGTTGGCAAGTATTGAAGCAGAATTGGGTGAAATCAGTGCCAATATGCGCGATGTGGCCGGTCGCAGCGATATCGATCCTAATGAATTGGCCGCACAAGAAAGCCGCATGGGCGAATTGATGAGCATGGCGCGCAAATACCGTATTGAGCCGGAAGAGTTGCCGCAAAAGCTGGCAGAAATCGACGAGCGCCTGCAAAACCTGCAAGCGGCTGCCGATTTGGAAGCCTTGGAAAATACAGTCGCACGCAATCTTGCAGAATACCACGAAGCCACGCATATTCTCTCCGCCATGCGCCATCAGGCGGCCGGCCGTTTGGGCGAAGAGACCACCGAGCATATGCAGCATTTGGCCATGAAAGGCGCACGTTTTGATATCGTCTTGTTGCCGTCTTCGCCGACCGCACATGGTCTGGAGCAGGTACAATTCCAAGTGGCGGCGAATAAAGGCAATCCGTCCCGTCCTTTGAACAAAGTGGCTTCCGGCGGCGAATTGGCGCGTATCAGCTTGGCTTTGCAAGTGGTTGCCAGCCAATACACGCAAGTGCCGACATTAATTTTTGACGAAGTGGATACCGGTATTGGTGGCGGCGTCGCTGAAATGGTCGGTAAAGCTTTGCGTGCCTTAGGTAAAAAACATCAAGTCTTGGCGGTAACCCATCTTCCTCAAGTTGCCTCTTGCGGTGAAAACCATTGGCAGGTGCGCAAGCATAGCAAAGGCGAACAAACCGTCAGCGAAATCAGCGTATTGAACCATCATCAGCGCATTGAGGAAATCGCGCGTATGCTGGGTGGCGAAATCATTACCGATACCACACGCAGCCATGCCGCCGAACTCTTGCATTTGGCAGCCGCCTAAAAGCCTCAAGGCCGTCTGAAAATAGAATTCAGACGGCCTTTTCTATATTTTGCCACCTTTTCAGGCAGGCAGAATACAAGGTATGATTATATTGTCTGTTTACAAGGAAATTTTGATGAAAGTCCTGTTTATCGCCGATCCGATGGCAAGTTTTAAAACCTATAAAGACACTACTTACGCCATGATGCGTGAAATGGCAAAGCGCGGTTGGCAGCTTTTTCATACCTTGAGCGGAGAATTGTCCGTCCGTGAAGGCTTGGTGGTGGCTCAGGCAGCGGCATTTGAGTTTGTCGGCGCGAAGAACGATGACGATCATGAATGGTTTAAAGCAGAGGCAAAAGTTCAGACGGCCTTAAAAGATTTCGATGCGGTCATTATGCGCACTGATCCGCCGTTTGATATGCAATATCTGTACGCGACCCAGTTTTTAACGTTGGCGCAGCAGCAGGGCGCAAAAGTGTTTAACAGCGGGCAAGCAATGCGCGATTTCAATGAGAAATTGGCGATTTTGAACTTCAGCCAGTTTACCGCGCCAACTTTGGTTACCACACGTTCTGCCGATGTCCGTGCCTTTTTGAAAGAACACGGTAACATCATCATCAAACCTTTGGACGGCATGGGTGGTATGGGCATTTTCCGCCTGACCGAATCCGATCCCAATATCGGCAGTATTTTGGAAACCCTGATGCAGCTTGATTCACGCACCATCATGGCGCAACGTTATATTCCTGAAATCGTACATGGCGACAAGCGCATTCTGATTATCGGCGGGGAAGTTGTTCCGTATGCTTTGGCGCGCATTCCGCAAAATGGCGAAACACGCGGCAACTTGGCTGCCGGTGGCCGCGGCGTGGCGCAGGAGTTGAGCGAGCGCGACCGTGAGATCGCAGAAACCCTTGCGCCTGAATTGAAGCACCGCGGTATTTTGCTTGCTGGTTTGGATGTCATCGGCAGCAACCTGACCGAAGTCAACGTAACCAGCCCGACCGGCTTCCAAGAAATCATGAAGCAAAAAGATTTCGACGTTGCCGCCATGTTCGCAGATGCCGTGGCATCTTGGGCAAAACAATAAATCCAAAGGCCGTCTGAAAATTGATCCGACCGTTTTTTTCAGACTGCCTTTTTATGTTGAGTATATGATGAAACCATCTTCCTACGCTTCCGAGAAAAAAGGAAAAAACGGTATCAAGCGCATTATCAATGCGTTTGGTTATTCCAAAGACGGACTGGCTGCCGCGTATCGTTATGAAAGCGCATTTCGCCAAGTTTTTTGGCTGAACCTGATTTTAATTGTCTTGGCTTTGTTCCTTGATTTCGGCCCGGTCACCAAAATGGTGCTTGTTGTCGCATCGTTTATTTCACTGATTACCGAATTGTTTAATACCGCCATCGAGGCAGCTGTTGACCATACCTCTACTGAAAAACACGAGCTGGCCAAGCGTGCCAAAGATGCCGGTTCGGCCGCGCAACTGATGGCTTTGTTAATGTTATTTATTGTTTGGATTGTTGCATTAACTGCTTAGAAATGTGGTAATATGGTAATTCATTAGGATTAGATAGTATTACTTAATCTATATCAAAGTTCTCAGACGGCCTTCGGTTGTAAGATGAAGGCTGTATATCCCAGCCATTTGGCAAACATAAGGAGCAAAACATGAAAAAATTAATGGCAACCCTGATTCTGGCAGGCTTGGCAACTTCCGTATCTGCAGCCGGTATCCATATTGAAGACGGTTGGGCACGTTCTACCGTTGAAGGTATGAAAATGGGTGGCGCATTCATGAAAATCCACAACGATGAAGCTAAAAAAGACTTCTTGGTTGGCGGCAGCAGCCCGGTAGCCGAGCGTATCGAAGTACATACCCATGTAAACGACAACGGCGTAATGCGCATGCGCGAAGTTAAAGGCGGCATCCCGCTGGAAGAAAAAGGCGTAACCGAGCTGAAACCAGGCAGCTACCACGTTATGTTCATGGGTCTGAAAAAACCGCTGAAAGAAGGCGAAAAAGTACCTGTTACCCTGAAATTCAAAAATGCCAAACCTCAAACCGTACAACTGGAAGTGAAAACCGCACCGCAATCCGGCATGGATCACGGTCACGGTCATGGTCACGGTGGCGCGCATCAACACTAATTGCTTGAATTTTCATATAAAGGCCGTCTGAAAGTCATTAGGCTTTCAGACGGCCTTTTCTGTCGTTAAATCAAAATGTGCTAAAATCACGCTTTAAAAAATGTATTTAAAACCCACATTCCCCTCATGAATACTACCAACACACCAACAAACATCATCGTCGGCCTTTCCGGCGGCGTCGATTCATCCGTTACCGCGGCCCTGCTCAAACAGCAAGGCCATCAAATCAGCGGTGTGTTCATGCAGAACTGGGAAGATGACGACAACGACGAATATTGCAGCATCAAACAAGACTCCTTTGATGCCATTGCCGTTGCCGATATCATCGGTATCGATATCAACATCGTCAATTTTGCCGCGCAATATAAAGACAATGTATTTGCCTATTTCCTCAAAGAATACAGCGCAGGCCGCACGCCAAATCCGGATGTCTTGTGCAATGCCGAAATCAAATTCAAATGCTTTTTGGATTATGCCATTGAGCAGGGCGCCGATACCATTGCCACCGGACACTATGCCCGCAAAGAAGTTCGCAATGGCGTGCATTACCTGCTCAAAGGCTTGGATCAAAACAAAGACCAAAGCTATTTCCTGTACCGTCTCAAGCCTTTCCAACTCGAACGCGCGATTTTCCCATTGGGCGAGTTGGAAAAGCCTGAAGTACGCCGTCTTGCCGAAGAATTCAAATTACCGACTGCAACCAAAAAAGACAGTACCGGTATTTGCTTTATCGGCGAACGCCCGTTCCGCGAATTTCTGCAAAAATACCTGCCGACCAATAATGGCAAAATGGTTACCCCTGAAGGCAAAGTAGTCGGCGAACACGTCGGCTTGATGTTTTACACGCTGGGCCAACGCAAAGGCTTGGGTATCGGTGGCGCAGGCGAGCCATGGTTTGTCGCGGCCAAGGATTTGACCCAAAACGAACTGATTGTCGTACAAGGCCATGACCATCCTTTGCTTTATACGCAAAGCTTGGTGATGAACGATTTGAGTTTCACATTGCCCGAACGCCCGAAAGAAGGACGCTATACCTGCAAAACGCGCTACCGTATGGCTGACGCGCCTTGTACGTTGCGTTACTTGGATGATGAAACCGTCGAGCTTGTCTTTGACGAGCCGCAATGGGCGGTAACCCCCGGACAATCTGCGGTACTGTATGACGGCGATGTGTGCTTGGGCGGCGGTATCATCATGTCCACCGACAAGCCTGTCATTATTACTGCTTAATAAAAGGGCCATCTGAAAACGAAGCGGCGGATTGAAATAAAGCCTTTCAGACGGCCTCGATTTCAAAAAACGACTAAATATAAAGACTGATCAATATGGAAAAACTCTGGCTCAAAAGCTATGAACAAGGCGTAAACCCTGAAATCGATATTTCTCAATACAGCTCCATCAGCGACGTATTCCGTCAAAGTGTCGAAAAATTTGCGGATAAACCTGCTTTTCA
The DNA here is from genome assembly GCF_005221305.1 of Neisseria subflava. Lineage (NCBI taxonomy): Bacteria > Pseudomonadati > Pseudomonadota > Betaproteobacteria > Neisseriales > Neisseriaceae > Neisseria > Neisseria subflava. The sequence goes on from NZ_CP039887.1 coordinate 408,710, forward strand.
AAACATGGGCAAAACGCTGACTTATGCCGAAGTGGGCAAGTTGGCGACCGATTTTGCGTCTTACCTGCAAAACGTATTGAAACTGCCGCGTGGTGAGCGTGTGGCGATTATGATGCCGAACGTTTTGCAATATCCGATTGCGCTTTTCGGTATTTTGCAGGCAGGCTTGGTGGCAGTGAATACCAATCCGCTTTATACGCCGCGCGAGTTGGAGCATCAGTTGAAAGACAGTGGCGCGACAACGATTGTCGTGTTGGAGAACTTTGCCAATACGTTGGAGCTGGCGTTGCCGCGTACGCAAATCAAACATGTGATTGTCGCGTCGGTCGGCGAAATGTTCGGCATGATTAAAGGCGCGTTGATGAACTTCGTCATCCGCAAAGTGAAAAAAATGGTGCCGGAATACCGCATTCCCAATACCGTGACTTTTCAGACGGCCTTGAAGCAAGGTGCGGCAAATACGTTCAAACCAGTCGAGTTGACGCGCGATGATACTGCCTTGCTGCAATATACAGGCGGCACGACCGGTTTGGCGAAAGGCGCTGTCCTCAGTCACGGCAATATCTGCGCTAATATGTTGCAGGCAAAAGAATGGATTAAAAATAGCCTGCACGAAGGCGAAGAAACGGTCATTGCCGCGTTGCCGCTGTATCATATCTTTGCCTTGACGGTAAACCTGATGATCTTTGCGAATACCGGTTCTAAAATCATCCTGATTACCAATCCGCGCGACATGAAAGGATTTATCGGTGAATTGAAAAAAGAGCCGATTAGCGTGTTCATCGGTGTAAATACCCTGTTTAATGCGATGGTCAACCGTCCAGATTTTGCCGAAGTCGATTTTTCCCGTTTGAAGCTGACTTTGGGCGGCGGTATGGCAACGCAAAGAGCCGTGGCGGAAAAATGGAAAAAAATCACCGGTACGCCGATTGTGGAAGCCTACGGCTTGACCGAAGCCAGCCCGGGCGTATGTTGCAATCCTTTGAATATCGAAGCTTACAGCGGCGGTATCGGCCTGCCTGTTCCTTCAACTGAGATAGAATTGCGTGATGCAGACGGCAAAGAAGTGCCTATCGGACAACCGGGCGAATTGTGGGTGCGCGGCCCGCAAGTGATGAAAGGCTATTGGAATCGTCCTGAAGAAACCGCCAAAGCAATCGATGCACGCGGCTTTTTGGAGACCGGCGACATTGCCGTGATGGATGAAAAAGGCTGGCTGAAGCTGGTGGACCGCAAAAAAGATTTGATTGTGGTATCCGGTTTCAATGTGTATCCGAACGAAATCGAAGAAGTGGTGGCCGGCAACGACAAAGTCTTGGAAGTCGCCTGTATCGGCGTGAAAAGTGAGAAAACCGGTGAAGCGATTAAGGTCTTCGTTGTACGCAAAGATCCATCTTTGACTAAGGAAGAGTTGATCGATTTCTGCCGCAAAGAACTGACCGCTTATAAAGTGCCGAAAGACATCGAATTCCGCGACGAGTTGCCAAAATCCAACGTTGGCAAAATCCTGCGCCGCGAGCTGCGCTGATATATAGAAACAGTATGATAAGGCCGTCTGAAAACGTTATTTTCAGACGGCCTGAAGCTTTTGCCGTTTGCCAGAATATGTTGCTTCAAGTTAAAATCACACATTCCAACATGGGTATCACATCATGACTAAATTTATTTTCGTAACCGGCGGCGTTGTATCTTCTTTGGGTAAAGGTATCGCCGCCGCTTCTATTGCTACTATTCTCGAGTCGCGTGGCTTGAACGTGACCATGCTTAAGCTCGACCCGTATATCAACGTTGACCCGGGTACCATGAGTCCGTTTCAACACGGCGAAGTATTCGTGACCGATGACGGCGCGGAAACCGACCTCGACCTCGGTCACTACGAGCGTTTCATCAACGCCACCATGACCCGCCGCAACAGCTTCAGTACCGGCCAAGTCTATGAAAACGTGATTGCCAAAGAGCGTCGCGGCGATTATTTGGGCGGTACCGTACAAGTGATTCCGCATATTACCGATGAAATCAAACGCCGTATCCACGAAGGCGCGGCCGGTTATGATGTGGCGATTGTCGAAATCGGCGGTACAGTCGGCGATATCGAATCTTTGCCTTTCTTGGAAGCCATCCGCCAAATGCGCAGCCAGCTCGGCCGCAACAATACATTGTTTGCCCACCTGAGCTATGTTCCTTACATTGCCGCCGCCGGTGAAATCAAAACCAAACCGACCCAGCATACCGTTAAAGAAATGTTGAGCATCGGTTTGCAACCGGACATCCTGATCTGCCGTATGGACAGAGAAATGCCTGCGGACGAGCGCCGTAAGATTGCATTGTTCTGTAACGTTGAAGAACGTGCCATCGTGGGCAGTTACGATGTAGACAGCATTTACGAATGCCCTGAAATGCTGCATAACCAAGGCATCGACAGCATTATTACTGAGCAGCTCCAACTGAATGTCAAACAAGCCGATTTGACCGAATGGAAGAAAATCGTTCACGCGATTCGAAATCCGAAACATACCGTCAAAATCGCGATGGTCGGCAAATACGTTGATTTGACCGAGTCCTACAAATCATTGATCGAAGCCCTGAAACACGCCGGTATTCACACTGAAACCGACGTACAGATTACCTTTGTCGACAGCGAAAGCATCGAGAAGGGAAATGGCGATGTTTCCATGCTCAAAGGCATGGACGCGATTTTGGTGCCGGGCGGCTTCGGTTCACGCGGCGTGGAAGGCAAAATTGCCGCCGTACGCTATGCGCGTGAAAACAACGTACCATACTTGGGCATCTGCTTGGGTATGCAAATCGCCCTGATCGAATATGCCCGCGATGTTGCAGGCTTGAAAGGTGCGAACTCTACCGAGTTTGACTTGAAATGCGCCGCGCCTGTCGTTGCCCTGATTGACGAATGGCAAACTGCCGACGGTAGCGTAGAAACCCGTGACGAATCTGCCGATTTGGGCGGCACCATGCGTTTGGGTGCGCAAGAAGTTGACCTTAAACCGGGCAGCCTTGCCGCAAAAATCTACGGCAGCGAACATATCCGCGAACGCCATCGCCACCGCTACGAAGTTAACAACAACTATGTTCCTCAGTTGGAAAAAGCCGGTTTGGTCATCGGCGGCGTATCCGCAGGCCGCGAGCATTTGGTTGAAACCATCGAATTGCCAAATCATCCTTGGTTCTTCGCGTGTCAGTTCCATCCGGAATTTACTTCCAATCCGCGCAAAGGCCATCCTTTGTTCAGCGCGTTTGTGAAAGCCGCGTTGGGTAACAAAAAAGCCTGATTGATGTGATTGAAAAAGCACCCGTTTCCGGGTGCTTTTTTGTTTTCAGACGGCCTTAGAAGTTATTTGTCTTCATTGACTTCGCGGTCGTTCAAAGGTTGTACGGGACGGTTGTTTTCGCCGCCGATAATGTCGCGCATGGCTTTAAACTGCGCCGCATCTGCCTGAACCGGAGTTTTTAAGACAACCCAAGTAACGTTTTCGCTGCAAGGCGGCGTTGTCAGCGAGCCTTTCAGTTGGAAGGACTTGCTATCTTTAGGCAGCAGGGCTTGGATATTCAAGTTTTTTAACGTTACGGATTCGCCTGCTTTCAGTTTTTTGGCAGTGAGTGCGGATAAGGCAGGATTGTTTTTGCCCGGTTTAAATACAGAGCCGATGACTGCCAAAGTACCGTCTTCGGCTTGATGGACGAAATGCGCTTCCATCGGGAAATGTCTGCCTTTGAAAGTATGTTCGCTCGGCGTATGGAAGTGGAATTGTTTAAAGGTATAGGTTTTACCGTTAATCACGATGGTTTGGGCCTTGCCTTGCGGCGTGGCTTGAAGAGTATGGCCGTTATTTTCTACTTTGTAGTCGGCGACGTTGTAACGGTATGTCAGTTGTTTGCCTTTTACTGCTTTTGTTGTGGAGAAGTCCACTGGAGATTGCTGTTTGCCTGTTTTGCAGACAGCAAAGTCTTCACTCAAATCGCCCCAGTGTGCAGCATCGTTTTCACCTGTGTAAGACCAATGTGCATGATGGGTTTCGGCGGATACCGTTGCAGTAGAGACAGCCATTAGCAAAGATAAAAAGAGATGTTTGTTCAACATAAGGACTCCTATTTATTTATATTAGGTAAAAGGAAAAATTTATACCAAATAAATTATTGATATAAAAAAGCCTCTTTATAAGAAGAAAATTAATGATAGTGGCAATTGGAGAATGTTGGCTTGATATATGGCAAACATTTATCAAGCAATCATTTTTGATTAGATGATTACAATAATAAGGATGATTGTCCTTGCCATGACTTTGAATGGGAGAGGCCGTCTGAAATTTTTTCAGACGGCCTGTTTTATTTAAAAATGTTGTAAAAAGTCTAAACTCTAATGAATAAAAGTGTCTATCAAGATGAAAGTAGTTGTTTGTATCGTTGGAAAACATTAATATTGCTAAACGTGTTTTCACGAGATTTTAACTTTGTTTTGGAGAGAATAATGCAAAAATCGATTATCGCTTTGGTTATTGCCGGTTTGCCGCTGGCTGCCTCTGCAGAAGTCATTCTGTATGGTCAAATCAAAAGCAGCGTGACCGTTGGTCAAGTAAAAATCAAAGGTGACGCAGGTTCTGAAACCAGCTCTACCGCAACCAGCATCAATGACAATACCTCCCGTATCGGTTTTAAAGGTAGCGAGAACTTGGGCGGCGATTTGAAAGCCATCTGGCAAGTTGAACAAAAAACAGCCATTACCGGCGGCTCTCAAGGTTTTGCCAATCGCGATTCCTTCATCGGTTTGCAAGGTAAATTCGGTAAAGTCCGTGCCGGTAAACTCAGCAATATGCTGAACGAAATGGACACCATCGATCCGTGGATGTACAAAACCAATGCCGCAGGCTTGGGCATCTTTACCCGTACCGGCAACCGTAATGCCGCTGTACGCTACGACAGCCCGGATTTTGGCGGATTCAAATTCAACGTGTCTTACGCACCGCGCGACAACCGCAATCCTTCAGACAAATACACGCACACCCAAGCGGCCAAAGACCAATACACCGGCGGCGTGAGCTTCTCTAAAAACGGCTTTACTGCCAATGCGGCTTACGGCCACTACAACGGCGCGTACACCGACAATTCCGGCAAAGTCAAAGCGGCACAAATCGCCAAAGTTGAAACTTATTACGACAAAGACAATCTCTTTGTCGGCGGCGGCGTACACTATGCCAAAGGCCATGAGACAGCCAACGAATATTTAGGCTATTTCACCGATGGTTTTAATGAGTACAAGGGTAGTGACATCACTGCCGATTCAGGCAAATCTGAAGCCGTGAAAGTGGTTGATGCAGCAGTAACTGTCGGCTACAAATTGGGCAATGTCACCCCACGCATTACTTATGCACACGGCTGGCCTGCCAAGGGCGTGAACAGCGGCGAGAAATTGGTGGATAAATTCGACCAAGTCGTTGTCGGCGGCCAATACACCTTCAGTAAACGCACCGGCGTAGTTGCCCAACTGGCGTATCTGAAAGTCGGCAACAAAACCCGTCTGACTGCAGCCAACAAAGGCGGCGTTGAACAAAAAGCCGCTTCTGTGGGCCTGTATCACAAATTCTAAGCCGTCTTGAAAGACAAGGCCGTCTGAAAAATTTCAGACGGCCTTTTTGTTGATTAAAGCGGTTTATTTGTCGTGGTTGGTCAGCGTTGTGCCGTGACGGCCACCGCGTTCTTTCAAACGTTGTACCAAACCTTCGACCGTTGTCGGCATGCCGTCGACACAGAATGCCTGATACAGGGCGGTATGCAGGGCATCGTTGCGGCTGAACGCATTGCCGATCAGCTTCCAATCGCCTTTACGCGGCTCGATCCAGCGGTGGTTTACTGTGTCGCCGTAAGCGAATACTTTGTAAGACGAACGCTTATCGTTGCTGTAAGTAAAGGATGTGCGGGCGCAATAGAGGCCTTCGACGGAGAGGTTGTCGTAGCCTTTGTCGGAGCGCACGTTCAAGACGTAGCGGATGCTGTTGTCAGGCGCAGGCATGATTTGCAGGCTGCTGAGCAGGATTTTAGGCTGCTTGCCGTAGGTTTCGTTGACGTAGAGGTCGAACCAATCTCCCGATTGGGTATCGGGAAGGGGCGGCAACTCGGCTTTGTGTTCTTTAAATTCGCGTGCGGCAACTTCTTCAGGGCTTTCCTGATAACGCGTGTTGGTCAGCGTATCCTTTTGGCTGAAACCCAAAGCAAATGCTTGAGTCGCGGCAAGGCTGAGGGCAAGAAGGGCAAAACGGCGCATAGACAGCTCCAAAGTGAAAAACGGCTTTATTTTATGGGCTTGCAGGGTGGGGTGCAAGTAAGTGCGGTATAATTGACGTTAATTCTGATTAATATGACGAGTTTTCATCATGAATACACAAACTCTGGATGTCATTGGTTTGAAATGCCCGTTGCCGATTTTGCGTGCCAAAAAAGCTTTGGCGCAAATGCAGGAAGGAGAAGTGCTGACCGTATTGGCCACCGATGGCGGCGCGCCCGGCGATTTTGAAGCGTTTTGCCGTCAGACAGGGCATGTTTTGTTGGAATCGAGCGAAGCCGACGGCGTGTTCAAGCTGGTGTTGAAGCACAAATAAAGGCCGTCTGAAATGTCTAAAGCCGTCGCGTTGTCTGCCGCTGTATTGGCTGTCTGCCTGAATGCATGCGGCAATGAAGGCGTTTCGCCGCAGAACGCTGCCGATTATGCCCAAAATGTAACCGACTTGTTCCGCCAAAGCTGCGTGGCCACAGACGGCGATGCCGCCCTTGTCGGCGAGTTTGCCAATGCCAACAAACTGGTTTTATTGTCGAAAAAAGATATTGCCGATTTGCCTGCCGGAATGATGGATTTGGAGGCATTAAGCATTTGGAAGAAAACGGTAAACGGCGCGGATTATTATTTGAGCCTGACTGAAGACAGTTGCAGCGTGCGCACGGCTAAAGCCGACGGCCATCTGATTTTCAAACAATTTTTGGCTTTGGCAGAAAATCCGCCGCAAGGTTTGAACGCTGAGTTGCGTGCCGATAATTTGGTGGAAACCCCGTTGCCTATGCGTCAGATTTCCTACGCATGGCGCGCGTCCGGCAGTCCGAAAGAAACCTTGCTGACCGTTAAAACAACGTCGTCCGAGCATTTTCCGGTACAGGCTGTTTTTTATTTGACCCATCATTCTTACGACAATAAGGCCCCCGTTTTGCCTTAGGCCGGTTGACGATTGAAACATCAAATCGATAGAAACCGTTACCGCCGAATAAAGGCCGTCTGAAACATTATCAAACCAAACCACTCGAAAGTAAGCTATGCAAACCCTGACCATCATCCGCCCCGACGATATGCATTTACACCTGCGCGACGGCGACGCGCTCAAAGCTGTTGTCTCGTACACCGCCCGACAAATGGGTCGAGCCGTTATCATGCCCAACCTGAAGCCGCCCGTCGTCAGCGTTGCCGACGCCCAAGCATACAAAGAGCGCATTATGGCCGCCCTGCCAGAAGGCAGTAGCTTCCAGCCGTTGATGACGCTTTATTTGACCGATAACGCCACTCCCGAACTCGTGCGTGAAGCCAAGGCTGCCGGTATTGTGGCTTTCAAACTCTATCCAGCAGGCGCGACCACCAATTCCGATTCCGGCGTGACCGACTTGTTTAAGCTGATCCCCGTGTTGGAAGAAATGGCGAAACAGGGCATTTTGTTCTTGGTTCACGGCGAAGTAACCGATCCTGAAATCGATATTTTCGACCGCGAAGCCGCCTTTATCGAGCGCGTGATGAAGCCGGTTTTGGCGCAAGTGCCCAACCTCAAAGTCGTGTTTGAACACATCACCACTGCCGAGGCTGCACGACTGGTATTGGAAGCAGGCGATAATGTGGCCGCGTCTGTGACGCCGCAACACTTGCTGCTCAACCGCAACGACCTTTTGGTCGGCGGTGTGCGCCCTCATCATTTCTGCTTGCCTGTACTCAAACGCGAAACCCACCGTCAGGCTTTGGTTGCCGCCGTTACCGGCGATAAGGCGCACAAATTCTTCCTCGGCACGGACTCTGCGCCACATGCTAAAACTGCCAAAGAAAATGCTTGCGGTTGCGCCGGTATGTTCAGCGCAATGACGGCCATCGAGCTTTATGCCGAAGTGTTTGAGAAAGCAGGCGCGCTGGACAAACTGGAAGCCTTTGCTTCTAAAAACGGCCCATGTTTCTACGGTCTGCCTGAAAATACCGATACCATCACATTGGTCAAACAAACGCAAACCGTTCCTGCCAGCGTACCTTACGGCGATGGCGATCTTGTACCGATGAGGGCCGGCGGCGAGATTGAATGGACAGTGCAATATTAAATTTGCCGTCAATAAGGCATAAAAAGAAACAACCTGCTTGAAAGGGCAGGTTGTTTTTTATTGTCGTTCAGACGGCCTGTTATGGGGAGGGAAGACAAACAAGGCCGTCTGAAAACCAATTATTACGTTTAGTCTATCAACATGGGTTTCAGCGCTTCCCAAGCCTGCGGCAGTTGGGTAAAGCCGTCCGAAGCCATCAAATGGCCGCCTTCGGGGATATGGGTAACAGGGCTTTTAAGTTTGGCCGCCATGTCCAAAGTCAGTTCAGGCGGAACATGGGTGTCATTGTCGGAAACCAGACAGTGTTTGGGCATGTCGATTTTGCGCAGGATGTCGAAATCGGGGGACGCTGCTTTAATGTAGGCATCGAGCGCGGGCAGGGGCGGCAACGTATCGGCAAAACCGGCGGCAAGCAACAGACCGCCGATTTTTTGCGGCTGTTGGCGGCTGAGGAAGTGAAGGAGGGTAATGCAACCGAGGCTGTGGCCGACTAGGAAGGTATGGGCATCAGGCTTGCCGATGTGCTGGTCAAGGGTAAACTGCCACGCGGTCGTGCTTGGTTTGTCGGGATTGGGCATGGCAAGGGAGATTGCTTGTGCGCCGGTGCTTTTGACTTGGGCGCAAAGCCAGTCAAACCAGTTGCCGTGCGGATTGCCTTCAAAGCCATGTACGATATAAACGCGTCGATTCATGTTTCTCCTCCTTCAGACGGCCTGAGATTTTGTCTAAATCTCTGCCTGTAAGCGTTTATTATACCATGTTTGTTTATGTTTTATTGTTTGCCGCTTTGTAAGGATGGTTGATTAAGCTTTTGTTGTTAAATGATATTTGCAAGAATAATAAAGCAAACAACACGGCAGTGGCGGATGACTTTGCCGTGTTGTTCGGGTTTGAAATATATAGGGGCCGTCTGAAAAAGGGAAAGAATGGTTTGTTTGTTGCAAAGATGTTTTTGTTATATTGCAAGGCCGTGTTTTTCAGACGGCCTTTACGCTTTAACTTATTTTTAACCCGATTTCTCTGACGAAGTGCCTGTCTTGGCGTACACTTTGGTCTTTTATAAATGAGAATGGTTTATGTATCACGGCGAGAGATTTAATGCGTACAGCCATTTGGCCGGTTTCTTGTTGGCAGTGGCAGCCTTGGTGCTGATGCTGGTGAAAGCGGTAGAATCGGCGGACGGCTATCGGATTGCCGGTGCACTGACTTACGGAGTCTGCCTGCTGCTTCTGTATTTGGGCTCAACCTTATACCACAGTATTCCGCAGCCGAAGGCCAAGGCGATTTTGCAAAAGGTCGATCATTGCATGATTTATCTTTTAATTGCAGGCAGCTATACGCCGTTTACGCTGATTACCCTGCAGGGCGGTTGGGGCTGGTCGCTTTTCGGCGTGTCGTGGGGGCTGGCTTTGCTGGGCATTGTTCAGGAGCTGACGATCGGGCGCAAAAGCGAGAAGCGGTTGTTGTCGATGGTGATTTATGTGTTGATGGGCTGGCTGATTGTGGTGGCGGTATGGCCGCTGATACAGTCGCTTTCGGCCGGCGGGTTGTTTTGGCTGGTGTTGGGCGGCGTATTGTATAGCGTGGGGATTTATTGGTTTATCAACGATACGAAAATCCGCCATGGCCACGGTATCTGGCACTTGTTTGTCTTGGCAGGCAGTTTGACGCAATTTATCAGCATTTATTTTTATGTGTTGTAGTTTCAGACGGCCTGGAATAAAAAACCTCTCAGTTTGACTGAGAGGTTTTTGTTTGTCGTCAACCTGGGTTTTTGTCGTGGAATTCGTGGAATTCATAGTTGTAGGTCAACTCTTTGCCAGCTTTGGTTTGCGCCAGATAATCGTCGTAAACAGCACGGATTTCCTTGCGCAGCAGGAAGAGGGCGATTAAGTTTGGTAAGACCATAAAGCCGTTGAACATATCGGACATACTCCAAACCAAATCCACTTTGCCCAATGTACCCAATACGATGGCCACCAAAACCAGCGCGCGGTAGATGCCCAAATGTTTGCCGCGGAACAGGAAGCGGATATTGGATTCGCCGAAGTAGTACCAGCCGATGATGGTGGTAAAGGCGAAGAAGGTCAGACAGACGGCGAGCAGTTGCGAACCGAAACCCGGGAAGGCTTTGTTAAACGCCAGTTGGGTAACCGCAGCGCCGGTTTCGCCGGACAGGTTGGCATCGGTCAGCAGGATAATCAGCGCGGTTGCCGTGCAGACCATCAGCGTATCGATAAAAATACCGATAAATGCAGCCATACCTTGTTGTACAGGGTGTTTGACGTTGGCGGTCGCATGAGCGTGTGGGGTCGAACCCATACCGGCTTCATTGGAAAACAGGCCGCGTGCCACACCGAAGCGGACTGCCTCGCGCATACCGATACCGGCTGCACCGCCCAATACCGCTTCAGGATTAAAGGCAGCGACAAAGATACTGTGGAACATCGGAATGATGTGGTCGGAGAATTTGAACAAAATAATCACGGCACACAAGATATAAATCACCGCCATAAACGGCACGACAAATTGCGCGATACCGGCAATGCGGTTGATGCCGCCGATGATGATCAGGCCGGCGAATACCGCCAAAGCAATGCCGACAGCCATCGGAGGAATATCGAAAGCCAAATTTATGGCCGAGGCGATAGAGTTGGATTGGGTCGCGTTACCGATAAAGCCCAGCGCGATAATCAAGGCAATGGAGAAAAAGCCGGACAGGAAACGCGCCGCACCACGGCCGATTTTCGGGGTCAGGCCGTGCGTAATGTAAAACGCAGGGCCGCCGATGTATTTGCCGTGGCTGACCACGCGGTATTTTTGCGCCAAAACGGCTTCTGCAAAAATAGTAGACATGCCCAAAATGGCAGACAACCACATCCAAAAAATGGCACCCGGGCCGCCGGCAGTAATCGCAGTGGCGACACCGGCAACGTTACCGGTACCGATTTGCGCGGAAATCGCCACGGCAAGCGCTTGAAATTGAGACAGGGATTTGCCTTCGTGGTCTTTGTTTTTTTTGCTGAACAAGCCGCCGAAAACGGCTTTAAAACCCGTCCCCAATTTGGTTATTTGCGGCGCGCCCAAGTACAGGGTAAAAAACAGGCCGATACCGATTAAGGCATAAATCAGCAGGTAGTCCCAAAGAACCTGATTGACTGCACCCACCAGAGCAGACAATATTTCTTCCATAATAAAACCTTTAATAAAAACAATAAAAATAAAATGATACGGGTAACTACCCCCTCTCATTTTTCATGGTTGGCAACATCGGCGAGCAGGCCGTTTTGCCATTCGATACCGGTTAAGTTGTTAACAATTTTGACCGGTTTTGTCATCATACCGTAAACCTTCGTGAATTAAAACGAAAAACTGACAAAGGTTTGCCGCCAATGTGCTTCTTTATTTAAAAAAGGTTTCTTTGTTTTCAGACGGCCTGTTTTTGCAAATATTCGGGCTGTCTGAATATTTTGGCTAAAGGCAACTTATGATAAAATGCACGCCTTACAAATGAAGCAAATTCCGCCTCAACGCGTGAAAAAACGAAAGGAATCAATATGGCAGGCCATAGTAAGTGGGCAAATATCCAACACAAAAAAGCCCGACAAGATGCCAAACGCGGCAAAATCTTCACCCGTCTGATTAAAGAAATTACCGTTGCTGCCCGTATGGGCGGCGGCGACCCCGGCGCAAACCCGCGCCTGCGCCTGGCTTTGGAAAAAGCCGCTGAAAACAATATGCCTAAAGACAACGTGCAACGTGCCATCGATAAAGGTACGGGCAATCTGGAAGGCGTGGAATACATCGAGTTGCGTTACGAAGGCTACGGCATCGGCGGCGCGGCTTTGATGGTGGACTGTCTGACCGACAACAAAACCCGTACCGTTGCCGATGTGCGCCATGCGTTCACTAAAAACGGCGGCAACTTGGGTACCGACGGTTGCGTAGCGTTCAACTTCGTTCATCAAGGTTATTTGGTGTTTGAACCGGGCGTTGACGAAGATGCGCTGATGGAAGCGGCTTTGGAGGCAGGTGCGGAAGACGTGATCACCAACGACGACGGTTCCATCGAAGTGATTACCGCGCCGAACGACTGGGCTGCTGTAAAATCGGCTTTGGAAGCGGCAGGTTGCAAATCTGTTGACGGCGACGTTACCATGCGCGCCCAAAACGAAACCGAGTTGAGCGGCGAAGATGCGGTTAAGATGCAAAAACTGATTGACGCATTGGAAGATTTGGACGACGTACAAGACGTTTATACTTCTGCAGTGTTGAATCTGGACTAAACAGTTTAAAGAACAAAAGGCCGTCTGAAATTTCAGACGGCCTTTTTATATCGAAACCAATCAGATTTTTCTGGTTTTCAACCAAGCCCAAAGCAGCAGCAATACGACAAAGCCGAAATACAAAATACTCCACACTGGCAGGGCAACGCCGAATAGATAGTCCGGCTCGGCGCAGTTGCCAAAGCCGCGGACGATGGGTTCAAACCAATCGAACAAAGGCCAGTCACGCAGGCGGAAAGTCCAAGGTGCGCCACAAGAAGGGGCGGTGCCGGGCGGCAGGCTTTGCAGCCAAATTTGATAGGCGGCGACACCTGCTCCGTAAACGGCCGGAGCGGCAATCAACAATGCCGAGAGCGAGCGGGCAAATTTGGAAGATTGAGAACTGAATGCCGTAACAATGGCCAACAGCCCGACAGCCAATACGCACAAGCGTTGCAGGATGCACAATACGCACGGGTTCATACCCAAAACGTATTGTGAAATAAAGGAGCCGCAGGCGGCAAATATGGAGAGGACGACTAAAAATAAAACAGTCTTGCGGAAAAAGTTCATAACATAAAACCTTTCAGACGGCCTGGACGCAAAACAGCCGATCAATAATGTTTACTTTAACACAAAACGCATATGCTTTTTTCGGTTTGACGGTTTTTTGCGTATGTTTGTTGATGTTGCGTAACCATAAATATGGAAACAAAAATGTGTTCCATATTGAAAAGGCCGTCTGAAATGTTCAGACGGCCTTTAGGGGAGAGACGTTTTATTTTTTCCCGTGAGATTTTTTGACATCTGCTTCAGTAATCGTACCGCCGCCATTATTAAAGGCGTTCATGATGTAAGTGGCAACGGCGGCGACATCGGCATCGTTGATGGCGGTAGCAGGCATGAAGCCGTTGTAGGATTTGCCGTTTACTTTAATCGGGCCGTTGATGCCTTTGGTCATGCTTTGCAACAGGGCTTGCGGTTTTTTGTTGATATAGTCGGACTGGAATAAAGGCGGAAACATGGCACCCCGGCCTTCCCCTTTTTTACCGTGGCAGGCAGCGCAGTTGGTTTCGTAAATTTTTTGTCCTTTGCTCATCAGAGCGGCATCAGCGGCAAAAGCAGTTGGGATGCTGAGTGCGGTCAGAAGGAGCAGGATAGGGCGGAGTGCAGTCATGATGTGTTCCTTTTTGAGTAGTGTTTTTGATGGCCACACGCTTGGTTTGCGTTTTAATAGCTTGATGATAACGCTAAAGGCCGTCTGAAAGTGAATTTTTCAGACGGCCTTTGGTTTAGGTCAAATCCAGCCTTGCAGATTGGCCCGACTTAATTGTGCAAGTGCGGCAATCCAGTCGGCGGAATCGTTGAGACAGGGGATGTAACGGTATTCTTTGCCGCCTGCGGCGTAGAATTGTTCGCGTCCCATAATGGCGATTTCTTCCATGGTTTCGAGGCAGTCGGCTAGGAAGCCGGGACAGAATACGTCGAGTTTGGTTGTGCCTTGTTTCGGCAGCTGATCAAACAGGGCTTGCGTGCTGGGCTTGACCCATTGGGATTTGCCAAACTGGCTTTGGAAAGAAACAATGTATTCTTGTTCGGACAAGCACAATGCCTGCGCCAACAGCTTGGCAGTATGGTGGCACTCGTCAGGATAGGGGTCGCCGTCATCGTGATGCTTTTGCGGAATACCGTGGAAACTCAACATCAGTTTTTCGCTGCGTCCGTTTTGAGCCCAATAGGCTTCAATATGCTGCTTCATGGCTTGAATATAGGCGGCATCGTCGTAGTAACGGGAGACGGTGCGGACGCTCATTTGGTTGCGTTGCAGCAATAACTCTTGAAACACTTTGTCCAAAGCCGCGCCGGTAGAAGAGCCGGCATATTGCGGATAGAGCGGGATGACCAGTAATTTGCCCACGCCTTGGGCTTTGAGTTCCGCCAAAACGTCGGCAACGCTTGGATTGCCGTAAGTCATGGCATGACGGACGATGACATCGGGCAAATGTTTGGCCAGGGCTTCTGCTTGGCGGTGTGTGTAAACCTCAAGCGGCGAACCTTCTTTAAACCAAACTTTTTCATAGGCATGCGCGCTTTTTTTCGGGCGAAAAGTCAATACCAAGCCGCGCAATATCGGTTGCCATAGGAGCTTGGGCAGTTCGACAACACGTTGATCGGACAGAAATTCTTTCAAGTAAGGCTTAACTGCGGTAGCAGTGGGCGCGTCAGGCGTGCCGAGGTTGAGCAGCAGGACGGCGGTACGGTTTTGTGCGGTGTAGGCTAAGGGTGGTTCGGTATGGAAACGGGACATGATTGTGCTTTATTAATTAAGAATATTGAGGCCGTCTGAAAAGCAGTTTGAATTAAATCTGATTTCAGACGGCCTTTAAAAGGATTAATCCACACCGCGGGCACGGTTTTCATGGAATTGTGCCTGCCAATCGGTAAATTTGCCTTGTTCGATGGCTTCGCGCATTTCTGCCATGATGACTTGGTAGAAGTGCAGATTGTGGATGGTGTTGAGCTGTGCGCCCAAGATTTCGCCGACACGATGCAGATGGTGCAGGTAGGAGCGGCTGAAATTCTGACAGGCGTAGCAGGTGCAGCTTTCATCAATCGGACGCTTGTCGAGTTTGTGTTTGGTGTTTTTGATTTTCAAATCGCCAAAACGGGTAAACAGCCAGCCGTTACGCGCATTGCGGGTAGGCATGACGCAGTCGAACATATCCACGCCGTGTGCCACGCCGTACACCAAATCTTCAGGCGTGCCGACGCCCATCAAATAATGTGGCTTGTGTTCCGGCAGGATAGGGCCGACGGCGCGCAACATACGGTACATTTCGGGCTTAGGTTCGCCAACAGACAAGCCGCCGATGGCCAAGCCGGGGAAGTCGAGCTCTTCCAAGCCTTTCAGCGATTCTTCGCGCAAATCTTCATACATCGCGCCTTGTACGATGCCAAACAGCGCATTCGGGTTTTTCAGGTCTTCAAAAGCCTTTTTGCTTCGTTCCGCCCAGCGCAGGCTCATTTGCAGCGATTTTTGCGCTTGGCTGTGCGTTGCCTCGCCCGGGGTGCATTCGTCCAGCTGCATCACGATGTCGGAATTCAATACGGTTTGGATTTTCATCGACACTTCGGGCGAGAGGAACAGTTTGTCGCCGTTGATCGGGCTTTGGAATGTACAGCCTTCTTCGGTCAGCTTGCGCATGTCGGACAATGAGAATACTTGGAAACCGCCTGAGTCGGTCAAAATCGGCTTATCCCAGCCGATAAATTCGTGCAGGCCGCCGAATTGTTCGATGACTTCCAAACCGGGGCGCAGCCACAGATGGTAAGTGTTGCCTAAGATGATTTGTGCTTTGATGTCATGCAGGTTTTGCGGGTTCATCGCTTTGACCGAACCATATGTGCCGACCGGCATAAATACCGGCGTTTCGATTTTGCCGTGGTTCAGTTCCAAAGTGCCGCGTCGGGCATGACCGTCTTTCTTGTGTAAGGTAAATTTAAGCATAGTAATAATAGATTGGACGTTCGCGTGTGTGCGAAATGAAAGGGCAGATTATAAAGGATTTTTCGTTGGTTGACGGCTGGATTTTATCTTTGTCAAAACAATGCTTCAGACGGCCTGAATGACGGAGGAAATAAAAAATGAGGTATAAATCAAACAAAAATATCCAGGCCGTCTGAAAAGTATTTACAGATGCTTGCAAAAGGGAACACGCTTCGTTACAATAAGCGACTTAGATGAAGGCACATAGCTCAGTTGGTTAGAGCACCACCTTGACATGGTGGGGGTCGTTGGTTCGAGTCCAATTGTGCCTACCAAATTTCCATAACGGCTTTATGCCGTTATTTTTTAATGTTTTGGAGCTTTCTGATGTTGAACATTACCTTGCCGGACGGTTCGGTCCGCCAATATGAATCACCCGTTACCGTGGCGCAAATTGCAGCGTCTATCGGTGCAGGTTTGGCAAAGGCAACGGTAGCGGGCAAGGTTAACGGTAAATTGGTGGATGCTTGCGATCCGATTACCGAAGATGCCCACGTTCAAATCATTACGCCTAAAGACAAAGAAGGTGTGGAAATTATCCGCCACTCCTGCGCACACTTGGTTGGTCATGCAGTCAAGCAGCTCTATCCTGATGCCAAAATGGTTATCGGCCCGGTGATTGAAGACGGGTTCTATTACGATATCGCAACTGAAAAACCATTTACGCCTGATGATGTGGCCGCTATCGAAGCGCGCATGAAAGAGTTGATTGCACAAGACTATGACGTTATTAAAGTGATGACGCCTCGTGCAGAAGCCATCAAAATTTTCCAAGATCGCGGCGAAGAGTACAAATTGCGTCTGATTGAAGACATGCCTGAAGTGGAAGCAATGGGCATGTATCATCATCAAGAATACGTCGATATGTGCCGCGGTCCTCACGTTCCCAATACCCGTTTCTTGAAAAACTTCAAGCTGACCAAGCTGGCAGGCGCATACTGGCGCGGCGACAGCAACAATGAAATGTTGCAACGTATTTACGGTACGGCTTGGGCAAGCAAAGATGAATTGAAAGCCTATATCCAACGTATCGAGGAAGCAGAAAAACGCGACCATCGTAAGCTGGGTAAACAATTGGATTTGTTCCACCTGCAAGATGAAGCGCCGGGTATGGTGTTCTGGCATCCTAAAGGCTGGGCTTTGTGGCAAGTGATTGAGCAGCATATGCGCAAAGAGTTGAATGCTGCCGGTTATAAAGAGGTTAAAACACCTCAGATTATGGATAAAACCTTCTGGGAAAAATCCGGCCACTGGGAAAACTATAAAGACAATATGTTTGTGACCAGTTCAGAAAAACGCGAATACGCGGTTAAACCGATGAACTGTCCGGGTCATGTGCAAATTTTCAATAACGGCTTGCGCTCATATCGCGATTTGCCAATGCGTTTGGCTGAGTTCGGTTCTTGCCACCGCAATGAACCAAGCGGTGCATTGCATGGTCTGATGCGTGTTCGTGGTTTTGTGCAGGATGATGCGCACATCTTCTGTACCGAAGATCAAATCGTTGATGAAGCACGTGCATTCAATGAATTGCTGGTTCGCATTTACAAACAATTCGGCTTCCATGATGTTGCTGTGAAGCTGTCCCTCCGCCCTGAACAACGTGCAGGTTCTGACGAAGTTTGGGATAAAGCCGAACAAGGTCTGCGTGATGCATTGACCGCTTGCGGCGTAGAGTGGGAAGAATTGCCTGGCGAAGGCGCATTCTATGGTCCTAAGATTGAGTACCATGTCAAAGATGCCTTGGGTCGCTCTTGGCAGTGCGGTACCCTGCAGTTGGACTTCGTATTGCCGGAGCGTTTGAATGCCGAATATGTAACTGAAAACAACGATCGTGCGCGTCCTGTAATGTTGCACCGTGCTATTTTGGGTTCATTGGAGCGCTTCATCGGTATTCTGATTGAAAACCATGCAGGCTCATTCCCATTGTGGCTTGCGCCGGTTCAAATGGTGATTATGAATATCACCGAGAACCAAGCAGATTATTGTCGTGAAGTGGCTACTAAATTGCAGGCGGCAGGTTTCCGTGTCGAATTGGATTTGCGTAACGAAAAAATCGGTTACAAAATCCGTGACAACAGCCAATACCGTTTCCCTTATCAAATCGTTGTCGGCGATAAAGAGAAACAAGAAAACAAAGTTGCGGTACGCCGCAAAGCAGAGGACTTGGGTTCTTTGAATGTAGATGATTTTATTGCACAATTGCAGCAAGAAATCACTGACGCCCTCGTCAATCATTAATTTTTATAGGAGTATTCATCATCGCTCAAGAACGCGAAGCACGAATCAATGGTGAAATTACCGCCAAAGAAGTGCGATTAATCAGTGAGTCAGGCGATCAGCTTGGTGTCGTTTCAGTTCGTGAAGCTCTGGCTATGGCCGAAGAGCAAGATGTCGATTTGGTAGAAATTTCCCCGACTGCCAAACCGCCCGTATGCAAACTGATGGATTACGGTAAATACAAATACCAACAAGCCAAGAAGCGCGACGAAGCCAAGAAAAACCAAAAGCAGGTACAAATCAAGGAAATTAAATTCCGTCCGGGTACTGATGAAGGCGACTATCAAATCAAGATGCGCAACATCAACCGCTTCCTTGCCGATGGTGACAAAGTTAAAGTGACATTGCGTTTCCGCGGTCGTGAGATGGCACACCAACAATTGGGCGCCCAACTGCTTGAACGCGTAAAAGAAGAGTTGGCTGAAGTGGCACAAATCGAGTCCTTCCCTAAAATGGAAGGCCGCCAAATGGTGATGATGATTGCGCCTAAGAAAAAATAAAGCTATAATGCAAGGCTTATTTCGATTGCCGCTCGAAATAAGGTTTAATTAGCGGCAAAAACCGTGGTATTTTGGGTTCCAAGTGTTTGAAATTTATTTCAAAACCCCTTATACCTTATCTAATAACGAATGGAGTTTTCCAATGCCTAAAATGAAAACCAAGTCTAGCGCGAAAAAACGCTTTAAAGTACTGGGTAACGGTGGTGTAAAACGCGGTCATGCGTTCAAAAGTCACATCCTGACCAAAAAAAACACTAAAACTAAACGTCAATTGCGCGGCACCGCTATGGTTGATTCACGCGATTTGGCTTCTGTTGCTAAAATGTTGCCCTACGCTTAAGGAGTTTAGAATATGCCACGCGTAAAACGCGGTGTTACCGCTCGTGCTCGTCACCAAAAAGTCTTCGCGTTAGCTAAAGGCTACCGCGGTCGTCGTAAAAACGTTTACCGTGTTGCCAAACAAGCGGTAATGAAAGCCGGTCAATACGCATACCGTGACCGTCGCCAACGCAAACGTCAATTCCGTCAACTGTGGATCGTTCGTATCAACGCAGGTGCCCGTGAAAATGGTCTGTCTTACAGCAAATTCATGAACGGCCTGAAACGCGCTGCTATCGAAATCGACCGCAAAGTATTGGCTGATTTGGCTGTATTCGACAAAGCTGCATTTGCACAATTGGTTGAAAAAGCTAAAGCTGCTTTGGCTGCTTAATTCGATAAGATTATTTAAAAAGGAAGCTTATGCTTCCTTTTTTCTTTTCTTAAAGAAATCCTATGTAGTTGATTTTCTTTCTTTAAACTCTATTTTTTTATACTAATTTGCGATAAAATAGGCCTCTCTTATCAAACGGATTGGCCGCAGTAAGACAAAAGGCCGTCTGAACGGGTTTGAAATCAAATCCAACAGACGGCTTTGTTGTTTTAGACGGCCTGCCATCAACAAACAGACGATAAACCACTATGGAAAATGTAAACCGTATCGTTGCAGAAGGTATTGCCGCTATTGAAGCCGCGCAAGACTTCAATGCCTTAGAACAAATTAAAGCACGCTATCTTGGTAAAACCGGCGAATTGACCGGACTTTTGAAAACTTTGGGTCAAATGTCTCCTGAAGAGCGTAAAACCATAGGTGCGCACATCAACGAATGCAAAAATCAGTTTCAGACGGCCTTTAATGCCAAACGCGATACCCTAAATGAAGCCAAGCTGCAAGCTCAATTGGCTGCAGAAGCATTGGATATTACTTTGCCGGGCCGTGCGCAAGAACATGGCGGTTTGCATCCAGTTACTTTAACTTTGCAACGTGTGGTCGAGCTGTTTCACGGTATGGGTTTTGAAGTAGCGGACGGCCCTGAAATCGAAGACGATTTCCATAATTTCCAAGCCTTGAATATTCCTGCAAATCACCCAGCGCGTGCGATGCAAGATACTTTCTACGTTGAAAACGGCGACGTTTTGCGCACACACACTTCGCCTATTCAAATCCGCTATATGCTCGACAAAAAAGAGCCGCCTATCCGCATTATTGCCCCCGGCCGCGTTTACCGTGTAGACAGTGATGCCACTCACTCGCCTATGTTCCATCAGGCTGAAGGTTTGTGGGTAGAAGAGGGTGTGACTTTTGCCGACTTGAAAGCTGTGTTTACTGATTTTATCCGTCGCTTCTTTGAACGCGATGACCTGCAAGTGCGTTTCCGTCCGTCTTTCTTCCCGTTTACTGAGCCTTCAGCCGAAATCGACATCATGGGTGAAAATGGCAAATGGTTGGAAGTAGGCGGTTGCGGTATGGTACATCCTAACGTGTTGAAAAACGTCAATATTAACCCTGAAAAATATACCGGTTTCGCCTTTGGTATCGGTCTTGACCGCTTCGCTATGCTGCGTTACAACGTGAACGACTTGCGCCTGTTCTTTGATAACGATTTGAACTTCTTGAAGCAGTTTAAATAAATTTCAGATGGTCTTTTGATAGGCCGTCTGAAAAGTGAATAGATATTACTGATTTCGTCTGATAAAAATTTGTTTCAGACGGCCTGATAGTAGAGAAAATAATATGCAATTTCCTTATTCATGGCTGAGAACCCAAGCCAATCCTGATCTTTCTGCCGATAAACTGGAACATCTTTTGACCATGGCCGGTTTGGAAGTGGAAGAAATCGATACTGCTGCCCCTGCTTTCAGTGGTGTGGTTGTTGCCGAAGTGAAATCCGTTGAGAAACATCCTGATGCAGACCGTTTGAACGTTACCCAAGTTGATGCCGGTACGGGCGAGTTGGTTCAGATTGTTTGTGGTGCGCCGAATGTCAAGCTTGGTATTAAAGTGCCGTGTTCTTTGCCGGGTGCCGTTTTGCCGGGCAATTTCAAAATTAAGCCGACTAAAATGCGTGGTGTACCATCAAACGGTATGTTGTGTTCGACCAATGAACTGGGTTTGCCTGATGATGGTGTAGACGGTCTGCATATTCTGCCTGAAGATGCGCCTGTCGGTGCCAATATCCGCGAATACTTGGATTTGGACGATACGCTGTTTACGTTGAAAATTACGCCTAACCGCGCTGATTGCTTGAGTGTTAAGGGTATTGCGCGTGAGGTTTCTGCGTTGACTCAATGTGCGTTTACGCCTGTTGAAATTCAGACGGCCTCTATCGGCAGTGAGAAAAAACAGGCTGTCCGTATTGATGCGCCGGCCGACTGCGGCCGTTTTATCAGTCGCGTTATTGAAAATGTTAATGCGAAAGCGGCTACTCCTGATTGGATGAAACAACGTTTGGAGCGTAGCGGTATCCGCAGCATTTCTGCATTGGTGGACATCGGCAACTATGTGATGCTGGAAATCGGTCAGCCTATGCATGTTTTCGATGCTGACAAGCTGTCAGGCAGTTTAATTGTCCGCCGTGCTCAAAATGGCGAGATTTTGGCGTGTCTGAACGAGAAGACGGTTACTTTGGCTGACAATACACTGGTGGTCGCTGATGAAAAAGGTGCGTTGAGCTTGGCGGGCTTGATGGGCGGCGAGGCAAGCGCGGTTTCTGATGAGACGCAAAATATTGTGTTGGAAGCTGCTTGGTTTGCTCCGGAGATTATTGCCGGTAAATCCCGTCAATACGGTTTTGGCTCGGATTCTTCTTTCCGTTTTGAGCGTGGCGTGGATTACTGCTTGCAAGCTGATGCTATTGAGCGTGCTACCGAATTGGTGGTACAGATTTGCGGTGGTGCAGCCGGTGAAATGGTTGAGGCACAAGGAAAATTGCCTGAGGCAAAACAGGTTGAATTGCGTTTAGGCCGTCTGAAAACGGTATTGGGCGTTGAAATCCCTGCCGATCAGGTCGAAATTATCTTGCAACACTTGGGTTTGCAGCCTGAGAAAACCGCAGAAGGCTTCCGTGTCACTTCTCCTAGCTTCCGTTTCGATATCGAGATCGAAGCTGATTTGATTGAAGAAATCGGCCGCGTTTACGGTTATGAAAATATTCCCGACGACTATACTTCAGGCCGTCTGAAAATGTTGGTTTTGCCTGAAACCAAACGCCCGCGTTTTGCGGTTTATAACGAAATGGCGGCACGTGGTTACCGCGAAGTGGTCAGCTATGCGTTTGTGGATGAGCAATGGGAGCAAGACTTTGCTGCCAATACCAATCCTATCCGTCTGCAAAATCCGTTGGCGGCGCAGTATGCAGTCATGCGTTCTACGCTTATCGGCGGTTTGGTGGAAGTTTTGCAAAACAATTTGAACCGTAAGCAAAACCGTGTACGCGTGTTTGAAATTGCCCGTGTGTTCAGCAAAGATTCGGCTGATCAATTTGTTCAAAACGAACGTATCGGCGGTTTGTGGTATGGCTCTGTGCTGCCTGAGCAATGGGGCGAGAAAACACGTAACGTAGATTTCTACGATATGAAAGCCGATGTTGAGAGCCTTTTGAAAAACAAGGAAGTATCCTTTGTTAAGACCGAACATCCGGCATTGCATCCAGGACGTGCCGCCAATATTGTTTCAGACGGCCGAGTAGTTGGTATTGTTGGCGAGTTGCATCCGAAATGGCTGCAAAAATATGATTTGCCGCAAGCGCCGCTGGTGTTTGAAATCGATATGGATGCGGTATTGGGTCGTGAGAAAACCCGTTATCAGTCCGTATCCAAATTCCAACCTGTACGCCGAGATTTGGCATTTGTAATGCCTGAAGCTGTAACGCATGATGATTTGTTAAATGCCCTGAAAGCGGCGGCGAACAAGCTGGTTCAAGAAATCAGCGTGTTTGACGTTTACCGCGGTACGGGCGTGCCTGAAGGCATGAAGAGCGTTGCCGTCAAAATCATTTTGCAAGATATGGAAAACACGCTGACGGATGAAGTCATCGAGCCTTTGGTTGCGAAAATGATTAAAGCGGCAGCCGAAAAAGATGCACAGCTTCGCGCTTAAAATAAGATAAAAGTTGTCGCCAAAAATCACCAATAACATTTGATTTTTTGGTGAAGACTTGATTTTTAAAAGAATTTTGGTAATAATTGCACCAGTTTGAATGAAGGTAAACACATGACACTAACTAAAGCAGAATTGGCTGATATTTTGGTCGACAAAGTCAGCAACGTCACCAAGAATGATGCCAAAGAAATCGTCGAGCTCTTTTTTGAAGAAATCCGCAGCACTTTGGCGCGTGGTGAAGAAATTAAAATTTCCGGTTTCGGTAATTTCCAATTGCGCGACAAACCTCAACGCCCTGGCCGTAACCCTAAAACAGGCGAAGAAGTGCCGATTACCGCACGCCGTGTGGTAACTTTCCATGCCAGCCAAAAACTCAAAGGCATGGTGGAGCATTACTATGACAAACAACAATAATCCGGTTATTCCTGCCAAGCGTTATTTTACGTTGGATGAGATGTGCCAATTGGTGCAAATCAGCCCGGCTCAGTTTGCCCAATGGCAACATGAAAATAATGTTGTGATTGGATACGGTGGCGATCGATATACGCGCTCAGATGTAGTTAAGTTGTTGAAACTGAAAGATACGTTTGAACCATATATCGATACGTTCAGCCGTGGTGCTTTGGATGCAAACGGCAATCCTGCCGCCAATGCAGAAGAAGTGCGTCATGGTCTGATGCAGATTTTGTCTGATTTGGAGCATCATCTGGGTTCTGAACAACAAAATCACCATGTCGAGCTGTAATCGATAGGGAAATTCTAATCAAAAGTGCGAAGGCATACAAAGATTTGCATAATTGATTCTAATAAAGGCTGTTTGAATGATTTTCAGACGGCCTTTATTGTTTTATATTGCTTTCAAAATATCAGAATCTTGATTGCAAATGATTCTATGAAATAGCCGTAAATGTTATACTTAGCCTCTTGTTTGCCGATTGGGAAGAAACAGTCATTAGATAATGCGGATAGATGCCGCCTTTTCATGGCAGACTGAGGTTTTTAAAACAAATGTAACGGCAGAATAAACAGGCTGCCGGACAACATTCAAATCGATGAAATGGATAGCAGAAAATGAGCAGAATCCAACAAACTTTCTCAGCGCTCAATGGCGCAAAAGCACTGATTCCTTATATTACGGTGGGTGATCCCAGCCTTGAGACAACCTTGGCATTGATGCATAGCCTGGTGGCTAATGGTGCTGATATTTTGGAACTGGGTGTGCCGTTTTCTGACCCGATGGCGGATGGCCCGACTATTCAACGTGCGGCTGAAAGGGCGTTGGCAAATCATGTTTCTTTGCGCGACGTATTGGAAACAGTACGCTTGTTCCGCCAAACCAATGATAAAACGCCGGTTGTCTTGATGGGCTATTTGAACCCAGTACATAAAATGGGTTATCAGGCGTTTGCGCAAGCGGCTGCCGAAGCAGGCGTAGATGGCGTGTTGACCGTGGATTCTCCGGTAGAAACCATTGCGCCTTTACATGAGTCGTTGAAAGCACAAGGTATTGATTGTATTTTCCTTATTGCGCCAACGACAACTGAGGAGCGTATTCAAATTATTGCCAAAGTGGCCGGCGGTTTTGTGTATTATGTATCGCTCAAAGGCGTGACTGGTGCGGCAAGTTTGGACACTGAAGAAGTTTCGCGTAAAATAGAGCTTTTGCGCAAATACATCGATATTCCGATTGGTGTCGGCTTCGGCATCAATAATGCGGAGAGTGCGCGTAAGATTGGTGCGGTGGCGGATGCCGTTATTGTCGGCAGCCGTATCGTCAAAGAGATTGAAAGCCATGCAGGTAGCGAGGCTGAAGCAGTAGGCGCGTTGGTTAAAGAGTTGAAAGACGCGATTCGCTAAATTTTTCCATTCTATTGTTTCAGACGGCCTTACGTTCAACTGGCCGTCTGAATTCTGAATCCTAAGGAGTCATTCATGAGCTGGCTAGATAAAATTCTTCCTCCGAAAATTAAAAACCGAAGCAGTTCGTCCAGCGTCCCTGAAGGCCTGTGGCACAAATGTCCGTCTTGTTCGGCAACGGTTTACTCAACCGAGTTGAAACAAAACAGCGAAGTCTGTCCGAAATGTAACCATCACAATCCGCTTTCTGCGCGCGAACGTTTGGACCTGCTTTTGGATGAAGAAGGCCGTGAAGAGATTGCAGCCAATATTAAACCGACAGACCCGCTGAAATTTAAAGACAGCAAGAAATATACGGATCGCCTCACTGCTGCGCGTAAAGCAACCGGCGAGGACGATGCTTTGGTCGTTATGAAAGGCACCATGAACGGCCTGCCTGTCGTGGTGGCTGCTTTTGAATTCCGCTTTATCGGCGGCTCCATGGGTTCGGTAGTGGGTGAACGTTTCGTGCAGGGTGTACGCCGTGCTGTTGCAGATAATTGTTCGTTTATTTGCGTGGCGGCTTCCGGTGGTGCGCGTATGCAGGAGGGTTTGAACTCTTTGATGCAGATGACGAAAACTAGCGCGGCTTTGCATTTGCTGACTGAAAAACGTCTGCCGTTTATTTCTGTATTGACCGACCCGACCATGGGCGGCGTATCTGCCAGCTTTGCTTTCTTGGGCGATGTGGTTTTGGCAGAACCGAATGCTCTGATTGGTTTTGCAGGTCCGCGCGTTATCGAGCAGACTGTACGCGAAACCTTGCCGGAAGGTTTCCAACGTGCAGAATTCTTGTTGGAGAAGGGCGCAATCGACCAAATCGTCGATCGTCGTTCCATGAAAAAACGTATCAGTGATTTGATTACTTTGTTGCGTCATGAAAGTAAAGTAACTGCTGCTTGATTAGCACAATAAGAAAGGCCGTCTGAAAGTAATATTTCAGACGGCCTTTTTGATTATTGATGATTAAGCAGTCAATGCGGCTTTCAAAATCTTGTTGACTTCGCCCATGTCGGCTTTGCCGGCCAGACGGGTTTTCAGTACGCCCATAACTTTGCCCATATCGGCCATGCCTGATGCACCGGTTTCTGTAATGACTGCTTCAACGACAGTCTTGATTTCTTCTGCGGACATCATTTGCGGCAGGTAGCGGTTGAGGATTTCGATTTCCGCGTTTTCTTTATCAGCCAAATCTTGACGGCCGGCTTCGGTATAGATTTTGGCGCTGTCTTTGCGCTGTTTCACCATTTTGGTCAGGATAGAGATGACTTTTGCGTCATCGGCTTCAGTGCGCTCATCTACTTCAAATTGTTTGATGGCGGCATTAATCAGGCGGATGGTGCTTAAAGACACTTGGTCTTTGGCACGCATGGCGGTTTTCATGTCTTCGGTTAATTGTGTTTTTAGGCTCATAATGTTCTCACTTTATATAAAAAGATGCCGTCTGAAAAACAAAACACACCGCAAAGCTGCCCTTGCGGTGTGTCGTTTATCACAGGGCAGGCCTGTAATTAGTACATTTTAGGAGGCAGTTGTTGGCTGCGCAGACGTTTTTGCAGACGTTTGGCTGCAGCAGCTTTTTTGCGTTTGCGTTCGGTAGTTGGTTTTTCGTACGCTTCACGGGCGCGCAGTTCGGTCAACAGACCGGTTTTTTCTACGGCACGTTTGAAACGACGCATGGCAACTTCAAATGGTTCATTCTCTTTAACACGAATAGCAGGCATTTTATTTCCTTTAAATTTTGTTCAATCAAACCGTTTTAAGAAATAGAGGACGGTTTGTCATAATGGGATAGTTGTTGTATCGCGGGTTTGCCTAGGGCAGGGCGGGATACGCGCCGTGATGTAAACATCACCTCCTAACAAGTCGGCTTTTGCCGTGCAAGTGACCTTTTCGGTCAGAAACAATCGGGAGATTATCTTATAAACCCGATAGTCTGTCAAGATTGCAGGCCGTCTGAACGTTTGATTCTGTCTCACTTTTCAGACGGCCTATTTGGTTTTAATAACGACCGGGAACCGTACCCATACGTTGTTTCAACGAAGTTTGCGGTTCGTTGAACAATGACGCGTAATAAGTCGCGTTGGTCATGACTTTTTTCACGTAGTCGCGGGTTTCGGTGAATGGGATGGTCTCGGCGTAGATGGCGCCTTCCAAAGGCGAAGAAGCCTGCCAGTTGCGGGCGCGGCCGGGGCCGGCATTGTAGCCTGCGGTGGCCATTACTTCGTTATTTTGCAGGCGGCGTTTGGCATCTGCCATGTACCAAGTACCCATGCGGATGTTGCCATCCATGGTGTAGAGTTCGCTGCTGCTCATCCCGATTTTGCCGGCGATTTCGCGGGCGGTCGCAGGCATGACCTGCATCAGGCCTTGTGCGCCGACGCTGGATTGAGCGCCCATGACAAAGCGGCTCTCTTGGCGAATCAAACCGTAAACCCATGCAGGGTCAACGCCTGCCTGTGCGGCATAGCGGACGGTCAGGTCTTTAAACGGAGAGAGGTAGCGCAGCTTGTAGTTGAGTTTGTGATCGGTACGGTCGGCACTGTTGATTGCCATGTCGTAGAACTGGTTGTCAAAAGCGACTTGTGCGGCAGTCAGCAGGTTGTCTTCATTGAAGTCGCGGGTGGCAAAACGCCATTCTGCCTGTGCCTGACGGCGCATTTTGGAGTCGCCGTTGCTTTGGCTGTTTTTAAACAGAACCAATGCGCGTTTGATGGCGCCGTCTTCGCTCATGCGGCGGACGTCTCTGGCATCGGCATCGGAAACGTTGTTGCGCGTATTGATGCGGCGGCCCAATTCTTCACCTGCCATTACGGCGTAGAAATTGCGGCCGGAAGCGGCAGCTTTTTCATACATTTCTTTGGCTTGGCTGCTTTTGCCTTGTGCGGCAAAGCTGCGGCCCAGCCAATATTGCCATGTCGGGTCTTTTTGCAGTTTTTCAGGCATATGCTGAATCACGCTTGCCAATTCGTCCCAACGTTGCAGGCGCAAAGCGGCGCGTGCGTACCATTCTAATTGTTCGTCGGTCAGTTGCTTGCGATCGGAAACGCGGCCGTAGTAGCTCAAAGCAGTCGGCATGTTTTGGCTTTGTGCATGGTAGTGGCCCAA
This sequence comes from Neisseria subflava, assembly GCF_005221305.1. NCBI lineage: Bacteria > Pseudomonadati > Pseudomonadota > Betaproteobacteria > Neisseriales > Neisseriaceae > Neisseria > Neisseria subflava. The sequence continues at coordinate 437,072 of NZ_CP039887.1, forward strand.
TACGCCCCATGCGAAGCTGCGTTGTTCGCGGCTGAGGCCGGATTCCATGTCGGATAGGGTGGCGGCGGCAGAAGCGGATTTGCGTGCATCTTTGCCGATCACGCTCAACAGGCTGTATTCGGTCGCACCTTGCGCGCCACCTTCAAAGGGGCTGCCCAATGCGGCGGCGAGGTTGCGTGCATCTGTGGTTTGACTGTTGCTCAACAAGCCGCGCACGCGACGCCATGCGTCGTTGGTGTTCAGACGGCCTGAAGCTGCCGCGCTTTCAACCAAGCGGGTACAGCCGGCAGGCAGTTTGCCGGTAACGCGAACCAGTTCGGCGGCTTTGCTGTAATTGTCGCTGCTCAAATCGGCATAACATTGCACTTCTTGTGCGACGCCGGCGGCGTTCAATTTACTGAATTCTTGACGGAACAAATCCCATTGGCCGCGCGCGCCCAAGGTTTTCAGCCATTCGTTGCGGACGTTTTCAGCCATTGCGCTGTCGCTGGCTTGGGATAAAAATTGTTGTACCCAAGCATCGTCGCCGCGTTTGGCGGCATCGATGGCGCTTTGGTATTGGCTGTAATCGGACAGGATTTTGGATTCGCTGTCGGCGCGGCGTGAAGGAATAGAAGTGGATTTAGGCTGAACGACGGTTTCGCTTTTCGAAGCAGTCGGTGTGTTTTGGGTGGCGCACGCCGATAAAACAGCGGCGGTAATCAAGCTGAGGGAGAGAGGGAAAAGACGTTGAACGTTCATTGGATACCGTGTCGTTTTTATAATCAAAATAACTGCTTATTTTAAATGAATTATGCGGAATAACCGAATTACAAACTGATATTTACATTTTCAAAGCCAGGAAATGATTAAGGCCGTCTGAAATATGAAACACTTTTGAGGTATTCCTAATTCAGACGGCCTTTTATGAAGGAAGTCGTCAATCGGGTTTGTGTTCGATATAGTCTTGCGGTTTGTCGGCTTTGTTGGTGCGCGTAACCGTATATTCGCCTTCGATAATGTCTTCATCATCTTTGGCGGAGCTGTAAGTCTGGTGGCTTTGGAAAGATTGCGTAGAAGAAACGGCCGCGTTGCCTTTAAACGGAATCAGCAAGAGCAGGGCAACGGCGGTTGAAATAAAACCGGGGCTGAGTAGGAAAACCGCGGCGGCAGTATAGCGAATCGGCCACAGCATCTGATAGAGGGAAATGTTTTGGCCGCTGCGGACGGCTGCGCCTGCGAGTAAAAGGCCGGAGATACCGGTATGGCGCAGCATAAAGATACCGCTGATAAAGCTGAGAGCCATCAAAAATAGCGTCCAACCGCCGCCAAGCCAGTCGGCAACCCAGACGATGGACATGATTTCCAAAAAGATTAAAACCAAAAAACCGATTCCAAAATACTGCATAAGTGTTTGTTCCTTCATTCAACGGATAGTGTCGATTGTGTTCTATCTAGATAAAGATAAACCTTATTTTTTTCAAGCAAATGCTGTGTGAAAAAGGGTAAACGGACGATGAGGCCGTCTGAACGGAGATATAAAGAAGGCAGATGTTTCAGATGGCCTTTAGATATTCTATCGCATCACATTGTTCCAATCACTTTCAAAATAACTGACGAGAATTTGGTTGTTCAAATAATTTGCTTCCACCTTGCGCCTTGCCATATCGGGCGGAAAGCGGAACATTTCGGCAACAGTCTGGGCATTGAGATATCGTGTGGGTACGTCGAATTTTTGCGGAATGGGGAAGCTTTGGTCAAACCCTGCCAGCACAAATCCCCATTCGCCGAAGGAGGGGACGTAAACATGATAGGGCGCGGTATTCAACTTGGCCGCTTCGAGGGTGGCAACGACCGACCAGTAGGCGTTGGGGGCGAAGTAGGGCGAGGTGGATTGGACGACGATTTTGCCCTGCGGCTGAAGATGGCGGGCGACGAGGCGGTACATGGGGACGGAGTAGAGTTTGCCCAGCGAGAAGTTGGACGGGTCGGGCAGGTCGATGATGATGACGTCGAATTTTTCAGACGACCCTTCCAGCCATTTGGCGGCATCGTCGTTGACGATGTGCATTTTGGGATGGGACAGCGAGCCTTGGTTGAGCGCGCTTAAGGCGGCGGAAGTTTTAAAGGTGGCGGTCATGTCAGGGTCTAAATCGACCAGGGTAACGTGTTTGACCTGCGGGTATTTCAAGACTTCGCGCGCCGCCAGCCCGTCGCCGCCGCCGAGAATGAGGACGCGGGTGGCGTTTTGAACCATCTGCATGGCGGGCAGAACGAGTGCTTCATGGTAACGGGCTTCGTCGCGTGAGGAGAATTGCAGGTTGTCGTTGATGTAGAGGCGGGTGTCGTCTTTCCAGCGGGTAACGACCAGCCGTTGGTAGGGAGAATGGCTTTGATAGACGACGGGATCGCCGAAATAGCTTTGTTCGGCTTTGAAAGAGATACGGTCGGCGTAGGCGAAGGCGGCGGCGAGGACGGACAAGACAATCAGCGCGCGCAGGCGGATGGCGCGGTAGCGGGGTAATTCGGATTTGAATACACGCGCGGTCAGATAGGCGACGGCGGCGTTGAAAATGCCAAACAACAAGGCGGAACGCGCCATGCCGAGTTTGGGGGCGAGCAGGAGCGGAAATAATAACGAGACGGCAAGTGCGCCTAAGTAGTCGAAGGTCAATACTTTGGAAACGAGTTCTTTAAATTCCGCCCCTTTTTGGTTTAACACGCGCATGACTAAAGGAATTTCCATGCCGACAACCATGCCGACAATCAGTACAAAAGCGTAGAGCAGGGTGCGGAACGGGGCGGCGGATAAACCGAAGGCCACAAATAATGCCAGCGCGGAAATGCCGCCGATGATGCCGACCAGAAGTTCGATTTCGATAAAGCGGTGCAACACGTCTTTATCTTTGATGTATTGGGTCAGGTGGGCACCGATACCCATTGAAAACAGATAAAGCCCGATGACGGAGGAAAACTGCAAAATACTGTCGCCCAAAAGATAGCTTGCGAGCGCGGCGATGATGAGCTCGTAAGCAAGGCCGCAGCTGGCGACGATAAAAACGGAGATGATGAGGGTGCGGTGGGCGTTCATGATGACGTTTTTGTTGCTTGAGTGTGGGCAATGTAATGATTTTTAAGGTGGGCTGCAAGTTTATTTATAGGATGTAGAAAAGGCCGTCTGAACAATTGTTTCAGACGGCCTTTAATCTGTCAGGCATTAATAGCGGTGTTTGAATACCATGCCCACTGCGTAAGAAGATTTTTTCGGTAAATCTTCATCGTATTTCGGATTGACGTTTTCTTTCAACCAGCCGGCGCCGAGTGTGGCGGTTGTCCGTTTGGAGAAGCTGTAATCGGTGCTGACGGCGACGTGTTTGTAGTCTTCGCCGACAGAGCTTTTACCGTAGGCGAAACCGATTTGAGGTTTGAAATTGCCTACTTTGTATGAGCCGGACACCATAAATTCTTTGGTGTTGTTGATTTCTTTGTCGTAAGAACCGGCTACGTTGCCTGCCGCATCTTTCCATACGCCCCAGCAGCTGAAGCCGTCGCAAGTGTTTTTGGCGTATTGGAACGCGGCATCGACGGAGATTTTGTCTTTGCTGTATCCGGCCATGAATGCATGGGCTTGGAAGTCTTTGGTTTCGGTCGGAGAGTCGTTGGGTGCGTATTCGGCAGCGTAGTGGGCGTTAAAGCCGTTGTTTGGGTGGTTGTAGTCCACACCCCAGCCGAAAACCCAGTCGCCGTCACGTTTTTTATCCGGACTCCAGTCGTTGTTGTTGCGTGCGGCATTGGAACCTGGGGAAACGTTGAATTTGAATTGGAAACCGTTTTTCCAAGGAGACTCATAAGCCATAGAAACGCGACGTTGGCCGAAGCGGGAAATTTTGCCGAATTCCAAAATCGAGCTGTTGGTGTCAAACGGGTTCAGATAAATGCTGTTCATGGGTGTACTGATGTAACCCATTTTGACGGTACCAAGGTTTTTGTAGCTGTTGAGCGCAACGTATGAGTCGGCAGTGCCCCAGCCGCTCCAGCGGTCAGAATCGAAGTAAATAAAGGAGCCAAGTTGCCATTTCAGCCATAAGTCGTTGTTGAGTCGTACTTCATCGGAGAGATAAAGACTGGAACTTTTATCGGAAATGGTTGTATTGGTGACGCCGGTTTTATTGTTGTGTTCGACCTCGGTCATGATGTAGATGGTACCGCTCATTTTAGGTTCGGCGTGGGCGAAGCTTATGGAAGAGCCGATGAGGGTAGTGGCAACAAAGCAAGATAACTTGTTCATTTTATTCTCCTTTTATGTCTTTTTCTTAATTGGGGACGGGAAATTCGGATAATCTTATTTGACAAATTATAAAAAATCAATACATTTGTAATTTATCGTAGGATAAATTGAAAAATAGTTTTCAGTTACGTATTTTTGTGTTAATTTGCCAACAATCTTGGATGGCTCACTATTATCCTGATGGAATATGTGGTTTAAAACACTATTTTCATGACTTGAAATAGACGATTTAACTGCATTGGAAAAATTCTAACTAAATGTAGTCGAGTGTAGTTTGAATAATCAGGCCGTCTGAAAAAGAAGAATACCCAAAAAGAAGGAATGAAATATGGCCGGAAAAACCTATCCGCTGTTGGCTGCATCATTGGCTGCCGTATTCGCGTTGTCGGCGTGCAGCCGCGATGTCAAGCCTGCCCCTGAGTTTAAACGTACCGATTATGAGCGCGTGGTAGTCAGCAACGGCGTTGAGCCGGGTACGCTGGATCCTCAGATGAGCGGCGATATGGCGGCTGGTACGATTATCCGTCAGTTGATGGATGGTTTGGTCGGTACGGATGCCGAAGGCAAAACCATTCCTGCTTTGGCGGAAAAATGGGAGAGCGAGGGCGAGCGTATTTGGACCTTCCATCTGCGTGATGCCAAATGGAGCAATGGCGATCCGATTACTGCCGAAGATTTCGTGTACAGCTTCCGTCGTCTTGCCGATCCGGCCACCGGCGCACCTTTCGGCAGCTATTTGGTCGATGCACAAGTGGAAAATGCGGAAGATATATTAAACGGCAAAGCCAAGCCTGAGACATTGGGCGTCAAGGCGTTGGACGCGAAGACCCTGCAATTTACGCTGATTGCGCCCGTGCCTTATTTCCCCGATATGCTGATTCAGCAATTCACGTTTCCGGTTCACCGCGCCACTGTTGAAAAATACGGCAATAAGTGGACGCAGCCCGGTCATTACGTTTCCAGTGGCGCCTATCTTTTAACGGATTGGAAAGTCAACAGCCACATTAATATGGAACGCAATCCCAATTATTACGATAAAGACAAAGTGGCTATTCCGAAGGCTGTTTTCTTGTCAGGTAGCGGCGAGTACAACCGTTATCGCGCCAATGAAATTGATGTGACTTACGGTATTCCCAGCGATCAGGTCAAAGTGGCGGATATTGAGTTTCCGGGCCAAGTAAGACGCACGACTTCTTTGTGCAGCTGGTATTTGGAGCCGAACCACGAAGCGGCGCCGTTTAACGATCCGCGCGTCCGCAAGGCGCTCAATATGCTGACGCGCCGCGACATTGTCGTCAAAGTGGGCGGCCGCGGCGATACGCCTGCGTTCCAGTTGACGCCGCCGCAAATGCAGGGCGTGATTCCTGTTTATCCAGAGTGGAAAGAGTGGACGCCTGAAAAACGCATCGAAACCGCGCGTAAACTCTTGAACGAAGCAGGCTACAACGATGACCATCCGCTTGAGTTCGATATTTTGTACAGCACCAGCGAAGCGTCCAAAAAACAAATTACTGCCGTGCAGTCGGTGTGGAAAGCCGCCATTCCGTTTATCCGTCCGACTTTGTCCAACGAGGAATGGAAAACTTATTTGGATACGCGCGCGCAAGGTAATTTTAAGGTTTCGTTCAGCGGCTGGTGTTCCGATTTCAACGATCCGGCGGGTATGCTCAATATCTTGAAATCCAACAACTCAAACAATGCATTCCGCTACAAAAGCGCGGCGTTTGACACATTTATGAACAATACGCTGAAAGATGGTGTCAGCAAGGAAGCGCGCAGCCGGCTTTATGCCGATGCGGAGAAGCAGCTTCAAGAAGACGCTGCACTGATTCCGCTGTATCATCAGGTTGAAGTGCGTATGGTCAAACCCGATATCATCGGCTATTCCGACAAAGACCCTTTGCGGAACTATACAGTGAAGAGCTGGTCGTTCGCACCGAAAAAATAGATTGATTATAGACAGCACAAGTTTTCAGACGGCCTTGATGACAGAGGTCGTCTGAAATAATAGGAGACATAACACATGAAATCTGTACAACAACGTTTGTCCGCTTTACGCGAAGCCATGAAAAAACATGGCGTGGACGCGTTTGTCATTCCTTCCGCCGATCCGCACCTTTCCGAATACCTGCCCGAGCATTGGCAGGCGCGCCGCGATTTTTCCGGCTTTACCGGTTCGGCCGGCACTTTGGTGGTAACCGCCGATAAAGCAGGCGTGTGGACGGACAGCCGCTATTGGGAACAGGCAGGCCAACAGCTTGCGCCAAACGGCATCGAGCTGCAAAAAATGGGCGTTGATGCGCCTTATACCGAGTGGTTGGCACAAAATCTGCCCGAGGGCGCAGTGGTCGGCGCACCTGCCGATATGTTCGCACTCAGCGGCGAGCGCGGTTTGAAACAGGCACTTGCCGCCAAAAACATCCGCCTCGAATATCCTGAAACCTTGTTGGACGAAGTGTGGAACGACCGTCCTGCATTGCCGACTCCGGAAATCTACATTCACCATCCCGACTATGTTTCCGAAACGGCGGCCGAAAAACTGGCCAGAATCCGTGCGGCCATGAAAGAGCAGGGCGCAGATGCGCATTTGGTTTCTTCTTTGGACGACATCGCTTGGATTACTAATCTGCGCGGCGATGATGTACCGTTTAACCCTGTGTTCTTGTCCCATCTGTTTATCAGCCAAGACAAAGCCGTATTGTTTACCGATGCAGGCCGTCTGAAAGCCGAATCTGCCGAAGCTTTGAAAGCGGCAGGTTTTGAAGTATTGCCTTATGCGCAGGCGGCGGACTATTTGGCAGGCGTTAATGGCACATTGCTGATTGATCCGAACAAAACTGCTGTCGGCACTTTGCGCCGCCTGCCTGAAGACGTCCGTTTGATTGAAGCCATCCACCCAAGCACATTCTTCAAATCAGTCAAATCCGATGCCGATATCGCCCATATCCGCAATACCATGGCGGAAGACGGCGCGGCATTGTGCGGCTTCTTTGCCGAGTTTGAACAAATCTTGGCAGACGGCGGCGAATTGAGCGAACTGGACATCGACGGCATGCTCTACAAACACCGCAGCCAACGTCCCGGCTTTATTTCGCCAAGTTTCGACACCATCGCCGGCTACAATGCCAATGCCGCCTTGCCTCATTACAGCGCGACACCGGAAAATAACAGCAAAATCAAAGGCGACGGTATGCTGCTGATTGACTCCGGCGGTCAATACTGGGGCGGTACGACCGACATCACGCGCGTGGTGCCTGTCGGCAATCCGAGTGCGGCCATGAAGCGCGATTACACTTTGGTGTTGAAAGCGCATATTTCTCTGGCGGAAACCATTTTCCCTGAAAACATCAAAGGCCCGATGATTGATGCCATCTGCCGCAAATCGCTCTGGCAGGCGCAATGCGATTACGGTCACGGTACAGGTCATGGCGTGGGCTATTTCCTCAATGTGCATGAAGGCCCGCAAAGCATTGCCGTTGCCGCCGTGCCGCAACCGCATCACGCGATGAAGTCAGGCATGCTGACTTCCAACGAGCCGGGTCTTTACCGTCCGGGCAAATGGGGTATCCGTATCGAAAGCCTGGTAATCAACCGTCCGGTTGAAAACCCAGAGGAAACCGAGTTCGGCAAATTCCTGTATTTTGAAACCGTTACCCTCTGCCCAATCGATACGCGCCTGATCGATACCAAACTGATGACCGGCAGCGAAATCGAATGGCTGAACCAATATCACGCCGAAGTGCGCCGCCGTCTTGAGCCTTTGACAGAAGGCGAGGCCAAAGCATGGCTGATTGAACGCACCGAACCTTTGGCGCGTTAACGTGAAAGGCCGTCTGAAACGGCGGATACAAAGTTTCAGACGGCCTTATAACAACAATTATCTAAAAACTAAAAAAACCTTACCCGACTCCGAATAAAAACAATAACCCGGTCGGAATAGAGAGAGAAACCGGCGCGGCGACGTTACAGATGCCTGCTGCCATTCATCCGATTTCCGCTTCAGGTCAGCTTTGTTTTCACGAGTCCGGTATGTTCAGACAGGACAGCCTGATTATGTTGAAATTCATCATCAAACGGATATGTGCTTCCATCCCGACCATGCTGGTGTTGATTACCGTATCGTTTTTTCTGATGCGGCTCGCACCAGGCAGCCCGTTCACAGGCGAACGCAATTTGCCGCCTGCGGTCATGGCCAACATCGAAGCGAAATATCACCTCAATGATCCGATGTACCTCCAATATTTCCACTACCTCAAGCAGTTGGCGCAGGGGGATTTGGGGCCGTCGTTCAAATATAAAGATTTCAGCGTTAATGAGTTGCTTGCCCAATCCCTGCCGGTATCGGCAGAACTTGGCTTCTACGCCTTTTTGATTGCCGCCATCTTCGGTATGTTTATCGGCATCATCGCCGCCTTAAAACAAAACAGTTGGCTGGATTATTCGCTGATGAGCGGAGCGATGACCGGTATCGTCGTTCCCAGCTTTGTGATGGCGCCGGTATTGGTGCTGGTGTTTGCCGTCAGACTGCAATGGCTGCCTGCCGGCGGTTGGAACGATGGCGCACTAATGAACTTGATTTTGCCCGTCGTTACTTTGTCCATCGGTTATGTGTCCAGTATCGCGCGGATTACGCGCGGCGCGATGATCGAAGTATTGAACAGCCCCTTTATCCGCACGGCACGCGCCAAAGGCCTGCCCATGAGCCGCATCATCCTGCGCCATGCATTGCGTCCTGCCATGTTGCCGATTGTTTCTTTCTTAGGCCCGGCATTCGTCGGCATTATCACTGGCTCCATTGTGATTGAAAACGTGTTCGGTATTCCCGGCGTCGGACAATTGTTTGTCAACGGCGCGCTCAACCGCGACTACGGCATGATTTTGGGTTTGACGATTTTGGTGGGCATTATGACCATTTTGTTCAACGCCATCCTCGATATTCTGTATGCCATTATTGACCCGAAAATCCGTTATTAATCCCATTTGCGCAAAGGCCGTCTGAAACGTTCAGACGGCCTGAAGAAAGAATAAAAAGCGAGAGAGAACATTATGTTATTCAAAAAGAAGCAGACTCAGGCCCTTGCAGAGGCAGCAGAATACGCCCAAGTACACGGCAAAAGCCTGTGGAGCGACGCATGGCGGCGTTTTAAACAGAACAAAGCGGCGGTGTACAGCATTATCATCCTGTTGCTGATCAGCATTTTTGTGATTGTGGCGCCATGGATTGTCCGCTACACCTACGACTTCACCGACTGGGACAATATGCAGATTCCACCGTCCTTTTCTACCCATCACTATCTGGGTACGGATTTGCTCGGTCGCGATTTGCTGTCGCGTGCGGCAACCGGCGGACGTATTTCCTTGCTGGTCGGTGTGGCCGGCGCATTGGTGGCCGTTGTTATCGGTACGCTTTATGGCGCGATTGCCGGCTTTATCGGCGGTAAGCTTGATTCGTTGATGATGCGCTTTTTGGAAATTTTGAACGCATTTCCGTTTATGTTTTTCGTGATTCTGCTGACCACATTCTTCGGCCGCAATCTGCTTTTGATTTTTGCTGCCGTAGGTTTGGTGTCTTGGCTGGACGTGGCGCGTATCGTGCGTGGTCAAACCTTGAGCTTGAAGCATAAAGAGTTTGTCGAAGCGGCGCGTGTGAGCGGCGTGGCAAAACGTAAAATCGTAACGCGCCACATTATTCCGAATGTTTTGGGCGTGGTAATGGTGTATGCCTCTTTGCTGGTGCCGGGCATGATTATGTTTGAATCCTTCTTGAGCTTCTTGGGCTTGGGCGTGCAAGAGCCGATGACCAGTTGGGGTTCGATGTTGCAAGAAGGCGCGATTTCTATGGAAGCCGCACCTTGGCAGCTGCTCGTGCCGAGTTTCTTCTTGGTAACCACTTTGTTCTGTTTCAACTTTATCGGCGACGGCCTGCGCGATGCGCTCGACCCGAAAGACCGCTAAACCACAACCAAAAGGATAATCAAAATGACAAAACAGTTACTGGTTGTAGAAAATCTGGACATCAATTTTGAATTGCATGAAAAGAACGTGCACGCCGTTCGTAATGTCAGCTTTAAAGTGGCAGAGGGCGAAACATTGGCTTTGGTCGGCGAGTCCGGTTCGGGCAAGTCTGTAACATCTATGTCCGTTATGCGCCTGCTGCCTGAGAAATTTGCCCGATACAGCAAAGATTCGCGCATTACTTTTGACGGTATTTCCATTTTAGATGCCGATGAGAAAACCCTACGTGATTTGCGTGGCAACCGCATTAGCGTGATTTTCCAAGAGCCGATGACCTCGCTCAATCCGTTTATGCGTATCGGTACGCAACTGATTGAAGCGGCGCGTGTGCACAATAAAAAGCTCGGCAAAAAAGAAGCAGGGCAGAAGGCATTGGCACTGCTGGAGCGTGTAGGCATTAAAGAAGCCGAGCGCCGCATGAAGCAATATCCGCACGAGTTTTCCGGCGGTCAGCTGCAACGCATCATGATTGCCATGGCGCTCATCAATGAACCCGACCTGCTGATTGCCGATGAGCCGACCACCGCTTTGGATGTAACCATTCAAGCCGAGATTCTCGATTTGCTCCACGATTTGCAACAGCAAATGGGCATGGCGATTATCTTCATTACCCACGATTTGGGTTTGGCGGAACACTATTCCAAAACCGTCTGCGTCATGCGTAACGGCGAAATTGTCGAGCGTGGCAAAATCAAAGAAGTATTTGTTCATCCGAAACACGAATATACTGCCGAACTCATCAATGCCATTCCAAAAGGCATGAAAGAGCCGGAAGAAAACAATGCCGGTGTGTTAATCGATGCCGATAATGTCAATGTTTCTTTCGTATTGAAGCAAAACTTTTTCGGCAAACCGCTCAAAACTTTTGATGCCGTCAAAGGCATCAGCTTCAAAATTAAAGAAGGCGAAACATTGGGCGTCGTCGGCGAGTCCGGTTCCGGCAAATCCACGCTGGGCAAAGCCGTCATGCAGATGCTGCCTTATACCGGCCATATCTCCTTTGAAGGCAAAGACCTGAAAAACTATACCGCCGAAGAAGCACGCCGTCTGAAATCGCAACGGCAAATTGTGTTCCAAGATCCGTTCGGTTCGCTTTCACCGCGCCTGACCGTTGGCGAAATTATTGGCGAAGGTTTGACGGTTCATCATCCTGAAATGACCAAAAAAGAACGTATCCAGCGTGTTTTGGAAGTCATGAAGGAAGTGTCCCTGCCGCTTGACGCGCTCAACCGCTATCCGCATGAATTCTCCGGCGGCCAGCGTCAGCGTATCGCGATTGCACGCGCCGTTATCCTGCGCCCGAAATTCATTCTTTTGGACGAGCCGACCTCTGCGCTTGACCGCTCCGTACAATCCAAAGTGGTCGAACTTTTGCGCGACTTGCAGAAGAAATACGGCCTGACTTATATGTTCATCAGCCATGATTTGTCTGTCGTGCGCGCCGTCAGCGACAACGTAATTGTGATGAAGCAGGGCGAAATGGTTGAGTACGGCAGCGCGGATCAGATTTTCCACCATCCGCAAAACGACTACACCAAACGTTTGATTAACGCCGCATTTGATTTGTAGAAAAGGAAAAGGCCGTCTGAAGTAGTTTTCAGACGGCCTTTTGTTTATCGATAATGTTGACCCGTCAACATAAACTTAAATTTCAAAAGGACAAAAATAAAAAAGACTTGAATCAATCAAGTCTTTATATCCTTATCAAGAATGGCGGAAGCGGTGAGATTCGAACTCACGGAGGGCTATCAACCCTCGACGGTTTTCAAGACCGTTGCATTAAACCGCTCTGCCACGCTTCCGTTCTTGAAGCCGTAATACTAATGGAACTTACGGCCTTTGCCAAGAGGTATTTTAGAAAAAATATCTAGGATTCTGTTTTTATTTAGATTGTTCTTCACGCATGAATACCCATTCGGCTTCGTTTGAAGCTGCTTCATTGAATGAATAGCCCTCGTAGTCGAAATTTTTGAGCATTTCAGGATCGGTAATGCCGTGTTTTGCCGCGTAGCGCACCATCAAACCGCGCGCACGTTTGGCGTAGAAGCTGATGATTTTGTATTTGCCGTTTTTCTCGTCTTTAAAAATCGGCGTAATCAGGCGTGCGTTGAGTTTTTTGGTGTTGACGGATTTGAAATATTCTTGTGAGGCGAGGTTGATTAAGACATCGCTGTCGGCCTGCTTCAGCGTTTGGTTGAGCAGGTCGGTGATTTTATCGCCCCAAAATTCGTAGAGGTTTTTGCCGCGCGAGTTGGCAAAGGCTGTGCCCATTTCCAAGCGGTAGGGCTGCATCAAGTCGAGCGGGCGCAGTACGCCGTATAAGCCGGAGAGCAGGCGGACGTGTTGTTGCAGGTAGTCGATTTGTTCCGGCTTGAGCGTATCGGCGGCGATGCCTTCGTAGACGTCGCCGTTGAACATAAATACGGCTTGTTTGGCGTTTTCAGGCGTAAACGGCGTGTGCCATACGGCATTGCGTTCGGCGTTGAGCAGGGCGATTTTGTCGGAAACATGCATCAGCTCGGCGATTTGTTGAGGGGCAAGCTGGCGCAACTCTTGCATCAGGATTTCTGCTTCGGGCAAAAGGTCGGGCTGGGTAAAGCTGCTGACGGGGGAGGGGTCTTTTTCGTTGAGGTTTTTGGCTGGGGATAAGACAAAAAACATGATAATTTCGGCTTTGAAATGAATAATGTGTGGAATTGTAGGTTTAAAATCGGGGAAGAACAAGACGGGCTAAACGCATTAATTGAATGCTTTTATTGAAACGTATTTCTGTTGAAAGTAAAATTCGAAGCTTCCACCTGATTCTGACATTTCTACTTGAGGAGAATATCATGTCTAAAACCATTATCCATACCGACAAAGCCCCTGCCGCGATTGGCGCATACAGCCAAGCAGTCCGCGCAGGCGATACGGTTTATATGAGCGGTCAGATTCCTTTGGATCCGGCTACGATGACTGTGGTCGGCAATGGCGACTTCCGTGCCGAAGCAGTGCAAGTATTTAAAAACCTGCAAGTCGTAGCCGAAGCGGCCGGCGGTTCTTTAAACGATATCGTCAAACTCAATGCTTATTTGACTGATTTGGCCAACTTTTCCGTATTCAATGAAGTGATGGCAGAATTTATCGAGCAACCTTTCCCGGCGCGTGCGGCGGTTGGCGTGGCCAGCCTGCCTAAAGGCGTTCAGGTTGAAGCAGAGGCTGTATTGGTTTTAAATGCATAATTGATGTTTTCAGACGGCCTGGGCTGGGCTTGAGGCCGTCTGAAAAGAATAACAACGGAAAACAATAATAATGGCACATTACGCAATCGGAGATATTCAAGGCTGTTTTGACGAGCTGACTTTATTGCTTGCCAAAATCGGCTTTAATCATGGTACGGACACCCTTTGGCTGGTTGGTGATATTGTCAATCGCGGCCCGAAGTCCTTGGAAACCCTGAAATTTGCCAAAGAGCATGACAGCAGTGTGCAAATGGTTTTGGGCAATCATGATTTACATCTTTTGGCAGTCGGTTGCGGTGAAGGAACGCTTAAGCGCAGTGATACGGTTGAGCCGATTTTGACCCATCCCGATAGTTATGCCATGCTTGACTGGCTGCGTCATCAGCCGCTGTTGGTGCGCGGTGACAGACATGTGATGGTGCATGCCGGTATTTTGCCGCAATGGTCGGTTGATAAGGCTGAAAGTCTTGCTCGTGAAGCTGAGGCTGAATTGCAAGGTAAAAAATACAGGAAATTTTTTGGCAAAATGTACGGCAACAAGCCGACCGAGTGGGCGGACGATTTGACAGGCTATGAGCGCCTACGCATGATTATCAACGTCTTTACCCGTATGCGTGCGCTGACGTACAAAGGCGAATTGGATTATGAATATAAATCCACTCTGAAAAAAATGCCGCTTTACCTGCGCCCTTGGTTTAAAGCGCCCAATAGGCAGAATTTGGATTATATTACCGTGTTCGGACATTGGTCGTCATTGGGCTACGTTAATACCGATCAGGTTATCGCTTTGGATACCGGCGCGTTGTGGGGCGGAGAGCTGACAGCGGTCAATTTGGATACCAATGAAGTGATACAGGTACCGTCCTTGGGCGGATTGGATTGGAAAACGGCATTGAAATAGTTTGGATAAGATAAAAGGCCGTCTGAAATGTTTCAGACGGCCTTTTGTATTGGTTAATCCAGAGAAGGCAGGAGTTTATCCGGATTCATAATGCCATAAGGGTCAAGCTGATTTTTGATGGCATGCATCAGCATGAGTTCGGCCTGCGTACGCACGCGGGGCAGCCAATGTTTTTTGATGATGCCTACGCCGTGTTCTGCGGCAATCGTGCCGTGGCAGGCAAGGATGTTTTCATAAACAATGGTATTGACGGCGTCTTCGTATTGGTAGGCTTCGTTACTCAATACGTTGGGCAAAAACGTATTGTAATGCAGGCTGCCGTCGCCTAAATGTCCAAAGCAGACAATTTGTATGCCGGGAAAACGGATTTCCAAGGCAGGGGCGCATTGGCGGACAAAGGTGGCCACTTGGGCGATAGGGACGGCGATGTCGTGTTTGATGCTGGTGCCGAGTTTGCGTTGGGAAGCGGAAATATTTTCACGCAAGGTCCATAAGTCGGAGCGCTCTTGCTCGGATTGCGCCAAAATGCTGTTTTCCCATCCGCTTTGATAGAGAAATTCGGCAAGCTTTTCATCCAGTCCGGCATCGGGAACGGAATCTGCAAGTTCTATCAAAATATGCCATTCCGCATCGGCAGGCTTTTTGAGTTGGCTGAATTCCGAAGATAAATCGAGGGCGAAGCGGCTGATTAGCTCGAAGCTGGTCAAGCGCTCGGCAAAATAACCTTGCACCGCAGTCAAAAGCGAGACGGCGGATTCAATATCGTCTAAACCTACCCATGCGGTCGCTTTGGTTTTGGGCTGGGCAAAGAGTTTGAGTGTGGCGGCGGTAATGATGCCCAATGTTCCTTCGTTGCCGATAAAAAGATGGCGTAAGTCGTAGCCGGTCGTGTTTTTGTGCAGGGGCTGAAGGTGGGAAACCAGTTCGCCGTTTGGTAACACGACTTCCAAACCCAATACCAAATCGCGCATGCTGCCGTAACGCAAGACATTTAAACCGCCGGCATTACAGGCGATATTGCCGCCGATTTGGCAAGAGCCTTCGCTGGCAAGGCTGAGCGGAAACAGTCGTCCGGCTTCGGTTGCTGCCTTTTGAGCATTTTGCAAAATCACGCCTGCTTCAACCGTCATGCTGTTGTCGGCAAGGTTGATATCGCGGATGCGGTTTAGCTTGGAGAGGTTGAGCAGTACACCTTCGGTGGTTACCGTTGCGCCGCATAATCCGGTATTGCCGCCTTGCGGGGTTACGTGGATGCGGTTTTCAAAACAGAAACGCATGATTTTCTGCACGCTTTCGATAGAGTTCGGCTGTAAGACAATATCCGGCGAAGAAACAAAACGGCGGCGTTGGTCGTTTAACAAGGCAGGAGTGGCTTCGATGATTTCAGAGGCGGAAAGAAACTCAGCAAAACGGTCGTGAAGGTGCATGGCAGTCAGGCAGAAAAGTCGGGAAGGGGAGTGTGAGGAATGTAAAAAAGCAGGATACACAATGGTATCCTGCTTTTCTTATATTCAAAAGAATATTATTTAGCAGCTTCAGAAGCAGCAGCTTCAGTAGCAGATGCAGCGGCTTCAGTAGCAGATGCAGCAGCTTCAGTAGCAGAAGCAGCGGCTTCAGTAGCTTCGGTAGCAGCAGAAGCAGCGGCTTCAGTAGCAGATGCAGCAGCTTCAGTAGCAGAAGCAGCGGCTTCAGAAGCAGCAGAAGCGGCAGTTTCAGCAGCTTTATCAGCACCGCCACAAGCGGCCAAAGCTAAAGACAACAAAGCAGCAGCGAACAGAGATTTTTTCATTTTTGAGGACCTTTTTAAATCGATTTAAACATTTAAACTAAAAATAGCCGTCAAACGGCCTGTACAGTAGAAATTCATTGCTGAATTTTCGTTATTATGCCCCACGGGGTGGGCCAATGCAACGTTGCTTAACCGTTTGCGGATTAAAATCAATACAAAATTAGCGAAAATAATGTAAATCAGGGAGGCAGATAAAAAATCATCTAAAAATATTCATAATTAATGAACTTTTAAAAAGTTGTTTATATTCAATAATTTGATTATTTTTAACTATTGTTGGTTTTAAGGATTTAGAATGTTTTTGCGTTTGGGAAGTTTTTTGTAATTTAGCAACTTTGTGTTGTGAAAAAGCAACTTTTATGGGTTGGAATCATTCAATTTGGTTTTTTATATGGGCTTTTTTGGTTTTGTTGTGTTTGCCAAAAGTATTTGTTTAAGGTAAACCGATTGTTTAGTTACAGCTGTGATAGAATAGCCTGGACTTGACTTTTAAATATTGATTAAGGACGACATGATGTCTATTGTTAAAAATTCCGTAGTTTCCCTGCATTATGAAATGTACGATGCAAACAACCAGTTGTTGGACAAAACCGAAGAGCCGATTGCTTACCTGCATGGCGGTTATGACGGTATTTTCCCTTTGGTGGAAGAAGCGTTGCACGGCAAAAATGTAGGCGATACTGTTGAAGTGGCTTTGTCGCCTGATGATGCCTTCGGCGAGCAAGATCCTGAGCTGGTACGTATTGAAGATGTAAGCGTATTTCCTGTTGAAGTTGAAGTCGGCATGATGTTTGAAGCCGATGATCCGGAAACAGGCGATGTATTGATTTATCGTGTAACCGATGTTGCCGACGGTAAAGCCGTAGTGGACGGCAACCATCCTTTGGCCGGTATGAAAGTATTGTTCAAAGCGACCGTTGAAGGTGTACGCGATGCGACTGAGGAAGAAATTGCCCACGGCCACGTACATGGCCCGCACGGTCATCACCACCACTAATCAGGCTTGAAGTATGATAAAGGCCGTCTGAAAAGGAATGAAACCTTCCTTTTCAGACGGCCTTTAAGTTTTTACAAGACAGATAAATAGGAAATTTTGGCGCAGGTCAAATCAAGCAGGGAAATATGGATTTTGTTAGAAACTACAATGAATTACATGTAACGGTGCGACACAATCTGTATTAAGATTCAGATATTGGTAAAACAGGCAGAATGCAATGAGTGAAACATTGGAGCAGCAGGCTGTAGAGGCCGGTATTGATTTAGGCTACCACGACATCAACGGTATATATCATGCGACCAAACCTGAAGTGTTGGAATCGATCGTTGCTGTTTTGGACAAAAGCAAACCGGATTCAGACGGCCTTTATCTGAATACGATGGTCGCGCATGAAAACGGCGAAGAATCTTTACAGATGCCGTCTGAATTTCATGGTGCGGAAGCGGTCGTATTGAGTGATGAGGCGGATGAGTGCCAGAGCTTGACTTTATATCCGGGCGACAACGATACGCTTTGGATTAAGCTGCCCCGACTGGCTTGCGGTTATTACACTTTGTCGGCTGAGACCGGCGGCAAATGTCGCCTTATACGCCTGATTGTTGCGCCTGAATCGGTTTACCAACCCAAACTGCTTGCCAATGGCGGTCGGATGAATGGCTTGACCATGCATTTGTACAGCCTGCGTTCCGAGCGCAACTGGGGCATAGGCGACTTTACTGATTTGCTGAACCTGATGAAATATGCGGCAGAGAAAAAGCTGGATTTTGTCGGTATCAACCCTTTGCACGCCTTGTTTACCAGCAAGCCTGCCTTTGCCAGCCCGTATAGCCCTTCTTCGCGCGAATGGCTCAATCCGATTTACTCAGCCTTGCACAAATCATCATTCCTGCCGCCGATTTGCACGAACAAATCTCACTGGCAGGTACGGAAGCATCCGGTACCAGTAACATGAAATTTGCCCTCAACGGCGCAATCTGTATGGGTACGCTGGACGGCGCGAACGTTGAGATTTTGGAAAAAGTCGGCGCGGACAACTGCTATATCTTCGGTAACACCGTAGAACAAGTCGAAGAAATCCGCCGCAACGGCTACGACCCGTTGATCTATATCGAGCGAGACAGCGACCTGCGCCGCGTCGTCAACCAAATCAGCCAAGGCACTTTCTCTCCGGAAGAGCCAAACCGCTACAACGACGTGTTGCAACCATACGGCGACTTCTATCAGCTGATGGCGGATTTCCGCAGCTACATTGACACGCAATACAAAGCGGACGAACACTACCGCAACGTATCCGCATGGCGCAAATCAGCCTTGATCAACATCGCCAACATGGGCTTCTTCTCATCCGACCGCTCCATCGCCGACTACTGCCGCGATATTTGGTACATCAAACCATTGAGTGAAAAAGAATTGCCCGGCAGAAATTAAGCGTTAAGCAGATAGCGAAAGCCGATACATCGGAAAGGTGTATCGGCTTTTTTTAGACGGCATGATATAGAAACGAGTAAAACAGCATGGTTATATCGCTGTTTTAGCGTATTTCTAGATGACTCAATTTAAAACCGATATTTAAAACCCAACAGCCATTCGTTTTGGCGGTAGCGGTAATACACCGCGTTGCTGTGTGCGATTGTTCGCCTGAAACGCAGTTCGGGATATACGCCTTTGATATTCCATTGAGGAAAACCCGCCGCAGCCATCATGATGTATTGCTTGTCGCGCCGCCGTTTGTTATCGCTGACGAAACTTGCCGCGTCATACAGGCTGCGGCGGTAGAGCAGGATGGCGTTTAAATAAGTACCGCCCGGAAACAGCCTATACGTGCCCAGCCGCGCCGTATATTCTTTGCTGGAAGAGGATTTTTCGGGATAGGCTTTGCGGGCGGCATCGAAGTTGGCAAGCAGGCCGCTTTTGGGCGTGATGGAAAATTCCGCCCCCGCGCCCAGTTCGTATTGTTTGTAGTCGGCAAAATAATCTTTGCTTTTTCCGCCGTATCCGGTTTTTTTCGCTCCGGCACGGGCATTGATGCGCCAGCGCGCGGAGAGTGCGCGCGACCAGTCGGCATCCGCGCCCCATGCGCGGTAGTGGGTGTGGCGGTTGCGGAAGTCGTATTCGAAATAGGGCAGCAGGGAAAAGGAGGAGCGTGCGTCGGCATAGGCATATCCCGCGTAAAGCGAACCGTTGTGATAGCCGTAATCCGGCATGGCCGCCGAATCTTTGTCTTTTTCCGTGTAGCGGTTGCCGTACAGCACGCCGCGCACCTGTACGCCGTGATGCCCTTTGAGCGGGACGGTTTTTTCGGCGGTCGCGCTATAGGATGAGAAGGTCGAATCCGTTGGCGCGGGCAGGGTGCGCTCCATCAGGCACATGCCCGCGATTTCCCACACGCATTGGCTGATGCCGTTGCCTTGGTTTACATTGCTGTTGTAGCCGTAGCCTAGGCTGATTTGGCCGTGCCGGCGGCGGCGTTTACCCAGTTCGGACAGGTAGTTTTCCACGATGGGGCGGGTTTCTGCGGGAATATCCGTTTTCAGAACTTTCTCAAACGCGGCGGCGGACTCTTTGTTTTGGTTGTCTTCGGCATAAAACCGCCCCGCTTCGAGCAGCAGGCGTGGATTGCCGGGTTCTGCTGCCAAGGCCGTCTGAAAACTGTTCCCCGCCGCGCGGAAATCCCCTTCGTCCCGTTTTTGCAGTGCATCGGCCAAATGAATCAGCGCGGGTTTGTGCCGGGGCAGTTTGGCGTAGCGGGCAGCGAACTGCCGCACCTTGTGCCACTGCCGCGCGTTGAGGGCGTGGTAAATCGCGCTTTCCAGTTCTTCCGCCGTGTCGCCGACTTGGTAGACTGTACCGTCTATCATGATGTAGCCGTCGTTTTCTCCCACTTCCCCGTGTGCCTGCTCCGTGTCCAGCCAGCCGCTTTCGCGGTATTGCTGCGTTTGGCGGCCGCTTTCGTCCAGCAGGCGGCGGCGTTCGTCTGCGGCATCGTCGGACGGGGCAGCAAGGCAGACCGTACAGAGCGGCAGGAAAAGCAGGCAGAGGCGGTAGGTCATGGGATAGGGTCCTTTGGGCAGGGAGGCCGTCTGAAAGAAGTCGGATTCGATAAAACCAAAGCGGGATGCAGACTACGGTCAAGCTGCATCCCGTGGTATTCTTGACAATTTGGGCTTATTGTTTGCGGCCGCCGAAGGCAATGTCTTTATCGACACCCGCGCGGTCAACGATGCCGGCCAGGGCTTCCGCGCCGCTGCCGTAGAAGCGGCCGGTAATATGTTCGTTTGCCTTGCCGTTGTCAAATGTGCCGTTGCTCCGAATATTGGTACCGGCGAAGTTTACACTGTCGCCTGGACGGGAGATACTGCCTGTCAGTGAACCTGACCCTGTTCCGTAGTTGGCGGTAAGTGTACCGGTGTAGAAATCGTTGCGGCCGGGAGTGTGTTTGTTCACGCCCAATACATTGTATTTAGCATTAACGAGCTTCGGCATATTTCGGGTCGGGTTGTCGCCCACATACCAAACGGTGCGTTTGCCGTCCGCCATATTCAAATCCGTGCTGTTTTGCGGCGGATTGCCTTTGCGCGGCGCCCATTCGCCGAAGAACACGTTGCCGTCGCTGCCGTTCATACCCGGCACCTTGGCGATGACTAGGCCGCCGAACTTGGGTGCGGCGGGAATGGCCGGTTCAGCCATCTGGCGCACGCTGTACACTTCGGTGTTGTTGTGGCGGTTTTCATACCACACCTGACCTAGTTTCGGGTTGTAGAACCAGCCGATAACCGGGGCGACATCGCGCAACGTCAGATAATGAGGATTGCGCGTGCCGTCCACATTGGCATACGGATCAGTACCGTTAATTGGTATCGGTGTCTGATTGCGGTCATTATATTTGGCGCGGATATGTTGTACCGGGCCTTTTTCCAAATTGATGGTTGTGGAGAATCCGTTACCGGCATTAAACGACAACCCTGCTTGACCGTCTCCAAAAGGCAGTCGGTCAGATTTATTAGTCCGTACTGCCTGCGAATTGGAAGTTCCTCCCATACCATCATTTTGACCGCTGTCAGCCACAGCCACACCGAAGACGCCGCACAGTACGGCGGCCAACAGGGTTTGTTTACGCATAGACATAATAGTCTCCTTATCAAAAAAGTTGTTGAACAAAAAACATCCGCTTTGTTGCCGCCCGAAGGCGGAAAAAACGGTAAAAACCCTTGCCCCGAAAGGCGGGGTGGTCGGGTTTGTGTTGTTCCGTGATGCGTCTGTATCGTTATCGTTCTGCCGGCCTGTTTTCGGCCGGTGTACCGGGCAGGCTACCTGAAAATTCCGGCTGTATAGCAAACAGTGTTTTTCAGGTAGCCTTTATGGCTAGAACTTGGCAGTCAGCCCGAAGGTAACCGTCCGACCCGGCCCGGGTGCGGGCACGTTGGACATCGGGTCGAGATAGTAGCGGTTGGTCAGATTGGTAATGCCTAAGTTGACGTTGAGGTTTTTGTGCACCTGATAGCGGCCGTACATATCCCAAGTCAGCGACGACCGCCAATGGTAGGGTTTGCCGGTTGTTCTGAAGATGACACCCAAATCCTTTTGCAGCAGTTGGTCGTATTGCTTGGTATTGACGCTGCTGTGGTAGATGCCGCGCAGGCCGAGTTCCAATTTTTCACCCAACAGGCGCACCCCGGCATCCAGATTAATCGAATATTTGGGTTGCACGGCCTGATAGCCGCGCGTGCTGCCGTAGCCGCCTTCGATGCAATCCGGTACGCCCTTGTAGCCATACGGATCAAATTCAATGGCGGTATCGCGGTCGCACATCTGCTGCTTCAGGCGGTAGGTGGCACCGAGCGCGGCGAAGAAGCGGCCGGTGTCGATGCGGCTCTGCCATTCCAGCCCGGCGGTATCCTTGCGGTCGTATTGCACGGTGCGGAAATGGTCGGTGGTTTCGATCACGTTTTCAATCCGGTTGCGGTAGTAGGTCAGGCGCACATCGCCGGCGCGCAGCCGGCTCCAATACGGGGCGAAATTAAAGCTGTAGCCGATTTCCCAGCTGCGGCTGCGCTCCGGCTTGAAACGGAAGTTCGGCGCCTTCGGCTTGCCGATATAGGATAAGTCGTTATGGAAGCTGCCGACCTCATATACGCTGGGGAAGCGGGTCATCTGCGCGTAGCGCACAAACAGGCGGCTGTTGTCGGTCAGGTCGTAGCTGACGGCAATGGTCGGCGCCCAGGCATGGGCACGGATCGGCTTGGGCGGTGCCCAGTGTTGCTCCTCGGTATAATTGCGGTAAAGGATGCCGTTTCGAATTTGATCAGGGCCAACTTGGGGCAAGTCCCCCACCTTGCCTGCCCGAAGCATCGCACAGCCGGGCACCCCTTTATCGCATTCATGCGTATGATCGAGCCTTCCAGAATAGTCGCCCTCTGCCCAATAGCGGTTATAGCGCCCGCTTAAACCCTGCGGGTTGTCTACTTTTTCTTCAAACATACCGAAGCGGTGGTGTTGATCCCATACCCTGCTGTCCAGTTTGCCATTGACATAGGGGACGAACACCGGATGAACCCGATACAAGGGGACATCAGGATGAGTAAGAGGAGGTGCGAATACATGGTAGCTATAATTTACAAGCCCATTACTATCAATCCGGCGATACGCGTCCGTGTAGTATTGGTCTGGATATCTTTGGTATTTGGGCAAGTTATACCTGGCACCATGTGCCTGTATGGCCTGCTCGGCGGCGGCAATGGCGGCGATATTGCCCGATTGGTAAGCCTGCCGGCGCTGTTCGGCCACCGCATCCCAGTCGCGCTGCTCCTGATCCCCCACCAGCTCCATATAAGCTAAGGAAACCCCGTCTTCGTAGATACTTATGCCGCTGCCCGCCTGATAGCGCGGGTCGCGGCGGGCGCGGCCTTCGGCCAGGGCGGTATCGAAGCCCCGGAAGTTGTGGTAGCGGATGCCGGCGGAGATTTTCAGGCGGTCGGTGGCCTGCCAGTCGAACACCAGGTTCGTCCCCCATTCGCGCCGCTCGCCGCCCCTGGGCCCGGCCAGCTTGGTCAGGCCGGAGACCATGCCGGCCAGATTGAACAGGTCTTTTGAATTGACGATTTCCACTTCTTCCTCCAGCTTTTCTTTCTGATAGTCGGCGGACAGGGTCATGTTCAGGCGCGGATGCAGGCGGAAGCGGTTGTTCAGGTCGAATCCGGTGCGGCTGACGCTGGTTTTCTGCTCGGCGCCGGAGAGTACGCGGAACCGCCCGTTGTCGTTGGGCAGCAGCTGCATCACTTCTTCTTTGCTCATGCCGCTGATGCCGAAATCATTCATCAGGTTGTTGCAGCTGCTGTAGTTGTCGACGTGATCGGGCGGAAGTTGTCCGCGTTTGGTACACCAGTACCAGGCATCATAATAGGGGTCGGGGCGGGCGGAAGACAAAGCCATGCCGCCGCTCTGGTGGCGGGTGCTGTCGGTTTTGATGCGCCACAGGTTGGCCTGCAGGTCAACCCAGCGGCTGTTTTCCGGCTTCCAAGCCCAGCCGAGCTTGTAGGTATCGGTGCGGATAGAGGAATCGATGCTCTGCGCCTGTGGCGACAGTTCTCTGGGGCGGCTGGTATCGTTGTGCTCCTCCATATTCATCACATAGGTGGTGTGGAAGGGGTTGATTTCGCCGAAGCGCACGTCGGTGCGCATATATTGCCAGCCGAGCCGATGGCTGCCGGGCAGGTGCCAGTTGTTTTTCAACAGCAGGGTTTTGGTTTCGGTGTTGCTGTTGAGCACTTCCACCCCGGGGTGGTAGACCTTGGCCATATTGGGTACGAAGGTGGCAGAGTTTTTGCAGTTGAAATCGCTGCCGCCTTGGTCGTAGCATTTTTGCAGGTCGTATACCGGATTATTCAGGTAGCCTTCCGCTCCCTTGGTGCCGGCAAAGTAGTTGCCTTTGTTGCGGTAGCTGTAGGCGGCCAGGCCGTCTGAAAGTTCGGTTTTGAAGGCGGCGGCGGCCATATAACTGCGGTCGCCGCCGAAGCGCCAGTTGTCGCGGCCGCTTTTGTGTGCGGGCGGGGTAAAGTTGTCTACCACCAACGCCTGCGGGCTTTGCTGGCCGGTGAGCGGGTCGACACCGCCGCCCGCGCCGTCGGCGGTGGCACCGAGCGGCAGGGTGCGGTAGTCTTCCCAGCCCAGCCATTGGTTGAGGTTGTTGGCCGGGCGGCGGCTGTTGTTGGCAAACTCGGTTTTCAGCTGGAAGCCGAATTTCTGCCCTTCCGGCACGATGTCGTCGGCTTCGATGGTGCGGATGGTGACCGCGCCGCCGACGCCCGATTTCACGCCGCGCGTGAGGGCGGGGCTTTTTTCCACCGCGATGCTGCGGAACAGGGCGGGGTCGAGGTAGTTGCGGTCGCCCACGCCGTAGTTGTTCATCCATACGTCGATAGTCTGCTCGGTGCCGTCAATGGTAACCGGGATGCGGCCTTTGCCGGTGATGCCGCGGATATTGGGCGTAATCGCGCCGCCGGCGGTACGGGTGTTCATGTTGTATACGCCGTTGAGGCCTTTGAGCACGTCGCCGGCGGATTGGACGCGGTAGCGTTCGAGGTATTCCTTGCCGACATAGGCGTTGGAGACGTTTTTGTAATACACGTCGTCCGCGCCTTTTTGGTCGTTGGTACGTTTGCCACTGACAACAACAGTATCCAATTCCTGGTATTGTTCTGGTCGAGCTGAGGCTTCGATGGTATCAGCAACGGTTAATGTACTGAATGCGCTGGCAAGGCTGAGAATGATTATTTTGGGTTTGGGAGTAAAAGCAGACATAGTTTCTCTTTGTTAAGAACTTAATATAAGAGGTTAACATACTCTTTTATATAAAAAATATAAAATTTTTAAATATTATTAATATTTATATTATAATTGATTATTCTTATCATTATTGAAATAATCTAATAAATAGTCGTTTTTATCATAATTTTTTTTGGATAATATTCAGATAAATAGAGATATGAAAAGGCCGTCTGAAAACTTTCAGACGGCCTTTTGTTTTATTTGCTTTGAGAATCAATCAAGCAAGATTATTTTTCAGCTTCTTCAAAACCGACGACTTCGAGGCCGAAGCCGGTGAGACCGGTGAAGGATGAAGGCTGGCCGAGGACGCGCAGTTTTTTGACGTTGAGGCCGGCGAGGATTTGTGCGCCTATGCCGTAGCTTTTGCTGTCCCATTTGTAGGCTTGGTTTGCGCCTTTGGGCAGGGTGCGGTCGAGCAGGGTGGCGCCGTCTTCGGTACGGTGCAGGAGGATGACTACGCCGCTTTCGGCTTGTTGGATGCGCTCAAGTGCTTTGGGCAATGACCAGGAATGGCGCGGGTTGGCTTGGATGAAGTCCATCACGCTGAAGGGTTCGTGGACGCGGACAAGGGTTTCTTCGTCGGCGGTTGGTGTGCCTTTGACGAGGGCGAGGTGGGTTTCGCCGGAGAGTTTGTCGACGTAAACGTGTTGTTGGAACTCGCCCCACGGGGTTTGTACGGGTGAGTTGCCCATGTCTTCGAGCAGGCTTTCGGTGCGGCTGCGGTATTCGATGAGGTCGGTAATGGTGCCGATTTTGAGGTTGTGTTCTTCGGAGAACTTCATCAGTTCGGGCATACGCGCCATGGTGCCGTCGTCGTTGATGATTTCGCAGATGACGGCGGCGGGAATCAGACCGTTCATTTGTGCCAGGTCAACGCCGGCTTCTGTGTGTCCGGCGCGGACGAGTACGCCGCCTTTTTGGGCGCGCAGTGGGAAGATGTGGCCGGGTTGGACGATGTCTTCTGGTTTGGCGGATGGGGAAACGGCGGTTTGAATGGTCAGGGCGCGGTCGGCGGCGGAAATGCCGGTGGTAATGCCGTGGGCGGCTTCGATGGAGACGGTAAAGTTGGTGCCGTATTGTGCGCCGTTTTTCTGGGTCATCATGGGCAGGCCGAGTTTTTCGACCATTTCGCCGTCCATCGGCAGGCAGACCAAGCCGCGTGCGTTTTTGATCATGAAGTTGATGGCTTCTGGGGTAACGAATTGGGCGGCCATCAGCAAGTCGCCTTCGTTTTCGCGGTCTTCGGCATCGGTGATGATGACCATTTTGCCGGCTTTGATGTCTGCTAGGATTTCGGGAATGGTGGAGATGTGGGACATGGTATTTCTTTCTTGGCTGATGGTGGGGGCGTGGCGGTCTTGGTGGTCTTGATCCAGCCACATGTCAGGCATATTGGCTGCCTGTTCGATTTTTCGGGCTTTTTTCTCGCCGAAAGATTTGTTTTTCAGCAGGGCGGACAGCTCGCCTTGGTTGATGGAGATGTCTTGGGCAAACTTGGTCTGCTGGCCGTTGTGGTGTTGTGTTATCCATTGCCGCAGGTTGTGGCGGCGCAGGTCGGTGGTATTCATGATGAGATGAAATTGAATTGTGTGTAATGGATTGTAGTCTTGTCTTTACCAAAAGGCAAACTTTGTTTATTGGAATTTTTTTATTACTTTTTGGTAATAAGTTTTAATGTTTCAGACGGCCTGGGTATGGCTTGAAATTGACGGTTTTGGGAGAATATGGGGAATGTTTTGATGATTATTTTAACGGGGGATGTTTGAAATGAAAATGCTTGGGCGCGGATTGGTCGTGCTGGTGTTGTGTGCGCTGACGGCTGCGGGCGGCTGGTTTTATGCCCTGCATGGTCAGAACGAAGAACATCAGGTTTTGTCCCGTGAGGGGGTTTTGATGCAGATTAAGCAGATGAACCGCTTGGAAAGTACGGCATTTTATATCGATACGATTATCCGTACGGAGAAAAAAGGGGATTGGCGCAGGCTGTGGCAGGATTCGCAAAGCGGTATTTTTATTGTGCGCGGTAAGGTGTTGGCCGGTTTGGATTTGGACAAGTTGGGCGCGGACAATGTCAATATTGTGGACGATAAGGTAATTATCAGTCTGCCGACGGTGGAAATCTTGAGCGTGGATTTGGAAAATATCGAAGTGTACGATATTCAGACCGGCTCGTTTAATTTGCTGCCTATGGATAAGTCTGTATTTAAGACGGTGCAGGAAGAGGCGAAACGGCAGGTATTGCAAAGCGCGTGTAAGGCTGAGATTTTGGAACATGCCAACCGTCAGGCGCAAACGCAGTTGGAAAACCTGTTTGCATTGACGCAGACGAAGGTGTCCGTCTATCCGGCTGCGGTAGGGAAGTGCGGTTAAATAGATTGCTTGAAAAGATAAGGCCGTCTGAAAAAATTTCAGACGGCCTTTGTTTCATCAAGCCATTTAACCGCGTCGTAAAACGGCGGTATTGATGTATTTTTGAATACCGGTGGCAATGGCTTGGGCGCATTGTTGGCGGAAGGATTCGCTGCCGAGCAGCCGCTCTTCGGTAGGGTTGGAGAGGAAGGCGGTTTCCACCAGAATGGACGGAACATCCGGCGCGCGGAGGACGGCAAAGTTAGCCTCGTCAACGCGGCCTTTGTGTAATTGGTTGAGCTTGCCTAATTCGGTCAAGACGGAATGGCCGAGCTTGCGGCTGTCGCGCAGGGTCGCGGTTTGGGTCATGTCTAAAATGGCGTTGTCGACATTGGGGTTGCCGCTGGTTTGTACACCGCCGATGGCATCGGCGTTGTTTTGGGTTTGGGCAAGGAATTTTGCCGCCGAGCTGGTCGCGCCTTTGGTATTGAGCATATATACGCCGGTACCGCGAGCGGACGGGCTGGTAAAGGCATCGGCGTGGATGGATACGAATACGTCGGCGTTACGCGCACGACCTTTGGCAACACGTACGCCCAATGGGATAAAGATGTCTTCGTTGCGCGTCATGAATACGTTGTAACCTAAGGCTTCGAGGCGTTTTTTGGTTTCGCGGGCGATGGAGAGTACGACGTTTTTTTCTTTGAGGCCGCTCGGGCCGATTGCGCCGGGGTCTTCGCCGCCATGGCCGGGATCGATCATAATCACAGGACGGCGGTTGCCGCCGCTGCCGCGATTGCTTTTAGGGGCAGGGGTGTCGTATGCGATATTGGTATTCGGACGTTGTTTGGGGATATTGCCGTTGAGCAAGGCCATCATCGGGTCGTTGGCATCTGCGCCATGCGGATAGAGGTCGATAACCAAGCGGTTTTTGAAGTTGCCGACGGGTGCGAGTGCAAAGACTTGCGGATGGGTGCTTTGTTTCAGGTCGATAACGATACGCACGGTGTTGGGCGTATTTTGACCGGCGCGAATGCTGCGGATAAAAGGGTCGTTAGACAGTACTTTGCTGGAAATGCCTTGCAGGACGCTGTTGATTTCCGCTCCTTGAATATCCACGACCAACCGGCTGGGGTTGTCCAACATAAAATGTTGGTATTTCATCGAGTGGTTGCTCTCAAGGGTAACGCGTGTGTAGGCGTGCGCCGGCCAAATGCGGACGGCAAGGAATTGCGCAGGAGAGGCCGGTTTGGCCAATGCGGCACCAACGGGCGTGAGGGTGAGAAATAGTCCTGTGCCTTGACGGAGAATGTGTCTTCTAGTTAATTTGACCATAATTCTAAACTTTTTCGGCCTTGGTTTGTGTGGGCGGAAAAGGTGCAGGTTCTGCCCTTATCGGTGTACGTCAATGTAATGGTAATGTCTGCCGGAGGCGTGAATTCCCCACCTTGCTGCGGCCATTCGATGAGGCAGACGCTGTCGGGCGCAAACAATTCGTCCAAACCGGCATCTTCCCATTCCTCGGGCATGGTAAAGCGGTAGAGGTCGAAATGGTGGAGGGTGAATGCATCCAGCGGATAAGATTCGACAATGGTGTAAGTCGGGCTTTTGACTGCGCCCGTATGTCCCAGTCCGCGCAAAATCCCGCGTGTCAGCGTGG
The DNA here is from genome assembly GCF_005221305.1 of Neisseria subflava. Taxonomy (NCBI): domain Bacteria; kingdom Pseudomonadati; phylum Pseudomonadota; class Betaproteobacteria; order Neisseriales; family Neisseriaceae; genus Neisseria; species Neisseria subflava. The sequence continues at coordinate 466,095 of NZ_CP039887.1, forward strand.
TTTTGCCTGCACCCAGCCCGCCTTCAAGATAGATGGTCAGTGGAGCGGAAAGTTGCTTGCTCCATTCTTCACCCAGTTTCAGGGTTGCTTCTTCATCGGGCAGAAAACGGGTGTACAGTCCGTTTGAGTGCATGGGAATAGGCCTTGTCGTTCAAAAGGCTTAATTATGATGGAATTGGCGGCGTTTGCAAACCTGATAGACGATAAAGTTAGATAAAGATAGTGTTGAGGCCGTCTGAAAACGGAATTCAGACGGCCTTTAATGTTAAAATGAAAATATCCCTCACAAAATTGCGAGACAGCTTATGCCTTTATCTATAGACGAACAATTATTGCCGCACCGCAATGCCATCGACAGCATCGATGCGGAAATCCTCCGCTTGCTCAACGAGCGCGCCGGTCATGCGCATGCTATCGGCGAATTGAAAGGGAAAGGCGCGGTGTACCGTCCTGAACGGGAAGTGGCCGTTTTGCGCCGGATTCAGGATTTGAACCACGGCCCTTTGCCTAATGAATCGGTCACCCGGCTGTTTCGCGAGATTATGAGCGAATGTTTGGCAGTGGAGCGTCCGTTGACGATTGCCTATTTGGGCCCGAAGGGAACATTTACCCAGCAAGCCGCCATCAAACATTTCGGCCACGCCGCACACACCATGGCGTGTACCACCATCGACAACTGCTTCAAACAAGTTGAAACGCGTCAAGCCGATTATTTGGTGGCGCCGGTAGAAAATTCGACCGAAGGTTCGGTGGGGCGCACTTTGGACTTGCTGGCCGTAACTGCGTTGAAAGCCTGCGGCGAAGTGGTTGTCCGCATTCATCACAACCTGCTGCGTAAAGACAGCCACGAAATCGGCGGCATTACCAAAGTTTTCGCCCATGCCCAAGCCTTGGCGCAATGCAACGACTGGCTCGGCCGCAACCTGCCCAATGCCGAGCGTATCGCCGTAGCCAGCAATGCCGAAGCAGCGCGTTTGGTTGCCGAATCTGACAGCCCGAATGTGGCTGCCATTGCCGGACGTATCGCCGCGGAAATTTATCAGTTGAGTTTTGCCGCCGAGTGCATCGAAGACGAACCGAACAACACCACGCGCTTCTTGGTGATGGGTCATCAAGAAACCGGCCGCAGCGGCAACGACAAAACCTCTTTGGTCGTATCTGCGCCCAACCGTGCCGGTGCCGTTACTTCCTTGTTGCAACCCTTCACCGAGTTGGGCATTTCCATGACCAAATTTGAAAGCCGCCCAAGCAAATCGGTTTTGTGGGAATACCTGTTCTTCATAGATATCGAAGGCCATCAAAGCGATGAAAATGTCCAAAAAGCCTTGCAGCTTTTGGGCGAACGCGCTTCCTTCGTGAAAGTTGTCGGCTCTTATTCGACCGTTGTTTTGTAAGGATTATTGGGTATAAAAGGCCGTCTGAAAATATTCAGACGGCCTTTTATCGTTTTATCGATTAGCGTTCGCTTAACGCTTGTTTCATACGCGTAATTGGTTTGATCAGGTATTGGAAGATGGTTTTTTCACCGGTTTTGATGTCCACCGTTGCAACCATGCCCGGAATAATCGGCATAGGTTTGCCGTTTTTGTCTTTCAGGGAGTTGTTTTCAGTTTGGACGAGAACACGGTAATAGACTTGGTTCGGGTCAAGTTTCAAGTCGTTGGCACGGTTTTGCATGGAGTTGCTGACGGTATCGGCGCCGACGAGGGTAACTTTGCCTTCTAAACCTCCGTAGATGGAGTAGTCATAGGCACTGACTTTAACCAATGCAGGTTGGCCTGCGCGGATAAAGGCGATGTCTTGCGGACGGATATAGGCTTCGACCAGCAGTTTGTCGTCAACGGGGATGATTTGCATGATGTCTTCGCCTGCATTCACAACGCCGCCGATGGTGGTGACTTTTATGCCTTTGACGATGCCGCGCATAGGCGCACGGATTTGCGAGCGTTCAACCGGATCGGCACGCATGGCAACGTTTTCTTTGGATTGCGCCAGCTCGGATTCGGCTTGCAAGAGTTCGTTGTTGGCATCGGCTTTGTAGCGGTTGCGGCGTTCGGAGATTTGGGTGGCCAAGTCTGCGGAATCGCGGCGCATTCTTAAAAGTTCGACTTCGGAAACCACGCCTTCGGCAACCATCGGTGCGGTAATGGCGATTTCGCGGTCAAGCGCGGCCTTGCTTTGGGAGAGGCCGCTGACGGCATCGGTCATGGCTTGACGGCGTGCTTTGTAGGCGGCAATTTCGCGACGGCGAAGCTCAGGGCCCACGCTGTCAGGGAAGGAAAGCTTGATGCCGTAGGCTTCGGCTTTAAGACGGGCAATAGTGGCTTCGAGGTTTTCGACTTTGGCTTCGCTTTCTCGTAAAACGGCAGAGCTGCGCGTGTCGTCGAGTTTCATCAGAATCTGATCTTTCTCAACCATGTCGCCTTCTTTAACCATGATTTCGGTTACGATGCCGGGGTCGAGGCTTTGGATTACTTGCTCACGGCTGCTGGGAATGATATTGCCGTTGCCGCGGGTCACTTCTTCGACAGGGCTGTTGTATGCCCAGACGACGAAGACAATCAGGAAAAGGAAGAATAGGATGATGACCCAAAATTGGCCGCTGTGTTTTTCTTTTTGAAGGGCGGCATTGAGGTCGTTGATGAGGTGTAGGTCTTTGGATTTGACGTTGTTTTCGCGGCTCATAATCGTGTATCTTTATTGTGTTTGGTGGATTTTAACCATTAGGGCAGGCCGTCTGAAAGGGTAAGTAGGTTTCAGACGGCCTTTTGCTTTATTGTGCTGCCGATTGAGGGGCGGCGGCAGCTTGTTGTTGCTGCTGTTTGACTGCAGCAGCTTGTTGCTGTTGTTTGACGTTGGCTGCTTTGGCCTGTTCGTTTTGCATGAGTTTTTGCAATACCAGATCACGCGGGCCGTCCATCACGACTTTGCCATTGTCCATCACAATGATTCGGTTGACGATTTGCAGCACTTGCGGACGGTGGGTCACCAAAAGCATGGTGCGGTTGCGGCCCCATTGGGCAATGGCATTGAGCGCCATACGCTCAGTGGCTTGATCCAGGCTGGTGGTCGGCTCGTCCAGCAAGACGACTCTCGGGTTGCGCAAGGTCATGCGCGCCAGGGCGATGATTTGTTTTTGACCGCCGGACAAGCCCAAGCCGTCTTCACCCAGAGGCATATCCAAACCGCGCGGATGGTTGCGGATGATTTTGTCGAGGCCGAAGCGGTTGAGTGCAGTCAGTAAGTCTTGGTCGGTAGAGTAGCTGCCGGTACGTGCCAAGTCCATGTTTTCACGCAATGTGCCGAGGAACAGGCGTGGCGATTGGCTCAGCAGCAGGACTTGATCGCGCAGGAAGTTGGGGTCAAGCTGGCGCATATCGACTCCGTCAAGGGTAACGTTGCCTTTTTCAGTGTCGTACAGACCGCTGGCCAGTTTGAGCATGGTGCTTTTACCGCTGCCGATGCGGCCCAAAATACCGACTTTTTCGCCCGGTTTGATGGTCAGGCGTAAATCTTCGACGGCACTGTTGTTGTCGGCTTGATATTTGAACGATACGTTTTCAAAGGTAATGCTGCCTTGAACGTTGTCCAAAGTAATGTATTTGCGTTCCGGATTGCGCTCGATAGGGCGGGTAACGATATCGTTTACGCCTTTGAGGGCAAGTTTGGCCTGTTGGAAGCGGGTCGCCAGACCGGCGATTTGTGCCAACGGCGCCAAGGCGCGGCCGGACAGAATCACGGAGGCAATCAATGCACCCATGGTGATGCGTTCCGCATGGTTGTCGGCATGAATCAGATAGGTACCGACGACGACCAAAAAGACGGTATTGAGCTGCTGCATGGCAACGGCGAAGTTGACCATGAAGTTGCTGGTGTCTTTGACTTTGATGGAAGAAGCGGAAGTTTTAGCGGTGTATTCGTCCCAACGTTGTTGCGCCCAAGATGTGGCGTTGTTGGTTTTCAGGGTTTCGATGCCTTCGATGGCTTCAACGGCAAGGCCGGAACGTTGCGAACCTTCTTTCATCGATTCGTTGATGTGGCGAGAGAGCGGGCGTTGTACGACAAAACCGACAATCACGACAATCGGAATGATGGTCAAGGGAACGAGTGCCAGTTTGCCGCCGACCATGGAAATCACGAAGATAAACAGCAACAGGAAAGGCAAGTCGACAATAGTCAACAAGCTGGCACTGGTCATGAACTCGCGCACGGCTTCAAATTCGCGCAGGTTGCTGGCGTATGAACCGGAAGAAGCAGGACGGTCTGCCAGACGCAATGCCATCACGCGGCGGAACAGGGCGGAGCTGATGATCAAATCGGCTTTTTTACCGGCAATATCGGTCAAGTGGCCGCGAATCATCTTGGCGGCAAATTCAAACAAAATCGCCAAGACCACGCCGATGCTCAATACCCACAAGGTTTCATAGGCCTGGTTGGGAATCACGCGGTCGTACACGTTCATCACATACAGGGAGCTGACGAGCGCAAGGAAGTTGATGATGATGGTGGCCAAAATGACTTGGTAGTAGTAGCTGCGGAAACGCCAAATGACTTTCCAAAACCATGCTTTGGGCAGATGGTATTCAGGCAACTCCGAGCGCATATCGGTCGCCATTTTAGGTTTGATAAACCAGCAGTAGCCCAAATACAGGCCGGAGAGCTGCTCATGGCTGAGTTCCTGTTCCAAACCGTCAACCTGGCGGATATGGTATTTGCGCTCTTGGCCGGAGCCTTCGATTTGGGTGATGACCGCAGCCTCTTCGTTGTGCAGGATAATCATGACCGGCACGGCGAGCGAGGGGATGTCTTCCAGATTGCGTTTGGATAAGGTATTTTCAAAGCCGTGGCTGCGCAGGACTTCGACCAGTGAGTGATAGTTGACTTTGAGCTTTTTGTCGCGTACGACTTCGGCGGACAAAGCGGCTTCGGATACGGGCGCACCCAAAAGGCGGGTCACTAAAACGATGTGTTCAATGATGGCTTTCATATTTTTTCGCGTAATGTTTTTGGTTTAACCGGCGGATATGGCTTTATTTTTGTGCCAAACCGACCCAAGCGGAGATTTTGGCCTGGGTATTTAAATAGTCGAGTGCCGCATCGCGGAAATCGTTGCGGGCGGCAACGTAATCCTGTTCGATGGAGGATAACTCGCTGTATGCGCTCAAAACGTCGGTCAGCGTACGTCGGGCGATTTTAAACTGCAATTCGTACACTTTGATGACTTCTTTTTGGGCGGCGATGTGTTGCGCCGTCAGCACGGTACGCTGTTCGCTTTCCTGCATATCGATGGCGGATGTTTGAACGCGTTCGTTCATGTCGCGCAGGATTTGTTCGGACTTGGCTTCTGCGGCAATCAATGATTTGGCATTGCGTTCCACATTGTGGCGTGCGGCAATATCCAGCACATTCCATGCAACGTTTAAATAAAGCTGTCTGGTGTTGCGCGTTGCACTGCCTTCCAAATTGAGGGCAGGCAGGCGTTCGGCTTTGGAAGCGTCCAAATCGGCACGGACGCTGTCGCGTTCGGCCAATTGCGCCTGATAGGACGGATTGTTGTTGCGGTTGGGGTTGTTGAAGCGTTCGCTGATGGATTTCGCCGTGTCGTTTTTAAACGGATCTTCCAAGTCGTTGGCAGTCAGCTGGCGCGAGGTATAGCGGGACAGGCGGCTCAGTGCCAAATCCATGGTGCGGCGTTGTTGGGCAATGATGTTTGCCACTTGCAGTTGGCGCGCGCGCGCTTCAATCAGCTCGGAACGGCGGCCGGCATCATATTTGACGATGGTGTCCAAGTCTTTTAAGAGGTTGTTGTGGCGCGCCAAAGTCTGTTCGTTGAGGACCAGGGTTTCTTTTGCACGCAATGCGCTCAGATAGAGGCGGCCGATATCGCTGCCCAGCTGCTCTTGGCTTTCGGTGTATTTGTGTTGATAGTATTCTTCGCGGCTGCGGTCGCGGCGGACGGCGGCTTCAATCGCTCCCCATGAGTAGATGTTTACGCTGCCACGAACGCCGACACCGTCTTTCATATCGTTGCTGGAATATTTATTGTGTTGCGCCAGCACTTTCGTGCCGGTCAGGGTCACGACAGGATAATGACGCGCACGCGTGGCTTTGGTCGTGCTTTGCGCTGCTTCTTGAGTGGCTTTGGCTTCACGCACAATCGGGTCGCTGACTAAAGCGTCCCTGAGGATGTCTTGCAGGCTGTATGCAGAGGCCGTCTGAAACGGCAACAGACAGCAGGCAACGGCAACGGCCGATAACAAGAAACGGGGCTTTGTGGGGGAAGAATAACTATGCGACATGATTTTTAACCAAATGATTTATATATTATCGTTGTCTGTATCGGGTATCGCCTGAGGCATGACCGGGCGAATTTTGAACGAGAACGCATACATTTACAAAGCATAAAACATTTTTTCCAGCTTTTCACAATATTCTGATAAAAGGTCGAGATACATGCCTTAAAGTATATTATTGCAGAGCGCGACTATCGTATTTAATGATTTTAATGTAAAAAATCTATCAAAAAAGGCCGTCTGAAAGGATTTCAGACGGCCTTTTTTTCAACCTTAATCCTTACGTTGCAATACGGCGGCAAAGAAGCCGTCGGTTTGGTGTTCTCCAGAGTTGAGGCGCAGGTATTTTCCGGTATCCAAATCAATCTTCAGGCTTTGCAGCAGTTCGGCGCAGTTGACGAGTTCAAACTCGGGATGCTCGGACAGGAAACGTTCGACTTGCAGCTCGTTTTCTTCCGGCAACACGCTACAGGTGGCGTACACCAAGCGGCCTTGAGGTTTCACCAGTTTGGAGGCGGCATCGAGGATGCTGTGTTGCTGTTCCAAAAGGTTGGCCACGGTCTCGGCGGATTGGCGGTATTTGAGGTCGGGATTACGACGCAGCGTGCCTAAGCCGGAGCAGGGAGCGTCCACCAACACACGGTCGGCTTTGCCTGCCAGTCGGGCGATACGGGTGTCGTGTTCGCTGCTGATGCGTTCGGGGTGGATATTGGTCAGTCCGGCGCGGGTCATGCGCGGTTTGAGGTTGGCAAGGCGTTTTTCGGCGATGTCGAAGGCGTAGATTCTGCCTTTGTTGGCCATTTGCGCGCCGACAGCCAAGGTTTTACCGCCGGCACCGGCGCAGAAATCGACAATGATTTCGCCGCGTTTTGCGCCCACCAATAAGGCAAGCAGTTGGCTACCTTCGTCTTGAACTTCCAGCGTGCCGTCCAAAAACAGCTCATGTTTGTTAAGCGCGATTTTGTTTTTCAGGCGGATGCCCCAAGGCGAATAAGGCGTGGCCTCTGCATCGGCACTTTCGGCTTGCAACAATGGCAATACTTTGTCGCGTTTGCCTTTCAAGGTATTGACGCGGATGTCGAGCGGGGCAGGTTGGTTGATACTGCGGCCGAAAGCGAGGATTTCTTCTTCGCTCCAATGCTGTTGCAGTTGTTCTACCAGCCATTGCGGCAATTCTGCGGCGGTATTCAGGCCGTCTGAAAACTCGGTTTTACGGGCTTTCAAATTGCCGAGGAACTCTGTTTCTTCTTCATCAAGCAGGTCTTTGATTTGGCTGATGTTGGTGCTTCTGCCGAGAACCAGTGCGGCGAGTGCGGCTTTGCGCGGTTGCGCGTGCGGACGGCGCAGGGCGGTACTGATTTTTTGATAGTGGCGCAGCGCGGCAAAGGCGGTTTCGGCGATTTCGTGGCGGTCTTGGCGGCCGAGCTTTTTGTGTTCGCGGAAATAGGCGGAGAGGACGGCATCGGAAGGCTGTTTGAAAGTCAGCATTTCAGCCAAAACTTTGGCGGTATGGTCGAGTTGTGCGGCGTTCATAATGTAATGGGTTCTCTTAAGTTGGTAAATGGTTTCAGACGGCCTTCATGATGCGTTCGATTTCGTGCCAAAAGCCGTCCGGCCGTAATTCCAAAACGGCAATCAAGCCTTGGTCGATACGGCGGATTTCGGTTGCGTTCAATGTTTCGGTTTCGGCAACACGCGCAGGTGCAAGATAAGCCATACGGTCGAGCAGGTGGTAGCGGGCTTCTTGGCGTTCAAACCCGTATTCCGCCCAATCTTGAATATAGACGCCGCGCCAGCCGTATGGATTAAGCGGCGGCTCAAAAGCATGGAAACCTTGTGGAAAAAATCCGATGCCGCGCACGATTGAAGTAGGAAGCGGATTCTCCGGCAGGCCTTGTGCGGCTAAGGTTGCTTTGCCTTGCGGCGTATGCAGCAGTTTGGATTGCTGCACCAGTTTGGCGGCTTTGTCCGTCAGCGTGTCTTTAGGATTGAGGCCGCGCAGGTTCTGCACTTGATCTCCGCCGTAGTATTTACACGCCAGCTCGATATGGTAGGGCTGTTGGTTGAGGGAAACAACAAAATCCGCAGCCCCCAAAGTTTGGCCGTCTGAAAAAACGGTCAGATTATATGCGTGCAGTTTGGTGTGCGGTGCGTTGGTAAACCAAAAAGCCAGCAGCTCTTCGGCATAAATACCGAGGCGGTGGCCGAACGGGGAACGTTGGGCAAGGTGTTCATTCAGCGGAGCGGGATCGGCGTCCAATGCCAAAAGGTAGCGGAAACCGTGTTCCCCCAGTAGTTCGCGCACGCTCAATTCGCAACCGCTTTGCCACAAAGGCGGCGCAGTCAGCAGCGAGGCGAGGTCGCGGACGGGTTGGCTGGTGAGTTTCCACCATAATGCGTCTAGGGCGTAATTCATGCTTATCCGAATATCAGTCATGCCGTCTGAAAAGCTTGTAACGTTTTCAGACGGCCTTAAATCAGTCTTTTTTATGGATACGGTGGCTGACGGTATTGAAAAAACCGCGCAGGATATCGATGTCTTCGGTTTGCGTATTGGCACGTCCGAACAGGCTCTGCATACGGCGCATCAGGCGCTCGCCATTGCGGCGGTTGAAAAAGCCGATGTCGTTCATCACGCTTTCCATGTGGGCGACCATGCCTTTGATTTGCTCGTGGGTAGCGGCGTGGTCTTCCTGTTGAAGATGGGTCATGGGCGAATCGGTTTGGCTGAAGATTTCATAACACACGACCTGCACGGCTTGGGCAAGGTTTAGCGAGAAATAGTCGGGATTGCCGTTGATGGTCATCAGTCGGTTGCAGGCTTGGACTTCTTCGATGCTCAAGCCGAAAGTTTCGTTGCCGAAAACCAGCGCCACTTTCTCGCCGCGGTTGGCGGCCTGCAGTAATTCGGGCACCAAATCGCGCGGCGTTTGCAGCGGCGCAGTAATTTCGCGGCGGCGGCTGGTCAGGGCGCAGGCGATGGTGGTGTCGGCAAGGGCTTCGTCCAAAGAGGCGGCAATGGTGGCATTTTCCAAAACGTCCGCCGCGCCGGAAGCGAGGATGAAACTTTCTTCCGGTAATTTAAACGATTGCGGATGCTCCGGATCGAACACGGGCGGATTTTCCGTCATCGGCGTTGCCATCAGATTGGGGGCGACGATGGTCAATTTGTGCAGGCCCATTGTTTTCATGGCGCGCGCGGCGGAGCCGATATTGGCAGGATGGCTGGTGCGCGTGAGGATGATGCGGATGTTGTCCAGATAAGCGGGCAGTGCGGGTTTTTCGGAAGTCATGTTTTGTTTTCTGTTTGTACGGGAATCAGGTATAATGCGCCATCTTTTTGTTTTCAGACGGCCTTTTTCCATGCCGTCTGAAATGTTCTTTAACAGCATCGGAAACGATTAACAGCCTCTTGTGTGCCATGTTCGGCGCATTAGGGCGTATTTTACCTGAATTAGAAAGAAAACCATGAATCCGTTTTTAAATACCGCTTTCAAAGCCGCCCGTAAAGCAGGGCAAATGATGATTCGCGCCGCTGGCAATCTGGGTGCCGTCAAAGTAGACAGCAAAGCATTCAACGACTTCGTTTCCGATGTTGACCGCAGCTCCGAGATGATTTTGGTGGAAGTGCTCAAAGAAGCCTATCCGCATCACAAAATCACTTGCGAAGAAGGCGGCTCCCACGGTAAAGCCACTGCCGAGTACGAATGGATTATCGACCCGCTCGACGGCACAACCAACTTTCTCCACGGCCATCCCCAATACGCCATCTCTATGGCACTCCTGCACAAAGGCGTGTTGCAAGAAGCTTTGGTGTACGCACCTGAGCGCAACGACGTATATATGGCTTCCCGCGGCAAAGGCGCATTGCTCAACGACCGCCGTATCCGCGTTTCCAACCGCATTGAATTGAACCGCTGCCTGATTGGTACCGGCTTCCCTGTTGTCGATCAAAGCATGATGGACAAGTATCTGGCGATTTTGAAAGATTTCTTGGCAAAAACCGCCGGTGGCCGTCGTGAAGGCGCGGCTTCTTTGGATTTGTGTGCCGTTGCGGCCGGCCGTTTGGACGGTTTCTTCGAGTTCAACCTCAAGCCTTGGGATATTGCCGCCGGTGCATTGATTGTCCAAGAAGCAGGCGGCATCGTTACCGATATGTCTGGTGATGAAGGCTGGTTGGAAAGCGGCGACATCGTTGCAGCCAATCCTAAAGTATTGGCGCAAATGTTGAAAATTATTTCTGAACACCAATAAGCGTTTATAGGGAACGGTCTGTATTTATCGTGGCAGGCCATGTTCTTAATAATCGGTAAAAGGCCGTCTGAAACCTGAAATCGGGTTTCAGACGGCCTTTTGTTTTATTGTTAACGAATTCGGATAAAAACTGAAAATATGGCTTTTAAAGGAGGCGTTTTTTAATTTTGTCTGTATTTTCTATTGCTTCGCAGTTATGATGTAGATACGTTTGGCTGAAATAATGCTGTATGCAATCATAAAAATAGAAAGCAGAGGAGAATAATGAAACGAGATTTTGAAGCAGTAAAACGCATTGTCATTAAGATTGGAACCAGTTCTTTGGTGTTGCCAAACGGCAAAATCAATTTGGCAAAAATCGACCAACTGGCCTTTGTCATTTCCAGCTTGGTCAGTAAGGGCAAAGAAATTGTGCTGGTGTCTTCCGGCGCGATGGGTTTTGGGCTGAATGTCCTCAACATGGAAAAACGTCCGGTGGAAATGGCGCAGCAGCAGGCTGTTTCAAGCGTCGGCCAAGTGGCCATGATGAGTCTTTATTCGCAGATTTTTTCCCATTATCGAATGACGGTATCGCAAATCCTGCTGACGCGCGATGTGGTCGAATATCCGGAAAGTTTGGCAAACGTTACCAATGCTTTTGAATCCCTGCTTTCCATCGGCGTTATCCCCATTGTCAATGAGAACGATGCGGTCAGCGTGGACGAGATGGACCATACCACCAAATTTGGCGATAACGACCGTTTGTCGGCAGTTGTGGCGAAAATCGTTAAAGCCGATTTGCTGATTATGTTGTCCGATATTGACGGTTTGTTTGATAAAAATCCGGCTGTCCACGCCGATGCCAAGCTACGCAACCATGTTGCCGATATTACCGAAGAAATTATTGCTTCTGCCGGCGGATCGGGCAGTAAGTTTGGTACGGGCGGCATGCTCAGTAAGATTAAGAGCGCGCAGATGATGTTTGAACATCATGGCCAGATGGTGTTGATGAACAGCGCCAATCCGCGCGATATCCTTCAGGTTTTAGATGGCGCGCCTATCGGAACGTGGTTTGCACAAGAGAAATAGGGAGGTTTTATGAGCTATATCGAACAGTTGGGCAAGAGTGCCCAAAAAGCCAGTAAAACGTTAATCAGCTTGGGAAGCGTAGAAAAAAACAATCTGCTGCGTCAGGTTGCAAAGGATTTGGTTGAACAGGCTGAGATGATTTTGGCGGAAAATGCTCGCGATTTGGCCGCTGCAAAAGAAAACGGCATCTCGGACATTATGCTCGACAGGCTGCGCTTGAATCACGAACGCATCAAAGGCATTGCGGAAGGCGTTGGGCAGGTTGCCGATTTGCAGGACCCGATTGGGCAGGTTGTCCGCGGCTATACCAATTTGGACGGTTTGAAGATTGTTCAAAAACGCGTGCCTTTGGGTGTGGTCGCCATGATTTTTGAAAGCCGCCCGAATGTTTCAGTCGATGCGTTTTCTCTGGCCTTTAAAACCGGCAATGCCATTATTTTGCGCGGCGGTCGCGATGCCATCCATTCCAATACCGCATTGATTGCCGTCATCAGGCAGACTTTGGTAAAAGCGGGAATGGATGCCGATGTGGTGCAGCTGGTTGAAGATACCAGTCATGCCGCCGCCGAGGAATTGATGCAGGCAGTCGATTATATTGATGTATTGATTCCGCGCGGTGGCGCGCGCTTGATTCAGACGGTAAAAGAGAAATCGAAAGTTCCCGTCATTGAAACCGGGGTCGGTAATTGCCATATTTATGTGGACGACAGTGCCGATTTGGAGATGGCGGTCGATATCGTCGTGAACGCCAAAACGCAGCGTCCGAGCGTATGCAATGCCGCGGAGTCTTTGGTTGTCCACGAAAAGATAGCGGAAGCGTTTTTGCCCAAACTGGAAGAAGCCGTTGCCAAAGTGCATCCGGTAGAATTTAGAGCCGATCAAGAAGCACTGCGTATTTTTAAAAATGCTGTTTTGGCAACCGAGGAAGATTACAGTACCGAGTTTCTTGACTATATTATGTCGGTCAAGACAGTGAAATCAGTGGAAGAAGCCGTCGATTGGATTAACGGTCACACGACGCATCACTCGGAAGCGATTGTGACCCAAAGCATTGCCCATGCCGAGTTTTTCCAAGAAAGCATTGATGCGGCGGCAGTTTATGTCAATGCGTCCACACGGTTTACCGACGGCTTTGTTTTCGGATTGGGAGCGGAAATCGGTATTTCTACCCAAAAAATGCACGCCCGTGGCCCGATGGGTTTGGAAGCGCTGACTTCGACCAAATTCTATATTAACGGCAACGGTCAGATTCGACGTTGAGAAACACCCCCTCAACTCCATCAATTTGCGTATAATGGCGGGAAATTTGATTTTCCCCGAACAACCGATTTAGTAAAAGGAACACACATGTCCTCTATCCACGATCAAATCAAAGAAGTCGTAACCACCCACCGCGTCGTATTGTTCATGAAAGGCACGAAGCAGTTCCCACAATGCGGTTTCTCTTCCCGTGCTGTACAAATCCTGAATGCGGCAGGTTGCACCGACTATGTGACTGTCAACGTATTGGAAAACGATGCCGTACGCCAAGGTATTAAAGAATACAGCGACTGGCCGACTATTCCTCAACTGTACGTCAACGGCGAATTTGTCGGCGGTTCTGACATTTTGATGGAAATGTACGAAGCCGGCGAACTGCAAGAATTGCTGAAAGCTTAATCATCTACAATATTCCGTAATATAAAATTGTTGACAAAGGCCGTCTGAAACCCTGATTCAGACGGCCTTTCGCACGAAACATACCCTTTCCGCCATTCGTGAAAAAAAGTATAATTCACTCCGTCAACGAAACTCGGAAATACAGAAAATGAACGTTACCGTCATCAATCACCCCCTCGTCCGCCACAAACTGACTTTGATGCGCGAGGCAGAATGCAGCACCTACAAATTCCGCACGCTCACTACCGAGCTGGCACGCCTGATGGCATATGAAGCCAGCCGCGACTTTGAAACCGAAAAATACATCATCGACGGTTGGTGTGGCTCCATCGAAGGCGACCGTATCAAAGGCAAAACCTTGACCGTTGTCCCTATTTTGCGTGCCGGTTTGGGTATGCTCGACGGTGTACTCGACCTGATTCCTACCGCTAAAATTAGCGTTGTCGGCTTGCAGCGCGATGAAGAAACGCTGAAACCGGTTTCTTACTTTGAGAAATTCGTTGACAGCATGGCCGAGCGTCCTGCCCTGATTATCGACCCGATGTTGGCGACCGGCGGCTCTATGGTTGCGACCATCGACTTGCTGAAAGCCAAAGGTTGCAGCAATATCAAAGCATTGGTATTGGTTGCCGCTCCGGAAGGCGTGAAAGCCGTCAATGACGCGCATCCTGATGTAACCATCTACACTGCCGCGCTCGACAGCCACTTGAACGAACACGGCTACATCATCCCAGGCTTGGGCGATGCCGGCGATAAGATTTTCGGTACACGTTAATTGAAATGTTTAAGGCCGTCTGAAAAGTGTCAAACATCAACTTTCAGACGGCCTTGTTATATGGTTTGCTTTTAAACCCACATCAGAAAGGACAATCATGAGCTTCCAAGATAATCTGGCCACCATGCCTGCCATCGACCATTTGAGCGGCTTGGATATTCTCGATAAAGAGGGCAATGTGGTTCATCACATTCCCAATGCGCCCGGCAAACAAGGCTCGCTCAAGCTTTACCATGCTTTGGCGCAAGAGTTTGACAGCAAGCTGGACGTAGCGGCGGCAGAACGCGGCCTGGCATGGTTTGCCGAACATGTTGCCGATGCCGAAGCCAATCCGGGTAAGCATCCGAATATTGATTTGCTGTTTAAAGTGAAGACTGACAATATCAGCCTGACTTTGAAACCATTGGCTGCTTAATGAATACAAAAAAGGCCGTCTGAAAACAAGTTTCAGACGGCCTTTTTATATACTTAAAGCCTTAAGCGATAGAGGCTTCAACGAATGCAGTCAGTTGACCTTTAGCCAATGCGCCGACTTTAGTGGCAACGTTTTCGCCGTTTTTGAACACCATCAGGGTAGGGATGCCGCGAACGCCGAATTTGGCAGGAGTGGCTTCATTGTCGTCGATGTTGATTTTAACGACTTTCAGACGGCCTTGGAATTCGGAGGCAATGTCGTCCAAGATTGGGGCAATCATTATGCAAGGGCCGCACCATGGTGCCCAGTAGTCCAGCAGTACAGGTACGTCAGATTTCAAAACGTCTTGTTCGAAGTTGGCATCGCTGGTATGGATAATCAATTCGCTGCTCATGTTTGTTTCCTTTTAAATCGGGATTAATAAATGTGTTGTTTAGAATAGTGGCAGACAGGGAAAATTTCAAGTGCCGCCACCCGGTAATAGTTTTTTTGAAATGTGCCTATCGTAATCCTTAAAGATTCAGACGGCCTCTTGAACCATGTGGCCGGAGTGGGCAATCAAATGGCGCGTATAGTCGCTGCTTGGATTGGCAAACACATTTTCGCATTCGCCTTCTTCAACGATTTTGCCGTCTTTCAACACCATCACGCGGTGGGAAATGGCGCGGATGACGGCGAGGTCGTGGCTGATGATGATGAAGGCGAGGCCGTATTCTTTTTGCAGGCCGCTGAGCAATTCAAGGATTTGTTGTTGCCATTGGACATCAAGCGCGCTGGTTGGTTCGTCCAATACGAGGATTTTCGGGCGGACAATGATGGCGCGGGCGATGGCGAGGCGTTGGCGTTGACCGCCGGAGAAGGCGTGCGGATAGCGTTCGAGTGCATCTTCGGGCAGGCCGACTTGTTTGAGGACTTCTTCGACGCGGCGGCGCATTTCTTCGCGCGGCATACTAGGCTCGTGTACGCGCAAGGCTTCGGAAACGGTATCAAAGACGTTCATGCGCGGATTGAATGCGCCGAATGGGTCTTGGAACACCATTTGGATTTCTCGGCGCAATTCGTGTCGCCATGGCTCGCCGTTGATGTTCAGGCTGCCTTCGGAATCGATAAGGTGCATAACGGCTTTCGCCAGCGTGGTTTTGCCGCAACCGCTTTCGCCAATGATGCCCAATGTCTCCCCCGATTTGAGATCGAAAGAAATGGGGTTGAGAATGGTTTTGTCGCGTTTTTTAAACCAGCCGTCTGATTCTTTGATGGAGAAGGCGATTTGTTCGGCCTTAAGGACGGTGGCAGGATTTTCAGGCAATGGGGCCACTCGGCGCATTGTGCCGGCGTTGAGCAGCATTTTGGTGTATTCGTGCTGCGGATTGGCGAAGACTTCGGTTGCTTTGCCGGTTTCGAGGATACGGCCGTTACGCATAACGGCGACATCGTCGGCAAAACGGCGCACAAGGTTCAAGTCGTGCGTAATGTAGAGCATGGTCATGCCGTGTTCTTCCTGCAGGCGTGAGAGCAGGTCGAGGATTTGGGCTTGAACGGCAACGTCCAAAGCGGTGGTTGGTTCGTCGGCAATCAGAAGCTTGGGCTGGGCTGATACGGCCATGGCAATCATGGCGCGTTGGCGTTGGCCGCCGGAAAGTTGGAAAGGGTAGGCCTGGGCTTTTTGCTCGGGCTGGTGGATGCCGGTTTCGTCTAGGAGTTCGATAGCGCGCGCCCATGCCTGTTTTTTATCCAAACCCAAATGCAGGGACAGAACTTCGGCGATTTGTTCGCCGACACGCATGACGGGGTTGAGGGCAGTCATGGGTTCTTGAAACACCATGCCGATTTCGCGGCCGCGCAGTTTTTGCAGGGCGCGTTCGGGCTGGGTCAGCAGATCGGTTCCGCAATATTTCAGACGGCCTTCAAAGGTAACCATCGGATTCAGGCGCATAATGCCTTGCGACAATACGGTTTTGCCGCTGCCGCTCTCGCCGACCAATGCCAGTTTGCGG
Source organism: Neisseria subflava (assembly GCF_005221305.1). Taxonomy (NCBI): domain Bacteria; kingdom Pseudomonadati; phylum Pseudomonadota; class Betaproteobacteria; order Neisseriales; family Neisseriaceae; genus Neisseria; species Neisseria subflava. The sequence continues at coordinate 482,553 of NZ_CP039887.1, forward strand.
CCGGGTTGCAAGGTCAGGTTGATATCGTGCAGGACTTGCTTGCTCGGAAAGGAGCCGTTTAGGTTTTCGATTTCGAGTATCGGTGTCGTCATGGTCGTGGCCGTCTGAAAAGTTTGTTGAATACAGATTTTCAGACGGCCTGTATGAATCAAGGGGCCGTCTGAAACAGCGGTTTAGTCTTGAAACTGTTCTTTGAGTTTGCGTTTTAACACTTTGCCGGTGGCATTGCGTGGCAGCTCGTCTTGGAAGATGACTTGTTTGGGGATTTTAAAGTTTGCCAACAGGCCGCGCAGGTGGTTGCGGACTTCGGCTTCTTCCAGTTTCATGCCTTCTTTGAGTTGGATAAAGGCAATGATTTCTTCATCGGCGTATTGGTCTTTCACGCCGATTACGGCAGTGGCTTCCACGGCATCGAGTTTGTAAATGGCTTCTTCAATTTCGCGCGGATAGACGTTTTGGCCTTTGGAGATAATCAGGTCTTTTTTACGGTCGACGATGAAGATAAAGCCGTCTTCGTCTATGGTGACGAAGTCTCCAGTTTTCAGCCAACCGTTGACAATGGTTTCATCTGTGGCGTCAGGCATATTGAGGTAGCCCTGCATCACCGAGCCGCCTTTGATGATGAGTTCGCCCACTTCGCCGCGCGGTACTTCGATCAATTCGTCATCGACGGCTTTCACGGTCAGGCCGGGCAGGGCGACGCCGACGCTGGCGGTTTTTTGGCGTTCGGGCGTATTGACGGCCACAACGGGCGAGCATTCGCTCAAGCCGTAGCCTTCCAGCAATTTGGCGCGCGGAAATTTGGCTTTAAAGTCGTCGATGGTTTGTCCGGCCAGAGGCGCGCCGCCGCTGATAAACAGACGGACGCGGTTGAACCATTTGAAATACCAAGGGATTTTGGCTTTGCTCATGGCAGTGTAAATAGCCGGTACGCCGAGGAAAATGGTGGCGCGTTTGAGCAAAACCTGTTTCAACACGTTGGAGAACGGGAAAACGGATTTGACCAAAATAATCGAGCAGGCTTGATATATCGGCAGTAAAACCATGGCGGTCAGCGTAAAGCTGTGGAACATGGGCAAGAAGACGACAAAGCGGTCTTTTTGCGAAATTTGGAAAATTTGTTCGATACCCGAAAGGTTGGAAAACAGGTTGCTATAACTGATTAATGCGCCTTTGGGGTGGCCGGTTGTGCCGGAGGTGTAGATAATGTGCGCCAAATCGTTGGCTGACGACTGACGGCTCAGATTCGGCTTGCCGGGGAATGTACGCGCGGCATCGAAATAGCTGTCATCGCCACTGGCGGCGTTGGTTTCACCAATCCAGATGATTTTATTGACTTTGGTTTTGGCTTTGATGTTTTTGAGTTCTTTGGCCAACGGCGCGGAGGCGAACATAAAGCGTGCGCCGCAGTCATTAAGGATGTAGGAAAATTCTTCGCTTTTCAAAAAGACGTTGAGTGGGACGGCTACCGCGCCGATGGAAGTAATGGCAAAATAGGCAGCAATAAATTCGGGAGAGTTTGAAACGACAAGGGCGACTCTGTCGCCATATTGTACGCCTTGGTGTTGCAGATAGGCGGCGACGGTTTCTACTTCGCGTTTGAGGGAGGAATAGCTGATTTTTTCTTTGTCGTTGAAAATGACTGTGCCTTTACCGTTTTTTTGGCAGGCTGCAGTCAGCATAGCGTAAAAATTAGGGTGGGTGTGCATTTCGGAGTTTGTGTCCATATTGTGTCGATTGATGTACAGTTTCGATGAACCGTTTATTTCGAAGGATAGGTTTTACATCCTATCGGTAAAATAAGCAAGAGGCCGTCTGAAAATACTTTCAGACGGCCTTGAGCTTTGCTGGGCTTAGGAAAGCAATATTTTGAATTTAAATTTATTTATTGTGCTGATAGGAAAATTCTCATTCTTCAAAAGTCTGGCCGTTCGGAAAATAGCACAAGCCGATTGCGTTTCTGTCTCGGGTCATTTCGAGTTTACCGTTGAGTTTGAGGCAGAACCCGGCTGACGGGTAGGCAGTGCCGATGGTAGAAGCTTTAGGCTTAGCCGTTGTTCAGACGGCCATCAGGTACTTTGTTAAACAGGCGATAGAAATTGTCGCTGGTGTTTTGTGCCAATGTTTCCAAGCTCTCGCCGCGCAGATTGGCTAAGAACTCGGCCGTATAGCGGACGTAGGAAGGCTCGTTTTGTTTGCCGCGTTTGGGAGCCGGCGCGAGGAAGGGTGCATCGGTTTCTACCAAGACTCTATCGGCAGGGACGTATTTGGCGGCTTCCTGAATCAGCGGTGCGTTTTTAAACGTTACAATGCCGGAGAAGGAGATGTACATGCCTAAATCCAAAGCGGCTTTGGCAAAGGCGACGTCTTCGGAGAAGCAGTGAATCACGCCGGAGTTGGTGTGGCACTCTTTCAAAATCCGCAACGTGTCTTCGGCCGCATCGCGCGTGTGGACGATAACGGGCAGACCGCTTTCGTTGGCGGCTTGGATATGGTCGGCAAAGCGTTGATGTTGCCATGACAAATCGCCTTTGCACCAGTAATAGTCCAAACCTGTTTCGCCGATACCGACGATTTTCGGATGTTTGGCCGCTTCTACCATTTCGGCAATGGTAAATTCTTCCGCTTCTTGGCTGTCGGGATGTATGCCGATGGTGCAGTAGATGTGGTCGTTTGCCTGAGCAATGTCGAATACTTCGGCAAAACTTTGTTTACTGACGCTGATGGCAAGCGCTTGCTTGACGCTTTGCGCTTCCATATTGGCAAAGACTTCGGGCAAGCGGTCTTTTAAGCCGTCAAAGTTGAGATGGCAATGTGAATCGATTAAATACATGGTATTACAGGGTAAAAGTAGTGCGGTCGCTGCGCAGGCGCGGGCCAAGCTCGGCTTCGATCAGGTTTTTGGCCTGCAGGCAGCTTTCGTGTTCGGAGAATGCAAGGCCTACGCCTTTGGGACGGTGGGCTGAAGTGCGCGCCGGATTGATCCAAACGACTTTGGTTGGCAGGAAGCGTTTGGGGTAGTCGGCGATTTCTACGGCCAAGAGGATGTCTTCGCCTAGGGAGAATACGTCATCGGTCGGTACGAACAGACCGCCGTGTTCTAAAAACGGCATATAGCAGTTGTACAACAGATTGGGGTCTTTGAGTTGCAAAGCCAACATCTTCGCCGGAATGTCTTTTTTATTCATCATTTATTACCTGTTAGGGTTTGTTTTGCCAAAAATCTAAATATTCGATAAGCAGATACTCAAGCTGCATTTTAACACTCAAGGTATGGTATCCGTAAGGGTTGAGCGCGTTCAGACGGCTCAATAGGGCAAACAGCTTGCGTGAATCGGTTTTAGAGGCCGTCTGAAGCAGGGCTTGGGCATGGTGCGGATAATAAAGCGGCGCCATGTTTTGTTGTGCCAAGCCGACATCCATCAGCCACTTTTGCAGCCAGTCGATGAAAACGGCCAGCGGTTGTTTTTGTTTGTCGAACGCGGCGGCGTAGTCGAGTATGGCCAACAGGCGCGAGGCAGCCAGCAGCGCCAGCAATTCTTCGCGTAATGCGTCCAATTCGGGAGTCGGCGTGAATAAAGGCGCGCCGCTGTGAAATGCCAACAAGGCTTCTGCATTTTCCACGCCCTGTTGGCGCAGATATGTCGCAGCCTGCTCATGGGTAGGCGAGGGCAGCACCATCTGGCGGCAACGGCTTTTGATGGTGGGCAGGAGTTTGTCGCGCGCATGGGTAACGAGCAGGAAAACGACGTGTTGCGGCGGCTCTTCCAGAGCTTTCAACAAACCGTTTGCCGCCTGTGTATTCATGCTTTCAGCCGGATGCACCAATACCACGCGCAGTCCGCCGCGGACAGCGGTCAGGTAAATATTTTCCACAATATTGCGCACGGCATCGATTTTGATTTGCAGGAGTTTGCGTCCTATTGCCTCGCCTTCGGAAATTTCCGGCGTGAGTTCGTAAAAGTCGGGATGGGTGTTTTGGCTGAACAAATGGCACGAAGCACACTCGCCGCAGGGTTCATGACCGGACTTGGGCGATTCGCACAGCAATGCCTGCGCGACAAAGCGGGCAAACTCGGTTTTGCCGGTGTTTTCTTTGCCGGTAAACAGCCAGGCGTTGGGACGGTTTTGCCAATGGGCGGCGAGCTGTTGCCATTGGGTTTCATGCCATGGATAAATCATATCGTTTGGGAACTATAAGGTAGGTGGTTATTATACTCTCAGGCCGTCTGAAAAGGTTTCAGACGGCCTTTAATAAACTGCTTAAAAATTAATCAAATATATTTTTACTTTGAAATATCAATCATTAAGCTTACTTATTCACAGCCTTTGCACACGCTTGTTTGGGGAAAATGTGCATTTTGTTTGGCGGCAAAGTAGTGCTTAAAATTTAGGCAGTCCCGTTTTTTAATTTTAAATCAGACAGTAATCTGATTTATGCACAAGCTGTCCACGCGATTGAATAGTGAAAATGTGCATGGTGGGGATACTTTTCAGACGGCCTTATTTGTTGATTTTCAACAAAGCGGTCAAATCTCCGATAAATTTTGGTTCCCGTTTGATGAGGTAAATAATCAACGGAAGATTACCCACGGCAACAATCAAATATAGCAGCGTAATGCTGTCAAACAACATCAGCAAAACCGCGCTCAAAATGGCGGCAGACACCATAAACACGCCGTTGATGATGTTGTTGGCGGCGACGGCGTGGGCGCGGAAGGTTTCGCTGCTGGCGGTTTGCAGCCAAGTGTAGAGCGGTACGGAGAAGAAGCCGCCGAAAAAGCCGATGGTAGACATCACGAGCATAATTGGATACGCTTGGACTTGTGATAAAAACCAAATAATGCCGTTTAATTCGGTAAAGCGTTGGCCGTGGGTCAGCCACACCAGCAATAATCCACAGACGGTCAGACCCAGAGTACCGATGGTAACCAAGCCCAAAATCAGGCGCTCATGGCTGAGTTTGGCGCATAACACCGAGCCGATGGCAATGCCGATGGAGAACAGCGCCAACATCAGGTTGAACACATTATCGTTGCCGCCCAAATGGATTTGCGTGAACGTCGGCAGTTGGGTGGTATAAACCGAGCCGACAAACCAAAACCATGAAATACCGATGATGGACATGAATACGGGACGATCGGCCGCCGCTTCACGAATCAGTAAATTCGTGCCTTTGATGATGTTCCATTCGATTTTTGTGTCCGGCATTTTAGCGGGTACAGACGGCATAAACAGACTGGTCATCGTGCCGCTGACGGCGACCAATAACACCAAACCGCCAACAATATACGGCGGAACGCCTGCGACTGCCGTGCCCAAAAGTTGGCCAAGCAAAATGGCGATAAACGTACCCGATTCAATCAGGCTGTTGCCCATAATCAGCTCTTTGTCGTTAAGATAATCGGGCAAAATCGCGTATTTCAGCGGGCCGAACAAGGTCGATTGCGTACCCATGCAAAACAGGCAGATTAAAAGCAAAGGTGCGGATTGGATGTAGAAGCCATATGCCGCCACTGCCATGATGATGATTTCCAACAGCTTAATCCAACGCGCTAAAACTGCTTTATCGAATTTGTTGCTCAATTGTCCTGAGAGCGCGGAAAACAGGAAGTAGGGCAGGATAAACAGCATTGCGCCCAAGTTCAGCATTTGGCTGGGCGGCAGAAAGTCGTTTTTGCCCAAACCGTAAAAACTGATCATCACGAATAATGCGGTTTTGAACATATTATCGTTAAACGCGCCCAAAAACTGCGTCCCAAAGAGCGGCGCAAAACGGCGGGTCGTGTGGAAATTCAGATTATCTTTTTTAAGGCTCATTGTTTGGATTCTTTATCTTCATCTTTTTCGATCAGTTTTTCAGTGGAGTCGTCGTCCATCAAAATGCGGTGCGCAGGGCCTTCAAGGTCGTCAAACTGTCCGTTTTTACCCGACCACCAGAAAAACCAGCCGATGATAAAGGCCAAAATAATGCTGATGGGGACAAGGATAAACATACTTTCCATTACATCGCTCCGGTCAAATCGGTCAGGATAAAGGTTTTGCCGCTGATGGTCAGGTATTCGTTGCGCAACGCGCCGATATTTTTATCGTCGAAAAACAATTCGATACGGTCTTTAACCACGCGCCAGTATTGTGGGATATCGGTTTGCTCAAAAGGCGACAACACCGCCGCTTCGGCTGCATCTTCGCTTTGCAGCTTGATTGCGAAGCGTCCGCTTTGCGGCGGATTTTGTGATTCATCGTCTGCCAACATAATAAAAAATCCGGCGTGTTCACCGTCTTGAGTGTGGATACTGAAATAATGCATATCGGGAAATCTTCAAAACCGCCGTCATTTTTTCAGACGGCCTAAAATAAAATTCCGTCCATTTTACATCAAATATTAAGTCAAGCAGCCGATTACATTTTTTGTTAGAATACGGCGTTTACTTTGTTAATCTGTTCAGACCGCTACCCACTACGTCCCACAAGGGGTGCAACATAGCCGGAGCAGCAGTAAGGTCCCGACAAAAATTCCGTCTGAAACCTCAAGGAGCATAAAATGACACAAAAATTAATCTTGGTTTTGAACTGCGGCAGCTCTTCTCTCAAAGGTGCCGTATTGGATAACGACAGCGGCGAAGTATTGCTGAGCTGCCTTGCCGAAAAACTCAATCTGCCCGATGCCTACATCACCTTCAAATTCAACGGCGAAAAACACAAAGTCGACCTGTCCGCCAAGCCCGACCACACCGGTGCAGTTGAAGCCCTGATGGAAGAACTCAAAGCCCACGGCCTCGATACCCGTATCGGCGCGATCGGCCACCGCGTGGTAAGCGGCGGCGAATTGTACAGCGAATCCATTTTGGTTACCGACGATGTTATCGCTGGTATCGAAAAATGTATTCCACTTGCTCCTCTGCACAACCCGGCTCACCTTTTGGGCCTGCGCGCTGCACAAAGCATCTTCAAAGGCCTGCCGAACGTTGTCGTATTCGACACTGCATTCCATCAAACCATGCCTGAACACGCTTACAAATATGCTGTTCCACATGAATTGTATGAAAAATACGGCTTGCGCCGCTACGGTGCGCACGGTACCAGCTACCGCTTCGTTTCTGACGAAACTGCACGCTTCCTCGGCAAAGATAAAAAAGACCTGCGCATGGTGATTGCCCACTTGGGTAACGGCGCATCTATCGCAGCAGTTGCCAACGGCGAATGTAAAGATACCAGCATGGGACTGACTCCGCTGGAAGGCTTGGTAATGGGTACCCGCAGCGGCGATATCGACCCTTCAGTTTTCAGCTTCTTGGCTGAAAACGCAAACATGACCATTTCCCAAATTACCGAAATGCTGAACAAAAAATCAGGCCTGCTCGGTATCTCCGGTTTGTCTAACGACTGCCGTACCATCGAAGAAGAAGCTGCCAACGGCCACGCAGGTGCCAAACTGGCTCTGGAAATCTTCATCTACCGCTTGGCTAAATACATCGGCAGCATGGCAGTAGCAGCCGGCGGTTTGGACGCATTGGTGTTTACCGGCGGCATCGGCGAAAACTCCGACATCATCCGCGAACGCGTATTGGGTTACTTGGGCTTCCTCGGTTTGCACATCGACCAAGAAGCCAACCTGAAAGCCCGTTTTGGTAACGCCGGCGTAATTACCACTGCCGACAGCAAAGCTGTTGCCGTTGTGATTCCTACCAACGAAGAATTGATGATTGCACACGATACAGCCCGTCTGAGCGGCCTGTAATCCGTCATTATTGAAAACCTGCCCGCAAGGGCAGGTTTTTTGTTGTGTATAGATAAAGAGAATTTTGAGAATATACTGAAAAAAGCCGGTAAACATTGTGTTTACCGGCTTTTTAATCAGTGCAATATTAAGAATGCTGACGGATAGGTTTAGAACTTATAACTGATGGTAAACAGCAAAGTCCTGCCTCGTGCGTAGTTGTTCAAGACGGAACGTGTCGTGCCGCCATATTTGCCATTGCATAAACCGTTGGCATCGCATTCGACTTCCTCATCATCTAAACCGCCTTTTCTTTCAAATACGCTGAAATAGCGCTGGGTTGCAGCATCGTTTGCAGCATCCAAAGGGTCGATATAGCGTTTATTGAACGCATTTTGAATGTCGAAACGAAGGATAAGGTTTTTCTTCGGTTCATAATTGGCATAGAAATCAAAAATCATCGGCTGTCTGTTGATGCTTTCTGTTTTTTTGATCACCCTTCTGCCCATTTGATGTGAAGAGTAGGTATTGGCACCGGTTGTACCGTCAACAAATTCCTCCTCAGTCGTCGCCCGTGTACTTTTGCCGTAATAGCGCATAATGCCGCCGATGGTCAATTTGTTGCCCAACCATCGGGACCCTAATTCAAACCGACCATAATCTCGGGGTAAGCGTGAAATTTTGCTTAAGCCGTAGCCCTGTTTAATTTGGTCTTCTTTAGAAGAATTACGGGGCGATTCGCTGGCATCGCTATAATTGGTCGGCTGGTTGGTTTTTTGATATGCGTAAGACAGGGTTGTAAAAAAGCGGCCGAAATCATAGTTCATTTCCACTTCCAAACCGTTTTTATGGACAGGTTTGGCATAGTTTCGATGCTGGATAGAGTATTGCAGGCCGGTACTGGTTACCCAGCTGGGTGCTTTATCCAAATCCCACCATTTGCCATAAACATTGTGGATATAGTTGTTTATCCTGCTGCGGTAAGCGACCAGTTTGAAACCCAATACATCGTCCGGCTTGAAAATCCCTTTTTTGAAGGTATTGAAGCCTATTTGGTAAGTATTGGCCTGTTCCGGCTTAAGGGCGGTATTGACGCCTGAGTCGCCGATTTGTGAAAAATACATTTCTTGAATATTCGGCATTCTATGCGTACGCGAATAGCTGATAAACGGCATAAAGTAGTCGTTGACATTGATGTTTAATGCTACCGAATGGTTTACCGCATGCTTTTTACCGGATTTGGTATAAACCGGTTCGTAAAGGTCGCAGCTTGGCGTGCAATGCTGTTTATAAATTTCAGAATCTTCTCCAAATGCTTTTTTAAAGTCTTCTTGGGTATTGAAGTAGTCGGTATATTCGCCTTTGTAGCGGTAGTTGACCATATTGGCGCTGTAATTCAATTGATAAATGCCTTTTTTCAAGGAAGTATCAAAATAGAACGTATTGAATTTTTGCTGGCCTGAAGGTTGCAATATGGTTGATTTCTGAGGAAATATTCCTTTGTCGCCTTTGAAGCGGCCTAAAAAGCTGTACAGGCCGGCATCTTGATCCGGGCCGTCGTAAAACAGGCTCAGCTCTTCCGGAAAGCGGTTTTTACTGTATTGGTTTTTAAAGAAATTGAAACCGACGGTGGCTTTTAAATCTGTTTTTTGGGGAAGGTTGAAAGAAAATCTGTTGTTGATATCCAAAAGATTGGCTGTGTTTTTGGTTTCCAAATAATCAAGCAGTCCCCATCCTGAAAAACGTGAGTTTTTCGGATATTTTTGTTTTCCCAGATTATGGGCGGCCAACACGTTTAAATCGACATAATCGCCAATGTTTAAGTTGTAATTGGCTTGGTAATTGCGGTTTTCTACTTTGCGGCTGCCGATACGGTTGTTCATGGTACGAAGTTGAAGATCCAGCTTGTTGTTGTCGTTTTCGTATTCCACTTTGACCAAATGGCTGTTTGAGCGTTGTTGCAGGCTGGTCGGGTCGATTGGAGTCAGGTCCCATTGCGGTGCTAAATTCTCTTTCCAGCTTCTTTCCAAATCATCAACATAATCTCTTTGCAAAACCTCAGGATCGTTATATTTTTTGGAGAAAGGGTAGTCCCAATAGCTTTTACCGACTGCGTTGCGCTTGGAAAAGTCGCGAACCCAACGATTTTGCCCTTGGTCGAATTTCAATAAGTTGCTTTCAAAATATTCTTGTTTTTTACGGTCCAAATATTCTTCGCCAAAATTGCCGATACGCTGACCGCCACCGCCTACTTTATAGTTTTGCTCGACATTGCGGTGGCTATAACCATATAAGGCACCAAGGCGCGCGCCACTGTCAAACCATTTTTGTGCTGCTCCGGTTGCCATAAAGTTGCTTTTGGTGCTGTTTGTGCCGGTCAATCCTTTGGTCAAGAGGCCGAAGGTATTGTTTCCGTGTACCACATCGTCTACCCGTAAAGTACGGAAATTGGCTGTACCGGATAAGGCATTGATACCGTTGGCACCTGTGAAACTGCCTTTGGTTACATCCACGCCGGCAATAAAATTGGGATCCAGTGCCGTACCGAATTGCGAGGAGCTGCCGCTGCGTCCGGCATCGGCAGAAGTGGAATAGAAGGTTTGGGTGACGCCGTCAACCATCGTATTGACGCGTCCCAAACCGCTATCGCCACGGATATTGACCGCCAATACCCCCGATCCCTTGTCTTGTTGGGTGAAGACGCCGGGCATGCTCCGCACGATGGCATCGATGTTTTCGCTGGATTGATAAACGCGTTCACGCGAACTTTTGGCTTGGCCTTCGGTAAAAACTTTTTTCTCTTTGGCAATGTATTTGCCTTTGACTTGAATTTCATCAAGCTCTTGAGTTGAAACCTCGTCTTCTGCGTGTGCGATACTTGTTATAGCCAGTAAAGATAATGTCAGTAGGTTTAATTTGAAATTCGGATTCATGATAGTTACCTCAGAAACGAAGTCGCTACTTTATAACATATTATTAAACTTTACAAATATTTTAATAATGGTTTTTATTTGTGAAAAAATAAAGCAGATTCTTGTTTCAGGAGATAATCCACCCGCATATGATTAATCTGACGGCAAAGATAAAGCAGGTCTGAATTTGAATTTGGTTGATCGAGAAGAAGGGTGATTTAATTGAATTTAAACAGCCGGAAGAAGAAAATTTGATTGCGATATGTGAATTGAGCCGTCGGTTTCAAATGAAACAGGTAAAAAAAATGAAATGCAAAATATAAAGTCAATATAGAAAGATTTGAAGTCAGTTGAAGAAAAGGCCGTCTGAAAATGATATTTCAGACGGCCTTTATTGTTTTAAGCCTTATTCCGGGCCGCGGAATGTGTCATGGCAGGATTTGCAGGTTGCACCGGTTTCGCCGTAAGCGGCTTTAATTTCTTCGAGCTTGCCGGTTTGGGCGGCGGCGTTGAGTTTCTCAACCGCAGCGACGAATTTTTCTTCTTCGGCTTTGAATTTTGCAGTGTCTGTCCAGATGGCAGGCAGGGCGCGGCCATTGCCTTGAGGATCGGATTCAAACAGGGTAAACGGTTTTTTGCTGTTTTCGGCAAAAGTGGCCGCAGCTTGTTTGAATTTCTCAACGTCGTAAGGCTCTTCGTCTTTGACCATTTTGCCCATACGGGTGAACTCAGGCATCATGGATTTGAACGCGGCCGTACGGTCTTCGGAAATCGGGCCTTTAGGCTGGGAAGGCGCGCCGCTGCCGCCGCAGGCGGTCAGGGTAAGCGCTACTGCTGCCAAAGCGACAGGGAGAAAACGGGTTTTCATATGGAGTGTGTCCTATTGTGATGATATGATTATCGTTAAATTTAGAATCGGCCGGCCAAACACTCAGGCCGTCTGATAAGGCGTTATCATACCTTAAACCCAAGTCTGAAACGAGTATAGAAAGGAAACGATATGGCAATTTTGATTACCGGGGCATCGGCAGGATTCGGCGCGGCCATGTGCCGCACCTTTGTTGCGGCAGGCTATCATGTCATCGGTGCGGCAAGGCGTGAAGACAAATTGCAGCAGTTGGCAGAGGAATTGGGCGAGCAGTTTTACCCGTTGGAAATGGATGTTTCGCGTACGGAGTCGATTCAAAACGCTTTAAACAGCCTGCCCGAGCATTTATCTGAAATCGATTGCCTGATCAACAACGCCGGTTTGGCTTTAGGTTTGGATTCTGCCGATAAAGCCGATTTTGGCGATTGGGAAACCATGATTCAAACCAATATCATCGGCCTGACTTTTCTGACCCGCCAGATTTTGCCGCAAATGGTAGCGCGCAAACAAGGCTACATCATCAATTTGGGTTCGATTGCCGGCAGTTATGCTTATTCCGGCAGTAATGTTTATGGCGCGACCAAGGCTTTTGTGCGCCAATTCAGTATGAACCTGCGCGCTGAATTGGCAGATAAAAATATCCGCATTACCAATATCGAACCGGGCTTATGTGGCGACACCGAGTTTTCCAACGTCCGTTTCAAAGGCGACGACCAGCGTGCGGCCGAGGTTTATGAGAATGTCGAGTTTATCCAGCCGCAAGATATTGCCGATACCGCTTTATGGCTCTATCAGCGTCCGGCGCGGATGAACGTCAATTCCATCGAAATCATGCCGGTTGCCCAGACCTTTGCAGGCATGAAAGTTTACCGCGATGAGCCTGCTCTGGTGAAGGAAGAAACGTTTGAAAAACAAAGCATGTCTTTGTTTGGAAAAATAAAATCTTGGTTTAAGTAATCGGCATCAGGCCGTCTGAAGGTTTCAGACGGCCTCTTTGTTATCTGAAATTGAACAAACACGTTATAATGTAATTTTTTATTAACAAGGCCGTCTGAAAGGCTGTTTCAGTTATGAACGCAATCAAACAAAAAATCTTAGAACAAGCGCAGCGCGATGGCGTGCAGGTAACCGCATTGCGCGAGCAAGTGCTTGATATTGTTTTGAAACAAAGCGGCGTGATTAAAGCCTACAACGTTCTGTCGCAGATGCAGCAGCAAAGCGAGGGCGTGGTTGCGCCGCCGACGGCCTACCGCGCCCTTGATTTTTGGGCGGAGCAGGGTGTTTTGCACAAAGTGGCGGCGGTCAACGGCTATATTTTGTGCAGCCACGCGCAGCACGAGTGCAACGACCATTGCCATGACCACGAAGAAGCCGAAGCGCACCACAGCGCGTTTATTTTGGTCTGCACCGAATGCGGCACGGCGGACGAGCAAACCCTGAGCCACGAATGGGCGGCACTGTGCGCAGGCGTTGCCGAAAGCGGCTTTGCGCTGAAAGAAGAACACGTTGTTTTAACTGGAATCTGTAAAAAATGTCAGAAGTGAAAAAAACCAAAGTCCACCTGATTTCAGGTTTTCTGGGAACAGGCAAAACCACCGCGCTTAAAAGCCTGATGGAACAGAAAGACCCGAACGAAAAATGGGTCATCATCGTCAACGAGTTCGGCGAAATCGGCATTGACGGCGCGGTATTGAGCGACAACGGCATCCCTGTGGCAGAAATCGCCGGCGGCTGTTTGTGTTGTACCGCCGGCCCGCAAATGGGCGTAACCGTGCAGAAAATGCTGCGCGACGCCAAGCCCGACCGCCTGATGATTGAGGCAAGCGGACTGGCACACGCCGCCAGCGTCATCGACGAATTGAAAGCCAAACCGCTGGACAGCCTTTTGGAAATCGGCGCCGTCTTTACCGTCGTCGATCCGCGCCAGTTCATCAATCCCGATTACGCGCAGCAGGCATTGTATAAAGACCAAATCGGCATCTGCGACGTATTGGTCGCCAGTAAAACCGACTTGTGCACGCACGAGCAGTTGGCCGAGTTTCACGATAAAGCGGCCAAGCTGTTCCCGCCTAAAGCCAAAGTGGTTGAAGTACAAAATGCGCAACTCGACATCCAATGGCTTGATATTCCCGTTGTCGGAAAATCGCGCTACCGCCTCAAAGCCCTGCCGGATAACACCATGGGCTTCCAGTCTCAAGGCTTCACTTTCCCTGCCGGACGTGATTTCGACGGCGAAAAGCTGACTGATTTCTTCAACGACCTGCCTAAATTTACAGACGGCCTCGTGCGTGCCAAAGGCGTGTTCCAAGTGCTTGGTACATGGGTGTGGCTCAACTGGGTGGACGGTCAATGGGGCGCAAACCAAGTTTCATGGCGCCGCGATTCCCGCTTTGAGCTGATTGCCAAATCGTTTGACGCGGATTTGATTGAGAAGAAATTGCAGGAGGCGTTGGAGAAGTAAATCATCGGCCAAACGCTTATTAATCCGTTACTATATGCCGTCTGAAGTCAGCGGTTTCAGACGGCCTTTAAATCAAAAAAAATAGAGGAACACTTAACCATGTGGCGTTATATCTTTCATCGTATGCTCCTTTTGATTCCCACGTTGTTGGGGATTTTGGCGATTACTTTCGCCGTGATTCAGTTTGTTCCCGGCGGTCCGGTGGAGCAGATGGTTCAGCAGCTGACGCAGGGTGCGGTTGGTGGTGAAACGGCGGGGCGCAGTATTCCCGGAACTCTGGCTAAAAACGGCAACCGCATCAGTGCGGAAGATTTGGCCGCGCTGAATGCTTTATACGGTTTCGACAAGCCGCCTGTGACGCGTTTTGTCGATATGGTATGGAAATTCGCCCGTTTCGATTTGGGCGAGAGCTTTTTCCACCATCAAACCGTATTTGAGCTGGTGAAAGAGAAAATGCCGGTGTCGATGAGTTTGGGTTTGTGGACGTTCTTCCTGACTTATTTGATATGTATTCCGTTGGGTATTGCCAAGGCGGTCAGAGATGGCAGCCGATTTGATACGATTACGGGCATGGTGATTTTGGTCGGCTATACCGTACCGCCGTTTGTATTGGGTTTGGTGTTGCTGGTGTTGTTTGGCGGTGGCAGCTTTTTTGCCTGGTTCCCTCAGGGCGGCTTGGTCGGCGATGATTTCGATACGCTTTCTTGGGCAGGTAAAGTCAAAGATTATTTATGGCATATGGCCTTGCCGATTACCGCTTCGGTAGCAGGCAACTTGGCGGTGATGACCGTATTGACGAAAAACGTGTTTCTTGAAGAAATCCGCCGTCAATATGTTTATACCGCACGAGCCAAGGGCTTGCCTGAGAAACAGATTCTGTGGAAACATATTTTCCGCAATGCCATGATTCCTCTGATTACCGGTTTCCCGGCCGCATTTATCGGCGCATTCTTTACCGGAAGCCTGTTGATTGAAACGTTGTTCTCGTTGGACGGGTTGGGTTTGTTGTCTTACGAGGCAGTGATGAAACGCGATTATCCTGTTGTAATGGGTACGCTGTATGTGTTCACGCTGATGGGGTTGTTGGCTAAATTGGTGTCGGATATTTCTTATTCATGGGTCGATCCGCGCATTCATTTTGGCGGGCAGAAATAAGGCCGTCTGAAAATATCTTCAATCCATTATTAAAGAATGTTTCGAACCATGAAAAAGAAAAAATCTACTTCAAACCCTACTTGGCAAGCCTTTAAACAGCATAAGCGCGGTTGGTTGGCTTTGCGGATTTTGGCCGTTTTATTTGTCGTCACTTTGCTTGCACCTTTGTGGAGCAACGACAAACCTTTGTGGATACGCTATCAGGGCGAGTATTTCTTCCCCTTGGTAAACGAATATAACGAAACCACATTTGGCGGCGATTTCGATACGCCTGCGGATTATCTGGATCCGCTTATCCGCCACAACATCACTTCAGACGGCAATTTTGCCCTTTACCTGCCCAATCCTTATGATGCCGATACCTTAAACGATTTTGATACGGCCCCCGATCCGGCCAAACCGTCCGAACGGCATATCTTAGGAACGGACGACCGCGGCCGCGACCTGTTGGCGCGCTTGGTTTACGGTTTC
The DNA here is from genome assembly GCF_005221305.1 of Neisseria subflava. Classification (NCBI taxonomy): domain Bacteria; kingdom Pseudomonadati; phylum Pseudomonadota; class Betaproteobacteria; order Neisseriales; family Neisseriaceae; genus Neisseria; species Neisseria subflava. The sequence continues at coordinate 498,140 of NZ_CP039887.1, forward strand.
CGTGATTCGCTGTTGTTTGCCTTGGTGTTGACTGTGGTGACTACCGTAATCGGCGTGGTTGCAGGCGCGGTGCAGGGTTATTTCGGCGGTAAAACCGACCTTCTGATGCAGCGTTTTATCGAGGTTTGGGGCGGTATGCCGGAGCTGTACCTCTTGATTATCCTGTCTTCGTTTTTTAATCCGGGGCTGTTGATTTTGCTGGTGTTGCTGTCGCTTTTTGGCTGGATGGGCTTGTCCGACTATGTCCGCGCCGAGTTTTTGAAAAACCGTCAGACCGATTACGTTTTGGCGGCGCGCGCGATGGGCGTGGGCAACCGTGAAATCATGTGGCGCCATATCCTGCCCAACAGCTTGACGCCGGTATTGGCTTTCCTGCCTTTCCGTATTTCGGGTGCCGTACTTGCCCTGACCAGTTTGGACTTCTTGGGCTTGGGCGTACCTGCCTCGCAGGCGAGCTTGGGCGAGTTGCTGGCGCAAGGCAAGGACAACTTGGACGCGTGGTGGATTGGCCTGTCTGCCGTCGCTACGCTGACGGTGATGCTGCTTTTGCTGGTCATGATCGGCGAAGGTTTGCGTCAGGCATTTGACGTACGCGCACGCAGTTAATTGCTTTTCTAAAGCGTGAAGAGGGTGGGCGGAAAAACTTATCCTGCATTCTCAGGGCCGTATGAAAAGTTTCAGACGGCCTCATCCATTCGTTTGAATCATTAAAAACCATGAATCAAGAAATCACATTTCTTACACTTTTTTTGCTCGGCTTTTTTGGCGGAACGCATTGCGTCGGTATGTGCGGCGGCTTGAGCAGCGCATTTGCTTTGCAACTGCCGCCACATTTAAACCGAATCGGGCTGATTGTATTGTTGAACTTGGGGCGCATCAGCAGCTATGTCGTCATTGGCCTGTTGGTCGGCTTGGTCGGACAGGTCGGCATTTCCTTGGACGATACGCGCGCAGTTCAAAACGGTTTGTATATTGCCGCCAATGTCTTGCTGCTTTTGCTCGGTCTGTATCTTGCCGGGATTTCGACTGCTGCAACCAAAATCGAAGGCATCGGCAAACCGATATGGAAACGCCTGAATCCTTTGCTGAACAAATTGCTGCCGATTAAATCAGTGCCTGCCTGTTTCGGCGTGGGCGTGCTTTGGGGTTGGCTGCCTTGCGGTTTAGTGTACAGCGCGTCTTTGTATGCTTTGGGCAGCGGCAATGCCTTGCATGGCGGGCTGTATATGCTGGCGTTTGCATTGGGGACCTTGCCGAACTTGCTTGCGATGGGCATATTTGCCGCGCAGTTGAAAACCTTTCTGCAAAAACGCATGGTTCGTTTGTGCGCCGGATTGTTGGTGGCAGGATGGGCGATATGGCGCTTGGCTGTATTTGCGATGGGGCAAATCGGGTAAGGTAAAAAGGTTTTATTTAGTTTGTTTTTACTGCCATCAAAAAGGCCGTCTGAAAGATTTTCAGACGGCCTTTTTCACAAGAAAGATTTAATGTATCAAATTCCAAGCCATCTTGGCGGCAATCAGCAACAACATAATGCCGAAGGCGATTTTGAGTTTTCGGGCGGGCAGCTTGTGCGCCGTTTTTACGCCGAGTGGCGCAAAGAGGATGGTGGCAACGCTCAATATGGCCACGGCCGGAAGATAGATAAAGCCTGCCGTGCCTTCAGGCAGGTTGGCGATATGCAAACCGTTGGCAAAATAGCCGATGGTGCCGGCAATCGCAATCGGCCATGCCAGGCCTGAAGATGTGCCGATGGCGCGGTGCGCCGGAAAGTTGCAATACAGTAGAAATGGAACGGATAGTGAACCGCCGCCGATACCGACCCAACTTGAAGCCGCCCCAAAAAGCGTGCCGACGGCTGTCAGGCCGGGGAGGGCAGGTAGGGTGCGCGAAGGTTTGGGTTTGGAATCGCGTAGGGTTTTGAGTGCGATAAAGGCAAGAAATGCAATAAAGAAAACCTGCAAAGCCAGCGTCGGCATATATTTTGCCGTTGCCGCGCCGAGGAGTACGCCGAGTATCATGCCCGGCGTCATCCGGCGGACAGTCGCCCAATCGATGGCGTGCTTTTTATGTTGGGCGTACATACTGGAGAAGGTGGTAAACACCATGACGGCAAAGGAAGTGCCGATGGCAAGATGCTGGGCATAGGGGTGGCCGCCTATGCCTTGCAGTTGCAACGCCCATAAGACAACAGGAACAATCAACGTGCCGCCGCCTACGCCGAACAGTCCGGCAATAAAGCCCGCCGCGCTGCCGACGGTGAGCAGGGCAAGGATGATGTCCCAAGACCACATTTCAGACGGCCTTGTCGTGTTTATGAGTTTTGTGGCGTTTTTTAAACCAACGGATTGCTGCCATCACATAACCGGACAGGCTGTAACCGAGGAAGAACAAGAAGAGGACGAGCGAAGGTTTCCAGTTGATGAGCAGCAATACCAACACGGCCAACACCATGCCCATAAACGGCACTTGGCGGCGGATGTTGATTTCTTTGAAGCTCCAAAACGGAATCTGCACAATCATGGAAATACCGGCAAACAGGGTGATACCCAATGCCCACCAATGCACGCCGGGGAAGCGTTCAAAGCTGTGATTGACCCAAATCAGCCCGACAATCAACGCAGCGGCGGTCGGGCTTGGAACGCCGATAAACCAGCGTTTATCGACCTTGCCGATGAGCGTGTTGAACAGTGCCAAACGCAGGGCGGCGCAGGCGCAGTAGATAAAGGCGACGGAATAACCGATTTTGCCAAACTGCCAAAGTTGCCATTTGTAGGCAATCAGGGCAGGCGCCACGCCGAAGCTGACCATATCGGCAAGGCTGTCGAGCTGTTCGCCGAACGCGCTCTGGCTGTTGGTCAAACGGGCAACGCGTCCGTCCATGCCGTCGAGCAGCATGGAAAGGAAGACTGCAATCGCCGCCGTTTCATAACGTCCGTGCATGGACTGGGTAATGGCGAAGAACGCGCAAAACAGTGCGGCGATGGTAAAGGAATTGGGTAGCAGGTAAATGCTGTTTTTGCGGATGGAGTTGCGTGGAGGAATCGGATTTTCTGTATTTTGTGCGTTGTCCATAATGTTTCCGTATATGCTGCGTGTGCAGATGAGGCATTATACCGCATTGGCAGGTTAAGGATTTTTAAAAGGCAGACATAGTTTCACTTCAATCTCATAAAGTTTCAGACGGCCTTTATTTTGTCAGTCAAATAACTCGCCCTGCGCCTGCTCTTTGGTCACGCGTACGTCGGTTTCGCCGTCGGCAAAAGTGATGTACAGTTTCTGTCCTTGTTTCAACATATCGGCATTGTGGATGACTTGTCCGCGAGTGTTTTTGACGACCGAAAAGCCGCGCTCCAGAATATGCTGCGGCGATACGGCTTCGAGCAATGCGGCTTGGGCGGTCAGGCTTTGACGGCGGTGGGCAAGCAGTTGGCGGAAGGAATGCGACAAGGCCGTCTGAAAGTGGGTGATATTGTTTTTGTAAACGGAAACATCAGGACGGCAATGTTTCAGGGTTTGGGTTTGGCGTTCAAAACGGGCGGTGTGGGCACGGAGGTTTTGCGTCATCGAGTAAGACAGCATTTGCGCCAGCTTGCTGATTGAAGCGCGCTGATCGTCAAGTTTTTGGCGCGGATGACGGATTTGCCGCGCCAGCCAGTCGAGTTTTTGGCTGGCATCGAAATATCGTTGCTCCAAAACGGTTTTCAGACGGCCTTGCGCTTGGGCGAGGCGATGTAGTGATTCTTGGCGGTTGGGGCTGACCAGTTCCGCCGCGCCGGTCGGCGTGGGCGCGCGCACGTCGGCGACAAAATCGGCGAGTGTGAAATCGGTTTCGTGTCCTACGCCGCTGACGACGGGAATTGAGCAGGCTTCGATGGCACGCACGACCGGCTCTTCGTTAAACACCCACAAGTCTTCGATGCTGCCGCCGCCGCGACAGACAATCAGCACGTCACATTCGGCGCGTTGCGAAGCGGTTTTAATCGCTTGGGCAATTTGCAACTCGCTGCCTGTGCCTTGAACGGGCGTCGGATAAACGATAACGGGAATTTCGGGCGCGCGGCGGTTTAAGGTGGTTACAACATCGCGCAAAGCAGCTGCCGCTAGGCTGGTGACGATGCCGATACATTGAGGGCGGGCGGGCAACGGCTTTTTGCGTTCCGCTGAAAACGCGCCTTCCGCTTGCAACTGTGCCTTCAATCGTTCATAGGCTTCGTAAAGCTGCCCCAAACCTTTGAGTCGCACCTCATTCACGGTAATCTGAAATTCGCCCCGCGCTTCATAAATGCTAATTTTTCCTGATACTTCGATATGGTCGCCTTCTTTCAAAGGCTTCGCCAAACGCATGGCCGCACCCTTAAACATCGCGCAACGTACCTGAGCGCGGCTGTCTTTGAGCGAGAAATAATAATGTCCGCTGGCGGCACGGGTCAGGTTGGATACTTCGCCGGCAATCCACAAGCCGGCAAGATGGTCTTCCAGCAAGGCTTTGGCGAGGGCGTTGAGTTCGGATACGGAAATGGAGGAGGGCGCGAAAAGTTCGGACATTGCGAAACAGAAAAAATTTGGGAAAGCTGAATTATAAGGGTTTTAGAGCGATTCGTTGTATTCGTTTTCATGAAACTTGCGCCCTTTGTTTTAATATTATCAGAGCCGCATGTTCAGACGGCCTTGTCTGGGCGGGCTTGTGTTATATTATCGTTTGATTTTCGCTTCAAAAGTCGTGCGTATGCCCAAACTCCACCAAATTATCGAACGCCATTGGCAATTCCCCAATCCGTTTCTGTCTTTGCTGTTAAAACCATTGTCCAAGCTGTTTGCCAAAATTGCGGCGAAACGGCGCGATGATTTTGTTTCAGGCCATTTGAAAAGCGAAAAATTGCCAGTGCCTGTGGTGGTAGTTGGCAATATTCATGCAGGCGGAACAGGGAAAACGCCGATAGTCACCGCGCTGGTGTCGGGTTTGCAGGAAAAGGACATTAAGGTCGGCATCATCAGCCGAGGTTACGGGCGCAAGAGCAAGGCGGTTCATGTATTGAATACAGCCAGCAGTGCGGCAGATGCAGGCGACGAACCTTTATTGTTGTTTCGCCAAACCGGTGCGCCGACGGCGGTAGGCAGCAGCCGTGCAGAAGCAGGCAGGGCATTGCTTGCGGCGCATCCTGAGCTTGAATTGATTGTGGCCGACGATGGCTTGCAACATTATGCCTTGCAACGCGATATGGAAATTGCCGTCTTTCCGGCGGTAGATACAGGACGCACCAATTTGGATTTACTGCCCAACGGCAGCTTGCGCGAACCTTTGTCTCGATTGGCTTCCGTTGATGCGGTCGTCGTCAGTGGCGGAAAAGCAGATATGGCATTCAGGCCGTCTGAAAATATGTTTGCCAGCCATATTGAAACAGGGCGGATTTACCGTTTGAACAGGTCGTCTGAAAAATTGGATTTGGCGGGTCTGGGAAATCAAACCGTCGCCGCCGTCGCCGGTATCGCCAAGCCGGAGCGTTTTTTCAATACGTTGCAAAGCATGAATATTGCTTTAAAACAAACCGTTGCCTTGCCTGATCATGCAGATATTACGGTAGCGGATTTGCCGGACGCAGATGTGGTGATTATCACGGAAAAGGATGCGGTCAAATTTTCAGACGGCCACAGCCTGAATCATGTGTGGGTCTTGCCTGTTTATGCGATAATTGAGCCGGACTTGGCGGCGTTCGTATCTGCGAATGTTTCAATCTAAATGCTTATAGATGTTTCACAGATGTTTTAAAGATGATCTTCAAACTACGCGATAGGAGTAAATCATGAAGTTAAAATATTTGTTGGTTGCTTGTGCAGCTTTATTTGTATCCACTCAAAGTTTAGCTGCCAAACCAAGTGATGAATCTGCAATGAAATGGTTGGAGATTCAAGGGATAAGCAATAATTATAGCGAGAAAGTGCAACGTTCTTTGGAGATGGTGAATAAAGAGGACAATGAGCGCTTATTAACGATGACGCCCAAAGCTCAAAAAGCGCAGATGAAGGCAGTCATCAGTCGTTATATGAAAAACATGCAAGACGATTTGAGCCGCCCAGAGTTGAAAAAACAATGGCTGGATGAAGAAAAGCGTGCCGTACAGAAAGTATTTACACAAGAAGAAGTCGATGTACTCAACAGCTTCTTCTCTTCCCCTCGGGGCAAGGGTATTTTGAAAAAATCAATCATCTCAGACAGCATGGTGGAGATATTGACAATGTGCTGAGCCAAGCAGACGTGGATAGCATAGTAAAAGTATTTGAGCATGGGGCCGGTAAGTCTGCATTTGAAAAGATAGAACGTTTCGACAAATTGAATGATGAGATTGTTGAAAAGACAATGAGCAACAACTATATCAACGCAAGCCAGAAATATACGCCCGCTTTTAAATCTCAAACGCGTGAGATTTTGTGTAAGGGCAATAAACATTCTTCGGAATGTGCCAAATAATGTTCAGGCCGTCTAAAAATATTGATATTTATTAAGTAGGTAGAAAAAATGAAATTAAAAACTTTATTGTTGCCTTTTGCTGCTTTGGCCTTGTGTGCCAATGCGTTTGCCGCTACACCTAGCGATGAGTCGCTGGAGCGTTTGTATCAAGTACAGAAGATGGATACTCTGTTAGACCAGTCTTTCCAAAGCATGGAGAGCATTGTGCTTTCCGATCCGAATGCACAGAAATTTTTGAAAGATGCGCCGGAAGACAAACGTCCGCAGTTGGAGGCGGTATTGAAAAAGTATGCAAACCAATCAATTGCCGAAATCAATACGCCGCAAGTGCGCGCCCAATTGCGTAAAGCGACTTTAGACGGCATGAAGACGGTTTATACGCAGGAAGAAGTCAACGCATTGATTGGCTTTTACAGCACGGCGGTAGGTCAATCGATAATGGACAAAACGCCGCGCTATCTTGAGGCAACGGTGAAACCTATGATGGACATCCTTGCCGGCAAATACACCCAATCCAACCAAAGCGCAAACCTGAGACGTGAAATCCGCCAAATCATGTGCGAAGGCAAAAATCCTGCCCAAGCCTGCGCCAAACAGCCTAACAAACCGGCACGGAAAAAATGATGCCGCTTGAGGCCGTATGAAAACGAGCGCAGCAAGTTTCGCCAAAACGAGTAAAGTGATTTTCGCTAAAACCATCAAACCCGAAAGTAACCTCATGGAAAAAAAATTCTTAGACATCCTCGTTTGTCCTGTGACCAAAGGCAAACTCGAATACCATCAAGACAAACAGGAATTGTGGAGCCGTCAGGCGAAGCTGGCTTATCCGATTCGTGACGGCATTCCTTATATGTTGGAAAACGAAGCACGAGCGTTGAGCGAAGAGGAACTGAAAGCATGACCGAATTTGTCGTATTGATTCCGGCGCGGTTGGATTCTTCACGTCTGCCGGGAAAGGCTTTGGCCGATATTCACGGTAAACCGATGGTTGTACGTGTCGCCGAACAGGCGGCGAAAAGCAAGGCCGCTCGTGTTGTCGTTGCCACCGACCATCCCGATATTCAGACGGCCTGTCAGGCACATGGTGTCGAAGTAGTCATGACTTCTAATCAACACGAAAGCGGTACAACGCGCCTTGCCGAAGTGGCCAATACACTGAAACTGCCGCAGCACCTGATTGTTGTGAACGTACAAGGCGACGAGCCTTTAATCGATCCCGAGCTCATCAACCGTACGGCCGAAGTTTTGGTTGAAAACAATGTGCAAATGGCAACCGCCGCCCATGAATTGCACGATTTTGACGAGTTTATGAATCCTAACGTCGTCAAAGCCATCCTTGATAAAAACCGCAACGCCATCTATTTCAGCCGCGCCCCGATTCCTTATCCGCGCGATGTGATGCGTGCCGAAAAACGCGAATTGCCTTCCGAAACAGCCGTTTTGCGCCACATCGGCATTTATGCCTATCGTGCAGGCTTCCTGCAACGCTATTCGGAAATGGATGTTTCTCCTTTGGAAACCATCGAATCGCTGGAACAGTTGCGCGTCCTATGGCACGGTTATCCGATTGCTGTTGAAATCACCCAAGAAGCGCCTGCTGCTGGTGTGGATACGCAGGAAGATTTGGACAGAGTGCGTGTTGCATTTAAAGCTTAAGGCCGTCTGAAAGGAAAAGATATGAATGATTTCCGCCATTTGAGCCGTGAAGAACAAAAATTGCTTGCCGATGTGGCGAAGCTGGTAAGAGAAGATGAGCAAGAATTCAACTATGATATGTTGAAAATAGAAGCGCCGGAGCAGGCCAGCGGCGAGTTTTGGTTCCGCATGGCAGAAATGCTCAGCACTTTGCCGCCCAACCAGTCGTTGGACTTGCGTATGAACGGCGGACGCTTGACCGTTGCCGTATCAATTTTGTCAGTATTGCTGCAAGATAATCCCGATATTCCGCAGCTTTGGGCACAAAAAATCATTGCACTCAACTACTTGGCTCATGGCCATCAAACCCGTGCAATCGGTTTGGCGCAGCAGCCTGACAAAGCGGCCGAAGCCAATGAGGAAGAATATTTGGCGAAAGCTTTATCGCAAAACTTGCTTTCCACTTTGAAAGACGCGATAGAGCGATTCCCGGAAGACTCATGGTTTGCCGAAATGCGCGATGACGCATGGAAACATTTCGGCGCGGAACAGGCCGTCTGAAGTTTTGAACGATAAACGCAAGCCGTGTAAAATCATTTGAATCACATTTCAAATCCATATCACTTAACAAGAAGGAACCCCCATGAAAGTATTATTGTTAGGCGCGCCGGGCGCGGGCAAAGGCACTCAGGCACAATTCATCACCGCTGCGTTCGGCATTCCGCAAATTTCCACCGGCGATATGCTCCGCGCTGCGATTAAAGCAGGCACGCCGCTGGGTTTGGAAGCGAAAAAAATCATTGACGAAGGCGGCTTGGTACGCGACGACATCATCATTGGCATGGTGAAAGAACGCATCGCGCAAGACGACTGCAAAAACGGTTTCCTGTTCGACGGTTTCCCGCGCACGCTGGCACAAGCCGAAGCGATGGTTGAAGCGGGCGTGGATTTGGACGCAGTCGTTGAAATCGACGTACCCGACAGCGTGATTGTCGACCGCATGAGCGGCCGCCGCGTTCACTTGGCTTCGGGCCGCACCTACCACGTTACCTACAATCCGCCCAAAGTCGAAGGTAAAGACGACGTAACCGGCGAAGATTTGATTCAGCGTGACGACGACAAAGAAGAAACCGTCAAAAAACGCCTTGCCGTTTACCACGAGCAAACCGAAGTGCTGGTCGATTTTTACAGCAAACTGGAGGGCGAACACGCGCCGAAATACATCAAGGTTGACGGCACTCAGCCGGTAGAAGCCGTGAAAGCCGAAGTATTGGGCGCATTGGGCAAATAAATCGAAAAGGTCGTCTGAAAACAAGCAATCAGGTTTTCAGACGATCTCTTTTTGATAAACTGCGTGATAGACAATAACGGCCGTGCCTACGGGCAAAACCCAAAACGAAAACACCATGAATCCTTTAATCACCGACTTCCAAACTCCGCAACAACGCACCCCCGTCATCGTTGCCCTTGATTTTGCCAACGAAAAAGACACGCTCGGATTCGTCCGCAACCTTGATCCGGCGTTGTGCCAAATCAAAATCGGCAAAGAGCTGTTTACCGCGACGGGGCGCAGTTTGGCGGAAAGCCTGATTCATCAGGGTTTCAAACTCTTTCTCGATTTGAAATACCACGACATTCCCCACACCGTCGCGCAGGCGTGCAAAGTCGCCGCCGACATGGGAGTGTGGATGGTCGATATGCACGCATCGGGCGGCCGCCGCATGATGGAAGCCGCCGCCGAAGCCGTTGCCGGATACGGCACGAAGCCGCTCCTAATCGGCGTAACCGTGTTGACCAGTATGGAACAGAGCGATTTGGCGGAAATCGGTTTGAACATCGCCCCTGAAGAACAAGTCATCCGCTTGGCGAAACTGGCGCAAAGTTCGGGCTTGGACGGTGTAGTCTGTTCCGCCCAAGAAGCCGCGCCGCTGCGCCGCGAATTGGGAAAGGATTTTGTCTTGGTAACGCCCGGCATCCGTTTGGACGTTGCCGGCAACAACGACGACCAACGCCGCATCATGACGCCCGCCGAGGCATTGGCGGCAGGTTCGACTTATCTGGTGATGGGACGCCCCGTTACCCAAGCCGCCGATCCGGTAGCCGTATTGCGCGAAGTGAACCGCGTGGCGAACCTTGAAGCAAACTGATTTTCAGACGACCTTACAGGTTGAGGCCGTCTGAAAAAACACAACGGAGGCAAAATGCCCACCAAGTTCCAACAAGAAACCCTCAAATCCCGTTTCGCACAAGCCAAAGTCCTTGTTGTCGGCGACGTGATGCTCGACCGCTATTGGTTTGGCGACGTGTCCCGTATTTCGCCCGAAGCCCCCGTGCCGGTGGCGAAAATCGGACGTATCGACCAACGCGCGGGCGGAGCGGCGAACGTTGCGCGCAACATCGCTTCGCTGGGCGGCAAAGCAGGGCTGTTGTCGGTAACCGGCGACGACGAAGCTGCTGATGCGTTGGACGCATTGATGGTACAAGACGGCGTTTCTTCCTATCTGATGCGCGATAAGCAAATTGCGACCACTGTCAAATTGCGCGTTGTTGCCCGCAACCAGCAGCTTATCCGACTTGACTTTGAAGAATCACCTCATCGTGAGGTGTTGGAACAAATCAAACATCAATATCGAGAAGTGTTGCCTGAATACGATGCCATTATTTTTTCAGATTACGGCAAGGGCGGTTTGTCGCATATTTCCGATATGATCGATTGGGCGAAACAGGCCGGTAAACCCGTTTTAATCGATCCGAAAGGCGATGATTACGAAAAATACGCCGGCGCTACGCTGATTACGCCTAACCGTGCAGAATTGAAAGAAGTGGTGGGCAGCTGGAAAAATGAAAACGATTTGACCGAAAAAGCCCAAAACCTGCGCCGTCATCTCGACTTGACCGCGATTTTGTTGACTCGAAGCGAAGAGGGTATGACCCTGTTCAATGAGGGCGAGCCGATTTATCAGCCTACACGAGCGCAAGAAGTCTATGATGTATCCGGTGCGGGAGATACCGTTATTGCTGGAGTGGGCTTGGGTTTGGCCGCTGGTTATACCATGCCTGAAGCGATGCACCTTGCCAATACTGCGGCAGGTGTTGTCGTAGCGAAACTTGGTACGGCGGTTTGCTCGTTTGCTGAATTGACTAAGGCATTGGAAGAGCAATAATTGCTGTTTCAGACGGCCTTAAAATCTAAATACCGTCTGAAAATAGAGTTGGAAAATAATCCAGACAGACAAGTTTTTATTTTCAGACGGCATGATTTCTTCAAGGCCGTCTGGAAAATCAAAATAAAGGAAATTCATTATGACCATTATCGTAACAGGCGCGGCCGGCTTTATCGGCAGCAACATCGTCAAAGCACTTAACCAACGCGGTATTACTGACATTGTTGCCGTCGACAATCTGAGCAAAGGCGAAAAATTTAAAAACCTTGCCGAGTGTGAAATTGCCCACTATCTTGATAAACACGAATTTATCCGCCAAGTGCGCGGCCATCTTCTGCCTTACGACGATATCGAAGCCGTTTTCCATCAAGGCGCATGTTCCGATACCATGAATCATGACGGCCTTTATATGATGGACAACAACTATCAGTACACGCTCGACCTCTTAGATTGGTGTCAGGACGAACGTATTCCGTTCCTCTATGCCTCCAGCGCCGCAGTGTACGGCAAGGGCGAAATCTTCCGCGAAGAGCGCGAACTCGAAAAACCGCTCAACGTGTACGGCTACTCCAAATTCCTGTTCGACCAAGTATTGCGCCGCCGCATGAAAGAAGGCCTGACCGCCCAAGTCGTCGGCTTCCGCTACTTCAACGTTTACGGACAACACGAACAACACAAAGGCCGCATGGCATCCGTCGCCTTCCACCATTTCAACCAATACCGCGAACACGGTTACGTCAACCTGTTCGGAGCCAACGACGGCTACGGCAACGGCGAACAAACCCGCGACTTCGTCAGCGTCGAAGACGTTGCCAAAGTCAACCTCTACTTCTTCGACCACCCCAACCTCTCCGGCATCTACAACCTCGGCACCGGCCGCAGCCAACAGTTCAACGAACTCGCCGCCGCCACCGTCAACGCCTGCCGTGCAGCCGAAGGCAAACCTGAAATGAGTTTGAAAGAGTTGGTTGAAGAAGAACTTATCCGTTATATCCCATTCCCCGATGCACTTAAAGGCAAATATCAGAGCTTTACTCAAGCGGATATCACCAAGCTGCGCGAAGCCGGGTATAAAGAAGAATTCTTGGATGTAAAACAAGGTGTCAGCCGTTACGTTAAATGGATGCTGGAGAACTTGGTTTAATAAATAGTACAGTAATGTTGTCTGAGAATAAAACCGACTTACCTGTTTGGGTAAGTCGGTTTTATTTTACTAAGATAGTATAAAAATTTAGTTGTATTCTTAGTGATGGGTAGTTGCAATACGGTTAATTTGCCAATCTAAAAATTGAGTGTAAACACTACCTCGTTCAATAAAAGGTATATCTTCAGCAGGTGGTTGGCTGATTTCAGCTTCTGCTGTTTGCAGCCCCTGATTATCCCAACGATGGAACTCCTGATTGTTTAAATTATAAAAACCATGTTTGGTGATTAAAACTTCAGGATTATAACCATAGCCACACCATGAAGAATCAACAGTAGGTGTAGTCAAATTACAACCGGTTTGATAATAAGGTATTTCTGATAGGCTAAGATTATATAACGTTGGCAAAATGTCTTTATGTGAGCCTGCCCGCTCAGGATGATATTCTGCATTGGAGCGGTAAGTAGGTGGAACATAAAGATAGAATGGTACACTGTGGCCAAGGGCAATTTCATTAGGTGCAGGATAACTGATTGCTCGCATATTATGGTCTCCAGTTGCAGCAATAATAGTATCCGGTGCAATAGATTTTGTATGACTAATGAAGCGTCCAAGTTCGTCGTTGCTATATCGGAATGTGTTAAAAATCTCATTCAATTCTTTTCCTGTTGCTAGACTGGAAAGTCGCTGTTTTTCTTGCTCAGTGAGATGAAAATCTTTAGTTGGGTTAGGTTTAGGTAATTGATATGGGGGGTGATTAGTTACTGATAGCATCATGACGAATACGGGGGTATTATTTTTTTTTGCTTGTTTCAACTCGTCTTCTGCATATCGGAACATAAATTCATCAGGTACTCCCCATGTGCTGGATTGGGCTTCAGGGTAGCGTGCTTTGATCGCATTTTCATCAATAATTTCATGTACACCCAAATGACGCAGAAAACTATCAAAATCACGCCACCCCCCATTACCGGCAGTGATATACACAATACGATATCCTGCATCAAGATATGGTTTAAACATGTTTCCAGGAAAAGTTTTATTTTTAGCAGCAGATTGGCTAAGGTTAAGGCGTGGGCTACGAATAAAAAAACGGTGTAGTGAGTCGCTAGTGCCATCACCCTCAGAGATAAAACGTGAATAAACCCAATCTTCTTTCCAATGTTTATCTAATTCACCTAATAGATCTCGTTCAGGCGTATTTAGAGAAAGCAAGTGAGTGCTCATACTTTCCATAACAGCAAATACAACGTTGGGCTTATGTTGTTCAACAATCAAATTTTTATTAGTTTGTGTAAATAAGCGATTTAAATTGGCATCAGCTTTTTGATTTTGTAGACGATTCATCAGTTCAATACCATCTGAATCGGTAACCTCGATAAAATTATTACTGTTTCGATGTTCTGCAAAAGCCCAATTTAAAGAAATTAGTGCATTGGGAACTAATTTATTTATTTGCGGTAAGGTTGAAATTTGCATGGAAGTTTGACGTAAAGGGAATTTACCAAACGAACCACGTATACCAATACTTAAGATTAAGATAGGTATCATTATGATAGCAACCCAAGTTGCTTTGCTTGTAGTAGTAGCAGAAAAAGAGTATCTGTTAATTTGGGAAAAACATTTCCAAAAAAGGGTTACTGCTATGGCTAAAGCAATTAATCCCCAAATAATTGGGAAATCGGACCAAATAGTTTTGAGTACGGCTACAGTATCTTCCTCTGCAAGACCAAAAATAAAAACATCGAATTGGCGTTCGTAGACTCCATAATAAAACCAATTCCCTATAGCCAGAGCAGAAACGATAGATAACAATACTGTAGACAATAGAGCTTGAATCCGTCCATATGCTACAACAGTTTTTGAATTTAATAAGCTGAATAATCCCAGTAAAAATGGTAATGCCGTTAATACAGAAGCAGCTTTGATATCAAATAATAACCCTTTGAGCATAAGCTGGATAATATCCTCGGAATAACGACTACGGATATCATCTGATAGATAATATTGTGACATTAAACACCGTTCAATAAAAAGAATTAGAACAGTGCAAAGCCATAATGAAAAAGAATTACATAGAATTTTTTTGTAGGTAAGTAGACGAGACATTTTTTAGATATGTAATAAGTATTTAAAACGGCGTTATTTTATAACCTTTTAAGGGTTTTAAACTAGCATATAATTTTTATAGAAATCATATGATATGATGATTTGAGTTTGGAAAGGAGATGGACTGGTTTAAATGAATTTCTTGTCCTAGATAGAATAGTGGGTACTTATAACTACAAAGCTGTTAATGGGCTATCTTTTCTATTATTAGGCGTGGGTACTAGACAAAAAAATAACCGCTTAAAAGCGGTAAATGGTGCCCGGAGCCGGAATCGAACCGGCACGGCCGGTTTAGGGCCGACGGATTTTAAGTCCGTTGTGTCTACCTATTTCACCACCCGGGCGTAGACAATAAATTAAGAGATTGGAGGCGGGGGCGCGGATTTGAACCGGCCTATATAAGGGTTGCACCCCTTATAGCATAAACACTCTGCCACCCCGCCATGAAATGGATGGAGGCGAGAGTCGGAATCGAACCGGCGTAGACGGATTTGCAATCCGCTGCATAACCACTTTGCTATCTCGCCAAATAAACTACTTTGGAGTGTTTGTAGTATTGAAACTGGAGCGGGAAACGAGTCTCGAACTCGCGACCTCAACCTTGGCAAGGTTGCGCTCTACCAACTGAGCTATTCCCGCGTATTCGGATGCATGATTTAATGGAGCGGGAAACGAGTCTCGAACTCGCGACCTCAACCTTGGCAAGGTTGCGCTCTACCAACTGAGCTATTCCCGCATTTGAGTGCATCTGAAATTAAACTGGAGCGGGAAACGAGTCTCGAACTCGCGACCTCAACCTTGGCAAGGTTACGCTCTACCAACTGAGCTATTCCCGCATATTGAAAAAGAACAATCAACAAGTAATCAAGATGGAGCGGGAAACGAGTCTCGAACTCGCGACCTCAACCTTGGCAAGGTTGCGCTCTACCAACTGAGCTATTCCCGCTCTGATATTTGTTGCTTCGTATATCGAAGAAGACGCAATTATTATGGATTTAATCGTGTGAGTCAAGTGTTTTGTTTTTATTTTTTAAAAATTTTATTTGAATTCTTTCCATGCCATTTTCAGGTAGTAGCACATGGACCAGATGGTCAATACGGATGCTATAAACATCAATATGTTACCAATGAGATAGAAAGGGTCGTTATATTTGTCCGTACCGATAAGCAAAAGGAAGATGGCGATCATTTGGGCAGTGGTTTTGAATTTGCCGATAGTGGCTACGGCGACGCTGCCGCGTTTGCCCATTTGTGCCATCCATTCGCGCAGGGCGGAAATAGTGATTTCTCGGCCGATAATAATCATGGCGAAGATGGCGTATGTTCTGCCAAGGCTGACGAGCAGGAGTAGAGCAACGGCAACCATGAGTTTGTCGGCAACGGGGTCGAGGAATGCGCCAAAGTCGGAGGTTTGTTTCCAGCGGCGTGCTAAAAAGCCGTCAAACCAGTCTGTAACAGCTGCGAGTGCAAAGATGATGGCGGCTGTCCAGTTGACGGTTTGTGGTTGAATCCATGTGTTCGGTAAATAGAATAGGATGGTGAACACGGGGATTAATAGGACGCGCATCCAGGTAAGTAAAATAGGTATGTTCCAAGGCATGGTTTGGGACCTTTTGGACGATGTGTCGGATTGTCCATTATAGCTTATTTGCTCGCTGGGCTTTTTAGAGTGTTGTTTTTTTGCCGACAAGTAACGTGGGCATAGGGCTTTGTTATGCGGGTTGTGAAGAAAGTCTGTTAAGGCCGTCTGAAAAATGGGCTGTTGAGGGGTATAAATATTTTTGGGCAGGTAAGTGGCTGCAAAATAGTGGGCAACGAGGTCAGCTTGCTGCTCGATATTGAGTTGGTTGAAGTGAGGCAAAGGCATGGGATAGGCGTAAGCTTTGCGTTTCCTATATCCGCCTTTGAGCATAATGAATAAACCGGATAACCAAACTTTGTGACCGCGCTGGTGTTGCCAGACATGCGTCAGTTCATGAATCAGCCAGATTTTGTAGGCTATGCCGGCTTGAGTGAAATCATCAAGGCAGTGTTTGCGCGGGAAATATATATTTCCATTTGGGGCAATAGCGGTATTGGGGTTGGGCAGGAAGGGGACGCCGCGATATATTTTAATGCGGTTGAAGTCTATGCCGTCGGCAAAAACCTGTTTTGCCATACGGACTTCGTTTTCGGTTAGTCTGCGCCAATTGGAAAAAATCATATTTTAAAGAGGAATATAGGATATAAAGATTTTCAGGCCGTCTGAAAGTTTCAGACGGCCTGAACATGGGATTTATTGTTCTTCTGAAGCGGCTTGTTTGCCGTTGTCGAACAATTTGTCCATAGGCGTCAGATTGACTGCATTGCCTTGGCTGACTATCCATTTGTTTTCAACACGCCATACGCCTGAGGCATCTTCAACGCGTAAGTACCAATGATTGGTTGGGCGTAAAGGTTTAAAGATGGCTTCGTATTCCATACGGCCGTTTTGCGGTTCGGCTGTTACGGCGCGCAGCTTGACGGTTTGGTCGTCAGCTTTGCGTGTCGGGTGCATCAGCAGCAGGTTTAATGGCTGTTTGGGATCGAATTGTCCACTGACGAATACTTTGGCGGCATTCATGTCCGGACTGATTAAAACCTGCACCTGAATCTGCCGTTTAACGGCTTCTTCATCGCGGTGAAGCTGGATTTCGATGTGTTTGCCATCTTTATAGTAATCGTCGGAAACCAAGTCTGTCGTATGTTCTTTTGCGACGAAGAACATAGACACGCTGGCGATAACGACAAAGATGGGACCTGCCATCAGCACCCAAGGCCAAATGTGTTTATACCAAGGCTTAGTGGGATTGGGTTTGGACACCGTTGTTATTCTCCAATAAAGGTTGCTTTTTCATTCAGGACAGTCGGTTCGGCATCAGCAGCATCGGTTTCACGATATGTGAAGGTAAATTCAATCGGCTGGCTGCCTTTTTCGGCGTACTCAGGGAGGGTGGATACTTGAACCGGAATGGTCACGGTTTCGCGTGGCGCAATTTTAATACCGTTTTCTGGCAAGCCGGTCAAGGCGATATCATCGAAACCTTTGACTGTGGCAGTAACGGTCTGCTCATGTTCACTCTTATTAATAATGCGTAGGTTGTAGGCATTTTCCAACCAGCCTTGGCTGTTTTCACGCACCATCACGCCGCGGTCTTTCAGAATATCCACTTCGACCATTTTACGGGTGGAAATACCGGTTAAGAAAGCAATAATAACCACAAACAATACTGCACCATAACCTGCAACGCGAGGGCGTTTCAGGCGTTTTTTGATGTCGCTTTCAGGGTATTCATGCTCCATTGCGCCTTCGGTGGTGTAACGGATCAGGCCGCGCGGATAACCCATTTTGTCCATGATTTCGTCACAAGCGTCAACACAGGCTGCACAACCGATACATTGGTATTGCAGGCCGTCGCGGATGTCGATGCCGACGGGGCAGACTTGTACGCACATGGTGCAGTTGATACAGTCGCCCAAGCCGCTGTCTTCTTTGTTGGCAGTTTTTTTGCGTGCACCGCGAGGTTCGCCGCGTTCGGTATCGTAGGAAATAATCAGCGTGTCTTTGTCAAACATCGCACTTTGGAAGCGTGCATACGGGCACATATGCAGACACACTTTTTCGCGCATAATGTGGGCAAAGAAGAAGGTCATGAATCCGTAAAATGCTGCGGCAAACATTGCGCCACCGCCTGCTGCTCCGGTGAATAAATCGGGAACAAACTGGCGGATAGGGACAAACCAGCCTGCAAAAGTGATACCTGTCCACGCACAGACAAGGAAAATCAGTAGGTATTTGGTGGCTTTAATGCGGATTTTAGTAAAGTTCCAAGGCGATTTTTCCAGTTTTAAACGTTTGTTGCGGTCGCCTTCAACCAAGTTGTCGATCCAAAGCATAATTTCGGTGTAAACCGTTTGTGGGCAAGAGTAGCCGCACCACAAACGACCGGCAATGGTTGTCCACCAAAACAGGCCGAAAGCACAGATCATTAACAGCAGGGCAAGATAAATTAAGTCGCCCATGCCCAGTGACAGGCCGAAAATGAAAAAATGACGGTCAGGGATATTGAATAAAACTGCCTGACGGTTACTCCAGTTAAACCATGGAATTACGTAAAATACAAACTGGGTCGCCAATACGGCGGCGATACGAAGTTTGGCAAAGCGTCCTTCTGCTTTTTTTGGATGGATGCGTTCGCCTTCGGGATGAATTTGAATTACGCTGGATTTGGGTTTGGAAGGTTTGGGCGGAGTGGCTTTTGCCATTTTTTCTGTTGAGGGTGTGGTGTTTTCAGCTTGGTTTTCTGGTGACATTTCAGTGTTCCTTGATGAAGTGCACACAAGCCTGTTGTCATGGTAGTAGTTTGATGTGAATATTTTCAGACGGCCTTTCGCGTGCATACAAATCATAACATTTGACTCTATTCAAAGCAAAAGAGGGACTTCGTCTTAACGATGGGTTCCTTGTGGCCGTTTGATGTAGGGCCGTCTGAAAAGGGCAGTATTCAAAGGTTTACGAATCAGCCTGTATGCAAACTTATAGTGATTTGCTATTTACACGATAAAAATATATAAAGCACTGTTTCAAAACGAAATAACAGTTAATATCATCTATCCCGTCCGTTTCAGATGGCCTATTGGAAATCATGCCGTCTGACAATGCAAATATAAAAGGCTATTCTTGAAAGCACGGCTGATTCAGGCGATAATCGGCACACTTTTTCAAATTTCCAATCTTGTCCAAGGAAGGTCAAACCATGTCTCAACTGGCAAACGCAATCCGTTTCCTCTCAGTCGATGCCGTACAGAAAGCCAACTCCGGCCACCCGGGTGCGCCTATGGGTATGGCGGAAATGGCGGAAGTATTGTGGACGAAATTCCTCAATCATAATCCGGCCAACCCAAAATTCTACAACCGCGATCGTTTTGTCCTCTCCAATGGTCATGCCTCTATGATTCTTTACAGCCTGTTGCACCTGACCGGCTATAACGTTTCCATTGATGATCTGAAAAACTTCCGCCAACTGCACAGCAAAACCCCCGGCCATCCGGAATATGGTTATACCGACGGCGTGGAAACCACAACCGGCCCATTGGGACAAGGTATTGCCAACGCTGTGGGCATGGCTTTGGCTGAAAAAATCTTGGCTGCCGAATTCAATAAAGACGGTTTGAACATCGTTGACCACCACACCTACGTCTTCATGGGCGACGGTTGTATGATGGAAGGCGTATCGCACGAAGCCTGTTCGCTTGCCGGTACTTTGGGCTTGGGCAAACTGATTGTTTTATATGATGACAATAATATTTCCATCGATGGTAAGGTGGACGGTTGGTTTACCGAAAACATTCCGCAACGTTTTGAAAGCTACGGCTGGCATGTGATTCCAAATGTAAACGGTCATGATACTGATGCTATTCAGACGGCCATTGAAGCGGCCAAAGCCGAAACCGGCAAACCTTCCCTGATTTGCTGCAAAACCTTAATCGGTAAAGGCAGTGCCAATAAAGAAGGCAGCCACAAAACCCACGGTGCGCCTTTGGGTGCGGACGAGATCGAAGCCACGCGCAAACATTTGGGTTGGGCTTATCCTGCGTTTGAAATCCCTCAAGAAATCTATGCTGCATGGGATGCAAAAGAAAAAGGTGCGAAACTTGAGGCCGAATGGAACGAACTCTTTGCTCAATATCAAGCCAAATATCCTGCCGAAGCCGCAGAATTCGTGCGCCGTATGGATAAAAAACTGCCTGAAAACTTTGACGCTTATGTTCAAGCTGCATTGAAAGAAGTGTGTGCCAAAGCAGAAACCATCGCCACCCGTAAAGCCAGCCAAAATAGCATTGAAATCCTCGCAAAAGAGCTGCCTGAATTGGTGGGCGGTTCTGCCGACTTGACCCCGTCCAACCTGACTGACTGGTCAAACAGCGTTTCCGTTACCCGCGAACACGGCGGCAACTATATTCACTACGGCGTGCGCGAGTTCGGCATGGGCGCAATCATGAACGGCCTTACCCTGCATGGCGGTGTGAAACCATTTGGCGCGACTTTCCTGATGTTCAGCGAATACGAACGCAACGCCTTGCGCATGGCGGCACTGATGAAAATCAACCCCGTCTTCGTCTTCACCCACGACTCCATCGGTCTCGGCGAAGACGGCCCGACCCACCAACCCATCGAGCAAACCGCCACTCTGCGCCTTATTCCGAATATGGATGTATGGCGTCCATGCGATACCGTTGAATCTTTGGTAGCGTGGTCTGAAGCCGTTAAAGCGGTCGATCATCCGTCCAGCCTGATTTTCAGCCGTCAAAACCTGAAATTCCAAGCGCGTGATGAGCAACAGTTGAACGACATTAAACGCGGTGCTTATGTAATCAGCGAAGCTCAAGGCAATGCGCAAGCTGTTGTAATTGCTACCGGTTCTGAAGTTGAATTGGCTCTGGAAGCGCAAAAGGTATTGGCAGAACAAGGTATTGCCGTGCGCGTTGTTTCCATGCCTTCTACCAATGTATTCGACCGCCAAGATGCCGCCTATAAAGCCGCGGTTCTGCCGGAAGGCTTGCCACGCGTAGCCGTAGAAGCCGGACATGCTGACGGTTGGTATAAATACGTCGGTTTGAACGGTGCAGTGGTCGGTATCAACCGCTTCGGCGAGTCTGCACCTGCTGACTTGCTGTTTAAAGAATTCGGCTTTACCGTAGACAATGTGGTTGCCACTGTTAAATCCGTTTTGTAAATCAGATTTTTGATTGAGATAAAAAGGCCGTCTGAAATTTCAGACGGCCTTTTATTTTTTAACCGGTTAAACAGTTTCTGCTTCAGGTTTGACCTTGCTTTTCTTAAACTTCAACACGGCTTCTTCTTTAGTTGCATCCCAGTCTATCAGCACAAAGCCACCTTCGGCGAGTTTGCCGAACAGGAGTTCGTCGGCGAGCGGTTTGCGGATTTTTTCCTGAATCAGGCGGTGCATCGGGCGTGCGCCCATTTGCGGGTCGAAACCTTTTTCCGCCAGATATTTGCGCAATGCCGGCATGAATTCGGCTTCGACTTTTTTGTCGAGGAGCTGGTGTTCGAGCTGGAGCAGGAATTTGTCCACGACTTTGACGATGATGGGTTCGGACAAGGGCGCAAACGGGATAATCGCGTCCAAGCGATTGCGGAACTCGGGCGTGAAGAGTTTGTTGATTGCCTGCATTTCGTCGCCGCGCTCGCGTTTGGCGGTAAAGCCGAGGCTGGGGCGGCTGAGGCTTTCTGCGCCTGCGTTGGTGGTCATAATCAGAATGACGTTGCGGAAGTCGGCACTCTTACCGTTGTTGTCGGTCAGTTTGCCTGCGTCCATGACTTGCAGGAGGACGTTGAAAATGTCGGGGTGGGCTTTTTCGATTTCGTCCAAGAGCAACACGCAATGCGGCTGCTTGTTGACGGCTTCGGTCAAAAGGCCGCCTTGTTCAAAGCCGACATAGCCCGGCGGCGCACCGATGAGGCGCGATACGGCATGGCGTTCCATGTATTCGGACATATCAAAGCGTTGCAGCGGTACGCCCATCGAGTAGGCAAGCTGTTTGGCGACTTCGGTTTTGCCGACGCCGGTCGGGCCGGAGAAGAGGAAACTGCCTATCGGTTTGTCGGGCAGGGCAAGGCCGGAACGCGACATTTTGACGGCGGCAACCAGCGCATCGATGGCGTTTTCCTGACCGTAAACCATGTTTTTCAAATCGCGGCCGAGGAATTGCAGCACTTGTTTGTCGTCGTGCGACACGGTTTTTTCAGGAATCCGCGCGACTTTGGCGATGACGGTTTCGATTTGCGCTTTGCCGATGACTTTTTTCTGTTTGGATTTGGGCAAAATCCGTTGCGCAGCGCCTGCTTCGTCCATTACGTCGATGGCTTTGTCGGGCAGGAAACGTTCGTTGATGTAGCGGGCAGAGAGTTCGGCAGCGGCTTCAAGTGCACCTTGCGTATAGCGGACTTGGTGGAAATCTTCAAACATCGATTTCAAGCCGCGCAGGATTTGCACGGTTTCGGCGACGGTGGGTTCGACCACGTCGATTTTTTGGAAGCGGCGGCTTAAGGCGTGGTCTTTGTCGAAAATGGTGCGGTATTCGTCGTAGGTGGTCGCGCCGATGCAGCGCAATGAGCCTTTCGCCAATGCAGGTTTGAGCAGGTTGGACGCGTCCATCGTGCCGCCGCTGGTGCTACCCGCGCCGATGATAGTGTGGATTTCGTCGATAAACAAAATGGCGTGCGGGATTTTTTCGAGCTGCTTTAAGACGGACTTGACCCGCGCTTCAAAGTCGCCGCGGTATTTCGTGCCCGCCAAAAGCGAACCCATATCCAGCGCGTACACTTCGGCTTCTTTCAGCGCGTCGGGAATGTCGCCGTTGACGATTTGATGCGCCAAGCCTTCTGCCAGCGCGGTTTTGCCCACGCCTGCCTCGCCGACCAAAAGCGGATTGTTTTTACGGCGGCGGCACAGGATTTGCACCAGTCGTTCCATTTCGTGTTTGCGACCAATCAAAGGGTCGATACGGCCGGCTTTGACTTCGGCGTTGAGGTTGACGGTGTAGTCGGAAAGGGAGCCGGTTTTCTGTTCCGCTTCCTCGCCCTCGCGTCCCAGGCCGTCTGAATCATTGCCATCCTCGTCATCGGGCGAGCCATGGGCAATGCAACGCAAGACTTCAAAGCGCGTAATGGATTGCAATTTGAGGAAATAAACGGCATGGCTTTCAGATTCGCTCATCATGGCAACCAAAATATCTAAAGGCTCTACTGCGGCTTTGCCGGCAGACTGGGTATGCACCATCGCCCGTTGGATGACGCGTTGGAAGCCCAATGTCGGCTGGGTTTCGACCGTATCCAGAAGATGATCGGGAATTTGCGGCGTATTTTCTGCAACGCTGGCCGCAAGCTGCTCGGACAGGACTTTTAAATCCGCACCACATAGTTTCAAGACGTTCGGCACAGCTGCATCTTCTTCTATCAGCACCAAAAGCAGGTGTTCCAAGCTGATAAACTCATAACGAGCGTTGCGTGCTTCACGATAGAGCAGTTGCAGGATGTGTTCCAATTCGGGTGAAAGCATGATTTAAACCTCTTCGACTATACATTTGAGCGGATGCCCTTCAGCTTTGGCACGTTCCATAACTTGATGTTGCTTGGTCTGCGCAATATCGCGCGTGTAGGCGCCGCACAGGCCTTTGCCTTCGTGGTGCACCAGCAGCATAACGGCCACTGCCTGTTCCTGTGCAAGCATAAAGACTTCGGTCAGGATTTCTACGACAAATTCCATGGTGGTGTAATCGTCGTTCAATAAAAATACGCCGTAACGTTTCGGCGGCTGTGTGTTGATATCGCTGAGCAGGGTATCGGATTGGTGGTCGGTATTCGGATGGTTCATAATCTTAGGTTTCAGTTTTCAGACGGCCTGTTTTAGAGTGCAAACCGTTTTCTGTTGTATTTCGGCAATTTTTTTCTATTTTCCCACTTTTTTGAAAACATAGCTTGACGTTTTGTCTTAACAAATGTAAAAAGACGGTTAAGCAGAAGTTGGCACTCGACTGCGTATGTAATACGTGGGAGAAACGCTGAACGTTTTAGTTTGCTGTATGCCTTGTTTTGCTGATTTTGTTAATTTTTAAGTATAGGAAGTTTCTAATGGCAACCGGTATCGTAAAATGGTTTAACGACGCTAAAGGTTTTGGTTTCATCACTCCTGATGAAGGTGGCGAAGATTTGTTCGCTCACTTCTCAGCGATCAACATGGAAGGTTTCAAAACCCTGAAAGAAGGCCAACGCGTGTCTTTCGACGTAACCACCGGCCCTAAAGGCAAACAAGCTGCTAACATTCAAGCTGCTTAATCAAATGCGCGGCGTAAGCCGTAAAATCATGGCGGGGTTTCCCGCCATTTTTTATGGGCGTTCGGGTCAAAAATTATGAATCAAAATTCATCTTATCAAAATGCTTTAAACCAGTTGGACGAGCTTATCCGTCATTTTCGCAGCGAAGGCGAGGTCAGCTGCGCCGTTGCCGAGCGTGAAGACCAAATCTTGATCCGCCTTGCCGATTTGAAACTGGATTTGCGCCCTGAAGATGAAAAAGCGATTGCTGATATCGACCGCTTTTACCGCCGCCATGTTTTAAGCGAATAAACGTTTCAAAACCGTTTGCCGTTTTATTTTTTAAGCATGCCTGATAAAATAGGCCGTCTGAAAAGTTTGTAAAGAATCAGCACAATGAGTATTGCCAATAATAAAAAAGCCTTTCACGATTTCTTTATCGAAGACCAAATCGAAGCCGGTATAGTATTGGAGGGATGGGAAGTCAAAGCCATCCGCGCTGCACGCGTTCAATTAAAAGAAAGCTATATCTACTGGAAAAAAGACGCATTCTATTTGGTGGGGTGCCACATTACCGCATTGCCCACTGCCTCGACACACGTCAAACCCGATCCTGTCCGTCCGCGTAAGTTGTTGTTGAAACAATCGGAAATCAACAAGTTAATCGGCAAAACCGAACGTGCCGGTTATACGATTGTGCCCTTAAACCTGCATTACACCCGCGGTAGAATCAAAGTGGAAATCGGTTTGGCTAAGGGTAAGAAACAGCATGACAAACGCCAAAGCCTGAAAGAAGCGGATTGGAAGCGTGAGAAACAGCGTTTAATGAAAAACGTACGTTGATTTTTTCAGACGGCCTTTTTATAAAGGCCGTCTGAATATTTATTGTTTGAAAATTTTAAAAAGGAAAACAGATGAAAACTATGATTTTAGCGGCGGCTTCTGCCGTATTGTTGTTGGGCGCGTGTTCCACTACGGAACAACGAGTATTGAAACCTGAAGAGCTGACCAGCATCAAACATGTCTGCATCATTCAAAATGCAAAAGTAAGGCCGCATGATTTGGATCGTGCTTTGTCTAAAGCTTTAGCAAAACGCGGTATCGGCAGCACGATTGTGACAGCGGATAACCGTGGCAAACTGTATGATTCTTCTTGCCCGTATAATCTGCGTTATAAAACCAAAGGCAATAATGAAATCTTGCGTAAAGGTGTATTTGTGTTGAGAAGCACCAAGTATGCGGTTTCGACTGTCAGCTATTCTTTGAATGATGAAAACCACTTCCGAACCAACCCTGATTTGGTGAAACAGGCTGAAGGTGTTGTGGCCAAATTGTTGGAAAAAAACAGCAAATAAAAGCCAGAATAAAAAACCGGCTTGCCGTGATATGGAGAATATCGGGCAAGCCGGTTTTATTTTCAGACGGCCTTAAATGGATTTGATTTTTTCCCAAAGGGTTTTGACCGTACCTTGATAGTAGGTTTCGGAAGTGCAATAGACTGTTTCTAAAGCACATTGTCCTTGTGAGCCGTATTTTTTGATACATTGGTTCAAGGCAATTTGATGCACGGTTTTGAAACGAGGGGAGGTAATGGCCACAACGTTTTGCGCAGTCAATTTGCCCATGGCTTTAGGGTAGGCAACAGCGATACAGGTGTTGTGCAGAGGGACAACTGTTTTACAGCCTGTTGCTTGGCCTGCGCCGATACCGGCTAAGGCATCTTGGCCTTTGCAGAATGTTTCGAGTTCGGCTGTCGCATCCAGTTGCGTGGCATTTTCTTTGGTGGTTTTGATTTGCAGCACTTCATTGCTGTCGGCAGGATTTTGCCACATCGCCAGGTAGCCGTAAGTATCGGCAGCCAGGGCGGCAGGAGTCAGTGCGCAAAGGATAAGTGTCGTTAGTGTTTTTTTCATGTTTGTTCCCTGTTTGTTGGGTATTTGTCGTTATTATAAAGCAAAAGTACTCATTTGATATAAATTTGCTTTTAAAATGAATATTTAAGTGTGGCAGATAGATTATAGGCCGAGACCTTTGCAAAATCCTCCCAAAATCCCCTAAATTCCCACCAAGACATTTAGGGGATTTCTCATGAGCACCTTCTTCTAACAAACCGCACAAGCCATGATTGCCAAACACATCGACCGCTTCCCACTATTGTAGCTGGATCAAGTGATTGATTGGCAACCGATCGAACAATACCTGAATCGTCAAAAAACCGTTACCTCAGAGGCCATCGCGGTCGTCCCGCCTATCCCCTGTTATCCATGTTCAAAGCCGTCCTGCTCGGACAATGGCACAGCCTCTCCGATCCCGAACTCGAACACAGCCTCATCACCCGCATCGATTTCAACCTGTTTTGCCGTTTTGACGAACTGAGTAACCCCGATTACAGCACCTTATGCCGCTACCGCAATTGGCTGGCGCAAGACGACACCCTGTCCGAATTGCTAAAACTGATTAACTGCCAACTGACCGAAAAAGGCCTAAAAATAGAGAAAGCATCCGCCGCCGTCGTTGACGCCACCATTATTCAGACCGCCGGCAGCAAACAGCGTCAGGCCATAGAAGTCGATGAAGAAGGACAAGTCAGCGGACAAACCACACCGAGTAAGGACAAAGATGCCCGTTGGACAAAGAAAAACGGCATCTACAAACTCGGTTACAAACAACATACCCGTACAGATGCGGAAGGCTATATCGAGAAACTGCACATTACCCCCGCCAATGCCCATGAGTGCAACCACCTGTCGCCTTTGTTGGAAGGACTATCCAAAGGTACGACCGTCTATGCCGACAAAGGCTACGACAGTAAGGAAAACCGGCAACATCTGAAAGAGCATCAGTTGTTAGACGGCATTATGCGCAAAGCCTGCCGCAACCATCCGCTGACGGAAGCGCAAACCAAACGCAACCGATATTTGTCGAAGACCCGTTATGTGGTCGAACAAAGCTTCGGTACGCTGCACCGTAAATTCCACTATGCCCGGGCAGCCTATTTCGGGCTGCTCAAAGTAAGTGCGCAAAGCCATCTGAAGGCGATGTGTTTGAACCTTTTGAAAGCCGCCAACAGGCTAAGTGCGCCTGTTGCCGCCTAAAAGGCGGCCGGATGCCTGATTATCAGGTATCTGGGGAGGATTAAGGGGGCATTTGGGTAAAATCAGGAGTGATTTGGGGCGAAAACAGCCGAAAAACTGTGTTTGGGTTTCGGCTGTCGGGGGAAGGACTTTTTTGCAAAGGTCTCATAGGTGTATTGATCGTCGAGCATGACCCAGCCGCCTGCGGATGCATCTTCTATAGCGGAGCCAAGCTTCCCGAAAGAGAGGATGCTGTCGTTGCCTTTGCGGATGGCGGGTGTACCGTCGTCTGAAAAAGTGGTGCAGCCAGCGAGAAGGAATACTGCGGATAAAAAGGGGAAGACGTATGTTTTCATAATGTTTGTTTAAAGGTATTTAAAATCAGGCAAATGGGGGAATACTCAATCCGAATTGTTCCAACAAGCCGACCGTTTCGTAAACGGGCAGGCCCATCACGCCTGTAAAGCTGCCTTGCAAATGCTCGACAAACACGCCGCCCAAACCCTGAATGCCATACGCGCCCGCTTTGTCCATCGGTTCGCCACTTCGGATATAGGCGGATATTTCTTCGGCAGACAAGGTTTTGAAACGTACATCGCTGGTTTGCAAAACGCCGTGCGTTTTCCCTTGCCAATATACGCATACGGCAGTCAGCACCTGATGCGTCTGCCCTGAAAGCCGTGCGAGTATTTCGGCTGCTTGGGCTTCGGTTTCCGGTTTGCCGAGAATGTGGTTTTGATAGGCGACCGTAGTGTCGGCGGTCAGAATCGGATATTCGGGCGACGCGTCGTGTGTGGCTAACCATTGCTCGACAGCGGCGGCATTTTTTTCCTGCGCCATACGTTGCACATAATCGGCGGCTTTTTCGTCGGAATGCGGCGTTTCGTCGATGTCGACAGGGATACGGATAACTTTGAATCTTAAGTTTTCCAGAATTTCGCGGCGGCGCGGGCTGCCGGAGGCTAGGTAGAGTGTGTGCATAAAACTTTCTTTTTTAGGGGATATAAGGTCGTCTGAAAATTATTTTGACTATTTGTGTTGGCCGGACAGGCGCACATAATGCGCAGAAGAATATTTCAAAAATTCTTTTTCTTTTTCGGTCAGCGGGCGGACTTGTTTGACGGGCGAGCCGACATAGAGATAGCCGCTTTCCAAACGTTTGCGTGGCGGCACCAAGCTGCCTGCGCCTATCATCACGTCGTCTTCAATGACGGTATCGTCCAGAATAATTGTACCCATCCCGATCAACACACGATCGCCGATGCGGCAGCCGTGCAGCATGACTTTGTGTCCGACGGTTACGTCTTCGCCGATGATAAGGGGCGAACCTTCAGGCTTTTCCGCGTTTTTGTGCGAAACGTGCAAGACACTGCCGTCCTGTACATTGCTGCGCGCGCCGATGCTGATGCTGTTCACGTCGCCGCGCAACACGGCATACGGCCAAACGGATACGTCTTCGGCAAGCAATACTTCGCCGATGATGACGGAGGTCTCGTCGATGAGGCAGGATTCGTGGATTTGGGGAGTATGGTCTAAGAAGGGGCGGATAGGATTCATGTTGTTTCTTTCTTTTTGATAGTGTGGCAGGTTTCAGACGACCTGCGGCTCGGTATGGCGAAAGTATGCCGTTTTGACGCAGGTGAGGCAAGGGCGGTGTCTCCCGAGATGTCGTCATGTCTTTGTAAACAATATTTTTTATGGTTATAGAACCATTTTCCGTTAGGCCTGCATCTCTTGTTTACCGAAGGTGGAAAATTGTCCGTTATTATCTTGTAGTTACAAGTAGCTGCAAATCATTCTCTTGCCATTTGAATTGGAATGATATATATTTTAAAAAAATATTTCATAAAATAACGAAACCCGATGGTTTGTTTTCAAACAGGTTTGGTGGGTTTCCAATCTCACAAACCTTGGCTTCCATCCCATATCCGTTTTCAAATCTATCTAATCCACCTTGTTTAAATAAAGGCGGCCGGAAGGTTGTTTGAAACTGTATGAGGGATATTCACATGAGCGAAACACAAGAGCTGACTTTTGCCAAACGGCTGAAAGAGCAGACTACAACTATTCACGATAGCGTGGACAACTTAGTTATGTCTGTCGAGCCGTTTACCAACAAAGAGAATTACATCAAATTTTTGAAACTGCAATCCGTGTTCCACAAAGCGGTCGATCATATTTATAAAGACTCCGAGTTGAACAAAGCCATTCCTGAGCTGGAATACATGGCGCGTTACGATGCGGTAACGCAAGACTTGGCGGATTTGGGCGACAAACCTTACGAATACGGCAAACCGCTGCCGCATGAAACCGGCAATAAAGCCATCGGTTGGCTGTATTGCGCCGAAGGTTCCAATTTGGGCGCGGCATTTTTGTTTAAACACGCGCAAAAGCTGGATTACACCGGCGAACACGGCGCGCGCCACCTCGCTCCCCATTCGAACGGCCGCGGCAAACATTGGCGTGCTTTTGTCGAGCATCTGAATGCTTTGGGTTTAAGCCCTGAAGCTGAAGCCGAAGCGATTCAAGGTGCAAAAGACGCATTTGCGTTCTACAAAGTCGTTCTGCGCGAAACATTTGACCTGCCTGCAGGTGCGGAAGCTCCGGAAGGCTTTGTTCCGCATCGTCATTAATGGTTTGACGATATAAGTAGAGGTCGTCTGAAACACATCTGTATGCACGGATTCATAAATTCCGTTTTCAGACGACCTTCATACTGATGCAAGTTTAGTACCGTTTGGTTATCCGCATTTGCGGTATATTTTAATTGGTTTGATGTAAATAATTATCAAATATTTTATCACCATCATTCCAAAATACCATTATCACATTCAGGAGTTTGACCATGAAGGAATCATTTAAATTAAGCATGTTGGCGATTGCCTGCAGCATCGCATTGAGTGCATGCGGTTCAAGCGGTGGTGGCACGCCGTCTGCACAGTCTGCACCGACCCCGCAACAGCCGGGCAATAATTCCGGCTCGGGCGGAGGAGGTGATTCAAAACAAACTGAAGACGCTAAGAAAGCCGAAGAAGCTAAGAAAGCCGAAGAAGCCAAGAAAGCCGAAGAAGCCAAGAAAGCCGAAGAAGCCAAGAAAGCTGAAGAAGCCAAGAAAGCTGAAGAAGCCAAGAAAGCTGAAGAAGCCAAGAAAGCTGAAGAAGCCAAGAAAGCTGAAGAAGCCAAGAAAGCTGAAGAAGCCAAGAAAGCTGAAGAAGCTAAGAAAGCTGAAGAAGCCAAGAAAGCTGAAGACGCTAAGAAAGCCAATGAGGCCAATTCAGGTCAAGGTTTTGGCGGCGAAGGCAAAGTAATGGGCAAGGCTTTGGATGGCGGTGTCTTGGTAGCGAAAAAACGTGAAACCGGCGATTTGGAATATGCCAAAACCGAAGCTCCGACTGCCTCGGATAAAAACAGCGTCGTACTTGATGGTGTCGCCATTAATACCAAAGACGTTAAAGCGGGTGAGTTTACGTTGGGCGAAAAAAGTATGAACGGCGGTAAAGCCGATGCAGCACAATATGCGGTACACAGCGGCGACCTGTTGCCTGACGTTCGTTACGGCGGTGTTGCCGATGTCAGCGATCTGCGTGATGTGAAACAGGCGTTGTTTGTCCAAGGCACGCCGTCAGGCAGTGATACCGTTGCAGCCCAAAGAGGGGATGCAACCTATAAAGGCATCGGCCTGCATTTCCAAAACGGACTGCCGATCAATACAAGAGATCTGCAAGAAATTTTTGAAACCGGTTCGCAAGCCAAGCTGGCCAATCTGTATCCTGCCGCCAAAGCAACCGATGTTACCGCAAAAGTCAATTTCGACCAAAAAACCATCAATGTCAGCATCAACCGCTATTCCGATCAAACGGTTGGCGGTGGTAGTGGTGGCAACAGAATTGCAGGTGTCGTCAAGTCCAATGCGCGCGATATGGCGGAAAATCTGTCTTTCAATGGCGATTTGCACGGCAACACCTTCTCCAACAAGCAAGGTACGATGCAAGGCGGATTCTTTGGCGCGAAGGCAGACCAACTTGCCGGCACATATAGTGCGGCAGGCAAAAACCAACGTGATGAAGACGTAGTGGCGCGCGGTGTGTTTGGTGCAAAACGCCAAGATGCGGCAGCTCAAGCAGGCGGACAGCCTGATGTGCCGGTTGCCAAACCCGATACGCCCGTAACCAAACCTAAAGGTGATGCCGCTGCGGCCGAATTGAAAAAAGGTGAAACAGGCGAGCAATATATCTTATCGAATATCGCGGACTTGACCAAAGTCATTATCAACGGTACGGCAATCGCTTTGGCACCTGTTACCAACAAGCTCCATCAAACTGAATTGGGTTCGGACTACAAATCGTTTGTTGCTTCAGGCAATTTGAGCAATGTTGTCTTCGGTGCGGCAAAACTTGCCGATAATGCCTACTCCTTGTTTGTTCAGGGGGTAATGAGTACCTCTCTACCGTCCGGTACGGCTAAATACGCAGGCGAGGTGTTGAATTTCCGTGCCCGCAACTTGGATGATAGGGAAAACTGGGTGGATGCCGGCAACACCTACCGTACCACCGGTTCGTTTACCGCAGATGTCAACTTCGATACCAAGACTATCGCAGGTAAAATCAATAGTGGTGACAGATGGTTCATGAATGAACGAGCCTTTACCGCAGGTATTACAGGTAGCAGCTTTAATGGTAAATGGACTTCAGATGCACAAGGCTCTGTAACCGGCGGATTCTACGGTGACAAAGCTGCCGAAATGGCTGGGCGATACAGTTATCATGACAAAGAAGATAAAAGTAACAATGCCTTCGGTGTATTCGGCGGTAAAAAACAATAACCGTCTGTTTAAGCTGAAAACAAACCGCCTGAAAAGGCGGTTTGTTTTTGAGTGGGTAGGATTTTCAGACGACCTTTTACGGTAACAACAATCTAGAGAGCAATTTACCCGCTAAAAGGTCTCAAATAGAGAAAGCATCCGCCGCCGTCATTGACGCCACCATTATTCAGACCGCCGGCAGCAAACAGCGTCAGGCCATAGAAGTCGATGAAGAAGGACAAGTCAGCGGCCAAACCACACCAAGCAAAGACAAAGATGCCCGTTGGACAAAGAAAAACGGCCTCTACAAACTCGGTTACAAACAACATACCCGTACCGATGCGGAAGGCTATATCGAGAAACTGCACATTACCCCCGCCAATACCCATGAGTGCAAACACCTATCGCCTTTGTTGGAAGGATTACCCAAAGGTACGACCGTCTATGCCGACAAAGGCTATGACAGTGAGGAAAACCGATAACATCTAGAAGAGCGTCGGCTGCAGGACGGCATTATGCGCAAAGCCCACCGCAACTGTCCGCTGACGGAAGCGCAAACCAAACGTAACCGGTATTTGTCGAAGACCCATTATGTGGTCGAACAAAGCTTCGGTACACTACACCGTAAATTCCGCTATGCCCAGGCAGCCTATTTCGGGCTGATTAAAGTGAGTGCGCAAAGCCATCTGAAGGCGATGTGTTTGAACCTGTTGAAGGCCGCCAACAGGCTAAGTGCGCCTATTGCTGCCTAAAAGGCAGCCGGATGCCTGATTATCAGGTATCCAAGGGGGATTAAGGGGGTGTCTGAGTAGAATCAGTGGATATTTGAAACAAAAACAGCCGAAAACCTGTGTTTAGGTTTCGGCTGTTGGGGGAAGGAATTTTGCAAAGGTCTCAGGCTGTCTGAAATTTCAGACGGCCTTTTGATTATGTTTTAAAGAATAGGGCGTAGCTTAGAGGCTCATACGCCGTGGCGGTCGAGCCAACGTTCGGCATCAAGCGCGGCTTGGCAGCCGGAAGCTGCGCTGGTGATGGCTTGACGGTAGGTATGGTCTTTGACGTCGCCTGCCGCCCATACGCCTTCGATATTGGTTGCGCCGACATTGTCACCGGTACCGCCTTTGGTTTTCAGGTAGCCGGTTTCATCCATATCGAGTTGGCCTTTGAAGATATCAGTGTTGGGTTTGTGGCCGATGGCGATGAAAACGCCTTTTACAGCGATTTCTTCAGTGCTGCCGTCATTGTGTTTCAGGCGTGCACCGGTAACGCCGCTTTCGTCGCCCAAGATTTCATCAACCGAGCTGTTGAGCTTGAGGATGATTTTGCCTTCTTCGACGCGTTGCATCAGTTTGTCCACCATGATTTTTTCAGCACGGAAGCTGTCGCGGCGGTGAATCAGGGTAACGGTGTTGGCGATATTGGCAAGGTAGAGGGCTTCTTCCACAGCGGTATTGCCACCGCCTACTACGGCAACATCTTGTTTTTTATAGAAGAAGCCATCACAAGTTGCGCAGGCGGAAACACCTTTGCCTGCAAAGGCTTCTTCGCTTGGCAAACCTAAATATTTGGCGGATGCGCCGGTAGCAACGATGAGCGCATCACAGGTGTATTCGCCCATATCGCCTTTGAGGGTAAACGGACAGTTTTGCAAATCAACGGTGTGGATTTGGTCGAAAATCATTTCAGTACCGAAACGTTCGGCATGGGCTTGGAAACGGGCCATCAGTTCCGGACCTTGTACGCCTCCTGCATCGGCAGGCCAGTTGTCCACTTCGGTGGTGGTCATCAGTTGTCCGCCTTGCTCAACGCCGGTAATGATCACAGGGTTGAGGTTGGCACGGGCGGCATAGACGGCGGCAGTATAGCCGGCAGGTCCGGAGCCGAGGATGATGAGTTTGTGATGGTTGCTCATGATGGTTTCCTTGCTGATGAATGATTGAATTTTGTCGTATCTAAGCTTTCAGACGGCCTGAATTTTACTTGAATCTGCCGCCGTCTGAAATATGTTTGTTGCTTGGGTTTAGTGGCTGTCTTTCCATTGATAGTATTTTGAGCCGAGGAAAGAGCCGAGTTTGCGCAGGAAAGGCTGGGTAATGATATTGCTGTGGCGCAGTTGCTCAAAAGGTTTCAGACGGCCCTCATCGCCCATGATGGCTTCGGCAATCGCCAAACCGGCAATGCCGGTAATCGCCATACCGTGTCCGGAATAGCCTTGGGCGTAGAAAACAGTAGGGGCGAGGCGGCCGAAATGTGGGGCGAGATTGCGCGTGATGTCGCATTCGCCGCCCCAAGAATGCTCGATTCTGATATCGGCAAGTTGCGGGAAAACTTTCAGCATGTCTTGGCGGACGAGTTCGGTCATGCGGTCAGGATCGTCGATAAACTCGTTGTCTTTGCCGCCGAAGAGCAGGCGGCCGTCGGCGCTGAGGCGGTAGTAGTCGAGGACGTGGCGGTTGTCGCAGATGGCCATATTGTTGCGGATCAGGTCTTTGGCACGCTCACCCAGAGGCTCGGTGGCGATGATAAAGGTGCTGACTGCAATGGCTTTTTGTTCCAATACTTTGAATTTCGGGTGTAAGCCTGCATAAGTGTTGACGGCATAAACGAGGTTTTTGCATTCAACGCTGCCATTGGGCGTATGAACCAGCCAGCCGTTATCGCATGGCTCGATACGCGTCATCGGGGATTGCTCAAAAAGTTGTGCGCCTGCATCGGCTGCCGCTTTAGCAATGCCCAGGGTGTAATTGAGCGGGTGTAAGTGGCCTGATAAAGGATCAAATTGCGCGCCTTGATACATATCGCTGGCAAGTTGCTGCTTCAGCGTGGCTTTATCCCAAAGCTGGTAATGGCTTGCACCATAATGTTTTTGGGCGTGTTCGTGCCATTGTTGCAATTCTTCCCAATGCTGAGGACGGACGGCGACGGTAGCGTAGCCGCGTTGCCAATCGCATTGGATGTTGTGTTTTTGAATGCGCGAGTCAACCAGTTCAACGGCTTGCAGAGATTGCTGCCAGAACCATTGTGCCTGTTCCAAACCGATTTGCTTTTCGATTTCTTCCATGCCGCAAGCAAAGTCGCTGATGACTTGTCCGCCGCTGCGGCCTGATGCGCCGAAACCGATACGGGCGGCTTCAAGTACGATGACTTCATGGCCGTTTTCAGCAAGCGGTAGGGCGGTGCATAAGCCGGACAGGCCGCCGCCGATAACGCAGGTTTCAGTTTTCAGACGGCCTTCAAGCGTCGGATAAGACGGATGGGGATTGGCCGTGCTGACATAGTAGGAGGGAAGGTATTCTTTGAAGCTGGGATTGATCATGATTTGAGCTTTAGGTTAGTTTTCACTTCATTGAAATTGGTTTTCAGACGACCTGGAATGTGGGTTTGGGTTCAGGCCATCTGAAAGGATAAGATGCAGTTAATAAAACAGGCTGTTCCGACGCTTTATCGGACAGCCTGTCTGCATATTAGGCGGCTTTCTCGGCTGCCAATTTTTCTTGGCGGTAGGCTTCGGCAGCCTCGCGTTCCCGTTTGGTTGCTTGACGCATCATCCAGTAGTTAACAACAATAACCAGCGTACCGATGATACCGATCAGGATGGTTGCCAAAACGTTCATCTGAGGGTCAAGACCGAGTTTGATTTTGGAGAAAATCACTTGCGGCAATGTCGATGAACCCGGGCCTGACAGGAAGGAGGTAATCACCAAGTCGTCCAAAGACAGGGTAATGCCCAAAAGGAAGCCGGAAGCAATCGCAGGGGCAATCAGCGGCAGGGTAATCACGAAGAAAATCTTCAGCGGACGGGCACCCAAGTCCATTGCAGCCTCTTCCAAGGATTGATCCAATTCCACCAAGCGCGAGCGGATAACGACGGTAATGTACGCCATGCAAAGCGTGGTGTGGCCGAGGAAGATGGTGAAGAAGCCGCGATCGAAGTAGAGCGATTGCAGCAATTCACTGCCTTGCAGGAACATTTGCACCTGAATAATCAACAGCAGCATGGACAAACCGGTAATCACGTCAGGCATTACCATAGGTGCGGAAATCATACCGGCAAACAGGGTGCTGCCGCGGAAGCGCTTGATACGCGCCATGGCGTAACCAGCCAATGTGCCGAGTGCTACGGCGGCAAGCGAGGAAACGATGGCGATACGCAATGACAGCCAGGCCGCTTCCAAGATGGTGTCGTTTTCCATCAATGCGCCGTACCATTTGGTTGAGAAACCGCCCCAAACGGTAACCAGTTTGGATTCATTGAAAGAATAGACGACCAAAACCACCAGCGGAATATAGAGGAATGCCAGCGAGAGCAGGAGCATCAGTTTCAAGAACCAGGATAATTTGGTTTTTTGCATTATTTGCCTCCTTCTTCCAATTCGCGGTTTTCATAGTGCTGGAACAGGGCAATCGGTACAACCAGCAGGGCAACCATGACGACGGCGACTGCAGAAGCCAGCGGCCAGTTGTTTTGGTCGAAGAATGCCTGCCACAATACTTTACCGATCATCAGGTTTTCAGAACCACCCACCAATTCAGGAATCACAAATTCGCCGACGGCTGGAACGAAGACCAGCATGGAGCCTGCGATGATGCCTGTTTTGGATAAAGGTAGGGTAATGGTAAAGAACGATTTGATCGGACCTGCGCCCAAGTCGGAAGCGGCTTCGAGCAGACGGTTGTCCAGTTTTACCAGTTGTGTGTACAGCGGTAAAATCATAAACGGCAGATAGGCGTAAACCATCACCAAATTCAGCGAGAAAGCATTGTAGAACAGGTCTAAAGGCTCGCTGATGATTCCATATTTGATTAAGAAATTATTGATGATGCCGTTGTGTCCCAATAAGCCCATCCATGCGTAAACACGCAACAGGAAAGAGGTCCAGAAAGGCAGCATGATTGCCAATAGCAGGCCGTTACGCGCAGCCGGATTGGCGCGTGAAATGGCATAAGCGGTCGGATAACCAATCAGCAGGCAGATGATAGTCGTTGTCAGCGCAGTCTTAATCGAAGACCAGTAGGTCATCAGATAGATATTGCTGTTTTCACTGTCGCCAAACGGATTGAGCGTATTCCAAAAATTTTGGAAGATGTCGGCGTAGTTCTGATAGCTGATGGCAATGTTCAGACGGCCTAAATCTTCATCAATCGTTGTCAACGGCGTAAATGGCGGAATGGAGATTTCTTGTTCGGCAAAGCTGATTTTCAATACGATGGCGAACGGAATCAGAAACAGCACCAAGAGCCAGATATACGGCACGGCAATAACTGCACGCTGTCCAGGGCGGCGAAACAGTTTCTTTTTCAGTTTTTTAAGGTCCATTGCATTTCCCTCAAATTAACTGTACAGAGGTGTCGGTTGGTTTTCAGGCCAGCTGATATAGACGGTCTCGTCCCAAGTCGGCGGCGTAATGTTGCGCACATACCAATAAGGTGCGGGAACTTGGCTCTTAACGACACGGCCGTTGGCGAGTTTGATGTGGTAAATCGCAAAGCTGCCCAGGTAGGCAATCTCTTTGACTGTGCCTTGAGCCCAGTTGTGCGCGCCTAAGTGTTCTGGTTTTTCTTTGTGCAAATCAATGTCTTCAGGGCGGATGCTGATCCAAATTTCATGGTCGTTCGGAACGCCCAAGCCGTGGTCGATGCGGACGTGGTTTTCCAAGCCGTCACATTTGACGATGGAGAAATCGGCGCGGTCATCAACAACGACGCCGTCAAAAATATTGGTTTCGCCGATAAATTCGGCAGTAAAGCGGCTATTAGGATAATCGTATACGTCGCTAGGCGTACCGACTTGGCGCAATTGGCCGTCAGACATAATGGCGATACGGGTCGCCATGGTCATCGCTTCTTCTTGGTCGTGGGTAACCATGATGCAGGTTACGCCGACTTGTTCCAGCGTGTTGACCAATTCCAGTTGGGTTTGTTGGCGCAGTTTTTTATCGAGTGCGCCCAAAGGTTCGTCAAGCAGCAGGATTTTAGGACGTTTCGCCAGGCTGCGTGCCAAAGCGATACGTTGTTGCTGACCGCCGGATAGTTGGTGCGGCTTGCGTTTGGCGTATTTGGTCATTTGCACTAGGCGCAACATTTCTTCCACTCGGGCGTCGATTTCGCCTTTAGGCATTTTGTCTTGTTTCAGACCGAAAGCGATGTTTTGCTCAACGCTCATGTGTGGGAACAGAGCATAGCTTTGGAACATCATGTTGATTGGGCGCTCGTACGGAGCAAGCTTGGTAATGTCTTGGCCGTCGAGAATGATTTTGCCCTGATTTGGGCTTTCCATGCCTGCCAACATGCGCAGCAGCGTGGATTTGCCACTGCCTGAGCTGCCCAAAAGGGCAAAGATTTCATGTTGGTAAATGTCCAAGTCGATGTTATCGACAGCGTAATTGTCACCAAACTTTTTCACCAAGCCTTGGATTTGCAGATAAGGTTTGGCTGAAGACGCAGTGGTTGCGGTCATAATGGCAATACTCCAAAAAGAAAGACGAGTACCGGCAAAACGGATTTTCGAATGGGTGATAAAAAGCTGTTTGATTGCTGGCGGGAGTCGGACGGAGGCCGTCTGAAACTCTTGTAAAGCGCACGGGCAGCGTGGATAGAA
Organism: Neisseria subflava; assembly: GCF_005221305.1. Classification (NCBI taxonomy): domain Bacteria; kingdom Pseudomonadati; phylum Pseudomonadota; class Betaproteobacteria; order Neisseriales; family Neisseriaceae; genus Neisseria; species Neisseria subflava. Next base: position 536,990 of record NZ_CP039887.1, read on the forward strand.
AGCAGTTTAAGCCTAAGCTTTTGCTCTCGGCAAACTCGATATTATATTAGCCTAAGCCTCATAGGGGCAATATGAAATTGCTTGTATCGGCTGATTTGAAACAAATATGAAAGGAAAGGCAGGCAGGGAAACACGATAGTAAAAATGGGTAACGTTGTTTTTCTGCACAAAGTGGCTTAATTGTTATTTATATGTCTTAAATAATTATTCAAAATAGAATAAAATACGCAAATTGCATTTATTTACTAAAACCATAATGGATTACGTTTTATATCGGGCGGGGCGGTTTGCTCAAAATTGAAACTAAATCCGCTATATAAAAAATAAAGGGACTGACATAGATTAGCAGTTATGCTAGGCATACGAAAATGCAGATAACCAATTGTAAATTAAGAAAGAGAGTTCAAAAGAAACTACTTGAATTTTTTGTACTCCAAGTTACCTCCCGCTCCGCTGCCGATATTTTGGGCATTCAGCCCAACTCCGCTATTCTGTTCTACCGCAAAATTCGTATGGTTATCAGCCATTATCTGGCCTTGGTTGCCGATGAGGTTTTTGAGGGCTCTATTGAATTGGACGAAAGCTATTTCGGCGGACGGCGCAAAGGCAGACGCGGTCGCGGTGCGGCAGGAAAAGTGGTTGTCTTCGGCATTCTGAAACGCAATGGACGGGTCTATACCGTTGTGGTGGATAATGCCAAGTCTGAAACGTTACTCCCTGTCATTAAAAAGAAAATCATGCCGGACAGCATTGTTTACACGGATAGCCTGAGCAGCTACGACAAGTTGGACGTAAGCGGTTTTATTCATTACCGCATCAACCATTCCAAGGAATTTGCAGACCGTCAGAACCACATTAACGGCATTGAAAATTTTTGGAATCAGGCAAAACGCGTCTTGCGCAAATACAACGGAATCGATCGCAAATCTTTCCCGCTGTTCTTGAAAGAATGCGAATTTCGATTTAATTTCGGCACACCGTCTCAACAGCTTAAAATCCTGCAAAAATGGTGTGGAATTTAGGGCTAATCTACGTCAGCCCCAAAATAAAAGGGAAAATATGAGTATCAAAGAATGGCCCGAGGGGGAGCGGCCGCGCGAGAAGCTCTTGGCGCATGGTGCGGCGGCGTTGAGTGATGCGGAGTTGCTGGCAATTTTATTGCGTGTTGGAACGCGCGGTATGAGCGCGGTCGATTTAGCGCGTTATTTGTTGAGTGAGTTTGGCAGCTTGGGGAAGCTGATGAGTGCGGATGCCAAAACACTTTCTGCTTATAAGGGCATGGGCTTGGCGAGTTATACTCAGTTTGCAGTGGTCAAAGAAATCGGGCGGCGGATTTTGGGTGAAGATTTGCAGGAGCAGATTGTTTTGTCAAACCCGAAATCGGTTGCGGATTATCTGCGCCTGCACCTTGGGCATGAAAAAATCGAGGTCAGTGTTGCTTTGCTGCTCAATCGTCAAAATCAATTGATTGCGGTACGGGAATTGTCGCGCGGTACGGTGGCGGAAAATACGGTTTATATCCGTGAAATTGTCAAATTGGCATTGGATGAATATGCCGACAGTTTGATTTTGGCACACAACCATCCGGGCGGTTCGGCAAGGCCGTCTGAATCTGATGTACAGTTTACAGAGCGTTTGAAACAGGCTTTAAGTTTGGTCGATATTACGCTGTTGGACCATTTTATCGTGACGGCAAAAGAAACCTGCTCTTTGCGCGAACAGGGCTATATGTAAGGATGAATGTTCAGACGGCCTCAGTAGGATTGGTTACCTTACTGAGGCCGTCTGAAGGATTATTGCGTTACTTAGTTGGAGGACTCTTCCTTATAGATGATTTCTTCCGATTTTGGCTTTTCTTTGCTCTTTTCCTTCTCTTTTTCTTTATCCTTGTCTTTTTTACCGTCGGGAATGGCGGCATCAATCACTGCCCCCGTTCCTTTGACAACCAATTTTCCGGTAGTCAGAACGGTTGTGGCGGCCAAATCGACAGCCGCGCCTACAACGCAGCCGTTAAGCGTCAGGCAAAGGGCAAATGCCGGAATCAGGCGTTTTGTGCATCTCAATGACTGCATCCGCAGTGTCTTTCGTGATGATGGCCGCATCCGAGTGCTTCTTGCCAAGCATCATCATCGCCGTCAAATTCTTCAACTTCGTCAAATTCACCGTTTTCTACCATGCTTACCAGCTCTTCCAGGCTTTCTGCGCCTTCTACCCAAAAGCAGGGGATATCGGGTGGTGTGTCGGGGGCAAGCAGGGCGGCCTGTTGGTTGTGCCAAGCAATCCAATAGCCGTTTTGCGTTTGTACGAATACGGCATCGGGATGGATGGTTTCGTTTTCGGTATTGACCAGCATTCTGGCGGCGATATCGGTTTGAAAAGGTAAGGTTTGCATTATGGTTTGAGAATGTGAGAAAAGAAAGTATTGTAACATGGCAAAAACAAACGCACCGTCTGAGTCAAGCGGTGCGTTTGTGTCTCTGCAACTTGGGTGCGGTCAGTTTAGAGTGTCAGCCGCACCGGGAATGTCATTCCGTCAAGATTATTTGTCGTCGTTAGCCAAAACGAAGCGGTAAATAGCTGCGCCAACTGCTGCGCCGGCAATAGGAGCCAACCAGAACAACCACAGCTGTTCAACAGCCCAGCCGCCTTGAAACAAGGCAACACCGGTAGAACGTGCAGGGTTAACGGAAGTATTGGTTACAGGAATGCTGATCAAGTGAATCAGGGTCAGACCCAGGCCGATGGTGATAGGGGCAAAGCCGGCTGGAGCCAGTTTGTCGGTAGAACCCATGATGATCAGGAAGAATGCGGTCAGTACGAATTCGATCAGCAAAGCGGCCATCATGTCGTAACCGTTAGGAGAGTGCTCGCTGAAACCGTTACTGGCAAAGCCGGAAGCAACAGCATCAAAACCGGTTTTACCGGAAGCAATCAGATACAGAACGCCCGCAGCGGCAATCGCACCGATAACTTGGGATACGATGTAAGGCAACAAGTTTTTACCGTTGAAACGGCCGCCGATGAAAAGGCCGACGGAAACGGCAGGGTTGAAGTGGCCGCCGGAAATGTGGCCAACGGCGTAAGCCATGGTCAGTACGGTCAAACCGAATGCTAAAGCGACACCGGCAAAGCCAATGCCAAGTTCTGGGTAGGCTGCTGCCAAAACTGCGCTGCCGCAGCCGCCGAATACCAGCCAGAAAGTGCCGAAAAATTCTGCAAAATATTTTTTCATTTGTTTTTCCTCGTAAAGGGTGGGGTGTTGCCGAAGGCATGAATCATAATAATATTGTTTCTAATCGATAATATTGTTTCTAATCGAAAAACGGATTTACCTGTTTTTTCCGGTCTTGACAAAAGGCCGTTTGAAAATGGCGACGAATGGATAGAGGGATATATCTTGCAGGTCGAATTTTGTTTATTGAGGCTGAGTTTATTTGATAGAGAAGCAAATACCGTTAATGCAAAAGCATTTGGTTTTGTAAGAAATGCCGTTTACAGATTACTTATTTGCTTGCTTATTTAATTGGAATCTCTGAACCCATTATCTGATTTAAAAAGGCCGTCTGAAAAGTTTTCAGACGGCCTTAATTTTAAACAAGGATAAATTAATCCAGATGGTCGCTGCTTTGCGCCAAGATGGTGCGGTTGCCGTTGTTTTCCGCCGGTGAAACAATGCCGTCGGCTTCCATTTGGTCAATCAAGCGAGCGGCACGGTTGTAGCCAATGCGCAGTTGGCGTTGGATATTGGAAATGCTGGCCTTACGCGATTTTAAGACAACGGAAACGGCTTCGTCATACATGGGGTCAAGGTCGCTGTCGTTGCTACGGCTGGTGCCGGTAAAGTCCTCGGTCGAACCGCTGCTTAAAATATCGTCGATATAGTCAGGCGCACCGAATTGTTTCAGATATTCCACTACGCGGTGTACTTCGTTGTCGGAAGCAAACGCGCCGTGTACACGTTGCGGATAACCGGTGCCGGGTGGCAGGAACAACATATCGCCTTGGCCGAGCAGGTTTTCTGCGCCCATTTGGTCAAGAATCGTGCGGCTGTCGATTTTGCTGGACACTTGGAAGGCAATGCGTGTCGGAATATTGGCTTTAATCAGGCCGGTAATGACATCCACGCTTGGGCGTTGGGTGGCAAGAATTAAATGGATGCCGGCTGCACGCGCTTTTTGGGCAAGACGGGCAATCAGTTCTTCAATTTTCTTGCCTGCAGTCATCATCAGATCGGCAAACTCATCTACCACGACCACGATAAACGGCAGTTTCTCCAATGGCTCAGGGTTTTCAGGCGTGAGGCTGAACGGGCTGCCGATTTTTTCGCCACGCGCGACGGCTTCGGCAATTTTTTGGTTGAAACCGGCAAGGTTGCGCACGCCCATAAAGCTCATCAGGCGGTAGCGTTTTTCCATTTCGTTGACGCACCAGTCCAGGGCGTTTGCTGCCAGCTTCATATCGGTCACGACGGGGGCGAGCAGGTGCGGAATGCCTTCGTAAATGCTCAGCTCCAGCATTTTCGGGTCAATCATAATCATGCGCACGTCTTCAGGCGTTGCTTTGAAGAGCATGGACAGAATCATGGCGTTCACACCTACGGATTTACCCGAACCGGTCGTACCGGCAACCAGCAGATGCGGCGCTTTGGCCAAGTCTGTCACAACAGGCTGGCCGGTAATGTCTTGGCCGAGAGCGAGAGTCAGTTTGGATTTAGATTCGGTAAACGCAGGCGAATTGAAGATTTCGCTCAGGCGGATCATTTGGCGTTTCGGATTGGGTAATTCCAAGCCCATGCAGGTTTTGCCGGGGATGGTTTCCACCACGCGGATGGAAGCCACGCCAAGCGAGCGCGCCAAGTCTTTTTCGAGGTTTAAAACGGCACTGCCGCGCACGCCGACATCAGGCTCGATTTCGTAGCGCGTAATGACCGGGCCGGAATAGGAATCCATCACTTTGACTTTGACTTTGAACTCCGCCAGTTTTTCTTCGATGGTAATGCTGTTTTCCAACAACTGTTCTTCAGTTTGCGATGCGCTTGGGTCAAATTGCGGCGGCAGAAGCAGGGCGGTAGTCGGCAGGCGTGCATCGGTAAGTGTTGCCGAAGTTGGATGAACTACGCTTGGCGTACTCTCTTGAACGCTTGGTTCTACGGTTTGAACAGGCGTTTCAACGGCTGTCTGTGTATATTCAGACGGCCTTGAGATTGTTTCAACAGATTCAACGGGTTCAATAGCTTCAACCGCTTGAATAGCTTCTGCTTCCGGTTGTACAGTTGCTTCCGGCTCACTATCGAATTCCGTTTCTTCGACGGCAGATTCGCTGATTAAATAATCGTGGATACTGCGTTCAGGCTGATTGCTGACATGCGCATTGACTTGTGCATCAAAAATCGGTACTTGGATTTTATGTTCAAAAGCAGGCGGCTCGGGGATATCAATTGGCGCGATTGAGGTTTGGAAAACAGGCGGCTCGGGAATATCGGTTTTAGCCATAGGGACAACCGGTACGGCAGGCGGCTCGACTACGGTTGCGTTTGGCGTGGCAGGTCGGGAGATATAAGGGGATTTTTTAACAGGCGCAGCCGGTTTCGGACGGGACGGCGTTGCCGGTGCGGCAGGTCGTGGTGCAACAGCTTCCGTGGCAGCTTGTTTACGCGCCCATCTTTCGGCGGCCGCTTCGGTATAGCGAACTTGACGGCGCAAGCTGGCAGGACGGCTGATTTGTCCCAAGTTGGCCAAAATTTCGTCATTTTCGATGGTGCGCGGAGAGTAGCCGCGTAATGGGGCGACGGCCTCGGCCAGTTTGTGGCGGGCGGCGGTGCGGCGGGCAAGGTTGTTGTGAATATCTTCCGCTTGGATTTCAGAAGGGAATGCCTGCATGGAAGTATAGGGGAGGATGGCTTCTTTTTCGGCAGTTCTTAAGGCCGTCTGAACGGTTTCGATATGCGGCGCATTGGCTTCTGCCACGCGGACATTATTGGCACGCGCCAAGGCACGTTCGCGTGTGCGGCGCAAGATAGGGTCATTATAGTCGATGATTTCCATGCCGGTCATCGGCAGGGATGAAGCGCGCAATAATGGGGTTTCGACTTCGTCTTTGTAAATTGGCGCATTTTTTTCGGCCAAATGCTCGTTCCATTCTTCAACCGCTGCTTCATGCAGGGAACGTGTGGCTTCTTCTAATGTGATTTCTTCAAAATTGCTGTTTTGCACCAAAGATGGGCTGTATTCGGGCGTTTCCATTTGTGCAAACGGCGTGATTTTAGGAATACGTTCTGGTTTGGCAGGTTTGCGGGTTTTAGGCGCAACTTTGATTTCTTCTTCGGTAGCTGCGATGTGTTCCGGCTCTTCGGAAAACGACTCTGCTGCGTGCTCTTCGTTTGTTTCGGCGCGTTGCATTTTATTGTGTTCGAGCGCGTAAAGCAGGCGGATGCGGGCAATTTTATGGTTGTCGGCAGTGCGCTTGTTCATGCTGAACAAACGTTTCAGGCTGTCCAGTTGGTCGAAAAAACCGACCGGGCTGTCTTCTTCGTTTATTTCTTGTTCGTCGCCACTGAGTCGGGCCAATTCATGGCGCCACTTTTGCTCTTGTTTCTGGCGCCACCAGAACAAGCCGGCTATGACAGCCAGCAGAATTAAAGCCAATATTGTCCAAAGCATGCGTCCATCCCCTTAATTAAACGGCAAAGTCCGTTATTCTAACGCTTTTTTCGGGTAAACAAAACCAGCCGAAACAAGCTTTAACGGCAAAGGCAAACAGGATTGTCAAAGCTGTGGCTTGAGACGCGTATAATAGGCCGTCTGAACATTTTGCGGATGAGATGATGATTTTTCAAAACGGATGGTTTCCCGTTGGTGTCGTGATGGCGGCATGGCCTGTGTTGCTGGTGATTTTTGCTTTGTGTGCAAAGCAGGCATGGGTGTCGGTATCGCAGCATCGTTCCGCATTCTTGGTGGCTGCCGTGATGTTGCCGCTGGCTTGGAGTTTGAATGCTTCCCCGGAAAGCGGACAACTGGCCGGCATGAGCTATCATCTGCTTGCTTTAAACCTGGCGGCTTTAATGCTGGGCACCTCTGCCGCGTTCTGCCTTGGCGTTTTACTGTTTTTTCCGTATTTGTGGCTTTGGGGCGATTGGCATATGTTCCCCATTAATGCCTTGTCCGTATTGCTTCCGCCTTTGTTGGTAAACTTGGGTTTCCGCCATTGGGTATTGCGTTTGCCTGCCAATATCTTTATCTTTATTTTTCTGAATGGTTTTTGGGCTGCGGCGGTCGGCATGGTGTTTACCGGCGTAATTTTGGTTGGTTTGTTGGACTGGGTAGATGTGTTTGATACGGCGGTATTATGGAAAACCGCTTTTCCTGTTTTCTTCTTAATCGCTTGGGCAGAGGCATTTTTGAGCGGTATTTCAACAGCTATTTTTATCGCGCTCAAGCCGCAATGGATTTGTACTTTTGATGACGACAGGTATTTGAAATCCGCGCCTAAGATTTGGCAATAAGATATGAAGGCATCCTTGCTTGGTTTTCAGACGGCCTAATGACCGGATGGCCTGTTTTTTGAATTGAATGTTTAACTTGTTATGTTTGCTTATATTTTTCCCATTGTTTGCGGTGCCGCTGTCGGGGCTGTATTGCGTTGGCTGTTTGGCTTGGTGCTGGTGTCTTCTGCGCCTTTTTCTATCGGTACATTGGCGGCAAACTGGCTGGGCGCGCTGCTGATCGGCGTATTGGCGGAACTCTTAACCGATCCGCAATGGCGTTTGCTTTGGATTACCGGCTTTCTCGGCAGCTTAACCACATTTTCAGGTTTTTCAGTGGAGATGGTGGGTTTGATGCAGGCGCAACGTTGGGGTATGGCTGCGATGGCAAGCTGTCTGCATGTTTTCGGTTCGTTTGGTTTGACGGCGCTGGGGATTAAATTGGCGCAGATTTGGAAGTAAGCAAAAATAACAGGGTGCAATTTTGCACCCCGTTATTTTCTATAGGTATTTAATCAATGCCAATAGGCAAACAGACGGTTTCTTGACAATAGGTTTTGCCGGATTCGCTTAAGTGTGCCGGTTTGTAGGCGGCAAAGGTGTAGGTCAGGTCTGCGCGGAATGTATCGGGATCGGCTTCGGCGGTGTCGCAGTTGAGGCCGGTGGGGATATCAAGGGCGACTTTCAGGCCGTCTGAATGATTGAGTTGGCGGCAGAGAGCGGCGATTTCGGTTGGAAGGGCGCCGCTGAAGCCTGTGCCGAATATGCCTTCGATAATGATGTCGTAACCTTTTTTCAGACGGCCTGCCAGTTCTTGTACGGATATCAATTCAATATGGGGCAAACTGTTGAGGCGTTCGCGATTAGTTTGAGCCAAGGGGGAGAGGTTTTCCCCGAGTGAAAACAGAATGTCGATGTGCCATCCTTGCGCCTGCATATATCTTGCCATGACTAGGCCGTCGCCGCCGTTGTTGCCTTTGCCGCAAACAATCAGGGCGCGTCCGGCTTGAGGATGACGCTGCATGAGGTCTCGGGCGGCAGAGCTGCCGGCATTTTCCATCAGTTGGTAGAAGCTTGTGCCTTTATCGACGGCTGCTTGCTCGCGTTCGCGCATTTGGGCGGCGGTATAGACTTTCATGATCGGCTCTCTTTGCAGGAAGTTATTTGTCGGCGGTATTCATCAGGCGCAAGGCTTTCAGACGGCCTATTTCTTTTTGATATTCCACCAGTCCGATAAATGTGCCGTCTCGGCTGTACACACAGAAGGGCTGCTCGGCGGAAATGTCTTCGGTAAACTGGGGACGTTGGCCGTGTTTGAGCATGGTAACAGCGTAGTCGTTTAACTCAAGTTTGGGGAAATGTTGTACCAAGACATCGCAAGGCAGCAGCAGGGCATCCCGTTCGGCTTCGTCCAATTCTGCCAAGGCTTCGAGCGTGTGGCTTTGGGCAATGGTAAAGCCTGCGGTTTCGGTACGGCGCAGGGCGGTCAGGTGGGCGAATGTGCCGATGTGTTTGGCGATGTCTTCGCTGAGGGTACGGATGTAAGTGCCCTTGCTGCAACGTACGTCTATCACAGCTTTGGGTGCATCAAATTCAGTAATATCAATGGAGTAAATAGTGATGTCGCGCGCTTTGCGTTCGATAACGATGCCTTTGCGTGCGTATTCGTACAGCGGTTTGCCTTCGTGCTTGAGGGCGGAAAACATGGGAGGCACTTGGCGGATATCGCCCGTTAAGGCTTGGCAGGCCGTCTGAAATTCGGACAATGAAATATCGGCGCGTGCGGTAGCAACGATTTCACCTTCTGCATCGCCCGTACTGCTGGCTTCGCCCAGTTTCAGCGTGGCCGTATAGGCTTTGTCGGCATCAATCAGATATTGGGCGAACTTGGTCGCTTCTCCGAAACAAACAGGCAAAAGCCCTGTGGCCAAAGGATCGAGTACGCCGGTATGCCCGGCTTTTTCGGCACGGAACAAGCGTCGTGCTTTTTGCAGGGTGGTGTTGCTGGAAAGACCTTCAGGTTTATCGAGAAGAAGAACGCCGTTGATCGGGCGTTTGGTGGGTTTATTGGTCATATTAATTAGGGAATATTAATGTTCAGGCCGTCTGAAAGGGTTCAGACGGCCTGCGTGTTTTAATCAATCAGTCTTCAACCGGTTTTTCCGCTGCCACTTGGTCGATCAGGCTGGAAATGCTCATGCCGCGTTCGAGTGATTCGTCGTATTTGAAGTGCAGCTCAGGCGTTTTGAAGAGTTTGATGCGTTTGGCCAATTCGCTGCGCAAATGGCCTTTGGCGTGTTCCAAAGCTTCTTCGGTAATGTCGCGTGTGCTGTCGTCAAGGACGGTGTAAAACACGGTTGCGTGGCTGTAATCGCGGGTGACTTCGACTTCGTTGATGGTGATGAAGCCTGCACGCGGATCTTTCAGGCCGGTGCGGACGAGTTCGGCAAGCTCGCGCATGATTTGTTCTTTGACACGGTCTTGGCGGGCGTAGCCGCGTTGTGGTTTTCTCATGGTTTTCCTTGATGTATGGCAGGCTGTCGTTTTCAGATGGCCTGCGGTTTGGATTTTGAAAAGCTGCCTATTATAACGGAGCGCGGTTTATTGTGCTTGAACCGAGAAAGGCATATCGATTTTTTGCCATTGCGCGCTTTCGTAGTCCAGCGCATCGGCGATGAGGGGGTGTTGCTCCAGCCATTGGGCGTTGATGCGCAAGATAAAGCTGTGGTTGTTTTCATCGACGCGAAGCTGGGTTTGCGGCGGCAAATCAAGCGGCAGGCGCGAACGGCAGAAGAGGGCGGCCAGGCGCAGGGACAATACAGCACACCACATGATTTCGTTGTTGCCGATAATGTCCGCCATTTTCTTGAGGTCGCCGCGATGGCCGATAACCAGTTGCGCTAAAATGGTTTGCTCTTTGCGTGAGAAGCCCGGCATATCGGCGTTTTCGAGAATATAGGCGGAGTGTTTGTGATAACCGGTATGGGCAATATCCAAGCCGATTTCATGCAAACGACCTGCGCGGCTGAGGTATTGGTTCCACAGGGCAAGTTCTTGAACGGTTACGTTTTTGGCGTGGCACAGGCTGTTCATGAAGGCTTGTGCGGTATCAGCAACGCGTTTGGCTTGGTTGAGGCTGACGTGGTAGCGTTTTTGGAACTCTGCCGTTGTCTGTTCGCGCATATCGACATTGAGGCTGCGGCCGATTAAGTCGTAGAACACACCGTCGCGGAGGGCGGCTTCGATAACGGTCATTTTGGTCAGCGAGAGTTCTTCAAAAGCGGCCATCATCACGGCCAATCCGCCCGCAAAAACTTCGATGCGTTCGGGTTTGAGGTTTTCAAATTTGGCTTTTTTAACCGAACCGGCCTCGATAATCCTATCGGCAAGATAACGCATGCCTTGGGCGGTAATGTCGGCTTCTTGTGGCAATTCGGCCGCCAAAACGTCGCGTATGGATTTGGCTGAACCGGACGTGCCGATGGCGAAATCCCAACCGGTACGCTTCATCAGTTTGCTGATGCGCTGGATTTCGATACGCGCGGCGGAAACGGCGGCTTGGAAATCTTTGGCGGTCACTTTGTTTTGGAAGAAGCGCATGCTGTACGTTACGCAGCCCAAAGGCAGGCTTTCTGTGGTCAGTGGTTGCAAATCCGAGCCGATGACAAATTCGGTCGAGCCGCCGCCAATGTCGATAACCAGCATTTTGTCGCCTTTAGGTGGCAGGGTATGCACTACGCCGGTGTAAATCAGACGCGCTTCTTCGCGGCCGGCAATGACTTCGATGGGGAAACCCAGCGCCGCTTCGGCACGGGGCAGGAATTGGGCGATGTTTTTGGCGACGCGGAAAGTATTGGTGGCCACCACGCGCACGTTTTCAGGTTGGAATCCGCGCAGGCGTTCGCCAAATTTTGCCAAACATTCCAAGGCTTGTTCTTGAGAGGCTTCGCTCAGGTTTTTTTGTTCGTCCAAGCCGGCGGCAAAGCGAACCATTTGTTTGAACGAGTCGATGACTTTCAGCTGGCCGTTGTTGTTTTCACAAATTTGCAGGCGGAAACTGTTGGAACCCAAGTCGACGGAAGCTAAAACGTTGGCGGGAGTGGTGGTCATAAAAAATACCGGTTGATTAGAAAAACCTAAATGTTACTTGAGGCGGTATCACTTGACAATAAAAGGTATACAGCTCTTTGATTCTGCTCATAGATGTATTTTATAATGCTGATTTTAAGCAAGTATATCAAAGGCCGTCTGAACTTTTCAGACGGCCTAAAAAGAGAAAACACATGAAATCGGAAAACCAAGATTCCTTATTTTTATCGCGCCGCCGTCTGTTGCAAGTCGGCGGAGCCATGCTTTTGACGCCTGCGACCGCATGGGCGGGGGCGCAACGTGAAGAAACGCTGGCCGATGATGTGGCTTCCGTGATGCGCAGTTCGATTAATAGCGCCAGCCCTGCGCGGCTGGTGTTTGCCGATTCGAGGGAAGGGGAGCGTTGGTTGGCGGCGATGTCTTCCCGATTGGCACGCTTTATTCCCGATGAGGGCGAGCGCCGCCGTTTGTTGGTTAATATTCAATACGAAAGCAGTCGTGCCGGACTCAATACTCAAGTGATTTTGGGTTTGATTGAAGTGGAAAGCGCGTTTCGCCAATATGCCATTAGCGGCGTGGGCGCGCGCGGTTTGATGCAGGTGATGCCGTTTTGGAAAAACTATATCGGCAATCCGTCGCACAACCTTTTCGATATCCGCACCAATCTGCGCTATGGTTGCACCATTCTGCGCCATTACAACAATATCGAAAAAGGCAATATTGTCCGCGCTTTGGCAAGGTTTAACGGCAGTTTGGGTAGTAACAAATATCCGAATGCCGTGTTAGGCGCGTGGCGAAATAGATGGCAGTGGGGTTGATTCGGGATAAATGGGATAGGGCAGATCTTGCGTGACGTTGTTTTTTGTTGGAACCGTTTTATATAGATGAAGCAGGTTTGCGATAAATGGCTTGCGATTTGACCCCATGCAATTCCTTTGAATCCTGTATAATCAGAAAATCTGTTAATTCACACTTTCAGACGGCCTTGCGCAAACTTGAGGCCGTCTGAAACATTATTTATGGCAAGAGATAACCGCATTCAAATGTTTCCGCACGAATGGCGTGCCAGTACCACACTTTCCGGCGTTTACGCACTGCGTATGTTGGGGATGTTTTTGGTGTTGCCTGTTTTGGCGATGTATGCCGCTTCGTTGCCTGGCGCAGAAAACAATAAAGCGCTGGTCGGTATGGCGATGGGTATTTACGGGCTGACACAGGCTTTGCTGCAGCTGCCTTTGGGCATGGCTTCCGATAAGTTCGGCCGTAAAAAAGTGATTTATGCCGGCTTGATTGTGTTTGCGGCGGGTAGTTTTTTGGCCGCAGTTGCCGACAGCCTGCAGATGTTGGTTGCCGCGCGTGCCATTCAAGGCGCGGGTGCCGTCAGTGCGGCGGTAACGGCTTTGCTGGCGGATTTGACCCGTAATGAAGTGCGGACGCGTGCGATGGCGATGATCGGCCTGAGTATCGGCTTGACCTTCTCCGTCAGCCTTGTGCTTGCGCCGATGATTGCCAGCTTTATCGGCGTATCCGGCCTGTTTGCGCTGACCGGTATTCTGACTGTAATCAGTATCGGCGTGGTTGCTTGGATGACCCCTGATCCCGAAGTGTCAAAAATGCACGAAGACACGCAGGCGCAGCCTTCGCGTATGGGTGAGGTATTGAAAAACCGCCAACTGCTCAATCTCGACTTCGGTATTTTTGCCTTGCATGCGGCGCAAATGGCTTTATTTACCGCATTGCCGTTTGCCATGACGCAGTTGGGTTTGGAAAAAATCCATCACTGGCAAGTCTATCTGCCGTCAACCATTACCGGCCTGATTATTATGGTGCCGCTGATTATCGTCGGCGAAACGCGCAACAAACTCAAACAAGTGTTTATCCTGGGTATTGTCTGCATTGCCGCGGCGCAAATCGGTTTGCTGTTTGGAATGCACTCGGTATGGTTGATTACCGCTTATCTGATTGTTTACTTTATTGGTTTCAATGTATTGGAAGCCAGCCTGCCGTCTATGGTGTCGAAAATCGCTCCGTCCGATTTGAAAGGCACCGCGATGGGCGTGTATAACACCATGCAGTCGGTCGGTTTGTTTGTCGGCGGCGCAACCGGTGGTTTATTATTCCAAAAATACGGTTTTGTAGGCGTATTTGCCTTTTGTAGCGTATTGATGTTGCTGTGGCTGGTATTGGCAGTCATTTCGCCGGCACCGAAACCTGTCAAAAACCTCAGCTATCCGCTTAACGCCGAATGGCAACAAAATCCGGATTTGCTCTACCAAAAATTGACCGAAATTGAAGGCGTTGAAAGCATTAGCTTTAGCGCAGACAAACAAACCATTTATATCAAGGCCTTGCAAAAAGGATTTGACCAAGAGGCCGCCGAAAAAATTATCACAGGAGTGTAAAATGTCATTGAATAAAGTTATCCTCATCGGCCGTCTCGGCCGCGACCCGGAAGTCCGCTATATGCCCAACGGCGAGGCCGTCTGTAACTTCAGCATTGCCACCAGCGAAACGTGGAACGACCGCAACGGCCAACGCGTAGAACGTACCGAATGGCACAACATCACCATGTACCGCAAACTCGCCGAAATCGCCGGTCAATACCTGCGTAAAGGCAGCCAAGTGTACCTGGAAGGCCGTATCCAAAGCCGCAAATACCAAGGCAAAGACGGCATCGAGCGCACCGCTTACGACATCATTGCCAATGAGATGAAAATGCTCGGCAGCCGTAACGACAACAGCGGCGGCGCACCATACGATGACGGCTACAACCAAGGCCAAGGCGGTCATTCAAGCCAAAGCAGCTACCAACAAGCACCACAACAGCAATACCAATCTGCTCCGGCTCAAGAGCCCCCAGCCGCCCCAGCCCGTCGTCCTGCCCCGGCACAACCGACCGCTCCGGTTGATGATATCGACGACGATATTCCGTTCTAATTATTGAGCAAATAAAAAGGCCGTCTGAAAAATATACTTTCAGACGGCCTTTAAAATGATTGAAAAGAAAATCCTACATTTGCACCGAGCCGCTGACGGTCAGGCTGATTTCTTCTGAACCTGGGGAGGCAGGTATGCCATCTTCTATTCCTGCAGCCATCTCTGCGACGGGGGCTGCCCGCAGCATTTTGGCGTGTGCAAAATCGCCGCCGACTTGGCGGTTGCCGATATGGCCCAAGTTGAGTTTAACGATTTTGTAGCTGGAGAAGCCGAGTGTTTGGGCGAGGTTTTGGGCGCGGTCTTTGAAGCGCAGGATGACGGCCTTGCTCAGTTGGCCGACGGTTTCTTCGCGTTTTTCTTTGGATACGGAAAATGAGGAGCTTTCCAAAACGGCGATATTGATGCTGTTGGTAATCAGGCGGTTGAGTGCTTCAAAGTCTTTGCTTTCTACTTTGAAGTAGGCGTGTTCTTCCCAGCCGGTTTGGGTGCGCTTGCCGTTGGTGTATTGATAGCGCGGGGATGAGTTGCGCTCCATTAGCTCGGCTTTAAATTTGCTGTTTTGGGAGATTTTGTTGAACTGGTTGAATTTCTTCATGAAGGCTTGGTTGACGGCTTGACGGTCTTTGCCTTCTGCGTTGACGTTGAAATGCGCGGTCATGGTATCCCGTGGCACTTCCATATTTGCGGATTCGGAAAATTCAACGATGTTGTAGTTGAGGCTTTCTGCTGCAACGGGCAGGGAGGCGGCTAGGAGTAGGGCGGTGAGGGCTGGGCGGCGCATTTTGCTTTTCCTTGTAATGCGGATTTTAAAAAAGTAATTTAGCATGAAAGATGGAAACATTGGCTTTGGCAAGCGTAAGGATTTTTATGGGTTGAGGCCGTCTGAAAAGAAGTTACTTTGTATCCATCAAGCCGACTTCATGGGGATTGAGGCGGGCTTTTTCTTCTTGGCCTAAGCCGACCAATTTCCGCAAGCGGGTCATGTAGGCGTTGACATCAAGGCCCCGTCCGTAGCGTTGTGCTTCCCAGATGGTTTCTGCCAAGGCTTCCATCATATCGTGTTCGGCTTTGACCCAGTCGCCGTTGTAACGGGCGCACAGTTGTTGGTGGATGGCACGGATGCCTGGGGGCTGGTCGATGGCGCTTTGTTCTTGTAGAGAAAGGTGTAGCGACATATGCAGGAATGGGTTGCTTTCGCCGTCTTCGGGCAACCATTCTTTATCTAAATATTGTTCGATGTCTTCTAGATAATGTCCGTATTCGGGATGGGCTTCGATGATGCGTAAAGCTTTTTGTTGCAGGCCGTCTAATTGGAGTGGTGCGAGTCTGTGTTGCCAAACGTGGGCAAAGAATCGGCGGACATCGTGGGTGTTTACGTCATACATGATGGGTGTGATTTGATTTTGGGATATGTGATTATATAGCGATTGCGATAAAAAAGGCCGTCTGAAAAATATGTTTTCAGACGGCCTTTGTTTTGCAGGCTTTAGCGGCGGTCGATGATTCGGTAATACACTTCGCCGTCTTGGACATAGCCCAATTCGACGCGGGCAATTTCGGCGATGGCCTCTTGTCCGTGTGCCAAATCTTCAACTTCCGCATTGAGGAAATTGTTGCGTAAAGTGAGCGTTTGGTTTTTTTCCTCCTGACGGACGAGCTGCTCCTGCAATTCTTCCGTATGCCCGACGCTGCCTTTGCCAAACCAAAGGCTGTACTGACAGCACAAAAGTGCGAAGGTTAAAACAAAAGTCACCCACTTCATACAATCAATATCCTATATTCTGCTTATTTGCCCAGTTGGTAGAATGCGGCTTTGCCAGGGTAGTAAGCGGCTTCGGCCAATTCTTCTTCAATGCGCAACAATTGGTTGTATTTCGCCATGCGGTCAGAACGGGACAGGGAGCCGGTTTTGATTTGCATACAGTTGGTGGCAACTGCCAAGTCGGCAATGGTGCTGTCTTCGGTTTCGCCGGAACGGTGGCTCATTACGCTGGTGTAGCGGTTGCGTTTTGCCAAGTCAACGGCTTTCAGGGTTTCGCTCAAAGTACCGATTTGGTTTACTTTAACCAGCAACGCGTTTGCCACGCCTTTTTCGATGCCTTCAGCCAAGATTTTTGGATTGGTTACGAACAAGTCGTCGCCGACCAATTGAACTCGGCCGCCCAATTTTTCGGTCAACAGTTTCCAGCCTTCCCAGTCGTTTTCGTCCATGCCGTCTTCGATGGAAACGATTGGGAATTCGTTAACCAGGCCTTCCAAGTATTCGGCAAATTCTGCGCTGGTGTAAGAGCGGCCTTCGGCTTCCAGATGGTATTGGCCGTCTTTGTAGAACTCGCTGGATGCGCAGTCCAGGGCGAACAATACGTCTTCGCCTGCTTTGTAGCCTGCGGCTTCGGTTGCTTCGACGATCAGTTGCAGGGCTTCTTTGTGGCTGTTCAGGTTAGGTGCGAAACCGCCTTCGTCGCCCACGGTAGTTGGGAAGCCTTTGGCATCACACAGTTTTTTCAGTGCGTGGAAAATTTCGGCGCCGCAACGCAGGGCTTCGCGGAAAGATTTTGCGCCGACAGGCATGATCATGAATTCTTGGATGTTCAGGCTGTTGTTGGCATGTTCGCCGCCGTTGATAACGTTCATCATCGGAACAGGCAGAGCCATTGGGCCTGCGCCGCCCAAGTAGCGATATAGAGGCAGGCCTGCATCTTCAGCAGCTGCGCGTGCTACGGCCATAGAAACGGCCAAAGTAGCGTTGGCACCCAAGTTGCCTTTGTTTTCAGTACCGTCCAATTCGATCATGATTTGGTCGATATAAGATTGTTCGTTGGCATCGATACCGATGAGGGCTTGCGCGATTTGGTTGTTGACGTGGTCAACGGCTTTCAATACGCCTTTGCCCAAGTAACGGGATTTGTCGCCGTCACGCAGTTCCAAAGCTTCTTTTTGGCCGGTTGATGCGCCGCTAGGTACGGCTGCGCGTCCCATGACGCCGGATTCCAACAATACGTCACACTCTACGGTAGGGTTGCCGCGGGAGTCCAAAATTTCGCGTGCAAAAATATCAACGATTGCGCTCATGAATATCTCCAAATAGGATGGTAAAAGAAAAGTAGCTTTGTTACGTTTCAGACGGCCTTAAGGATGATTGCCAAAGTCTGATGAATGCAGACATTATACCGTCTTTGCCAAGTATGGTATCGGAGTCGGTATGAAACTGACTGTAAGTTTGTTTCACGTCAATATCGCTCAAACAAACATAAGCCGTATAGTGTAACATTTTTTACCCTTTTTAGGGTGAAAAGCTGATTAAATAAGGCATAAGGCCGTCTGAATAGCGGATTAGCCTTCGCCTAAAATCATCGAACCTACGCCGTCATCGGTCAGCACTTCCAAAAGCAGGGCGTTGGGAACGCGACCGTCTATGATATGCGTGGCTTTGACGCCGCTTTTGGCAGCTTCGACGGCAGAGGCAATTTTAGGCAGCATACCGCCGTACAGCGTGCCGTCTTCAATCAGTTCGTCAATGCGGCTTGGCGTCAGGGTAGTCAGTAATTTGCCTTCTTTATCCAGTACGCCGGGGATATTGGTCATCATCAGCAGTTTTTCGGCTTGAAGTTTTTCCGCCAGTTTGCCGGCAACCAAGTCGGCATTGATGTTGAACGCTTCGCCGTTTTGACCTACGCCGATGGGTGCGATGACCGGAATGCAGCCGCGTTCGACCAAGCCTTCCACCAAACGGGTATCGATGTCGGCTACTGTGCCGACTTGGCCGATGTCCACACCTTTTTGTTCGGGCGTGTCGATCAGGAGTTTTTCCGCTTTGATGAAGTGGTTGTCTCGGCCGGTAATGCCGACGGCGCGACCGCCGAAGGTGGTAATCATGGAAACGATTTCTTTATTGACGTGTCCGCCCAAAACCATTTCTACAATGTCCATGGTTTCGCTATCGGTCACGCGCATGCCTTGAACAAACTCTCCTTTTTTGCCGATTTTTTCCAACATTTCATTAATTTGCGGGCCGCCGCCGTGAACGATGACGGGATGCAGGCCGATCAGTTTGAGCAGGACGACATCGCGTGCGAAACCCTCTTTTAAGGCAGGTTCGGTCATGGCGTTGCCGCCGTATTTGATGACGATGATGGAGCCGGAAAAACGGCGGATATAAGGTAAAGATTCGGCAAGGACGCGCGCTTTGATGGCAGGGGAGACAGATTGTTGCTGGGTCATGGTTTCAACCTTGTTTCATGATTTCTGCCTTTATCTTAATCCCAAAGGCCGTCTGAAACAATATTTCCAAGCGCTTGAAATCCTGTTAAATCAGTTAAATGGTTGAAACCAGCCTCATGCAAACGGTAAAATGACAGTTTACTTCGGCCTCTTCGCCGATTACTAAGGATACCCATGATGAAAATCAGCACCCAATTCGATGCCGGTTCGGTCGTTGTCAAAGACTTGAGCAACCCTGCCGATATCCGTCTCGCCCTGCGTCCCGACAATGCTTCGGAGTTTGCCCAATGGTTTTACTTCCGGTTGCAGGGTGCGGCCTATCAAAACTGCGTGATGCATTTTGAAAATGCGGCGGACGCTGCGTATCCTTTGGGCTGGGAGGACTATCAGGCTTGCGCCTCTTACGACCGCCAAAATTGGTTCCGCGTGCCGACAAGCTATGAAAACGGCGTGTTGACCATCAACCATACGCCTTTGTCCAACAGCGTTTACTACGCTTATTTCGAGCCTTATTCCCACGAGCAGCATTTGAACCTTTTGGGCGATGCGCAGGGCAGCGGCTTGTGCCGTATCGACGATTTGGGCAGTACCGTTCAAGGCCGTGATATCAATCTTCTGACCATCGGTAACCAAGTCGAAAGCGACATGAAAGTCTGGATTATCGCCCGTCAGCATCCGGGCGAAACCATGGCGGAATGGTTTGTCGAAGGTTTGCTGGGCCGCCTGCTTGATCCGCAAGATCCGACCGCGCGCATGCTACTTGACCGTGCGACTTTTTACATTGTGCCGAATATGAATCCGGACGGTTCGGTTTTGGGTAATCTGCGCACAAATGCCGCCGGCGCCAACCTCAACCGCGAATGGGAAAACCCGACTTTGGAGCGAAGCCCCGAAGTCTTTGCCGTCCGCGAAAAAATGCTGGAAACCGGCGTGGATTTATTCTTGGATATTCACGGCGATGAAGGCCTGCCGTTTGTCTTTGTGGCCGGTACCGAAGGTGTGCCGAACTACAACGAGCGCATCGAAGCTTTAGAAGACCAATTCAAACTTGCGCTGCTCAATGTCAGCCCCGATTTCCAAGACGATTACGGCTATGACAAAGATGCGCCTGGTCAGGCAAACATGACTTTGGCGACCAACTGGGTCGGCAATCATTTCAACTGCCTTGCCTATACTTTGGAAATGCCGTTTAAAGACAATGCCAACCTGCCGGACGACGATTTCGGCTGGAACGGCCAACGCTCGCTGCGCTTGGGCGAGGCAATGTTGTCTGCGATTTTGAATGTGGTTGGCGATTTGCGTTAAACCATCCGACACCGCATACAGGCCGTCTGAAAGTTCAGGCTTTCAGACGGCCTTTGAGATAAGGAACACACATCATGATAATACATCCCCAGTTTGATCCGGTGCTGATCAGCATCGGCCCGCTTGCCATCCGCTGGTATGCCTTGAGCTATATCGTCGGCTTTATCCTGTTTACGATTTTGGGCCGCCGCCGTATCGCACAGGGCAATTCTGTGTTTACCAAAGAAACACTCGACGATTTCCTGACTTGGGGTATCTTGGGCGTAATCTTGGGCGGCCGTATCGGCTATGTTTTGTTTTATAAATTTTCCGATTATCTTGCCAACCCGTTGGATATTTTCAAAGTTTGGGAAGGCGGTATGTCGTTTCACGGCGGCTTCTTGGGCGTGGTCGTTGCTATGTGGCTGTTTGGCCGCAAGCACAACATCAATATCTTGAAATTGATGGATACCGTTGCGCCGCTCGTACCGCTGGGCTTGGCTTCCGGCCGTATCGGCAACTTTATCAACGGCGAACTTTGGGGGCGCGTGACCGAACTCAATGCTTTCTGGGCGATGGGTTTCCCGCAAGCGCGTTACGAAGATGCGGAAGCTGCGGCGCACAATCCTTTGTTGGCCGAATGGCTGCAACAATACGGTATGTTGCCGCGCCATCCGTCTCAGCTTTACCAGTTTGCCCTTGAAGGTATTTGTCTGTTTATCATCGTTTGGATTTTCTCGAAAAAACCGCGCCCGGTCGGTCAAACGGCGGCATTGTTCTTGGGCGGTTACGGTTTGTTCCGCTTTATTGCCGAATTTGCTCGTCAACCTGACGACTATCTCGGCCTGTTGACTTTGGGTTTGTCCATGGGTCAATGGTTGAGCGTACCGATGATTGTATTGGGCGTGATTGGTTTTGTTTGGTTTGGCCGTAAAAACAGCATTGCCAAAGCATAAATAAAACAATAAATAAAGGCCGTCTGAAAACCTTTTCAGACGGCCTTTTTATGGCTTCAAGCAAACGGATTTCAGGTTTAACCGAAAAAGCCCATTTTGACTTGAATGAGTTTTTCCAACTCCGGCAGGACGCGGCGGCGTGAGACGAAGAAGATAATGTGGTCGCCGTCTTGCAGGATGGTTTCGGTGTGGTGTCCCATGATGACTTCGCCGGTTTCGCCGCGGACGATGGCGGCGATGTAGCAGTCGCTCGGCCATTTGATGCCGCTGATGCGGCGGCCGACGATGGAGGAAGTGTTTTTATCGCCGTGTACCACCACTTCGATGGCTTCGGCCGTACCGCGGCGCAAAGGATGGACGGCAACGATGTCGCCGCGGCGGATGTGGGCCAGAATGGAGCCGATGGTAATCAGATGGGGAGAAACAACGATGTCGATTTTGTTGCCCTCGAGCAAATCAACGTAGCTTGAGCGGTTGACGATGGTAATTACGCGTTTGGCACCAAGGTTTTTCGCCAACAGGCTGGACATGATGTTGTTTTCGTCATCGTTGGTCAGCGCGCAGAAGACGTCGATTTCGTCGATGTATTCTTCGTCCAGCAGGGTTTCGTCGGTGGCTGAACCTTGCAGGACGAGGGTGTTGTCCAGATTCTCGGCCAACCATTCGGCGCGCTGGGGTTTGTATTCGATGATTTTGATGTCGTATTTGGACTCGAGCTGCTTGGCGAGGCGGTAGCCGATGTTGCCACCGCCGGCGATCATGATGCGGCGGGTACGCGCTTCTTTCGGACGCAATTCGCGCATGATGGCTTCAACGCTGTTGATGTCGGCGGCAAACAGGACTTCATCGCCTTCGATGATGACGGTTTGCGGGGTGGGGACGATCAGGCGGTTGTTGCGGTAGATGGCGCAGATTTGGCAGTCAACGCCTTCGAGCAGGTGCTGGTTGATGTCGGCAATTTCACGCCCGATCAGCAACCCGCCTTTGCGGGCTTGAACAATCACCATGCGCACTTTATCGTTGGCGAAACTGAGTACCTGCAATGAGCTGGTGTAGTTGAGCAGGCCGACGAGTTGTTCGGTAACTAGCTGTTCGGGGCTGATGGTTTCGGTAATGCCGAAGATGTTGAGGCTGCCTTCTTCGGGTTTGTCGCTGCCGGCAACCGGATATTCGAGGTATTCGCTTGAGCGTACGCGTGCAATACGGCTGGGGATGTTGAACAGGTCGGCGGCGATTTTGGAGGCAACGATGTTGGTTTCGTCGCTGCGGGTCAGGGCAAGCAGGAGGTCGGAGTCCGCCGCACCTGCCTGTTCGAGGGTAAAGGGCGATGCGCCGTTGCCGACGATGGTTTGGACATCAAGGCGGCTGCTGATACGGTTGAGCGCTTTTTCGTCGATGTCGATAATAGTGACGTCGTTGCTGGGAACGGAGGCAAGGTTTTGGGCGACGGTCGAGCCGACTTGGCCGCTGCCGAGGATGAGTATTTTCACGGTAATTGAGTGTGTTCGGTAAAAATGAAATTGTAACAAAAGGCCGTCTGAAATTGGAGTTTTCAGACGGCCTGAATTTTCTTAATCAGCTAAAGAGTTACCAGTAGCCCAAAACTTTCCACCACAAGATACCGACAGTGCAGAATATCAGGATTTCAAGCACACTCATGATGAAGCTGGCTTTCCACCATTCGGTCATGGTCACATAGTTGGAGCCGTAAATGACAGGAGCGGAACCAGTGGCGTAGTGGGTCAGTGACATCATGATGCCGGTAGCGGATGCCATAACCAGGGCGAACAGCATGGGCGGTGCACCCAAGGCTAAGCCTGCGCCGTAGAATGCGCCGAACATGGCGGTAACGTGTGCCGTGCCGCTGGCGAAAACGTAGTGGGCGTAGAGATAGGCAAGCATCAACAAGGCGCAACCGGCTTCCCAACCCAAGCCGAGATGGGAGATGCCACCCTGCATGGATTCGGACAGCCATGCAATCAGTCCCAGTTTGTTGAGGAAGTTCGCCATCATGACCAAGGCGGCAAACCAGACGATGGTGTCCCACGCGCCTTTTTCTTTCAGCGCGTCGTCCCAAGTCAGTACGCCGGTCAAGAGACACAGGGAGAGGCCAAGGAAGGTGGTGGCGGTAGCATCAACTTTTACGCCGAACAGCATCTCGGGAATACCCGCCCACAAAAGCAGCAGAATCACGAAAATGCCGAGCATGATTTTTTCGTCGCGCTTCATCGCGCCCATTTCTTTCAGTTTTTCTTTGGCAAGGGCGGTCGCGTTAGGCGTTTGTTTGATTTCCGGCGGATACAGGAAATACAGCGCACCAGCGGCATCAGGAACATGGCGATCAGGCCGGGTACGACCATGGCGGCGAACCATGTGCCCCAAGAGAGGTGGATTTCCGAATTGGTGGCTTTGGCAACCAATTCGACGACCAGCGGGTTGGGCGCGGTCGCGGTAATGAAGATACAGCAGGTGATGATGTTGGCGTGGTAGTTCACCAGTGCGAGGTATTTACCGATTTTGCCCTCAGTGCCTTTTTCAGGGTCGGAATCGAAACTCAGGGCGATGGAACGCATAATCGGGTGCACAATCGCACCGCCGCGCGCGGTGTTGCTCGGCGTAACTGGACCGATGACCAAGTCCGCCAAAGCCAAGCTGTAACCTACGCCCAGCGTGCGTTTGCCGAAAAGGGAAATCAGAAGGTAGCCGATACGCATCCCCAAGCCGGTTTTCAACAGGCCGCGCGAGATGATGATGGCGATACCGATCATCCAGATTAACGAGTTGTTGAGGCTGCTCAGAGCGTCTTTGGTTGCGTCGGCGGCTTTTTCGTTGGTCATGCCGATCAGCGCGACCAAGGTAATGCCCAAAATCGCCATTGCGCCGATAGGCATGGCTTTGCCGATGATGCAGGCGATAATACCGACGAACAACGCCAAAAGGTGCCATGCGTCGGGCGATACGCCCTGCGGCACGGGTATGACGAACCAGATAATCAGCGTCAGCACGAGCGCAACCGCAGCAGGAATTGGCTTGAAGCCCATGTTGAGTCTCCTAGTTTGAGGTATCAGGGAAATCGGATTTCAGACGACGTGTGCCTGATTTTGGCGGGGAGAGGTCGTCTGAAACGTATTTGGGTGTGGTTATTTTTATGTTTTTCTTTTGGGGTGTTTGGGTAATGCGTATTTTTGTGTTGCCATCTTTTTCAGACGACGTTTTCTTGAGCTTTTACGTTTTGCCCTCTCCCTAACCCTCTCCCACGGGGAGAGGGGATAATGGCGCTGAAATCAACTATTATCGGATTTCCTGTAATCTGTCCCCTCTCCCCGTGGGAGAGGGTTAGGGAGAGGGTAAAACCTCAAGATACACCGTATCGTTTTTTCTGCTGGCGAAGCATCTAGTAAGTAGTTTGGGAAAGTTCGGTTGTGAAACCTAACAAATACTACAGGTATTTTTCAGACGACCTCCTATATAGAAAAGGCCGTCTGAAAACAACGCTGTTTTACTCCTGTTCTTGCGGCAGGCCGTATTCTTCGGGGAAGGTGCGCAGCGAGCTTTGCAACACGGTAACCGCGCCATCGATCAAACCGCAACGGCCGCTTCGTGGCAGCAGTTGGCACAGGCTTTGCAAGGCGCGCAGGTCGTCGGAAGTACCGATGCCGGTGTCCACACGGTTGAGCAGGCGGGAAAGCTGGAATGTACCGCCTTTACAAGGCGGACATTGACCGCATGAGTTGGAGGCAAAAAATTCCACATATTCGGCCACTTTACGCACCACGCTGGTGCCTTCGGAAATCACAATCATCGCGCCCGTGCCGAGGCTGGATTTGCGTTCGCGTACGGATACGAAGTCCAAAGGCACGTCCAAATCTTTGACGGTCAGGAGTGTGTTCGACGGGCCGCCGGTGAAGACGGCTTTAAACGTACGCCCTTCAAGCATACCGCCGCCGTGGTCGAAAATCAGCGATTGCAAGGTCGTGCCCATCGGCAGTTCGTACAGACCCGGATTCAATACGTCGCCGGAGAGCGAGTAGAGTTTCGTGCCTGCGGCATCGCCCAGGCCCAGCGATTTGTACCATTCCGCGCCTTTGGCAAGGATTTGCGGAATGTTGGCGAAAGTTTCGGTGTTGTTGATTAAGGTCGGTTCGCCTGCTACGCCGCTTTCGGCAGGGAACGGCGGCTTGCGGCGCGGAAACGGGAAACCGCCTTCCAACCATGAAATCACGGCGGTTTCTTCGCCGCCGATGTAGCGGCCTGAAGTTTCGACCAATTTCAGGTCTAAAGGTTTGCCCAGATAGTTTTCGATGCGGATGAACAAATCGCTTTTTTTCCACTGCTCAATGGCGGGTACGATGGAGGCGACGGATTCGGTCTGGTGCGGGTTGACATACATAATCGTTTTGTTGGCGCGGCAGGCGACGGCGGCAATCAGTACGCCCTCGATGACTTGGTGCGGCGTTTTCGCCAGCAACACGCGGTCTTTGAACGTACCCGGTTCGTCTTCGTTGGCATTGCAGACGACGTATTTGTCGCCGTGTTTGCTTTAGGCGGCGACAGCCACCTCCCATTTGCGCCAGGTCGGGAAACCTGCGCCGCCCATGCCGCAGAGGTTGGCATCTTGCAGCTTGGAAACGATGCTTTGAGGATCGGCAAGCGCCGCCAACAGGCCTTCGCCGCCGCCGACTTTGCGCCACGCGGCCAAATCCGCGCCGACTTGGCGGGACGGGTGCAGTAAGTTTTGATTGGCTTGGTTCATGATTGTTGCTCCTGCAAACCGGCGTGTTCGCGCAAATCGAATTTGCCGTAGTCGGGATATAAAACGGGGGTTTTGATGTCGCTGGTCAGACCGGCGCGGGTCATTTCGCGTTGCAGGTCGTGGACGTGTCCGACACCGCCGCGTACTTTTTTCAGCGGCAGGCCGCAATTGGCGGCGGCTTTACCGGCACGGCGGCCGAAGCTGATGATGTCCAAAAGCGCATTACCCATCAGGCGGTTGCGGCCGTGAATACCGCCGGTTACTTCGCCGGCGCAATAGAGGCCTTCGACGCAGGTTGCTCCGTCGCCGTTGATTTCGACGCCGCCGTTTTGGTAGTGCAGGGTCGGATGAATCATGACCGGTTCAACAGCAGGGTCGAGGCCGCATTTGTGGGCAACGTGGCCGAGTGTTACCAAACGGTTCAATACGTCAGGGTCGTTAGCAATCAGGCGCGGGGTGTCGAGGAATACGCCGACTTGACCATCACGTACTACGCCGCGGCCTTCGCGGCACTCGCGCAAAATGGCGGCGGCAACGACGTCGCGCGGCTGCAATTCGTCAACGAAACGTTCGCCCAAGCCGTTGACCAGTTTGGTGCCTGCGGAACGCACGGCTTCGGAAATCAGCGCGCCTGCCAAGTGCGGCGGATGGGCGACGCCGGTCGGATGGTATTGGAAGGAATCGATGTCGCGCAGTTTCGCGCCGATGCGGTATGCCATCACCAGACCGTCGGCGGTTGCGCCGTAGTGGTTGGAAGTGGCGAAACCCTGCAAATGCAGCCGTCCGCTGCCGCCGGTTGCCAAGACCACGGCTTTGGCGTGAACCAATACCAAAGAGCGTTTTTCCAAATCGTACAAAATCGCGCCGACGCAGCGGCCGTGTTCGTCCGACAATAATTCGATGGCGGGGTGGCGGTTGAGCTGGATAATATTTTCGTCGAGTTCGACCGCCTCGCGCAGCACGCGCATCATTTCGAGGCCGGTAAAGTCGCGGTAGCTCAGGATGCGCGGCACGGTCGTACCGCCTGCACGTTTGCGGCTCAACATGCCGTTGCTGTCCGCGCCTTTGGCAAGGTCGAAAGTCATGCCCAAACCGATCAGCCAGCGGATGGCGGACGGCGCGTCGGTAACCATTTGCGCCACCAATTCTTTCTTGCCTGCGTTGTGGCCGCCTTTGATGGTGTCGTCAAAGTGCTGCTGCAAGCTGTCTTCCGCGCCAACCGCCGCCTGAATGCCGCCTTCTGCCATTACGGTATTGCTGTCGCCGATACGCAGCTTGTTCGCCATAATCACGCGCGCGCCTGCTTCGGTCGCAGATAACGCTGCCGCCGCACCCGCACCGCCGCCACCGATAACCAGTACGTCGGTGTTCAAATGTTCCTCGCCTGACAAATCATAGTCGTCAATCAGGGGATGACTGATCAGCAGTTTTGCCAAATCAGGATGGCAGTAATCGCCCGTGTTCGGACCGATGGGCAGTTTGACACGCGCATTTGCCTGATAGTCGGGGTGAAACTGACTCAACAATTCGTTTTTTTCCGGCAAGTCGCCGCGCAGTTCCAATGAGGAAGCGCGCAGGTTGGCAAGGGCGGTTTCGTAGTCTATGCCTTGGATTTTGTTCGCCATCACATTGCCTCCTCTTCAAATTCGACTTTCATTTTGCCGCTGTCGATTTCTTGCAGGCGGCGCATCAAATCCACCGGACGCAGCGTGCGCGCCGCTTTCATACGGCGGGCGAACAAGCCTAAGTGGTTCGGACGGATGTGTTCGGGGCAGGAAAGGGTGCAGAGGTTGCACATCACGCATTGGTCGAAGGTCAGCGCAGCCGCGCCGAAATCGCCCGATACCACTTGCGCCACGCCGTTTTCCACTTCCAAACCTTTGGGGCAGGCGCGGTTGCAGCCGCCGCAATGACGGCAGTGTTGCGCTTCGGGGAAGGCTTTGGCGGTGTCGTCCAGCCAGTTCCAGCCGTCGCCGACCTCGCTCACGTCGTAATATTGGATATGCTCGGGGATAAAGTAGTCCAAGAAGCTGACCTGCATCCCTTCTTCGACTTTGGTTTCACACGCCAACGCAGTCGTTACCTCGCGCTCGCCTTCCTTGCGGATCATGCAGCGGCACGAACCGCACACGCCTTGCCCCATGCAGCCGACGTTGGCGGTAATCGCGCTGCCGGAACGGGCATAGGCCTGAATGATTGACGAGTCGGCGGAGGCTTTGACTTCATGGCCGTCTATGGTCAGGGTTAACAAGTTTTCACTCATGGTTTGTTCCTGTGAAATTGGAAGTTGGAATAGTGGATAATTTAATTAATTGTATTTTTATTACATTTATTGCGTGTGAGGAAATATCCAAGTTATTTACTCAGAAATTCTTTTAAAATCAATATTTATCTGTATGAGTCGAAGTGTATTAGAATTTAGTGGTTTTGATGATAGGGATAACCTAAGGTTTTATAGAGGAATGATTATAAACAAAATATGCCTATTATTTAGACAAATTCATTTCAATTATTTGATTTTAAATATAAAATAAAATTACTTTTTTAATATAAATTTTAAAATATTCGTCTATTTGCTAGTAAAAATCATTGTTATATATTAGATAATTTTGCATAGATTGTTGTATATATTGAATAATATTTTGTTGCGTAAGCAAGTGAAAAGACTGTTATAAAATTTCAGAAAATCAAACAAGTTTGATATCAGTCAAGAAGATTGAGGGAGAAAATGATACGGATTTTACAATTGTGTATTGTATTGGAAAATAAGAAAGGCTGTCTGAAATTTTGGTAGTTTCCTTTTAAATACAAGCTACTAAATTTCTTTCTCAGATACTTAAGGCAAATATTTTCAGACGGCCTTGCAATAAAATTATCATTTAAAAACAATGTAATTTTACTTCTATTTAAGTGAATGGCTAGTGGATATAGATTATCAATAACCAAGTAATTTAATGCGATATTAAATTTCATTTAAATCAATAAGGTATGAAAATGATATTGTCTGGGTCATTCATTTGAAAGCACTATTACACTATTGAAGGCCGTCTGAAAAAATCGGTCTCTTAAAGAAATAAACAAATCCTCCCTACCATGACTCCGAAAAGGAACACAATCATGACCGTTATCAAGCAAGAAGACTTTATCCAAAGTATTTTTGACGCTTTCCAATTCATCAGCTACTACCATCCTAAAGACTACATTCAGGCTTTGTATAAGGCTTATCAAAAAGAAGAAAACCCTGCGGCCAAAGATGCGATGGCGCAAATTTTGGTCAATAGCCGTATGTGTGCTGAAGGCCATCGTCCGATTTGTCAGGATACCGGTATTGCAACCGTATTCTTGAAAGTGGGTATGGATGTACAGTGGGATGCCGAGATGAGCGTACAGGAAATGGTTAACGAAGGCGTACGCCGTGCATACACCTATCCTGACAACAAACTGCGTGCCTCTGTATTGGCCGACCCGGCTGGCAAACGTCAAAATACCAAAGACAACACCCCTGCCGTTGTACACATGGAAATCGTAAAAGGCGACAAAGTCGAAGTCACTTGCGCAGCCAAAGGCGGCGGTTCTGAAAACAAAACCAAAGTTGCCATGCTCAACCCTTCAGACAATATCGTTGATTGGGTTTTGAAAACCGTCCCTCAAATGGGTGCAGGCTGGTGTCCTCCGGGCATTTTGGGTATCGGCATCGGCGGTACGCCTGAAAAAGCAGTGTTGATGGCCAAAGAAAGCCTGATGAGCCATATCGATATTCAGGAGCTTAAAGAAAAAGCCGATTCCGGTGCAGAATTGTCTACTACCGAAGCCCTGCGCTTGGAACTTTACAAAAAAGTAAATGCCTTGGGCATCGGCGCACAAGGTTTGGGCGGTTTGAGCACCGTGCTGGATGTCAAAATCCTTGACTACCCAACCCACGCGGCTTCCAAACCGATTGCCATGATTCCAAACTGCGCGGCTACTCGCCACATCGAATTTGAATTGGACGGCTCAGGCCCGGCCAAATTGGAAGCCCCGTCTTTGGAAGACTGGCCGGATCTGACTTACAGCCCTGACAACGGCAAACGAGTCGATGTCAACAACCTGACCAAAGAAGAAGTGGCCACATGGAAAACCGGCGACGTATTGTTGCTAAACGGTAAAATCCTGACCGGCCGCGATGCCGCGCACAAACGTTTGGTTGATATGCTCAATAAAGGCGAAGAATTGCCGGTAGATTTCACCAACAAACTGATTTACTACGTCGGCCCGGTTGATCCAGTCCGTGACGAAGTTGTTGGCCCGGCCGGTCCGACTACTTCCACTCGTATGGATAAATTTACCCGCCAAATGCTGGAACAAACCGGCCTCCTGGGTATGATCGGTAAATCCGAACGCGGCGCAGCGACTTGTCAAGCCATTGCCGATAACAAAGCTGTTTACCTGATGGCTGTCGGCGGCGCGGCATATTTGGTTGCCAAAGCCATTAAAGCATCTAAAGTCTTGGCGTTCCCAGAATTAGGTATGGAAGCGATTTACGAATTTGAAGTCAAAGACATGCCTGTGACTGTTGCGGTGGATAGCAACGGCGAATCGGTTCACGCCATTGCGCCAAAACAATGGCAGGCCAAAATC
This sequence comes from Neisseria subflava, assembly GCF_005221305.1. Taxonomy (NCBI): domain Bacteria; kingdom Pseudomonadati; phylum Pseudomonadota; class Betaproteobacteria; order Neisseriales; family Neisseriaceae; genus Neisseria; species Neisseria subflava. The sequence continues at coordinate 567,327 of NZ_CP039887.1, forward strand.
GGTATTATTCCGGTTGAAGCTTGATATTTGACTGAATAATCAAAGGCCGTCTGAACGATTTCAGACGGCCTTTTTTGCTTGCAAATAATTCAAATGTTTTCAAACAAGTAAATTTCCCTTTCTAAAAAGCACTTGTCAAAATCAGCGTTTGAAACTAAAATTCACGGCTTATCGAGTCGGAGTGTGGCGCAGTCTGGTAGCGCACTTGCATGGGGTGCAAGGGGTCGAAGGTTCGAATCCTTTCACTCCGACCAAAGAATTGGAAAGAGCCGTTTTAAAAACGGCTCTTTTTTTGTTTGGATGATTTATCTGAATAATGTGTCCGAATGGATTTTAAAACTTGATACCAATGCTGTCTGAAACAAAACCTGCTTTCTCAAAAGCAGGTTTTGTTGTTTATAGAGCAGGCTATTCGGTACTATCTTTCAGCGTGTCTCGATAAGTATAAAGATAAGATGCACCAACAAATGATGCGCCACCGACGACATTGCCCAGAAATACGGGAATCATATTGAAGAAAAATTGTCCCCATGTGATGTTTGCGCCTGCCAAAATACCTGCGGGGATAACGAACATATTGGCGACAAGGTGTTGGAAGCCGTTTAATACGAAAATCATGACGGGGAACCAAATGGCCAGCATTCGTCCGGTTGTGTTTTTAGCAGCAAAGTGCAGCCACGCGCTCATGCAGACCATCCAGTTACATGCGACCGCCGATACAAAAGCGCGACCGAAATCCATATGGACTTTTGCTTCCGCGACGACAATGGTTTTTTCTGCTACGCTGCCTTCAATCATGCCGACATAGTATCCGAGGAAAAACGCCATCGCCAGCGTACCCACCAAATTGCCCATGCAGACGATAACCTAGTTGCGCAGCAGCATTTTGGAGGAAATCCGTCCGGCCAATCTGCCTAAAGACATGATCATCATGTTACTGGTTACCAGCTCGCCGCCGCCAAGTAGGATACAAATCAAGGCGATAGGGAACACGGCTGCGCCGAGTAAAGTGGCAAAACCACTCCATTCATGAGGTATGCCGCTGACTACTTTTAAATAGGCAAGATATCCAAAGCCGATGTATCCGCCGGCTAAAACGCTCAAGATTGCCAGTGTGGGAATGCTGGATTGTGCTTTGGCGCAGCTTTTGTCGAGAACAACCTGTAAAATTTCCTGTGGGTATAAATCGCGCGAAGCCATGATGTTCCTTAAAGTGGGTTGAGGAGGGAACGCCGTTTCAAAAGTGGCGCAAACTGTCGCGGTAGGGCAGTGTTATAAAGCTAATCAAGCAAAGAATAAATATTTCCTAGATTTTGATAAAATTTGGGGAGACACTAATCGAAATTTATCTCTACCTAAATCAGTTAATATTCAAAGAGGGAATAATGAATAATATATCCATTTTATTTTTGTGCTTTATTTTAACCTCGTGTGTTTCTTCTAATAGTTATTTTGTTCGGTTCTGGAATGGGGATGTGATACCTGAAAGGCCATATGAGGAACAAAAAATTTTTGAATCATGTTATGAGAAATATAAAAATCTTCCTGATAAGACAAATGAGGAACGAGAGGTCATAAGTTTGAAAGTTATGGATTGTATGCACACCATGAAAAAATGATAGTGCCAAAAATATCATTAAAATGGTATGTGGATTTCTTTTTAAAGATAGCGGAAATCTATAAAGTGCGGTCAATTTTCAAAGGGTTTTAAAACCTCTCAAAAACTAACCGCACTTTAAATTTACTCTTCTCAACAAATACGTTAATTTAACTTAACCGCCAAAAAAATGTCAAAACTGACCAGCGATATGGTTTGGTTTGTCAATAAGGAGCCGGTGTACGGTCTTTGTTTTACCAATCAGCCTGAATTAAATCTAAAAAACAGATACGTCGCCCTGCTTTAGCTCAAAAGAAATATTATTACATTTTGCTTCTGTATTAAAAAAGGCCGTCTGAACGTTGAGGTTTCAGACGGCCTTGTTTTGAATTTTTAAACTTACAAATGTGCCAGCTTTGCATTGCCTTCGCGAGGAATAGGGCGCGGATTGCCTTGTGAATCGATGGCGACGTAAGTGAATACGGCTTCGGTGACCAGTTGGCGGTCTTCCGTTACCATATCGTTCATCAAAGTCTTCACCCACACTTCGATTTTCAGTTGCAAAGAAGTATTGCCTACGCGGACGCAATGACCGTAGCAGCATACGACGTTGCCGACCTTTACTGGTCTGATGAAATTCATTTCTTGAACGGCCACGGTTACAATTCGTCCCTGTGCGATTTCTGCCGCCAAAATACCGCCGCCCAGATCCATTTGCGACATAATCCAGCCGCCGAAGATATCCTGATTAGGATTGGTATCGCGCGGCATGGCTACCGTACGCAATAAAAGTTGTCCTTCGGGTGCAGCATGTGTTTGTTTGTTGTCAGACATAAATAATCCTGTCAAAAAAGTGCTATTTTACGCCATTTGTAGCAATAAACCTATGTAGGCCGTCTGAAAAATCAGCAGGCAAAGTGTTACAATCAACATATTCATCAGACAAAGGAGAAAGTTCATGCATCCGATTCAAGAACCAAGAAATAGCGGCCTTTTGCGCGTATCCGACATTCACGAAATCTACTGGGAAGAATCAGGCAATCCTGATGGCCACCCCGTGATTTTCCTGCATGGCGGCCCCGGAGCAGGGGCATCACCTGCCTGTCGCGGCTTTTTCAATCCAGAGCATTTCCGCATCGTCATCATCGACCAACGCGGTTGCGGACGTTCCAAACCCTATGCCTGTATCGAAGACAACACTACATGGGATTTGGTTGCCGATATTGAAAAAGTACGCGAAATGCTCGGTATTCAAAAATGGTTAGTCTTCGGCGGCTCATGGGGCAGTACCTTGTCGCTGACTTATGCCGAAACTCATCCCGATCGCGTCAGCGGCTTAGTTTTGCGCGGTATTTTCCTGTGTAGGCCGTCTGAAATGGCATGGTTGAACGAAGCAGGCGGCGTCAGCCAAATTTATCCGGCCCAATGGCAAAAATTCATTGCCCCCGTGGCCGAAAACAAACGCCAAGCCCTAATTAAAGCCTACCATGAAATGCTGTTCAGCGAAGATGAAGCCACACGCCTCAAAGCAGCTAAATCATGGGCAGACTGGGAAAGCTATCTTATTCAGTTTGAACCTAAAGACGTAGATGAAGACCCGCAAGCCTCCCTTGCCATCGCAAGAATGGAAAATCATTACTTCGTGAACGAAGGCTGGTTACAGGGCGATAAAGCCATTTTGGCAAACATCGATAAAATCCGCCATATCCCAACCATCATCGTTCAAGGCCGCTACGACCTATGCACTCCGATGCAAAGCGCGTGGGAACTCTCGCAAGCCTTCCCTGAAGCGGAATTGAGAATCGTCCAAGCAGGCCACTCTTCTTTTGATCCTTCGCTTTCCGAGGCTTTGGTGAAAGCAGTGGAGGATATTAGAAGCAAGTTATAAAGGTTAATAAATGATAATGCCGTCTGAAAAAGTTTCAGACGGCATTTTTTCTATTTACATATTAAATTTAATATCATATTATCATTGCATGATATCAGTTTGAATTTTTTAGAATTTCAATATGAAACCTCTAATTTACTACGCCCATTCCACCCAAGACAAACTCGGCAATCTCTTGCCTTACGAACATTGGCAAACCTTACAAAGCCATTCGGTCAATGTTGGTGAAATGGCGGCGGAGTTTGCTCGGGTATTTGGTGCGCAGGAAATTGCCTGTCAAACGGGGCAACTCCATGACGCGGGGAAATATTCGGAACCCTTTAATCACCGATTGCATGGTGGCCCATCAGTCGATCATGCTACTGCCGGAGCAAAGATTGCGGTAGAACGCTGGGGAAATGTGATCGGCAAGCTGATGGCGTTTTGCATTGCAGGGCATCATGCAGGGCTAGCCAACGGGAGTGGTGAAGGTGATAACCGCCGCACGTTAAAGCAGCGTTTGGCGTTACAATTCGGCGCAGATATTCCTGCCCTCGATAATCTGTGGCAACAAGAAATCAAGCTCCCTCAAAACCTGTCCGCACCATCACTCAAGGCCGACGCACATCATCCTTTTTTCTCCTACGCCTTCTTCACACGAATGCTCTATTCCTGCTTGGTGGATGCCGATTATCTCGACACCGAAGCCTTTTATCTAAAGCTAGAAAACAAAGCCGTCGAGCGCGGCAGCTCCCCCGATTTAAATGCCCTACAACACAATTTCAATCAATTTATCAACGATTTCAGACAACGTATCGCCCAAGCTACAGCGCAAACCGAAGCCGAAAAACGCAATGCCGCTTTAAACCGCCTGCGCAGCGAAATTCTTGATCATGCCGTAGAACAAGCGGCACAAGCGCAAGGGCTGTTCACGCTCACCGTGCCGACCGGAGGCGGCAAAACTTTCACTTCCATGGCATTTGCGCTGGAACACGCCAAACGGCACGGTATGCGGCGCGTGATTTACGTCATCCCGTTTACCAGCATCATCGAACAAAACGCCGCCGAATTTCGCAAAGCCTTTGGCGAATTGGGCGAACAAGCCGTGTTGGAACACCACAGCACCTTCGACGACAAACTGCAAAATGAGGTCACCAAAGATAAATTGCGCCTTGCCTCGGAAAACTGGGACGCGCCAATTGTCGTGACCACCGCCGTGCAATTCTTCGAATCCCTCTTTGCCGACCGCTCCTCGTGCTGCCGCAAGCTACACAACATCGCAGGCTCCGTCATCATTCTCGACGAAGCGCAAATGCTGCCGCTCAATCTGTTGTTGCCCATCATGCAAGCCATCAAAGAATTGGCGCAAAACTACCACTGCAGCGTCGTTATGTGCACCGCCACCCAGCCAGCCGTGCAAGCCGAAAACGGCTTCTATCGCGGCTTTGAGAACGTGCGCGAAATAGCTCCAAAACCGACCGCACTTTTCGACAAACTGCGCCGCACCACCGTGCAGCACATCGGCACACAAACCGACGCCGACCTGCTCGCCAAACTTGGCGAACACCCGCAAATGCTCGTCATCGTCAACAATCGCCGCCACGCCCGCAGCCTGTACGACCAAGCCAAACACCTTGACGGCACGTTCCACCTGACCACCTTAATGTGTGCCAAACACCGCAGCCAAAAGCTTGATGAGATTCGAGGCCATCTGAAAAACGGCGAACCTTGCCGCGTCATCGCCACCTCTTTAATTGAAGCCGGCGTTGATGTCGATTTTCCGCTGGTAATGCGCGCCGAGGCAGGTTTAGACAGCATTGCCCAGGCCGCCGGACGTTGCAACCGCGAAGGCAAAAGGCCGTCTGAAAACAGCTTTGTCTGGATATTCACGCCCGAAGATAAATGGAAAGCCCCGCCCGAACTTGCCGCACAAGCCGCCGTTATGCGACTGACCGCCGACAGCTTTTCAGACAACCTCATTCCACAGATTTTCGATTTTTTAACACTTCAAGCCATTTATATGGCTTGTTCGTTAAATTTTGCGCGTTTCAAATTTGGAGAATCGATGTGAATTTCAACTATATAGCCCATGTCCGCAAAGCAGACGGGCAGCCTCAATTTTTACAAACGCATCTAACTGAAACCGCCGAGATCGCCAAATCATTGGCAGCCAAACTGGATTTGGATCAGGCGGGCGAGTTACTCGGACTCATGCACGATTTCGGTAAATATTCCCGAAAATTCCAAAAATATATCCACGATGAAACAGGTTTGTTTAATCCTGATTTGGATGATGAAGAAAGTACGCCGAACGGTAGTAAAGTAGACCATTCCACCGCCGGAGCACAATGGGTTTACCGTGAATTAAGAAAATTCGGTGTGGCGCAGGGTATCGGCGAATTATTCGGGCAAACGCTGGGGTTGTGCATTGCATCGCACCACGGCGAAGGCTTGATTGACTGTTTAGATGGAGAAGGTAATCCGAAATGGATTGAGCGGTTTAATAAAACTGATGAACTGACGCATTTGACAGAATGCGAGCAAAATGCCGATGAAGCCGTTCAACAGAAAGCACGTGAATTGGCAGGAGAAAACCTGATTCGCAGTCTGCTCAAAGCGGTGAAGCCGATTCTTTTCGACCAAACGACCAACAGCAAAATCAAAGAATTCTATCTCGGCTGCCTGACCCGTTTCCTATTCAGTTGCCTGATTGATGCCGACCGTATCAACAGCTCGGATTTTGAGCGGGAAGCGCAAAAAGAAGTCCACCGCTTGACCGAAAAACCAGATTGGCAACCGGCGATTGATAAATTGGAAGCCAAATTAGCAGGTTTTGAAAACCGTTATCCCATTGACGAAATCCGCCGTCGAATTTCAGACGACTGCCTAAAAAGAGCAGCCGATTCTCAAGGTATTTATACGCTGACCGTGCCGACCGGTGGCGGCAAAACATTGGCCAGTCTGCGCTATGCCCTCCATCATGCGCAAAAGCACAATCTCGACCGTATTATCTACATCATTCCCTATACTTCCATCATCGACCAAAACGCTCAAGCCGTGCGCGAAATTCTCGGCGAAGATTGGGTGCTGGAACACCATTCCAATTTGGAACCCGAAAAACAAAGCTGGCAGGACAAACTGCTATCCGAAAACTGGGACAAGCCCATTGTGTTTACCACGATGGTGCAGTTTTTGGATGCATGGTTCGGCGGCGGTACGCGCGGCGCACGCCATATCCACCCGATGACCAATGCGGTGCTGATTTTCGATGAAATCCAAACCCTGCCCGTGAAATGCGTACATTTGTTTTGCAATGTGCTGAACTGGTTGACGGCATTTGGCAAAAGCACGGCAGTTTTGTGTACGGCGACGCAGCCTTTGCTCGGTGAATCGGGTTTGCAGAATTTCCCTGAAGGCAAAAGGGAAAGTATTGCCGCGCGCGGTTTGTTAAGGCTGCCTGAAAACGCCGAAATCATGGGCAAGCATCAGGATTTAGATAGATTATTTGCTGATTTATCACGCGTGGAAATCCGATTCAACGAAAAAGCAGGCGGTTGGAATGTGGAAGAAGCGGGCGCGTTTTTGCTGGAACAGTTTCAGACAACCCCAAGCTGCCTGTTTATCGTCAATACCAAAAAATGGGCGCAGGAGCTTTATCAATATTGCAAGGCACAGAACGTACCGCCTGAAGCCCTGTTTCATTTAAGTACCAACCAATGCGCGGCGCACCGCAAAGCGATTTTTGACACCATCAAAGCTCGTCTAAAAAACAAACAACCCGTTATCTGCATCAGCACCCAGTTGATTGAAGCCGGTGTGGATATTTCCATGGCTTGCGTGATTCGCGCCTTGGGCGGGCTGGATAGCATTGCTCAGGCGGCGGGGCGTTGCAACCGGCACGGCGAGAAAGAAGGTAAAGGGCAGGTTTGGGTGTTGAATTTGCAAGAACAGGATTTTACGCGGATATTACCCGATATTCAGGTAGGCAAAACCCATGCCGAACGCGTATTTCGCGATTTTACCGGGCAGGACATTTTGCAACCCGCCGCCATGCAGCGATATTTTGAATACTATTTTTACCAACGCAGCGATGAAATGGTATATTCTGTTAAAAACAGCGCAACAGGTTCTCTGCTGGATTGGTTGAGCGATAACGCGCTGAATCCTTATGGCGAAAAAAACGATAAAAGAAGCAAACCGTTGCCGCTGCTGATGCAATCCTTCAAAAGTGCAGGACGTGCTTTCCAAGCCATAGACGCGCCGACCCATGCCGTGATTGTGCCGTATGGCGAAGGCGCGGAACTCATTGCCAAACTCTGTGGCGAATGGGATCCGAAAGAAATGCACCGCACTTTGCAAAAAGCCCAGCGTTACAGTGTGAACGTCTTCCCCAACGTTTGGGGTAAATTGCAAAAAGAAAACGCCCTGCATGAAACCATTGAAGGCTCGGGCATTTATTATCTGAATGAACGCTATTACAACGATGAATTCGGCTTGTCTTTGGACGAAACAAGCGAAATGACTTTTTACGACTTATAGGAGCAATATGGACAGCAAAATCAGTTTCCGCGTATGGGGGCGGCAAGCCTTGTTTACCGACCCAGTTACCAAAATCGGTGGTGAAAAATTCAGCTATCAAGTGCCGACATACGAAGCCATTAAAGGCATTGTCAAAAGCATTTACTGGAAGCCAACTTTGATATGGCATATCGACCGCATCCGCGTAATGAAGCCCATCCGCACCCAAAGCAAATCCACCAAACCGCTGGATTGGAACGGCGGCAACACTTTGGCGATTTACACCTTTTTGCAGGACGTAGAATACCAAGTGGAAGCTCATTTTGAATGGAACGAGCATTGGGAAGAATTGGCTGGCGACCGTAATTTCGGCAAACATATCGCCATTGCCAGAAGAATGTTGGAACGCGGCGGGCGGCAGGATATTTTTCTCGGCACGCGCGATTGCCAAGGCTATGTCGAGCCTTGCGAGTTTGGCAGCCCAAGTCGAGATGGAAAAGCAGGCTTTTATGATGAAATCGACAACTTAGATTTTGGTTTAATGTTCCACAGTTTTGGCTATCCCGAAGAAACCGGAAAGCCCGAATTGGTCAGCCGTTTTTGGATGGCAAATATGAAAAAGGGTAGGATTGAGTTTCCAAGCATCGACGATACAGAAGGTCGTCTAAAAACCCGATTTATCCGCAAAATGCAGCCTGAAAAACCGTTCAAGCGCGGCGAAAATGTCAAGCCTGTGGAAGACGAAGCCAAGGAGCTGGGATTATGAGCTGGATGCAGAAACTTTATCGAACTTATGAAAGCATTTTGGAACAGGGGGTTACCGATCATGCCGAGCCACTGACGCCGGTCGGGCATACCATCCAAAACGCGCATATCGTTATCGCGATTGACGGTCAGGGCAATTTCCAGACGGCTCGCGTTATGCCGCCGAAAACGGCGATTCTGCTGCCTGCCACCGAGTCGTCTGAAAACCGCACTAGCGGCGAAGCTCCGCATCCGCTTGCCGACAAAATCCAATATGTTGCCAAGGATTACGCCGATTACGGCGGCGAAAAGAAAGCCTATTTTGACGGCTACCTGAAACAACTCAAAGCATGGTGCGAATCGCCTTTTACACATCCCAAAGTGCAGGCTGTGTTGAACTATGTTGCCAAAGGTCGGGTGGTTGCTGATCTGGTGAAAGCAGGCATATTTCCGCTTGATTCGGAGGGCAAAGTGTTGAACAAATGGGAAACAGAAGGCGATGCACCGTCGATTTTCTCGGTGCTACCCAAAACTAAAGGCGAAATCGAATTCGGTTCAGCATTGGTTTGCTGGCAGGTGGAAATTGCGGGCGACGTACACAGCCAAACTTGGACGGACAAAACCATACAGCAATCTTGGGCGGATTACGCCGCTTCGGAAAAAGCCGAAAAAGGCTTTTGCTTGGTGCAGGGCAAAGAAGCCGTCATTTCCACCATGCACCCCGCCAAATTGCGCCACACGGGCGATAAAGCCAAGCTGATTTCTTCCAACGATACAGCGGGCTACACCTTTCGCGGGCGTTTTGCTACCGCTGAAGAAGCCGCCAGCGTATCGGCAGACGTGTCCGCCAAGGCGCACAGCGCTCTGCGTTGGTTGATTTCCCGTCAAGGCATCCGAAACGGAGATCAAGTTACCGTCGCCTGGGCAATCAGCGGCAAACCCGTCCCGTCGCCGATGAAAGATATTTCCACCGAACTGGATTGGTCGGATATGGAAAACTGGGACATCAGTGCGGTTGAAAAACCCGATGAAGCCGTCGCGCAAAGGCTACCTGAAAATTCGGAAGCAGCCCCAGATTGGTCGGTAAATATCGGGCGTGCTGCTGCGCAAATCATCAAAAAGAAACTGCACGGCTATCAGGCAGAATTGAAAGCCCACGAACAAATCTCCCTGATTATGCTCGATTCCGCCACGCCAGGTCGTATGGCATTGACTTATTACCAAGAATTTCTGCCTGCCGACTATTTCGCCAATTTGGATGCATGGATTGATGATTTTTCCTGGTATCAGCGTTACAGCATTGAGCAACCGAATGCTAAAAAATCAGATAAAAAGAAAACCCTTTGGGCTTTCGTCCCGCCGTCACCTTACAGCATTGCCGAAGCCGTGTACGGCAAATCCTTGTCCGACACGCTTAAAAAACAGCTTTACGCCCGACTTCTGCCTGTTATCGCAGGCGGAACATCCGTGCCGATTCCTGAAGATTTGATGCGTCAAAGTTTTCAGGCAGCCTGCAATCCTAATGGCTGCGAAAACTGGGAATGGCAAAGAAACATCGGCGTTGCCTGTGCCCTATACAAAGGCTGGCGCGCCCGTCATCACGATTTATCACAACGGAGAACTTACCCTATGAGCTTGGATACCCAAAACCGATCACGCGACTACTTGTACGGCAGGCTGCTTGCCGTCGCCGAAAACACCGAATCCTACGCCCTGTATTTGGCAGGCGAAAAACGCGCCACTACCGCTGAACGCTATATGCAGCGTTTTGCCGAGCATCCGTTTGCCACATGGCGCAATATCGAGCTGGCGTTGAAACCCTATCAAGAACGCCTGCGCAACAACGGCAAGGATACCGGTGCACAGGCAATTGGCGAAATCATGGAATTATTTGCCACCGATGATTTCACCTGCGACGACAAATTAAGCGGCGAATTTCTCTTGGGCTACCACTGCCAAAAAATGGAAATTGCCCGCCGTATTGCCGAGCTTTCCGCCAACAAATCCAAAACCCATGAATAACCCATTTAAAGGAAAACCAAAATGAGCTTAACCAAAAAAATCGACTTCGCCTTAATCCTGAAAGTAACCAACGCCAACCCCAACGGCGACCCTTTGAACGGCAACCGCCCGCGTGCCGATTTCCAAGGTTTTGGTGAAATGACCGACGTGTGCCTGAAACGCAAAATCCGCGACCGCCTGCAAGACAGCGGTGAGAGCATTTTTGTGCAATCGGACGAAAAGAAAACCGATGGCATGACCAGCCTGGCCAACCGCGCCAAAGACAAAGATGTCGGCTTGGGTGCGGATGCCTTTAATGCAAAAAAAGCCAACAAAGACGACACTGCCAAAAAAGCTTGCGAAAAATGGCTGGACGTGCGCAGTTTCGGACAGGTTTTCGCATTCAGCGGCGAAGGTAGCAGCGGCATATCCATCGCTGTGCGCGGCCCGGTTACCATTCAATCCGCATTCAGCGTCGAGCCGATAAACATTACTAGCACCCAGATCACCAAAAGCGTCAGTGGCGAAGGCGACGGCACGAAAAAATCCTCTGACACCATGGGCATGAAACACCGCGTAGATCAGGGCGTGTACGTTGCCTTCGGCGCGATGTCGCCGCAGCTTGCCGAGCGCACCGGTTTTTCAGATGACGATGCCAAAAAAATCAAAGCCGTACTCACTAAACTCTTTGAAGGAGACGCATCATCCGCCCGCCCCGAAGGCAGCATGCAGGTGTTGAAACTTATCTGGTGGGAACACAACAGCAAAGCAGGGCAATACTCTTCCGCCAAAGTGCACGGCAGCCTGAAAGTGAATGTCGATGGCAGCTATAAACTGGAAAAACTTGATGGTCTAATTCCGCAGGAAATTGACGGCTTCTAAAAACATTCAAAAAGATGACCGCACTTTTAACCGATACCCAAGGGGAAAATCAGGACTCTCGCCCGATTCCCCTTTCCGCCTTGCAACACTACGCCTTCTGCCCGCGTCAATGTGCCTTGATTCACAACGAGCAGGCGTGGGCGGAGAATTATTTGACCGCTCAGGGCAGAGCGCTGCACGAGCGGGTGGATTCGGGCGAACCGGAAACGCGCAAGGGCGTGCGTTTTGAGCGGACGGTGCATGTGTCTGCGGAAAAACTGGGTATCAGCGGCGTGTTGGATTTGGTAGAAGTGGACACGAAAACAGGTCGTCTGAAACCTGTGGAATACAAACGCGGCAAGCCCAAACCCGACCCGATGGACGAAATTCAGCTTTGTGCCCAAGGTTTGTGTTTGGAAGAAATGACGGAGCAAACCATCTCTGAGGGCGCGCTGTGGTATATGCAAACCCGCCACCGCGTTCCCGTCGTGTTTTCAGACGACCTGCGCGCCCAAACACTCGCCACCATCGCCGCCGTGCGCGAACTCCTAAACAGCGGCCAAACCCCGCCGCCCGACTACAGCAAACGCTGCAAAGCCTGCTCGCTGGTAGAGATTTGCCAGCCGGAGTTGCTGGGTAAACGTGATAGGAGTGTGGGGTATGTGGAGGGATTATATATAATAAATATTTAAGGAAGTTGACGAATGATTTGAGATAGCTTATTATGGACTCTTGTAAATCTTATGACAGGAGAAATAGAGAATGGCTAATAGAAACAAACTTGGCTGGGAAATTCGTCTAAAAAAGAAAGATAATGATGAACTTTTATTTTGTGTTAAGGGTTTTAGGCAGATTATTCACTTTCCAGTGGTTGTAATTGTGATGCTTGTCTATTGGATATGTGAATATTTTCTTATACTTTTTTGAATATAAAGTATATGTTAATGATTAAGTTGGTATTTTTCCTTTTAAAGGAGGCGGTATCTAGGAATATCATTTTATGAATTCAGGTATTTTATATCTGTGTGTTGAAACCTTAATTATTTCTTATTTGATTTTGATTTAGTGGTACTGCCTCTTTTCGGGGGCGGTACTTACTTTTATTTGGTCTATGTGGTAAGAGTAGGTTAGCTCGTAGACATAATCCAACAAAATGCCGAAATGCTTAACCAAGGTTGTTTGAAAATCTATAATTAGAAAAGTTAAGCTATTGTGTTGGGTTAAAGCATCCTACCTAACACAACCTATCCGCTGCTTTCAGGTAGCCCAATATTGTTAAACACCCAAAAAAGTGCGCCCAACCCCTAAGGAGTCCCCATGCGCAAACTGCAAAACACGCTCTATATCACCACCCAAGGCAGCTATCTGCATAAGGAGCGGGAGACGTTGGTAGTGGAGCAGGAACGTAAAAAGGTGGCGCAGTTGCCGGTGCATTCCATCGGGCATATTTTCTGTTTTGGGAATGTGCTGGTGTCGCCGTTTTTGCTGGGGTTTTGCGGTGAAAATAATGTGAATTTGGCGTTTTTTACCGAAAACGGGCGTTTCTTGGGGCGACTTCAGGGGCGGCAGAGCGGTAATGTGCTGCTGCGTCGGGCGCAGTATCGGGTGTCGGAGCAAAATCCCGTGCCGATTGCGCGCAATATCATCGCGGCGAAGATTCAGGCGGGTAAGCGGGTGCTTCAGCGGCAGATTCGTAATTATGGTGAGAATGCGGCGATTCAAAGTGCGGTCGATGCTTTGAACATTTCGCTGCGGCAGTTGAAGAGCGCGGCGGAGCTGGACGTGGTGCGCGGCATTGAGGGCGATGCGGCGGCGCGTTATTTCGGCGTGTTCGGGCAGCTTTTGAGCGAAAAAAGCAGCTTTGTTTTTGACGGGCGCAACCGCCGTCCGCCCAGAGACGGAGTGAATGCGCTGTTGTCGTTTGTGTACAGTATCTTGGGCAAGGACATCAGCGGCGCGCTGCAAGGCGTGGGGCTGGATCCGCAGGTGGGCTTTCTGCACGCCGACCGACCGGGGCGCGACAGTTTGGCGCAGGATATTTTGGAAGAATTCCGCGCATGGTGGGCAGACAGGCTAGTGTTGTCGCTGATCAATCGAGGGCAAATCAAACCGCAGGATTTTGTTACCGAGGCGAGTGGCGCGGTAAGCTTAAAAGCCGATGCGCGTAAGCTGTTGTTCCAAGCATTACAGGCGAAAAAGCAGGAGAAAATCGTTCATCCGTTTTTGGGTGAAGAGGTGGAAATCGGGCTACTGCCGTATATTCAAGCGATGCTGTTGGCGCGGCACTTGCGCGGTGATTTGGCGGAATATCCGCCGTTTTTGATGAGATAGGTTTGCAGGTCGTCTGAAAACGGGTTGGCTGCTTTCAGACGACCTCTAAAGCAGCCTGCACATGGGAATACAAAATGCTGATGCTGATTACTTACGATATTTCGCTGGAGGACGCGGAAGGACAGGCAAGGCTGCGACGCGTGGCGAAATTGTGTCTGGACTACGGCGTGCGCGTGCAGTATTCAGTGTTCGAATGCGACATCGCGCCCGACCAATGGGTTGTTTTAAAAGACAAACTTTTGAAAACCTACAACCCTGAAACCGACAGCCTGCGCTTTTACCATCTGGGCAGCAAATGGCGGCGCAAAGTGGAACACCACGGCGCGAAACCAGCGGTGGATGTGTTTAAGGATACGTTGATTGTGTAAATCGCCAACCTACGGTTCTCATGAAAATGCGGCAGGGTTGGCGAATTGGGATTGTTCTTTAACAATCAGGATATTGCGAATGCGGGTGTAACGGAAAAGGCTGTGTTATACTCGCGTTCACGCTTTTCTTGGGAGCTTAGCGAAATCGGGGCTGCGAAACTTGACGGAGCAAGGCTTTTAAGAGGGGTACCAGCCGCCTTCAGGCGGCTGTGTGTTGAAACTTGTAAGGACGTACAAATCTGCCATCCGCCGTTACAGCCGCCTTCAGGCGGCTGTGTGTTGAAACAGTATGAAGCAGACAGAAAACGCAAAGAAGACGACCAGCCGCCTTCAGGCGGCTGTGTGTTGAAACTGTACATCAACTTTCCAAATGCCTGTTTTAGGGTCCAGCCGCCTTCAGGCGGCTGTGTGTTGAAACTTTTCGTTTAAAAATGAGAGACACAGAAGTCCTTCAGCCGCCTTCAGGCGGCTGTGTGTTGAAACGATCAAGAAGTGGGGTGTGAGGCGGCTTATCAGGACCAGCCGCCTTCAGGCGGCTGTGTGTTGAAACAGCAACGGTACCGTCATCAGCCACAACCGCGCCGACCCAGCCGCCTTCAGGCGGCTGTGTGTTGAAACTTTGCCAAAAACATGGAGGCGCACGGTATCAAGGCCAGCCGCCTTCAGGCGGCTGTGTGTTGAAACGACTACATCGACTACCCGGAAGACGAATTTATCCCCCAGCCGCCTTCAGGCGGCTGTGTGTTGAAACAGGCAAATTGCTGCCTGCTCAGAAGGAGTGGGCAGCCAGCCGCCTTCAGGCGGCTGTGTGTTGAAACTTAGTCCTGACAAACGAAGATGAGCAGTCTCTGACCAGCCGCCTTCAGGCGGCTGTGTGTTGAAACACGTAGCAATAGCTAAAGCTATAATGGCAGCTGTCCAGCCGCCTTCAGGCGGCTGTGTGTTGAAACGTTTGCGGTTTGCTCCTGCATAAAGCAATGTAGTCCAGCCGCCTTCAGGCGGCTGTGTGTTGAAACATCTCAACGCTGGCAGGTAGAGCCGACCCGAATCCAGCCGCCTTCAGGCGGCTGTGTGTTGAAACAATAAAAACGCGCGTATAGTCAAAAATCACACCGCCAGCCGCCTTCAGGCGGCTGTGTGTTGAAACGTTAGTACCGCAATAATAACCACGCATACAATAACCAGCCGCCTTCAGGCGGCTGTGTGTTGAAACACTTTAAAACGGCTAAATTGGGCGGTTATACCGAGCCCCAGCCGCCTTCAGGCGGCTGTGTGTTGAAACAACTCACTTAAAGGAAAAAATCATGAATATCATCCAGCCGCCTTCAGGCGGCTGTGTGTTGAAACGTGTAATTTCGATTTGAATGGCGGTAGTTGTGATCCAGCCGCCTTCAGGCGGCTGTGTGTTGAAACTTAAAAATGTTTCTTGATCAAGGACTTGTGTATCCCAGCCGCCTTCAGGCGGCTGTGTGTTGAAACAACTTTGGAGCAGCTTAAATGGCGAATATCACGGCCAGCCGCCTTCAGGCGGCTGTGTGTTGAAACTCTATCCTATGATGCTGCGTCTACCGTAACTACACCAGCCGCCTTCAGGCGGCTGTGTGTTGAAACGGCAAAGACTCCAACGGCAACACAACGGCAGAAGCCAGCCGCCTTCAGGCGGCTGTGTGTTGAAACAGTCATCATTTAATCCTTTTGAAAATCAATAAAACCAGCCGCCTTCAGGCGGCTGTGTGTTGAAACTTCAGCTTTTTGGGCAGTATACTCAAAATGGGCTCCAGCCGCCTTCAGGCGGCTGTGTGTTGAAACACGGAAATGTTTGGACGTTCGTTCAAACTTAGGTCCAGCCGCCTTCAGGCGGCTGTGTGTTGAAACGGGCGGATACCGCTACCCTACGCCGGCGATACGGCCAGCCGCCTTCAGGCGGCTGTGTGTTGAAACCGCAAAGACTGGCTCAAATCACGCGGCCTGTTCGCCCAGCCGCCTTCAGGCGGCTGTGTGTTGAAACGGCCGTGATCGCCCTTATTGAGGCTGCCATCGTCAGCCGCCTTCAGGCGGCTGTGTGTTGAAACAGTGTTAAACAACAACGGCGCAACGACTTGGAAACAGCCGCCTTCAGGCGGCTGTGTGTTGAAACGCTATTTTATGGCGAGCCATTGGAGCAATTTATTCCAGCCGCCTTCAGGCGGCTGTGTGTTGAAACAGATAGTTCGGGCGATTTAGGAGATATGCCGTCTCCAGCCGCCTTCAGGCGGCTGTGTGTTGAAACATTTCAACTTTTGGATTATTGGCGCAATAATCCCCCAGCCGCCTTCAGGCGGCTGTGTGTTGAAACGATGTGATGAAAAACTGGTCTGAAATTGCAGAATGCCAGCCGCCTTCAGGCGGCTGTGTGTTGAAACATGCTCCTGTTGCAGTGCAAACTCAACAATATGCCAGCCGCCTTCAGGCGGCTGTGTGTTGAAACTAGTGAGTGTAGCGAGGGTTTGCCCGTTAATGAGCAGCCGCCTTCAGGCGGCTGTGTGTTGAAACATCTCTCGAGATGGTCAAAATGAAACTCCAACAACCAGCCGCCTTCAGGCGGCTGTGTGTTGAAACAATTGATAAGCTAATTTTTAAAGACCGATTATAGCCAGCCGCCTTCAGGCGGCTGTGTGTTGAAACGCAAAACGAAATAAAAGGGGACTTATTTTGGGGTCCAGCCGCCTTCAGGCGGCTGTGTGTTGAAACTCAATTTGGATTAACTCGTCCTCGTATGTCATTGCCAGCCGCCTTCAGGCGGCTGTGTGTTGAAACAACTATTACAAAGGGGTTACCAGTAAAGAGCTTGGCCAGCCGCCTTCAGGCGGCTGTGTGTTGAAACAATAGCTACACGCCCATTAATGAGGCATAGCCATCCAGCCGCCTTCAGGCGGCTGTGTGTTGAAACACCAATAGTATCAAGCATTTCAATAGTTTTTTGACCAGCCGCCTTCAGGCGGCTGTGTGTTGAAACCGCTAAGACGCGGCAGGGAAGACGGCGCATTCATCCAGCCGCCTTCAGGCGGCTGTGTGTTGAAACCAAAATCTGAAAAACAAAGCGAAGTACGCCCTGCCAGCCGCCTTCAGGCGGCTGTGTGTTGAAACCTCAAAAGTGCCAGTAAAGCCAAGCTCTTTTTTAGCCAGCCGCCTTCAGGCGGCTGTGTGTTGAAACCTGAACCGCCGAAGCCACATCTATCAGAAGATGACCCAGCCGCCTTCAGGCGGCTGTGTGTTGAAACCTTAGCTGTTCTCGCCATTTGCGAGAACCAGCAGCCAGCCGCCTTCAGGCGGCTGTGTGTTGAAACGTTCTCCAAATAAAAAAGGTCGTCTGAAACTCAGACCCAGCCGCCTTCAGGCGGCTGTGTGTTGAAACGGCTTTGGCTGCTCAGTACGCAGCCTTATTAGAACCCAGCCGCCTTCAGGCGGCTGTGTGTTGAAACGCCTTTACAGCCGCCTGCCTTGTAGTCCCTTGCCCCAGCCGCCTTCAGGCGGCTGTGTGTTGAAACCAATCAGTTGTTTTAACAATTGTAGCAAACTACACCAGCCGCCTTCAGGCGGCTGTGTGTTGAAACCACACCGCTTCGCCGACTTCGGCGCGCTTCACTTCCAGCCGCCTTCAGGCGGCTGTGTGTTGAAACAGTACCGTCCTCAATTTCAGCACGGTCAAAGCCGCCAGCCGCCTTCAGGCGGCTGTGTGTTGAAACAATAGAGCCAACAGACCAATGCCAATCTACAAAGCCAGCCGCCTTCAGGCGGCTGTGTGTTGAAACTTAATAGCAGCCAAAATAGCCTTAGCTATAGCAGCAGCCGCCTTCAGGCGGCTGTGTGTTGAAACCCTGAGCCGGGAACGCCTGTAATTAGTGTAATCACCAGCCGCCTTCAGGCGGCTGTGTGTTGAAACATGTATGCAAATATGCACAAGACAAGCATGCTTGCCAGCCGCCTTCAGGCGGCTGTGTGTTGAAACATGTATGCAAATATGCACAAGACAAGCATGCTTGCCAGCCGCCTTCAGGCGGCTGTGTGTTGAAACTGGGTCAGCACCTGCAGAGACAGGCACGCATTGGGCCAGCCGCCTTCAGGCGGCTGTGTGTTGAAACTAATTGCCGCCGCTCCCTATCTGTTATGCTGCTCAGCCGCCTTCAGGCGGCTGTGTGTTGAAACTTTAGGCTTGTTTGGGTTGTTTGGGCTAGTCGGTCCAGCCGCCTTCAGGCGGCTGTGTGTTGAAACCGCACCGGTGTAAACCGCGCCGGCGACCGGCTCGCCAGCCGCCTTCAGGCGGCTGTGTGTTGAAACTAAAAAATATTTGGGTATTAGGCGGGCGGTTTACCCAGCCGCCTTCAGGCGGCTGTGTGTTGAAACTAGCGTGGGTTAGGGTTAGCAACGGCTCAAATAGCCAGCCGCCTTCAGGCGGCTGTGTGTTGAAACCCAAGTGACCAAGCCTTGCAACGTCGTGGCTACGACCAGCCGCCTTCAGGCGGCTGTGTGTTGAAACATTGAAAACGCCCAGCCGGTCGCTGCACTGGCAGGCCCAGCCGCCTTCAGGCGGCTGTGTGTTGAAACTACCGCAAAAGCATATCGAGCAGATGATGTTTTACCCAGCCGCCTTCAGGCGGCTGTGTGTTGAAACCGCCCTATATCCAAGAATTAACCGAACTCCGCCATCCAGCCGCCTTCAGGCGGCTGTGTGTTGAAACATTCGCTTATGTTTAAAGCCGTAATAACGCAAATCCAGCCGCCTTCAGGCGGCTGTGTGTTGAAACAAGCCCTGAATGAGTAAATCAGCCCATTGAGGGCCCAGCCGCCTTCAGGCGGCTGTGTGTTGAAACTGAATTTTGCGCCATTGTTAAGGCAGTTTGCGACACCAGCCGCCTTCAGGCGGCTGTGTGTTGAAACTACATTACGAATCCTAATTTGGGCGCGTCCGTCGCCAGCCGCCTTCAGGCGGCTGTGTGTTGAAACCCTTGAACGTCGCGATGCAATGTTGGCACTGGCGCCAGCCGCCTTCAGGCGGCTGTGTGTTGAAACTGATTGTTCGTATGGGTACAGCTTGTCGAGCTTTACCAGCCGCCTTCAGGCGGCTGTGTGTTGAAACATACACCCGTATCTTCGATGTCCGCACCCTGTACCCAGCCGCCTTCAGGCGGCTGTGTGTTGAAACCACGACGGCGACGGCGTGTCCGAATTGGGCACCATCCCAGCCGCCTTCAGGCGGCTGTGTGTTGAAACAAAAAAAAAATCGGCGAGCAAAAAATCCGGAGAAACCAGCCGCCTTCAGGCGGCTGTGTGTTGAAACAATACTCCTATAAGTTTTAGTAAATTAAGGCGTTCCAGCCGCCTTCAGGCGGCTGTGTGTTGAAACAAAACTAATTAAGGAGCTTAAAATGGCTAATACTCCCAGCCGCCTTCAGGCGGCTGTGTGTTGAAACACGACCAGCATATTGACCGTCCAGAACGTTAAAACCCAGCCGCCTTCAGGCGGCTGTGTGTTGAAACGCCATACGCTTGTCGAGGGTCTTTTACTTGCCGTTCCAGCCGCCTTCAGGCGGCTGTGTGTTGAAACTTAATGTTTAAATACTTTTTATTGTTTACACAATACCAGCCGCCTTCAGGCGGCTGTGTGTTGAAACACAATAGTAATGTTAATCTAAGTTAACGTGTGTTCAGCCGCCTTCAGGCGGCTGTGTGTTGAAACATTTAGTATTTACCGCGTTAGCAATATGGGCAATTCCAGCCGCCTTCAGGCGGCTGTGTGTTGAAACTGCTCCTAAATTATGCTATACGGCTTGCCGTATACCAGCCGCCTTCAGGCGGCTGTGTGTTGAAACTTAATACCGGCCAATATGGCCTTACCTATTGCAGCCAGCCGCCTTCAGGCGGCTGTGTGTTGAAACGCAATGCTTGGCACGTTTAATAACTCGGTAACTGCTTTTCCAGCCGCCTTCAGGCGGCTGTGTGTTGAAACTTTTAACCTCTTTTAATGTTGGTAATGCTTGGCACCAGCCGCCTTCAGGCGGCTGTGTGTTGAAACAAAAGAGTTAAACGCTCATGAGGCAATGCAAGGCACAGCCGCCTTCAGGCGGCTGTGTGTTGAAACATAAGTAGGCTTTTGGGTGTAATAAACATTGTTCAGCCGCCTTCAGGCGGCTGTGTGTTGAAACGCCTAACCAATGAATGCATTATACAGGCTGTTTTCCAGCCGCCTTCAGGCGGCTGTGTGTTGAAACCTTTTGGAGATTTTGAAATGACTGAAATGGTTAACCAGCCGCCTTCAGGCGGCTGTGTGTTGAAACTCATTCGTGCGCCGCAATGTTTGCTGATATGGTCCCAGCCGCCTTCAGGCGGCTGTGTGTTGAAACACTGGATTCACACAAGGGAAATCAAAGGCAATTGCCAGCCGCCTTCAGGCGGCTGTGTGTTGAAACGGCAATATCGACACCCAAACTGGTCAAGTCGGCAACCAGCCGCCTTCAGGCGGCTGTGTGTTGAAACTTCATATCTACGTGAACCAAACCTTGCTCAAGCCCAGCCGCCTTCAGGCGGCTGTGTGTTGAAACTTATAATTTGGAATATTTGCTCAAAATCGTCACTCCAGCCGCCTTCAGGCGGCTGTGTGTTGAAACTGCGTTGGTCTTCCATTTTTTTAAGCGCCCAGTAACCAGCCGCCTTCAGGCGGCTGTGTGTTGAAACTATCCCAATAACGCATTAAATCGTCAAAATTTTATCCAGCCGCCTTCAGGCGGCTGTGTGTTGAAACAGTCAAGTGAAATTGCGACTGATTATATCGTATCCCAGCCGCCTTCAGGCGGCTGTGTGTTGAAACCAGCTAAGATTAGCCCAAATGGATTTGTTAATAGCCAGCCGCCTTCAGGCGGCTGTGTGTTGAAACAGATACTTTTTGGATGTTATAAGTTAATAGTCGGCCAGCCGCCTTCAGGCGGCTGTGTGTTGAAACGTAGGCCAGCAATGCGCCACCTACATAAACATTGGCCAGCCGCCTTCAGGCGGCTGTGTGTTGAAACATCGAATTGACGGTTCTGAAAACCATCATTGCAGCCAGCCGCCTTCAGGCGGCTGTGTGTTGAAACTCCGAAGCGGTCGAACGTTATCGTACCCTTTATGAATCCAGCCGCCTTCAGGCGGCTGTGTGTTGAAACTCGGCATTGCCGTTGCAATCGTAACCATCGGCGTAACCAGCCGCCTTCAGGCGGCTGTGTGTTGAAACAGCTCCTTAATTAGTTTTAAATTTAAGGCGGTTTCCAGCCGCCTTCAGGCGGCTGTGTGTTGAAACTCATACGGCTCGTCGTCCAATCCGTTTCATCTGCCAGCCGCCTTCAGGCGGCTGTGTGTTGAAACAGTGTGAATATGGCGAAGAAGCCAAAAAGGTCGAACCAGCCGCCTTCAGGCGGCTGTGTGTTGAAACCGTTTACAAAAAACATTGGTTACAAACCAGAATATCCAGCCGCCTTCAGGCGGCTGTGTGTTGAAACTGCTTACCGGTGGGAACGGAATACTTACAGGATACCCAGCCGCCTTCAGGCGGCTGTGTGTTGAAACAGAAGCATGAATGTTCGCCATGCTTGCAAGTGCTCCAGCCGCCTTCAGGCGGCTGTGTGTTGAAACAGAACAGGCTTGGATAAACAAGAGGCCTACTACTTCCAGCCGCCTTCAGGCGGCTGTGTGTTGAAACAAAACCAAAATCTGAAACGCCGTTTTCTTTTAGATCCCAGCCGCCTTCAGGCGGCTGTGTGTTGAAACACCCTGCAGGTTTTTAGCCTGGAAGGGGCGCACCCAGCCGCCTTCAGGCGGCTGTGTGTTGAAACACCCTGCAGGTTTTTAGCCTGGAAGGGGCGCACCCAGCCGCCTTCAGGCGGCTGTGTGTTGAAACTTTTGATAGCCCAATTCCCCGCCCCTTGTTATGGCCAGCCGCCTTCAGGCGGCTGTGTGTTGAAACAAAAAATCAAAAAAGACTTAGATCTTAAATAAATCCAGCCGCCTTCAGGCGGCTGTGTGTTGAAACGTATTTGTGCTTTTTGGCGATGGTCTCGATGATTCCAGCCGCCTTCAGGCGGCTGTGTGTTGAAACCAAAAGTACGCCCTTGTAAACGCAGGTATCAATCCCCAGCCGCCTTCAGGCGGCTGTGTGTTGAAACCAGCGCATGAAGGCATGGATGCTACGGGTGTATCCCCAGCCGCCTTCAGGCGGCTGTGTGTTGAAACATCTTCGCACCTTTCTAATTTTCATCAGGCGGTAACCCAGCCGCCTTCAGGCGGCTGTGTGTTGAAACAGGGGTGTACGGCGCACTAAGCGCGGTATCAGGGCCAGCCGCCTTCAGGCGGCTGTGTGTTGAAACATCTCAAGGTACACCGCTTAAAGAGATCACAAAACCAGCCGCCTTCAGGCGGCTGTGTGTTGAAACACAACCTATGGGGGCATCACATCACGCTGTACAACCCAGCCGCCTTCAGGCGGCTGTGTGTTGAAACCCGCAAATGCGCGAGTGGGTCGGCTCACGTTAGATCCAGCCGCCTTCAGGCGGCTGTGTGTTGAAACCGTAGCCACGAGCGAAAGCTGGAAAGACAGCAACCCAGCCGCCTTCAGGCGGCTGTGTGTTGAAACCCGTCCTGCCTAAGGCATCTTGGGTTAATCGTTCCAGCCGCCTTCAGGCGGCTGTGTGTTGAAACGGCGTATGGTCGAATGGGAAAGATGCGCTAATCCCCAGCCGCCTTCAGGCGGCTGTGTGTTGAAACGGGAATACCAGCGAGCCCCAAAAGGCCGACCAAATCCAGCCGCCTTCAGGCGGCTGTGTGTTGAAACACATTGTGGCTTGCCACAATTACAAGCGGTTACTGCCAGCCGCCTTCAGGCGGCTGTGTGTTGAAACTGCATTCAATCAGCCTTTCTTAACGGGTTGGAAACCAGCCGCCTTCAGGCGGCTGTGTGTTGAAACCTTTTGTGATTAAACGTCTTTGCGGGCAGACGCCCAGCCGCCTTCAGGCGGCTGTGTGTTGAAACATGCGGTAGGCAACAAGAGCAGGCATGAACAAGGCCAGCCGCCTTCAGGCGGCTGTGTGTTGAAACTTTGTGCAATGCGCCTTGATAGCGTAAGAGGTTGCCAGCCGCCTTCAGGCGGCTGTGTGTTGAAACCGTACCGAAGAGTTGCGAGAGCGTCAGGGCGCGGCCAGCCGCCTTCAGGCGGCTGTGTGTTGAAACATACCACCTAAATTTTTTGCATAAGCCGAAACTTGCCAGCCGCCTTCAGGCGGCTGTGTGTTGAAACGGGCCGATACCTAGCGAGCCATTGTCGTCTCCGCACCAGCCGCCTTCAGGCGGCTGTGTGTTGAAACGTTTTGCCCGGTCATGGCGTCGGCAATCGCCTCCACCCAGCCGCCTTCAGGCGGCTGTGTGTTGAAACGGCTCGTGGTCGCAGGTGCCGACGTGATGGCCGTCCCCAGCCGCCTTCAGGCGGCTGTGTGTTGAAACTGTACTTGCTTTAGGAGATTTCGGAAATAACCTATCCAGCCGCCTTCAGGCGGCTGTGTGTTGAAACCATCTTTAGAAGTTTTAGCTATTGAAATCAACAACCCAGCCGCCTTCAGGCGGCTGTGTGTTGAAACATAAACCGCGCGGCACGGTCTGCCGCATTTAAATCCAGCCGCCTTCAGGCGGCTGTGTGTTGAAACCGCAATATTGCCTATACCACTACTGAAGAAGGCTCCAGCCGCCTTCAGGCGGCTGTGTGTTGAAACAAACAGAGCGTGGCCGCCGCGCCGTTTTTCGGGCCCAGCCGCCTTCGGGCGGCTGTGTGTTGAAACAAAAAAACACGCTTTCGGCTGGTGGGCAGGAAGGCCAGCCGCCTTCGGGCGGCTGTGTGTTGAAACCTCTGTATCAATCTTCAAAAAGACAGAATGATCTCCAGCCGCCTTCGGGCGGCTGTGTGTTGAAACTTAAAAGAATGGCCGGCTCGTAATTGTATTATCAACCAGCCGCCTTCGGGCGGCTGTGTGTTGAAACTATATGCACTATTGATCGTAATCACAGGGTTTGTCCAGCCGCCTTCGGGCGGCTGTGTGTTGAAACGCCTTCTGGAATAGGCAGGTTAGGAATAATTTTCCAGCCGCCTTCAGGCGGCTGTGTGCTGAAACTCTAGTAACTACGAACTCTATGACGACCTATTCCGTCAGCCGCCTTTGGGTGGCTGTATGTTCAAATATCGTCCAAGCAGGCTACTCTTCTTCGGTGCGCAGGAAATTGCCTGCCAAACGGGACAGCTTCATGACTTAGGGAAACATTCGGAAGCCTTTAACCGCCGATTGTATGGTGGCCCATCAGTCGATCATGCTACCGCCGGAGCGAAAATTGCAAAAATGCTTGCTTTGTAGTTAATTCCAAAGTATAAGCTGTTGTTCTCTTTCTTAGGCTAGATAACTTTAATTAATGAATTAAAAGGAAAAAATAATGGAAATCAAACAAACCAATTCAACCATCAAATCTCGTGCTGCGGTAGCATTCGCCCCAAATCAACCCTTACAAATTGTGGAAATCGATGTAGAAATGCCCCGCAAAGGCGAAGTGTTAATCCGCAATACCCATACGGGCGTGTGCCATACTGATGCATTTACATTATCAGGGAGCGATCCTGAAGGAGTATTCCCTGTGGTGCTTGGGCACGAAGGTGCGGGTGTGGTTGTTGCTGTGGGCGAAGGTGTGTCAAGCGTAAAACCAGGTGATCACGTCATTCCTCTTTACACCGCTGAATGTGGTGAATGTGAGTTTTGTCATTCAGGCAAAACCAACTTATGCGTTGCAGTACGTGAGACGCAAGGTAAAGGCTTAATGCCGGACGGCACGACGCGTTTTTCTTATCAAGGTCAGCCGATCTATCACTATATGGGCTGTTCGACTTTCAGCGAATATTCTGTTGTTGCGGAAGTTTCACTGGCGAAAATCAACCCGGAAGCCAACCACGAACAAGTATGTTTGCTCGGCTGCGGCGTTACCACAGGTATTGGCGCGGTACATAATACGGCAAAAGTGCAAGAAGGCGACTCTGTTGCCGTGTTTGGCTTGGGAGCGATTGGTTTAGCTGTGGTGCAAGGTGCGCGTCAAGCCAAAGCCGGTCGTATTATCGCCATTGATACTAATCCTGCAAAATTCGAGTTGGCAAAACAGTTTGGTGCAACTGATTGTTTGAACCCGAACGATTACGATAAACCGATCAAAGATGTGTTGTTAGACATTAACAAATGGGGTATTGACCATACCTTTGAATGTATCGGCAATGTAAACGTAATGCGTCAAGCATTAGAAAGTGCGCACCGTGGCTGGGGACAATCCATTATCATCGGCGTAGCGGGTGCAGGACAAGAGATTTCAACTCGTCCGTTCCAGTTGGTAACAGGTCGTGTTTGGAAAGGCACGGCGTTTGGTGGCGTGAAAGGCCGCTCCGAACTTCCGAAAATGGTCGAAGATTCAATGAAAGGCGACATCGAGTTAGAACCGTTTGTAACCCACACACTGACACTCGATCAAATCAATGAAGCCTTTGATTTAATGCACGAAGGCAAATCGATCCGC
Organism: Neisseria subflava; assembly: GCF_005221305.1. Taxonomy (NCBI): domain Bacteria; kingdom Pseudomonadati; phylum Pseudomonadota; class Betaproteobacteria; order Neisseriales; family Neisseriaceae; genus Neisseria; species Neisseria subflava. The sequence continues at coordinate 593,213 of NZ_CP039887.1, forward strand.
GCTGTTATTCATTACTAAGGCCCGAGATGAAACTGATTGAACAACATCAAATTTTCGGCGGTTCGCAACAAGTTTGGGCACATCATGCCCAAGCGTTGCAATGCGAAATGAAATTTGCCGTCTATTTGCCGGATAATCAGGAGAATCGACCACTTGGTGTGATTTATTGGCTTTCCGGCTTGACTTGTACTGAACAAAATTTTATTACCAAATCAGGCTTTCAGCGTTATGCGGCTGAACATCAAGTGATTGTAGTTGCTCCCGATACCAGCCCTCGCGGAGAGCAAGTGCCGAACGATGCTGCTTACGATTTAGGGCAAGGTGCGGGCTTTTATCTTAATGCAACCGAGCAGCCTTGGGCGACGAATTATCAAATGTATGATTATATTTTGAATGAGTTGCCCCGTCTGATTGAGGAAAATTTTCCTACCAACGGCAAACGTTCCATTATGGGACATTCAATGGGCGGACACGGCGCATTGGTATTGGCATTGCGAAACCAAGAACGTTATCAAAGTGTTTCTGCCTTTTCGCCTATTTTGTCGCTAAGTCTTGTGCCTTGGGGAGAGAAAGTCTTTTCTGCTTATTTAGGAAAAGATCGCGAAAAATGGCAGCAATATGATGCCAACTCGCTCATTCAACAAGGCTATAAAGTGCAAGGTATACGCATTGATCAGGGCTTAGAAGATGAGTTTTTGCCAACACAATTGCGTACCGAAGATTTTATTGAAACCTGTCGTGCGGCAAACCAGCCGATCGATGTGCGCTTCCATAAAGGCTACGATCATAGCTATTATTTCATCGCCAGTTTTATTGGTGAGCATATTGCCTATCATGCGGCATTTTTGAAGTAAACCAAGGAAGTGATTCGTCGTGAATCGATCAAACGTTGGTATGAACGTTAATTTTTTATGTTAACGAAAATAAAAGGCATCAGATTGATGCCTTTTATTTTTATAAATAATAATAAAAGTATTATTAAAATGATCTACTTCCTGGAATCAGTATGAGGAGGCCTTTGCAAAACCTCCTTGCCCACTCTATTTAAATATCTCCCCATTCCAATCCGAATCGCTGTAAATATTTCCTCAATCGGTCGCTGTCATTGACTTTTGCCCTTTCTGTTCGGGAGACGTTGAACAATGCACGGCCGGCGGCGGCCATATTGGGATGTTTGCGGCATTCGTCGATGACGTGTTGCAGTTGTAGCTTGTCGAATAAATCCAATGTATCCCAATCGACTTTATCGGGGTAGTCTTGTGTTTTTTCAGACGGCCTTTTATGTAGGAGGCCGTCTGAAAAGGGTTCTTCCGACCATAACCATCTGAGGCGTTCGATTTCAGCTTGGACTTGTTCTACCTGTATCCTGCCTTGTGGCGCGAGTGTGGCCAGGCGCATGATGCTGGCGGCGAGGTCGCGGAAGTTGCCGCGCCATGGTGCTTGGTTGGAGTGGGCAAAGTCAAGGTAGGCGGCTAGGGCTTCTTTGTTGAAGCGGGTGGTTCGGCCGAGTTCTTGCGAGGCTAGGGCGAGCTGGTGTTCGACGTTGGGCTCGATGTCTTCGCGACGGTTGGCGAGTGCGGGCAGTGGGTAATTCCAGATGTTGATGCGGGCGAACAGGTCTTCACGGAGGCGTCCGGCACGGATTTCGTGGCGCAGGTCGCGGTTGGTGCCGGCGATGAGCTGGAAGTCGCTTTTAACTTCGCTGTCGCTGCCGACGGGATAAAAATGTTTTTCTTCAATGGTTTTGAGCAACATAGCCTGTTCGTCCAATCCCAATTCGCCGATCTCGTCCAAGAACAGCACGCCGCCGTCGGCGGTTTTCAGGTAGCCTTCGCGCTTTTCCGCCGCGCCGGTAAACGCGCCTTTTTTGTGGCCGAACAAGGCGGAAGCCGCGCCGTCGCCGCGTAAGGTGGCGCAATTCACATCGACAAACCCGCCTTTAATCAGGTGGCGCGCCTTTTTCAATTCGAAAATCCTGCGCGCCAGCATCGATTTGCCTGCGCCTGTCGGGCCGGAAAGCAGAATGGGGGAAGGGGAGTTGAGTGCGACTTGTTCTATTTCAGCAATCATGCGGTTGAAGACGGCGTTTTGGGTGGAAATGCCGCTTTTCAGGTAGCGCACTGCGTCATCGCGTACGGCGGCAAGGCGTTCAGCCAGTACGTCGTAACGAGCCAAGTCTAAATCGATGATTTCATAACTGCCTACATTGCCGTTCTCCATACTGCGTCTTTGATTTTTGGGAGGAGCGGTTTGTAACAGTACGCCGGGGATTTGACGCGATTCCACCAATAAGAACAGGCAGATTTGGGCAACGTGTGTACCTGTGGTGATGTGGGTGAGATAGGTTTCTTCGTCTGTATCAAATGGATAGCCTGCTGCCCAGTCGTGCAATTTAGTATAAACCTCGGAGAAATCCCACGGGTTTGCCAGCTCCATAGGCACGAGATTGACGACTGTGTGCGGCGATACCTGCTGAATATCGGCTTTTACATGATCCGCCAGTTCGCGGTATTTCTCCGCATAAAACAGCTCAATACGGTCAAGCTGAAAATCCTGACGTTGATTCATGGCGACATTCGGCCGCCACTTCTGCCAACGCCCTTGACCGAAACCGCTGTCCAATACCGTGCCGAGAAAACTGACGGCGACTTGTTTTTTGTTACTCATCTTTTATTCCGTTTGAGTCTCAGATAGCCTTGTATTCAAGCTGCCTTCTTCATGTTTGAGATAGCCTGAAAAACTCTTTTTACTCAGACGGTATCACTAACATAGGAATAACAAGCATCCATTTTTCCAGCTTTTTAGTGCCGATTTTTTCTGGGATACGTTGGCGAAATGATTCTCCGACTTCGTCTAAATAACGTACTCTGAAAGTGTTGGCATAGGCGGTAGTTTTTGTCGGCAACGGTGGTAATTTGACGGTACGGGCAACTTCAATATCATCAGAAAGGGAAATATATCTGCCATCCTCCGTCCGCTTCATTTCCAGTGGGTCGTCTTTTTTCAGCTTCGCAGCAGCAAACAGACGTTGTTTCACAGTTTCGACATTGTTGTGACAGACAATGAAGTCGATATCCAAATCACTTTTGCTATCGGTTTCTCCCTCGACTGCCGTGTTTCGATAAGCTGCCAAACGTCTGTATTCGGTATTCAACTTAGGTAATTCGGTAAAGATTTGAGCCACGTTTTCAATATCATCAGGTAGCTTTGCCACCCAAGGATGCTCTGGGGTAGTTTGCAGTAGGGTCAGTGTTTCTATGGCACGAGTCATAGCGACGTAATAAAGCCTCTGTTCGGCTTCGTCAACTCCCTGCTAACCGCCGTCTAAAATGAAGACGTGCTTAAACTCCAACCCCTTGACTGCGTGTGCCGTGCCTAGAAATATACCTTCCGAACGGGTTTCATGTTCATCACCTACATACTCGTAGAGCCAGCTTTTCAGAAAGGCGGACGAATATCGGTTAACACTGCCACTACCGTTTTCAGACGACCCGTTGTCTTCTATGGGAGACGCTTGGATTTCTGCCTCACGACTCTCTGCAAGGTTATCCGACTTTTCAGGTAGCTTCTCATCTTGCAGTGGATATTCGTTTAAGAAATCAGTTTGTAATTGCCTAAACCAAACGCACCAACTGCCACCACTTTTTTTCACTTGTTCACTAATAAGTTCTGCAAAAGCTTGTGATGTAAAGCCTTCGGTTTGTTTTTCCACACCATCAATCAGGCGGACAAACTCACGGGTGTGGCGCAATTTGATTTTGCTGCTTTTGTCGGCACTCAAAAAATAAGGTATGCCGTTTTGTTCACACCATGCCTGCATAGGTTTGAGACTGGCATTATGATGGGATAAAACTGCAATCTCATTCCATGCGACTTCGCTCAAGGTTTTCAGACGACCTATTTCGGTGATAACAGCTTGTGCCTGTATGTTGCTGTTGCTACCGAACGGCAGGCTGATGTGGCGCACACGCCCCTGCCTTTCGCTGTCTGTTGCAGCCCATACACCACCGTTGGGCTGTGTTTGACGTTCAGGGTTGATAACAATCGGATGCAGTGTTTTCAGACGACCTGTCATGCCGTTTATTACGCTGTTAGCAGCGCTGATGATGTATTGTGTACTGCGGTAGTTGTAGGTCAAATAGTCGGGTTGGGCAACGTCGTAGTCTTTTTGGAAACGGTGTATGTACTCGTTGCTCGTGCCATTGAAGGCGTAGATGTTTTGGTCATCGTCGCTGACCGCCAGAATGGTCAGCTTGTCTTCTTTAGCCCGCTTCCTACCCGCAAGCGCAGAAACAAGCCGGTAGTGTTCTTCACTGATGTCTTGGTATTCATCTATTCGACTACCGGTTCGCTTGATAGCGTGTTTGCAGACATGACCGCCGCACACTGCGCGCAATACGAAACCCTGTCTGAAAAATATGGAACACGAAGGTTTTATGGTATTTGATGCCCAAAACGGCGAAATGCTGTTCAAACTCAAATCACCGTATTACCTGATTTCCAAGTTTTTAGGACGAAGCAATGAGGGCAATATCGGCCGAAAACTCGACAAACGCCATGTTGATGAAGAGTTTTATCCTTTAATTGACTATATCCACGAGCATCAGGAAGCGTTCAACGCTATGCCTGAACTAGATAAAATCGCGTTCATTCAGGAGTTTTTGAAGCAGTTGTAAGGCCGTCTGAAAAAATGCCGTATGCTTGTGTTAGTATGGCGCTGGCGGATGGAGTGTGTAGGAAAACGTTGCGTTGTTTACACCACAGGTTGAGAATGAAGCCTACAAGACCTCAAACGGCGTATCGCCGTTCAAACTGCGGTGCGGCTTCACAGTGTTATAGAAATTAACAAAGCGGCACAACTCCTTTCGTCGGTGTTCCGGACTGTCAAACAACTGTTTCCCATGCCACATCTCCATCAGGGTGCGGATAACCCGTTCCGCCTTACCGTTGGTCTGCGGACGGGCAACCCGGGTAAACTTTTGACCAATCCCGTTCTCATAACAGGCTACACCGAAAGTATGGTTGGCCAAGCCTTTATATTCCGTACCGTTGTCAGAGTAAACGCACTCAATCAGGTATGGACAGGGATCAATCAGGTGTCCAGTCAGAAACTTGGCGGCACTGTCTGCGGTTTTGTCCGGCAAAATGGCGGCGTATAGCTCCCTTGAGAAATCGTCGATGGCGACAAACAGGTAATCCCGCTTATCGGTGGCTTTCTGTCCTTTGAGCAGCGGCAGCCGTTTGGTATCGAGATGTACCAGCTCTCCGGGGTAGGATTTATTGTAGCGTTTGGCCTGCCTTTTGAGTTTTTCCTGAATGCTGCGTTCTACCTTGGCCAGGCGTTTCATTCCGTACTTTGCCTGTTTGAAACGGTTGTTGGTACTGGTTTGGGGTTTGAGCAGCCTGCCTCTTGCGGCTTTAAGTGCGCGGTAAATGGTGACGCGGCTGACTTGGTAGCGGCGTGCCAGGGAGGTGACGCTTTCCTTCCCCTGCGTGTAGGCCAGCCAAATGGCTTGGCGGTGGTGCGGGGTGAGACGGGTGTTTTTGTGCATGTTCATGTTTCAGTATTCTCCTGGAAATACTGTAAACAACGCTACTAGTTTCTACAGCAAAGCGAAACGTAACAAGGCCGTCTGAAAATATATGGAGCAACACGTATTTATTTTTCGCGCTCGTATGCTTCAATCTCGCCGACTTTAGGCGCATAACCGCTGCTTGTGTCGTGGCGCAAATCCAACCAAATATCGACCAATGCCCAAGCAGCCGGAGCGGCAATCACGTTTTGCCCCATACATAAGACCTGCGAATCATAGTTTTCCACCGAGCCGCGGAGGGTGAGCAAATCGTGCGCTGTCGCCGCCCGTATGCCGCGCACTTTATTGGCGGCGATTGCCGTACCCACGCCGGTACCGCAAATCAACAGCGCGCGGTCGGCGCGCCCTGCTGCGACTTCTTCGGCTGCGGCAAACGAGAGTTGCGGATAGCTTCCTTCGGGTGAAGATAAATCGACCAAGTTGCTGACGCGCGGGTCGTTTTGCAGATGCGTTTTGAGTGCGTCTTTCAATATTGCGCCGTTGGCCGGCGCGGCAATAACCAAACGCATAAAAACTCCTTGAAGAATACAATAAACATTGTTTAGCATACGCCCGCGCGTGATACGATTCAAGCTTGCAACGCAGAGAGCACGGCATGAGCAAAACCTACTTCACATCAGACCTACATTTTTCACATAAAAATATTGCCAAATTCTGCCCGCAATTTCGACCGTTCGATAACGTGGAGCAGATGGATGAATTTTTAATCCAAACGTGGAATGAAACCGTTAAGCCTGAAGATACGGTGTACAACCTGGGCGATTTTTCCTTTGCCCAAGACCACAAGCAGATAGAGCGCGTTTTATCGCGGTTGAACGGGCAACATCACTTGATTTATGGCAATCATGATTATGTGATTCGGCAGCATGCCGATTTTTTCCGCAGCCAAACCAAGCATGACGGCCATCCGCTGCTGTCGTCCATACGGCCGTATTTAAAACTCAAATTGCCGGAAATTAAGAATACGCTGGTTCTTTTTCACTATCCGATTCAGGAATGGGACGGCTGCTATCAGGGCTGGTATCACTTGTACGGCCATTTGCATGACAGGGTGGCGGCAATCAAAGGGCGTGCTTTAAATGTCGGATTTGATTTGCACGGCCGTTTTTTGACGGCGCAAGACGTCGATAAGTTTTTGTGTGATTTGCCTAAAATTTCGTATTTTGGCGAAGTAGGGTTGAAGGCCAACTCGCCGGAAGAAGCAGCAGAGCTGGTGTCTCGGAAACTGGCGCAGTTAAATCAGGTATAATTTCAGACGGCCTTTGCGGATTTCCGGCAAAGGCCGTCTGAATATCAATTTCCCATTTTTGAGTGATACATGGAAAACCTTTTGGCTTACTTACTACAAAAAATCAGCCTCCCCAATCAATCCGGCAAGGACAAGTCATGAGCGGTAAGCCTTTGAAGTATCCTGTTTCTGCTTTGGTCGTTTTGCATGATAAAGACGGCAATATCCTGCTGATTGAACGCACGGCGCCGCAAGGTTTTTGGCAGTCGGTTACCGGCAGCTTGGAAGAGGGCGAGCGTATCGAAGAAACCGCATGGCGCGAAGTGTGGGAAGAAACCGGTATCCGCCTTGCAGACGGCCAGCTGGAAAACTGGCACGACAGCACCGTTTATGAAATCTATCATCACTGGCGCCATCGCTATCCCAAAGGCGTTTTTGAAAACCGCGAACACATCTTCTCCGCCCAAATTCCGCGTGATACGCCCATCATGCTACAACCGGACGAACACGTTGCCTACGGTTGGTTTGGTGCGGAAGAAGCGGCGGAAAAAGTGTTTTCCCCTTCCAATAAACGCGCAATTTTAGAATTGGTCAAAAGGCTGAATGCCAAAAAGGCCGTCTGAATACGACAGTTTCACATTTTCAGACGGCCTTGGGTTTGCTATACTTTCGCCGTTTGACTCTCTTTAAAATCAAAGGAAACCATCATGGCAGACTTCAACAAAATCCTGACCCCGGGCGACGTGGACGGCGGCATCATCAACGTTGTCAACGAAATCCCCGCCGGCAGCAACCACAAAATCGAGTGGAACCGCAAACTGGCCGCGTTCCAACTCGACCGCGTTGAACCGGCAATTTTCGCCAAACCGACCAACTACGGCTTCATTCCGCAAACTTTGGACGAAGACGGCGACGAATTGGACGTATTGCTGGTGACCGAGCAGCCTTTGGTAACCGGTATTTTTCTGGAAGCACGCGTTATCGGCGTGATGAAATTCGTTGACGACGGCGAAGTGGACGACAAAATCGTCTGCGTTCCGGCCGACGACCGAAATAACGGCAATGCCTACAAAACTTTGGCCGATTTGCCGCAACAACTGATCAAACAAATCGAGTTCCACTTCAACCACTACAAAGACCTGAAAAAAGCAGGTACCACTAAAGTTGAATCTTGGGGCGATGTAGAAGAAGCGAAACAAGTCATCAAAGAATCTATCGAACGTTGGAACAAACAAGCCTAATCGGTTTGTCCTGTTCAATATCAAGGCCGTCTGAAAATCTGATTTTCAGACGGCCTTTTATATTGTGCGTATTTATGTCAAAGATGGGATATAAACCGAATCAGCGACGGCGGCCAAAGCTCCGACCCATGCTTGGGCGGCGGTAGTTGGAAGGCTGACGCGCGGTTTCGCGGTAACGCTGTTGCTGTTGGGCACGCAGGGTGCGCGTATTCAGTTGTTGGCTGGTGCGTCCGTTTGGACGTGCGGTTTGATAATAGTTGGCACGGGCTTGACGGGCAATCGGGCTGTTTTGATTGCGTGCCTGTGTGAATTTGTTCGCCAATGCGTTGCCGATAAATGCACCGGCTGCCGCGCCCACCAAGCTTTGCAGCAGCCAGCTGCCGGTGGATTGGTCATAGATGTATTGTTGGCCGTCTGTACCGGTTACCGGTTGGCCGTTGTTGCCGTTGGCTTGTGCTTCGGCAGGAATGGTGTCTTTCACGGCTTCGGGCGTGAGCTGGTAAACCGTATTGTCTTCTTGTTGGCCGTTTTGTTGTGCCAACTGTTGTTGCAATGCTTCGATTTGTTTTTGTTGCTGTTCAAGTTGCGCCTGGGTATTGTCTTTGCAGGCAGCGAGGGCAAAAGTGGAAAGGGCGGCTAAGGCAATCAGTTTTTTCATTGTTTTTCCTGAGAGAGGTTTGTCTTTGCCGAGATTTCGGCGGAGTGTGTTTGCCTAATATTAAACCATTCCCCTGTTTTTCAAGTGGTTTTACAAAATAATATTGGAAAGTTGCGCTGCAAATGCACGGCTGTTGGCAGCCAGATTGCCCAGTGCAGGCATTTCGTGTTCGGTTTCGATAATCAACAGGTTGGCAGGGCGGCGGGTGTGCAGAGACATTTGCATTTCAGCGGGAGAGAAGGGCATGTGATGACGTTTGGCGAAAGCTTCGGCGCGTTTGTTGGCGGTTTTGAGCATAGGCAGCAGGGTAATATCCAAATGGAAACGGCGTACGCCTAGAACCAAAATACGTGCTGCGAAGAAATCCGCTTCATCAGTAAAAACGTTAGGGCTGCTTTGATTGAAGTCGTGGCGCTCTGCGGCAATCAAAGTCGCGATGGTGCGCACTTGCGGAATCAGGGCTTCGCTGATGAGGCTGTCAGGCGAATCAGGCAAAGTGTGCATGTTGAGCATACTGTTGTGGCTGTTGCTGTCAACGACCATGCGGCAGGTGTGTAACATTTGGGTTTGGCTGTGGATTTTAGTTGAGGCAGTCATGGCTGTATTCCTTATTTCTTAAAAATGGGTGGATTTAAGCGGCCATGATGGGTATAAAAAAAGCCGCTCAAATGAGGCGGCTCTAATTTGCGTATTTTCAACTTGGTCTGTTTCAGACAAGCGCAAAAAAGTACCGCACGTTTGTGTGGTACCAATAGAAGAAAGTAGCAGAGCGTTGCGCGGTTTGCATGATGAAAATACGTCTTTAATGTATAAAAGAATGAAACGTAGTTTAAAACAAGAATGCCAGTAATTTCAATATCCAATCGACAAAACCCACTAATAAATCTACAAGTTGTTGTAATCCTTCCAATTTATTTTCTTTCGAGTGAGTCAAATTTGCACAATTATAATGCAAAACCGGGTGAATTGATAACAATCCGAGCAGGCTCTTTAAACAGGTCGTCTGAAAAAAGGAAAGAATGCTTGGTTTTAATTTAAGATGATTTCGTTATATTCGGGAAGGTATTAGGCCGTCTGAACATGCTCGTTCAGACGGCCTTAGATTTAATAGAAACGAGATTTTCAGTTTCCGCTGGAGAGTTTCATCACTACGACGCCGGAGATGATGAGAAAGGCGCCGAGCCAGCGGCCGAAGTTGGCGGCATCGTTGAAAAATACAACACCCACCAAAAACGCCCCTGCCGCGCCTATGCCTGTCCAGACGGAGTAGGCTGTACCCATCGGAATACTTTTTTGGGCAAGGTAAAGGAAGTATCCGCTACCGGCAATGCAGGCAAGCGCGGTGGCAAAGCCATGCCAGCGGTAGCCTTCCTGTTGTGCCAGCTTTAAGCCCAATGGCCAGCCGATTTCCAGCATACCGGCTAAGATTAAATAAAACCAATTCATAATATGTCCTGATAGTGTGTTAAGGTTTCAGACGGCCTTGGAAAGATTGTTTTCTTCAGAGAGTTCAACGCGTTGTCCGATATCTTTTAGATTGGAGTATTGTTCGACCAAGCGCGGTACATCGTCCAAGCTCATTGCAAACATCCATAAATAAGTGCTGACGGAATAGATATGGCCGGCACTGCCATAGCCTTTAAGCGTCATGTGTATAAAGGCGAAGCCGAACAATACGCTCATCGCTATGCCGATACTGAGATAGCCTAAGGCTTCGCGATTGGAAATCAGCACGCGTAGTTTGGCAACCCAGCCATAGTGGCGGTAGAGCTGATGCTCGTTGCCGTCGCGGATAAGGTGGTTGTCGCGTTCAATCCGGTTGTTTAAACGGAAATATAGGTTTTCGCTGATGGCGGCAAAACGCGGCAGCAACCATAAAAACAGGGCCAGTATCGCGACAGCCAATACGCCCACCCAAAATTCCAATATCAGCAACATCATACATGCACCGAAGATGGAGACCAGCGAAGTAGCAGCGATGGGCAGGTGTTCTTCAAAAAAACTGACAAACTCACGCGATAGGGCAACGCGTGCGGTAATGGCGGAATGCGGTACTTCTCGTTTGCGCTGTTCCAAAACGACCGGGACGGCTATTTCGGTATAGATTTGGGTAAACGTACGCGTATCGGCTGCTCGGCGGGCGGCTCCGATTATCCACATTAATAAAACCACCACACCATACAACTGTTATTATTTTTAGACTTATTGTTGCCCCTATATTAATAGAAGCACAAACGGGATTCGGTTCTTTAAAATCAGCTATTTATCCGATTTTATATACTATAGATTTTTTCTTTGGTACTTATTTATTAGGATGGATTCTATGATTATCCCTATTAGAGAAAACAACAATATTTTTATTACTCCTAAATTTATCAAATTGTATTTCAGTATAATATTAAGGATAAAGAATAGTCTCGAAGAAAATAGGCCGTTTAGCTACGGCCTATTTTTATAGGTAAAGTAAGTAATCTATAAAAAATTTTGGATGTTTTCCTCTATCCTTATGTGTATTCTAATTATTTTTCAGCTTTCCAAGATTTACTATTACACTTAGGGCAATTATATCTATCTGAGAGAAATTCAACAATTTCATCTTTAAAAACCAATAATGCAACCCCTCCCACAATCATTGCTGAACAAATTGCAAATGCAAACCCTGTCCCTGCAAAGAAATAGGTTACCCAGGCTCCAAATCCACCAATTGGCATTGCACCACCAATTACTTTAACAAAAAATTCTTTTGTTGTTTCTTCCCTATGACCACATTTTTTACATTTAATATGCATAAGATATTTCCTTTTAAATATGCTATTTTTATATAATACCATAATTTTTAACAAGACAAATATTATTTTACTTAATTGCCTGCCAGACTTTGCCTTCCATAACGGCATTAATCGTCCAGCCGCCAAACACGGGATACACCAGCAAGAGCAGATTATCCAAGCCGACGAGAGAGAAAGTTGTGATGAGTTTGCGGCGGTGTGTTTGACCGATGTGTTTCAACATTTTCCACATGGTTGCCCTCCTTATTTAGTATTGAGGGTTTGCGCCATTAATTCGGCCAACGCGTCCAAATCGGCAAACAGTCGGGCTGCACGTTTTTCACCGAAGGCGGTAAAAATTCGTTTGCTGAATTCCTGCATGTTTTGCACCAATGGTGCGGCGGATTCCTTGCCTTGTTCGGTCAGCGACAATAAGCGTTCGCGTTTGTCTTGTTCGCTTTCGTGAAATGTCAGCAAGCCTTGTTCCGCCAGCGTTTTGCATGTGCCGGAAACGGTTTGCTTGGGCAGGCTCCATTCTTCGCCTATGTATTTTTGAGTGCGGCTGCCTTCGGTGGCCAAAGTGTAGAGAACGGCTAAAGTGTTGTAGTTGGTGTTTTGCTGTTTAATCCATTGGTCGAATGCGCTGTCTATGTGGCTGATGCGCATACCGAGTTGGTCAAGTTGATTCATAAATTGGTCTCTATATTGACTAATTAGATACGGATTATAGTCATATTTAGGACTAATTGCAAATAGAAGGCCGTCTGAAGCAATCATTTTCAGACGGCCTTGAAACCGTTAAAATAATTAATGTAGAAACGATATATTCAAACTACGATAAACCTAATAATATCTTCAACACATACGCCATGATTCATTTCTTATCTCAAAACATTTCATCCAAACAAGCCACTGCCATCGGGCTGCTTGCCGTTGCCTTGTGGAGCTTCGTCATTTCTCTGATACGCTCTTTGAGCCTGCATATGGGGGCAGTGAGCGGCGCGGCAATGATGTACACCTTGTCCACCGTATTGATTTGGCTGATTTTCGGTCGGCCGCATTTGCGCAATTACAAACGCAGCTATTTGTTTTGGGCGAGCGTGTTTTTTGTCGGCTGCGAACTGTGTTTGTCGTTATCGGTCGGTTTCGCGCAAAACGCGAGACAGGCAGTAGAAATCGGTATGGTCAATTATTTATGGCCGACGTTTACCATTGTCGGGGCGGTGTATTTCAACAAGCAGCCATCAAAATGGTGGATAGTCATCGGCTTTGTACTGTCGTTTTTGGGGATTGCCACTGTACTGGGCGGCGATGTCGGCTTGTCGATTTCCGGCATCTACCACAATGTCCGCACCAATCCCGGCGGCTATATCATGGCATTTGTAGATGCCGTGCTTTGGGCGGCATATTGCACGCTGACGGCGCGTGTGAAAGCAGAGGGCAGCAGCGTTGGCTTCTTCTTTGCGCTGGTGTCGATATTGTTGTGGATCGAATACTTTCTCAGCGGCGCGAATACGTTGAATTTTGATACTGTATCGATCGGCTATGCCGTTGCCGCTGCAGCTTGTATGGGGCTGGGCTATGCGGTGTGGAATATCGGTATTTCGCGTGGCAACCTGACCGTATTGGCTGGTGCATCTTATTTCATTCCGGTATTGTCTGCGGTAGTGTCCTCGTTTTTGATTAGTGCGCCTTTGTCCATGACGTTTTGGAAGGGGGCCGGAATGGTGTGCTTAGGATCGATTGTGTGTTGGTTGGCGACACGGAGAAAACGGATGGCGTGAGGCAATATCCCATAGCTTTGCGATATAACGAAAACAGCTTTTTTAACAACCAAACATTCTTTCCCATTTTCAGACGGCCTGTTTAAAGTAGCACTCAGTTTGAGAAATCACGAGAAATGGGAAAGAATCATGATCGCAGCTTCCGCTCCGCTTTTGCGCTTCATTACCACCGGCAGTGTCGATGACGGCAAATCCAACCTCATCGGCCGCCTGCTCTACGACGGCAAAACCTTACTGACCGACCAGATTGACAAACTTAATCGCGCTGCCGAATCCGCAGAAACGCTCAAGCTCAACGATATCGGCAGCATCAGCTTCAAAACCCCGCAGCCACTCGCCGCTGCCGCATACGAAGATAACCATGCACAAGGCGCGTTTATTTTGATTGACGAAGCCACCAACCATACTATCGCGGCAGGCATGATACGCAAAGTCAGCGAAGCAAACAGTTTTGAAATTTAAAAGAAAAGTTGAAATAAAAAAAGGCCGTCTGAACATTCAGACGGCCTGTTATTTTATCCAAGTCGGAAATGCTTATGCGCCGTAAACCGGATATTTATTGCACAAAGCAGTCACTTGTTCGCGGACTTTGGCGAGGTTGGCTTCGTCTTCAGGGTTGGCCAATACGTCTGCAACCAAGTTCGCCAATACGCGCGCGTCGGCTTCGTTAAAGCCGCGTGTGGTCATGGCGGCGGAGCCGATGCGGATGCCGGAGGTAACGAATGGTTTTTCCGGATCATTCGGAATAGCGTTTTTGTTGACGGTGATGTGTGCTTTGCCCAAAGCGGCTTCAGCGGCTTTACCGGTGATTTTCATCGGTTGCAGGTCAACGAGGAAAACGTGGCTTTCGGTACGGCCGGAAACGATGCGCAAACCGCGTTTAACCAACTCTTCCGCCATGGCGACAGCATTGATTTTCACTTGTTTTGCGTATTCTTTGAACTCAGGTTGCAACGCTTCTTTAAACGCTACGGCTTTGGCAGCGATAACGTGCATCAACGGGCCGCCTTGCAGGCTTGGGAAGATGGCAGAGTTCAGCGCTTTTTCGTGGGTATTGTCACGGCACAAAATCACACCGCCGCGAGGGCCGCGCAGGGTTTTGTGGGTGGTGGTGGTGACGAAGTCGCAGAATGGCACTGGGTTAGGATATTCACCGCCGGCAATCAGGCCGGCATAGTGCGCCATATCGACAAAGAGGTATGCGCCAACTTTATCGGCGATTTCGCGGAATTTTGCCCAGTCGATTTGCAACGCATAGGCAGATGCACCGGCCACAATCATTTTGGGTTTGTGTTCAAGAGCCAAGCGTTCTACTTCGGCATAATCGAGAACTTCGTTTTCATCCAAACCATAAGTAATGGCGTTGTAGAGTTTGCCGGAGATATTAACGCTTGCGCCGTGGGTCAAGTGGCCGCCGTGTGCCAGAGACATACCCAAAATGGTGTCGCCCGGTTTCAAAACGGAAGCGTACACGGCTTGGTTGGCTTGCGAGCCGGAGTGCGGTTGAACGTTGGCATAGGCGGCGCCAAACAGTTCTTTTACGCGGTCAATCGCTAATTGTTCAACAATATCAACGTATTCACAGCCGCCGTAGTAGCGTTTGCCAGGATAGCCTTCAGCGTATTTGTTGGTCAATTGCGAACCTTGGGCTTCCATAACGGCACAGCTGACGTAGTTTTCAGAGGCGATCAGCTCGACGTGGTCTTGCTGGCGCTTGTCTTCTTGGGCGATGGCTGCTGCCAAATCGGGGTCATATTGTGCGAGGGTAACGCTTTTTGAAAACATGTTCTCGATTCCTTTGTGATGGGCTGAAAATATAGGATGGAGTGCTGCGGATTGGTTCAAGATGAACTATTTTTCTTGCATTGTCAACAATTGTGTCGGGTGTTTGGTTTCAGACGGCCTGAGATTGAAGGGGTTATTTGAAAATATCATCTTGTTTTAAATGAAAATCCATTTTTTCTAGAAGCGCGGCCAAATCGGCTTCGGCTTGGGCGGCTTTAAGATTTTTTGCCAGTTCTACCAAGGCTACCGCATTTAATCGTTCTTTCTCCAGCCGTAGGGCTTCTTCGCTGAAGATTTTGATATTGTCTGCCGATTCGGTATCTATTATTTCAAATGGATAAAACGATTCTTCGTGTACGGCCAAACCGTCGGGCAGGGGCGCGGCATGGTTGAAATCGGCATCATTGACCGGCATCCATGAAGGATGGTTCTCAAGCAGGATAAATTGTCCGTCCATGCCGTTGATATGACGGAATAGGGTGGTTCGACTATTATGTAAACGCATAAGCCCGATTGTATGCCCAAGTCGGCAAGCCGTCTATAAAGCCGTTTCTTTCTATTTTGGCACTAACTTATGTTGATATTATTAATTTTTGATGTAAAACAGTTTCGACTTAAAAAAGACTGGATAAAACGCCCGTGTTTGTTATAATGAGGCTAAAGATTGATTCGTCCTAGTTTTTGACCGTAGTACTTTTTTATTTAATTAACAAGAGAGGAAAACAAAATGTTTCCAGAATATCGCGATTTGATTTCTAAACTGAAACAAGAGGATGCACACTTTGCCCGTTTGTTTGACGAGCACAATGAGCTGGACGATAAAATCACCGGTTTGGTTAACAACCCTGTTACCAGCGGAGCCGAAGAGATTGAAGAGCTGAAAAAAGCTAAACTCAAACTCAAAGACGAATTGTATGCTATTCTGCAAAAAGCAGCAGACAAATAATTAAAAATTGAATAAGGCCGTCTGAACGGTATGATAGGAATCTCGGATTTCGGTTCATACTAGTTCAGACGGCCTTTTTAGTTGTTTGGTATTTTGTTATTTCTATTAGCACAATTTAACTTTTAATTGTAAATCACTCTTAATTGCATTGAAAACTCTGTTAAGTTTATTTAAAATCAAAAATAATTTTCATTTTAATTTTAAACAAACAAAACCAAGAGAAACAATGCAATGAAAACATTCACACTCGCCATTTTGCCTTTGGCGTTAATTAGTGCATTCTCACACGCAGCTGAAGAGAAAGCCGTTGAGCAGGCTGAAGTCGATACCGTTTACGTTACTGCCGAGAAGCAGTTGCAACAGTCGCTCGGCGTATCGCGTATTTCAAAAGACGACATCGACAAACGCCCTGTAGCCAATGATATTCCCGAATTTGTCCGTACCATGCCGGGTGTCAACCTGACCGGTAATACGGCAACAGGTCAGCGTGGCAACAAACGCCAAATCGACTTGCGCGGTATGGGCCCTGAAAACACTTTGATTTTGATTGACGGCAAGCCGGTTAATTCACGCCAGTCCGAGCGTATCAGTATGCGCGGTGAACGCAATACGCGTGGCGACAGCAACTGGGTGCCGGTTGAAGAAATCGAATCCATTACCGTCTTGCGCGGTCCGGCGGCAACCCGTTACGGCTCCGGCGCAATGGGCGGCGTGGTCAATATCGTTACCAAAAAAGTACCGAAAGAATTCAAAGGCCAAATCAACCTGTATGCCAACCAGCCGCAAGACAGCAAGGAAGGCGAAACCCGCCGCATCGGCTTTAACCTCGGCGGCCCGATTGTTCAGGACGTATTGGGTTTCCGCATTTACGGCAACCTGAATAAAACGGATGCAGATGCTGCCGATATTAATGCCGGACACGGTAATGACAGCGCGGCCGGTGTCGAAGGCGTACGCAATAAAGACATTGCCGGCCGTCTGCAATGGAAAATCAGCCCAGCGCAAACGCTGATTTTGGACAGCAGTTACAGCCGTCAGGGCAATATCTACAACGGCGATACGCAAAACAGCAATCCGCGTTCTGCTTTGGTTAATTCTTTGGCCGACAGCAAAGCCGAAACTGCCCGCTTATACCGTTCCGCTTATTCTTTAACGCATGATGGCGCATGGGAATGGGGCGATACCAAAAACGTGATCAGTTATGAGCGCACAATCAACAGCCACTTACCTGAAGGTTTGGCAGGTGGTCCAGAAGGCAGCTATACAGGCTTGGATTTTGTTCAAAGCCGTCTGAAAAACCTGCGTTTCAGCAGCGAAGCGAATATTCCTTTTAAACTTGGTGTTGATAACGTGTTGACGGTCGGTGCGGAATTTACCGACAGCAAATTGGATGATCCTGCTTCCAATACTCAGGGATTTAAAGATCAAGGTAAAACCGATGCGTTTAACGGTATCTCCGCAACGCGCGGCGGCAAGGCTTCGCAACGCAACTGGGCTGCCTACGTTGAAGACAATATTTCGTTGACCGACAAAACCCATCTGATTCCGGCCATCCGCTTCGACCACAACAGCGACAGCGGCAGCAACTGGAGTCCGGCTTTGAACTTCTCGCATCAAATCGGCGAAAACTGGTTGGTCAAAGGCGGTATTGCCCGTGCGTACAAAGCGCCAAACCTGTATCAAACCAATCCTGACTTTATCCTGTACACACGCGGTCAGGGCTGTCCGCTCAATGCGCCGAACAGTGTCCGCTGCTACTACATGGGCAATGGCAATTTGAAACCTGAAACCAGTATCAATAAAGAGATCGGCCTTGAGTTCAACAAAAACGGCTGGCAGGCTTCGGCTACTTATTTCCATAATGCGTATCGCAATAAAATCGTGATCGGAGACCAGCTTATTGCCACCAGCAATATCGGCAACTGGCTCTTGCAATGGGAAAATACGCCGAAAGCGACTATTTCGGGTATCGAAGGCAACTTGGTGATTCCGTTGCATGACACACTCAAGTGGAGCAACAATTTCACTTACATGCACAAATCCGAAGATTATCAAGGCAATCCATTGTCTTTGGTGCCGAAACACACCATCAACAGCACACTGTCTTGGACGCCGAACGAACGCTTCGATGCCAACCTGACCTTTACCCACTACGGCCGCACCAAACCGCGCGGCGTGGCGATTAATAGATTGGAACGAGACGGCAATCCTCGTGCAGGCGTGGCAGCGTTGTCTTCCGAACACAGCCAAACTCAAGTCGGCTCTTACGGCATTTGGGGCATCAATGCAGGCTACAACTGGAACAAACGCGTGGCCGTCCGTGGCGGTATCAGCAATCTGTTTGACAAAAAACTGTACCGCACAACTGCCGGCGCACAAACTTATAACGAGCATGGCCGTGCCTTCTACGGCAGTTTGAAAGTATCGTTTTAAGTAGAAGCGTATCAAATCAGGCCGTCTGAAACGGTGTGAAATGAAATCTAAGATTTCTGACACATGGTTTCAGACGGCCTTCTGATTTTAAATTTAGAAGTATTTGTTGTTACGGAATTTGCTTCACTTTTTAGAAAAGTAAAAGGGCAACCACTCGCCGCCCTATGAATCTAAAAGATTTATTCGACCCAAGTCACCATTTCTTCAATCGGTTTGCGTGATTTTTTGGTGATTTCTTTGGCACGATAGCCGAATGTTGCCGCTACGGATACGCCCCATTCGTTGGCATCAAACAGGCCTTCTGCTGCCAATACTTCGTTCATTTTGTCGTAGTTGAAGCCTTCGATTGGACAGGAATCGATGCCGATGGCCGCTGCGCCTGTGAGCATATTGGCCAAAGCAATATAGGTCTGCTTGCCGCTCCAGTTGAAGAGTGCGCGTTGGTCGTCGGCAATTTTAATGTCGGTTTCTTGGAAGCGTTTGTATTTTGCCAACGCTTTTTCCAGTTGTTCTCCTTGCAGGCCCTTGCGTTCGGCAACACTGCGGAAGAATGGGGTATCGTAACGGGCATTTTTTTTGGCAAGGATAATCACCAGATGGCTGCAGTCGTCCAGTTGGGATTGCATCCCCCAGCTGAAAGGCTTGATTTTCTCACGCAGGGCTTTGTTTTGAATCACCAAGAATTTCCATGGCTCGGAGCCGACAGAGCTTGGGGAGAGGTGGGCAAATTCTAAAATCGCTGCAAAATCTTCTTGGCTGATTTTTTTATTGGGATCGTAATAACGGGTGGAGCAGCGATTTTCGAATACTTGCAGCATTTGTTCGCGTGTAATTTGATTCATCTGGTTTTCCTAATAAATGAAGATGTTATTTTGACCGTTTTGCCAATATTCGGTTCCTTTTGAGTCATCATTACCGGCATAACCTTAAGGAAGAAACAGGCTGGGGCAACACCATGTTAAATCAAACCTGACGGTCAGGCTATCTTTTAATTCTGAATTTCGCAAAAAAATTCGATAAATATCAATATCAATACGAAAAGGCCGTCTGAAACTTTAAATGTTTAAAGTTTCAGACGGCCTTTGATTTCAAATCCTGATTACAGATGAGGATTCATCAGGTTTTCTGGGGAGAGGATGCGGTTGAGCTCTTCTTCGCTCAACAAACCGCGCTCCAGTACGACTTCGCGCACGCCTTTGCCGGTTTGGGCGCAGATTTTGCCGACCAAGTCGCCATTGCGGTGGCCGATGTATGGGTTCAGATAAGTGACCAAACCGATGGAGTTGAAGACATAGTGTTCGCAGATTTCGCGGTTGACCGTAATGCCTTTGACGCATTTGTCGGACAGGTTGACCGCGGCATTGCCCAAGAGGGAAATGGTTTCAAACATACATTGGGCAATTACCGGCTCCATAACGTTCAGCTGCAACTGACCTGCTTCGGCTGCGAAAGTGATGGTGGTGTCGTTGCCGATGACTTTGAAGCAGACTTGATTGACGACTTCAGGAATCACGGGATTGACTTTGGCGGGCATGATGGAAGAACCGGCCTGCAATTCAGGCAGGTTGATTTCTTTCAAACCAGCGCGCGGACCGGAAGAGAGTAGGCGCAGGTCGTTACAGATTTTAGACAGTTTGACGGCTGTGCGTTTCAATGCGCCGTGTACCATCACATATGCGCCGCAGTCGGAGGTCGCTTCGATCAGGTTTTCAGTCAGTTTGCAAGGCAGGCCGCTGACTTCGGAGAGTTTCTCAACAACCAAAGCTGCATAGCCTTTAGGCGTATTCACGCCCGTACCGATGGCGGTGGCGCCGAGGTTGACTTCAAGCAGCAGGGAGCGGGTGCGGTCGAGGTTGAGGATTTCTTCTTCCAACAACACTTGGAAAGATTGGAATTCTTGACCGGCAGTCATCGGTACGGCATCTTGAAGCTGGGTGCGGCCCATTTTCAAAACGTCTTTAAATTCTTCGGCTTTGGCGGCAAAGGCGTTTTTCAAGATGGTCAGTTTGTCGAGCAATTCGCCGATGCTGTAATACACGGCAAGGCGGAAGCCGGTAGGGTAGGCATCGTTGGTGGATTGGCTGGCGTTGACATGGTCCATCGGATTGACGATGTCGTAGTGGCCTTTTTCGTGACCCAAGACTTCCAATGCGAGGTTGGCAATGACTTCGTTGGTATTCATGTTGACCGAAGTACCGGCGCCGCCTTGATAAACGTCGGACGGGAATTGGTCGAGGCAGCGGCCTTTGACCAATACTTCATCGCAGGCTTTTTCGATGGCGGCCGCGATTTCCGGCTTGATGGCACCCAATGCGCCGTTGGCTTGCGCAGTGGCTTTTTTAACCATGACCATGCTGCGGACAAATTGCGGTACGTCGGAAATTTTTTGTGTGGAAATTTTAAAGTTTTCAATGGCACGCAAAGTATGGATGCCCCAATATACTTCAGCAGGGATCTCGCGGTCGCCCAGTAAATCGTGTTCGATTCGTACAGTCATTTCTCTTACCTTCTCGTATAGTTGTGTTGGTGTGCATTATGCGTTTGGAACATTAGCCCAGTTCGGCAAGATTGTCCAGTTAATAAGACTTAATCGTCAGGATGAAAGCGCGCCGCTTCGCGTTCCTTAGCAACTGTATCTTTGTCTTTCAGTTTCGCGCCCAGACCCAACATTTTTTCGTATTCGGATTGCGGCGTGCCGTCTTCCTGCATACCGAACGCGCTGGCATTGACCCAGAGGGCGAGTAGGGAAACGATAATGGCGAAAAAGCCGACGATATACCAAAACATTTTTTTCTTCCTTGTGTGTCTGCGGGTGCAGATTGTTGTGGTTTGTAAAGATGTGAATGTAGCACAAACGCGGTTGGGTTTAAATTCTTCTCCTGCATCCTTTCATTGATTTACCTGTAAGTGTTTAGAAAGGAAAAGGCCGTCTGAAAAGTAAGACTTTTCAGACGGCCTTGAGGCTTTGGTTGGGAAGATTAGCCGCCGCATGCGCCGCAGCAACCGCCTTCGCTGTGACCGCCGCGTTTTTCTTCGTTATTGATAACGGGCAGTTCGGTTTCTTCGGTTTGCTCTTTTTTATCTTCAGGCAAATCGTTTACTTTGATTTTGTTTTCTTCGGCCATGATACATCCTTTCAATGGATTGAGGAGTGGAAAGATTCATAAAGATAGCATCTTTAAGCGGATAAACCAAGCAGCACAAAACTGCCTTGTGATAATGCCATGACTTGGAACAATAAATTTGCTTGTAAAAGCGTTAAAGCCGTCTGAAAAAATCCAATGAGGAGAGTTGGTTTTTATGGCTTGAAATGGCAGCAGAAAGATTTAAGAATACTTGATCTGAAGGGATAAACTGACATTGATTTCAAAAAACAATACAATGTTATCATCATCTGGAAACAGCCAATTTATCGGAGTATATATGTATTCATACCACAGCGAACGCCATTTCAGCGACCGCAACAACTGGCTTCGGGCAAGCGTATTGGGTGCCAATGACGGCCTGATTTCCACTGCCTCACTGTTAACGGGCGTAGCCGCAGCCGCGCCAGATTTCCAAACCCTGCTGTTGACGGGCGTTTCGGCGCTTATCGGGGGCGCGGTGTCAATGGCGGCGGGGGAGTATGTTTCTGTGTCCAGTCAATCGGATACGGAAAAAGCCGATTTGCACAAAGAACGCTACGAATTGGCAAATAATCCTGATGCGGAGTTGGAAGAGCTGACTGAAATTTACCGCCGTCGCGGTTTGTCCGACCCGCTCGCCGCAGAGGTGGCCAAAGCATTGATGGAACACGATGCGCTCGCCGCCCACGCGCGCGACGAAATCGGCATTACCGAAACCTCTGCCGCCCAACCCATGCAGGCCGCGCTGGCTTCTGCCGCTTCATTTTGTGCCGGCGCGATTTTGCCTTTACTGGTCGCGTTGACGGCTTCTACCGCCATTGTTCCGGCCTTGGCAGTTTCCACTTTATGCGGACTGGCCGGACTGGGTTATGTCTCCGCCAAACTTGGTGGCGCGCCTGTCGTTCCTGCCGTTTTGCGCGTGTGCTTATGGGGCGTTGCGGCATTGGTGATAACCGGATTTATTGGAAAACTGGCAGGCGTGGCTGTCTGAATGTAAGGCCTTATATTCTTTTAAACCTGTATCCAGTAAAATTGAAAATCTATTTGATCGCTAAAGGCCGTCTGAAAATTTTTCAGACGGCCTATGGTGCTTGTATTTACTTATTACAAACTGTTTTGTCATGACTTATCCGATTCCCAAACCCCGTGAAAAATCCCGTTGGCTCAATCTGTCTCAAGGCTCGCTGCCCTTGGCTTTGGCGCGTCATTTGCCGCATAAGCAGCTCAAGGTTATCCTGACCCAAGATGCGGAACAGGCGCTACGCCTTCAGACGGCCTGGCTGTTTTTCCGTCCGCACGATACGGCGGTGTTCCTGCCGGACTGGGAAACGCTGCCTTACGAGCGTTTTTCGCCGCATCAGGATTTGGTGTCGGAGCGCTTGTCGGCGTTGTGGCAGATTAAAAGCGGCGCGGCGGACGTGTTGTTCGTACCGGTTGCCACGGCGATGCAGAAGCTGCCGCCTGTGCCGTTTCTGGCAGGGCGCACGTTTTGGCTGAAAACAGGACAGACTTTGGATATTGGCCGTCTGAAAAGCGATTTGGTGGATGCAGGTTATAACCATGTTTCCCACGTTGTTGCGGCGGGCGAGTTCGCTGTGCGCGGCGGCATTGTCGATTTGTTCCCGATGGGCAGCGAAATGCCGTACCGCATTGATTTGTTCGACGATGAAATCGACAGCATCAAAACCTTTGACACGGAAACGCAGCGCACCATCTCCCCCGTTTCCGAAATCCGCCTGCTGCCGGCGCACGAGTTCCCCACCGACAGCGAGGCGCAGAAAATCTTCCGCAGCCGCTTCCGTGAAGAAGTCGATGGCAATCCGAACGATGCGGCTGTGTACAAAGCCGTCAGCAACGGCCATTTCGGTGCGGGCGTGGAATATTATCTGCCGCTGTTTTTTGAAAACGAGTTGGAAACGCTGTTTGACTATATCGGCGAAGATGCGTTGTTTGTTTCATTGGGCGATGTTCACGCCGAAGCAAACCGTTTTTGGAGCGACGTTAAATCGCGTTACGCCATGGCGCAGGGCGACGAAACCTATCCGCCTTTGCTTCCACAACATTTGTATCTCTCTGCCGATGTATTTGCAGGCCGTCTGAAAAACTACGGACAAGTGCTGCCCGATGTTTCCGGCAAGGAACACACCCTGCCCGACCTTGCCGTCAACCGCCAATCCGACGAGCCGTTGCAGGCTTTGAAGGATTTTCAGACGACCTTTGAAGGACGGATTTTGCTGTGCGCCGAAAGTCTGGGACGGCGCGAAACCATGCTCGGCTTCTTGCAGCAAAACGGTTTGAAAGCCAAACCTGTGTCCGACTGGCAGGGCTTTTTATCGGCGCACGAGCCGCTGATGATCACAGTGGCGCCGTTGGCTTACGGGTTTAAATTAGAAGATCAAAACATCGCGGTCATTACCGAATCCGATCTTTATCAATATGTTGCTCGCTCGCGCAAACATCATCGTAAGAAACACGCCGCCGTTTCAGACGGCCTGTTGCGCGACCTTGCCGAAATCAACATCGGCGACCCCGTCGTACACGAAGAACACGGCATCGGGCGCTATATGGGCTTGGTAACGATGGATTTGGGCGGCGAAACCAACGAAATGATGTTGCTCGAATATGCGGGCGAAGCGCAGCTTTATGTGCCTGTTTCGCAACTGCATTTGATTAGCCGCTACTCCGGTCAGGCGCATGAGAACGTCGCCCTGCACAAGCTCGGCAGCGGCGCGTGGAACAAAGCGAAGCGCAAAGCTGCCGAAAAAGCGCGCGATACCGCCGCCGAGTTACTCAACCTCTACGCCCAACGCGCCGCCCAATCGGGACACAAGTTTGAAATCAACGAGTTGGACTATCAGGCGTTTGCCGACGGCTTCGGCTACGAGGAAACCGAAGACCAGGCTGCCGCCATCGCCGCCGTGATTAAAGATTTGACGCAGGCGAAGCCGATGGACCGCCTAGTGTGCGGCGATGTCGGTTTCGGCAAAACCGAGGTCGCCCTGCGCGCCGCGTTTGTGGCGGTGATGGGCGGCAAACAGGTTGCCGTACTCGCCCCGACCACGCTTCTGGTCGAGCAGCACGCGCAAAACTTCGCCGACCGCTTCGCCGATTTCCCCGTGAAAGTCGCCAGCCTTTCGCGTTTCAACAACAGCAAAGCCACCAAAGTCGCGCTGGAAGGCATGGCGGACGGCACGGTCGATATCGTTATCGGTACGCACAAATTAGTTCAGGACGACATCAAATTCAAAAACTTAGGTTTAGTGATTATTGATGAAGAACACCGCTTCGGCGTGCGCCAGAAAGAGCAGCTCAAACGCCTGCGCGCCAATGTCGATATCCTCACCATGACCGCCACACCGATTCCGCGCACCCTCAGCATGGCGCTTGAAGGCCTACGCGACTTCTCACTGATTACCACCGCACCCAGCCGCCGCCTCGCCGTGAAAACCTTTGTCAAACCCTTCAGCGAAGGCAGCGTGCGCGAAGCCGTGTTGCGCGAACTCAAACGCGGCGGACAGGTATTTTTCCTGCACAATGAAGTGGATACCATCGAAAACATGCGTGAGCGGCTGGAAACCTTGTTGCCCGAAGCCCGCATCGGCGTGGCACACGGACAACTGCGCGAGCGCGAGCTGGAACAAGTCATGCGCGACTTTTTGCAGCAAAGATTCAACGTGTTGCTCTGTTCCACCATCATCGAAACCGGCATCGACATCCCCAACGCCAACACCATCATCATCAACCGCGCCGACAAATTCGGGCTGGCGCAACTGCACCAGCTTCGCGGGCGCGTCGGCCGCAGCCACCACCAAGCCTACGCCTACCTGTTCACGCCCGAATACATCACCAAAGACGCAGAAAAACGCCTCGACGCCATCGCGGCGGCAGACGAACTCGGCGCAGGTTTCACCCTCGCCATGCAGGATTTGGAAATCCGCGGCGCAGGCGAAATCCTCGGCGAAGGACAATCCGGCGAAATGATACAGGTCGGCTTCACACTCTACACCGAAATGCTCAAACAAGCCGTGCGCGACCTCAAAAAAGGCCGCCAACCCGACCTTGACGCGCCATTGGGCATCACCACTGAAATCAAGCTGCACAGCCCGGCATTATTGCCCGAAGACTACTGCCCCGACATTCACGAGCGCCTCGTCCTCTACAAACGCCTCGCCGTCTGCGAAACCGTGCAACAAATCAACGCCATATACGAAGAACTCGTTGACCGCTTCGGCCTGCCCGAACAACCCGTCAAAACCCTCATCGAAAGCCACCACCTGCGGCTTGCGGCAAAAGAACTGGGTATCGATGCCATTGATGCGACCAGCGAAGCGGTAACGGTAACCTTTGGCAAAAACAATAATGTCGATCCAACCGAAATCATCCTGCTGATTCAGAACGACAAAAAATACCGCCTTGTCGGCGCGGATAAGCTGCGATTTACCGCAGAGATGGAAAATATCGAAGTGCGGATTAATACAGTGAAGAACGTATTGAAGACTTTGAAAGAAAGGGTGATGGTTAAGTAGAAAGGTTAGGAAAAGGCCGTCTGAAAATACTGAAACTGTCAGTTTTGAGATTACTAAATCGAACAGGGAATTATTATGAAAATGAGGGTAATGATGCTGGGAGTAACAGGCTTGATATTATCCGGCTGCTTTTTCACTGATGAAATTAAGTTGGAAGATATTCAGAATTTTAAAATTACTGTCAATGAAGCTAAGGGGAATAGGCAGGTGCATTTGACAGGCTTATTAGGCAATAGTGCAATGGGTATTTCAGATATCAAAACAACTAGCCGCAACGATGAGCTGAATATTACTTTATTTCAAAAATTAGCAGGTTCGGAATACTCAGGAACATTAGATAAAGAAATTGCTCTTGAAAGCAATATCAAGAAGATTACTTATGGTTCTAAACACGAGATGATATGGCAAGACTAAAAATACAATAAAGGGCGTCTGAAAAAGATTCAGACGGCCTTTAAAATTATAAATAGGATAGATTTTTTGACTATCCTATTTCGGCAACATTTCAAGGTTTATCTGCGCAGAAAAAGGAATACAGCAACTGTATCATCTCGGTTACCCTCGGGTCGGCAATGTAATATTGCCGTTCCCGATGGTTCACTTCAAACGATACCAAACCGGCTTCACGCAGTAGCGCTAATTGGCTGGACATTGCCGCTTGCGGCAGTCCGGATGATTCAGCCAACTCGGTTACATTGTGCGGTCTTTCATGTAGTTTGCACAATACGGCGAGGCGGTTGGGATTGGCCAGTAGTTTGAGAAAAGCGGTGGCTTCTTCGTAGGGCGGTTGATTGTCGGCAATGGTCATTTTTCACGCTTTTCGGCAAATGAAGAGGTCGAATTATCAGTCATAATGGCCTCAGCAGCAACTTTCAGACGGCCTTTGCTTAATGGTTCCATGGCATTTTGGCTAGCAGGCGAGCCATGCCGCAGAATCCGGTTAGCCCGGCCGTTAATAGGCCTGCGCCGACTATCACGTCTATCAGATAAAACCAAGGCGATACCAGCCAACCTGCCAGCACGCCTAACAGAATCAAACTGCCCGCAATGGTTTGCACCTGCCGCATGATATCCGGTGCGGCACGGTCGGCAACAATAGGAAGCCCTGCAGCTTTCCATGCAAGTAAGCCGCCTTCTAGAATATAACATTCTCGACCTTGGCCAAGCGCTGACAATATTGTTTCTGCCCGTGTTGTACGTTTACCGCTCAGGCAATAAAAAATCAGGCATGGGGCTGTATCATCGGGCAGTTTGTCTCGCTGCTGTTCAGGCGGAAGGGATAATGCGCCACCAATATGCCCGCCCCGATATTCGGCTTGGCTTCGGATGTCCACTGCCAACGCGCCCTCACGGATTTTTGCCATTGCTTCGGAAGGCTTGATTTGCGGGAGTTGTCCGACCGTACTCATGTTTTGCCTTCTTTATTTTTTGTTGATGCGGCAGGTGTTGATGCCCAATAAGCTGTACAGCGCGCAGTTGCCAATCAGTGCTGTACCCAGGGGGATGATGCCCAGCCAACCCCACCAGCCAATGTGTCCGGTAGCGGCCACAGCAATCAGCGCTACGCCGATAACAATACGGATTACGCGATCCAAAGTACCCAAGTTTCGTTTCATTTTATTGCTCCTTGTTTCAGAATGAATTATCTATAAATAAATATATATATAATAAAAATCATATATGAGAAATATTATATCCCTAAAAATGATTTTGTCAAATTATTTGTAACCATGCAGTTTGGAATAGGGATAGGTATTGGTTTGTTTGGTTGGTGTAAATGATCGCTTAAGCATCTGATTTAAAATAAAAGAACGATATAATTTTTATATATAAAAAAGGCCGTCTGAAAAGTATTTTTCAGACGGCTTAAATATTTATGTTTTACAGTAAAGGACTCATCAGGCGGACGACATTTTCCACGAGGCCGCGGAGTTTGGAGCGTTGTTGCCATGATTTGATGGCAATGTAGCTGCTGTTTTTAAGGTAGCTGCGTTGGAGGTTGCAGATTTGTTTGGTGGTATCGCGATCGTAGATGGCGAGGCTGATTTCTAGGTTGAGGAAGAAACTGCGCATGTCCATGTTGACCGTACCGAAGAGGGAGTAGTCTTCGTCAATAGTCATGGTTTTGGCATGTAGAAGACCGCCTTCAAACATGGCGATTTTGACGCCGGCTTCCAGCAACATAGGGTAGTAGGCGCGTGAGGCGTAGCGAACCATCAGTGAATCGACTTTGGCAGGCAGTATCAGGGTCACTTTGACGCCGCGTTTGGCGGCAACGGTTAATGCCATGAGAAGCGGCTCGTCGGGGACAAAGTAGGGGGTGGTAATCGTGATTTGTTTGGTGGCGGCATAGATGGCGCTGATAATGGTTTCGTAAATAACGAAGCTGCCTTGCTCGGGGGCGGATGGAATGATTTGGGCAACGATATCGTCTTGCTGCATTTTTTCAGGAAGGATTTGGGGCAGCAGGCTTTGGGCTTGGTTGAGGTATGTTTGTACGTTTTGGAGGTTTTCATCGGTTTCGACGGCAAGGTCGGCGAAGAAGACGGCAGACAGTTCCAAAACCATAGGCCCTGTGCAGCGCATCATGACATCGACCCATTCTCCGACGCCGGAGTTTTGTTTGAAATAGCGCGGGTCGACGAGGTTGAAGCTGCCGGTGTAACCGATTTTGCTGTCGATAACGAGGATTTTGCGGTGGTTGCGCAGGTCGGTACGCGTAAATAATGTGCGCCAAATGCCGACAGGCAATGAGGTATGTACTTCAATGCCTGCTTGGCGCAGTATCTCTACCCAATCGCTTTCAAAAAAACTCCTGCTGCCGACGGCATCGGCCAGAATGGCGCAGTCAACGCCTCGATCTGCGGCTGCAAGAATTTCATTTAAAATTTCTTCAATGCGGCCTTTGGGTTCGATAATGTAAAAGGCCAGCAGGCAGGAATGGGTTGCGGCGCGTATGTCCGCAAGCATGCTGTCGATGATGGCATCTGTGGTAGAGAGCAGGCTCATGGCGTTGCCTTTGGTTGCACCCAGCCCCGTTCCTTTTTCGGCAACTTTACTGATGCCGTGGTATCGTGATTTGACTTGGTCGGCAATGTCGAGATAGATATCGGCTAGATGGGTGGCGGCAAAGTTGCGGTAGAAGCGGTTCATTTCGCCGGTACGTTTGGCGCGGGCGGTGCCTAGACGAGGCTCTCCAATAAGGATGTAGGCGATGGTTCCGAATACGGGGAAAAGGAATAGGATAATCAGCCAGGCAAAGGTTGAGCCGATGTTTTTTTGTTTGTACAACACGCGCAGCATACAGACGAGTGCGGCGCAGGTGTGGGCGAAGATGAAAATTTCGGTCCAGGTGATGTCTTTAAAAAAATTCATATTCGGTAGCGGGAGTGGATGTGTTTTTAAGTTTGAAGGTGTCAGCTGATAAGCTTCAGATATTAAGTATATAGAAAAACCGTCTGAAAACAAATTTACACGATAATCGTGTTTCTGTTTTCAGACGGCCTTTGAGTTGTTTTAATTAATGGTGATACTGACGGGATAATTCGTGTACGGTATCGACCAAAATTTTGGCGTGTTCCGGATCGGCGTGTTGGTTGATGCCGTGGCCGAGGTTGAATACATGGCCGCTGCCGTTGCCATAGTCGGCAAGAATGCGTGCGACCTCGGTGCGGATAGACTCCGGTGTGCCGAAGAGGGCAAACGGGTCGAAGTTGCCTTGCAGAGCAACTTGTTCGCCGACGCGACGGCGGGCTTCGCCGATGTTGCAGGTCCAGTCCAAGCCCAATGCATCTGCGCCGATTTCTGCCATGCTTTCCAGCCATAAGCCGCCGCCTTTGGCAAATACGATAACAGGCACGCGGCGACCTTCGCTTTCGCGTTTGAGTCCGGCAACGATTTGTCGGATGTACTTCAGGCTGAATTCTTTAAATGCGGCATCGCTCAACACGCCGCCCCAAGTATCGAAAATTTGTACGGCTTGTGCGCCGACATCGATTTGGGCGTTGAGGTAGGCGGTAACGGCTTGAGCATTGGTGTCGAGGATTTTATGCAGCAAATCAGGGCGTGAATACATCATGGTTTTGATGGTGCGGAATTCTTTGCTGCTGCCGCCTTCAACCATGTAGCAGGCAAGTGTGAATGGGCTGCCTGAGAAGCCGATCAGCGGAACTCGGCCGTCTAGTGCTTTACGGATGGAAGTTACGGCATCAAAGACGTATTGCAGTTTTTCCATGTCAGGAACTTGCAGTTTTGCAATGTCGACTTCGTGTTGCAAGGCGCGTTCAAATTTCGGGCCTTCGCCTTCGGCAAAATACAGGCCCAAACCCATGGCATCGGGAACGGTCAGAATATCGGAAAACAGAATTGCCGCGTCTAGATCAAAACGTTCTAAAGGTTGGATGGTAACTTCGGTTGCCAACTCGGTGTTTTTGCACAAATCGAGAAAGCTGCCTGCGCGTGCGCGTGTGGCTTTGTATTCAGGCAGATAGCGCCCGGCTTGGCGCATCATCCAGATAGGAGTGTATTCGACAGGCTGTTTGAGCAGGGCGCGGAGGAAAGTGTCGTTTTTCAGAGCAGTCATGGTAGAGAGGCTTTCTGATTTGGTGTGTTGGACAAAGTTCAGACGGCCTTAGATATGTATTGAGGCCGTCTGAAATGATTAAATGGTTGGTTTTGTTGTAGATTTCATATTGTCGCTTAGTGCGAAATCAGCACATCAATTGGGTTGAGTAAGGGCTGCCGGATGTTCTTCTTCGGCCACGCTTTCCAAAACCAGATTGCGTTGTTCTTGCGCTTTTTGCGGTTGGTCGGTTTCATCAAACACGCGGGCCAAGACCAAATGTGCGGATACGCTGGGTTGCAGGGCGATGCTGGCTTCGAGGTAGCCTTGGGCTTTGCCCCAAAGTTTGCGTCCGTAAGCCAGTTGGCCAAGATACATCAACAGTGGTGCATTGTCGGGTTGTTCCTGAAGCCAAGAGTCTGCCAAGTCGATGGCTTTTTGTTGCTCGCGCTCGCTTAGGAAACGTACGGATTCGACAAATGCTTCCAAAAGCTCAGGCTGACGGGTTTGCGGATAATGGGCTTTAATCCATTTGACCGCCTCGGCATACAAACCCAAACGCTCGCATTTTTCGGCAATCGCGACACACAATTCGCCTGATTTCAAGCTTTCAGGAATGCGTTTCAAACAAGCTTTCAGACTGCCTGCATCGGTTACTTCACTTAAGAGGTGGCGATATGCCCAATTTTGATACTGTTCGGCTTCGTAATCGTTGATGGCGCCGGCTTTAACCAGTTTTTCTGCTTTTGCCAAGACATCTGCAGCATCGCCATGATCAAAGGCATAACGCAATTGCAGGCGGACCAGGCGGCTTAAGTTGCTATTGATTTTTGCTGCGGCTTCAAGGTTTTGTGCGGCAGTCGGATAATCGCGGCGGCTCAGTGCAGATTCGGCCAGCAAAAGATGACGGGAAAGCTGTTGTTTTTGTGGCAGGTGTTCGATTTCATGCAGGTAGCGGTCGCGCAATTCGAAGTTTTCCATTTGGTCGGCCGCATGCGCGCCCAACATCAAAGCCAGGGTGCGGTTGTCGCCTGCTTCTTTGTTTTGCAAGACTTTGGCGGCTTCTTGTTCGGCTTTTTCAAAACGGCCTTCAAAATATGCCAGACCTGCGCTGTTCAAAGAGGCAGAAGCCTGACGGCCTTTGCGGGCAATGCCGAAGCGTTGCATACGCGCCGGAATATTTAAGAGGCCGAACACGAATTTAATCAGGAAATACAAGACGAATACGCTCAACAGCAGGCCTAAAACAAAGGCATGCAGATTGATACGCAGCATGGTTTGCTCAACCACGACATACACGTTGCCGGTATAAATGCCGGAAGCCAACGCTAAACCGACGGCGGCGGCAAACAGAATGACAATCCAAACGACGGTTTTCATGCTTGCTCTCCTTTAATTTTGGCAGCAGGCTTGGTTTGGTTTTGTGGTTTGGCAGCTTCGGCGGCCGGTTCTTTTTTGTTTTCAGAGGGCAATGCAGGTGCTTCTAAAGATTGAGGAGCGGAAGCGGCCGCCGGTGCGGAAGTTGTGGTTTGCTCGGTAGTTGCAGCCGGAGCGGAAGCGGTTTTCTCGGCAGCTTGGGTTTGTGCAGCTTCTTCGGTCGTCATTTGTATACGCGAACCTTCTTGATAAGCGCGAACGGCGCTCAAGCTGGCTTTCAGGCTGTCGTCTGAAATCATGCGGACATCAAGGGCTTTGAGTTCGGCCAACTCTTTCAGCCATGACTGGGTAGCAGGGGATTTGCTGTCGAAGTATTGCTTCACGGTTGCTTCAACGTTGTTCAAATCGCTTTGATACACTTCGCCGTTGTGTTGCAACAGGGCAATGCGCGCATCCAAAAGGCGCAGGCGCAGGTTTTCACGGATGAAGTAGGTTTGATCGGGCGAAATCAACATGGCGTCGTTGCTGTCCAGATGACGGACTTCAACCAAGCCTTTGAGGGCATTGAGGGATTTTTCCCATGTGTTTTCCCACCAAGTTCCTGAATTGGCGACTTCGACAGGCGCGGCACCCGGTTTCAATACGCCGTCCAAAACCAAAGGCAGGCCTGAAATACCGCTTTCCAAACGGTCGAGACGCAAGGCAGTAGCGGAAATATCGACATAAGGACGGTTTTTCAGCGCGGCCAAATCATTGCTGATGGCTTGTTTGATGGGGATAAGTTCAGGTTGTTCAAAACGGCTTAAGCGGCTGTCGATGTGTTCCAATACGCTGACCGCGCCTTGGAGGTTGCCTGACAGCATCAATTGTTGCGAAGCAGTGTTCAACATGGATTCGGCTTCGTCGACCAGCCAGTTGATACGGCCTTTGAGTAACTCTTGATAAGCTTTCTGCAATTGCAGGATTTGATCGCTATTGTTTTTTTGACCGTTGTTCAGGCGGTCTAACTCGGCTTGAATAGCGGTTTGGCGGTTGAGGTTGTCTTTTAGAAGGCTAGCGTTTTCAGATTCGCCCAATGCAGCTTTGTCGATTTTTTGGTTGAATTCGAGCTCTTGGTTTTTTAAAACATTTTGGCCCTGTACAAACAGGAATCCGCTCGCGCCCAAGCCAAGCAGTGCCAAGACGGTTGCACCTGCGGCCAAGGCTTTGCCGCCAGATTGTTTGATGATAACAGGGGCGTTGTTTTGTGGGAGATTGTTGGACTCGGGCATGCTCGCCTCCACTCGCTGAGGTTGGGTAGGTTTGATTTGTTCAGACGGCCTTGTGTTTTCAGAACGTTCAGGCACCGGAGCTGCCGTATTGGCAACTTGTTGGGTATCTTTATTGTCTTCGACTGGGTTCACTGCTTGGCTCCTTTGTGGCATGGATGAAAGTGCAGCGGATAAAGAAGTGACGGTTTCTACATGTTTGGCGCCGACGATGCGAAGTGCATCGGCAATACGCGGATGGTGGGTAAAGTATAGCAAGGATTCGAAGAATCGGGAAAATTGCGGCGGAATCTGATGGAAAAATTCGCGCGCGAGCTCGCCGGATGTGACGTAGGCGGCAGCGATGTCTTCAGTTTTAAAGTTCTGCCAATCGATGGCGTGTGGCCGTCTGAAATAGATTTCGGCGATGTCGATTTGGAAACCCAGTTCGGTCAGTTTGTCTGCTAAAAAATCACGGCCGCCATGACCTCGAATGATTAGAACTCGGGCGTTGGGTGGCAGGTTTTTCCAAATAGGCATTCTCAAGACGGCTTCGCTGTCGTTGCCGTCTTCGGGAGAGAATACGGGATAGGGGGAGAATTGCGCCAAAGTATGTTGGCTGGTTTGGCCGACGGTAATGTGTGCTTTGTGGCCGTCTGAAAAGTTCAGATGCGGCGCTGCGGTTTCAATAGCGGTCGGGCTGACCCAAAACACGACGTCGGCTTGCTTGAATTGTTCGGGGAGTTTTTTTTGCGCCGAACAATCCACCTCTATTTCAATCGGACTCAATACCTGAGCCTGCCAACCGGCTGTATGGCAGGTTTGGATATCTTGCTGTGGACGGTTGGACGGACGGATGATGAGTAGAGTAGGCATAATGTGGGATAAATTATTAAGGTTTAGGCCGTCTGAAAGAAGGGTTTCAGACGGCCTGTTGCTAACGTACGTTATTGATCGACGAATGCGCGCTCAATCAGGTAGTCGCCGCGAACGCCGGTTTTCGGAGAAACGGTCAGTCCGAATTCGTCCAAAACGTTGCAGGTGTCTTTCAACATGGCTGGGCTGCCGCACAGCATAGCGCGGTCGTCTTGCGGATTGATTTTAGGCAGGCCGATGTCTTCAAAGAGTTTGCCGCTGCGCATTAAATCGGTCAGACGGCCTTGATGTACATATTCTTCGCGTGAAACGATCGGGTAGTAAATCAGTTTTTCTTTAACCAAGTCGCCCAAGTATTCGTGTTCGGGCAATTCTTTGGTGAAGCGGTCGTAGTATGCCAAGTCTTTTTTGTAGCGTACGCCGTGAACCAAGATAATTTTTTCGAATTGCTCATAAACATCAGGGTCTTTGGTAATGCTCAAGAAAGGGGCGATACCGGTACCGGTGCTCAAGAGGTAGAGATGTTTGCCCGGATTCAGGTCGCCGGCAACCAGTGTACCGGTCGGTTTTTTACTGATGAGGACATCGTCGCCGACTTTAAGGTGTTGCAGGCGGCTGGTCAATGGGCCGTCTTGTACTTTGATACTGAAAAATTCCAGATGCTCTTCCCAGTTGGCAGAAGCCACGCTGTATGCGCGCATCAGCGGTTTGCCGTCTACCATCAGGCCGACCATGACGAATTGGCCGTTTTCAAAGCGCAAAGACTCGTCACGGGTACAGGTGAAAGTGAAGTAAGCGTCGGTCCAGTGGTGTACGGACAAGACTTTCTGGGTGTTGAATGCTGCCATTGATATTTCCTGTCGGATAAGGCCGTCTGAAAAGAATAGGTAGGGGCGGCCGAGGTTAATAAAAAGAATGGAATATGGTGTTCAGCTACTTGCTTGCCGGTTTGGCTGATTTTTCGCTGAGGCTGTGCAGGTCGGAATAGCGTCCGCCTGCGTTGATCAATTCATGATGAGTGCCTTGTTCGACTACATTGCCTTCGTGCATCACAACGATATTGTCGGCTTTTTCGATGGTTGAAAGTCGGTGGGCAATCACCAATGTGGTACGGTTTTGCATCAGGTTTTCCAATGCGGTTTGTACCAAACGTTCGGATTCATTATCTAATGCGCTGGTGGCTTCGTCCAAAATCAAAATCGGCGCATTTTTCAAAAGCGCACGCGCAATGGCGAGGCGTTGACGTTGGCCGCCGGACAGTTTTAAACCGTTTTCGCCAACTTCAGTGTGCAAACCTTGCGGCATTTTTTGGATAAATTCCCAAGCATTCGCGGCTTTTGCAGCATTGATAATTTCTTCTTCACTGAATTTGTCAGCTTGAGCATAGGCAATGTTTTCAGCAATCGTACCATTAAACAGGATAACGTTTTGGCCGACAAATGCCATGCGGCTGCGCAGGCTTTCGAGTGTATATTCCTTGATGTTGACGCCGCCAATCAAAACCTTGCCTTCATCCGGATTGAGGAAGCGCGGCAACATATTGGCCAGAGTGGTTTTACCGCAGCCTGATGCGCCGACCAATGCAGTCACTTTGCCTTGCGGTACAAGCAGGTTGATGTGGTTCAAGCTGTTGCGTTCGGCTTCAGGATAGCGGTGTACAACATCGCAAAATTCAATATCTCCAGGGTTTGGGCTGAGGATTTGTTTGCCTTCGTTGCTCTCTTCGGGTTGATCCAAAAAGGTAAAGACACTTTCTGCCGCCGCCAAACCGCGTTGCAGGGATTGCATCACGCCGGTCATACGTTTGATGGGGTCAAACATCATGATCATGCTGGACAAAAACGACATAAAATCGCCTGCACTAAATCCTGAAAGCCCTGCTTGGCGTGCCGCTGCGTAAATAATCGCAGCCAGTGCAACCGAAGCCATTAATTGCGTAATGCCGGTACCGGCAGAGCTGGCGGAAACCTGTTTGAGCAGGTTGCGGCGCACATCGTCGGCAATACGGTTGAAGCGGCGATTTTCATAATCTTGACCGCCATAGATTTTCACAACACGTTCACCATTGATGCTTTCTCCCAAAACCTGCATCAGCTGACCGATGTAAATTTGATTGTTGGCAGACAATTTGCGCAAGCGTTTGCTGACCGTTTGGATACATACGGCAACGACCGGCAAAATAATAAAAGTAATCAGGGTCAAACGCCAGTTTAGATAAGTCAACAAGCCCAACAGACCGACCACGCTCACGCCGTCTTTGGCGATCACGGTAATGACGTTAAATCCTGCATCAGTAATTTGGTTGACGTCGTTTAAAATGCGCGACATCAGACGGCCGCCGGTATTGCTGCTGAAATACGAAGTCGGCAGGTGCATCATTTTATTGAACATTTCACCGCGCAAACGCTGCACCAAGTGGCTGGACAGATAAGTCGTGCAATATTCGTTAATGAAGTTGAACAGGCCGCGAACGAAAAACAGCGCCACAATTGCCAGCGGCAACCATGACATGCTTTTCATGTTTTTATCGACAAAACCTTCATTAATCAAAGGTTTGAGCAAGTAACCGAAAGCCGGCATCGTACCGGCGACAATCAGCATGGCTACTACGGAGACGATAAACATCTTCCAATAGCTTTTTAAATATCCAAGCAAACGCTTGTACAGCTCCCAGTTGGATGTGGCTTGTGTTGTCTGCATATCAATCCAGATTTAGAGCAAACATGCAATTCTAAACGAAAATATCTGTCATTACAATGTTTGCAATTGAAAGTCAAAAGGAGTTGGTATTATTTTAACGCCTTGATTTTATAATGAGAACGACTGTGATGCGGTGGGGTCGTTAATAACGCTGCCCACTTCTCAAACACCAGTTGCGGCCGTCTGAAAAAGTTTCAGACGGCCTCTTCAGTCGTCAAAGACAGCCGGTTAAGCCAAAGCTTCCTTAATGATGTCTTTTACTGTCGTTGCGTTATTAGGGACAACACGGACATGTTGCGGCAGGTTTTCCAAGCCTTCCAATGCAGCCGGGCGGGGGATAGTAACTTCGCCGACAGCCTCATGGATGGTGGCTTCAAATTTGGCAGCCAATGCGGTTTCGAGGCAGACGATGGTTTCGCCGGCTTCGCGTACTTCACGCGCTACTTTGATGCCATCGGCTGTATGCGGATCAATCAATTCACGGTCTTGTTCGTAAACCTGTTTGATGGTGGCAAGGCGGTTGGCATGGGTCGATTTGCCGGAAACAAAGCCATATTGTTGATGGACTTTGTTTAAGACAAATTCCAAATTGAAACCTTTGCCGGAGCTTACTTCAGCCCATAAGGTTTTGATTTCGTCTGCATCGCGGTCCATCAGGTCAAACACAAAACGCTCGAAGTTGGAGGCTTTGGAAATGTCCATAGACGGGCTGGAAGTAACGTGAGTGTGTTCGCTGTTGCGCGGGCGGTATGCGCCGGTTTTGAAAAATTCGTCCAATACGTCGTTTTCATTGGTGGCAACAATCAAGCGGTGGATAGGCAGACCCATTTGGCGTGCGATATGGCCGGCGCAGACATTGCCGAAGTTGCCGCTTGGTACGCAGAAGCTGACTTTTTCATCATTGCTCGAAGTGGTATTGAAATAACCGGCAAAGTAATACACGACTTGAGCGACGATACGGCCCCAGTTGATCGAGTTGACTGTGCCGATGTGGTATTTGGCTTTGAACTCGGCATCATTTTGTACGGCTTTGACGATGTCTTGGCAGTCGTCAAACATGCCTTCAACAGCGATGTTGTGGATGTTGGCATCTTGCAGGCTGAACATTTGCGCACGTTGGAATGCGCTCATTTTGCCTTCCGGAGACAGCATGAAGACATTGACGCCTTTTTTACCGCGCAGGGCATATTCGGCGGCAGATCCGGTATCGCCGCTGGTAGCGCCCAAGATATTGAGTTCTTTGCCTTCTTTGTTCAATACATATTCAAACGCATTGCCCAAGAATTGCATGGCCATGTCTTTGAATGCCAAAGTAGGACCATTGGACAGGGCTTGGATTTTGATGCCGTCTGAAAGTGTGCGTACTGGAGTAATGGCTTTGGTGCCGAATACTTCTTCGGTGTAGGTGCGGTTGATGATGTCGCGTAAATCATTAGCAGGGATGTCGGTGGCAAACAGGCTCATGACTTCAAACGCCAGCTCAGGATAGCTGAGTGTGCGCCATTGGTCTAAGGTAGCACGGTCGATTTGAGGGTATTGCTCAGGCAGCATCAAACCGCCGTCAGGAGCCAAACCCATCAATAAAACTTCGCTGAATTGCTTGCGTGCGGTTGCACCGCGGGTGCTGATGTATTTCATGATTTCTTCTCTATAAAAACAAAAATATTGCTGGTCAAAACAGGAAACCCGCCTGAGGACCATCCCGCAAACCGCCCTATCCCGACCTTAATCCACTATAAACTTTCAGACAACCTTGATACACAGAGGTCGTCTGAAAAACATTATCTATACAAACGCTTGAAACAAGCATTGACGGTTTTCATCGTTACCGACGCAATCGCCCGATCACGCGAAGAA
Organism: Neisseria subflava; assembly: GCF_005221305.1. Taxonomy (NCBI): domain Bacteria; kingdom Pseudomonadati; phylum Pseudomonadota; class Betaproteobacteria; order Neisseriales; family Neisseriaceae; genus Neisseria; species Neisseria subflava. The sequence continues at coordinate 631,919 of NZ_CP039887.1, forward strand.
GGATTCAAAACATCCATCAACTCTTGCGCGGACACCTGATTCGGCGCCTCCTCGCTCGCGCAGCCGCAGATTTTATCTTCCCACTCGCGCTGCTTGTCTGCGCTCATCGTCAGCGCGATCAAACGCCACTCATTGCGCTTGTTCAATTCCGAACGGCATTGATGATCGACCGCCATTTTCACCACGCTGCCGCCGATACCCGTACCGCCGCCTAAACCGCCGAACGCCGAGTCAGAATCATAAGCGCAACCGCCCAACAACGCCGCTACAGAGGCAACGGCAACAATCTTTTTCATATTCATAGCCATCCTTTGCCGCAAGGTCGTCTGAAACGCCCCGCAAAGTCTTTAAACAAACGCGTATTATACCGTAAGCGGTGTGAGACGGGGGGATTAGAGAGAGTGAGGTATAATTCAACATTTATTCAAAAATAAGGCATTTCTAGACATGAATCATTTTAAGAAGAGCAAACAAAAGCTGCTTAGGATATTACTGCTCTCTGAGCCAAATGAATCGGGTTTACGATCATGGCTGACCACTGTCATTAGCCTATTAAGCAAATCAATTCCATCCCTAGCTGCACTTGGATTGATACTGGGAAGTATTTTGACTTATCGCTATTTAATTTTTATCGGGTATTCTAGTATTTTTCCAGAGACAATAGCTTCTGCATCCAGCTTAACGACTATCATATTTGTTTTTGCTTTGATTCTCTTAATCTTTGCTGTCCCATTTCTATCCCCATACACATTTATATTTATTTCCAAAGATTTTCAAGCACAAGGGATTAAAGTTAAGAACTTATTCCCATCTCTACTTGCTTCGACTTTAAGCTTTCCAATATTAGTAATATATTTACTTCTTTCTGATTATGAAAAGATAAACATACCACTAGAACCAATAATTGGATTATGCTTCTTATTTACAATAATTTCACCATATTTTATCTACATTATACAGGATAAAGTCAATTTTCTACCCAAAATAATATACCGTATTAATTATAATAAAATATTTACAGCCTTAATTTGCGATAAAAATAATAAAGAATTAAGTTTTGATAAAATCATTACAACTATTCTTTATACATTATATTCAATATATTTATTAATTATATGGCTTATTGCCCTAATTCCGTTAATATTTTTTCTCATTATTTATCAAAGTATTAAAAATTATAATATATTTCTATCATTTTTTAGATTATTACCAACATTAGCCTTATCATTCTTGATATACTGCTCAATTTTTATCTATTCAATATTCTTAATAGTTTTTGCATTAAACTGGCTTCTAGATAGTTATATTAAATATATTTTTCTATCTTTTTTATATTTTTTATATTCCTTAACGTTCGTGCAGTAGCTGATGAGGCATATTCAAAAAATAACAAGAATAAAAATAGTTATATTCTTCCAATTATGCTCGCAATAAGCTCATTCTTTTTAATGTCAGTTTTTTCAAATAATTTTTCAACACATATGCTTCATCCTGTTCGATTTGTGGAAATTCCTAAAAACTCTTCATGGTATTTATTACATAATAACTTTCAACAAAACAATGGCTTCCAAGAAATCAATGGCATTAACAAAAATGACTTGGTTAAATTAAAACAAAAATTCAAATGTCCCATACTTTCAGAAAATGAAAAATTAAAAAAAGATATTAATTGTTCTCCGAAACCTGAACAACGCAACAATGCCTTATACGGCTACATGGCTTGGAACTTAGGTGACACTAAGGTCTTCTGCCCACCGACTGCTGAAAACAACAAAGGAAAAGAGGAAGCTGCGAAATTAGCTGAGGAATGTATCGTCATCAGCGGGAAATCACTACAAATTTTGAATGAAAATTATATTGATATTACGCCCAAAGAGCGTTAATCCCCCTTTCAGACGACCTGCTATAATCCACGTCGTCTGAAACCTCTCTTTCACGGAAACCGCCATGTCCGACCTTTTCACCCGCCAACCCGATGCGCCGCTTGCCGAACGCCTGCGTCCGCATTCTTTAGACGATGTCATTGGGCAACATCATTTGATCGGCGAAGGCAAACCTTTGCGCGTGGCGGTCGAGGGTGGAAAGCCGCATTCTATGTTGCTGTGGGGGCCTCCGGGTGTAGGCAAAACCACGTTGGCGCGGATTTTGGCGCAGAGTTTCAATGCCCAGTTTCTGCCTGTTTCCGCCGTATTTTCCGGCGTGAAAGACATACGCGAGGCAATAGAAAAAGCTGAAATTGCCTTGCAACAAGGGCGCGCGACGATTTTGTTTGTTGACGAGGTACACCGCTTCAACAAAGCGCAGCAGGACGCATTTTTGCCTTATGTCGAAAGTGGCTTGTTAACCTTTATCGGCGCCACCACGGAAAACCCGTCATTTGAAGTCAATCCGGCATTGCTCAGCAGAGCGCAGGTGTATGTTTTGCAATCCTTGTCTTCAGACGACCTGAAAAAGTTGATTGCTAAAGTATTGGCTTTGCCCGAATACCAAGATTTTACGATTGAAGCGGATGCGCAAGAATTGCTTGTGAATACCGCCGATGGTGATGCGCGCAGATTGTTGAATTTGATCGAACAGCTTTTACGCGCTGCCGATACACGCCGTCTGAAAACCTTAACCGCCGAATTTCTGGCAGACAGTTTGGGTGCGCAAATCCGCCGTTTTGATAAGGGTGGCGAGAGTTTCTACAACCAAATCTCCGCGTTGCACAAATCTGTGCGCGGTTCGCATCCTAATGCGGCATTGTATTGGTTCTGCCGTATGCTCGACGGTGGTACCGATCCGCGTTATCTCGCCCGCCGCATTGTCCGTATGGCATGGGAAGACATCGGCTTGGCCGATCCGCGTGCCTTAACGATTGCCAATGATGCCGCCGCTACTTATGAGCGCTTAGGCTCGCCAGAAGGGGAACTCGCTTTGGCTCAAGCCGTGTTGTACCTTGCTGCCGCCGCGAAATCTAATGCAGGCTATAAGGCATACAACCAAATGCGCCGTTTCGTCAAAGAAAATGCCAGCGACGAAGTGCCTGTCCACCTACGCAATGCGCCGACCAAGTTGATGAAAGAGTTGGGTTACGGACGTGAATACCGCTATGCCCACGACGAGCCGAATGCCTACGCTGCCGGTGAGAGCTATATGCCCGATGGCTTGGACGAACCCGATTTCTACCAACCCGTCCCGCGTGGATTGGAAATCAAAATTGGCGAAAAGCTGAAATGGCTGAAATCCTTGGATGAAGATGCGCTGGATGATTAAAACAGTAAATGAACATAATACAAATCTAAGATCAAATTGAGTTTTTCAGACGGCCTTTGCTGTTTGAATATTTTTAACCTATACCATACACACAAATTTTCATGAATATTTTTGAAGCCTTACTATTATTGTGCCTGCTGATTGTTATTAGTGCGTTTGTGTCCTGTTCCGAACTCGCGCTTGCTTCGGCACGCAAAATCAAATTGCAGGTTATGGCGAAAGATGGCGGCGATACGCGTGCGCTTGACGTAATCAATATGCAGCAGCAGCCGGGCAGTTTTATTACCGTTGTCCAAATCGGTTTGAACGCCGTCGCCATTCTTGCCGGTATCGTCGGCGAGGCGGCAATACGTCCGTATTTTGGCAAGCTGTTGGAGAATGTAGGCAGTTGGGGTAGCACAGTTGCCTCTTTGCTGACTTTCTCGCTGGTTACAGGCAGCTTTATTTTAATTGCCGACCTGATGCCCAAGCGCATGGCAATGACCCATCCCGAAGCGGTGGCGGTACGCATTGTGCGTCCGATGATGTTTCTGATTTTTATCTTAAAGCCCCTTGTCTGGGTTTTTGACGGATTGGCAAACGCAATATTCAAACTCTTCAAAATCTCAACCGTCCGTCAGGAGCAGCTGACCTCGGAAGATATTTATGCCGTCGTTGATGCCGGTGCGCAGGCTGGTGTATTGAAAGAACAAGAACACTATCTGATTGAAAACATTTTCGATATGCAGGAGCGTACGGTCACTTCCACCATGAGTACGCGCGAATATATCGCCTATTTTGATAAACACGACGACAGCGATACCGTGTTGGAAATGATGTCGGAAAAACCGCACAATAAATTCCTCGTATGCGACGGCGACTTGGAACGCGTTATCGGCTATATCGAATCGCATACGCTGCTAACCTTGTTTTTAAAAGAGAAAGACGTCCGCCTGACCGACAAGCGTGTGTTGCGCAAAGCCTTGTTTATTCCCGACACGCTGTCGCTTTATGATGTATTGGAGACCTTCAAAACTTCCGGTGAAGACTTTGCCGTAGTGGTGAACGAATACGCACTGGTGGTTGGGGTAGTAACACTGAAAGACGTGATGAGCATTGTGATGGGCGAGCTGGTTAATACCGAAGAAGAGCCGCAAATCATCCGCCGTACCGAAGATACATGGTTGGTGGACGGTGCCACGCCGCTTACCGATGTCATGCGCGCGCTGGATATTGAAGAGTTTCCCAATTCGGAAAATTATGAAACCATCGCCGGCTTTATGATGTATTCCCTGCGCAAAATCCCGAAGCGTACGGATTTTCTGGTTTATGCCGGTTATAAGTTTGAAATCATCGATACTGAAAATTTGAAAATCGACCAACTTTTGGTTTCCAAACAAGGAAATATGGTGGGGAAAATATAATAGGCTTTAAAGGAATATTTGTAGTATCAGATGAAAACGGGCCATCTTGAAATAAGTTGCTTATGATTTATGTCTTTTCTTAAGTTGTATAAAAGGCCGTCTGAAAATCAAATAATCAAAAAAGAAAACCGGATTTCCATCAACTGGAAATCCGGTTTGTTTTATTTTCAACTTAGAACGTCAGCCTTACACCGGCGCGGACGGAGCGGCCCGGCAATGGTGCGATATATTTGAGCATGGAGTTTTGCGGTCTTGCGGTACGGTTGGCAAGGTTGCGTGCATCTTTATTTTATGCCTCTTGTTTATAAAACTGACCTGTTCTTTCAAAAATAGCTATACTATGTGCTGCCAACGATTTTCACATGTCATGCTTGGCGTGATGGAAGCTATCGCCATTGACTTGGCTTCCAATGATACATTAGTTAGCATTAGAGCAAGCTACAGGCAGTAAAGGAGGCCGTCTGAAATTTCAGACGGCCTTTTTATGAAACCAAAAATTGCTAGAGTCAAGACAGAGGTCTTTATTCGCAATTTAAGCCTTTTGTTTTTTCGGCGAATGTATCCATGGCAATTTGGCACATGTGTTCACGTTGGCCTACGTCGGCGGCAGGCAGGATTTGGCGCAGGTATTTTGTGTTGTCGCGTTGGAACGATGCTTTATCGCCTGCTTTTTGATAACACGCATCTGCACGGGTAAAGTATTGCTGGCAGATTTTCGGCAACTCTTCAAAGGATAAAGGTTTGCTTTTGTGCATGCCGTGCGCGGAGACGGATAGGGAGGAAAGAGTACACAGTGCAATGATTAAGGTTTTTGAAATGGTTTTCATGGTAAGCCTGTTTATTGAAGTTGGTTAAATTAATTGTTCGCCCCAATGCAGCTTTTGACGCAGGGTCTTGAAGTATTGGTAATCGGTTGGATGAAGGACGCGCAAGGGGTTATGATAGCGGCGGATGATGATGCGGTCGAAGTTTTGCACGTCGATATGGGATTGTCCGTCAAAGTGTGCGCGTGCGTCGCCGCTTTTGGTGATGAGGATTTCAATCACGCTGGTGTCGGGGATGGCAATCGGACGGTTGGTCATGGATTGCGGACAGATAGGCACAAGTGTGAAGGCGTGCAAACCGGCCTGCATGATGGGGCCGCCGGCGGCAAGCGCGTAGGCGGTCGAACCTGTCGGCGTGGAAATAATCAGGCCGTCTGAGCGTTGGGTATAGACAAATTCTTGATTGATAAATACTTCAAATTCAATCATTTGGCCTGCGCCGCCACGAGACAGTACGGTGTCGTTGAGGGCGAGGGCGCGTTCGATGGTTTCGCCGTCACGAATGATGCTGGCTTCGATGAGGATGCGCTCTTCGGGCAGATATTTGCCTTCCAATACGGGGCGGATGCCCTCAACCATGGTGTCGCGTGAGATTTGGGTAAGAAAGCCCAAGTGGCCTTGATTGATGCCGATAATGGGGACGGCGCGGGGGGCGACTTCGCGGGCGGCGGAGAGGAAGGTACCGTCGCCACCGAGTACAACGACGAGGTCGCAATATTTGCCCAGCTGGGCTTTGTTTACGATTTCGCAGTAGGCGGAATCTTGGATATAGACGCAGTGTTCTTCTACGCTCAATTCATCCAGATAGATGGTAAAGCCGTTTTCGCGCAGAAAAGAAACCAATGTGTGGACGGTATCTTGAATTTCGGGCGTATTAGGACGTGTAACGATACCGATGTTTTTAAATGGGCTTTTCATGGTAGTAGGCCGTCTGAAATTAAGTGTCTAATCTATCCAGATATCGCGCTCGAGCCGGTCGAGGCGTTCGTTTAGGCGGGCAACATCGTCACGCAGTTTGTCCACTTCTTCCAACCATGCAGCAAGTGTGGCTTGGTCGATAACAGGGGACTCGGGTTCGCGTGAAAAGTCGCTGATTTGCTCGGCAATGCTTTTGCCGATTTTTTTCATGGTGTGGCCGATGTCGCCGGCGCGCGAGCTGATGCTTTCTGCGGCCACATGACCGAATACACGTGCCAAATCGTCGCTTGGATAATAGCGCAGTCCACCTAAAATAGGAAGGACGGACATGCCCAAGACCAAGTCGCCTTCGAGGCTGATGTCGCCCACGCCGGGCTGGCCGCCTTGGAGGATTTTTTGGATGGCGCTGTTGTGGAATGTGATGTTGGTGTCGGCGGTTTCGTTTGTGGTTTCAAGAAAACCTTGTTCGCTGATGCGTCCGGTCAGTCGGAAACCGGTCAGGCTGATGCAGATGATGCTGCCTGCAAATTCAGACAGCTCACGCTGTTGCTCTGGATTTTGCTGTATCAGGTGGTTGATAAGGGGAAATAGGGCGGACATGGTTTACTCTAAATGCCGTCTGAAACGGATGAATGGGTTGAGTCGCAATTTTACAGGCTTAGCCCGTCTGCGCAAACGGTATTTACAATTTTGCCGTTGCTTTTGTCATCAATGATGAAATCAGGAGCCGGTAGGCCGAGTTTGGCCGCTTCGGCAGTATAAAATTCGGCCCGGCTTGGGTGGCGGGGTTCGACAATATTGCGGATATGCTTGCCGTCAGCTTGGCAGGCCGTCTGAAAAAGGACTTGGACGGCCAAGTCTTTATGAAGAATATTAACAGGTTGATTGCCGCCTTGAATGCGTGTTTTTTGAACCAGCTTGGTAACAGGATGACGGTCGGCAGAATAAAGTCCGCCCAGTCGCAGTATGTCGATATGGGGGACGGCGCTTTCAAACAAAGCTTGCTCGACTGCGAGGATTTGACGGGCGGATTCGGTTTGCGGATCGGGAGACGTGGTTTCATCGCATATGCGTGCTTGGTCGCCATACATGCTGGTGCTGCTGGTAAAGATGATGTGTTGTACCTTAGATTGCTCGGCAAGTTGAATCCATTTTTTCAGGGTATCGGCGTAATGGTTTAATGACGAAGGCGGAAGCAGGCAAAACCATGTCGGCTTGTTGATATGGTTTTGCCACAATGCCGAACTGTGAAAAATATCGTCTTGATTCAAATCGATGATGTCGAGTTCAATCGGCAGATTGATGTCGTCGGAAGTCAGGGTGCGTTTGATGGCGGCTACCTGACTGCCTTGTTCATAACATTTTTGCGCCAGCGGCAGGCCGAGATAGCCTAAGCCGAGAATAGAAATATCGGGGAGGTGCATAAATAAAGCATCCGAAAATTAACAGGCCGTCTGAAAATAGCTTTAACTTAGTTAAAGCCACGTTTTCAGACGGCCTTTGTATGGAAGAATTAATGGTTGCTGCCGATTTTTTGGTCGAATTCGGCACGGTGTTCCGGCAGGAGGTAAGGGCGCAACAGGCTGAGTGTGCGGCTGATGCCCCGTACTTTGGAATCTTCGGTCAACTTGGCGCGGCCGCGCAGGGAGCTGTCGAAGTCGAACCAGTATTTTGTCACCATCCACATATTGACGGCAAGGTCGTTCATGGCGGTTTGGTCTGCGCTGATGATGTTCAGACCGTTGAGCTGGGTCAGCAGGTTGACCAACAGCGGGGAAACTTTGGCTTGGGTAAAGGTATTGTGTTCGCCCAATAATTCGGCACTGCGGGCAAGCAGGGTGTTCACATCGCTGAAGAGGAAACGATATTCCCACATCACATCATAAATACCGGCCATGTAGTTGATGGAGTCTTCAACATTAGACGGCAACACGGCTTCGTTAAGGTAGGCAAGCAGGGCATCGCTGTAACGTTTGAACAATTGGACGATGATTTCGTCTTTGTTGCGGAAATGGTAGTAGAGATTGCCCGGGCTGATGCCTAAGTGGGCGGCAATATGGTTGGTGCTGATATTGCGCTCGCCTTCTTCGTTGAACAAGGCGAGGCTGGCATTGATGATTCGTGTGTAAGTGTTGACTTTAGCAATGCGCGGCATGGGATACACTCCTTTGTTTTATAGGCTGTATGAAGTAGGCAGCCAGTTGGGTTCTGCGTGTAATTCTACCTGAAATTGAGTAAATACTGTATTACAAACATATTGTGCCAGCTGGTGGACATCTTGCGCGGATGCATTGTTTTTATTCACCAAAACCAAAGCCTGTCTGTCATGCACTGCCGCACCGCCAATCTGATGGCCTTTCAGACGGCATTGGTCAATCAGCCAGCCGGCTGCGAGTTTGACCGAACCGTCAGGCTGCGGATAGCGTGGCATATTGGGGTATTGTTGCAACAAATCGGCCGCTTTTTCAGCGCAGACAACAGGGTTTTTAAAGAAACTCCCAACATTACCAAGTACGTTAGGATTAGGCAGTTTACTGTTGCGGATTGCACACACTGCATCGGAAACATCTTTGGCCGTTGCCTCACGGCCTTGGCTTAGTTCGGCAACCGCTGCCGCCAAATCGCCATAGCCCAAGTTCGGCACAAAATGCTCTTTCAACGCAAAGACAACCGAAACAATCACATAACGGCCTTTGCCTTCCTGTTTGAACAGGCTTTCACGATAGGCAAAGTCACAGTCGGCATTGGAAAGCTCGACAAAGGTGTCCGTATCCAAATCAAAGCAGCGTACGCTATGGATAACATCTTTCGCTTCAACACCATATGCACCGATATTTTGTACCGGAGACGCGCCGACTGTGCCCGGAATCAGGCTGAGGTTTTCCAGCCCGCTTAAACCCAGTTCAACCGTATGCAAAACAAAATCATGCCAAATTTCCCCGGCCTGAGCTTCGATATAAACCAGGCCGTCTGAACGCTCAATTTCGCGTATTCCCTTGTTTTCCATATGAACAACCAGACCGGCGTAGTCCTCCATCAAAAGGATATTGCTGCCGCCGCCGAGCCATAACACAGTATCTTGGTTGAACTCAGGCAGCCGGACGATGTCGCGCAACTCGTCGGCATGTTTGAGCGCGATAAAGGCTTGGGCTTTGGCTTTCAGGCCGAAAGTGTTGTAAGGGGTAAGGTCGGTTTGGTATTGGATGGGTTGCATGATGATTTGTGATTTTATGGATTCAGGTCGTCTGAAAACTTACTATTTAACAATTACGATAGGTAATGGGGTTTTGGGGGGCTTTATAGTTTTCTTGGGAAGAATAGGTCAGCTTGTCCACGATTTCTTGATAAATGTCGGACTCTTTTGGCAACGGCTTGCCTTCAAACATCCAGCGACCTTGAATAATATCGTCGGCAGAAATCCATCTTTCGATTTCATACACTGCCAATGTCCAGCCGCGATAGACTGCAACTGCATATTTTGCTTTTTCACGTCGGCTTCCGATTTTCCAATATTTCCGTGTGCGCTCATAAATTTCCTTATGCCTATCGGCTTCAGGAATATTCCCTGATCTGATGTCTTTTTTCAGTTTCTCGTATTCGTTATTAATCGTAATTAAAACAATAGGTTTATCAGTTTTCAATTCTTGCGCATCATATTTTCGTTTTAATTCGGACAAGCTCATCAATCCTACTTCAGAAGAATGCGTGCCGCCTTGAATATTAGTCAGCGGCTGCTGGCTCGGCTTGACTAGGGAGAGTAGGTCTATTGCCATTGCTTCATATTCAAAAGCCTGTTTGTCTGTTTGGATGTTGTGCCGCAGAATGTAATACACGGGCTGGTTTCCGCTTTTATGTATTTCCCTAATCAAAGCAATTTTATCACTTGGCGTTTCTGTTTCTTGTAATGAACCTAGGGCATGATGGAAAACGCGATTGCCCACGCCTTTACCTACATAGAAAATATTGCCGTCTCTAGGGTCAATCAAGCAATAAATATAGTAAGCAAGTTTTTCTATAATGGAAGTTGAAAACATTTTTTTTTCTTAAAAGTGAATAAGCCGTAAATGAAATATCAATGGAGGCCGTCTGAAAGAAATTTCAGACGGCCTTATGCGATCTGACCATCTCTTTACTGCAAAGCTCCAAGCACCATACCAATGCGATGGCGGCAATCGTCAGTGAAACGGTCAGCGCAGTCCAGAAGCCGTAAATGCCCATATCGACATGATAGGCAAGCAGGTAGCCGGGCAGCAGGCCGCAACCCCAGAAAGCCACGGCATGGATGAACATCGGCATTTTGGTCACTTTATAGCCGCGCAGCGCATATGAAGCGATACATTGGGTGGCATCTGCCAGTTGGAATAGGGAAGCGAAAAATAAAACGGTCGCAGCAATGTCCAATACTGCCGCATCGTTGGTGTACATACCGGCCAACTGAAAGCGAAAGATGACCAAGAGCAGCGCGGTACAGGTGGCAAGTACCCAGCCCAATACCAGCGAAACGCCTGAAATATAACGCGCCCGCAAAAACTCGCGTCGTCCGAGTGAAAAGCCTACGCGTACCGTGCTTGCAGAGCCGACGCTTTGCGGAATCATATACAAAATGCCCGACAGGCTGATAACAACTTGTTGGGCGGCGACATAATCCTCGCCGAATGGCGCCACCAAAAAGACGATAAACGAAAACGCGCTGGCTTCTAGAAAATAAGACAAGCCGATAGGTGCGCCGATTTTCCAAATCTGTTTGAAAGCCGTCAAATCGGGTTTGCCGATTTTTGCCGTCAAACCAAACGGACGGAAGAATTTTTCTTTGGCGATATAAAGCCACAAAGCCAATGCGCTGAACCAAAATACCGCCGCCGTTGCCATGCCGCAACCTGCGCCACCCAAAGCAGGCATACCGAATTTGCCGTAAACGAACACATAGTTTAGCGGCACATTCAACACAAATGCCGCAAAGCTGACCAACATAATCACGCGCGGACGGTTCAAGCTGGAGGCATAAGCATGCAGGGCGCGGTGTATCATGGCGGCCGGCATTGCCAAGCTGGTAAAGAGCATATATTGTGCCATCGTGTCTTCGACATAATCGTTCAATGTCAGCCAATGACGGAAAGGCATAATCATCGCCCACATCAACAGCATGCCGAATACGCCCAAACACAAGCCAAACCAAATGCCCTGCATTCCTGTTTTGCCGACTTCTTCGGTTTTACCTGCGCCGTATAGCTGGGCAATCATCGGGTTCAATGCCGCCATCACGCCCATAAAGGTAATGTAAATCGTCGAGAATGCGCTGCTGCCCAAAGCCACCGCGGCCAAATCTTCCTTACCTGCGCCACCGGCCATTACCGTATCGACAAAACCAATACCCACTTGCGCCACTTGCGCCAACAGCATAGGCAGGGCAAGGGCAGTAAGCAGGCGGGTTTCTTTTAAGAAAACAGGAAAGGTAAAGCGGTTGAGGTTCAGTAGCATAATGATGTGTGGATTGAGGATAAAGGCCGTCTGAAATGGAAACTTAAAATTATAAAGGGTAAAGCTGATAAGCAGACAATATGTTGTTTAATCGCTAAATTTTTCAGACGGCCTTAAATGTCGGATGTCTTTTTACTGCTTCCAACCAGCTGTCCGGCGTTTGAAACTGCATCAGGCCGTCTGAAAGCGAAACCGCGGCTTGGGTAGTCGAAGCGCGAGTCAGTTTTTCGTTGGTTTCGGCATCGTAAATGGTGTAATCGATACGCAGGCAGCTTTCGATTTCGACAATGTCCATATCAACGCGGATTTTTTGGCCGAAACGGGCAGGGCGGATGTATTTGAGGTTCATCTGCACAATCGGCCAGCTGTACCCTTGCCGTCCCATTACGTTGTAGTCGTAACCGATGGAAGACAGAAAAGCACAACGTGCGGTTTCAAGGTATTTGACATAGTTGCCGTGCCACACGATGTGCATGGCATCTACGTCAAAAAAAGGAACTTCAGTTTCAAAGCTGTGTTGGCAGTAGATGTGTTTTTTCATGGTTTAAAAGAGTGAATGTGATGGTTTCAGACGGCGTCTTCGCCCCAAAAATCATAAAAATTGAACCATTGTAGCGGATTTTGCGCACATTCTTGCGCCAAAATGTCGGCAAAACCCTGCATCGCGTCTTTGACGGCAGCCTCGCGGTTGCCGCGTTTCCAGCTGGAAGTATCGGTAAAGCGGCGCAGTTTCAAATGATAGTGGCCGTTTTGTTTGACGCAAAACAGCGTGTTTACCTGCGTTTTTAAAAGCGAAGCCAACAGCCACGCGCCTTGCGGCATAGGGGCGGTATGGCCTAAGAAATTAATGTCGGCGGTTTTCTCGCCGCGTACAGGCACGCGGTCGGCCGCGATGGCAATCCATTCGCCGTTTTCGATACGGCTGTTCAATTCCATCATCAGGGTGGTGTCCAAATCTGTTACTTGAATCAGACGGATATGATCTGCACCGGCTTTTTGCAATGCCTCGTTAAATGCCTGCGCGTGTTTGCTGTGCACCAATACGTTGAGTCTGAAATCTTTATGGTGCGACACCAGCGCACGGCAAACTTCGGTATTGCCCAAGTGCGAACAGGCAAAAATCTGGCCGCGTTCGTTGCGCTTGATTTGCGAATAGATGTCGTCCGGATCTTCAATCACCAAATCTTTATAACGGATTTTGCGTTGCCACACGGCAAAACGGTCGCAAACCGCTTCGCCAAATGCGACGAATTGTTTGAATACGCTGTGTTTCGGCAGGACGATATGGGGAAAGGTCGTCTGAAGACGGGTTTGATAGCGTAAGACATGACGGCGCGGTTTGGGCGCGGTTGCATAAAAATAAAGCACCACAAACCAAATGCACGGCCTCATGAAAAAAGCCGGCAGATAGCGCACCATCAGTGTGGTCAGAGCGAGAAACAGGCGGCTGCCGCGTTCGGGCTGCGCCGCCCAATGGGTTTGTTTATTGTCGGTCATGGTTTCAGACGGCCTTTCCGAAAACTTTACCCAATCGGTGTTTCAACATACCGAAAAACAGCCGTGTGTGCATTTTGCTGATGCGGACATTGTCGGCAAAGGCATCAAAGTGAGACACGCCGTCTGCGGCGTATTGGACGGGCGTTTTAATCCAAACCGGTTTGACGTTGCGCCAGTACAGGCGGATAAGGATTTCCGTGTCGAAGTCCATGCGGTCACCTACGGTTTCTTCGCGGACGACGGATAGCGCGGGTGCCAGCGGATAGAGGCGGAAGCCGCACATACCGTCTTTGATGTCGCATGACCAAGTGTGCAGCATATTCCAGAAATCGGTAATTTTGCGTCCGTAAAGCCGTGCTTTGGGCGCGTCATCGCCGTATTGCGGCCAGCCGCAAACAACGGCTTCGGGATTTCGTTCTGCTGCGGCGAGGAGTTTGGGCGTATCGTTCAAGCAATGCTGGCCGTCTGCATCAACCTGCAAAACGTGGGTATAACCATGTTCTTGAGCGTATTCCAAGCCGGTTTTGACCGCTGCGCCTTTGCCGCCGTTGATGGGGCGGTAAAGGACATCAATGCCGTCTGAAACCAAAGCCTGCAATACAGGTTTGCATTCTTCGCGTGAACCGTCGTCCACAATTAAAACGTTTAAACCAAAGCCGCGCATGGTTTGGGCAACGTGGCTGATGGTGGTCGGGTGGTTGTAATGTGGAATAAGGGCCAGGGTTTTCATAAATATTTTTTAGACGACGTTAACACAGTGCAGAGTATAGCAAATAAACATGCCATGGCGTTTGAAAAGAGGCCGTCTGAAACGGCGATGACAAAATCGTTTGATTTCGTTTTTCACTGTTTCAGACGGCCTTTTATATGCCATTAATTCAGCATTGTACATGACCGACATCGAGGCATAAATCATGGAACTCGTTGAGCGTACTGCGGTGGCCGATGCTGATGATGATGCTGTCGGGCAGTTTTTGCTTTAAGGCGCGGTAGAGCATGGCTTCAGTCGGTTCGTCCAAGGCGGCGGTGGCTTCATCGAGAAGGATGACTTTGGGTTGCGTGAGCAGGGCGCGGACGAAGGCGACGCGTTGCAGTTCGCCGGGGGAGAGTTTGTGTTGCCAGTCGTCGGTTTTATCCAATTTATCAATTAGATAACCTAAACGGCAGGTGTTCATGGCTTCGGCTAACTCGGGATGTTGTTTGTCGATGTCGGGGTAACAAATCGCATCGCGCAGGCTGCCTTGTGCCGTGTACGGGCGTTGCGGCAGGAAGAGGATGTCTTGATGCGGCGGATGGCTGACTTTACCGCTGCTACCGAAAGGCCAAAGTCCAGCCAGCGCGCGCAGCAACGAAGTTTTGCCGCAACCGCTCGGGCCGCGTATTAGCAGGGAGTTGCCGTTTTTGAGGTTGATGTTGATACCGTCTAATAAAACTTCGCCGTTGTGGCGGTATAGGGCAACGTTTTCTAAGATCAGGCCGTCTGAAACTTCGGTAAGGTCGGGTTGTCGTGCGGTGTGTTTTTCTTCCGTGCTCAGCAAAAAGCCGTACAGACGCTCCAGTCGAGCGCGGTAGGCGGTGAATTTGTTGTAGAACATTCGAAAGAAAGACAGTGCGTTTTGCAGTCGTGCGAAGGCTTGGACGGTCTGCTGGATGTCGCCGATTTTGATTTGTCCGGCAAACAGGCGCGGGGCTTGCAAAATAATGGGAAAAAGCTTGATGCCGTTGGTGAACATATCGTTAAAGCCGCTCAGGCAAACGCTTTGGCGGGCGATGCGCCAACGGTTGCGGATGATGGCTTTGAAGCGGTCGGCAAGCTGGTCGTGTTCGTGTTTTTCGCCGCTGTAAAACGCCACGCTTTCGGCATGGTCGCGCACGCGGATGAGGGAGTAACGGTAGTCGCCGTTGAGCTTTTCGTTTTCATAGTTGTAACGAATCAAAGGGTTGCCTATCCACATGGCGACAAAGGTCGCCAAAATCACAAACATATAGACAAACCAAACGATGCCGTGCGGAATGTCGAAGCCGAACACGGTCAGGATGCCCGCCAAACCCCATAAAACAACGGCAAATTCGAGCGAGGTAACGACTGAATTGACCATGCCGCGCACAAATTCGATGGTCGAGGCGATGAAATCCTGCGCATCTTGTTGGATACGCTGGTCGATGTTGTCCGGTGCATGGCGGCGCATTTGCAGGCGGTAGTAGTTTTTGTCGGCAAGCCAGCGCGAAGTCAAAACTTCATTGAGCCGCTCTGACCATTTAATCGCCAAGCCTTGATCGAGAAAGTCGTTGATGACGTTGTTAAACGCCCGTATCAACACCACGCCCGCGTTCATCGCTGCAAACATCCAAAACGCGGAGGCGTTCAAATCCTGCATCGAGTCGTAAAGCCCTTTGGACATAAAGGTACTCAATACATTCAGCCGCACTTCGGTTAACAGCAGCGCAATCATCGCCGTAATCAGCAGCAATACTTTGACCGCGCTTTTCGGTGTCAGGCACAGCCGCAGGATATAGGCAAACTCACGCCCGAAGCGCGTTTTACGTGCCAAAAACAGAATCACCGCCGAGGCGGCGGCGACCATCAATAAGGTTTGTAACAGCCAAGACGGCGTGGAATAAAGCTCGGTTTGCCATTTTTGCATGTGCGTTGTCTCTTGAGGCAGGCAGCGGGCAGGGGTCGTCTGAAACCCTGATTCTCCGCTTAATAAAATAATTTACAATTACTATGGATAAAGTTTTGATTGATGTTGTATTTTTGTTTTTACAAATAGTTATCATCACTTTTTATAGAAAACCAGAATGTTATCAAATATAATTCCGCAGCAAAATTACTTTGTGATTTTTAACGCTTATTGCAACAAAAATAACCCACCTCAAAGACAGAAGGAATCTATGAATAGCAAATTAGCCCTGATGCCGCTTTTGATTATGAGCGCGTTTTCTTATGCCGCCGATGAAGCGACACCCGAAACCCCTGTGCAACAGCAGTTGCAGGAAGTCAATGTCCGCGCCGACGCCAAACGCGTCAAAGCCGCCCGTTCTTACTCCATCGCCAGCGACGGCGACTTGCGCGACCGCGTGAACTTGGGCGTATTGGGCAAAGCCAATGCCTTTACCGCACCGATTACCGTCGTCAACTACGACGAACAAGCCCTCAACAATACTGAGGCGCGTACTTTGGTGGATGCCGTAGCGAAAAAAGACGCTTCCGTTTGGCAGTTCGGCGGCGAAAGCAACACGCTTACCGGTTTGTATTTCCGCGGTTATCAGCTTGATGCGCGCCAATTCAGCGTCAACGGTTTGGCAGGGATGTACGGCACGCAAGGCACGGCCAGCGTGCAAGTTGGCTCCGCGCAACTGATTAAAGGCGCCTCCACCGCCGTAAACGGCATGGACCCTGAAGGCGCGGTATCCGGTTCCGTCAATATTGAAACCAAAAAAGCCGCCGATGAAGGCAACCGCAAAATCGGTTTGGGCTGGTTCAGCAACAACCGCGCCCAAGGTACGTTCGATTTAGGTCAACGCTTCGGAGAAAACAAAGAATTCGGCGTGCGCGCCAACGGCAAACTGCGCCATGGCGACACTCCGCGTCACGGTTACAGCGAAGACAACAAAGAATTTGCCTTAAATGCTGACTATCGAGGCGAAAAACTGCGCGTGGCGTTCGATTCCATCTACGCGAAACGCAAAACCAACGGCGGTCGCGCGCGTATGCAGGACATTCAAAACGCCAACGGCCGCTTGTTTGACGCACCTGAAGGCAAAGTGAATTTGGCGCCGAGCTGGCAGGCTCAAAACACGCGCGGTCAAACGAATATGCTGACCTTCGAATGGGATGCATTTGAAAATGCCCAAATTACAGGCGGCATCGGCTACAACAATGCACGTTATTACGGTAATTTCGCCTCTCCTACCGTTACGAGCAGCGGTTTGACCTACAATTCAGGTCGCGCGCGTTTGACCGACCAGCGTTTTAAAACGCTCAGTATGAATCTGACTGCACGTGGCGAATTTGAAACCGGTCCGGTAAGCCACAACTGGAGTACCGCATTTGACCGCATCGACCGCAAACGCACTACTTATCAAGGCGCACGTCAAACAAGAAGCAGCGTTATCGATCCGAGCATCGACATTCCTACTCAATTGGCAAAATTGGATTCCAACTTAGGCAGCGCATGGAATACAACACCTTCATTGGATACCGTGATCAAAGTAAACAGTTTGGCAGTTTCCGACACGCTTGGTTTTGCCGACAACAAATACCGACTCACTTTGGGCGGACGTTTCCAAGCCGTCGAGCAGAAAAACAAATTAAACGGCCGCAAAGCGGATGCGAACCGTTTCAGCCCGATGTTGATGGCGGCATGGGTTCCGCAGCCTGATTTGGTGGTTTACGGAAACTATATGGAAGATTTGGAGCCGTCCGACATCCGTACCGATGACGACGGTCATGTAACGATGGCAGATCCGCGCGTCAGCCGCCAATTTGAAGTCGGCGTACGCAAAAACTGGGGCAACTTTGTCACCACTTTAAACGTGTTCCAAATCAAACGCCCGGGCTACTGGCGCGGCAACACGACTTCAGGAACTGATTTCGCAGCGCGCAAAAATGCAGGCTTGGCTTATAGCGGTTCGGAGCAAGGCATAGAACGCAGCCGCGGTATTGAGTTCAATACCTATGCCAACTTGTTGAACAAAACCCTGCGTCCGACTTTTGGTCTGATGTATCTACAATCAACCGTAAAAGATTATCCGAATTTCGCCGATAATTTGGTTAACGGCGTACAAGTCGCCAACCCGCGCGTGATTGCCAAAGCGGGCGTGGAATGGGACACACCGTTTGTCAAAGGTCTAACCTTGAACGGCAATGTTTCGTATTTCGGCAAGTCTTACCAAGACACGCAAAAACAATACGCCTTCCCGTCCTACACTTTGGTTGACGTAGGCGCGCGCTACAAAACCAAGCTGGGCAAAAACACACTGACCGTCAGCAGCTCGGTAGAAAACCTGTTTAACAAAAACTACTGGCAAGTACAGCGCGGCCAATACGACCGCAGCTTCGCCGTTGTCGGTATGCCGCGCACTTATTGGCTGAAAGCGGAATTGGATTTCTAATCTGATTTCGGTTTGACCGTAATAGCAGGCCGTCTGAAAGGGAATGATAAAGAGCAAGAATTTGGTTTTTATCCCTTTTCAGACGGCCTGATTTGATTGCCTTATGTTTTTTGCTTGAAAAATCTTACATGTTTTTTATGGATTTCACGCGAAACAAGGTTAATATTCCATTTTCACAATACATCCTTCGAGAAGACATATGAAAAAATCCATCAAACTGACCCTGTGCGCCCTCGCACTCTCACTTTCCGTGCAAGCGCAAGCAGTTACCCATGCCGTGATTGAAACCAATATGGGCAACATCCAACTGGAGCTGGATGAAGTCAAAGCGCCGAAAACCGTGGCAAACTTTGTCAATTACGCCAAAAAAGGTTTTTACGACAACACGATTTTCCACCGTGTTATCGACAATTTTATGATTCAAGGCGGCGGATTTACCGAGAATATGATTCAAAAATCCACCGATAAAGCCATCAACAACGAAGCATACAACGGCTTGAAAAATAACGTCGGCACCATCGCCATGGCGCGTACCGGCGATCCGAATTCAGCAACCAGCCAGTTCTTTATCAATACAGCCGACAACGACTTTTTGAATTTCAAAAGCAAAACCCCTCAAGGCTACGGCTATGCTGTTTTCGGTAAAGTCACTTCCGGCATGAACGTGGTCCGTAAAATCAGCAAAGTAAAAACAGCAACACGCGGCTTCCACCAAGACGTTCCAACCGAAGCCGTGATTATCCGCAAAGTCATCATCAAATAATTTTGATTGTTTGAACCCAAACAACAGGCCGTCTGAAACATTCAGACGGCCTAAATTTATTTATTTGATAATAAGTAGCAATTTGAGCGATAATTCAGCATCTACAATTTAAGGAGTCGATTATGCAAACCCGCCTGCCTTTTTTCGGCGTTGTCCGTGTCAGCGGAGAAGACAGAGCTTCATTTCTTCATGGTCAATTATCCAATGATATTAATAATTTAGCTTCCGGTCAGGCATGTTACGCCACATACAATACGCCTAAAGGCCGTGTGTTGGCGAATATGCTGGTCGTCAATCGCGGAGAAGATTTACTGTTGGTCATGGCGCAAGATTTGACCGAAGCCATCGTCAAACGCCTGAGAATGTTTGTCTTGCGTGCAAAAGTCGTCTTCGAGCTGATGCCCGATTTAGTAGTCAGCGGCGAGTTGGCAGACAATGCAGAACCTCATCCTGCTGCCGAACCGCAACTGTCTTTCCCAGCCCAAATTCAAGAAAACGCCGTAGAAATTGCCTTGCCGCACACAGGCCGTCTGAAAATTTCAGCAGCCGAAAACGCAGCCGAATATCAAGCAGGAGCCGAAAACGCGTGGAACCTGCACGAAATCCGCAGCGGCTATCCGTGGATTTGCGCCGCAACCAAAGAAGCGGCTGTTGCCCAAATGCTCAACCAACACATCATCGGCGCAGTCCACTTCCGTAAAGGCTGCTACCCCGGCCAAGAAATCATCGCCCGCGCCCAATACCGAGGCCAAGTCAAACGCGGTCTGGCTGTATTAAGCGGTGATTCTTTGGAAGCCGCCGGTATTGCCGTCAAAGTCGGCGAGGAAGAAGCAGGCGTTATCCTTAACACGGCACTGACTGAGCAAGGCAGCCTCAGCCTTGCCGTTATCAAGTTTTCCGCAGCAGAAGCAGCATTAACCGATGCAGACGGCAATGCTTTGAAACAGGAAGAACTGTTTTTCACGGTTGAGAAAGATTGATTGTTAGATGATTGAATAAAAAGCTTAAATATCAGCTTGAAATGAAAACAGAAAGGCCGCCTGAAATTCAGACGGCCTTTGATATTGAGTTTTGTTGGTACATGACCCAAGCTGCGTTTGCTTCTGACTGGATTACGGCATGGTTTGGAATCATTCGGTAGCAACAAAAACCGCGTGCGTGCGTACCGCACACACCCTACACCTTAATCTTAAGGTTTGCGTCGCCCGCAGGTAGGGTGTGTGGCGTAGCCACGCACGCGGTTGGGAGGGATGCAGGTTATGGCTTGCTAGTTTTTATAAAGGAAAGAGTAAGATATAATTCATTTTTCTTTGAAATGTAATTTATTTTTGTTATTTTCATCGGTTTTATTTTTCAATACGTCGTTTTTAATTTCATCACTTATATCCGTATCCCTACCGACAGATTGCTGAATAAAATCTCCATTTTTTTCTTTATTTCCGCTAAATGAATTGTCCAATTCTTTTACAAATTCATTATACTCACCTTTAAAATCATCAACTTTACTGTTTAACTTCTCCAGTTTTTTATCTATTGCACTCCGTTTTTTATCTATTACACTCAGTTTTTTATCTATTACACTCAGTTTTTCATCTCTTTCTTTTTCTTTAAAATTCTTAATATCATCTAATGCTTTATCAATTCTTTGAGATTCTCGCAATGAGAAAAATATAGAAATTACAGTTATTAATACAGCATACAAAGAAACTGAAAATGTTAGAGAGTTAATTATTTTATCTTGGTTATCTATTTTTAGTTGTATCTTTTCTATATCTACCCTATAAATATCATCCTTAATCTGCTGAAATTCTCGTTTTATAGCCTGACATTCTTTTCTGTTTGTGCAAGAAATTGTTGTATTTTCAAGCAAGCTTTTATCTAAATAGCTCTTACTACTACTTTGTATATTACTTGATTGGTTAAATGGAGAGATTCTAAATATGATAATAAATAAACCAAATATGATTAGCAACCAAAAAACATTCCAAATAATGTTCCAAGTATTCTTTCTAGTTTTTTTATCATCTTGAGATACAGTATCAGTATTTTTAGACATAATTAAACACCACTATTCAAAAGAGAATAAATCTGATAATGCAACAATACTGCTTTGTATGCTCTGCAATGCACGCTCAATTTGATTATGTGAAATTTCTTCTTTATAATCAATTAATATATCAACTGAACAAACAACATTCTTTTCTTCATCAGCACTCCATTTAATTAGCTTTTTCTCTAGATTTTCTTGAAGTAATCTTTTTTGAAAGTCAGGGAAATTTGGTTTTAATTTTAATAAAGAAAAAAATTGTATAAAATCACCACCTTCTTGCACAGAGATTACTAGCTTGAATTGTATGTCCTGATCTTTCCTATAAGAAAAACCCAATACAAAGCTATCAACATCTTTATTATTATCTTTATATCTTAATGAATTTTTATCTAGATATGATCTGATTACTTCTTTTGTTGATTCAGAATTAACTGCCATAATAATTTCCTTGTTTGTCAAGATTGTTTTTTAAATTAAACTGAATATAGAACAATTCTTCTACCTAGCTTTCTAATGTATTAGAGGAAAGCTTAAATGAAATTAACCTTCTAACAAGAGACCGTCTGAAAATTTTTCAGACGACCTTCTTTGTACCTACATATTACTCATCAAACCAGCTTGCCGTTCACCCAACCTTCCACGCTTCCCAGCATTTCAGGCAATTTCGCAGCATCTGTACCACCGGCCTGCGCCAAATCCGGTCTTCCGCCGCCTTTGCCGCCGACTTGTTCGGCTGCAAATTTAACCAAATCGCCTGCTTTGACTTTGCCGGTTAACGGTTTGGATACGCCGGCGCACAGGGAAACTTTGCCGTCGTTTACTGCCGCCAAAAGAATCACGGTGTTGTCGGATTTACCGGTTAAATCGGTAACGATTTCGCGCAGGGCGGCTGCGTCGGCTTCGATTTGTGCGGCAACGAGTTTGGCTGAGCCTAAGTCTTTTGCATCGTCCAAGAGTTTGGCGCCTGCGTGGACGGCGAGTTCGGCTTTGGCGCGTGCCAATTCTTTTTCCAGTGCTTTGGCGTGTGCCGCACCTGCTTGGATTTTCGCCAGTACGTCTTTTTCGGTTTGGGCTTTGGTTTCGGCAATAATGTCTTTCACCAAACGCTCTTGATCTTGCGCCCATTTGAGTGCGTTCAGGCCGGTAATGGCTTCGATACGGCGCACGCCTGCGGCAATACCGCCTTCGCTGATGATTTTGAAGAGGCCGATGTCGCCGGTGCGTGAAACGTGTGTACCGCCGCACAATTCGGTAGAGAAACCGCCCATTTGCAGTACGCGCACTTCGTCGCCGTATTTTTCGCCGAAGAGCATCATGGCACCGGTTTTTTGGGCATCTTCCATGCTCATAATGGCGGCGTTGACGGCAACGTTGGCCAAGATGGCTTCGTTGACGCGGCGTTCGACTTCGGCGATTTCTTCGGCAGTTACCGCTTGAGGATGGGAAATGTCGAAACGGGTGGATTCGGCGGTAACCAAAGAGCCTTTTTGTTCAACGTGTTCACCCAATACATCGCGCAGGGCTTTGTGCATTAAGTGGGTCGCGCTGTGGTTGCGCATATTGGCATTGCGGATTTCGTCATCCACTTCGGCGGTAACGCTGTCGCCGACTTTCAGACGGCCTGAAGTTTGCACGCCGAATTGGCCGAATACAGCCGCTTTGATTTTTTGGGTATCGCGTACTTCAAAGCGGTTTTCGCCTGCAAAGATATAGCCGACGTCGCCGACTTGACCGCCGGATTCTGCATAGAACGGGGTAAAGTCGATAACGATGGCACCTTCATCGCCTTCGTTCAATTCGTTGACTTGCTCGCCGTCTTTGTAGAGGGCGAGGACTTTGGATTCGGTTTGACGTTCGCTATAACCTTTAAACTCGGTGTCCTGACCGTCGTAAGGCAGTTGGGCGTTGGCTTTAAAGCTTTGTGCGGCGCGTGCGCGTGCGCGTTGGGCTTCCATTTCGCGGTTGAAGCCTTCTTCGTCCATTGCGACATTACGTTCACGACAAATATCGGCAGTTAAATCATATGGAAAGCCATAAGTGTCATAAAGTTTAAAAATAATAGAACCATTTAACTTATTAGGGCGCAACACTTTTTGAAATTCTAATTCACCATGTAGCGCATCAAGATATTTTCTGTAAAAATCTGATTGATAACTATCCAATGTTAAATAGTAGGTGTTATCTACACTATCAGGCAGCGGGTCATTAGATTTGATTGTTTTTTTATTAATTACACTTTTTTCCCATACAACGATAGTTTTTTCGGAGTTTTTAACACAAGCTGCGGCAGTAAATTTTTGAAAATCTGGCAGTTTGAAGTCCCTACCTCCATCTTCTCCTTTTGGTAATACATTCCAAATGTTCAGAAATTCATCAGTATTTAATTCTTTCTCTAATAAAGCCATACCTGTTTCCAAAGTTTGGGCAAAACGGCTTTCTTCGTTTTTCAACGCTTCTTCGATTTGAACTTGTTTTTCTTTCAACTCAGGATAAGCATCGCCCATCTCTTTGACCAAATCGGCCACCAGTTTGTGGAAGAATGGTTTGCTTTGACCCAGTTTGTAACCGTGGCGTACGGCGCGGCGGATAATGCGGCGCAATACGTAGCCGCGGCCTTCGTTGGAAGGCAATACGCCGTCTGCAATCAGGAATGAGCAGGAGCGGATGTGGTCGGCGATGACTTTCAGGCTTGGCTCGTCCATGCTGAACGGCGCGCCGGTTTCGCGGGCAACGGCTTTGAGCAGGTCTTGGAACAAGTCGATTTCGTAGTTGCTGTGGACATGCTGCATGACGGCGGCCATACGTTCCAAGCCCATGCCGGTATCAACGGAAGGCTTAGGCAGCGGATTCATATTGCCTTGCTCGTCGCGGTTGAACTGCATAAATACGCAGTTCCAAATTTCGATCCAGCGATCACCGTCTTCTTCAGGGCTGCCCGGAATGCCACCCCAGATTTCTTCGCCGTGGTCGTAGAAAATTTCGGAGCAAGGGCCGCAAGGGCCGGTGTCGCCCATTTGCCAGAAGTTGTCGGACGCGTATTTTGCGCCTTTGTTGTCGCCGATGCGGACGATGCGCTCGGCAGGCATGCCGATTTCGTTCAACCAGATGTTGTAGGCTTCGTCGTCTTCTGCGTAAACGGTTGCCAAGAGTTTGTCTTTAGGGATGTTCAACCATTCTGGGGAAGTCAGGAATTCCCAAGCGAAGTGGATGGCATCGCGTTTGAAGTAGTCGCCGAAGGAGAAGTTACCCATCATTTCGAAGAAGGTGTGGTGGCGGGCGGTATAGCCGACGTTTTCCAAGTCGTTGTGTTTGCCGCCGGCACGTACGCATTTTTGTGCGGTAGTGGCGCGGTTGTAGGGGCGTTTGTCAAAGCCGAGGAATACGTCTTTAAATTGGTTCATGCCTGCGTTGGTAAACAGCAGGGTCGGGTCGTCGTGTGGCACGAGCGAGGAAGAGCGGACGATGGTGTGGCCTTTAGATTCGAAAAATTTCAGGAATTTTTGGCGTAGTTCGGTGGTTTTCATAATGTCTCGATAAATTTTTTACAAGGATTTCAGACGGCCCGGACGGCGCGTTGCGATTAAAAACGAATGGGCGTTATCTTACCGCAAAACCATATTTCAAGCTATCGGCAGAAAGGTTTTAAGTTGGCTGCAATCCGTCTTTCAGACGGCCTTAAGCGGGGCGATATCTTTTAACAATGAAGCCTATCCGCTCGGGCTTGCCTGCTTTATAATGCCTCTCTATTTTCAACCGGATACGCAAGGAATGATAATGACCAAACATCTGCCCCTCATCGTACTGACTGCGCTGGCAATGGCCGGCTGCGGCGGCTCGGACAAAACTTCTGCCGACAAGGCGGCTCAAACCGATAATCAAAAGGTATTGAGCATTTACAACTGGTCGGAATATGTCGATCCTGAGACGGTTGCCGCGTTTGAGAAAAAGCACGGTATCTCAGTAACTTACGATGTATATGACAGCGATGAAACGCTGGAGAGCAAGGTATTGACCGGCAAGTCGGGTTACGACATCGTGGGTCCTTCCAATGCGTTTGTCGGTAGGCAGATTAAGGCAGGTGCGTATCAGAAAATAGACAAGTCCCTGATTCCCAACTATAAAAACCTGAATCCACAGTTGATGAAACTGATGGAAGGTGTCGATCCGGGGCATGAATATGCGGTGCCGTTTTATTGGGGTACCAATACTTTCGCCATTAATACCGAGCGTGTGAAAAAGGCTTTGGGTACGGATCAGCTGCCGGACAATCAATGGGATTTGGTGTTTAACCCCGAATACACGTCCAAACTCAAGCAATGCGGCATCAGCTATTTGGACAGCGCGGCGGAAATTTATCCTATGGTGTTGAACTATATGGGTAAAAACCCAAACAGCAGCGAAACGGCGGATATCAAGGCAGCTACGGAAGTCTTGAAGAAAAACCGTCCGTACATCAAGCGTTTTACCTCGTCCGGTTTTATCGATGATTTGGCGCGCGGCGATACTTGCGTAACGATTGGTTTTGGCGGCGATTTGAACATTGCCAAACGCCGTGCCGAAGAAGCAGGCGGCAAGGAAAAAATCCGTGTGATGATGCCGAAAGAAGGCGTGGGGATTTGGGTGGATTCGTTTGTGATTCCGAAAGATGCCAAACATGTAGCCAATGCCCATGCGTATATCAATGATTTCTTAGATCCTGAAGTTGCGGCGAAAAACGGCAATTTTGTTACTTATGCGCCGTCCAGCAAACCGGCTCAAGAGCTGATGGATGAAGAGTTTAGAAACGACAATACGATTTTCCCGACCGATGAGGATTTGAAAAACAGCTTTATCATGGTGCCTATCCAACCTGCGGCGTTGAAATTTATGGTCCGTCAATGGCAAAGCGTGAAAGCAGGGACATAAGTTGATTTAAACATATTAAGGCCGTCTGAATGGTGTAACCGAAATCTTTGATTTCGTTTTACGGCTGTTCAGACGGCCTTTGGTTTGTGTCAGATTGGCTTGGATAAGGTTTATAGTGGATTAAATTTAAACCAGTACGGCGTTGCCTCGCCTTGCCGTACTAATTGTACTGTCTGCGGCTTCGTCGCCTTGTCCTGATTTAAATTTAATCCACTATAAAAACAAAGGGCGTGTCTATTAATCACGCCCTTTTGTTCGTTTCAGACGGCCTTAGAATTTCACGCCTTTATGCAGGGCAACAATGCCTGCGCTCATGTTGTGGTAATCCACGTTGTCGAAACCTGCATCCAGCATCATTTGTTTTAAGGTCTCTTGGTCGGGGTGCATACGGATGGACTCGGCGAGGTATTGGTAGCTGTCGGCATCTTTGGCAATCAGTTTGCCCATAATCGGCAACAGTTTGAAAGAGTAGAGATCGTACACGCCTTCCAAAGGTTTGTATACTTTGGAAAATTCCAACACCAGCAGAGTACCGCCCGGTTTCAATACGCGGTACATTTCTTTCAGCGCGGCATCTTTGTGCGTCATGTTGCGCAGGCCGAATGCGACGGAAACCAAATTGAAATAGTTGTCGGGGAACGGCAATTTTTCAGCGTCTGCCAACGATACAGGCAGAATCATGCCTTCGTTGAGCAGGCGGTCGCGGCCGACGGTCAGCATGGAGGAGTTGATGTCTGTCAGCCAAACTTCGCCTTCTTTGCCCACACGTTTCGCCCAGCCTCGGGATAAATCGCCAGTACCGCCGGCGATGTCTAATACTTTGTCGCCTTTTTTCAGGCGGGCGGTATTGATGGTGAAATGTTTCCAAACACGGTGCAGACCGCCGGACATTACGTCATTCATAATGTCGTAGTTTTTTGCCACGGAGTGGAAGACTTCGGCAACTTTGCCTGCTTTTTCGTCTTCGTCAACGGTAGAGAAGCCGAAATGGGTTTTGTGGTCGCTCATAGTGTCTGCCTTCTTAAAATAATACGGATTCAGATATCGAATACGTCGAAATCGCCAACCACTTTCGACGCGGGAAATATAGTTTGTGCCTGCCGCTCCAGCATCAGGCATTGCTCTTCTTCGGTATAACGTGCGCTGATGTGGGTCAGGTAAAGTTGTTTCACATTGGCTTGCAAGGCCAGCTTGGCGGCATTGGATACGGTTGAACGGAACACTCGTTCCGCTGTCTCTTCACATCTCCTGCAGCAAAGCTTGCTTTATGCACCAAAACGTCTGCGTTTTGTGCGGCACGCACTGCCTGAAGGCAGGCTTTGGTATCGCCGAAGATGGCCGCTACCCATCCTTTTTTGGGCGGGGAGAGGAATGCTTTGCCGTCAATGATTCTGCCGTCGTCCAATATTACGGTCTCGCCTTTTTCAGACGGCCTTTCCGCCGCAACCGCCGCTGCCGCAGGAATGTGTGTGTTTGGGTTTCAAATCTTCGGCACTTGGGGTTCTGGACGCACCGGCTTTTTCGAGGCGGTCGAGATAGTCTTGCCAAAGCGCGTCTTGATTGTGCGCCAGTCGGTAGAGATAGTCCCAGTCGTAAAGGCCGCTGTTGTGGCCGTCTGAAAAAGTAATTTTCAATGCGTATTGGCCGACGGGGTCCAAATCGGTAATGCTGACTTCGGCTTTGCCTGTTTGCAAAACATCTTGACCTGGACCGTGTCCGCGCACTTCCGCGCTGGGCGAATACACGCGTAGGTATTCGGCAGGAAGGCTTTTGGCACCGTCAACATAAACCAAAGTCAGTACGCGCCGCTCTTGCTGGAGGCGGATTTCTTGTGGAATTTTATCGGCTTGGGTCATGTCATGCTCCGTTCTTTTTACGCAAATAGGCAACGCGTACAGAAAAAATACCGCCAAGTACGGCAAACAGCACGATTGCGTAGAGTGAAAACCGTATCAGGCTCACTTGGGTGTCCGCCGTCAGCCCCAAAGGCAGCAACATCACGGCAACGAACAGTAAAAACGCGGCCAACATGGCGGCAATGCTGGTAAAGGCATAGCGGGTATTGGCTGCTGTTTGCGGATGTTTGGTCATGTTGGATAGCTTGCCGTAGGGTGATGAGGCGGTATTTTATCAGCTTTTTGGTGCTTCATGCCGTCTGAAAACGGCTTTATTTCCATAAATAAAGTGTAATGGCGCGCCTGTCTTCGCCTTCGGGCATTAAGCGGATGCTGCTGCCTTTGCTTCCGTTGACACGGATAATGATGCCGCCGGCCTGCCGTTCGATAATGTCGATTTGGGTGTCGCGGTTCATGCGGTAGTTGTAGCGTTCGCATTGCTTCAAGCACCAAAAATCCTGCCAATGGATAAAATATTTTTGTCCGGACTCGATGGCCAGCGTTTCGCCGCCTTTGACGATGAAGTAAGGATAATCGGGTTTTTGTGTGCTGAATGTCCATTCGGCCGTTTTGTCTTTTCCGTTTTGACGGTATGCGAACACGGCACGGTAGTCGGTGTCGTATTCCAATGGCTGTAAAGGAAATAGCGCAAATTGGCGTTCGGTCAGGAGGCGGTTTGGGTCATTATCTTTATCTAAGATTTTGACGTCTCTGATTTCTTTTGTGTCCTGATACAGTTTGAACGAACGCATTTTGACCGGAGGCGATTGCTCTGAGAAGGCAATGCTGACCGGATTGCCGGTCATTTCATAATGTGGCATAGGGTCGGGACGTTCGCCATGGAAAACCGGCGAGGCGAAGTTGCCTTGCGGATAGGTGATGTAAGGCCGGAGTTTGCGGTTGGAAATTTCATCCGCATAAATAATAGCGTGGCCATGACAGGCATCTTGATAAAACGAGCGGCTGAGGTCGGATAGGGGGCGGTTTTTTTGGCAGAGGTTGTTGAATCTGCTGTCGCCTTGATTGATGCTCAACGCGATTTGTTTACCTTGCGATTCAAATGCGGCTCCGGCCTCGTCGATATTTTGGTCGAGTAAGGAGAGGCGGTGGTAAATCGCCGTCATCAGATTGTCCAGCTGATGTTGGGCAGGTAGATGGTCGTTGATTTTTTCGTTTGGCGGATGCTGGCCTGTACTGACGTTTTCGTGCACGCCTTTATAGGCATAACCGGCTTTGCGCGTGCGGTCTGATGGGCGTGGGCCTGTATAAAAGGGATTGCGCGTATTGTGTTCGTCATGTCCGTCGTCAGGGTTTTGCAGCAGATAGCGGGCATGATTGCGCGCGGCGCGTTCGAGTGTGTCTGAGTGCGCCAGTGCGGGCAGATTGGCTGAGGAGCGGAGGAAGTTTAAATACGCCAAGGCGTCAAAATCGGCAACGGCAGAACGATTTTGCGGCGGTTGGGCGTAGATGAGCTGGTCTTCGGAATAGCGATGGGTTTCGTAGTATTTGAATATGCCGAGGGCGACGGCAAAACCACCCAGCCAGTAAA
The DNA here is from genome assembly GCF_005221305.1 of Neisseria subflava. Classification (NCBI taxonomy): domain Bacteria; kingdom Pseudomonadati; phylum Pseudomonadota; class Betaproteobacteria; order Neisseriales; family Neisseriaceae; genus Neisseria; species Neisseria subflava. Next base: position 661,574 of record NZ_CP039887.1, read on the forward strand.
GAATGTGTTTCATTATATGTACTGCGTTCAGACGGCCTTGAGCTACGGCTCTTTCCTTTGAAACTCATGCCGTTAAATGATTATTTTGATAGCGGCTTGACTTGGAAGGCTTCAGGATGGGATTTGAAATATTCGACAGCGATAAATCCGCCGCCAATAATAATCAACAGGGCAATGGCCATGCCGATCATCGCTAAAATGAATTTGTCCATATTTGTCCGTTTGAATGAAGGCCGTCTGAAACACTTGAAAGCGTTCAGACGGCCTTAATGTCAGGTTAATTAACGTTCGATTTGCGATACGTCGCGTACTGCGCCTTTGTCGGCGGAAGTCGCCATTGCGCCGTAGGCACGCAGGGCTGCGGAGACGTAGCGGTCGCGGTTTTCCGGTTTCCATGCTTTACTGCCGCGCGCTTCCATTTCGGCACGGCGTGCGGCAAGCTCTTCATCGGAAATAACAAGGCGGATGCTGCGGTTTGGAATGTCGATTTCGATGGTGTCGCCTTCGTGTACCAAACCGATAGCGCCGCCTTCTGCCGCTTCAGGCGAAGCGTGGCCGATGGACAGGCCGGAAGTACCGCCGGAGAAGCGGCCGTCAGTTAAAAGGGCGCAGGCTTTGCCCAAACCTTTGGATTTCAGGTAAGAAGTCGGGTACAGCATTTCTTGCATGCCCGGGCCGCCTTTAGGGCCTTCATAGCGGATAATGACAATGTCGCCGGCAACGATTTGGTTGCCCAAAATGCCTTCTACTGCGTCTTCTTGGCTTTCAAACACGCGGGCGCGGCCGGTAAATTTGAGGATGCTCTCGTCCACGCCTGCGGTTTTCACCACGCAGCCACGCTCGGCGATGTTGCCGAACAATACTGCCAAGCCGCCGTCTTGCGAGTAGGCATGCTCAACATCGCGGATACAGCCTTTTTCGCGGTCAAGGTCGAGGGTTTTCCACATACGGTTTTGCGAGAACGCCTGAGTAGTGCGCACGCCGCCTGGAGCCGCTTTGAAACGCTCGATGGCATGGGTGTTTTCAGGGTTGGTCACGTCCCATTTTTCAATCGCGTCTTTCAGTGTCGGCGCGTGGATGGTGTACACGTCGGTGTGCAGTTTGCCCGCTTTGTCCAATTCTTTCAGGATGGCGAAGATGCCGCCTGCGCGATGCACGTCTTCCATATAGTAGTCGTGGTTGTTTGGCGCGGTTTTGCAGATGCAGGGGACGACGCGGCTTAAGCGGTCGATGTCGGCCATTTTGAAATCTACGCCCGCTTCGTTGGCGACGGCGAGCAAGTGCAGGATGGTGTTGGTGGAGCCGCCCATGGCGATGTCCATGGTCATGGCGTTTTCAAACGCTTTTTTGGTGGCGATGCTGCGCGGCAACACGGTTTCGTCGTCTTGCTCGTAATAGCGTTTGGTGATTTCGACAATCATGCGGCCTGCTTCGAGGAACAATTCTTTGCGACCTGCATGGGTGGCAAGGTAGGAGCCGTTGCCGGGCAGGGACAGGCCGAGCGCTTCGGTCAGGCAGTTCATGGAGTTGGCGGTGAACATGCCGGAGCAGGAGCCGCAAGTTGGGCAGGCGTTTTGTTCGACTTCTTCGACTTGTTTGTCGGTAATATTGTCGTCAGCCGATTCGATCATGGCATCAATCAAGTCCAAACGGCGTTCAGGCTGAATATTGGCTACGCCGATAACTTTACCGGCTTCCATCGGGCCGCCGGAAACGAAGATGGTCGGAATGTTCAGGCGCATGGCGGCAATCAGCATGCCCGGGGTGATTTTGTCGCAGTTGGAAATGCACACCAGCGCGTCGGCGCAGTGGGCGTTGACCATATATTCGATGGAGTCGGCAATCAAATCGCGGCTGGGCAGGGAGTACAGCATGCCGCTGTGTCCCATAGCAATACCGTCGTCGATGGCGATGGTGTTGAATTCTTTGGCGATTGCACCGGCTTTTTCGATTTCGCGGGCAACCAGCTGGCCCATATTGTGCAGGTGGACATGGCCGGGCACGAATTGGGTGAAGGAGTTGGCAACGGCGATGATGGGCTTGCCGAAGTCGGTTTCCATCACGCCGGTGGCGCGCCACAATGCGCGCGCGCCCGCCATATTGCGGCCGTGGGTAGAGGTTTTGGAGCGGTATTCAGGCATTTTTGTTCCTTTATTTTATGCTGAGGCCGTCTGAAATAGGCTGGTTGGTTGGCGGCCCGTTGTAGAAATAACTGGGTATTTTATACCAATTACGAGCGATAAAGCACGCTATTTTGTAATAAAACTAAACTGTATTTGCTTCACCTGAATTTGCTGATCATTCTTTCAGACGGCCTGAAGTTTTCTTAGGATGAAACGCTGTCTTTCTCAGTTGCAAAAGATGTTGGCATCAAAAAGTGATATGATAGGGAACTTCTCACATTTCTAAGGATAAGACGATGAAAAAAATCATGTTTGCATTGTGTTCGGCCATGTTGGCTTCTGCTGCGTCTGCCGCTGTTTATAAAGTGGACGAATTCCATGCCAATGCCCGCTTTGCCATCGACCATTTCAACACCAGCACCAACGTCGGCGGTATTTATGGTTTGACCGGCAATTTGGAATTTGACCGTGCCAAACGCCAAGGCTCTATCGATATCGTATTGCCTTTGTCCAAACTGCAAACCGGTTCGGACCACTTTACCCAACATTTGAAATCTGCCGATATTTTCAATGCAGACAAATACCCTGAAATTCGTTTTGTATCCACCAAATTCAATTTCAACGGCAAAAAACTGCTTTCCGTTGACGGCAACCTGACCATGAACGGCAAAACTGCGCCGGTAAAACTCAAAGCCGATAAATTCAACTGCTACCAAAGCCCGATGGCAAAAGCAGAAGTGTGCGGCGGCGACTTCAGCACCACCATCGACCGCACCAAATGGGGTTTGGATTATTTGGTAAGTGCCGGTATGAGCAAAAAAGTAAACATCAATATCCAAATCGAAGCAGTAAAACAATAATCCTGCTTGATTTCAAAATAAAGGCCGTCTGAACGGAATCTGTTCAGACGGCCTTATAATTATACGTAGTTAGGAGTGTTGATTTTTGTCGGCTTTGGCTGCCCAATAAGTTGCCAGAAGCGAGCCGGAGATATTGTGCCACACGCTGAACAATGCGCTGGGAACGGCAACAACCGGCGCGGCGGCAAAGTGTGCGGCGGCAAGGGCGGCACCTAAGCCTGAGTTTTGCATACCGACTTCGATGGCCAGCGTTTTTTGTGCGTCATAAGGCAGGCCGGTCCATTTGGCGGCAAAGAAGCCGAGCAGATAGCCGATGCCGTTGTGAAGTACGACAACCGCGAAAATCAGCAGGCCGCTTTCAATAATCTTGCCTTTGCTGGCGCCGACTACCGCGCCGATAATCAGCACGATGGCGGCAACGGAAACCAGCGGCAGCGCATCGGTCAGTTTTTCAGTTTTGTTGCCCAAGACTTTATGGACAATCAAGCCCAAAACGATGGGGAACAAAACCATTTTGACGATGGACATCAACATACTGCCCGCTTGGATTTCCAGCATTTCACCGGCAAGCATCAGGAAGATGGCAGGGGTCAGCAATGGGGAAATCAGGGTAGAAACCGATGTAACGGCAACCGACAAAGCCACATTGCCGCGCGCCAAATAGGTTATCACATTGGAAGCCGTACCGCCCGGACAGCAGCCGACCAAAATCACACCGACCGCGATTTCGGCAGGCAGGTTCAACAGTTTCGCCAGCAGATAGGCAGTTGCAGGCATGATGGCGAATTGGGCAATCACGCCGATAATGACGGCTTTGGGATGTTTGAACAAAATGTCAAAGTCGGAGGGTTTGAGGGTCAAGCCCATGCCGAACATGATGACGCCCAGTAGCCAAGGAATGTAAGGGCCGACCCATTTGAAGGTGTCGGGTGCAGAAAAAGCGATGCCAGCAAAGAGCGCGGCCCAGAGGGAAAAGGTCTTTCCGATAAAATTACTGATTTTGTTGAGGGTATTCATGATGATATGTTGTGAAGTTGTTTTTAAGGGAAACCAAGGATACACGCCTTAACCTTAATTTGCAAAATGGCTTAAAATAAATAAGGCCGTCTGAAGATAAGAATTGATTTTCAGACGGCCTGTGATTTGTATTTGCTATATAGACGGCATTATTCTTTTGATAAAATATTGCGCAGCCATCGGGCGGCAGGTGCGATTTCTCCGGCGAGCATACCGGTTTCGATTTGGCCGCTGTGTTTGATGACATCGGCCGCCGCACCATGCAGCCATACGCCGGCGCAGGCGGCTTGGAATGTCGGAATGCCTTGTGCCAGCAAGCTGCCGATAATGCCGCTCAAGACATCGCCGCTGCCTGCAGTGGCCAAACCGGCATTGCCGCTGGTGTTGGTATAGACTATGCCGTCTGCCGTGGCCACCAATGTATGATGGCCTTTCAACACGACGGTCGCGCCATATTTACGGCTGATTTCGGTTACGGCTTTCTGTCTGTCGGCTTGAACTGATTGGGTATCGGTGCCGAGTAGGCGGGCGGCTTCGGCCGGATGAGGTGTCAGGACGATATGTTTGTACGATTTGAGGCGTTCGGCTAATTCGGAAGAACGGGCAAGCAGTGTCAAAGCATCTGCATCGAGCAATAAAGGCTGGTTATGGTGTGTAGACAGGATTTGGGGCAGCAGCTGCTCTGATAATCCGTCCAAGCCAAAGCCGCAGCCGATTACCCGTGCGCCGACATCGTTGCGCTCCATCAGTTGGGTCGCAGTGGCGAGCATAATTTCAGGACGTTCGGGAATAATGGCAAAAGGTAGCGTGGCTTGGTTGAAGCCCGCCCAAACCTTGCCGCACCCTTGATACATCGCGGCTGTGGCTGCCAAAACGACCGCGCCGCTCATTCCCGTTGTGCCGCCGATAATGGCAAGCGTGCCGTATGTGCCTTTGTGTGATTCTTGGGCGCGGGGGCGGAATACGTCGGGAAATGCTAAGGCCGTCTGAAAAGCTTGAAGCGATTCGGGAAGCGTGTAGATGGGCTGCATGGCGTAACCTTCCAAGATAAGAAATTTAATTTTAAATCAGAAAGTAAAAGGTAATGAAGCAAAAAATAAAAGTTTGGGACGCACCTACGCGCCTGTTCCATTGGCTCTTGGTGCTAATGATGGGATTCATGTGGTACAGCGCAACCCAAGGCGGCGATATGCTGGTATGGCACTTACGCGGCGGCTTGTTGATGCTGGCTTTGGTGGTTTTCCGCATGTGCTGGGGGATTTGGGGTAGCGATACGACAAAATTCAGCCGATTTGTGCGCCCGTTTTCCGAAATCCGCCGCTACACGCAAGGTCAAATGTCTGAAGACGAATTGGTCGGTCACAATCCTTTGGGCGCGCTGATGGTGATCGCTTTATTGGCCGTGTTGTTTTTTCAGACGGCCACAGGCTTATTTGCCGCCGATGAAAATACGTTTACCAATTCCGGCTTTTTGAATCATTTGGTCAGCGAACACGCCGGTACGCTGGCGCGAAAAATCCATGTCAATTTCTTTAATGTCTTAGCTGTTTTGGCGGGCGTACATATCGCGGCTGTTTTGCTGTATCGCTTTGTGAAAAAACAGGATTTGATTACGCCGATGATTAACGGCTTTAAAACCATCGATGCCAAGCAGCCTAAATTGGCCGGAATGGGACAACTGTTTGCCGCTTTGTTGGTGGCGATTGCTTTAGTGTGCGCAGTATGGATGTTGCGCGGCTGATGTTTTAATGCTGATACCTAAAAACAAACCGACCCCGATAGCTGAAATGGCTGTTGGGGTCGGTTTGTTTTTAGGGTTTAAAAGATGATGTTCAGACGGCCTTAACGCAGCGCAAGATGCTGTGGCCGCGGCCGATGCCGTCTGAAATTTCCGCTACTTTCAATCCGGCTTTTTCAACGCAACGGATCAGGTCTTCAGAGTGGAAGATTTTGCTGTTGCCGTTGGCCATGGCAGTGAAATACAGGCTGGTCATGGTCAGACAGTAGGCGGCGGTTTCGTAGCGTTGTCTGTCCCAGAAAGGCTCCATGATGTAGAGGCTGGTGTTTTCGCTCATGGATGCAGCGGCGCGTTGAAGAATGCTGGTGGCTTGTTCTTCGGTAAAACAGTCTAGGAATTGGCTCATCCAGATCGCATCAAAACCGGTCGGGAACGGAATTTCAGGATCAAGTAGGTTGGCCGGATGGGCGTGGATACGGTCTGCGCCGTTTTTGCCTTTGGTCGCTTCGCGCATCAAACCGATTTGTTGCGGCAGATCCATGATGGTTACTTCGACTTCGGCATTGTGGTTGACACATTGTTCCGCCCAGCGGCCGGTATTGCCGCCGACATCGAGCAGTTTTTTAACCGGTTTGGCGAACACAGTGTTGAGTGCTTCGGTGAAGGAGTTGTCGGAATAATAATGGTCGAATGCAAACCATTTTTCCTGCGCGATGCTTGGCAATGAAGACAAGCCTTCGTAAATGGTCGGCCAGTCGCCGAATACTTTCAGGCCTTCGGGCTTGCCGGTTTGCAGGGTTTTTTCCAAATCAAACATGCCTTGGTAGCAGATTTCCTGCGTGAAATCCATGTTGACGCGAGCCATTTTGTCTTTGAGGACAAACCAACCGGCCTTACTGATGAAATAGCGGTTGTCGCGAGTCAAGACAGTGCCGATAGACAGCGAAGCTTCCAGCAGGACTTGTGCTGCGTAGTTGCTGATTTTCGCTTTTTCGGCGATTTCGGCTTGAGTGAGGCCGTCTGGATGGTCGTTCAGCAAATCCAGAATGCCAAATTTCACCATCAGGCGGGAAACTTGGAACACAATCGGTGCAAAAGCGATTTCTTGAGCCAGACGTTGCGCCTCGCCTGCGGACTGGTGTTCGTGGGAATAGCGTTGTTCTAGGGCAGGGAAGAGTTGCATATTGTTGGTTTTCCACTAAAAAGTTAATAAGTATATTCAGACGGCCTCAAACACAATCCGTCCTGATGCACACGGATGCTCTCCGTTGTTGATTTTAAAGCTCAGTTTGTTTTTACTTTCATCAAATTTCAGCTCTACCGACACTTCATCGTGAGGACGGATAAACTGCTGATATTTCAGATTTTCGATGCGGATGACGCGCTGTTTGCCCCACGGCTTGGGCGCGATCAGGCTGCGCACCCATTGCAGCTCGACCACGCCGGGAACCAGCGGGAAGGTGGCAAAATGACCGCCGAAATAAACCAAATCCAAAGGCACGCGCCCGATAAAAGTTTCGGTATTGGTTTCGTCGTCAGATGAAGTTTTCGACCAAACGGGCGAAGTCTGGGCAACGGTAAAGGCCGTCTGAAAATCCGCCGCGGCGATTTTGGCTTGGGCGTTGCGCGGCAGGCTGTCGGTAAAACGCCAGTAACGCGGCAGGGCAATGGTGTCCTGCGTGGCGGCCAGATGGCGTTTGAGCGTATCGGCAACTACAGCACGGCCTTTCTCGCGCAAGGCGGCGATACCGTCTGCGTTCAATGCCGCCCATATGGCAATGCGTTGGTGTTGCGGATGGCGGCCGCAATGGGCATCGGCAATCCAAGGATGTTGTAAAAGTTCGTGTTCGATTTGGGTCAGCGACACGCGTTTGTCCTCAAATTTAATAATGCGGTCTTGGCGACCGAGTAACAGAAAACTGTCATCTTGCGGCTCGATCAAATCGGCTGTTTGACGGCGTTCGGGCGACCAAGGCGAAGAAGCCCAAAGTGCGCCTTCTTCGTTTTGCCCGATTTCCACGCCTTTGAAAGTCTGCCATTCTTGGCGTTCGCAACGTGAGGCAATCACGCCGGTTTCGGTGCTGCCATAGACTTCAAACGGGCGGACGGCAGCCTGTTGCAGCAAATCTGCCGTAGCTGCGGGCAATGCGCCTCCGGCCGAGACAATGCCTACAATTTTATGGCCGATACTTTGCCAGTTGCGGTTTTCACCCAAGCGGTTGAGTACGGCCGGGCTGGCGATCCAAACCACTTTATCATGTGCGGCCGTGCTGGAAAGCAGGTTTTCCGGATAAACCGCCTGCTGTCGCTCCATAGTCCAACCCATTGTCAGAGCGAGTGCGAAGCGAAACGTGAAGCCGTAAAGGTGTTGCGGAATCACGCTGCCGACCACAGTTTCACCATGTTGTCCAAATGGCAGCGTATTTGCCAAAGTCAGGGCTTCTGCCTGCATTTGCGCGGCGGTTTTCACAATAATCTGCGCTTCGCCGCTGGAGCCCGACGTTTTCAGCCATGCTTCGGCATGGTCGGGAATCAGATGGTTTTCAGGATAGGTGTTCAGCCCTTCCAAATCTGTTTTAGCTAATACATCAGGCAAGTGCCAGATGTTCAGGCCGTCTGAAGACAGCTTTTTATCTGTTGAATCCGTTAAAAACGCTTCTGCCGTTTTGCCCCAATCCAAATTGTCTTGCGCCAAATTGGGCAGCAATAAAACCTTTCCGCCAGAATGCCACACTGCCAATACGGCACAGGCAAACAGCGCGGCATCGTCAAACCACAACGCGGCTGTTTGCACGCCTGCCTGTTTCAGACGGCCTGACAGATGAAAAACCGCACGGTTGAAATCAGCACGCGTCCAATTCGGATGGGTGGCGATAAGATCGTGTTGGGGTAGATCGGGGGATAGGATTCGGGTTAGGTGCATAATGGTTCAAAGGTTTTATAATTTTGATGTATTTGCCTTGGTATCTTCTTTGAATTGAGCCAAGCATTCATCGTATTGTTTGTTTGTCGTTTGGCGTACCAATTCGTAATCATTTGCCTGCCACTCTCCCAATGAATGGCTTTCACTTCTTTTGAAGCAATGGAGTAACCGATCGGTTTTACCGTTTTGTCCGTCTACAAAAAGGCTGACTTCATTGTTCAGAAAGAAGTGGTCTCGTTTATTGAATTTTTCATAAACCAAATAGAAACGGCCCGGTTGGACAAATAGTTTCTTATTGGCACTATTGCCTTTAAATGACCGTTTTGCCGCCCAATCGCGAACTTTTGGGGAGAATTGTTCAAAAGCTGGATTCGCAAAATTCGGTTTAATAGGCTTTCCGCTTAAATTGTGTTTGTCCAGCAGGTCAGGGCCTTCATATCCAAAATGATTGCTGTTGCGTGCAAGAATCAGTAATGCAAAAGTTGCTGTAAATACGGCTGTTTGTGCAGCCCTTGCTTTTACCGTATTGGATTTCCGGATAATCATCAAATTCATGCTGCTGGCTGTAGTATCGTCAGAATAACTATTGTGTATTCGGTCAATGACGGTCAGGTTTCCCGAGCGCGTTTTGATGGTGTGGCTGGCAACTTCCGTATAATTTTTCTTGTATTCGGCTTCTGCCTTTTCTTCAGGGTGTAAAGGCGTTTTAGACGTCGAAGAACATGCGGTAAATGTGAAGGAAATCAGGGTGAGTAGGATAATTTTTTTCATTATGGTTATTCGTCTAATTGATGAAATATTTTTAATGGATTAAACCTTCAAAACCAATTTCCGATACACCCACTCTCCGGCAAATAAGATTCCCATTAACACATACGACACGACGCCGGTATAAGCCGCCCACCAATCGTAATATTGCAAGCCTGCCAAAATGGCGGCGGTTGCGCCGTTGAAGATAAAGAACGCGCACCAGATTTGCGTGACATGGCGGGTATGCAGCACACCTTCGGGCGGCAGGTCGGGGTGTTGCAGTCGGGCGAGGCGTTCGATAACCGTTTGTTTGGCAAATAGGCTGCCACCGAAAACGGCAAGCATCAGCGCGTTGACGGCGACGGGATACCAATACATCGAGTCAGGCCGTCTGAAAACCAGTACTGCCGCAAAAAAAGCGGCAAGGATAATCGCTGTAATGCGTTGGGCTGTGGTTTGTGGCATGGCGGCGCGTATCAGCCATAACACACACATGGCCGCTGCAAGCCAGAAAAATGCGCCGTTTTCCCTGCCGTAATACCATAGAAGCGGATAGGCGAGACTGGCGAGGGTCAGTAGGAGTTTTCCTAATATTTTCATGGTTATGATTGATTTTCAGACGGCCTTGCGGATTGACAAGGCCGTCTGAAAATATGCTGATTCAAAGCGGAATCAGGAATCTTGTTGTACTTTCAAAACCGCTTGAACCACGTCTTCTACAGTACGCACATTACGGAAGTCTTCAGCTTGCAGTTTGCGGCCGGTTTCGCGTTTGATGTGGTCGATAAGGTCGATGGCGTCGATGCTGTCGATTTCCAAATCTTCGTAGAGGTTGGTTTCGGGTTTGATGCGTTCCGGTCCGATTTCAAACAGGTTAACCAGTGCATCGGTCAGCAGGGTGCGTACTTCTTGTTCGGTCATCTTGTCTCTCCCTTATGCTTGGCGGCTCTTGACGAACTCGGCCAGTGTTTTGACGTTGGCGAAGTTTTCGCGCAGGTTGTCGTTTTCACCGTCGAGCTGGAAGCCGAAGGTTTTTTGCACTGCCAAACCGAGTTCCAGCGCGTCGACGGAATCTAAACCCAAGCCTTCGTCGCCGAAGAGCGGGTCTTCGCTGCCGATGTCGGCAGGGGTGATGTCTTCCAGCCCCAAGCTGTCGATGATTAATTCTTTGATTTGGTTTTCTAAGTTATTCATGTGGTTTTCCTTGTGAAATAGTCTTGAAGGTATTCGTTTAAACGCCTTGCGGCGATGGGTAAGGGTTTTTCCTCCAGCCATTCTTCGGGCAGGATGTCGTCGCCGACGGTGATTTCATAATGGATTTTGTGCGGCGGTATTTTGTACCAAGGCTGGCCTTTTTTGAAATTGGGCGGCGTCATTTTGATGCACACGGGGGTGATGACCGATGCGCTGCGCAAACCGAGCGATATCGCGCCACGGTGCATTTTAACCTGTCCATCCCAGCCTGTGCGCGTGCCTTCGGGGAAAATCAGCAAACTTTGCCCGCTTTTGACCACGGCGTCGATTTCTTCCAGCATTTCCATGCTTTCGTCGTTGGGGATGTAGCCTGAAGCGATAATCTGGCTTTTCATGCTGGGGTTGTGCAACAGGTCTTTTTTAACCAGTACGTTCGGCTCGGAATAGTGGCTGATCAGCAAGACGATATCCAAAAGCGAGGGATGGTTGGCAAGAATGAGCTGGCCGGGCCTGCCGAGTTTTTCCAATCCGTTGAAACGGACGCTTAATACTCCCGACCATTGCAGGTAGCCGACAAAGAAACGCCAAACTCTGCCTATCATGCGTCTTGCTTCAAGTTGGCGTTTGATGTCGCCTTTGGTCGATTTGAGCGTATAGGGCAAAAGTGCGATTTTGAACAATACGCCTGCAACGCCGAAGAGGATGAAGCCGAAGAGTGTGGCAAAAAAGCGACGGAAATAGTCTAAAGTCTTCATGCGTTTTTCTGCCAGTGCCAGTTTCTACCGGCATAGTGTTGCGTGTGTTGTCGGTCGTCTGAAAGCAGGAAGCGTACCCACTCCAAGCTGCTCCAGTAGGGCTCGACTGTTGTATCGTTAGGGTTTTCAGACGGCCTCTCGGATGTGGTTTCCAAGCTTAAGGTATAGTCTTCGCCTTTGGTGATGACCAGTGCCAATGCATAGGCAAACGGCGCACGTGTAGCCAAGACGGGATAGTCTTCAGACAACGGATCATCGGCAACAATCACTAAAACGGATGTTGCGTCGTCTTGTAAAAGCGCAAATGCCTCGGTCAGCGCGGTTTCAAAGGAATCGGCGGCAACGGCCAACGCGGTATGTTCGCTCATGTCTTTGCGCAACATCGACCATTGCCCAATCGTCGCGTTGTGAACGGACAGGCCGAATGAGGTCGGCGATACGGTATGCGTGTTCAAAAGCTCTTGCCACAATTCAAAGCTGCGGTTGCTTTCGCCGTCGTGCGAAACGTACACCGGTACGCTTTCAGGATATTGGTCGGCTAGATTCCATGCCGCATCACAAACCAAGCGCGCCGCTTTTCCCAAGCGGCGGCGTTGCATAGGCGGCAAAAAGGAGAGCGCGGGTTTGCACTCCGGTAGTGAGGCGGTATCGAGTTTTCCCTGCGCCCAGTCCTGCCATTGCTCCGGCGTACTGATTCTGCTGGAGGAGGCCTGCCACGCGGCGATATTAAAGCTGAAACGGCAAACGTTTTGAGGCATGATGTCTTTCAATGTTTTACATTTTCATACATTGTAATGAAATGGGTTAGTAAAAGCTAGGCTCTGTTATAATGTATATTGTAACGTAATTTATTCCCGGATGACATTTTATGCCTTCAATACCGAGTGCCCCGATTTATGATGTGGCTTCGCTGCTTCCGCACAGCGGACATATGGTGCTAATCGATTGTGTGAAAGAATTTGGCGATGACTACACGGTTTGCCGTGCGCCGGTTGGCGACAAGCATATTTTGCTGCAGGATGGTGTGTTGCCGTCTATGGCTTATATGGAATTGATGGCGCAGGGCATAGGCGCGTTCGCAGGCATTGAGGCTTTAAAGGCCGGAGAGCCTGTCCGCTTGGGTTTTTTATTGGGAACGCGCAAGCTGGATTTGTTTGCCGATTCCGTGCCTGTCGGTACTGAGCTGGAAGTCAGGGCGCATGTGTCCATTCAAGATTTGGGCGGCATGGGCGTATTTGATTGCGAGTTGCGCTGGATGGATGCGCCGGAAGATGTGAAGCATCTGTTGCCGACGGACGGTTTGCTGGCAAAAGCTTCTTTAAATGTGTACAGTCCGAAAGACGGTTAAATCATTTAAACCGTTTACAAGGCCGTCTGAAAAGACAAAGATTCAGACGGCCTGTCGATATAGTGAGAAAACGTATGAGTGAAACTATTTTAATTACAGGGTCTAATCGCGGTATCGGCAAAGCCGTCGCGCTTGGTTTGGCGCAGGATGGCTTTGATATTGTCGTCCACTGTCGCAGCCGCCGCGATGAAGCGGAAGCCGTCGCGGAAGAAATCCGTATATTGGGTAGAAATGCGCGCGTGTTGCAGTTTGACGTGTCCGACCGAGAAGCCTGCCGTGAAATTTTGACTGCCGACATTGAGGCAAACGGCACATATTACGGCGTGGTGCTGAATGCCGGCCTGACGCGAGACAATGCGTTTCCTGCGTTTACAGATGACGATTGGGACTTGGTACTGCGTACCAATTTGGACGGTTTTTATAATGTATTGCACCCTTTGACCATGCCGATGATCCGCCGCCGCAAAGCAGGACGGATTGTGTGCATGGCGTCGGTGTCCGGTTTGACGGGCAACCGCGGTCAGGTCAATTACAGCGCGTCCAAAGCGGGCCTGATCGGCGCGGCAAAAGCCTTGGCGGTTGAGTTGGCAAAACGCAAAATTACCGTCAACTGCGTGGCGCCGGGCCTTATCGATACCGATATTATCGATGAGAACGTACCTGTTGAAGAAATCTTAAAGGCCGTCCCTGCCGCACGTATGGGATTGCCCGAGGAAGTGGCGCATGCGGTGCGCTTTTTAATGGATGAAAAAGCGGCGTACATTACGCGCCAAGTGATTGCTGTGAACGGAGGTTTGTGTTGAATACCAGAAGAGTCGTAGTAACAGGTATCGGCGGTATTACCGCCTTCGGCCGTGATTGGCAAAGTATTCAGACGGCCTTTAAAGCCGAAAAAAACGCAGTCAAACATATGGACTGGAGCGAACGCTTTCCTGAATTAGAAGCGCAACTGGGTGCGCCGATTGAAGGCTATTCTCCTCCCGAACATTGGACGCGCAAGCAGCTCAGAAGCATGGGGCGCGTATCGCATTTGTGTGTCGATGCGGCGGAACAAGCCTTGACGGATGCGGGCTTGCTGGGTGATGAAAGCATTACAGACGGCCGTATGGGCGTAGCGTGCGGTTCGTCTGTCGGCAGTACCAAAGACATCGGCGATATGGGCGAACTTTTGCTCACCGGCACATCGCGCAATTTTAACGCCAATACTTATGTGCGCATGATGCCGCATACGACTGCCGCCAATATCGGTATTTTCTTCGGCTTGAAAGGCCGCATTATTCCGACTTCAAGCGCGTGTTCTTCGGGCAGTCAAGGCATTGGTTATGCTTATGAAGCGATTAAATACGGCATGATAGACATGATGCTGGCTGGCGGCGGTGAAGAGTTTTGTCCGTCTGAAGTGTATGTATTCGACTCGCTTTATGCCGCCAGCCGCCGCAACGGCGAACCTGAGCTGACGCCACGCCCTTACGACAACGCTCGAGACGGCTTGGTCATCGGCGAAGGTGCAGGCATATTCGTATTGGAAGAATTGGAACACGCCCGTGCGCGCGGTGCGAAAATCTATGCCGAGCTTGTCGGCTATGGCGCCAACAGTGACGGCAGCCACGTTACCCAGCCGCAAAAAGAAACCATGCAAAAATGTATGGAGCTTGCGCTGAAAGATGCCGGTATTACGCCTGATAAAGTCGGCTATGTCAGCGGCCACGGTACGGCGACCGAAAAAGGCGATATTGCCGAAACATTGGCGACTGAGGCAGTGTTTGGTTTTGTGCCGATGAGTTCGCAAAAAAGCTATCTCGGCCATACACTCGGCGCGTGCGGCGCATTGGAAGCCTGGTTTACCATCGAAATGATGAACAACGGCTGGTTTGCGCCGACCATCAATTTGGAAAATATTGATCCGCGTTGCGGCAAGGTGGATTACATTCAAACAGGCGGACGCGAGATTCAAACCGATTATGTGGTCAGCAATAACTTTGCTTTTGGCGGCGTCAATACTTCGCTGGTGTTCAAACGTTGGCAAGAATAATTGTTGCTTGATGTTATGATTAAAGGCCGTCTGAAACTTATCTTGAGTTTCAGACGGCCTTTATTTTATTTAGAGCTTGAGCCGCTTTTGGATTTTATTCGTTTGTTTTCTTCTGATTTAAATCCACCAGCCTTGTTCCAGCCAAGAAGTCGTAGAGGAACTGGCGGTCGGGATGGAACAGGGCGAAGCCCCATGGCAGGATGAGCCAAATGAGTGCGGCGCCGAATGCGCCTTTGGGCGGTATATTGAGCAGATGTCGCAATCCGGCATAGGCAAACAGGGGAATGAACACAATGAAAATGCTTGCCCAAATAAAGCGCAGGCGCAGCTGTGGCAGGGGCGGCTGGATATCGTTTTTATCGGCTAAACCGATTTTCCATGTCTGCATGGCGAGGGTTTGGCCTTTTTTGTGCCAGTTGGCGCGAAAGTAGAGCCACCATGCGTAGAACAGAATCAGACAGGTTGCCAGCATGGACAGGCGCGTGGAAATGGGATTGAGAAAGATGGCGACAATACCGGCTGCAAGGGCGGCAATGCTGGTAACGGCGCCGGTCAGCAGAAGTTCGTAAACCAGTGCGGCGAGGCGGCGTTTGAGTGGTGCGGTAGGAAGACGGGTCATAATGCGATGGAAACGGAAATGGGTTTGATGGAAATAAAAACAGGCCGTCTGAAACGGGATAGGATGTTCAGACGGCCTGTTACTGTCGGGATTAGCGATGTGGACGTTTTTGACCGCGTGCCTGTTGGGCAGCCATTTGGTTCATTTCCTGACGGGTCGGACGTTTTTTGAAGATGGCGTGCGCTTCGTCAACGGAACATTTTTGTGACAGGCAAACCAAGGTAATCGCGTCTTTTCGATGTTGGCCGCCGCTGTGGTACATACGGCGCAGGTTGGCTTCGTTGATACGACCTTTTTCCGGATCGATGTCGAATTTTTTCAGGCGCTCGAGGAATTGGCGTTGCTGACGGCGTGAAGTCCAAACGAAACCGCCTGCGGCAGCGGCCACGATGATGACGGACAACAGGATGGCCAGCGGCCATGAATCGACGATCAGAACGATGATGAGGCTTAATACAGCAGTGGTCAGCAGGGCCAGGCCGCCGATGCGAAGTTTGGTTTTATTATCCATATGGTTGGTGTTTCCTTGTTTTTTGCTGGAAGAGGCCGTCTGAAATGCGAGGTTCAGACGGCCTGAATTTAAGTTTACGCTATTTTACAGTATTTTCTGTTTTTGGGGCGTATTGCGTGCAAGTTTCTTGATGCGTGGCAACGGTTTCAGGCGGCCAGCGAGGTAACGAGTTGTTTGAACTCAGTCCATGCATCGCCTTCTTCCGCGCCTTTGATGATGCGGTCGATTTTGGCGCAGGTTTTGAGCGCGTCGAGCAGGCGGTTGATGGAAATGCGTTTGGCAGCCATCGGTGCAAGGGTCTGCTTGTCACCCCATAAGCGCAGGCTGTTGCGCAGGCTTTGGATGTTTTGGCCTTGCTTGAGTGCGGCAGTGAGGCGGATTAGGGTGCGGATGTCTTCGGCAACCGCCCACAACAGCAAAACCGGCTCTTCGCCTTCTTCTTCCAAACCGTCCAGCAAACGGGAAACGCGCAGGGCATCGCCTTTCATCCATGCGCCTGCCAGTTGGAATACGTCGAAGCGGGCGACGGTGGCAACCGCAGCCTCTGCATCGGCAATATTGATCAAATGGCCTTGGGGGTGGAGCAGGGCGAGTTTTTCGATTTCCTGACGGGCGGCCAAAAGATTGCCTTCGACGCGCTCGGCAAAAAGGGCAAGTGCTTCAGGTTCGATATCCAAACCCTGCTGTTTCAGACGGCCCTGTATCCATTGCGGCAAAGCATGTGGTGCAACGGCTTTGGCTTCTAAGACGATGCCTTTGCCTGCCAATGCGGAAAACCATTTGGACTGGATTTGCGCTTTTTCAAGCTTAGGCAGGAGGATGAGCGTAACCGTATCTTCGGGCAGGCGTTCGGCGAAGGTTTGCAGGGCATCGCCTCCGTTTTTGCCGGGCTTGCCGTTGGGGATGTGGATTTCCAGCAGTTTTAAATCGGCAAATAAACCTGCGCTGCCGGCACTTTGCAACAGCTCGTTCCAGTCAAAATTGTTTTCGGCGGTATAGACTTCGCGGTTGAGATAGCCTTGTTTTTTTGCGGCTGCACGCAGTGTATCCAACGCCTCGATGCGCAATAAATCCTCTTCGCCGTGAATAATGTACAACGGTTGGAGCGGCGTATCGTGGCGCAGGCTCTCAATGGGCGCGGCAGCCATTATTGCGCCTTCAGGAAAGTCAGGCGGCGGACGATTTGATCTGCGGCGTCGATGCGCATTTCAGACCAAATGGTTTCTTCCTCTTCCTCTTTACCCAAAACTTCGCTATCGGCGTAGTCCATGGTGCGGTGAACCTTAACTTCCATCGGTTCTCCAACCGGCTCACCGTTACGGAAGGCTTGGGCTTTGACGGTCATGGCCAGCAGGTATTCGTTGATTGCAGCAGCGCGGGTGATGGTGTAGATATCGCGGCGTTTTTGGAAGTCGACAACGCGCAGGGTGATTTGTGATTCGGCTTCGCTAACCGGATGACCGTCGGCACGGCGTAAGGCATTTTCCAGCGCTTTTTGCATGACGGCTCTGCCTTCTACATGCCAGTTTTGATAAGGCAGCGGCTGCGAAGTCACGCCTGTGCCTTTTAGGTGGAAACCGCAAGAGGCAAGCAATAGGACGAGTGCAGGCAATAGGATTTTTTTCATTGGATATTCCTTCGTTGAAACCGGTTACGGTATCGTCGGATTATAACGAATAATGTTTAGGCCGTCTGAAACCGTAAACGGAAAGTATTTCAGACGGCCTTGTCTTTGATGGCGCAAATCTTATTTTTCCAACCAAATCAGGCTGACCATGCGGCCGGTTTGTCCGTCGCGGCGGTAGGAGAAGAAAGTATCGCGTTCCAAAACAGTGCAATGGGTGCCGCCATAAATCATGTTCACGCCTTCGCGATGCAGAATCATGCGCGCCAAAGCGTAAATGTCGGCAAGGTATTTGCCGCCGCCGATGTCTTCAAACGCATCGACAGCTTCCGGCATGGGGGTGCAAAACGCATCAAATACATCTTGACCGACCTCAAACGCATCAGGGCCGATGGCAGGCGCAAGATAGGCTATGATTTCCAGCGGCTCGACATTCATTGCCTCAATGGTATTTTGCAAAACGCCGCCGGCCAAACCGCGCCAACCTGCATGAGCCGCTGCAACGACTGTACCTGCATTGTCGCAAAACAAGACAGGCAGGCAATCGGCAGTCATCGAAGCACAGGCGACCGTACCCGTCGTATCAACCGAGGCATCGGCATCAGGCGTATTGCCTAATGCTTCGGCGGCATTTACAACGATGGTGCTGTGGATTTGATTAAGGTAGGCAACGGGCAGGCCGACTTGTTCCTGCACGATTTCACGGTTGCGGAGTACGGCTTCCAGATTGTCGCCGACGTGTGAGCCGACATTCAGGCTGCGGTACACGCCTTCGCTGACACCGCCGTTGCGCGTGGTAATAAGCGTTTTGACATTGGCAGGGGCTGGCCAGTCGGCAGTCAAAAAGTTCTTGCCTTGCGGGGCGAGGTTTAGGGTATCTGTGATGGTTTTCATAATTTTAGAATCGCTGAAATATTGGAACGGATTGATTTCAGACGGCCTAAAATATTATTTGAGGCCGTCTGAAAGTATGGGTTTAATCCCTTACATAAACCACTTCGACATCGTAGTCGTCTTCATTCCAATCGTCGTCATCGTCCATGCCGAATTTCTCTTGCCATTCTTCCTCGTTGCTTAGGGACGAATCCAAACCGGCTTCCAGACGCAGGACGGAAAGCAGGTGGTACATATCGTCAGGCATAGGCGCTTCAAAGGAAACGGTTTCGCCGGTTTTCGGGTGCACAAAGCTCAAGCGGTAGGCATGCAGGGCTTGGCGCGCGCCGAGGGTTTTGATGGCTTCTTTAACCGCGTCGCTGCATGGATGGCGCAGGTTGCCGTAAACAGGATCGGCGGCCAGCGGATGGTTGGCTTCGCGCATATGGACGCGGATTTGGTGTGTGCGGCCGGTTTCGAGCGAGCATTCGATGTAGCTGTGCGCCAGATAACGTTCCAACACTTTGACATGGGTAATGGCAGGTTTGCCGCCGAATTTGACGACTGCCATTTTCAGGCGGTTGTGCGGATCGCGGCCGATTTGGGTTTCGATTTTGCCGTCAAAAGGAACAATGCCGTTGGCGACTGCGCGGTAAATGCGTTTGACTGTGCGCTCTTGAAGCTGTTGAACCAGTGAGTTTTGCGCCGGCAAGGTTTTGGCGACCACCATCAGGCCGCTGGTTTCTTTGTCCAAACGGTGTACGATGCCCGCACGCGGTACTTGGCTTAATTCGGGACAGTGCGCCAACAGGCCGTTGAGCAGGGTGCCGCTCCAGTTGCCTGCGGCAGGATGGACGACCAATCCGGCCGGTTTGTTGATGACGATGACGGTATCGTCTTCATAAATGATGTCCAAATCCATCGGTTCTGGCGTGAATGCGAGGTTTTCTTCGCTCGGACGTACCGTAACGGCAATCAATTCACCGCCTATCATTTTATCTTTGGGTTGCGCGGGCTTATCGTTTACAATGACTGCACCCTCTTTAATCCACGAACTCAGGCGGCTGCGCGAGTAGTCGGGCATGAGTTTGGCCAATACGGCATCCAGCCTTCCGCCCGCCATTTCGAGCGGAACGGTCAAATTAACACAACTTTCTGTTTCAGGGGATGACGGAAAGTCTAAATCATCGCTATAATCGGCTTCGTTATCAAAGGAAGTATTCTGCATGAAAAAAATTCTTTTAGTAGTTTCTTTAGGTTTGGCACTGAGTGCCTGCGCAAATAAAGGCACAATCGATAAAGACGCCCAAATTACTCAAGATTGGAGTGTGGAAAAGCTTTATGCCGAAGCGCAAGACGAATTGAACAGCAACAATTATACGCGAGCTGTCAAGTTATACGAAATTTTAGAATCCCGTTTTCCAAACGGCCGCTATGCCCAGCAGTCCCAGTTGGATACGGCGTATGCCTATTACAAAGACGATGAACCGGAAAAAGCCTTGGCTGCCATTGCGCGCTTCCAACGCCATCATCCGCAACATCCGAATATGGACTACGCGCTATACTTGAAAGGTTTGGTTCTGTTTAACGAAGACCAGTCTTTCTTGAACAAGCTGGCTTCCCAAGACTGGTCCGACCGCGATCCGAAAGCCAACCGCGATGCTTATCAGGCGTTTGCCGAGTTGGTGCAACGTTATCCAAACAGCAAATACGCTGCCGATGCAACCGAGCGTATGGCC
This sequence comes from Neisseria subflava, assembly GCF_005221305.1. Classification (NCBI taxonomy): domain Bacteria; kingdom Pseudomonadati; phylum Pseudomonadota; class Betaproteobacteria; order Neisseriales; family Neisseriaceae; genus Neisseria; species Neisseria subflava. The sequence continues at coordinate 681,680 of NZ_CP039887.1, forward strand.
AAGCTGGTGGACGCTTTGGGCGGTAACGAGATGTCTGTGGCGCGTTATTACATGAAACGCGGTGCTTATGTTGCAGCGGCCAACCGTGCGCAAAAAATCGTCAGCCGTTACCAAAATACCCGTTACGTTGAAGAAGCTTTGGCGATGATGGAACTGGCGTACAAAAAACTGGACAAGCCGCAACTGGCTGCCGATACACGCCGCGTTTTGGAAACTAACTTCCCACAAAGCCCGTTCTTGCAACACGAATGGCGATCTGACGATATGCCTTGGTGGCGTTACTGGCGTTAAGCGTCGGGTTGTTCAGGCATGAATAAGGCCGTCTGAAAACGATGCAGCTATGCATTTGGTTTTCAGACGGCCTTTGTTTTTAATGTTTTTTTACGCTCTCTGTAAACAGGGTGCAAAATTCGTTTTAATATGGTAAAGTCTGATTTTAATAACTCGACGGTTTGAAGCCGTTACTCAGGGGCTGTTTAAATTTAAAATCAGTTTTGTTGAAGCCGCATCAGATTTGCTATTGATGCATTCAGGAAAATTTCAGTCGTCAGGCTGATTTGGTTTTAAATTTAAGCAGCCCTTTATGTTTACAAAAAAACAGAGGTAGATTCTCATGAAGTCTTGGCAGCTTCCTGAACACGTTGCCGACGTGTTACCGACCAATGCCCGACAACTGGAAAGCGCCCGTGAGCGGCTATTGGCTTTGTTCCGCGTGCATGGTTATGAATTGGTGCAACCGCCATTGATGGAATACAGCCATTCCTTATTGACGCATATCGATGCCGGTTTGTCTTTGAAAACCATTTTGGTCGTTGATCAGCTCAGTGGCCGTCAACTCGGTATCCGCGCGGATATTACACCGCAGGTGGCGCGTATTGATGCCCACTTGCTTTCCGCCAATCAAGGCATTAACCGCTTATGCTATGCAGGTTCAGTGCTTCATGCGCGGCCTGACGGATTGCTCAATATGCGCGAGCCTTTACAGGCCGGTGCGGAAATGTACGGCTTGGAAGGCATTGAAGCGGATATTGAATTGATTGATTTGATGCTGAAAAGCATGAAAATCGCCGATATGGGCGAAGTTTTGCTTTCATTGGGTCATATCGGCGTATTCCGTGCTTTGGCAAATGCCGCGCATTTGGATGAGCAGCAATCGGCAACCTTGCTTTCATCAATGCAGGACAAAGATGCCGAGGTCGTCAGCCAGTTGGTCAAAGAGTGGAAACTCGACGGTATGTGGGCAAAAGCGTTTTCATTGTTGCCCCGACTGTACGGCGGTCGTGAAGTGCTGACTTTGGCTAGAGAGAAATTACCGGAATTGTCCGCAGTCAGTGCGGCCTTGGATGAATTGCAGGCAGTATGCGATGCGTTCCCAAATCAAAAAGTACATATCGATTTGTCGGAACTGCGCGTTGACAATTACCATACCGGTTTGCTTTATGCGGCTTATGGTTCAAACCGTCATGATGCCGTGGCACGCGGCGGCCGTTATGACGGATTGGGCGGATACTTTGGACGCGCGCGTCCTGCAGCCGGATTCAGTTTTGATTTACGCAGCTTTATCGGCCGCCTTCCTGCTATCGGACGGGAATCCGTGGTGGCTGTCGATGTAAAAGACATGCCTGCGGCTCAAGAAGCGGTAGATGCTTTGCGCGAACAAGGACAATGTGTCGTTATCGATTACGGTATCGGCTATAACGGTTCGGAAGAGGTTACAGGCCGTCTGAAACAGGTAGACGGCGTTTGGAAAGTAATCGCTTTGAACGATTGAGTTTTATTTTGAAATTTTGTATCTGAAATAAGGTTAGATGGCTATGGCTAAAAATGTTGTCGTAATCGGTGCCCAATGGGGTGATGAAGGCAAAGGTAAGATTGTTGACTGGCTGGCGGAAGAAACCAGTGGTGTAGTACGTTTCCAAGGCGGCCACAATGCCGGCCATACTTTGGTCGTCGGTGGCAAAAAAACCATTTTGCGCCTGATTCCAAGCGGCATTTTGCATGAGACTTTGGACTGCTTCATCGGCTCAGGTGTTGTCGTTTCTCCTGAAGCATTGTTGGGCGAAATCGATGAATTGAACGCTGCCGGTGTGAAAAACGTCGAAGGCCGTCTGAAAATTGCGCCAACCTGCCCATTGATTCTGCCTTACCACATCGCGCTTGATCAAGCTCGCGAAGCTTCCCGGGGTAAAGGCAAAATTGGTACAACCGGTCGCGGCATCGGCCCCGCTTATGAAGATAAAGTTGCCCGCCGCGCGATTCGCGTGGTGGACTTGTTGCACCCTGAAAAACTGGTTGAGAAACTGGAAGCTGTTTTGGCTTATTACAATGTTCAGTTGCAACACCTGCACAATGCCGAGCCGGTAAAAGTTGAAGATGTGATGGCGGTCATTGAAAAAGTTGCACCGCGCATTACGCCGATGATTACCGATGTTTCCCGTGTTTTGAACGAGAAAAACCGAAAAGGCGAAAGCCTGTTGTTTGAAGGTGCACAAGGTACGTTGCTGGACATCGACTACGGTACTTATCCGTTTGTGACTTCCTCCAACTGCTTGGCTGGTGCCGCTTCTGCCGGTGCAGGTGTAGGTCCGCAAATGCTGGATTACGTTTTGGGTATCGTTAAAGCCTATACTACCCGCGTGGGTTCCGGCCCATTCCCGACTGAATTGTTTGACGAAGTGGGCGCAGGCTTGGCTGAACGCGGCCATGAATTCGGCTCTGTAACCGGTCGTGCGCGTCGTTGTGGCTGGTTTGACGCGGCTGCTCTGAAACGCTCTATTCAAGTTAACGGCATTTCCGGCATGTGCATTACCAAGCTGGACGTGATGGACGGTATTGAGAACATCAATATCTGTGTAGGTTATGAATTGCCTGATGGCAGCAAAACCGACATTCTGCCTTGCGGCTCCGATGCGGTAGAAACCTGCAAACCGATTTACGAAACCATGCAGGGTTGGAGCGAGTCGACTTTCGGCGTGAAAGAATATGACAAGCTGCCTGAAAACGCTAAAGCTTATCTGAAACGTATTGAAGAAGTGTGCGGTGCACCTGTAGCCATTGTTTCAACTGGTCCTGACCGTGAAGAAACCATCGTTTTGCACCACCCGTTTGCTTAATTGATTAAGTGAATAAAAGGCCGTCTGAATGTTTCAGACGGCCTTTTATATGAAATGCAATAAAAATTCAGCCCTGAAGGATGTCTGTCTTCAGGGCTTAATTTCGTATTCTACGCCGTTTTTAAACGCGAGTGTTTGGAAACCGAGATGTAGTGCCAAGTAACAATTATTCTCATTGATGTAAGTCAAGAAAAGGCTAGTCTGTAATTTTATTTCAAGAAAACTCCTGTAAATGGAAGGGTATTAGTGCTATCCTTTCAGAAAATTTACGGTCTATATTTTCAATAAAATTAGGAGCTTGATATGTCAAATGATGTTCAGCAACGTCCAGCCGCTTGGGAAGGTTTTACTGGTGGCAACTGGGAAACCAACGTAGATGTTCGCGATTTTATTCAGAAAAACTACACGCCTTATGAAGGCGATGCTTCTTTCTTGGCACCAGCAACCGAAGCCACAACTAAACTGTGGGCAGACGTATTGGAAGGCATTAAAGTAGAAAACCGTACGCACGAGCCGTACAAAATCGACGCGCAAATCGTCTCCGGTATTACCAGTCATGCTCCAGGCTATATCGACAAAAATTTGGAAACCATCGTCGGCCTGCAAACAGACGAGCCTTTGAAACGCTCTATCATGCCGTTTGGCGGTTTGAAAATGGTGCAAGACGCGTGCAAAGTGTACAACGTTGAGTTGAACCCTGAAGTCAGCGAAATTTTCACTAAATACCGCAAAACCCATAACCAAGGCGTGTTTGACGTTTACACTCCTGACATCCGCCGTTGCCGTAAATCAGGCGTGATTACCGGTCTGCCGGATGCTTATGGCCGTGGCCGTATTATTGGTGACTACCGTCGTGTTGCATTGTACGGTATCGACTTCTTGATGAAAGACAAACTTAACCAGTTCAATTCACTGCAAGCCGATTTGGAAAACGGTGTGGACTTGGAAGAAGTGATCCGCCGTCGTGAAGAAATCAACGAACAATACAAAGCCTTGGGTCAAATGAAAGAAATGGCGGCTTCTTACGGCTACGACATTTCCGGCCCTGCAAAAAATGCACAAGAAGCCATCCAATGGACTTACTTTGCCTACCTTGCCGCCGTTAAATCTCAAAACGGCGCAGCGATGTCCTTCGGCCGTGTGTCTTCGTTCTTGGATATTTATATCGAACGCGACCTGAAAAACGGTGTGATTACCGAAACCCAAGCGCAAGAATTTATCGACCACTTGGTGATGAAACTGCGTATGGTCCGTTTCCTGCGTACGCCCGAATACGACCAACTCTTCTCCGGCGACCCGATTTGGGCAACCGAATCCATCGGCGGTATGGGCTTGGATGGCCGTACCTTGGTAACGCGCACCAACTTCCGCGTGCTGCACACCTTGTACAACATGGGTCCATCTCCTGAGCCAAACATCACTGTATTGTGGTCTGAACAACTGCCGCAAGGATTTAAAGAGTACTGCGCCAAAGTATCCATCGACACTTCGTCTATCCAATACGAAAACGACGACTTGATGCGTCCTGACTTTAATAGCGACGACTACGCCATTGCCTGCTGCGTCAGCCCGATGGTGGTCGGCAAACAAATGCAGTTCTTCGGCGCACGTGCCAACTTGGCTAAAACTCTGCTGTACGCAATCAACGGCGGCGTGGATGAAAAATCTAAAGAGCAAGTTGGTCCGAAAACCGAGCCGATTATGGACGAAGTTTTGGACTACGACACTGTCTTTGAGCGCATGGACAAATTCATGGATTGGTTGGCAACCCAATACGTTACCGCGCTGAACATTATTCACTACATGCACGACAAATACAGCTACGAAGCCGCGTTGATGGCGTTGCATGACCGTGACGTGAAACGTACGATGGCATGCGGTATCGCCGGTTTGTCTGTGGCCGCCGACTCACTGTCCGCCATCAAATACGCCAAAGTCAAACCGATTCGCGACGAAAACGGTATTGCCGTCGACTTTGAAATCGAAGGCGAATACCCGCAGTTCGGTAACAACGACGACCGCGTGGACGATATTGCCTGCGACTTGGTGGAACGCTTCATGAAAAAAGTGGCAACCCACAAAACTTACCGCAACGCAACGCCGACTCAGTCCGTACTGACCATTACTTCCAACGTTGTTTACGGTAAGAAAACCGGTAATACTCCAGACGGCCGCCGTGCAGGTGCTCCGTTTGGTCCGGGTGCAAACCCAATGCACGGCCGTGACGTCAACGGTGCAGTCGCTTCATTGACTTCCGTAGCCAAACTGCCATTTGAGTTTGCCAAAGACGGTATTTCTTATACCTTCTCCATTATTCCAGGCGCGTTGGGTAAAGACGAGCATTCTCGCGAACGCAACCTTGCCGGTCTGATGGACGGTTATTTCCACCATGAAGACGGTATTTTGGAAGGCGGTCAACACTTGAACGTCAACGTATTGAATCGCGAGACTTTGGAAGATGCGATGCACCATCCGGAGAAATATCCGCAGTTGACCATTCGTGTGTCCGGTTATGCGGTTCGCTTCAACTCGCTGACCCGCGAACAACAGCTTGACGTGATTACCCGTACGTTCACAGAAACCATGTAATCCGAGTGGGGAAACAAACCAGAAGCTAAATTTGCATTTGGTTTGTTTTGAAACAAAGCTCCAAGGCCGTCTGAAATGTTCAGACGGCCTTTATTATCGTACAATCCATATAAGCAAAAACATTTTTGAGCCGAACACTATGTCCACGACTTTTGCCATTACCCCCAAGCCGGAACTGAAAGACCTTGGCCACCGTCACTATAACGGCAAAGGCATTATTCATTCGATTGAATCTTGCGGTGCTGTCGATGGTCCGGGCTTGCGCTACGTGCTCTTTTTGCAAGGTTGTCTGATGCGCTGCCTGTATTGCCATAATCGCGACACATGGGATCTCCATACCGAGCAGGCGCAGGAATTGGATGTGGCAACCGTGATGAAGCAGGTCATGACCTATCGTCATTATCTGCGTGCGACAGGCGGAGGCGTAACGGCAACCGGCGGCGAGCCGTTATTGCAATATGAGTTTGTACGCGATTGGTTTACGGCCTGTCGGGAACACGATATCCATACCTGTCTCGACAGCAATGGCTATGCTTTGCACTATGACTCGATTTTGGATGATTTGCTCGCTCATACCAATTTGGTCATGCTCGACTTAAAACAAATCGATCCTGAAATTCATAAAGTACTTGTCGGTATCCCTAATACCAAAACGCTGAAATTTGCACGCTATCTTGCGGAACGCAATCAGCCGACACGGGTACGTTATGTGGTTGTTCCCGGTTATACCGATGATGAGCGTTCAGCGCATTTATTGGGTGAGTTTATCGGTGATATGGATAATGTCGAAATGGTCGAGCTTTTGCCGTATCACGAATTGGGCGCACATAAATGGGCTTTGTGCGGCGATGAATACAAATTAAAAGGCGTACATCCGCCGCCTAAAGAAACCATTTTGAAAATCAAAGAAATATTAGAGAGCTACGGAAAAAACATTATTTATTAAAACAGAAAAAGGCCGTCTGAAACGAAATAATCAGTTTCGGACGGCCTTTTTATGATTGAAAAAGACTTAAGCGTTCAATGCAGTCAGAACCTTGGCGACAACTTCTGATACCGCAACGGCTTGAGCCTGATTGTCACGGCGTTCGGCATATTCGACATTGCCTTCTTTCAATGCGCGATCGCCGATTACGATGCGGTGAGGAATACCCAACAGCTCGGAGTCATTCAGCAATACGCCCGCACGTTCGTCTCGGTCATCCAACAATACATCCGCACCGGCAGCCAAAAGCTCGGCATAGATTTTGTCAGCGGCTTCGCGTACGGCTTCTGATTTTTTGTAGTTCATCGGCACGATAACGACTTCAAACGGCGCCATTGCTTTGGTCCAAACAATGCCTTTTTCGTCGTTGTTTTGCTCGATGGCGGCAGCCACAACGCGGGTAATACCGATACCGTAGCAGCCCATTTCCATGATTTGGGATTTACCGTTATTGTCCAAGAAGCTGACATTCATGGCTTGGGTATATTTGTTGCGTAATTGGAAAACGTGACCGACTTCAATACCGCGCGCCAGTTTCAGACGGCCTTGTTCGTCGGGGCTGATGTCGCCTTCGATGACATTGCGTAAATCGACAAATTCAGGCTCGGCAGCATCGCGACCGAAGTTGAAGCCGGTATAGTGGTAGTCGTCTTCGTTCGCACCAATCACCCAGTCTGCCCCTTTTTCGGTGGCAAAATCAGCATAGACTTTACCTTTGAAGTTGATAGGGCCGAGAGAGCCGCCGTTTGCGCCGAACTGTTCAACAATCGCGGCAGGGCTTGCCATGGTCAGTGGCGATTTCACGCCGGCCAGTTTTTCTGCCTTGATGTCGTTAAATTCATGGTCGCCACGCAACAGCAGCAGGACGAGTTCGCCTTCGTTTTCGCCTTCAACCACGATGGATTTGAGGGTTTGTTCAACTGGAATATTGAGGAATTCAACCAAAGATTCAATGGTTTTAACGTTTGGCGTATGTACTTTGGTCAACTCGGCCTGAGCAGCGGCGCGTTCGCCTTTAAGCGGCAAAGTCGGTGCCAATTCGATATTGGCGGCGTAATCGGAAGTGTCGCTATATGCAATAACGTCTTCGCCGCTTTCAGCCAACACTTGGAATTCGTGAGAGCCGGTACCGCCGATGCTGCCGGTATCTGCGGCAACAGGACGGAATTTCAAACCCAAACGGGTGAAGATATGGCAGTAAGCGTCATACATATCTTGATAGGTCGTCTGAAGCGAGGCATAGTCGGCATGGAAGGAATAAGCGTCTTTCATGACAAACTCGCGCGCGCGCATCACACCAAAGCGCGGACGCACTTCATCGCGGAATTTGGTTTGGATGTGGTAAAAGTTTTTTGGCAGTTGTTTGTAGCTGTTGACTTCTTTGCGCACGATGTCGGCAATCACTTCTTCACAAGTCGGACCCATGCAGAAATCGCGGTCATGACGGTCTTTCAGGCGCAGCAGTTCTTTACCGTAAAACTCCCAGCGGCCGGATTCCTGCCACAGTTCGGCAGGTTGTACCACCGGCATCAGCAGCTCCACGCTACCTGCACGGGCCATTTCTTCACGCACGATATTTTCAACTTTGCGCAATACGCGCAGGCCCATCGGCATCCAAGTATAAAGACCGGATGCGTTGGCTTTGATCAAGCCGGCACGAATCATCAGCTTGTGGCTGGCAAGTGCGGCTTCGGCAGGGGCTTCTTTAAGGGTAGAAATGAAGAACTGGGAGGCTTTCATGGCGTATTTTTCTTTCTTAAAAATAAGTGCGTATTGTAACGCAAAATGTATGGCTGCGTGTCTTTTGAATGGCACCTGATGAAATCGGCCGTTGTTTCACAGAGCTTTTGATTCGGGGCGATTTCTAGGGATGTCAACCCTAATTTATGCACAAAGCCGCATAACCTTGTTTTACCTATAAATTTTCACTGTATGATTATAGTAAAATCTTATAAATATAACTATTTGATTTTATTATGTTTTATTTGATTAAATTTTAGTCAATTTAAGACTTGGTTTGTTCCTAAAGAAAATTTTACGATTACCCAAAGCTTATCAACAGATTTATCCACAGAGATTGTGTATAGATTTTAAATGCCGTCGGCGTAATGATTTCGCATGATTGGTAAGTCTTGTTTAAAGCAGATTTGGTTGCCCTAATAAAGATGGGGCAACAACACGATGGACAGGTTTTGCGCTAACATTCTGCTTATTGCTGTTTCCTCACAAGGAATAAAATGAAAAATTCAGAATTGCATTTGCTGGAACGCAGAAAGATGTTTAACGGGCATCAGGAACGCTACCACCACTTTTCTCAAACCTGCCAGACGGATATGGTATTTGATGTCTATCTGCCGCCACAAGTCTTAAAAGGTTATCCCGCGCCTGTTTTATATTTTCTTTCCGGCCTAAATAGTGATGGTTCTGAATTGGTTCGGCAAAGCGGAATCCAGCGCTTTGCGGCGCAATGGAATATTATCGTGGTTTTTCCGGATACCTCGCCACGCGGTCAGCATGTTGCCGACAGCGAGGAACATTATCTTGGACAGGGTGCCGGATTTTATGTTAACGCAACTGAAGCACCTTGGGCACAGCATTATCAAATGGAAAGCTATATCAGCCAAGAATTGCCTGATTTGATCGAGCATAATTTCCCGGTAGCGAAAGAGCGCAGCATTGCAGGTTTCAGCATGGGTGGGTATGGCGCGCTGCATTTGGCTTTGAACTATCCTGGCCGATATGCTGCGGTTTCTGCCTTTGCGCCTTTATGTCATCCTATCGATACGGAAGGCGGCAGGCAGGCGTTTTCAGCTTATTTGGGTCAAAACGTGGAAACATGGAAACACTATGACAGTACAAAGCTGCTTCAGACCGCCTCGCATAAATTGCCTGTTTTGATTGATGTCGGCAGTGAAGATGCTTTGTATCCTGAAGTTCTGCAACCGGAAGGGTTTGTCCGCTCAGCACGCGAAAAAGGTTTCAATATCCAATATAAAGTACGTCCAGGCTATGGGCATGACTATTTCTTTATTGCCAGCTTTATCGATTCGCATATTGAGTTTCATGCTCAGGCATTGGGGCTTTAAGCAGTATTGAATAAAAGGCCGTCTGAAATCCGATTAATGGTCGGATTTCAGACGGCCTTTTATTTGGTCTTTAACCTTTAATTTCAGACAGACTTATTCCTCAGGACGCTCGCCGTCGGTATCGTCCAATCTGCCTTCGGTAATATCGACATTGATACCGACTGCCGCACGGATTTTGGCATCGATTTCGTTGGCGATATCAGGATTTTCTTTCAACCAAACGCGTACATTGTCTTTACCTTGGCCGATTTTTGCGCCGTTGTAGCTGTACCATGCACCGGATTTTTCAACGATGTCATGTTTGACGCCCAAGTCGATCAATTCGCCTTCCCAGCTGATACCTTCGCCGTAAAGAATATCGAATTCGGCTTGACGGAATGGAGGCGCAACTTTGTTTTTGATGACTTTGACTTTGGTTTCGTTACCAATAACGTCATCGCCTTTTTTAATCTGACCGGTACGGCGGATGTCGAGGCGGACGGAGGCGTAGAATTTGAGCGCGTTACCGCCGGTTGTGGTTTCAGGGCTGCCGAACATCACGCCGATTTTCATACGGATTTGGTTAATGAAAACAACCAATGTATTGGTGCGTTTGATGTGGCCGGTCAGTTTGCGCAGGGCTTGGCTCATCAGGCGGGCTTGCAGGCCGACGTGGCTGTCGCCCATTTCGCCTTCGATCTCGGCTTTAGGCACAAGTGCGGCTACGGAGTCAACAACGACCATATCGATACCGCCTGAGCGTACCAATGTATCGCAGATTTCCAATGCCTGCTCGCCGGTATCCGGTTGGGAGAGATAGAGTTCTTCGACTTTTACGCCGAGTTTACGGGCGTAAATCGGGTCAAAAGCATGCTCGGCATCGATGAATGCGCAGATGCCGCCATTTTTTTGGCATTGAGCAATGGCTTCGAGACAGAGTGTGGTTTTACCGGAGGATTCCGGGCCGAAAATTTCAACCACGCGGCCGCGGGGCAGACCGCCAACGCCGAGTGCTAAGTCTACGCCGAGGGAGCCGGTGGAAATAACATCAAGGTTTTCTTCCTGTTGGCTGCCGTCCATTTTCATGATGGAGCCTTTGCCGAAGTTTTTTTCGATTTGGGCAAGGGCGGCGGCTAAGGCTTTGCTTTTTTCGTCTGACATGTTTTCTCTCCGAAAGGAAATATGAATCGCTAAGAATTTATTTAGCTATTATCGCATAAATTAAGAAAAAGTATAGTTTTATTTTTATTTTTCAGACGGCCTGTGTTTTTTGTATGCAACAGGCCGTCTGAAAATTTGAATAATCAATCAGTTGGTCAATGATGTAAAAACTTGGAAATAGTCGGGGAAAGTTTTATGCGTACATTTCGGGTCGTTGATGATGACGGGGATGCCCAAAAGCGAAGCCAGCGAGAAACACATGGCCATGCGGTGGTCGTCATAAGTATCGATGACGGCATCAGGGGTAAGTGTTTCGGGCGGCGTGATATGGATGGCTTCGGCTTCTTCAACGACTTCTGCACCCAGTTTGCGCAGTTCGGTTGCCATAGCGGTGATACGGTCGGTTTCTTTGACGCGCCATGAGCCGATATTACGCAGGGTGCAGGGTTGTTTGGTGGCCAGTGCGACGATAGCCAGAGTCATGGCCGCGTCTGGGATATGGTTGGCATCCAAATCAAAAGCCTGAATCTTGCGCTCGGCAGGGCGGGAAATTTCAACAAAATTTTCGCCCCAAATGACATCTGCACCGATTTTCTCCAATTCACGCGCAAAGGCGACGTCGCCTTGAATGCTGTGTGCGCCGATACCGGTTACGCGGATGGGTGTACCTGCAATCAGGCCTGCACCCAAGAAGTAAGACGCGCTGGAGGCATCGCCTTCCACATATAAATGTTCGGGCGCATGATATTTGGCACCGGCCGGGATTTTAAATACACGGTAGTCTTCATTGATGATGTCCACACCGAACTGCGCCATCAGCTTGAGCGTGATGTCGATATAAGGTTTGGAAATCAACTCGCCTACCATGTGAATTTCAAATGCTTGTCCGGTCAAGGGCAAAGCCATCAGCAGGGCGGTCAGGAATTGACTGGACACATTGCCTTTAATCGGAATAACGCGCTCGCCGTTGTCTTGGCGTTTACCGATCTGAAGCGGAGGGTAGTTTTCATTGCCCAGATATTGTACGTCCGCACCTGCAATGCGCAGCGCATCCACCAAATCGCCGATGGGGCGTTCGTGCATACGCGGCACGCCATGCAGATGATAGTCGCCACCCAAAACGGCAAGCGCGGCAGTCAAGGGGCGGAATGCCGTACCGGCGTTGCCTAAAAACAAATCGGCGGTTTGGTTGGGAAAGCGGCCGCCGGTGCCATGAACTTTCAGACGGCCTTCAGGTAAAGATTCAATTTGTACGCCGAGTTTGTCAAGTGCTTCAAGCATTCGGTCGGTATCGTCGGATTTGAGCAAAGAATGGATTTCGCAAACGTTGTCGGAGAGTGCTGCCAAGAGCAGCGTACGGTTGCTGATGCTTTTGGAACCGGGCAGGGCAACGGTAGAAGGCTTGAGTGTAGAAGCGGGCAGGCGGATGGATTCGGTCATGGCTGGGCTAAGCTCGTTTGAATTGTAAATTAGACCGATATTATACGCAGGCAAAGGCCGTCTGAAAAATGAAGAGGGTACAATTTATTTGTGAAAAAATGAATTTTTATATCGTTACACTATTTTCTAATCATTTATTTTGAAATTTTCTGCTCCTGTTTTGTGTTTGTCGCTATAACTTATTTTGTTGTGGCAGGTATATAACCAAACACCATAAGAAAATCAGAAACCATTCTTTCCTATTTTTTCAGACGGCCTTGCCTTATTTAAAAGCTTGGCAATATTGCTGATAACGTTCTGCCAGTCCATATAGGATGATTGCTGTCAGCCCAAATGTCGTAGTGTCGGAAAGGCAGGGCGGGGAGGGCGAGGGTTTGATTGTTGTGATGAAGCTGACGGAATGTGTAGTTTCTCAGGTTTAAGGCGAAGCTCAAAGGCAGATAAAAAATTTCTGCTACTTCGTCGGGGTAGGCTTTGGGGTTGACGGAATGGGTGCAAATTGCCGGAACGGGCGTAACACGGTAGCCGGAAGGCGTGTCATAGAAGGGTAGCGGCGCAAAAGTCTGCCATGCGGTAATCGGAATGGCAGTTTCTTCATAAGCTTCTCTTAACGCCGTTGCCGTTAGGCTGTCGTCTTGAACATCTTTGCGGCCGCCGGCAAAGGCGATTTGTCCGGTGTGCTGCCTTAAGGTCTCGGCCCTTTTGGTCAGTAAAATTTGCCACGCTCCTTCATGCAAGACAATGCCGACTAAAACGGCTGCATCTTTGACCGTTTGGGCGGTAACTAATTGATTGCGCTCTGCTTGCATACGGCTGCTGAAGCGTGAAGCTTGAGTTAGGAAATGGATAAGGTGGTCGGTATTCATTTTTGGCGCTGATCGTTTTATGCAGATGAGGATTACACAAGGTTTACGGTTACCGTGTCAACAAAATAGGGTGCGTGTGTTACAGTTATGCCTGAATGATAAATAAAGCTTTGCATCTGTTTTGCAAGTGCTTAGGCCGTCTGAAAATGTCGGCAGGTTCTCAAAAAGGATAGTTATGTTGTTTTTCCCATCCCGTATTCGAGTAGCAGCTGCGGCTGTCATGATGTTGTTTGCTACACAAACTTTTGCCGCGCCCGGCGATTCAAATGCAGTTTTTGAATCGGCTAAGATTATTAAAAAGAAAAGCCGTGCCGACCGTTTTTCTCCCGAAGAGCGCGAGCAGGAGCGGATACGTCTGTTGGGTATACAAAACCGTACCTCGCAGGTTTTCACTTTGTTAAATTCAGAACTGGCTCTGCAAAAGGGTGATGCGGCTTCTGCTCTGTTTACTTATATTTTGACGTTGCATCGCACCAAATCTCCCGAAGTGGCCGAACGCGCTTTGGAGATGGCGGTTTCTTTAAATGCCTTTGAACAGGCTGAAGCCATTTACCAAAAATGGCGCGAAATCGAGCCGGAGCCTGGTGAAACACAAAAGCGTATGACTTGGTTGCGCAATTTGCTGCTGGGCAAAGCCGATAAGAATTTGAGCGGATTGGACAAGGTGATTGCCGGCGGTAGTGAAGACGAGCAAAAGCGCGTGTTTCTGCTTTTGGCACAAACCGCAGCACAACAGCCGAATCTGACCAGCGATGCAGTCAAACAGGTGCATAAAACGGCACTGAATTATAAAGACTTCCCTGAAGCGGCAATTGCAGATGCAATTTTTAGTGCAAAAGACGGTCAAAAGAAACACGCCATTGCAGCATTGCAGCGATTGGCTAAGTTGGACAACGAAATCCTGCCGCCGACTTTTGTTACGTTGCGACTGATGGCGCAACGGCATCCTGATATTCTGGACGGCTTCTTCAAAGATACAGACACCAAAACCTTATCTCCGATTTGGCAGGAGTTGGACATCGCCAATTTGATCGCCCATGGCCAAAATGATCAGGCCTTTAAGCGTTTGCAGACTTTGTTGGAAGAAAATCCAAACCCTGATTTGTATATTCAGGCCGCCTTATTGTCCGCCAGCAAGACGGAAAATATTTCTGCGGTAAACAGCTATCTGGAAAAGGCTTATAAAGCCGGTACGGAAGAGCAGCGCAGCCGTGCGGCGTTGATTGGTGCGGTTTCTTATAATGATGCTGAAGAATTTGCGAAAGCCAAACAATGGCTGGACAAGGTAACGGCAACGGCTTATACGTTTGATAAAACTATTTTGGCCGCTTCTATCGAAGCCAAACAGGGCAACCATAAAGAGGCTTGGGCTTTGGTGCAACGCGCACAAAAAATGCCCGAGCAAAGAGGACGTTATTTTGAAGCCAGTGATTTGCTGAATACGGCTTTGTTTGTATTGTCTAAAAATACCAATCTTCAAGAATCGTTGAACGCTTTGAACAGCTTGGTAAATTCCACTGAAAAATCCTTGAAAACCCAAGCTTCTCCCGAGCTGCTTGCCAATATGTTGTATCAGCGTTCGATGGTGTATGAGAAGCTGAATCAGCCAGGCAAGGCGATTGCCGATTTGCGCCGAGTTGTTGAGTTGTATCCGGATAATCCACACGGTTGGAATGCTTTGGGCTATACCTTGCTGTCAAACGGCAAGGATTTGAAGGAAGCGTTTAAAATGGTTCAGACGGCCTATCAAATGGAGCCGGAAAGCGCAGCAATTAATGACAGTGTAGGCTGGGCGTATTATCTTAAAGGCGATGCGCAAATGGCGCTTCCATATATTCAATATGCCTATGAAAAAGAACCTGAAGCCGAAGTCGCCGCGCATTTGGGCGAAGTCCTATGGACGCTTGGAGACCAAGACAAGGCCAAAGAAATCTGGAATGACGGCTTGAAACGCGGAAGCAATCTCCGAGTATTAAAAGAGACAATGTCCAAATTCGGTATAACGTCCAGCAAACCACATCCTCAAAAACACAAATAAAACCAAAAGGCCGTCTGAAAAGCGTTTGATTTCAGACGGCCTATGAAGGAATATCCATGAATTTAAAACAATTATCATCGGTTGCTGCCTTGTTGTTTTTAGCTGCTTGTGCGCAGCCAAACTTACCTCAGCAAAACAGTTGGCAAGCAGCAGAGCAGGTGCAGGATTTTAGTGCAGATGGTCGATTGGCTGTTAAAGTGGAAGGCAAAGGCTCATATGCTAATTTCGACTGGACTTATCAGAATGCGGTTCAAACCATTGATGTGAATACACCGTTGGGCAATACCGTAGGCCAGCTGTGTCAAGACAGTGAAGGCGTATTGGCAGTAGACAGTAAGGGTAAGGTTTATCAGGCGGAAACGGCTGAAGAATTGAGCAGGCAGCTTTTGGGTTTTGCTTTGCCGGTTCAATATCTGCATATTTGGGCGGATGGTAAACGCGTTGCCAATGCGCCATACAAAATCCTGCCTGATGGCCGTCTGGAGCAGTTTGACTGGACAATATCGCGTACTTTAAATAATTCAGGACAGCCCAAAACGCTTCAACTTGAGAATGCCAAGTTTAATATCCGCTTGGTATTCGATACAGTAAATCACTCTTTGGATAAGAATGGACAAACCCGATGCGCAGCACGCAAATAGAGGATGCCATGTCTGTTTCAGAGGAAATTCAAGCCTTTCCTGCGCCGGCTAAATTAAATTTGGATTTGAGGATTACCGGCCGTAGGAGCGATGGTTATCATAATTTGGAAAGTATTTTCTGTTTGATCGGCTTATACGATACCGTTCATCTGAAAATGCGTACTGATGGGCAGATTATTTTGCATACGCCGGTCGAAGGGCTTGAGCCCGAACAGGACTTGACTTATCGGGCGGCTAAATTATTGTTGCCATATGCAAACGTACCACACGGTGTTGAAATTTGGTTGGATAAAGTGATTCCGACCGGAGGCGGATTGGGCGGTGGAAGCTCTGATGCGGCCACAGTTTTAATGGTTTTAAACCAATGGTGGCAATGTGGCTTGAGCAGGCAGCAACTGATTGATTTAGGCGTAAGTCTTGGTGCGGATGTTCCTTTTTTTATTTTTGGAAGAAGTGCTTTTGCCAAAGGCGTAGGCGAGAAGCTGGCTGAAATAGATGTCCCTAAACAATGGTATGTTATCGTTAAGCCCCCTGTCCATGTGGCAACAGCTAAAATTTTTGCACATGAAGGCTTGACACGTGATTCCAAACCCAGCATAATGCCGACTTTCCAATCATTACAGCCGTTTCAAAATGATATGCAGGTGGTTGTATTTCAGGAATATCCTGAGGTTTGGAAGGCTTATGTTGAGTTATTCCAATATGGTTATGCATTAATGACCGGTTCTGGGGCTTGTTTGTTTATAGCAAGTGCATCTCATCAAGAAGCAAATACAATTTACCAACAGGTTTCTCAATCATATAAAGCTTATTGTGTGGAAGGATTAGATATTCATCCTCTGTTTTATATGATTTAGTAAGTTGGGGAGTCGTCAAGCGGTTAAGACACTGGATTTTGATTCCAGCATGCGAAGGTTCGAATCCTTCCTCCCCAGCCAAACCCTTTGTTGGGGAGTCGTCAAGCGGTTAAGACACTGGATTTTGATTCCAGCATGCGAAGGTTCGAATCCTTCCTCCCCAGCCAACACCCTTTATTGGGGAGTCGTCAAGCGGTTAAGACACTGGATTTTGATTCCAGCATGCGAAGGTTCGAATCCTTCCTCCCCAGCCAAATAAAAGCGTGTAAGTTTACTTACACGCTTTTTTACGCTAAGAGCAAAATAACGCTGAAAAACTTTTTTTTACCCGTCTTTACGCGTATAATCGCGTAATTAGTGTCTTAGACATAGGGCAAAGGAAAGCGTAATGTTTTCTGCGCGTAAATCAAATCTAGAATCAGGTGAAGATATGGCTGCTTATGACAGTTTAATGGTGTTTACCGGTAATGCAAATCCGGAATTGGCGCAACGTGTTGTCAAACATTTGGATATTTCACTCGGTGAAGCCACCGTTTCCAAATTCTCTGATGGCGAAGTAGCCATTGAACTGTTGGAAAATGTGCGTGGTCGTGATGTGTTTATTTTGCAACCTACCTGTGCGCCAACCAATGACAACCTGATGGAAATTTTGACTATGGCCGATGCACTCAAACGTGCTTCTGCCGGTCGTATTACTGCCGCGATTCCTTACTTTGGCTATGCGCGTCAAGATCGTCGTCCTCGCTCTGTTCGTGTACCTATTTCTGCTAAATTGGTAGCGAATATGTTGTACTCGGCAGGTATCGACCGCGTATTGACTGTTGACTTGCATGCCGATCAAATTCAAGGTTTCTTCGATATTCCGGTGGATAATATTTACGCTACCCCGATTTTATTGAACGATATTAAACAACAACGTATCGACAATCTAACTGTTGTCAGCCCTGATATCGGTGGTGTTGTACGTGCACGTGCTGTTGCTAAATCTTTAAATGCTGATTTGGCCATTATTGACAAACGTCGTCCTAAAGCTAATGTGGCTGAAGTGATGAACATTATTGGCGATATTCAAGGCCGTACTTGCTTGATCGTAGATGATATGATCGATACGGCAAACACCCTGTGTAAAGCGGCTGTAGCCCTGAAAGAGCGCGGTGCAGATCGTGTACTGGCATACGCCAGCCATGCAGTATTCTCCGGCGAAGCAGTGAATCGAATTGCTTCTTCCGAAATTGACCAAGTAGTTGTGACAGATACGATTCCGTTGTCTGAAGCAGCTAAAAAATGTGAACGCATCCGTCAAGTTACCATTGCCGGTTTGCTGGCTGAGACGGTACGCCGTATCAGCAATGAAGAATCCGTCTCATATCTTTTCAATGAGGATGTGATGACTGGCGGCATGTTGCTGCCATAACCCGATGTCGTCTTAAGCTGGTCGCGGCCGATGACGACGATTTTATCTAAATTGGAGTATTAAACATGACTTACGAAATTCAAGCCTCTGTTCGCGAAGCCCAAGGCACTGGTGCGAGCCGCCGCCTGCGTCGCGAAGGCCAAATCCCTGGCATTCTGTACGGTGAAGGTCAAGAGCCTGTTGCTATCGCTGTAGACCACAAAACTGTATTCTACGCATTGGAAAAAGAATCTTTCCATACTGCTTTGATTAAACTGTCTTTGAACGGTGAAACTAAAGACGTTATCGTGCGTGACTTCCAAATGCACCCATTCCGTCGCGAAGTTCAACACATCGACTTCCAAGCTGTAAAAGCTGATCAACCTGTACGCATCCGTGTTCCTCTGCACATTGTTAACGCTGAAAACTCTCAAGCTGTTAAATTGCAAGGTGGCCGCGTATCTCTGTTGAACACTTCTGTTGAAGTAGTTGCTTTGCCTGCAAACATTCCTGCTTTCTTGGAACTGGATTGTGCATCAGTAGTTGCCGGCGACATTCTGCACTTGTCAGACATCAAATTGCCAGAAGGTGTTGAAAGCGTTTCTCTGAAACGTAACGAAAACCTGGCTGTTGCTACTGTTACCGGTAAAAAACGCTAATAGGTAGTTAATATAAGAAAACCGTATCAGATTTATCTGATACGGTTTTTGTTTTGCATATAAAATAACTAGGTCAAATGTAACAGCATATGTACTTTATAAGATTGAAGCAATTTCATTACGAAGTTTATTAAGAAAGCGTCCATGCCGTACCCATTGTGCGGCCGATTCATAATCCTGTTGTTCAAATGCTTGTTGCAAATCTTGATATAGGTTGCTTTGTACTTCTTGGATTTCTTGATCCAGCGCTCGGATGGCATCATGGTTTTGTTCCATTTGTGCATCCATTAATGTTTCTCGCCATTCCATCTGCTGCATGAGGAATTCTGGTGAAAACGAAGTGTGTTCAGGTGCATCAGCATCGATATTTTGGCTTTTCAAGAGATAAGCAGCCCGATCAATAGGGCTTTTTAATGTGCGGTAGGCATCATTAATTGTAGAAGACATCATGACGGCTTGTTTTTGCTCAAAAGCTGAGGCGGAAGCAAATTTATCGGGATGAAAACGGGCAGCTAAAGCTCGATAGGTCTGTTCGAGTGCTTCGGTATCAATATTGAAAGATGGCTCAAGCTGGAAGAGGTTGAAGTATTGAGACATGATATTAAAGGAAAAAATCTAAAGAAGAAGATTATTTTACGATATAATCCAAAAACTGTTTATACGAAAGGAAAACAATATGACAGGTAAGGTACAACACAATAAAGACAAAATACGGGACAATGCCTTAAAAGCCTTAGTCAAATCTGATTTGTTCCGACACAAAGTAGAACGAAAAAGAAAAGGCAAGGGCAGCTATAATAGGCAAGAAGCCAAAAAATGGCGGGATGGTTTTGATACTTTCCCGCCATTTTTTATATTTTAAACGTGGAAGCTCTCACCACAGCCGCAAGAGTCTTTGACATTCGGATTTTCAAATTTGAAACCTTCCTGTAAGCCTTCTTTGGTGTAATCGACTTGCGTGCCGTCTAGATAAACCAAGCTTTTTGGATCGATATAAACGCGCGCGCCGTGTTCTTCAAAAATCAGATCATCCTCGTTCACTTCATCGACAAATTCAAGGTTGTATGCCATGCCCGAGCAGCCGCTGGTTTTCACACCCAAGCGCACACCCAACCCTTTGCCGCGTTTGGTCAGGTAGCTGTTGATGTGTTTGGCTGCGTTTTCTGTGATAGTAATCATGCTTTTTTCCTCATTTCGCAATCATTTTCTGTTTTGCCTGCTTTTTATTTCAGACGGCATCTTGATTATCAGGCCGTCTGAAAACGCTGTTTTGCCCACTCTATTGCGGCGGCAATGGCAGCTTTAGCCTGCGGACTATTTCTCCAACAGGTCGAGCTGGTTAATTGTGCGCCCCGTTCCAAAATATCGTCTAAATCTGCCGCCGCCAGCTTGGCAATATCATCTAATCCCATTTGCTGCAAACGCTGCAATATGGTTTTACCTATGCCTTTGACAGCAAGTAGGGATTGGACTTCTTCATCAGTAAAAGGCATTTCGCCTCCTTTGATTTTGCAGGTATAACGACTAAATTAAATATAAGCTGCGATTTATTGCCCTCTCCCTAACCCTCTCCCGCGGGGAGAGGGGATAGATTGGCAGGCGGCAGTCCCAAATTTGGCGGCAACTTCAAAAGGATGAAGTTTCTGTGCTCTCAATTCACCCTGTCTGCTTAAGAGGGGAATAAATCACCAGATTTGCTTTTCTCGAAGACTCGCTAGGAGTCTTGGGCACCTGCCGACAAGGGGTCATTGAATCCGGTTATTTGTTTTCCTGACGTTTGCGATAGTCGGCAACGGCTGCTTTTACCGCATCTTCAGCCAAGATAGAGCAGTGGATTTTAACTGGAGGCAATTCCAACTCTTCGGCGATTTCGCTGTTTTTGATTGCCAGCGCATCGTCAAGGCTTTTGCCTTTGACCCACTCGGTGATCAGGCTGGAAGAAGCGATGGCAGAACCGCAACCGTAAGTTTTGAATTTTGCATCTTCGATAATACCCTCATCGTTTACTTTGATTTGCAGACGCATTACGTCGCCGCAGGCTGGCGCACCGACCATACCGGTACCGACAGATTCGTCGTTTTTGTCGAAAGTACCGACGTTGCGGGGATTTTCGTAGTGGTCGATTACTTTATCGCTGTATGCCATGATGTGGTTTCCTTTGTGTTTTTAGTGGTGTAAATGGTTTGTTTACAAATATTCAGACGGCCTGAAGTTTAGATTTTACACGCGCCGCCTTCGCAGCCGTCGTCGCTTTCCGAATCGACGCCGCCTTCCACGGTAACGCCGTCAAAATCTTCGAGTAGGTTGTCGAGATTGTCCAAATCTAAATCTTGTTCGTTCATGGTTTTGTATCCTTGATTTTAATGTGGTGGCTTTTAGGTCGTCTGAAAAGGTCTTTGTGAGGTTTCAGACGACCTTTGTTGTTTTTAATATATTAGGCAGGTTGGTTTATTAAACGAGTTGATTGATAGGTTTGTTGGGTTTTCAACCCAACCTGCGATTACTATAATTATCCAAAAGAAACATCTCTTGCTTTCTCATCATACAAATATTTTTGGCGAAGTACCGCAACATGAATTACAGCAGGAATTGTTACACGGTAAGCAGGACCTGCTATATCAATCGCAGTCCATAATCCTGTAATAGTCCAACCAATCGGGCCAGCTAAAACAGACATTGTTCTTGTTAAAGCTGCGTTACCTGCTAAACTTAGCCCTCTTCCTAAAATAGCCTTCATAATATAATTAACAATGATTAAGGTCAGCTGGTATGATTTAAATCCACCTGCTCTAAATACTGCTTGAAATATACCTACTAGTGCTTCTGGTGTAATTCCTGAAAAGTTTTTAAGTCCTAAATTTCTTGCCAAGTCTTGCAATTCAGAAGGACTTAATTTTTCTATTGAATCCTCTAGAATTTTCATTAATAGATGTGTTTCTATCTTTTCAACTGATGAGCTATTGTTATAATTAACTTTTAATTTATCACATACATCCGTTAATACTTCCTTGTAAAGTATCCCTTCTCCTCCTCTTAATAATGTAGCAAAAGTATTTGCACCAAAACATTGAATTTCTGCTGCTATCAATTTCCAATACTGATGGTGGTCTGGATAGTACTCTTTATATGCGTCACTCTCACTTAATTCTTCTGTAAATCTTTTCTCACCATCTTTATCATGAGTTAGGCAATATACAAGGTCATTTAAATCTTCTGATTTAATCTCTGCCAAAAATTCCAGATCAGTATCACAACGATACGCCATTTTTATATCCCTTTAGGAGTTAGAAATAAAATTAATAAGAATAGTTTTTTGGCTATCTAAAACAAAATCCTTCTCCTTTTTTAGATAGCCTATCTAGATTATCAATGCGCCGCCCATTCAATTGAGTTTAAATCAATCCCGTCTTTGAACATTTCCCACAGCGGCGACAGTTCGCGCAGTTTGCCGATTTTGGATTTAATCAGTTCTGCTGCAAATTGCACTTCTTCTTCGGTGGTCATGCGGCCGAAGGTGATGCGCAGGGAAGAGTGCGCTAATTCGTCGTTGCGGCCGAGTGCGCGTAAAACGTAGCTTGGTTCAAGGCTTGCGGAAGTACAGGCGGAGCCGCTGGATACGGCGAGTTCTTTCACTGCCATAATCAGGCTTTCGCCTTCGACGAAGTTGAAGCTGACGTTCAGGTTGTTTGGAGCACGGTGTTCAAGGTCGCCGTTGATGTAGACTTCTTCGATGCCTTCGATGCCTTTGAGGAAGATATCGCGCAGTTTTAAGTAGTGCGCAGTGTCTTGTGCCAATTCTTCTTTGGCAATGCGGAAGGCTTCTCCCATGCCGACGATTTGATGGGTCGGCAATGTGCCGGAACGGAAACCGCGTTCGTGGCCGCCGCCGTGCATTTGGGCTTCGAGGCGGACACGTGGTTTACGGCGTACATACAGAGCGCCAATGCCTTTAGGGCCGTATACTTTGTGGCCGGACATAGACAGCAAATCAACTTTGGCGGCTTCAACATCAACAGGCACTTTGCCGCATGCTTGTGCTGCGTCAACGTGGAAAATGATTTTGCGTTCGCGGCAGATTTCGCCGATGGCAGGAATATCTTGAACCACGCCGATTTCGTTGTTTACCCACATGACGGAAACGAGGATGGTGTCTTCGCGGATGGCGGCTTTCAGTACGTCTAAATCAACCAAACCGTTTTCTTGTACGTCCAGGTAAGTTACTTCGTAACCTTGGCGTTCGAGTTCGCGCATGGTGTCGAGCACGGCTTTGTGCTCGGTTTTTACGGTAATGAGGTGGTTGCCTTTAGATTTGTAGAAGTGCGCCGCGCCTTTGATGGCGAGGTTGTTGGACTCGGTTGCGCCGCTGGTAAAAACGATTTCTTTAGAGTCGGCGTTAATCAGGGCTGCAATGTCTGCGCGTGCTTTTTCGACTGCTTCTTCTGCTTCCCAGCCGAAGCTGTGGCTGTTGGAGGCTGGGTTGCCGAAAATATCGGACAGGTAGGGAATCATTTTTTCGGCAACGCGGCGGTCAACGGGAGTGGTGGCGGCGTAGTCGAGGTATACGGGGGTTTTGACGGTCATGGTTTGCTCTTTCGTTTGGTCATCTGCCTGCGGTCTTTTGCCGCAAGTCGGTTTAATGAATGTGTGTAAAGGTAACGACATGACTGCTGTCGCTGCAGTTTTTTTGTTCAATGATGCTTTGCAGCGTAACGCCGCTGAGGTAATCATTGATGGTTTTGTTTAAGTTTTCCCAAAGGTCGTGGGTCAGACAGGGGGCGCCGTGGTTGCAGTTTGCTTTGCTGCCGCACTGCGTGGCATCCAGTCGGTCTTCGGCTGCGGAGATGATTTGTGCAATATTGATTTGCTCGGCGGGAGCGGCAAGGATGTAGCCTCCGCCGGGGCCGCGTAGGCTTTCAACCAATCCGGCACGGCGCAGCTTGCTGAATAATTGTTCGAGGTAGGAAAGCGATATGCTTTGTCGTTCGCTGATGGCACTGAGTTTAACAGCGCCGGTTTGCGCGTTCATCGCCAAATCTATCATGGCGGTTACTGCAAATCGCCCTTTGGTAGTCAGTCTCATGGTGTGGTTGCCTGTGTGTGGCGTTTTTATTAGTGGGGGGATTGTCTAATATCTGAGTGTTTCAGTCAAGTATGTGGCGGCTCGGTTTGATTGTTTGTTTAAATGGTGGCATTGGCTGATTTTTAAATCGGAAAATATTTTCTTTATTTTTCTGCAATTTGAATTTGAGGCCGTCTGAAAAAAGGCTATCAACCCTACAAATTTCAAGGTTAAAATGTTTTGATTTAATATTGATACTGATATAGATTATCAAAATTATTCTTAAAATTTAGTTGTTTTGATGGAGTAAAATAATGAGGTGTTTGAAATGTTCAGACGGCCTTGAATCATCCATCTTACCTTAACAGAGGCAATCGACCATGAAATCTGATTTAAGCAAAATAACCTGTATCGAAGACTTGCGCCTTGTCGCCAAACGTAAAATGCCGCGTATGTTTTATGATTATATTGACTCAGGCTCTTGGACGGAAACCACTTATCATGAAAATACTTCGGATTTTAAAGACATCCGTTTCCGTCAAAAAGTATTGGTTAATATGGAAGGACGCAGCCTTGAGACTAAAATGATTGGACAGGATGTGAAAATGCCAGTAGCGATTGCGCCGACAGGTTTCACGGGCATGGCGCATGCCGACGGCGAAATCTTGGCAGCACGGGCGGCAGAAAAATTCGGTATTCCGTTTACGCTGTCGACCATGTCCATTTGTTCGATTGAAGATGTAGCTGAAAATACCAGTTCGCCGTTTTGGTTTCAGCTTTATGTGATGCGCGACCGCGAGTTTATGGAGAACTTGATTAAGCGTGCGAAGGATGCTAATTGTTCGGCTTTGGTTTTGACTGCCGATTTGCAGGTTTTAGGTCAGCGCCACAAAGACATTAAAAACGGCCTGTCTGCGCCGCCGAAACCGACCATTGCCAATTTAATCAATTTGGCGACCAAACCGGAATGGTGTATGAAAATGCTGAACACGGAACGCCGCACCTTCCGCAATATCGTCGGTCATGCGAAAAACGTGGGGGATTTGTCTTCGCTGTCTTCATGGACTTCCGAACAATTCGACCCGCGCCTGAGCTGGGACGATGTGGCACGCATTAAGGATTTGTGGGGCGGCAAGCTGATTATCAAAGGGATTATGGAACCTGAAGATGCGGAAAAAGCAGCGAAAAGCGGCGCGGACGCATTGGTCGTTTCCAATCATGGCGGCCGTCAGCTTGACGATACTGTGTCTGCCATTAAGGCTTTGCCTGATGTGGTCAGTGCGGTGGGCAGCGACATCGAGGTTTGGATGGACAGCGGTATCCGCAGCGGTCAGGATATTTTGAAGGCTTGGGCTTTGGGTGCGAAAGGTACGATGATAGGCCGGGCGTTTCTGTATGGTTTGGGTGCGTATGGCGAAGAAGGCGTAACTCGTGCGCTGGAAATCCTGTATAAAGAAATGGATATTTCCATGGCGTTTACCGGTCACCGCAATATTCAAGATGTGGATTCCAGCATTTTGCGTTCTACGCGTTGGCATCAAGATGAATTTTAATTGTCGAACATAAAAAAGGCCGTCTGAAAAACTGTTTTCAGACGGCCTTTTTATAGACGGCTATTTCTCGTTTTTGCGATACCATTCGATGAAGGCATCGGGTTTGACAAATCCTAATAAGGCTTCGCTATGACTGCCGTCGGCGCGGACAACAAATACGCCCGGAGGGCCGAAGAGGCCGTATTCTTTCAGTAAGGCCTGATGGTCGGGAGTGTTGGCGGTCACGTCGATTTGGAAAAAGCGCTGCATATCGACTGCTTCGTGTACCTGTGGTTGGTTGAGTGTGTAGGCGGCCATTTCTTTGCAGGATACGCACCAGTCGGCGTAGAAATCAATCAGCACGGGCTTGCTTGGATCAGCTTTCAAAGCGGCGTCCATAGCGGCTTTGAGTTCGCCGACATCGGTAAACATCTTGCCGTGGTCGGTTTCTTGTCCGGCTTCGGATGGCGGAACCAGTGTTAAGAAGTGGTGCAGGGCGGTGGTTTGTTTATTAAAGCTTTGCCAGCCAAACCATGAGCCGCCAATCAGCAGTAAAAAGCCCAATACGGCGGCAACTGTTTTCAGACGGCCTTTTTGTTTGCCGGATTTCGCCAAAAGCATAAGGGCGGGAACAATCATCAGCAAGGTGTAGAGGCCGACTACTGCGAAATAAGGCAGATGCGGTGTGGCAAGATATACGGCAACGGCCAGTAAGATGAAGCCGAATGCGTATTTGATGCCGTTCATCCAGTCGCCTGCTTTAGGCAGGATATGGCCGCCGAATGTGCCGATGATGATGAGCGGCACGCCGGTGCCGAGTGCTAATACATAAAGTGCAAGGCCGCCCAATACGGCATCGCCGGTCTGGCCGATATAGCCCAGAGCAAATGCCAGCGGAGGCGCAACGCAAGGGCCGACAATCAGGGCGGACAAAATACCCATGATGAAGACGGAAATGATTTTGCCGCCGGAGAGTTTATTGCTTTGGTTTTGGAAATAGGATTGGACTGAGTTTGGCAGCTGGATATTGAAGAGGCCGAACATGGACATCGCCAGTACCACCATCAACGCGGCGGCGGCAAGTACAACCCACGGCTGTTGCAGCCATACGGTCAACAGCGCGCCGGTCAAACCGGCAATCACGCCGACCAAGGTATAGGTCAATGCCAAGCCTTGTACATACACCATAGACAAAGTGAATGCGCGGCCTTTGCCGGCTTTTTTATCGCCCACGACAATGCTGGAAACAATCGGCAGGAGCGGATACATACAGGCGGTAAAGCTTAAGCCCAAACCCGCGACAAAAAACGCCAACAGGTTGGCGTTTAAAGTATCCCAAGAGAGCTTGAAGCGGCTGCTGTCGGGATTGTTTGTACTGGGTTGCGTGGGCATTTGGCCGTCTGAAGAGGCGGACGGTTGCAAGAATCGGTCTTTGGCAGAAACCGGCTCGTCGCTTTGCGGCTGGTAAACCCCGTTGCCTTTTACGTCAAACTCGGTGTCCACAGGCGGATAACACACACCCACTTCGGCACAGCCTTGATAAGTCAGCGTCAGTTTGTATTGCGGCGCGGCTTGTTTGTAAGGCAGGTCAACCTGCGCGGTATGGTGGTAAACCGTTTGTTTGCCGAAGAATTCGTCTTCTTTTTCTTCGCCTTTGCTGAATTTGGGTTCGCCCAAGACTTTGTCAGGATTGGTCGTTGCAACGATTTTGGACTGGTACATATAGTAGCCGTCAGTGATCTTGAACTGAACGCTGATGCCTTGATCGGTTACATTGACTTGAGGCACAAAGGCTTGCTCTGGAGGCAGCAAATCATTGGCATCTACTGCGAATGCGAAGCTGCTCAAGCCTAAAAATGCAATGAGGAAATAAAGGAATTTTTTCATAGTATCTACGGAGATGCCGTTGAGGAACCGTCATTATAAACGATGGAAAAAACAAGCGGCTTAATTTATGTTAAATATTGCGAGAGAAATCTAATGCTTTTGAATTATATCGAAATAGGGTTGCCCATATATGACCGATAGTCTCATGTTATCGTTCAATCTATACAAAGGCCGTCTGAAACTTTCAGACGGCCTTTGTTTCTATTCGGCTCGGCTTTTAAGGATAAGCGATATAAGCGTAAGCGGAATGGTTGTGTATCGATTCGAAGTTTTCGCTTTCGACAACAAACGATTCGATGCGTTTGTCGGCAATCAGCGCAGTGGCCACATCGCGAACCATATCTTCGACAAACTTAGGATTTTCGTATGCTTTTTCCGTTACATACTTCTCGTCAGGGCGTTTGAGCAAACCGTAGAGCTGGCAGCTTGCTTGCGCTTCGACGTAATCGATGATTTCTTCAATGCCTACATCCGCGTTTGCTATCAGGCTGACCGTCACATGCGAACGTTGATTGTGCGCGCCGTATTGGGAAATTTCTTTGGAACACGGACACAATGAAGTAACCGGAACCATTACTTTCAGACTGTGGCTGTATGTACCGTTTTTGATTTCGCCGGTCAGGGTAACATCATAGTCGAGCAGCGATTGGATGCCGGAGACAGGCGCACTTTTCTTGCGGAAAAACGGGAAGGAAACGCTGATTTTGCCGGAATGCGAATCCAACAGGGCAACCATATCGGCGGTCAGCTTGTGCAGCGTATCG
This sequence comes from Neisseria subflava, assembly GCF_005221305.1. NCBI lineage: Bacteria > Pseudomonadati > Pseudomonadota > Betaproteobacteria > Neisseriales > Neisseriaceae > Neisseria > Neisseria subflava. The sequence goes on from NZ_CP039887.1 coordinate 709,729, forward strand.
AAATCCAAAGCATCGGTTTGTTTTTCCATCAGGGCGACAAAGCGCGACATATGCGTGCCTTTTTGGTCGGCAGGCAGGAAAACCGTCATGGTCAGGCGGGCGACGGTGGATTGTTCGCCTTCTTTGCTTTTGAGGGAGATTGGAAAGCGCAGGTCTTTGATGCCGACTTGATTAATCGGCAGGTTGCGTAAATCGCGGCTGGATTGCACGTCTGCAATGGCGTTCATGCGTGGTATGTCCTTCATGATAGGATTGTTGAGATGCGTGTGGAGGGAATCGGCTCGTGTCGGCCGATTTGCAAATGCGAGATTATATCACTTGCTTTATCCGCCTGCATTGATTGTTTCTATTTTTCAGATAGTGATAAAATCTTCGATTATTCACATCTACATAGGCAGAGACCAAATGAAATTCGCCACGAAAGCCATTCATTCCAGCTACGATTGCGACGAACACAACCGTGCGCTGATGCCGCCGATTTATCAAAACAGTATGTTTGCATTGCACGAGATTGGCGAAAATGTGCCTTACCGCTATTCGCGCCTGAGCAACCCGACCCGTCAGGTATTGGAAGATACCGTTGCCGATTTGGAGCACGGTGCGGCCGGCTTTGCGTTTTCCAGCGGTATGGCGGGGATTGATGCCGTGTGGCGTACTTTCCTGCGCCCGGGCGATACCATTGTCGCGGTCGCCGATATTTACGGCGGTGCTTATGATTTATTGGTCGATGTTTATCAAAAATGGGGTGTAAACGTTGTTTTTGCCGATTTGGGCAATCCGGATAATCTGGACGAGCTGCTCAAAGCGCACAATGTCAAACTGGTTTGGCTGGAAACGCCGTCCAATCCGCTTTTGCGCTTGGTAGACATCAAAGCGCTTGCTGCGAAAGCCAAAGCAGCCGGTGCGCTGGTGGGTATCGACAACACCTTTGCCACTCCATATCTGCAACAGCCGTTGGATATGGGTTGCGATTTTGTGTTCCATTCCGCTACCAAATATTTGTGCGGCCATTCAGACGTATTGATGGGCGTAGTCGTTGCCAAAACCAAAGAGCTGGCGCAACCTTTGCACAACATGATGGTACATACCGGCGCGATTGCAGGCCCGATGGACTGCTGGCTGGTGTTACGCGGTATCAAAACGCTGGCTCTGCGCATGAACGCCCATTGCCAAAACGCACTCGAAATCGCACGCCGTTTGGAAGCCCATCCTGCCATTGAAAAAGTGTTCTATCCCGGCCTGCCGTCTCACGAACATTACGAACTCGCCCAAGCACAAATGCCCAAAGGCATCGGCGGCGTGGTTACGGTTTATCTCAAAAATGACACGCGTGAAGCGGCCAATAGCGTGATTAAAAACATGAAACTGGTCAAAATGGCTTCCAGCCTCGGCGGCGTGGAAAGTTTGGTCAACCATTGCTATTCCCAATCCCACAGCGGCGTGCCACATGATGTGAAAATGGAAATGGGCGTCAAAGTCGGCCTGCTGCGTTTCTCTGTCGGTATCGAAGATGTGGACGATATTTGGAACGATATTTCCAAAGCATTGGATACGACTTTGTAAATAAGGCTTATTGGTAGCTGAAATGCTACCAATCATTATGGAGTGCAAATTGAAAACAAAATCTAAAAAACTTTTTAGGCTTGTTACCTTATTTGTAGCGGCATTCTCCATCTCTACGCCTACGGTAATGTACTTCAGTACAGGCGAAGCGACATTAAATCTTTTTGTTGAGGGTTTTTGGATAATTGGATTACTCCAATCACTCGTTTTTGTTACCATTGTAGACTATTACACCGAATCTAAACACGCAAGTAAGTATTTTTCTGCTGCAGTTAAAACAAACATGAGACAAACCAATGGCAAATGGCGGCCTGTTGATATGCCTATTGGTGGTTGGAATTCCAAGATTCAAGGTAATGATCCATTTGCGGAATTTCATGACGAATTTTTTGAAAAAGAAATGAGACAAAACGATCCATTTTACGCTCATGAAGTTGATAACATTTGGCATGGAACGCACTTAGACTCGAGTTCTGAGGAGTATTGGAAATAAAAAATGGTTAAATTATCTATGTCTCTAATACCTTACCAATTGAAAGACCGTCTGAAAGTGAATGGTTTTTCAGACGGCCTTTAGTAATACATAAAGGAATAGATATGAAAACATTATTCGGTGCATTGATGAGTATGGTGGCTTTGGCAGCTTGTACATCTTCTTCAGTATCTCAGTCTGAACAAGCCTCTAAATCTCAGGTACAAACTCAACAAACGGCGCAGCCTACTTTAGCCGCCAAATGGCGTGTTGTCGCTTTCAATAAATTCACCGAAAAAGATTTGGCCGGTACTGATGCCTATCTGGATTTGAGTGAGATGCCTAAGGCGTATGGCAAGATGGGGTGTAACGGTATGATGTTCCAAGCCAATACGATTGGTTCGGACAAAATTGATTTTGGCCATATTGCGGTAAGCATGATGCTGTGTGAAGACATGAAGCTGGAAGATGCGTTTTTGCGCAAACAAAGCGTGTGGAACTATCGTTTTGACGGTAACGATTTGATTTTGGAACAAAAAGGCATCAGTATCCGTTTGCGCCGTGAATAATCTTAAAGGCCGTCTAAAAATAAAAATTTCAGACGGCCTTTTGAATCTTTATAATAAGCCCTATTTGAAACTAATACCGAATATCAAGGAAACCTATTATGGCAGCCTCGCCCGAAGCCAAGTTTACCGAAGAAAAAGTCTTGTGGATCAAACACCATACACCTAAGCTGATGACTTTTGCCATCAGCCGTCCTGAGTCCTACCGTTTTTCGGCAGGGCAGTTTTCGCGCCTTGGTTTCCGTGACGGCGAGGGCTTTATTTGGCGCGCGTATTCTGTCGTGTCTGCCGAATACTCCGATACGCTTGAGTATTTCGCGGTGTTAATCGAAGGCGGTCCGATGTCGGCGCGTTTTGCTGCGATGAAAGAGGGTGACACCATTTTGCTGGATAAAACGGCTACCGGTTTCCTTTTGCCCGAGCGTTTCCCCGACGGCAAAGATTTGGTCATGCTCTGCACGGGTTCCGGCATTGCGCCTTTCCTCTCTATTATCGAGCAGCCTGAAATCTGGCAGCGTTTCGACCGTTTGGTTTTGGCGCATTCCGTCTCTTACGCCGACGAGTTGATTTTCAACCAGCGCCTTGCCGATTTGAAAGAGCATCCGCTGATTGAAGAATATTTCCATAAATTCACTTTTGTTCCGGTTACCACGCGCAAGGAAACGGAAGGCGCATTGAGTGGCAAACGGATTCCCGAATTGCTGAAGAATGGCGACTTGGAAGAAAAAGTTGGCTTCAAGTTTACTAAGGCCGATACGCGCTTTATGGTTTGCGGCAATCCGGCAATGGTCAAAGATACTTTCCAAGCCCTGATGGATTTGGGCTACGCCATGCACCGCAACCGCATCCCCGGCGAAATCATGATGGAAAATGGTTTTTAACAGATAAATGGTCAAAGGCCGTCTGAAAGTTTCAGACGGCCTTCAATATTAAATATAAACCGAAAATCAGAGAAAATATGAATATCAAACAATTGATCCAAGCCCTGCCCAAAGCCGAGTTGCACGTCCATATCGAAGGGACGTTCGAGCCGGAGTTGATGTTTGAAATCGCCAAGCGCAACCACATAGCGATTCCTTATGAGAATGTCGATGCGGTACGGCAGGCTTATGATTTCCACAATTTGCAGTCGTTTTTGGATATTTATTATGCCGGTGCCGGTGTCTTGCTGCATGAGGCAGATTTTTACGATTTGACCCGCGCATATCTTGAGCGTTGCCGTGAAGACAACGTCGTGCATACGGAAATATTTTTCGATCCGCAAACCCATACTGCGCGTGGCGTGGCGTTTGAAACTGTGATTAACGGCATTGTCCGAGCCTGCCGTGAAGCCGGGCGGCAATGGGGCATAAGTACGCGTTTGATTACGTGTTTCCTGCGGCATTTGTCGGAAGAAAGCGCATTTGAAACCTTAAATCAGGCTTTGCCTTATAAAGAACACATCATCGGTGTAGGCTTGGATTCGAGCGAACTGGGGCATCCTCCCTCCAAGTTTGAACGTGTGTTTGCTCAGGCGCGGGCGGAGGGTTTGTTGACGGTGGCGCATGCCGGAGAAGAAGGCCCACCGGAATATGTTTACGAGGCTTTGGACTTGCTGCATGTCCGCCGTATCGATCATGGCGTACGGGCGGAAGAAGATGAGGCCTTGATGGCGCGTTTGATTGCAGAGCAAATACCGTTGACCGTTTGCCCGTTGAGTAATTTAAAATTGAAAGTATTTCCGGAGATGGCAAAACACAATTTGCGCCGTATGTTGCAACGCGGCGTGTTAGTAACCGTCAATTCCGATGATCCGGCGTATTTTGGCGGCTATATGAACCGCAATTTTGAAGCGCTTGCCGAGGCTTTGGATTTGAGTGCGGAAGAAATCAAAAACTTGTGCGCTAATTCGTTCCGCGCTTCATTTTTGAGCGAGGCGGAAAAGGAAGAATGGATACGGAAGATTGAAAGTTTTAATGTTGAATAACGATAAAAGGCCGTCTGAAAGTTTCAGACGGCCTTTGTTGATGGCGGTTAATAGTCGACTTCGATTTTAGGCGTTTCCTGCGCGGCTTTGTATTCTTCTTCCAATTCAAAGCGCAGCGGATACAAATTCAATTTTTCCATCAGCAGACGGTCGCCGTCTTCGTCCGGATTGCCCGTAGTCAGCAGCTTGTCGCCGTAGAAAATCGAGTTTGCGCCAGCCATGAAACACATAGCCTGCATGGATTCCGGCATATTGCTGCGGCCTGCGGACAGGCGGACGTAGCTGTGCGGCATAGTAATCCGTGCCACGGCGATGGTGCGCACGAACTCCGTCCAGTCTAAATCTTCGGCATCGGCAAGCGGCGTGCCTTCCACTTTGACCAACTGGTTAATCGGTACGCTTTCGGGCTGCGGGTCGAGGTTGGCGAGGCTGGCAATCAGTCCGGCACGCTCGGCGCGGGTCTCGTTCATGCCGACGATGCCGCCGCAGCAGACTTTTAAACCGGCGTTGCGAACTTTGCCCAAGGTGTCCATGCGGTCTTCGTGTTTGCGGGTGTGGATGATGTCGTTGTAGCGTTCGGGGTCGGTGTCGAGGTTGTGGTTGTAGTAGTCCAGGCCGGCTTTTTTGAAGTCTTCAGCCATGCCGTCTTCGAGCATGCCGAAGGTGCCGCACACTTCCATGCCCAAGCCCTTCACCGCGCTGATGATTTCGGAAACGACGGCCACGTCTTTGGGTTTGGGGCCGCGCCATGCTGCGCCCATACAGAAACGGCTGGCACCGCGCGATTGGGCAATTTTGGCTTTTTCGACGATTTCGTCCACATCCATCATCTGCTCTTTGCCCAGATTGGTGTTGTGGTGTGCCGATTGCGGGCAGTAGGCACAGTCTTCGGGACAACCGCCGGTTTTGATGGAGAGCAGGGTGGAAAGTTGGATTTCGCGCGGGTTGAAGTTTTGGCGGTGGATTTCGGCGGCTTGGAAAACGAGGTCGAGGAAAGGCAGTCCAAACAAAGCCTCGACATCGCATTTTTTCCAATAACGCGCAGTCGGATGCGGCTTGCGCTCGGTTTGACGGCGCAAGGCTACGGGAGATACGGTCATAGTGTGTTCTTTCGTGTTTACAGCGACGCAGTGTCGCTGACGGCTTGACTACCGGCGCAATGACGGCAGCAGCAGGTTTGAAATCAATATAAAAGGCCGTCTGAAACGGCGCAGCAAGTGTAACGCTTTTGATAATGTAGAGCAAATGTTTCAGACGGCCTGAAATATGGTCTGCCCGGGTTTGCTATAATCGCATTTTTAATTTTTCCGTTTTCTTATGAACGCGCCCAAAGCCTTCGCCGTACTCGGCCCGACCGCCGGCGGTAAAACCGCACTGGCCTTAAATATTGCCCAATCGTTGCCGGTGGAAATCATCAGTTTGGATTCCGCGCTGGTGTATCGCGGCATGGACATCGGTACAGCCAAGCCGACTGCCGAAGAGCTTGCCGCCGTACCGCATCATTTGATTGATATTATCTCGCCGCTGGAAAGTTACAGTGCGGCGGATTTTGTCGGCGATTGCGTGCGTTTGGTGAACGAAATACATGCACGCGGACGCTATCCGCTGATTGTCGGCGGCACGATGATGTATTTCCACGCGCTGACGGAAGGTTTGAACGATTTACCTAGTGCAGATGCGGCGGTGCGCGCACAACTTCAGGCAGAAAAAAACGAACACGGTCTGGCAGGCCTGTATCGCTGTTTGCAGGAAGTTGACCCGATGACGGCAGGCCGTCTGAAAGCCAACGACAGCCAACGTATTGAACGCGCTTTGGAAGTTTACCTTCTGACCGGTAAGCCTTTGAGCGAACATTTCACAGAGCAGAAGCAGGCCGCGCCTTTATTGGATTTATGCACGGTTGCCCTGATTCCCGAAGACCGTCATTTGTTACACCGACAAATCGAAAAACGCTTTTTAAATATGCTGGAACACGGTTTCCTAGATGAAATGCACGCTTTACGCCGCGATTATCCGCAGCTGCATGCCGATATGCCGTCTATGCGCTGCGTGGGCTACCGTCAGGCTTGGGATTATCTCGAAGGCGAAACCGATTATGATACCTTTGTCGAAAAAGGCATTGTCGCCACACGCCAGCTTGCCAAACGCCAGTTGACCTGGTTGCGGAAAATTCCTTTGGCGCATACGTTAGATCCTTACGCAGACAGCGATTATGTTCAGGCGGTCTTAGCCTTGGCGCGTCAGCATTTTCAGGAATAATCCATGCTGACCACGCCGCCACTTGCCCCTAAAACTTTGGCTACGCTAAAAGAATTGGGTATTCGTACACTGGAAGATTTGCAAAAAATCGGCGCAGTCCGCGCATTTCTATTGCTGAAAGCGTCTGGTTTGACCGTAACCAAAAGCACCTTATGGCAACTGGATGCGCTGGTTTCGGGTGTGGATGTCCGGCATATTTCCGAGGAGAGAAAAACGGAGCTGGGCAAGGCCTTGAAAAACCATCCGCCTGTTGCCGTTTTCCCTTCTCAAAATGATATGGAAGCCTTTATGCGGCTGGCGATAGAACAGGCCAGACAATCGGCGGCATTGGGCGAAGTCCCCGTTGGCGCGATCATTGTATATCAAGGCAAGGCAATCGCAGCAGCACACAATACCTGCATTGGCGACCACAATGTCAGCCACCATGCCGAAATCAATGCACTTTCCGCTGCCGGCAAAGCCTTGCAAAACTACCGCTTGGAAGACTGCGATGTGTACATCACATTAGAACCTTGCTCCATGTGCGCATCTGCCTTGATACAGGCGCGGGTCAGGCGCGTGATTTATGGTGCGGCCGAAGCTAAAACCGGCGCGGCAGGCAGCGTGGTCGATTTATTTGCCGACAAACGTCTGAACAAGCATACCGCAATTTTGGGCGGCATATTGGCAGAAGAATGCCAAAGCGTATTGCAGGATTTCTTTGCAGCCAAACGTAAGGCCGTCTGAATTTCAGACAGCCTGTCAGCAAAAACACTTTATTTTAAATTTTCGGATTTCCCATGTCAGTCAATCATTACGAAAACTTCCCTATCGGCTCCATTGTGCTGCCGCGCCGTTTGCGCAAGCCGGTTCACGCCGTTTACGCTTTTGCACGGACGGCGGACGATATTGCCGACGAAGGCAATGCCGAAGCAGCCGAACGCCTGCGCCAACTGGACGAACTGAAGGCAGAGTTAGACTGCATTGCACAAGGCGGGAAACCGCAAACGGCTTTGATGCAGCGTTTGTACAATGAGGCGATTGAGCCGTTCCAATTGCCGTTGCAGCCGTTTTATGATTTGCTGGCGGCGTTCAGTCAGGATGTGGTCAAAACCCGTTATGAAAACTTTGGCGAATTAATTGCCTATTGCCGCTTGTCCGCCAATCCGGTGGGGCGCATTATGCTGCATTTGTACGGGCAAACCGATGAAGTGAACATGGCGCAAAGCGACGGTATTTGCACTGCCTTGCAGCTGATTAATTTTTGGCAGGACGTGGCGGTAGATTGGCAAAAAGGGCGCGTGTACATTCCTCAGGAGGATTTGCAGAAGTTCAAAGTCAGCGAAGAACAGATTGCGGCCGGTAAAGCCGATTTTGCTTTTCAACGATTGATGGCGCACGAGTGCCAACGTGCCTTTCAAATACTGAAGGCAGGCTCGCCGTTGGGCAAAACCCTCAAAGGACGAATCGGTTTTGAGCTGCGCATGATTATTGTCGGCGGCCAGTTGATTTTGCAGAAGCTGGACGGTTGCAAATATGACGTGTTTAACCAGCGGCCGCTGTTGGATAAGAAAGACTGGATGATTATCATCAAACGGGCTTTGATGAAGAAATAAAAAAAGGCCGTCTGAAATGGATGTTTCAGACGGCCTTGATGTTTTTTGATTAGCGGTTTTTCAAACGGCTGATGCGGTTGTCCAAAGAAGGATGGGTGCTGAACCAAGAGTCTTTGGCTTCGCTGGCAATGCCCATTGCGGTCATGGTTTGCGGCAGATCGCTGGTGCTGCCTTTTAAGCGTTGCAGGGCAGCAATCATTTTCGGCGCGCCCACCAGTTTTGCAGCACCCGCATCGGCGCGGTATTCGCGTTGGCGGCTGAACCACATCACGATGATGCTGGCGAGAAAGCCGAATACGATCTGCAATACCATGCTGACCATGAAATATGTACCTTGCGAAGTGCTGCCGTCATTGTTGCGCGCCACCATGCTGGAAACGATACGCGCCAAGAAGACGACAAAAGTATTCACAATACCTTGAATCAGTGTCAGCGTTACCATATCGCCGTTGCCGACGTGCGCCATTTCATGCGCTAAAACGGCTTCGACTTCATCGCGGGTCATGTGGTCGAGCAGGCCGGTGCTGACAGCGACGAGCGAGCTGTTTTTGGTCGCGCCGGTTGCAAAGGCGTTAGGCTCAGGAGAGTCGTAAATGGCTACTTCCGGCGTTTTCAGATTCCATTGGCGGGCTTGCGCTTCAACAGTTGCCAACAGCCAAGCTTCTTCTTCGCTTTGGGGCTGGTCTATGACGACGGCGCCGACCGAATGTTTGGCGATGGTTTTCGACATCAGCAGGGAGACAATCGAGCCGCTGAAGCCGACGACGGCGGAATAAGCCAACAGGCTGCCGACTTGGTCGGTACTGTTGATGCCCAAGATGGCCAAAATAACACGGATGACAACCAGAACTGCGATATTGGTTGCGATAAATAAGAAAATGCGTTTCACCGATTATTCCTTTTTAGTGTGGTTTGTGAGGTGATTTTTATATGGGCGCATTGTCTCAAAAACTCTATAGAGATGAAACAGCGCAATAGGCAAAGGTATGCAAATTCAAAGCAATTGAAGCAAAGGCCGTCTGAAAAAGCAGTATTGATGGTTAAAAACAGCTTTTCAGACGGCCTGTATTGCAAACAGATATTATTTTCCGAATTCTTTCAGCCAGTCTCGCGCTACTAAAAATTGATTTAATGCGGCTTCTGGAGAACCTTCTTCCGGCACATATTGATACTCAAAGCGTACCAAAGGCGGCATGGACATCAAAATGCTTTCCGTACGGCCGCCGCTTTGCAGGCCGAACAGCGTGCCTCTGTCCCAAACCAAGTTAAATTCGACATAGCGCCCGCGACGGTAGAGTTGGAAATCTCGTTCACGTTCTCCATAAGGTGTATTTTTGCGTTTGGCCACAATCGGCAGATACGCTGCGATATAGCCTTCTCCGACTGCCTTGATAAAATTCAAGCAGGTATCGAAATCCCAGCGGTTTAAATCGTCAAAAAACAGGCCGCCCACGCCGCGTGTTTCGTTACGGTGTTTCAAATAGAAATATTCGTCACACCATTGTTTGAATTCAGGATAAACCGATTCGCCAAATGGCGCGCATACGTCCCGAGCCACTGTGTGCCAATGCACGATATCTTCTTCAAAAGGATAAAACGGCGTCAAATCAAAGCCGCCGCCAAACCACCAAACCGGCTCGGCATTTTCAGGATAGGCAATAAAAAAGCGCACATTGGCATGGCTGGTCGGAACATAAGGATTTTTCGGATGAATGACCAGCGACACGCCCATGGCTTCAAACGCCGCGCCTGTTAATTCCGGACGATGGGCCGTGGCAGAAGCCGGCATTTTTGTTCCCTTTACATGCGAAAAATTCACACCTGCCTGCTCGAATACTGTGCCGTTTTTCAATACGCGGGTTTCGCCGATGCCCAGTTTCCCCGTCCATGCTTCATGCACAAATTTGGCTTCGCCATCTTCTTGCTCCAGCGCGGCGCAGATTTGGTTTTGCAGGGTTTTGAGGAGGGTTAGAACGGATTCTGTGTGCATGATATATCCTTGATGGATTCGTATTTGCAAAATGACAGGGCAGAATATGATTTAAGTTGTTGAAACTAATTGTTATTTTTCTGTTTCTTTATTATGGGTAAATTTTTGCATGGGCGTATCTTGCAATCAAGCGTTACTCATCGGCAATAGATTGAAAGGTATTACGGGGTTAAAAATACAGTTGCTACTCTTGCTGCATGATATTGGCAAGATTTAATTTAAATGTTTGTTGAATCTTGTTTACATCCTTAGCAAAAATATGATAGTCACTCGAAGAATAGATAGATTTTATTCTATCCAAATTAGTTTGTTGATAACATTTTTTCATTTCCGCGATGAAAAAATTATCTTTTCCTCTTTCATTGAGACAGTTATTTTCTAACAGATAGATTGCCCATGCTGTAAAAATAAATGTACTATCTTCCGGATATTCAGATAAATAAATTTCGAATTCAATTATAGAATATTCAGCTGCTTCAATTAATGTTATATCTAAATCTCTGACAAATTTTTCCGTTATATTTTTAAATAATTTCTTGAATTCTATATAATTTTTTATTTTTTCCATGATTCTATTTTCCTGTAAAAATATTTAATTGAATATTTGGATAGCGATTTCTAAACTCTAAAATAACATTGCTGCAAGATTGACAGGTCTTTAATGATGATATTGCGATACCTTTCAGACGGCCTTGATTTATTCAGTAAAAAAAGTATGTGCGCCCAAATAGTTTTTTGCGTAGAACGGAGTGGAAAGTTTTTCGGTTTTGATGGTTTTACCGCTGCTGGGGGCGTGGATAAATTCGCCATTGCCGATGTAGAGGCCGACATGGGAATATTTGTGTGCGCCGCCGGTGTTGAAAAAGACAAGATCGCCGGCTTTTAATTTGCCGTCGGGAATTTTTCGGCTGGCTGCGGCCATATCGCGCGCGGTGCGTGGCAGATTGACGTTGAGGGCGTTTTTATAGACGAATTGGATCATGCCGCTGCAGTCAAAGCCTGTGGATGTGGTGCTGCCGCCCCATTTGTAGGGTGTACCGATCAGGCCTAGGCTGTGAAGCATCAATTCCTGCGAACCTTGGGTGTGGTCGATATGGGAAATGAGGACAGGTTGGACTTTTCTGGCGGCTGTTTGCGGCTTGTGGGATTTGTGTTTGCCGGTAGTGCCGCAGGAGGCCAACAATAGGCTGGCGGTACAAACAAATAGGGTTTTGCAGATGAGTCGAGACATGGTGAATTCCTCCGGCCGCATGATTTCTGTTTTCAGACGGCCTCTATAATAATCCTTCTATGGGTAGGATGGACAGGATTTTTGAAGTCATCCGTTTCCAGAATTTGGCTTCGGGCTCGTGTGCGTAAGTTCGTTTTTCGCTTGGGTCATACCAGTATAGTTTGTTGTAATTGCCAAGCGTTACCTGATAGGCGTAGCTTGGGGTGGTCGTTACGAGTGTGCGCTGCATTTGGCCTGCGATTTCGGGGCTTTCGATGACGACGCCCATTTCGGTATTGAGGCGTGCGGAGCGTGGGTCGAGGTTGAATGAGCCGATGAAAATACGTTTTTCGTCCACGATGAATGTTTTGGCGTGCAAGCTGGTGGCTGAGCTACCAGTTAAGCCGCGGTCTTTGGAGGTAGGAACGGCGTGGTTGGGTTGGAGTTCGTATAGTTTAACCCCGGCTTTAAGTAAGGGCTTGCGGTATTTGACGTAGCCGGAATGGACGGCGGCAACGTCGGTCGCCTGGAGGGAGTTGGTCAGGACGGTAACGTCCACGCCGTTGTGAATCAGCTTTTCTATGGCCTTAACTCCCGATTTTGTGGGTACAAAATAAGGGGAGACAAGGTAAACGCTTTTTTCAGGTTGCTTGAGGGCGTCTTGCAGGCGTTCGGAAATAGGCGGTTTGTGCCGGTCGCGGTCTAAGCCTTTGGCCGGGTCATCGCTGATCAGGCGTGTGCTGACGCTTTGCCACTCCATAAGGTTGCTCTGCATTTTTTGATAGAGGTTGGAGTGTTCGATGCTTTGACGATAGCGGATGAGCGTTTGGTTTTTATCTTGGTCGGTGTAATTGAGCTCTGCCAATCCTTTTTGCAGATTTCCCCGTTTGATGATGCTGGTTGCGTTGTAGGCGGAGTGGCTTGCCCAATAGCGGTCGAAATCTTGGGAAACTTCGGTTACGACGCGGCCTGTGGCGAGGATATCGAGGTCGGCAAAGATGGTATCGTCGTTAACCTTAAAATATTCGTCGCCGATATTGCGTCCGCCCAAAATGGTGGCACGGTTGTCGGCGGTAAACGATTTGTTGTGCATTCGGCGGTTGAGTCGCGGAAAGTCGGCAACGTAGCCGAGTGCACGCCATTTTCTGAAAATAAAGGGATTAAACAGACGTACTTCGATATTGGGATGATTGTCGAGTGCCAGCAGGAGATCATCCATGCCGTTGGTGTTGTTGTCGTCCAGAAGCAAACGCACACGGACGCCGCGTTCGGCCGCGCGATGAATCAGGTTGAACAGAAGCTTGCCGGATATGTCGTTGTGCCAGATATAGTATTGCAAATCGAGGGTATGGTCGGCGGATTCAATCAGGGCTGCACGGGCGACAAAGGCTTCATGGGCATCGTTCAGCAGATAGATATGGGAAACATCGGTCTTGGAGGACGTAGAAGGAATGCCTAATGCGCTGTCCAGCCGTGGGGTTGCAGGTATGTCAAGATAACTGCTTTGGGTGCGTTCGTCCAATGATGGCAAAAACGCGGCGCAACCGCCCAATAGCAGGGCATAAAGAAAGGGAAGATGAAATTTCATGGGAAACCGGTACAAACAATCCCTACCTAAATGACATTTAGGTAGGGATTGAATTGAAATTAGGTTGCTTGAATCAGCTTAGAAGGCAACATAATTTGCCGGATTGACCGGTTTGCCGTTTTGGCGGATTTCAAAGTGCAACTGGGTACGAGATGCATCGGTATTACCCATGTGCGCAATGGTTTGACCGCGTTTAACGGTTTGGTTTTCATTAACCAGCAGGCGTTGGTTGTGGCCGTATGCGCTCAAGAATGAGGAGTTGTGTTGGATGATGACCAAGTTGCCGTAACCGCGCAAGCCTGAGCCTGCGTAAACGACTTTACCGTCTGCCGCTGCAACAACCGGCTGGCCTTGCGTACCGGCGATATCTACGCCTTTGTTGCTGCCGCCGAAGTTGGCGATAACGTTACCGGTAGTCGGACGCTGCCATGTGATGCCGCTGACGTTGCGGCTGCTGCCGGTAGACACGGTTGGTGTATTAGCAGGAGTGCTTGGGGTTGGAGCAGTGGTTGTCGTTGTTGGAGTAGAAGGTTTGCTTGCAGAAGCTGCAGGTGCAACGTAGCCTTCAGGTTTCACGCGCAGGGTTTGACCAATGCTGATGGTGTTGTCGGCTAGGTTATTCCATGCACGCAGATTGTCTTGGGTAATGTTGTAGCGTTTGGAGATGTTGTAAACGGTATCACCACGAACAACAGTATGTGTCGCTGCATTAATATCAACAGGCGCATAAGAAGGCGTGTAAGTGCCGGTGCTGCCACTGTTGTATGTTGGAGCAGGTGTACTTGCCGGTGGAGTGTATGGAGCATCTGCCGCTGGGCTGGTGTTGGTATTGTAAGGCGCTGCACCGTAAGGATTGTCAGCGGTAGAGCTTGTTGTTGAACCACCGCTTTGTGTGCCGACGACTACAGGAGCCGGTTGTTGGCTGGCACAGGCTGCAAGTAATAAAACCAAAGCTGCCGATCCGGCATAAGATACACTTTTTTTCAACATGTTAATGACTTTCGTATTCGGGTAATTGTTCTCGTCGGAGCATATCATAATAAAAATATGCTTGATTCTCAAGTGTTCGGCTGTTAGGGACTGTTAAGGCGCAGGGATTTCTGACCAAAAGGAAGTGGTTTGCTCCATTTGTCCGTAGGCAGTCAAATCGACTTGCAGGGGGGTAATCGTGATGAAGCCGGACGCGCATTCGCCAAAGTCGGTACCTTCTTCGCTGTCGGAAACATCGCCGACCGGCCCAATCCAATAAATTTGTTCGCCACGTGGATTATACATGGGAACAATGCTTTGTTCATGATGACGACGGCCGAGCCGTGTAATTTTTATGCCTTGGATATCTTCAGGCGCGACGGCAGGGATATTGATATTCCATAAGATGGGTTCGGAAATAGGGCGTTTGAGAAAGTAGGAAAGCAGTATCCAAGCGGCTTTTTCCGCGGTTTCCCAATAACGGCCGCTGGAATCGGCAAGTGAGAAAGCAATGGCAGGAATGCCCATCAGGTAGGCTTCCGTCGCGGCGGCAACCGTACCGGAATAAAGCGTATCGTCGCCCATGTTCGCACCGTTGTTAATGCCGGACAAGACTAAGTCGGGTTTGAAATCAGCGAGGAAATGCTGGCCGACATGAATGCAGTCGGTAGGAGTACCGTTAACATAGTAAAACCCGTTTTCCGCCTGTTTCAGTTGTAAAGGACGGTCTAAAGTCAGGGAATTGCTGACGCCGCTGCGATCGCGTTCGGGCGCAACCACCCTGACATTGGCAAATTCTGCGCACACTCTTGCCAAAACAGCCAAACCGGGCGCAAGATAACCATCGTCGTTTGAGATTAATATGTTCATGTGACAATATTGTGTCTATCGGTAAGATGGGAGGTATTGTACTGGTTTGCTTAAGCGATTGTCCACGAATCGGCAACGTTTGGGCGGAAAGGATAATAATGAAACATTATGAGTTAGACCCCAAAGCTTTATTGGGCGGCGTGATTGCTTCAGACGGCAATCAGGAGATTGTTCAGCTTTCACTGCAGAAGGATAATGAAATTCCGGCCTATGAGGCGGATGCGATTATTTTGCTTTTGGTTTTAAACGGCAAAGCCGAAATCAAAACGGTGGACGAAGTTTTGCAAACCGAAGGCTTGCAAGTTATCCGTCTTGAGCCGATGGAAGCACACAGCATTCGCGCGTTGGCCGATAACACCAATATTTTGGTTATCAAACAATTAATTCACGAAACAGGTCTCAGCAAACGTTTGAGATTTGGAAGTTGCTGTCTGTAATGGCAAAAAAGGCCGTCTGAAAAGTTTCAGACGGCCTTTTTAAAATCAACTAGGTTTATTTCAAACCTTTTTTCACCAAGTCTTCATAACCGCCATGGTTGGTTACGTTGGTGTAGCCGGCTTTTTTCAGCCCGGTCAGCGCGGCTTCTGCACGGCGGCCGCTGCGGCAGTAGAGGTTTACCGGCGCATTTTTATCCGGGCTGACAGATT
Source organism: Neisseria subflava (assembly GCF_005221305.1). Taxonomy (NCBI): domain Bacteria; kingdom Pseudomonadati; phylum Pseudomonadota; class Betaproteobacteria; order Neisseriales; family Neisseriaceae; genus Neisseria; species Neisseria subflava. The sequence continues at coordinate 725,424 of NZ_CP039887.1, forward strand.
TGATACGGTCAACGATTTGGTCATGCGGAATATTGAGCGCACCTTGCAAATGGCCTTCTTTAAATTCTTCAGCAGAGCGGACATCAATCCAAACGCCTTTTGCTTTTGCAGGTTGTGCCGCGCTTTTTTCAACCTTAGGCATAGAGGCTGCGGAAGCGGCCAAAGGAGTGGCAATAGCGGCGGCAAAAAGTACGGCGGTCAGCAGTTTCTTCATGGTTCAATCTCCTATTAGATAGAAAACAATATGATAACTTTATCAGTTTAGCATTTCATCAGGCCGTCTGAAAGGGGAGTAGGCTTTCAGACGGCCTGATTTTACAAACCGATTAGCGTTGGGTTTCTACTGCTTCCAAAGCGCGCAAAGCGTAGGTATAAGCGGCACCTGCATTCAGGGCGATAGCGGTGGCCAATGCGCCGGCGATTTCGCTTTCGGTTGCACCTGCTTTGGCGGCGGCGGCGGCATGCACGCTGATGCAGCTTTCGCAACGTGTGGTAATGGCAACGGCAATGGCGATCAGTTCGCGTGTTTTGGCATCCAGTGCTTCGGCAGCGGCTGCTTGATCCAGTGCACCGTAGGCTTGCAGCATTTTAGGATGGTTTTTACCCAGTTCACCGAATGATTTTTTTACCAAGGCGGTATGTTCAGGCCAGTCTTTAAACATGATATGTCCTTTCTTAATGTGAGTGGATAAGATAAAAAATCCTATCCGTTTGTGTTTGGTGCGTGTATTATTGCAATAATTGGAAGATTTAAATCGTCAAAACATCTCATTTATTGGTAAAAAACACTATGGATATTTTGGATAGGCTGGTCGAATTGGCACAGGTAAAAGGCAGTGTGGATGTTCAATGCCTGTTTCAGGGGGAATGGTATGTGCGGCATGAACCAAAGCGTGCGCATGGTTTGGTGCATATCGTAACTGCCGGTTCGGGTTATATCCGAATTGATGGGGAGCAAGAGTCCAGGCTGCTGAGTGCTGGGGATGTCATTTTTTTCCCGCGCAGCGTAGGGCATACTTTGAGCAGCGATAGCAGTTGTGAAAATCTCGGTGTCAACGTGCTGACGAGTGAAAAAGGCGTATTTAAAGTCAAGCAGAGTCATGCAGGAGGCGATGCGGCTTTGCATCTTTTCTGCGCGCGGTTTGAATATGAAGTGCAGGCGGATATTATGGCGGGGCTGCCTGATACGGTTTTGCTGAATATCAACCATCCTTCTTTGCAGTATTTAGTGGCGTTATTGCAGTATGAGAGCGGTCAGGCTTTGTCCGGCTCGGTAGCGGTTGTGAACGCATTGGCTTCGGTGTTGTTGATATTTCTACTTCGAGCCAGCCTGGAGAAAAATGGGGAAGCGCAATTAAGCGGTTTGCTGAATGGTTGGCAGGACAAACGCCTACGGAATCTGCTTCAGGCAGTAGTGGATAAGCCGGAAGAGGAATGGAATATCGAGAAAATGACCGCGATAGCCAACTTATCTCGCGCCCAGTTGATGCGGGTATTTAAGCAGCAGACGGGAACAAGCCCTCATGCCTTTGTAAACAGTATCCGCTTGCAGCAAGGGGCATTATTGTTGAAACAGACGGCGGATTCGGTTTTATCGGTTGCGCTCTCGGTCGGTTTTCAATCGGAAACGCATTTCGGCAAGGCATTCAAAAAGCAATATGGGATATCGCCGGGGCAATATCGTAAGAATGATCGTACTGATGAAGCGGCAGTACAAGCGGAAGAAATGCCGATTTACTTTATTTGAACAGATGATAAAAGGCCGTCTGAAAGTGTAAAAATGAAATCTAAGATTTCTAAAACACTTTTCAGACGGCCTTAATTTTAAAACGTATCAATCAAACAGAATTAGTCCAGTTTTTTGAAATGACGGCGACGTTCCAATTCGCTCAGGTAGCGTTTACGCAGGCGGATGGATTGTGGTGTAATTTCAACCAGTTCGTCATCGTCGATGAACTCAACCGCACCTTCCAAAGTCAATTTGATCGGTGTAGTCAGGCGCACGGCTTCATCTGTACCGCTGGCACGAACGTTGGTCAGTTTTTTACCTTTCAGAGGATTTACCACCAAGTCGTTGTCGCGGCTGTGAATACCGATAATCATACCTTCGTAGACTTTGTCGTTTGGAGAAATGAACATACGGCCGCGGTCTTCCAAGTTCCACAGGGCGTAAGCAACGGCTTCACCTTGCTCTTGAGAAACCAGTACGCCGTTGTGACGGCCGGGCATATCGGGTTTAACCGGTGCGTAGTCGTCAAAAACGTGGCTCATCAAGCCGGTACCGCGGGTCAAGGTCAGGAATTCGCCTTGGAAACCGATCAGGCCGCGGGCAGGAATGTGGTACTCCAGACGGGTACGGCCATTGCCGTCGCTTTCCATATTGGTCAATTCGCCACGGCGACGGCCAAGTTCTTCCATAACGGCTCCTTGGTTTTCATCCGGTACGTCCACGGTCAGGTTTTCGTAAGGCTCGCATTTTTGGCCATTGATTTCACGGAATACCACGCGCGGTTTGCCGACTGCCAATTCAAAGCCTTCGCGGCGCATGTTTTCCAACAAAATGGTTAGGTGTAATTCGCCACGGCCGGAAACGCGGAATACATCAGCGTCGGCAGTATCTTCAACACGCAGGGCAACGTTGGTCAGCAATTCTTTTTGCAGGCGGTCGCGGATTTGGCGGGAAGTCACGAATTTGCCTTCAGTACCGGCCAAAGGAGAAGTATTGACCATAAAGTCCATGGTCAGGGTCGGCTCGTCTACACTCAACATAGGCAAGCCTTTAGGATTGTCTTTGTCGGTAATGGTTACGCCGATACCGATGTCTTCGATACCGGAAATAATCACGATGTCGCCGGCTTCAGCTTCTTCCAAAGGTACGCGTTCCAAGCCTTGGAAACCCAAAAGCTGGTTGATACGGCCTTGTGCAACTTGTTCTTCATGGTTCATAACGGCAACGACTTGACCGGGTTTGATGCGGCCGTTCAGGATGCGGCCGATACCGAGGCGACCGGTGTAGTTGTCGTAGTCCAGTTGGGAAATTTGAAGTTGCAGTGTTGCGTCTGCATTGCCGCTTGGAGGAGGCGTGTGTTTCAAAATGGTCTCGAACAGAGGGCGCATATCGCTGCTCTCGTCGTTTTCATCCAATTTGGCAAAGCCGGATAGGCCGGAAGCATAGACGATAGGGAAGTCCAATTGTTCGTCAGTTGCGCCCAAGTTATCGAACAATTCGAATGTTTGGTCGATAACCCAGCTTGGACGGGCAGACGGTTTGTCGATTTTGTTGATGACAACGATAGGTTTCAGACCCAAAGCCAAGGCTTTTTTGGTCACGAAACGGGTTTGCGGCATAGGGCCTTCTTGTGCGTCAACCAACAGTACGACGCAGTCAACCATGCCCAATACACGTTCCACTTCGCCACCAAAATCGGCGTGTCCCGGAGTATCTACGATGTTGATGTGGTAGCCTTCGTATTCGATGGCAGTATTTTTAGCGAGAATGGTAATGCCGCGCTCTTTTTCAAGATCGTTGCTGTCCATTACGCGCTCTTCTACTTGCTGGTTGGAACGGAATGTACCGGACTGACGCAGCAATTGGTCAACTAATGTGGTTTTGCCATGGTCGACGTGGGCGATGATGGCAATATTGCGGATTTGTTTCATGATGATTTATGTGTTTCAGCTAGGTGCTTAAAAAAGATAACTGGTAATTATAGCACGATTCCTAAGTATTGACCGAGTAGAAGATTCAAAAAAATGAGGCAAAAGCAGTTGAGAATAATTCATAATTAAATTTGATTGATTTTGTTGGATTATTTGCTTTTATTTATGGTTAACGAATGTAAATGTTTTTGAATAATGCAATGGATTCTTAATACCAATGTCAAAAAATTGTTATTAAAAACAGGGGATTAATTTTTCATACGGCCTTTTAGGCGGGTTAAATTTTTTGATAATTGTTTGTATTTTAAATAGAAAATTTGTCAAAAGTGCTGCTTGTGCATACAATTACGTCATTCCATAACAACACACGAATCTTCATTTCGTGATCGTCAACTTTTAAAAGAAAGAGAAAGAATTATGCAAGGCAACCAAGCAGTTATTGATTACATGAACGAATTATTGTCTGGCGAGTTGGCTGCTCGCGACCAATATTTTATCCACTCTCGCATGTACTCTGAATGGGGTTACACCAAACTGTTCGAACGTCTGAACCATGAGATGGAAGAAGAAACCACTCACGCCGAAGACTTCATCCGTCGTATCCTGATGTTGGGCGGTACTCCTAAAATGACCCGTGCCGAACTGAACATCGGTACTGACGTAATTTCCTGCCTGAAAGCAGACTTGAACACTGAATACGAAGTACGCGATGCACTGAAAAAAGGCATCAAATTGTGCGAAGAAGCTCAAGACTATGTTACCCGCGATTTGATGGTTGCCCAACTGAAAGACACTGAAGAAGATCACGCTCACTGGTTGGAACAACAACTGCGTCTGATCGAATTGGTCGGCGAAGGCAACTACTACCAAAGCCAACTGTAGTCTAGCGTATAACGTATAAGGAGCTGAAAATGAAAGGCGATCGCTTAGTTATCCGCGAATTGAATAAAAACTTGGGCTTGCTCTTGGTTACCATCAACCAATACTTCCTGCATGCCCGCATTTTGAAAAACTGGGGCTTTGAAGAATTGGGCGAACACTTCTTCAAACAATCCATCCGCGAAATGAAATCCGCAGACGATTTGATCGAGCGTATTTTGTTCTTGGAAGGCCTGCCTAATCTGCAAGAGTTGGGTAAACTGTTGATCGGTGAATCTACCGAAGAAATCATTGCCTGCGATCTGAAAAAAGAGTATGAAAAACATGATGCTCTGGTTGCAGCCATCGCTCTTGCAGAAGAACAACAAGACTACGTCAGCCGTGATTTGTTGGAAAAACAAAAAGACATCAACGAAGAACACATCGACTGGCTTGAAACTCAGCAGGAATTGATTGGCAAAGTTGGTTTGCCAAACTACCTGCAAACAGCGGCGCAAGAGGACTAAAACACAAACCACTGCCAAATATAGCAGTCCCTGCTCCCATCAACGGCATATCTTTACGGATATGCCGTTTTCTTTTATGGAAATGCTTTAAGGCCGTCTGAATGTTCAGACGGCCTTGATTTTATATCGCTTTCAAACGGTATAGATAAGTGGTTTCCTTGTTTCTGGCAAACGCTAAAGGATCGGATTCATCTATTGCTTTTTTGTGTTGCGGTTTGGTTTTTAGAATATCGACTACATTGAGTGAGGCCGTCTGAAAGCATTGTTGTAAAAAGTCTTTATCGCGCAAATGCAAGTGTTCTGCCAAGTCGGAAATAATCAGCCAGGCTTCGCCGTTTGGATTTAAGTGATGACGTACGCCGTTGAGGAACGCAGTCAGCATGGCATGATTGGGGTCGTAAAGAGCAGTCTCGATGGCGGAGGTCGGTTTTGCCGGCAGCCAAGGCGGATTGCAGACGATAAGGTCGGCGCAACTTTTTGGAAATAAATCAATCGATTGGATATTGACAGCTTTATTCAAGCCTAGGCGTTTGAGGTTTGCTGTGGCGCAGGCAATTGCTTTGGGGTTGGTGTCTGTGGCAATGATGTTAGATATGCCTCGTTTGGCCAAAATTGCGGCAATCACGCCTGAGCCGGTGCCGATGTCAAAGGCCGTCTGAATATTGGGAGCGAGTGGTGCTTGGGCGATTAAATCCAAATATTCGCCACGCAGTGGAGAGAATACGCCGAAAGGAACATGGATTTTTCCGTCTAGCTGCGGAATGTCTATACCTTTTTTGTGCCACTCGTGCGCACCGATAAAGCCCAGTAATTGATTCAGCGGTAAGAGAAACGGCTTGTCGTTTGGTGTATCGTAAACATCGCGCAGAGCGGCGTAGATGTCGGGTGCGCGTGCATTGTCCAGTTGAAAATTCGGTTGGATTTCAACGGCAAGCATATTGAGCAAACGGCTTTGCTGAGCCTGTTTCATACGGTGGGCGTGAAAGGCCGTCTGAATATCGGCAGGTGCGCCTTTCTTTTTTTCAGACGGCCTGCGGATACATTTTTTCATTGCGGCCAAGACTTGCTTGACATTGTGAAAATCGCCAGTCCAAACAGTTGCAGTTTGCGCGTGGGCATTTTTTAAAATTTCTGCTGCGCCTGCTTCTTGGATGTAAACCGCCTGCTTGGGCGGTTTTTGTGTGCTTTCGTTGCGCCATTCGATGTCGGAGCGGTTGGTAGGGATGGGGTGGGACATAATGTGTTTCAAATCGGGGAAATAGGGGATTAGTTTACTATATTTAGGATGTGTTCGGTTTGAGAGGAGCTTTTAATAGTCTAAATTAGACAAAATGTATAAAAAATTCTTAAATTTTAAAATTTGATCTGATATTTTGATAAAAATAGATTGTCGTTTTGTCTAAAATGAGTATAATGCAAAACCAGAACACAATAATCTTAATCGGATTTGGACAAGGAACATCATGCAATTAGACATTGACCGTTTGGTTGCCTATTTTGGCGGCGTAAACGCGCTGGCCGAAGCCCTGAAACAGCACGACCCGGAAAATGCTGCGACCACAGCGGCTATCTACAAATGGCGTACACGCGGTTCCCTGCCTTTGGCTCAGTTGCAAAAACTGACCGCTTTGGCGGAAGCGCAAGGCAGACCGCTTGATTTGAATGCTTTTTTACAAAAAAACGAATCTCTGGAGAGAACAGAAATGACACAGACCAATCGTGTAATTATTTTTGACACTACCATGCGCGATGGCGAGCAGTCGCCCGGTGCATCCATGACCAAAGAGGAGAAAATCCGTATTGCCCGTCAGTTGGAAAAGATGGGTGTCGATGTGATTGAGGCAGGTTTTGCAGCAGCCAGTCCGGGCGATTTTGAATCGGTTAATGCGATTGCCAAAATTATTACCAAATCTACAGTTTGCTCATTGGCGCGTGCCGTTGAAAACGATGTGCGCAAAGCAGGCGAAGCTGTTTCCCCCGCTCCAAATAAACGTATTCACACTTTTATCGCTACCAGCCCGATCCACATGGAGCACAAACTGAAAATGAAGCCGCAGCAGGTCATCGATGCGGCGGTCAAAGCGGTGAAAATTGCCAAAGAATACACTGACGATGTGGAATTTTCTGCCGAAGACGCAGTGCGTTCGGATTTGGACTTCCTTGCCAAAATCTTTACGGCGGTTATCGAAGCGGGGGCGACTACTATCAACATTCCCGATACTGTCGGCTACTCCATCCCTTCCGTATGGTACGAGCGTATCAGCAACATCATCAAAAGCGTTCCCAATGGCGACAAAGTAGTTTGGTCGACCCACTGCCATAATGACTTGGGTATGGCGGTTGCTAACTCATTAGCTGCTGTTCAGGCAGGTGTGCGTCAGGTGGAATGTACCATCAACGGTTTGGGAGAACGCGCAGGCAATGCCAGCCTTGAAGAAATCGTGATGGCGTTGAAGGTGCGTCATGATTTGTTTGGCTTGGAAACCGGCATCGATACCACGCAAATTGTGCCGGTTTCCAAACTGGTATCTACTATCACCGGCTATCCGATTCAGCCAAACAAAGCAGTAGTCGGCGCAAACGCCTTTGCGCACGAATCAGGCATCCACCAAGACGGCGTGTTGAAACACCCTGAAACCTATGAAATCATGACTGCCGAATCAGTCGGCTGGTCAACCAACCGCCTGACTTTAGGCAAATTGTCCGGCCGTAATGCTTTCAAAACCAAGCTGGCTGATTTAGGCATCGAGTTGGAAAGCGAAGAGGCGTTGAATGCGGCATTCGCACGCTTCAAAGAGCTGGCGGATAAGAAACGCGAAATCTTTGATGAAGACTTGCACGCTTTGGTGTCTGATGAAATGGGCAGCCTGAATGCTGAAAGCTACAAATTCATCTCTCAAAAAATCAGCACCGAAACTGGTGAAGAGCCTCGTGCCAATATCGTGTTCAGTATTCGCGGCGAAGAAAAACACGCTACCGCTACCGGCTCCGGCCCTGTTGATGCGATCTTTAAAGCCATTGAAAGCGTGGCTCAAAGTGGCGCGACCTTGCAGATTTACTCTGTCAACGCGGTGACACAAGGTACAGAAAGCCAAGGCGAAACTTCTGTCCGCCTGCAACGTGGCGATCGAGTGGTCAACGGTCAAGGCGCAGATACCGACGTGTTGGTGGCGACTGCCAAGGCTTATCTGTCTGCACTGAGCAAATTGGAATTCGGTCAAGCCAAGCCTAAAGCGCAAGGCAGCGGCATGATTTAATTTATTGAAAAGGTAAAGGCCGTCTGAAATCGTAGTGATGCGTTTCAGACGGCCTTTTTTATTTGGTCAAAAAATAGTTTGTTTATTGAAGTTTAAGCAGTCGGTCTTGTTCGACAGACAATACGCCGTTTACTTTCTTGAAATAGGCAATAGCATCTTCAATACTGGTCTTGGAAGATGGACGGATAGCAATGCCGTGCAGGTTTTTGTATTCGTAAACCAAAGTTGCGCCGGAGGTTTTCACTGCTTTTAGCAATGGGGCGGAACCGGTTTGGGCATTATAGAAGATAATCAGATTGCCGGTTGTATCTTGGGCTTGTTGTTGAGATGGGGTGGCAGTTGATTGAGCCGGAGTGCTTGGGTTTTGGCAGGCGTAAAGCAGGGTGGCGAGTAGGACGAATGCTAGGGTTTTCATGGCATTAATTCAATTTGATAAAAGGCTAAGGCCGTCTGAACACTTGTAAAACGAAATCAAAGTTTCCCTTTACAAGTGTTCAGACGGCCTTTGTCAGTTATGCTTCAGGCAATTCCATGGCAAGAACGGTTTGTTCTTGTTTGGCACGGAAAGCGGCCAGTTTTTCAGCCAATTCAGGATTTTCGTTGGCCAAAAGTGAAATGGCAAATAGCGCTGCATTGGCCGCACCGGCTTCGCCAATGGCAAATGTGGCAACAGGAACGCCTTTGGGCATTTGCACAATCGAAAGCAGGGAGTCTTCGCCGCGCAGATATTTGCTGGGAACGGGAACGCCCAAAACGGGAACCGTGGTTTTGGCAGCGACCATGCCCGGCAAATGCGCTGCGCCGCCTGCGCCGGCAATGATGGCTTTGATGCCGCGTTCGCGGGCGGTTTCGGCGTATTCAAACATCAAATCAGGCGTACGGTGTGCAGAGACGACACGCGCTTCGTATTCAACGCCGAATTCTTTGAGAAATTGTGCTGCCTGCTGCATCACCGGCCAATCGCTGTTGCTGCCCATAATAATGCCGACTTGGATCATGAGGGGTTCCTTTTGCTTGAATGGATTAAGGGTAAAAAATATTCAGACGGCCTTGGAGATGACAAGGCCGTCTGAACGTTTATCTTTGTTTAAGGCTGATAGAAGCGCGTTTTGCCGCTTCGCTGTTGGGGAAGCTTTGTATCAGTTTGCGCCATGTGCTGCGGGCGATGTCTTTTTGTTGCAGTTTGTATTGGCACTGGCCGATGCTGTACATAGCATCAGGAGCTTGCGGGCTGTTGCGGAATCGGTTGGCGTAGCGGTTGCCGATTTCGATAACGGATTCGCAGTTGCCCAGACGTTGTTGGCTTTGCAGGAGCAGGTACATATTGCGGCGGGCAATTTCGCTGCCGTTGCCACCGTCAGCTTCTTTTAAAATGGCTACTGCGGCAGAGAAGTTGTTACGCTGATAGTATTTTTGCGCCTGATTATAAAGGCGCAATTCGTTTTGTGCGGCTGAGTCTGTTTCAGACGGCACGCCGCCGCCATTGGCCAAATAGTTCATTTTCAGCTTGCGGTCGTCTAATCGCTGGGCTTTGGGGTTGGAAGCCGAAGTAGTTAGACGTTTGATGTTTCGTTGTTGTTCCAATGTGTGCAAGCGTTGATTTAATTCTTCAACCGTGCGTTCCAGTCGGGCAATTTGTATGCCCAAGTGGTCAATCTGGGTTTGTGCATCCAAACGCGGATAGGGAATACTTTTTTCATGCAAAGGCTCATGCGGAATATCCGGCAGGACAAAGTTAGGATTGTCGGCAGGTTGGGGAGGATGGGAAACGGCGCATGATGCGGCTAATAGAGTAAGCGGCAAAAGAAACAGGGAATGTGATAATGTTCTCATCGGATTGTGTCGTTTTATTTTTTTAGTAGCAATGTCAAACCGTCGCCGACAGGCAGGGTAATGGGAATAATGCGTGTATCGTGCGGCAGATTTTGGTTGAAATGGCGCAGGATATCCAAGCTGGGCGGATCGTTTTCGGCAGCTTCATTCATGACGCGTCCACCCAACAAGATATTGTCGATGGCAATCACGCCGCCGCTCCGTACCAGTTGCAAACAGCGTTCAAAATATTGCGGCGTAGGCGGTTTGTCGGCATCGATAAGTGCCAAGTCGTAGCTTTCCGATTCGCCTTGCGCAATCAAATCGTCCAGAGTCAGTAAAGCCGGTTGCAGATGAAGCGAGATTTTATGCGCTACGCCTGCTGCCTGCCATGTTTCGCGGGCAATATCGGTAAAGGTTACATTGATGTCGCAAGCCGTGATTTTGCCGTCTTCGGGGAGGGCAAGCGCCATGGCGGTGCTGCTGTAACCGGTAAAGACGCCAACTTCCAAATATTTTTTGGCATTCAATAATTTGGCTAGCCACACCAACATGGCCGCCTGCTCTTGGGCTATGGCCATCTTTCCCAGACGATGTGATTGGGTACGCTCACGCAATGCGGTCAAAACGGGATGTTCGGATTGACCGATGCTGTTGAGGTAATGTTGTAATGCCGGATCGGTATTGTGCGTGTTGGTCGTCATGCCGATACGGGATTAGTCTTGGTAGTAGGTATAGGGTTTTTTGTTGACTTTGGCCGCTTCAAATTCAGCCTGTTCAGTCGGATTGAGGGTAACATCCCACAGCAAATGGCGGTTTTCGAGGCGTTGCGCTTCCATTTCGGGATTGTCTTCCATGAGTTTGTCGAGGAATTGGGTAGCTTCGGATTTGTAGTGGTACATGATGTTCTGCCTGAATCGTTGTCAGACCGTCATTATAGCCGATATTTTTTGCCAATACGCTAATTAATCGAACTTCCATAAGGTATAATGGCACGTCTTTTTTAGGCCGTCTGAAGCCTTTGCTCAATGTTTTGCCCCTTCTGCGGCAGAATATTGTGCAAAGGCTTAAGCCAGACAAGTTTCAGACGGCCTTTTTTATTGTGAAAAGAGCTGCTTATGTTAAAAAAATGGCTGCATAAAGTGTTGCCTAAAAAACACGTCAAATCGTTGCCTGAAAAGGAAATTATCCCGCTTGAGCAACACGGTATCCGCGCGGATATGTTGAGCTTTGCCGCGGAGAAAATTGCCAAACGCCTGCATGAAGCCGGTTTTCAGGCTTATGTTGTGGGTGGTGCCGTTCGGGATTTGTTGCTCGGGGTTGAGCCCAAAGACTTTGATATCGCAACCGATGCCACGCCGGAGCAAATCCGCAAAGTATTCCGCCGCAGCCGCATTATCGGCCGCCGTTTCCAAATCGTTCATGTGATGATCGGACCTGAAACCATTGAAGTCACGACGTTCCGCGGTGGCGATAAGGTTCAGCAAAATGCGCAAGGCCGTATTATGAAGGACAATACTTACGGCAGTATTGAAGAAGATGCCATGCGGCGCGACTTTACTTGCAATGCGCTGTATTACGACCCGATTAAAGAGGAAATTTGGGATTTCCATCAGGGCGTGGCTGATGTTGCCGATAAAAAATTGGTGATGATAGGCGATCCTGCCGAACGCTATCAGGAAGATCCTGTCCGTATTCTTCGCGCTGTACGTTTATCGGGCAAGTTGGGCTTTGAAGTGGAAGAGCAAACGGCTTTGCCGATTGCCGAATATGCAGGCCGTCTGAAAAATGAGCCTGTTGCCCGTCTTTTTGACGAAATTCTGAAAATCCTGTTTTCTGGTCATTCCCGTGCCTGTTTGAAACGGTTGAACGAGTTGGGCATTCCCGAAGGCATCCATCCGCTTTTAGATGCCTTGAAAACTGCTGAAGCGGCCGATAAACGTATGATTCTGTTGGCGTTGAAAAATACCGACGAACGTATCCGTGCGGATAAGTCCGTTTCCGTTGGTTTCGTATTGGCGGCGGTATTGTGGCCGACACTAAATGTTATGTGGCAACGAAATCTGAGTAATGGACAAAAATCAGTCCCTGCATTGATGGATGCGATGAACACTATGCGGGATACGGTAGAGAAAGGTTGGGGCGTGCCGCAACGATTTTCTGCAACCATGCGTGAAATCTGGCAATTTCAGCCGCAATTTGACAATATGCGCGGCGCACGCCTGTATCGCCTGCTATCACAAGCCCGTTTCCGAGCCGCTTATGATTTCCTGATTTTGCGTAGCGAGGTTGGCGAGGTTGATAAAGAGATGGCTTCTTGGTGGACAACTTTCCAACATGCCGATGAGGAAACCCGTCAGCAAATGACTGCGACCAATGATCACAAACGTCAGAAACAAAATGGATCAACTGATGGAAAACCCAAACGTCGCCGCCGTCGTCCGAAAAAGAAAACCACTGAGGCTGAATAAGTTATCAAAATAAATTTAAGGCCGTCTGAAACCATTGAATCTTTTGAGATTTGGTTTTTCAGACGGCCTTTTCGTATTTCAATAAAAAACCGCAGGTCTTTCAACCTGCGGTTTGCTTTTACGATTTGTTTTCTTCGCTGTCGAGGAAGCTGCGGAGGCGGTCGCTGCGAGTTGGGTGGCGCAGCTTGCGCAGGGCTTTGGCTTCGATTTGACGGATACGTTCACGGGTTACGTCAAATTGTTTGCCGACTTCTTCCAAAGTGTGGTCGGTATTCATATCGATACCGAAACGCATACGCAAAACTTTGGCTTCGCGCGGTGTCAGGCTCTCGAGGATTTCTTTGGTTACTTCGTGCAGGCTGGTGTACATCGCAGCTTCTGCCGGCGCAACGTTGTTGGCATCCTCGATGAAGTCGCCCAAGTGCGAATCATCGTCATCGCCAATCGGTGTTTCCATGGAAATCGGCTCTTTGGCGATTTTCATGATTTTGCGGATTTTGTCTTCCGGCATTTCCATCAGCTCGGCCAGTTTGGCAGAATCAGGCTCTTCACCGGTTTCTTGCAGGTATTGGCGCGAGATACGGTTCATTTTGTTGATGGTTTCAATCATGTGAACCGGAATACGGATGGTACGTGCTTGGTCGGCAATGGAACGGGTAATTGCTTGACGAATCCACCATGTGGCGTAAGTTGAGAACTTGTAGCCGCGGCGGTATTCGAATTTGTCCACCGCTTTCATCAGGCCGATATTGCCTTCTTGAATCAAATCAAGGAACTGCAAGCCGCGGTTGGTGTATTTTTTGGCAATGGAAATAACCAAACGCAAGTTGGCCTGAATCATTTCCTGTTTGGCTGCTGAGGTTTCTTTTTCGCTCAACACCATGTTTTTGTTGATTTCTTTCAACTCTTCGATGGAAATGCGGGTTTCGGCTTCCATATTTGCCAGCTCGGTTTGTTTTTCGAGGATGGCGTGGCGGAAACGATCCAACGCATTTGCCCATACACGGCCTTTGGCTACTTCTTCTTCTACCCATTTCAAATCAGTAATGGCGGGCAGGAAGTTTTTGATGAAGTAGTCGCGTTCCATGCGGACGCGGTCGATACAGATGTCGCGGATTTCACGTTCGAGTTTGCGGATGTTTTCAACGCGGCTGCGCAGGTTGCTGCTCAGGTTTTCGATTTGACGTGTGGCAAAACGGACTTCCAACAGTTTGTTGGCAATGGCATCGCGGTGTTTCAGGTAGTTGGCATGTTGGCTGCCGTGTTTTTCCAACTGCTTGATCATTTTGCCGTATTCGCTCTCGATAAAGGCGAAGTGTTCCAAAACTTTTTGTTTCAGTTCGGCCAAATGGGCGGCTGATATGGCTTCAGAGTCGCTACCTGAACCGTCTTCATCTTCATCGTCGCCATCTTCATCATCGCTATCGGTTTCGCCTTCTTCGTTATCTGGTTTGGCATTTTCCAAATGACCCAAGCCCAATTCGTTCAATAAGACTTCGTTAGGGTCGATGATGGCTTCAACGACTTCATCCACACGGATTTCGTCGTTGCGGACTTGCTCAATCAACGCCAGAATTTCGGCAATCGAACCAGGGCAGGCGGAGATTGCCTGTACCATGTTTTTCAGTGCATTTTCGATTTTTTTGGCGATGATGATTTCGTCTTCGCGCGTCAACAGATCGACTTGCCCCATTTCACGCATATACATACGCACAGGGTCGGTTGTACGGCCGAATTCTGAATCTGCGCTAGAGAGTGCTGCTTCGGCTTCTTCAACGGCATCGTCGTCGGTCATGGCGGCGGCGTTGTCGCTCAAGAGGATGTCTTCAGCATCGGGGGCTTGCTCGGTTACTTGGATACCCAAGCCGGAAATCATGCTGACGATGTTGTCGATTTGCTCGGCATCGGACATATCGTCGGGCAGGGCGTCGTTAATTTCGGAATAAGTGATGTAGCCGCGTTCTTTACCCATGATAATGAGTTGGCGCAGACGCGCGCGCTGCTCTTCGATACTCAATGGACGGTTGTCGTCTTGGTCTTGGTATTCTTCGTAGTTTTGATTTTTAGACATGGATTGCTCTCTAGGTTGATAGGATGCCGACGGTTTACGGTGATGTGGCCGTACCTGAAGGCGGAGCAGAGCTTTTTGTTGTGAAATCAGATTTCACTTTAATACTCTGAGGCCGTCTGAAAATATTACAGATGGAGTGTTCTGCGTGTCATGTTTCGCAGCGTGTATTTAGATTGTTCAGACGGCCTGAGGGGTTAGTTTTGCTTTGCCGTCAAAAGCGACAGCAATAGTCTTTTTTCATTTTCGGTCAAACCGGTTTGAATACTTTTTTGCTTTAAAGTTTCGATTTGACTGTATTTTAATTCATTTAACAACTTTTTCATGCCGATTTGGAAACTTTCGCAATCTTCTTCGTTATCCCCTTCCATTTCTTCAGAGTGAAGGGTCGATAAAAAGATTTGATTGACGGTTTCCTCATAGGGCGAACCGCGCATATATTCAAGCACTTGTGCAGTTGCAGGAGTCGTATCATGATGCTTGATGGTTTCGGCCAAATTGGCAAGGCAGGCAAAGTCGCCGCTTAAAGCCAGATAATCGGGCAGGTCTATATATGAAGCCCAAGCCGGATTTATCAAGAGGCTGCGTATCTGTCTTTGAACCAGTGTCAGCATGGTTGGTTGTTTGACAGAAATAGGCGGCAGTTTGTAACTTTTTTGTTTGACGTGCCGCTTTGGCGCTTCTTGTCCGAGTAACTGGGCAAGGTTGTCCGGGTCAATGCCCACCAGCTCGCTGAGTTTTTGTTTCAGAAGATAGCCCAATGCCGGCGCGGTAATCTGAGCCAAAAGCGGAGAACTGGTTTTGACCAATTCTGCTTTGCCTTCTTGCGTATTGAGGTTGAGGCCGTCTGAAAGATGTTCCCAAAAGTATTCCGATAGGGGCTTGCTTTGGTTTAACAAGGCATCTTCAAATTGCGTCTTGCTATAGGCGCGGATGTAGCTGTCCGGGTCGTGTTCTTCGGGTAGGAATAGAAAATGCAGCGATTTATCGTCTTTTAATTGCGGTAACGCATTTTCCAGCGCGCGCCAAGCCGCTTTACGTCCCGCGCTGTCGCCATCAAAACAAAAATAAATACTGTCTGCCTGACGCATCAGGATTTTGACGTGTTCCGCCGTGGTTGCCGTACCTAAAGCCGCTACGCCGTAGCCGACGCCGAACTGAGCCAATGCGACCACGTCCATGTAGCCTTCGACCACCAAAATCCGTCCGGCCTCTTTTACGGCAGCACGCCCTTCATATAGTCCGTAAAGGTTTTTCCCTTTGTCAAACAAAGGAGTATCCGGCGAGTTCAGGTATTTGGGTTTCGAATCGTCCAATACGCGGCCGCCAAAGCCGATAACCTGACCGCGAGGATTACGGATAGGGAACATAATCCGATGGCGAAAGCGGTCGTAATGTTTGCCTTCGTTATCAATGACCATGCCCGTATCCACCAACGCAGTATTAGGATAGGGTTGGAACACTTGCGCCAAAGGCTGCCAACCGTCAGGCGCATAGCCTAAACCATAATGCGCGATGACTTCCGCACTCAAGCCGCGTTTGTCTAAATAAGCCTTCGCTGCCGGATTGAATTTCAACTGTTGCGCATAAAAATCCGCTGCCGCAGCCGTTGTTTCTTCCAAAGTCTGCTGTTTTTTCTTACGTTCGGCACGGATTTCGGGGTTGTCTTTCTGCCCGCGAACTTTAGGCACCGTCATGCCCACACGGTCGGCAAGAAACTGTACCGCCTCCGGAAACGACAGTCCCTGATGTTCCATCACAAAACCAATTGCCGAACCATGCGCCCCGCAACTGAAGCAATGGTAAAACTGCTTGGTCGGGCTGACCGAAAACGACGGTGTCTTTTCCTTGTGAAACGGACAGCAGGCCATATAGTTCGCCCCGCCTTTCTTCAGCGGAACCTGCTCGTCGATAATATCGACAATATCGACTTTGGACAAAAGCTCGTCAATGAAATCAGATGGAATCATGGCTCGGCAGAAGAGGATGGACGGAAAACATTTCAGACGGCCTTATAAACAGACAAAGGCCGTCTGAAAATGGAATTTTGGATGAGGGTTGAGATGAGTTTCGTATTATAGCAAATTGTTGTAATACATGTGTCTTATCCTTTTGAGGTAGAGTATTAATAATCGTATTTCATTCGTTATTAAGATGGATATGATGTCGCTAAAACAAAGGCCGGCTGTAAGATATTCAGACGGCATTTGCTGTCGGCTTATTTTGCAATTCAGTTGCGCTTTCATGGTGTGAATATGATAATGAACATATATCCTCGGTTTTAGAAAGGTCGTTTCCCATGAAAACCTTTTCCCAACTGCTCAACCACCCCGATATTTCCTTTTCCCCGATTTCAGACGGCCTCAAAGTTGGCAATCCGGCAACGGGCGAGGCTTTGGCATTTGTCCGTAAGACTGATTCAGACGGCCTGAAGCTTTTGATTCAAAAGGCAGAGGCGGTACAAAAATTATGGGCGGCAAAAACTGCGTTGGAGCGTGCCGATGTGTTGTGGCGTTGGTATTTTTTGATTAAAGAAAACAAAGAAGAGCTGGCGCACATCATGACGATGGAACAGGGCAAAAGCCTGACCGAAGCTCGCGGCGAGATGGATTATGCGGCTTCGTTTGTGCGCTGGTTTGCCGAAGAGGCGAGGCGGATTGACGGCGATGTGCTGACAAGTGTGAAGGCGTCGCAAAAACTGGTCGTGTTGAAACAGCCCATCGGCGTTACCGCCGCGATTACGCCGTGGAACTTCCCATCTGCGATGATTGCGCGCAAGGCTGCGCCTGCTTTGGCGGTGGGCTGCGCGATGATAGTCAAACCTGCGTCGCTCACGCCTCTGAGCGCGTATGCGCTGGCCTTGCTGGCTTACGAAGCAGGTGTGCCGCAGGATTTGCTCCCCGTCGTCAGCGGCCGCGCTTCGGAAATCAGCCATGAATTTGCCACGAATCCGACCGTGCGCAAAATCAGCTTTACGGGTTCGACCGAAGTCGGTGCAAAAATTTTTGCTGACAGCGCGGCAGACATTAAAAAACTGAGTTTGGAGCTGGGCGGCAACGCGCCGTTTATCGTGTTTGACGATGCCGATTTGGACAAAGCCGTCGAAGGCGCGCTGTCCAGCAAGTTCCGCAACAGCGGTCAGACCTGCGTCTGCACCAACCGCGTTTACGCTCAATCCGGCATTTACGACGAATTTTGCCGCAAATTAAGTGAAAAAGTGGCCGCGCTCAAATTGGGCAACGGCTTGGAGGATGGTGTGAACCAAGGGCCGCTGATTGAGGAAAAAGCAGTGGAGAAAGTCGAGCAGCACATCGCCGACGCATTGGCTAAAGGCGCAAGTTGTCTGACCGGCGGTAAACGGAGCGCATTGGGCGGAACGTTTTTTGAGCCGACTGTTTTAAGCGGCGTTACGGCGCAAATGGCGGTAGCTCGCGAGGAAACCTTCGGGCCTTTGTGTCCGGTGTTCCGTTTTGAAACCGAAGCCGAAGTCATCGAGGCTGCGAACAATACGGAATACGGTTTGGCAGCTTACCTTTTCACCTCCGACACTGCCCGCCAATGGCGCGTCGGCGAAGCCTTGGAATACGGCATGGTCGGCATCAATACGGGCTTAATCAGTAATGAAGTAGCACCGTTTGGCGGCGTGAAACGCAGCGGTTTGGGACGTGAAGGCAGTAAATATGGTGCGGATGAGTATTTGGAACTGAAATATTTGTGCATTGATGTAGCGGAATAAGGCTGCACGGTAAAGGTTGTCTGAAATTTGATTTCAGACGGCCTTTTTCAAACGCAGAAAACTTACTAATCAATCTTATATCATTATTAATTATTTGCATAAAAAACAAAAATTAAAGAACTATATTAAAAAACAAAAGTCATAGTTCTATGATTGGTATTACTTTCACAAAAAAATGGTAATGTGAATGTTTAAGAAAATTTTAGTCCTGTTTTGTGTAGCTTTTATCGGTGCATGCAGTTCCTTTGATGGGAACGGTTTGACAAATGGCTCATATTCTCAAGGAAAACGGCTTGACCCGAATTGTGATCATTATGCTGTCGGCGGTAATGGTGGCGGTTGTACACCGTCAGGTCAATGGCATCTTAAAGATAAACAAGGACAAAGAGTGCCATTCTAGTTTTTAAAAATGATTGTAGAACGGGCATTTAATTATTTAGGCCGTCTTAAATTTGGTTTTCAGACGGCCTTTGTTTTAGAGTAGATCTTGGATGGCTGAACGTTCTTCTTCCAATTCGGCCAGTGTGGCGGTAATACGTTTTTGGCTGAATTCATCCGACAAATCCAAGCCCCGGACGATGCGGTAGCTGCCTTCGTCACAAATGACGGGGAAGCCAAAAATCAAACCTTCAGGAATGCCGTAAGACCCATCGGATGGAACGCCCATGGTTATCCATTTGCCACTGCTGCCGAGCAACCAGTCGCGCAGGTGATAGATGGCGGCATTGGCGGCGGAGGCCGCAGATGATGAACCGCGAGCAGCGATAATTGCAGCACCGCGTCCGGCGATTTTCGGCATGAAGACCTCGGTGTTCCAATCGGGTTCGGTAATCATGTCTTGGACGGACTCGCCGTTGCTGGTGGCGTAGCGGTAGTCGGCGTACATGGTCGGGCTGTGGTTGCCCCAAACGCACATTTGCTCGATGGAAGTAATCGGGCGGTTGATTTTTTCGGCAATTTGGCTGACGGCGCGGTGGTGGTCGAGTCGCATCAGGGCAGTGAAATTTTCCGGCGGTATATCGGGTGCGGATTTCATGGCGATGTAGGCGTTGGTATTGGCCGGATTGCCGACGACGAGGACTTTAACGTTGCGATTGGCAACTTTGTTCAACGCTGCGCCTTGTACTTTGAAAATTTCGCCATTGGCGTGCAGCAAGTCGGCGCGCTCCATGCCTTGTGTACGCGGGCGCGCACCAATCAAGAGGGCAATGTCGGCATCTTTGAAGGCGACTTCGGGGTCGTCTGTGGCGAAGATGTCGGCAAGGAGCGGGAAGGCGCAATCCTGCATTTCCATAATCACGCCGCGCAATGCCTGTTGTGCCTGCGGCAGGTCGAGCAACTGCAGGATAACGGGTTGGTCGCGTCCGAGCATGATGCCGCCGGCGATACGGAAGAGGGTGGCGTAGGCGATTTGGCCTGCCGCGCCGGTAACGGCGATTCGGACGGGTGGCTTGAGGGTCATATTTTTCCTTTTGAAGTCGTTGTTTTACTTGATTTTTGGATTATAGCAGTATTATGGGGAGAATGATGTAGAAAGGCCGTCTGAAATTTGATTTTCAGACGGCCTGAAGTGTTTGAAAAGATTATTCGCCGTTTTTCTTTTCAGCTTGTTCTTCTGCTGCTTCATAGGCTTCGACGATTTTCTGCACCAAAGGATGGCGGACGACGTCTTCGCTGGTGAAGGTGTGGAAATACAGGCCTTCTACATCGCGCAGTTTTTCGCGTGCATCTTTCAAGCCGGATTTGATGTTGCGCGGCAGGTCGATTTGGCTGATGTCGCCGGTAATGACTGCTTTGGCACCGAAGCCGATACGGGTCAGGAACATTTTCATTTGTTCGGGCGTGGTGTTTTGTGCTTCGTCCAAAATGACATACGCGCCATTTAAGGTGCGGCCGCGCATATAGGCCAGCGGCGCAATTTCAATCAAACCTTTTTCCATCAATTTGGTTACGCGGTCGAAGCCCATTAAATCATACAGTGCATCGTAAAGTGGTCGCAGGTAGGGATCGACTTTTTGCGCCAAATCGCCCGGAAGGAAGCCTAATTTTTCGCCTGCTTCGACTGCGGGGCGAACCAAAACGATGCGTTCGATTTGGTGTTTTTCCATGGCATCGACTGCGGCGGCAACGGCAAGATAGGTTTTACCCGTACCGGCAGGGCCTAAGCCGAACACGACATCGTGGTTGAGCAAGGCGCGTATATAGCCGTTTTGGCGCGGGGTACGGCCGCCGATGCTGCCGCGTTTGGTGCGGAAATAGTATTGTTGGTCGTGGTGTTTTTCTTCGTGTTTTTCATCTGCGGTTTTTGCTTCAACGGCCGCGAGGCTGATGGCGTTGTCGTCCAAGTCGCCTTTTTCTGCGGCTTCGGCAAGCGACAGCAAGGCACGACGGCCGGCGTGTGCCAGTTCGCCCATGAAGGTGAAATGCTCGAAGCGGCGGCTGATTTGGATATCAAGGGCTTTGCCTAAGGCTTCGAGATTGCTGTCGAGTGCACCGCACAGGCGTTGCAACACGGTATTGTCAATTTCTTCAAACTGCAAATGGACGGTGTGGGTCATATCGGTTTCCGTAAATAAATCTAATTTTTCCGTATTATACCTTGTTCAGACGGCCTGCTTTATAATACGTTACTTCTTTTTAATAAACCATTCCAATCAAAATGAATCACACTGCTTCTCCTCGCTCAGAATTTCTGCGCGGTATCAAAGAAACATCGCCCATGCTGATCGGCTTGTTGCCGTGGGCGCTGATTTTGGGCATGCAGGGCGGGCAGAAAGGCATGAGTTGGCTGGAAATGCTGCTGATGACGGGCATGAACTTTGCCGGAGGCTCGGAATTTGCCGCAGTCAATTTGTGGACAAATCCTTTGCCGATTATGCTGATTGCAACAGTTACGTTTATGATTAATTCGCGCCATATCCTGATGGGTGCAGCGATTGCGCCGTATATGAGGGATATGCCGCTGAAAAAGGCGATGCCTGCGCTGTTTTTTATGTGTGATGAAAGCTGGGCAATGGCGTTTGCTGAAATTCAAAAGCGTAAGGCGGCAGGTTTGCCAGCGTTCAATATGCCGTTTTATGCCGGCGTGTGTTTTATTTTGTATGTAACTTGGATTGGTTTTGCGGCGTTTGGCGCGGCAGTCGGCCCGATGTTCGGCGATGTGGCGGCTTGGAGCTTCGGCATGGCGTTTCCTGCAGTGTTTTTGGTGTTGCTGCGCGGGATGTGGAAGAGCTTTGCGGCTTCACGCCCTTGGTTTGTCAGCCTGATTGTGGCGTGCGTAACCTATTTGACCGTAGATGGCGCATGGTATGTTCCGGCCGGAACGTTGTCGGGCTTGTTGGCGGCGTATTTGTGGGGAGAGCAAAAATGAAGGATTTGTTGTCGCTGCAATCGTTTTTGCTGTTTTTAAGCATGTTGGCCGTTACTTATTCAACCCGATTAATCGGCTTTTTTGCATTGCGCAACCGTACGTTGAGCCGTCGCGCGCAAGTGGTTATGGAGGCTGCGCCGGGCTGCGTGTTGATTTCTGTGATTGCGCCTTATTTTGTATCGGACAAACCGCATGAGCTGATAGCCATTGCTTTGACGGTATTAGCCGCCAGCCGGTTTTCGATGTTGGTGACGGTATTAATCGGCGTTGGCACTTCGGGCATACTCGGTTATTTGATGAAATAAAAAATTTTCAGACGGCCTTACTTGTTATAATGGCCGTCTGAATTTTTTGATAAGCAAAAACATGGCAAACCAACGACTCATCTATGGCTTTCACGCCGTCAATGCCCGTTTGTGGCAAAACCCGAAATCGATTACCGAACTCTATATCCAAGAGGGCAAATCCGATGCGCGCACCCGCGATGTATTGGATAAAGCGGCCTCTGAAAACGTGCGCGTACATTTTGCCGATGCCGACCGCCTGAATGCCATCAGCAAAGGGGCGCGCCATCAGGGCGTAGTAGGGTTTATCGATGCTTCCAAAAACCATGTTCACTTGGAAGATGTGTTGGAAAACCTGAGCGAACCTCCGTTTTTGCTGGTATTGGACGGCATTACCGACCCGCACAACCTCGGCGCATGCCTGCGTACCGCCGACGCAATGGGCGTGCATGCCGTGATTGCGCCCAAAGACAAAAGCGCCGGCCTGAATGCGACCGTCAGCAAAGTTGCCTGTGGTGCGGCGGAAACTGTGCCGTATATTACCGTAACCAATCTTGCCCGTACTTTGCGTGAGCTGAAAGAATACGGCATTTGGATTGTCGGCACAGACATGGGCGGCGACTCCGACCTTTACCACTGCGACTTGCCCGACAGCGTGGCCTGGGTAATGGGCAACGAAGGCGAAGGCATGCGCCGCCTGACGCGCGAACATTGCGATATGCTGGTATCGATTCCGATGTTTGGCACGGTAGAAAGCATGAACGTTTCCGTCAGCGCAGGCATGGTATTGAGCGAAACCCGCCGTCAACGGGTGTTGAAAGCAGAGAAATAACGCTTCGGTTTATGAACTGAAAACGTTGTCTGAAAACTGGAAGTTTGGTTTTCAGACGACGTTTGTTATGGTGATTAAAGTTAATCCGCGTATAAATGGCGTAGACTCCGAGAGCGCTCAGTCATGAAGACGGCACGGAGAGGTCGTCTGAAAATCAGACGGACATATTGAGATTATTTGAAAGCAGCCTGCATTTCGGCAAACGAAACTCAGGCTGCTTTTGCATTTTCAGATGACCTCCACCCGCAGCGCATCCACAATCAGCTTAAACACATTCGAATGCCCGCGGCGGCTGGGGTAATAGAGATAAAGCGGATCGTAAGTGATGGCGTACTCGGGCAACAGCTCGACCAACTGCCCAGAATGGAGCGCGTCTGCGGCGATGATATGCGGCAGCCAAGTGATGCCGAGGCCGTCTGAAACGGCTTGCAGACGCAGATGATTGTTGATGGAAAAGTGCGATTTGGGCGTGAACGTAATCAGCTCTTTTTTGTATTTGAATTCCCACTGCATCTCCGCGCCGTGTTCGGCGGAGAGCTTTGCGCCGATAAGGCGGTGTTGTTGCAGATCATCAATATTTTTCGGTGAACCGTGTTTCGCCAAATAATCGGGCGAGGCAACCAATACCATTTTGAGCGGCGCAGAAATTGGCACCGCAATCATCTCTTTCGCTACCTTGTTACCTAACCGAACGCCCATATCAAATCCTTCTTTCACAATATCTGCCCAGCGGTCGTCCACCACGATTTCCAAGCGGGTTTTCGGGTATTGGTTCAAAATCGGCTTTAATTTTGGATACAACACGGCTTCCGCTGCCATCGACGGGGCGTTGATGCGAATCAATCCCGATGGCGTATTCAAAAAATCATTTAATGCAACGACTTCTTGGTTTATGGCTTGATAAAGCGGGGAAAGTTGGTCGAAAAGCTGCTGTCCGGCTTCGGTCAGCGACACATTGCGCGTAGTGCGGTTGAACAGGCGCAGGTTCAGCCGCGTTTCTAAATTTTTCATGCTGTGGCTCAACGCCGAAGAAGAAATCCCCAAAAGTTGCCCCGCTTTCACAAAACTCTGCGTTTGCGCGAGTGTCAAAAAATAATTCAGCTCGTTAAAGTTCTGCATTTCCTTTTTAAACTCTCTTTTATTAGTGAATTTAATTCATTACATAATAAAGCTAAACCCTATTTATCTCAATAAAAACAAATCATAAAATGACTGCAACTTCATGAGAGTAAACAGAAGACAATATCCGTAAACATCACATCCTTTTTTTATAAATTATTTATTCTAGGAGTAAAAATGAACATTTTATTATTAAACGGTGGTAAAGAATTCGGCCATTCGCATGGTGAGTTAAACCACACGCTTCACCAAAAAGCGAAAGAAGTTTTGACCGCACTTGGACACAATGTAAAAGAAACTGTGATTGATGCTGGCTATGATGTTGAGGCAGAAATCGAAAAATTCTTGTGGATGGATGCCGTAATTTGGCAGATGCCTGTTTGGTGGATGCACGAGCCTTGGACAGTGAAGAAATACATAGACGAAGTATTTATCGCTGGACACGGCAAGCTTTACCACAGTGATGGCCGTCATCGTGTTAGTCCAACTGAAGGCTTCGGTACAGGTGGTTTGTTGCAAGGCAAAAAACACATGCTTTCGCTTACTTGGAATGCGCCGATTGAAGCGTTCACCCGTGAAGGCGACTTCTTTGAAGGCAAAGATGTGGATGCTGTGTACATGCCTTTCCACAAACTCAACGAGTTCATCGGTTTGACCCGTCTACCGACATTTACATGTAACGATGTAGTTAAAAATCCACAAGTAGAACAATACTTCGCAGACTACCAAGCACATTTGAAAAAAGTGTTTGGTTAATGATAAAACATCAACTTGAAGCGGTGGGCTTTTGCCCACCATTTTGTTAGTCGCTAATCGGCACGAAATATGGCAAATCCGTGGCGCAAGTGATTACCCGCTGGCTGGTGGAACGCGACATCATCGTGTTGGCAAAATCCACCAAACCCGAACGCATGGCGGAGAACTTGAACGTCTTTGACTTTGCACTCAGCGATGAAGACAAAGCCGAAATTGCCAAACTGGACGGCACGTTCGCCGCCATCGTCAATCACGACACGGTGGATAATTTGAAACGCGTCTCCGCGTGGAAAATGGGCGTGTAAGTGTAGCGAAAAACTATCTGCAATTCATCATTATGAAAGGACAAAACATGATTAATGGGTTAGATATCGAACGTTTCCGAACTACCATGGCAGCGATTGAAAACGACCATACAAAAGGCAAGGCAGCATTACGCGCCGATTCGCGCTGGGTATCCGGCACGAAGAACGAAATCTCCGTGCGCCGCTTCCCTGCCTTTACCACAGACGAACCGAGAAATATGGGCGGTGAAAACGCCGCCCCAAATCCGATGGAATACCTGATCGGCGCTGCGGCAGGCTGCTGCTCCATAGGTTTCGAGTTGCAAGCAGCACAGGCAGGCGTGAAACTGGAACAGTTTGAAATATCCGCAAGGGGCGGTATCGACATGGCCAAACTGTTCGGCATGGAAGATGGCTACGGCGGACTGGATAATCTGGTGCTAACCATAAAAGTAAAAGCCGACGCCGACCTTCCTACCCTGCAAAATTTTGCCGACCGCTCAGCCGCCAACTCGCCAGTGTTGAACAGCCTGAAAGCGCGGGCAAAAGTGATTGTGGAAAAAATCTAGATGACTCAAAACGTTTTCTTGTTTTCATTTCGTTAAAAGCCCCTTTTCTGGACAACTAGAAAAGGGCTTAATCGCTCAAAGGAGTACATGACATGCAACAACTGCACACTTTGAAAGACATCGAACAGGCCATCGCCACACACCCTTTAGTATCACTGTATATCAAAGCCCCAATCTGCGGTGTTTGTACGGTCGTGGCTGCCCAGCTTGACACAGCTTTGGCGGAGGAAGGAAATGTGTATGCCGTAAAAGCCGATATTGCTGAAATACCCGAAATGGCCGGACGTTTCCACGTGCTGACCGCACCTGCATGGCTGCTGTTTTATCAAGGCAAGGAAGTAGAACGGATGGCCCGCTTCATCCCTCAGGCACAGATGAAGCAGACATTGGCAAAATGGACAAAAGTAGCAGAAAGCGGACATCAGTAACCGGTCTATCAATGTTTCAGACGGCTGCGGTCTTGATAATGATGCAAGTGGTCAA
Organism: Neisseria subflava; assembly: GCF_005221305.1. Taxonomy (NCBI): domain Bacteria; kingdom Pseudomonadati; phylum Pseudomonadota; class Betaproteobacteria; order Neisseriales; family Neisseriaceae; genus Neisseria; species Neisseria subflava. The sequence continues at coordinate 751,510 of NZ_CP039887.1, forward strand.
GTTTTTAAGATGATTTGCAAAACACTTAAAAATTTGACCGCTCTTTATTACGAAAAAGGCCGTCTGAAACGGTTTGCAGATTGAGATGATTATTGATGAAAAGCGGTGATTTATACATTAAAACAACTTCCTGAAAATTCCCTTTGACATTCCCCTCATTCCCTCTAAAACATGTTCAAGCTTTTAAACATATAAACTCAAAAATCCGAATATACCGCAACAAACCATGAATTTAATGCGCGAGTGCATTCCCATTTTTACCGTGTTGAGCGATGAAAACCGCCATCAAATCCTGCGCGTGCTGTGGGAACACGGCAAGATGAACGTCAATGAGCTGACCGAGCATCTGCATCTGTCGCGCCCTGCGGTGTCGTATCATTTGAAAATCATGTTGCAAGCCGGTGCGGTGGCGGTGGAGCAGGTCGGCAAAGAGCGGTTTTACAGTATTGCCATGGCGGATGCGGTGGCGAGATTGAAACAGCTTGCCGATTTGATGGCTCAAAATTGCCCGCTTTCAAAATAGGGTTATCCGTTGACCCTTTATTTTTACCCAAATACGTTTATATTTTTAAACTTATCAACTTAAAGGAACGATTATGTTATTCACGCCATTCGCTTTTCAAAACGGCAAAACCGCCAAAAATCGCATCTTCAAATCCGCCATGGAAGAGCAACTTGCTCAAAACAACCAGCCGTCTGAAAAACTTGTCCGCCTGTACGGCACTTGGGCGCAAGGCGGCGCGGGTGTTTTGGTTACGGGCAATGTGATGGTCACCGAAAGTGGTAAAGGCTCGATAAACGATGTGGTGATTTCAGACGACCGTGGTCTTGAAATGCTGAAAAAATGGGAGAAAGCAGGCACGCAAAACGACACGCTGCTCATTATGCAAATCAACCATGTGGGCAAACAGTCGCCTGCGGTGGTCAATAAAACGCCGCTTGCGCCGAGCGCCGTGCCGCTGGTGGGCATGGACGGCTTTATCAATCCGCCGCGCGAATTGACTGCCGATGAAATCAACGGGCTGATTCAGCAATTCGTGCAAACCGCCAAAATTGCCGAACAGGCAGGCTTTTCAGGCGTACAAATTCACGCCGCGCACGGCTATCTCATCAGCCAATTCCTCTCGTCGCACCACAACCGCCGCCAAGACCAATGGGGCGCATGCCGGTTTAACCGCAGCCTATTTATTTAATAAAGGTCGTCCGGCTAAATCGGTTTTCACCATTCATAATTTTTGGAACAAGGCACAAGAACAAACACAGTTACAATCACAACAAAAATTCCAACAAGATTTGGTGGCTGCAGTTCAAGCTCAAGATGAGAAAAAAGTGAAAGAAGCGATTGAAACATTTAATCAATCAGTAAAAGATACAATTACAAGCTTAGATGCATTAGATGTAAAAGCAGAATCAATTAAGTCTATCAAAGAGCAAACCAAAAATGTATTAAGCTTGGCGAGTGGTTTATTGGTTGATCAAGCTAATATGAGTTTCACTAACCCAACACAAACACCGGAGCAACAAAAAGCTTATACTGAAAAAGCTGAAGTATTAAGAAATGCAATGGCCGAGTTACAAAAACAAAGTGTCGAATTAGAACAAAAATTTAATCCTGCACCGGTCGCAGCGCCGGCACAAGACGCAAAATAATATTCTGACTTATTTATCTAAAAATAAATCGCCTTATTGTTCCGCAGTAAGGCGATTTTTTATATGAAATATACCTTGAAAAATTACCGCACTTTTTGGATTTAATTAGAAAAGTGCGGTGAGTTTTCTGTCAGTTTTTTCCGAAACACTCCTTTGATTTGTGTTGGGGTATATGTCGTGCTAAAATTCGAGCTATGTTTAATTAAAAACGAGGATAAAATAATGGAATTCAAGCTTAATAAACTTACATTACTTTTATTATCGGCTCCGCTTATTGCTAATGCGAGCATCACTCATAACGGAACCAACGTTCTGCCTAGTGGCTTAGCTACAAGCATCACGGATAATCAAGAGCATACTATAAATGGGTTTTTAACCATTGCGGAGGGGGGTAAAACAACCCCTGAAGGGCAAGCAAATGGTGAAATGACCATTGATAATGGCTCTAAGTTAAATATCAGTGGTACAGTAATGATTGGAAATCAAAACAATGACGGTTTCGGTGGTAAATTGACTGTCACTGGTGCCGGAAGTGAATTAAATGTAGGCGGGTTATTAAATATCGGTAACTACAGTAATGCGAATCTCTCTATTTTAGAGGGCGGAAAGGTGACCTCAACATTTCCTGGTAACGGTGATGATCCTCACTTCTGGGGATGGCTTCGTCATAAGCCAGATGGTCGAACAGCTATTAATACTAAAATTATTATTGATGGTGAAGGTTCTGAACTTTCTTATCATAAAGACTCATTAATTCGTGTAGTTGGTGGCGGCCACAAAGAAACAAATATTGATGTATTGATTTCTAATGGCGGTAAACTCAGCACAGGTGTGTTGCAATTAGAAAATGGCACAGCCAATATCCAAATTGGCAACAAAGGTAAAGGTGGAACACTAGATGTTAGAGGTTTTGCCATTGGTCTTACAAAACCAACATTCACCTTTGACCAAAATGATGAGTTGAATTTTACCCCAGAGATTTACACTGTAGTAGCGAAAGAGTCTTATGCTAATTTTGTACAAAGTGGCACTGGCACAACCTTATTTGCGCCAACAAGCATGAGAGGCGTAAATTCTAAAATTGATATTACCGATGGTACATTGAAAGTTGGTAGAGATAATGTCTTTTTTGGTGCTGGAACTAAAACCAATGAGATTAATATTGGTTCCAAAGGTACATTAGCATTAAACGGTCATAATGCTGACGCATTAACCGTTAATAATGAAGGTACTATTCGTCTTGCCTCTGATGATGAATCGGCAAATAAAACACTTCGAGTGCTTGACTATACTTCTAATAATGGAAAATTGATTGTCAGTTCCGTTTGGAATAATGATTCAAGTACAACCAAGTCAGATCTTTTGTATATTCTACGTTCAGCAACCGGCCATACTGTAGTTGAAACGGCTAGTGGTTATATTGAAGGAGACATTCTTCGTAAAGCTCATGAAGATGCTTATTCAGCTCCTGTGGTTTGGGACGCAAATATAAATTCTCAAGCTACGTTTACTGGAACGGCTAAAACAAGAAATGCCGGAGAAGCTCAGTTAACCAAGAAGGATCGTTCTATTTACGCGTGGACATTAAAAGCATTTGGTCATGATATTTATGCAGCACCGGTTTCTGCGTATATTCAAATGCCACGAGTCAATATGGAATTAGGCTATAGCGTGTTAGATACTTTACACCAACGTCGTGGTGAAATTAGCCAATCACCAAATTCTTCCGTTTGGGCGCGTGTTTCCGGTAAACGCTTGGAAACTGAGGGACGTTCCCGTTTAGACGTTGATAGTTCACAATATGTCGCACAAGTAGGTTATGACTTTAACCGCAGCGAAATGCAAAATGGCGTACCACAATCTCTAAGCGGTGTATATTTTGCTTATTCTCGTGCAGATAGTCGCTTCTACGACCAATATCGTGCTGAAAACGGCGTTGTGGCTGCTGATAAATATACCGGTAAAGGTAAAACAACAGCAGCAAACATCGGTGTATATCACTTATACCGTGCAGTAAATGATGCTTATGTGGATACTGTGGCTCAATTCTCTTACTTAACCAATAAGTATAATCCCAATCTTAGCCGTGAAGTAAGACAACATGGTTGGAGCGGTGCGGTATCTGTTGAGGGTGGTCATAGCTTTGCATTGGGCAACTCCAACTGGCGTATTGAACCTCAAACCCAATTGATTTACCAACGCTTAAAACTTCAATCATTCCATGATGGAGTTCGTGATGTTGCACAAGGTTCGGACAACAACTTACGTGGACGTATTGGTGTGCGTTTAAGCCACAGCAAAGACTTCCAACGTAACCCAAACGTGTATTTTGTCGCAAACGTATGGCATGATTTTGTTAAAGCAAAATCTGTCTTAATCGGTGATACCAAATATGGCGAGAATTATTCCCGCACTTGGTTGGAAGGTGGTGCAGGTTTAAATGTACCATTCGGTAACCACGCTATTCATGCGGATCTTCGTTTAGAACATTCTCTAGGCAATAAAGGTAACCGTTCCGGTGCGAAAGCCGTGTTAGGTTATAGCTACGCTTGGTAATTCAAATAACAAATATATAAAACAAAAACCACCTTCTTCTGAAGGTGGTTTTTTATTAGATGTTTTGGTTCTTATAATATGGTTGCTAATTTGTTTCAGCAATAAAAAAGTGATATGATCGCGCCCCGTCTTAATTCTGAGACAGAGAGGAAAAAAACTATGAAATTTAAAACGTTGCTTCTATTAGCCGCGCCATTGGCTGCGAATGCAAGCGTTACTTGATCATGGACTAATGACGGAATTCCGGAAACCCTTGGGAAGGTAAACCCAGATACGGTTAACGGCTTAGTTCAAGTTGGTAGTGGTAATGGTAATGAAGGTAATCTTAGAATTGATGGGGGCTCTGTTGTAAATATACAAGGGACATTACATATAGCCAACCATCGCCAGTCTAAAGGAACTGTTGTCGTTGACGGGCAAGGCAGTAAACTCATTGTAACCAGTGATGCCAATAATCCAATGAATATCGGTAACTTTGGTAGTGGTAATTTATATGTTTCCAATGGTGGGCAGGTAATCGGTGAATTTGAAGGGACTGAACCGACACCTCACTTTTGGGGATGGCTTCGTGATACCCCGGAAGATGTCACCAATACGGTAATTTCAGTTACCGGTAAAGGTTCATTGCTTCAGTACCCGAAAAACGCCGAAATTCGTGTTGCCGCAAGTGATTGGAGCTCTAAAACCAATACTGTTAATGTATTAGTTGCAGATGAAAGTAAACTTACTGCGGGGACATTAAGAGTAGGAAATGGTACAACCAACATCCAAATTGGTGATAACAACAAAGCAGGCACGTTTGATGTAGAAAAAATTAAACTTGAAGAGAATCCTCAAAAGGTCAAATTTGATTTCGCACAAACAGATGATTTTAACTTCACGCCTGAAATGACCTCAGCTTCCCCTACTACTAAGATTGTTGACTTTGTTCAAAGAGGGAGTGGCACCACTTTATTTGCACCAAGAAACATGAGTGATATTAGCTCTAATGTCAGTATTACTAACGGTACATTAGAAGTTGGTAGAGATTCAGCCAAGCTCCGTTGATTATTACGGGTGGCTTCCGTTCGCAAAACGCCATGGAAGATGCACTCGCCAGCGGCCATTTGGATTTGGTCGGCGTCGCCCGCCCGTTTGCCCCACTATTTTTATGACTTTGGCAAGATTTTGTCGGGCTGAGACGATTTTGCAAAAGTCTGAGCCCCGATTTATCTTACATTAACTTTTCTTCCGGCGACGTTCACCTGGAAGTAGCATATCTGCCCATTTGATAATGTTGGCGACTTCTGCCGGATTGAGTTCGTAGAACTGGCCGCGTTTGAGGCGGTTTGGCAGACCGATGGGGCCGAAGCCTACGCGGACGAGGCGGCTGACGGTCAGGCCTTGGCTTTCAAAAATGCGACGTACTTCTCGGTTGCGGCCTTCTTTGATGACGACGTTGTACCATTTGTTTGCGCCTTCGCCGCCTTGTTCGTAGATACGTTCTACTTTAGCCAAACCGTCTTCGAGCATGACGCCTTCTTCGGTCAGGACGCGCATTTGTTCGGTGGTCAACTCGCCCAATACGCGCACGGCGTATTCGCGTTCGACTTCAAAGCTGGGGTGGGCAAAGCGTTGAACCAGTTCGCCTGAAGTGGTCAGAATCAAGAGGCCGCTGGTATTGATGTCCAAACGGCCGATGGCCACCCAGCGGCTGCTGGCTGCTTGCGGCAGGCGGTCGAAAATGCTGACGCGGCCTTGCGGGTCGTCGCGGGAAACGATTTCGCCTTCTTGTTTGTAGTAGAGGATGATGCGTGGCAGGCGGTCTGCCCATTTGAGTTTGATGATGCTGCCTTTGACGGTAACATGATCGTCGGGCGTAACTTTTTCACCCAGTTGGGCTACGCGGCCGTTGACCGTTACCCAGCCGTTGCTGATCCATTCTTCCATTTCGCGACGTGAGCCGACACCGGAAGCGGCCAGGACTTTTTGCAGGCGCTCGGGTTCAAAGCGTGAAAGGTCGCTGCGGCGTTCTTTCAAATCGCGGGCGTGCTCCATGATTTTTTGGTTGGGATTGCGGACCACCAGTTTTTTGGCTTTGGCGGCACGTTGTTTGGGCGCGGTATTTTGAGCTTTAGAGCCGTCTGAAACTTTTTGGCCGTAAGTTTTGCCTGATGTTTTTCTCTCGTCGTCGGAACGTTTTTTATTGGCAAAGGATTTGGCCGGTTTAGAAGGTTTTTTGGCGGTAGACGATACGTCGTCGCGCCATTGGCGTTTGCTGGAAGGCTGTTTGGACATGATTTTTCCTAACTCGCTTAAAAAAGCGGTTCTTCTGCGGCGGTTGCGGCAGGGGTTGGATTGGGGGAAAAGGCCGTCTGAAAATCAAATTCAGACGGCCTGCCGATGAAAGGTTGTATTGTAACTCAACCAGTAAATTTTTGTTTGAAAATCCGAAAATTATGGCGAAAGGCGTTCGCGTATCCAGTTGCCGTCAACCAGGCGGTATTGGATACGGTCGTGCAGGCGGCTGGGGCGGCCTTGCCAAAATTCGATACGGTCGGGAATGACGAGGTATCCGCCCCAATGCGGCGGGCGGGGAACATGCAGGGGGTGTTTGACACTGACGGCCGCGGCCTTGGCCACCAATACGGCTTTGCTGGAAATTACTTCGCTTTGCGCGCTTGCCCATGCGCCGATACGGCTGGTATACGGGCGGCTTTCAAAATATTCGTCCGAAGCGGCGGCGTCGAGTTTTTCAATGCGTCCTTCAACGCGTACTTGGCGTTCGAGTTCCGGCCAGAAAAAGGTCATGGCGGCAAAAGGGTGTGCCGTATAGGAGCGGCCTTTGCGGCTGTGGTAATTGGTAAAGAAGACAAAGCCTTTGGGGTTGACTTCTTTCAGCAATACCATGCGGCTGTTTGGCCTGCCGTCTTCGCCCACGGCGGCAACGTTGACAGCGGTCGGCTCGTTGACTTCGGCATGAATCGCTTCGTTCAGCCATTGCTCGAATTGGACAATCGGGTCGGCGTGGCATTCGGCTTCCGACAGCTCGCGTTTGCTGTAATCTTCGCGGATATTGTGCAGATCCATGATTTTCCTCCTTAGGTCTGACTGAATCATACTCCGTTTTTTCAGACGGCCTCAAGGGCATTTGTGTATAATCGTATCCCTTTCCAATATAGAACAATACGGAGTCCTGTCATGCAAACCGAAGTCGAACTGAAAATCTTAAATCCGAAAATGGCCGCTTCCCTGCCTGCTTATGCAACGCCCGGTTCTGCCGGTTTGGACTTGCGTGCCTGCCTGGATGAAGCTGTTGTATTGCAGCCGGGCGATGTGTACCTTGTGCCGACCGGTTTGGCCGTGCATTTGGCCAACCCTGCATACGCCGCCGTTTTGTTGCCGCGTTCCGGCCTGGGTCATAAACACGGTATTGTTTTGGGTAACTTGGTCGGTTTGATTGACTCGGATTATCAAGGCGAATTGAAGGTTTCTTTGTGGAACCGTGGTAAAGAAGCGTTTACCATCGAGCCGATGGAGCGTATCGCGCAAATGGTGATTGTGCCGGTTATCCAAGCCGCGTTTAAAGTCGTGGACGAGTTTGCCGCCAGCGAGCGCGGTGAAGGCGGATTCGGCAGCACCGGCAAAGCCTGATGATTTGAAAGGCCGTCTGTAAGAGGATAAATTGAAATATTCGATTTCGGTTTGCCGCGGTTCAGACGGCCTTTTTGTTGAGACAACCTTTGCATAATTACACACAAGATTGCATTTTTATATCTTGCCTGCATGGCCGACGCACCCAATAATACAGGCCGTCTGAAACCTTTACGGAGCGTTGTTATGTCCCGCCCCTCACTTTTTCTGCCTTTATTTTTGATTATCTTTGGCGCGATTTGGTTTTTACGCGCTACGGATATTTTGCCTGCGACATCGACAATGATTGCCGGCGCATTAATTATTTTGGGCATTGCCGTGTTGATTATGGACGGCATCAACAAACAGTCCATCGTTTCCGGGCCGATGCTGGTTTATATCGGTACAGCCATTTATCTGCACATGAGCTACTGGATTTACCTCTCGCCGCTGTTGGCCATCGGCATGGTCGTGTTGGGTTGCCTGCTGTTGCTCTCGCGCAGCGATATGATTCCTGAGAAACACACAAAATAGAAAGATGAGAGATTTGGGTTTTGCCCTATAAAGGCCGTCTGAACAATGGTATAATCCGCCGTTTCAGACGGCCTTTTTTATTGTGGTTTAAATTTGAAATTTACCCTCCCGGCCGCGCCGTTTTCTTACATTTTGCAAAGTTTCCGCCATGACCCAAGACAAAATCCTCATCCTCGACTTCGGTTCGCAAGTTACCCAGCTTATCGCCCGCCGCGTGCGTGAAGCTCATGTCTACTGCGAGCTGCATTCTTTCGATATGCCTTTGGAAGAAATCAAAGCTTTCAATCCGAAAGGCATCATCCTCTCCGGCGGCCCTAATTCCGTTTACGAATCCGATTATCAAGCCGATACCGGTATTTTTGATTTGGGCATTCCGGTTTTGGGCATTTGCTACGGCATGCAATTTATGGCGCACCACTTGGGCGGCGAAGTTAGCCCGGGCAACCAACGCGAATTCGGTTATGCGCAAGTGAAAACCATCGATAGCGAGCTGACACGCGGCATTCAAGATGATGCGCCTAATACGCTCGACGTATGGATGAGCCATGGCGATAAAGTGTCCAAGCTGCCTACCGGCTTCTCTGTCATCGGCGACACCCCGTCATGTCCGATTGCGATGATGGAAAACGCTGAGAAACAATTCTACGGCATCCAATTCCACCCTGAAGTGACCCACACCAAACAAGGTCGCGCGCTGTTGAACCGCTTTGTCTTGGATATTTGCGGCGCACAACCAAGCTGGACCATGCCGAACTACATCGAAGAAGCCGTTGCCAAAATCCGCGAACAAGTCGGCAGCGACGAAGTGATTTTAGGTTTGTCCGGCGGCGTGGACTCTTCCGTAGCGGCCGCACTGATTCACCGCGCCATCGGCGACCAACTGACCTGCGTGTTTGTTGACCACGGTTTGTTGCGTTTGAATGAAGGCAAAATGGTGATGGATATGTTTGCCCGCAACTTGGGCGTACGCGTGATTCACGTTGATGCCGAAGAGCAGTTTTTGGCGAAACTTGCCGGCGTGACCGATCCGGAGAAAAAACGCAAAATCATCGGTGCAGAATTTATCGAAGTCTTTGACGCTGAAGAGAAAAAACTTACTAACGCCAAATGGTTGGCGCAAGGTACGATTTACCCTGACGTAATCGAATCTGCAGGCGCAAAAACCAAAAAAGCCCACGCCATCAAATCGCACCACAACGTCGGCGGCCTGCCTGAAAACATGAAGCTCAAGCTGCTTGAGCCTTTGCGTGACTTGTTCAAAGACGAAGTGCGCGAACTGGGCGTTGCTTTGGGCTTGCCGCGCGAAATGGTGTACCGTCATCCGTTCCCGGGCCCGGGTTTGGGCGTGCGTATCTTGGGCGAAGTGAAAAAAGAATACGCCGACTTGCTCCGTCAGGCAGACGATATTTTCATCCAAGAATTGCGCAATACTACCGATGAAAACGGCACGTCTTGGTATGACCTGACCAGCCAAGCATTTGCCGTATTCCTGCCTGTGAAATCCGTCGGCGTAATGGGCGACGGCCGTACTTACGATTACGTCGTTGCCTTGCGTGCCGTGATTACCAGCGACTTTATGACTGCGCACTGGGCTGAGCTGCCATACTCGCTGCTTGGCCGCGTGTCCAACCGCATCATCAACGAAGTCAAAGGCATCAACCGCGTGGTTTACGATGTCAGCGGCAAACCGCCTGCCACGATTGAGTGGGAATAATCCCTGAATAATAAAGGCCGTCTGAACAGATATTGTTCAGACGGCCTTATTCTTTAGGAACCAAGCCCAATTAAAATTGATTTTTCAATTCACGCAGGGCAGCGAAGACTTCGAGTTCGCTGTTTAATTTTCGTCCGCTCAATTCTTCGGCGCGTGCCTGAACTTGAGGTAGGTGTACTCGGAAAAACGGATTGACTTTGCGTTCGTGCACCAGGCTGACAGGCAGTGTCGGCGTGTGTTCGGCTGCGGCCAAGGCCGTCTGAATGTCGGCATTGTCCGGCTCGATATGCTGGGCAAAGCGCAGATTGGAGGCTGTATATTCGTGCGCCGGATAAAACAGCGTTTCCTCGGGCAGCTGGTTGAATCGGTGGAAGCTGTCGTAAAGCTGCTCGATTGTGCCGGTAAATACGCGGCCGCAACCGGCGGAGAACAAGGTATCGCCGCAGAAAACATGCAGGCCGTCTGAATTTTCCAGCAGATAGCTGATGTGGCGGTCGGTATGGCCGGGGGTTGCCCAAACGGTAACCAAGCCTTCGCCAAACGGGAACTGCGTACCTGCGGTGACGGTATGCGTCGCTACGTCGATGTCGCTTTCGCCATAGATTGGGGATTCCAAAAAGCCGTGGAATAGGCTTTTTGCGCCGCCGGTATGGTCGGGGTGCGGATGGGTAATCCATGTTTGCGCCAGCATCAGGCGGTTGTGGACGAGGAATTTCAAAACGGGCGTGGCATCGGACGGATCGACGCAGGCGGCATGGTTGCCTTCTTGAATCATCCAGATGTAGTTGTCGTTTAGGGCTTGGATTGGCGTGATTTTCATATGCTTTCTTTTGGTTTGGGGTTTCAGACGGCCTCTAGATAATCTTTGATATTCGGGCTTTGGCCGAACACGGCTTCATGGGCTTGATGGATGCACAGTCGGTTGAACAGCAATCTTTGGGTTTGATTGCCGTCGATAATCCGCACTTGGCCTTGCAGTTTGGGCGCGTCGTGATGAAAGGTATTTTTAAACGCGTGCCAACGGTCGGTTTGCAGATGGACGATGGCAAACATATCGTGCGAGATATTAACGCCGACGCTGAATAGTTTGGCCGAGGCTTGCAGGCAGAAACTGCTGTCGCCAAACAGGCACAGCCCCGTGTTTTCCGGATAGCGGAACAATTCGATTTTCACGGCTTCGGGTTCGGCAAAGATATTACAAAACAACCGTTCAAACAACGACGGCTGCGCCACGCCTTCGCTCAACATACCGTAAAGCCCGCCCAGCCAATCGACATAGCCGAGAAAAGAAAAACGGTAGTCCTGCATAATGGTCTCGATGCGCTTGGGGTCGCGTTTGCTGATCAAGCGGACAAATTCAAAACCGACTTCCGGCAGCCGCGCCCGAAGTGTTTGGTGCAGGCGGTGGGCAAACAGGTTTTTATGGTTGTGCGGATTGCGCAGAATGCCGAGGAATTTCAGCCGCAATATCCGCCACAAGGTATCCGGTACTTTGACGGTATCGGCATTTGCCGTAGGTGTTTTCAGACGGCCTGCAGGTAAGGTGCGCAGATGATTGCAGGCCTCTTCGTAGCCGCTTTCATGACGGTTGAACCAGCTTTCCAGATTATATTGGTTGGCGGTGTCTTCGACAAAGGTCAGCGTATAGAGGTTTTTCGCCGCCAAGTTTCCGATGATGTTGACGCTTATCGCTTCGCTGCGGTTTTGTTCTTTGCCGAGGGCTTTTTCGCCAGTATGGAACATTGACAAGGGCAGGCGGTAAACGTTTTGGTTTTGCGGGCTGACCTGCGGATTATGCGCATGTTGCCGCTGCTCGGTTTGGGCGATGAAGTGGTGTTCCTTCGTCGGATTCGCGGTCAATAGGGCGTAAGGCTTTTCGCCACATTCGGGAAATTCGCAATCGCTGAGGATAAAGGCTTGTCGAGTCATAATGTCGGGAAAGGCCGTCTGAATATGTCGATTATAGTTTAAAAGTGGGAATTATACAGAATGACGGCGACGGGTTTGGTCTTTATACTCAAAAGGACGCAAAAAGGTCGTCTGAAAACGGATATAGCGAGGTTCGCTAAATCGTTTTCAGACGACCTTAAATCAACGGACTGTTCAACACTATCTATTCTTCTTTTTGGAAGACATGGTTGCGGTGATACTCGAAATATTTTTCGCTTTCAGGTTCGATTTTTAATTGCATATCGGGAAAAATCCCAAGCCGCTTTTGATTTCCCGGATCGATTTTCGGACTGATTTTTATCGTACCGTCGGTCTCAAACGTAATCAGTCCGCTATCGAATAATGCGTCAATATTGGGTGCGAGCATCAGACCATTGAAGGGATCTAACCTCTCTTCATTATTGCACTTGCTCCAAGGTTTAATATGGCTGGCAATGAGTAAAGACTGAACATCTAGACCTGTTAGCGGGCAGTTCAGATACAGTTCGAGTAGTTTTTTCCGGAATCTGCCTTGCCCTTGACGGGCTTTTATCAAAGTCTCAATTTCGGTTCGCTTTTCTGGATTGGTTTCGGATGCTAAACGTTTTTCGAGTTTGTATATATCAGATTTTAAGGATAAGGCAGAAGCTGCCTGAAAATTTTGTATTCCTGTGAGCTGTTCTACCGGTAACCCTTTATCCTTACAGGTTTTGCATGGATTTAGTCCTTTTTGGTATTCAATCCAGCTCCATTGTTCAAGTTCTTCAATGGAGTTTGAGCAAACTTTGAAATATTTTTCAGTTGTACTTTCTCCCGGTCTATCATTTAGGTGGTGACAATTAGCAAAATGTATTCTGGGATGACTCTTATGAATATTAGAAGGGTTTTTACGCCTATGTATATTTAATACAAATCCATTTGGGTTTTCATCAATCCATTTAATATAGTCATCATCATCCGGCATATCTTTAAAAATTTTTATATCAGACATAAGTTTCTCCAAATTGTTTTCCATAATGTCTATGAAGTTGTTTATTTTCAAAAAGGTCGTCTGAAAATCTTAATTTGAGGTTTTCAGACGACCTTTTCTTGCCGATCAGTCAATCAGGGCACGATTTAGCCCAAAGCTTTCCTTGCCCCTGCAAACAAACGGTACCAGCCGGAGAGTTCCGTCCAGTCTTCCGGTTTCCAGCTCATTTGTGCGGCGCGGTACACGCGTTCGGGGTGGGGCATCATGATGGTGACGCGGCCGTCGGCGTTGGTAACGCCGGCGATGCCTTGCGGCGAGCCGTTGGGGTTGAGCGGGTAGGTTTGGGTAACCTGGTTTTGTCCGTCGACGTATTGCAGTGCGATGCCGAGGTCGTCTGAAATGTTGCCGCCGTGCAGCGCGAAGTCGGCACGGCCTTCGCCGTGGCTGACGACGACGGGCAGGCTGGAGCCTTGCATTTCGTTCAGAATCAGGGAGGCTGATTTGGGGACGTGAACCATGCTCAGGCGCGCTTCAAACTGTTCGCTCAAGTTGCGTTTGAATTTAGGCCATGTTTCTGCGCCCGGGATAATCTCGGCAAGGTTGCTGACCATTTGACAGCCGTTGCACACGCCCAATGTCAGCGTGTTCGGATCGGCGAAGAAGGCGGCGAACTGGTCGCGTAAGGCGGGGTGGAACAGGATGGATTTCGCCCAGCCTTCGCCCGCGCCGAGTACGTCGCCGTAACTGAAGCCGCCGCACGCCGCCAGCATTTTGAAGTCGGCAAGGTGGACGCGGCCTGCCATCAGGTCGGACATATGCACGTCGTAGGCATCGAATCCGGCGCGGGTGAAGGCGGCTGCCATTTCGATTTGCCCGTTCACGCCCTGTTCGCGCAGGATGGCGATTTTGGGTTTCGCGCCGCTGTTGACGAAAGGCGCGGCGATGTCTTCGTTCACATCAAACTTCACGTCGGTAAACAATGCGCTGCGGTCGTTGTCGCCAATCAGGGCGAACTCGCTGTCGGCGCAGGCGGGGTTGTCGCGCAGGCGTTGGATGGCGTGGCTGGTTTCCTGCCATGCGCGTTGCAGGTCGGCGCGGTCTTGTTCCAACACGATGCCTGCCTGATTGCGGATAACGATTTTTTCGTCAGAACCGATGGTGGCAACGGTATGCAAGGGCAGCGCTGCCGCTTTGAACAAGGCTTCTGCTGCCGCAACATCTTGTTTGGCAATTTGAATCACTGCGCCCAGTTCTTCATTGAACAATGCGCGGATGCTGGCTTCGTTGACGTCGGCTTGGTTGGCAACCAGTGAAGTCAAATCCACATTCAAGCCGCACCGTGCCGCAAACGCCATTTCCACCAACGTTGCAAACAAGCCGCCGTCGCTGCGGTCGTGATACGCCAAGAGTTTGTCTTCGGCGACAAGCTGCTGAATCACGTTGTAAAACGCTTTCAGACGACCTGTATCGTCCAAATCGGGCGCGTCGCCGCTCATATTGTTGTACACCTGACCGAACGCCGAGCCGCCCATACGCGCTTTGCCGAAGCCCAAATCGACAAACAGCAATACGCTGTCTTCGACGTTTTTCAATTCGGGCGTAACGGTTTTGCGTACGTCTTGAGCTGGCGCGAACGCGGAGATAATCAGGCTCAACGGCGAGACGACGGATTTTTTCTCTTCGCCGTCCTGCCAAACGGTTTTCATCGACAGGCTGTCTTTACCTACCGGAATGCTCAAATCCAATGCCTGACAGGCTTGGGAGACGGCTTCGACGGTGCGGTAGAGTTTTTCGTCTTCGCCCTCGTTGCCGCACGCCGCCATCCAGTTGGCGGAAAGTTTGATGTTGCCGATGTCGCCGATGTTGACCGCCGCGATGTTGGTGATAGCTTCGCCGACACACATTCTGCCTGAAGCAGGTGCGTCAAACAGGGCGATGGTCGGTTTTTCGCCCATAGACATCGCTTCGCCGCGATAGGTGTTGAAGCCCATCATGGTAACGGCGCAGTCGGCTACGGGCGTTTGGTATTTGCCGACCATTTGGTCGCGGTGGGTCATGCCGCCGACGCTGCGGTCGCCGATGGTAATCAGGAAGTTTTTGGCGGCTACGGTGGGCAGGCGCAGAACGCGGTAGGCGGCTTCGGTGATGTCGATATCGCCGGCGTTAAACGGTTTTTCAGACGACCTCACGGTTTTGTCGCTGCGTGTGGTTTTGGGCGGTTTGCCGAGCAAGACGTTCAGCGGCAAATCGACGGGATTGTTGGAGAACAAGTCGTCGCGTACTTTCAAATGGCCGTCGTCGGTCGCCGTGCCGACCACGGCAAACGGGCAGCGTTCGCGTTCGCAGATGGCGCGGAAGGTGTCCAAATCTTTTTCCAAAATCGACAACACATAACGCTCTTGCGATTCGTTGCACCAGATTTGCAGCGGGTTGAGACCGTGTTCTTCCAGCGGCACTTCGCGCAGCTTGAATACCGCGCCGCGTCCGGCATCGTTGACGAGTTCGGGGAAGGCGTTGGACAAGCCGCCCGCGCCAACGTCGTGGATGGAGATAATCGGGTTTTTGTCGCCGAGCTGCCAGCAGCGGTCGATCACTTCCTGCGCGCGGCGTTCGATTTCGGGGTTGCCGCGTTGTACGGAGTTGAAGTCTAAAGACGCGTCGTTTGTGCCGGTATCCATCGAAGAAGCCGCGCCGCCGCCCAAGCCGATAAGCATACCCGGGCCGCCCAGTTGGATCAGCAACGCGCCTTCGGGGATTTCGTCTTTATGCGTCTGCTGCGCCTGAATACTGCCCAGACCGCCCGCAATCATAATCGGTTTGTGGTAGCCGCGAACCTGACCGTCAAACTTTTCTTCAAAAGTGCGGAAGTAGCCCAAGAGGTTCGGACGGCCGAATTCGTTGTTGAACGCCGCGCCGCCGATGGGGCCTTCAATCATGATGTCTAAAGGGGAAGCAATATGGCCGGGTTTGCCGTAGGCTTGTTCCCAAGGCTGTTCCAAGCCCGGAATATTCAGGTTGGAGACGGTAAAGCCGGTCAAGCCCGCTTTCGGACGCGAACCTTTGCCCGTTGCACCTTCGTCGCGGATTTCGCCGCCCGCGCCTGTTGCCGCGCCCGCAAACGGCGCGATGGCGGTCGGGTGGTTGTGCGTTTCCACTTTCATGATGATATGCGTGTCTTCCTCGTGGAAGCGGTAGCCTTGGTTTTCCGCCGCATTCGGATAGAAACGCTCGATTTTCGCGCCTTCAATCACGGATGAATTGTCTTTATAGGCAACGACCGTGCCTTCGGGATGCGCGTTGTGCGTGTCGCGTATCATGCCGAAGAGCGATTTCGGCTGTTTTTCGCCGTTGAGGATGAAATCGGCGTTGAAGATTTTGTGGCGGCAGTGTTCGCTGTTTGCCTGCGCGAACATCATCAGCTCCACATCGGACGGATTGCGCTGCAAAGCCTGATAGTTCTCAACCAGATAATCGATTTCGTCGGTGGAGAGTGCCAAACCCATTTCGGTATTGGCTTTGACCAAAGCCTCTTTACCGCCGCCCAAAACATCGACGGTAGAGAAGGTTTCGGATTCGAGATGGTGGAATAATTTGGAGGCCGTCTGAAAATCGGGCAGCACGGATTCGGTCATGCGGTCGTGCAGCAAAGCCGCCCATTGCTGTTTCTGTTCATCATTCAGACGACCTTCCAGCCACACCGCCATGCCGCGTTCGATGCGCTCTATACCTTCCAAACCGCAGTTTTCCGCGATATTGGTTGCCTTGGAGGCCCACGGTGAAATCGTACCCAAACGGGGCGTTACCAAAAATAAATGCAAGCCCTCGCGCGCTTCGGGCGTTTGTTCAACGCTTTGCGCCGCCAACAAGGCTTGCAGTTTTTCGACAGTCTCGGCATCAAGTGTTTTTTCGCTACCGACAAAATACCAAAATTCGCTGCTTAATTTGACTTCGGGCAGGCCGAGGGCGGCTGCTTTTTGAAAGAGTTTTTCAACACGGAAATCGGAAAGGGCGGTTACACCGCGCAAGGGCAGAACAACAGACATGGATTCAGCTCACAAAATGCAGTTGGGGAATCCATTATTATACCTGAAAAATGCAATTTTGCTTGTGAATTTATACTTCAAGTGTTGACAATTTTTGCTTGTAAATTGAAGGGGAATAAGGCAATCGTGCTGCCCAGTTTTTTATTTTGTACCTGATTATTAGATTATTTTTGTTTATTTTTGAAGAATCGGAAGGAATGGGGATAGATGGGCGTAAAGGGATAAAGTAAAAATTATTTAATTGTTGACTTTGACATTTTGCTGACAATAAGGCCGTCTGAAACATTGCTTTCAGACGGCCTGGCTTTATCCTTTTCTTTTGTTTCCCAGCATATCCAGCAATCCTGCTAAATTACTTTTTCCCTCTTCCTTACTCACAATCGGCTCGCCGCCTTTGCGGCCTAGGATTTTGATGTCTTCCTGCGGCATTTCGTCTATGAAACGGCTCGGCTCGGGGAACTGCCATGTGCCTTGTTTTTTGCGTTTGACGCAGTGGGTCAGCGTAAGCTGGCGTTTGGCGCGGGTGATGCCGACGTACATCAGGCGGCGTTCTTCTTCGACGTTGTCTTCTTCGATGCTGTCGTTGTGCGGCAGGATGCCTTCTTCGCAACCGACAAGGAAAACGTAGGGGTATTCTAAACCTTTGGAAGCGTGCAGGGTGGAGAGTTTGACAGCATCGACTTCTTCTTCGCTTTTGCCCTCCAAAAGCGTCATCAGGGCGATGGTTTGGGCAAGCTCGATGATGTTTTTACCATCTTGCTCGCCTTTGCGTTCCAACCAGCCGGTCAGGTCGCTGACGTTGCGCCATTTGATTTCGCCTGCTTTGCCTTCTTCGTTGGCCAATAGGTGGTTTTCGTAGTCGATTTCTTTCAGCAGGTTATGAATAAGCTCGCCTGCTTCGCTGGTTTCGGCTTTGGCACGGTAGTTTTCAATCATATCCATGAAAGCTTGCAGGTGTTGGCGGTTGGTATGGTTCAACAGGGCAAGCGCTTCTTCTGTTTGCGCGGCTTCATATAGGCTGCATTCGTGTTCGTGTGCGTAGGTATTGAGCTTGCCCAGAGTCACGTCGCCAATACCACGTTTGGGCGTGGTGACGGCGCGCAGGAAGGCAGGATCGTCATTGGGATTGGCAAGCAGGCGCAAATAGGACAAAACGTCTTTGATTTCGGCTTTGTCGAAAAAGCTTTGTCCGCCGGAGAGTTGGTAGGGAACGCGCGCGCTGCGCAAGGCTTCTTCAAAAATCCGCGCCTGATGGTTGCCACGGTATAACACGGCGAAATCGGCATATTGGGTTTTATCGCCGCCGACCAGCTTTTGTTTGACGATTTGGCTGACGACCCAGTCGGCTTCGTGTTGCTCGTTTTGGCAGGCAACGACTTTGACGATTTCGCCTTCGCCGAACTGTGACCAAAGTTTTTTCGTGAACAGCTTGGGGTTGTTTTCAATCACTTTGTTGGCGATTTTGAGAATCCGCGCGGTGGAGCGGTAGTTTTGCTCCAATTTGATGACTTTCATCTGCGGATAGTCTTCCTGCATTTTGCGCAGGTTTTCCATGTTCGCGCCGCGCCATGCGTAGATGGATTGGTCGTCGTCGCCGACGGCGGTAAACATGCCTTCTGCACCGGTCAGAAGTTTCATCAACGTAAATTGGCAGGTATTCGTATCTTGGCATTCGTCAACCAACAAATAACGCAGCCGCCGCTGCCATTTGTTGCGCACCTCGCTGTTTTGCTGCAACAGCACGGCGGGCAGGCGGATTAAGTCGTCGAAGTCCACCGCCTGATAGCTTTGCAGGGTTTCCTGATAACTCGCATAGACGCGTGCTGTTTGTTGTTCCCACACATTAGCGGCCGTCTGAACTGCCTCTTCAGGCGTTTTTAAATCGTTTTTCCAAAGGGAGATTTGATGCTGCGCTTTGAATATGGCTTCTTTGCCCGTACCGCCTAAGAGCTCGCCGATGATTTTGGCGCTATCGGTAGAGTCGAGGATGGAAAAATTTTTTTTGTAACCGATATGGTTTGCCTCTTCGCGCAGAATCTTCATGCCCAAAGAGTGGAAGGTGCAAATCGTCAGCCCGCGCGTTTGCGACTTGGGCAGCATTTTGGCAACGCGTTCCTGCATTTCCGTGGCGGCTTTGTTGGTGAAGGTAATCGCGGCGACGGTATGCGGCAAATAGCCGATATTGACAATCAAATGCTTGATTTTTTGCGTAATCACGCCGGTTTTGCCGCTGCCTGCGCCGGCAAGGACGAGCAGGGGGCCGCCTAGATATTTGACCGCGGCTTGCTGTTGGGGGTTGAGTTTCATTGAAGGGGAAGACGGGTAATGTGGGGAGCAATTATACAACAAGGCCATCTGAAATTTTCAGACGGCCTTGGGCGTTTTTTTAGAGTAAACCTTATGCAAAATATTTCAATTTGCCTTTGAAGTCTTCCAGTTTTTCGTAGCCTTTTTGCGCCATGATGGCTTTAAATTCAAGGGAAACCCGTTCAAAAATGTCCACGCCTTGCTGGTGTAGCGCCGTGCCGATCTGCACCATGCTTGCGCCGCACAAGATGTGTTCAAACGCATCATGGCCGCTGTAAACGCCGCCCGTTCCGATGACTTGGATAGGTGGATCCAGTCTTTGATAGAACGCGTGGACATTGGCGAGCGCAGTCGGTTTGATGTATTGGCCGCCTATGCCGCCGAAGCCGTTTTTCGGGCGGATCACGACGGATTCGTCTTCGATATACATACCGTTTCCGATGGAGTTGACACAGTTGACGAATTTTAAGGGATAGTGGTTGAACACTTTCGCGGCCTGATCGAAATGGGCAATATCGAAATATGGCGGCAATTTGATGCCCAAGGGCTTGTCGAAGTAGGTAAAGGCATTATCCAAAATCGTCTCGGTGGTTTCAAAGTCGTAGGCGATTTGCGGTTTGCCGGCGACGTTTGGGCAGGATAGGTTGAGTTCGGTAATGCCGTTGAACCCGCTGTTTTGCACCTTTTTCAACAGGATATGTGTTTCGCCGGGTGACAGGCCGACCAGTGATAGGAAAAATGTCCGTTCCGGCTGAGACTCTTGAAGGGTAAGCAGGTAATCCAAATAGTAATCAATGCCTTGATTCGGCAAACCCATCGAATTGATACTGCCGAGAGAGACGTCCCGATAACGCGGCTCGGGATTGCCTTGACGAGGGGTAAGCGTTGCGGTCTTGGTAATGAAAGTGCCTGCCGAAGACTGTCTGACTGCTTCCAATTCCTCGACAGTCATACACGACACACCAGCAGCATTCATCAGACAGTTGTCAAAAGAAAAACCGGCGATTTGGGTTTTCAACGATACCATCTCCTGTTCCTTTTCTTTGCAAAATCAAATTGTTTGCCAAGCGTAACATGAAGAGGCGGTACGATTTTTAACAAACATCAAATGACAAAGCATGTAGGCGGATGTTGTTTTCAATATTGAAAAAAAGCCGTCTGAAAAACTCAAAATAGTCTTTCAGACGGCCTTCACTATATGGCATCAATTAGGAACAAAAGCTGTCGGCTGATTTGGATATTGGGTTTTGAAATCAGGCCAACCATTCGGCTAAGGCCGCTTCAAAACGTTTCAAGCCTTCGGCCATGTCTTCATCGTTCAGCAGTAGGCTGGGGGCAAAGCGCACCACATTGGCACCGGCAACCAGTACCATCAGGCCGTGTTTCAAAGCAGCGGCGGTAATTTCCGATGCCTTGCCTGCGTATTCGTCTGCCAACACGCAGCCGAGCAGTAGGCCCATGCCGCGGACTTCTTTAAATACGCCGGTCTTTTCGCCTATTTCACGCAAGGCCGTCTGAAGTTTTTGGCCTTGTTGCTGAACGTGTGCCAATGTTTCGGGCGTATTGATGATGTCAAACGCACGGCTGCCGACCGCGCACGCCATCGGATTGCCGCCAAAGGTCGAGCCATGTGTTCCGGGGCCGAAGGTTGGGGCGATATTATCGGTTGTCAGAATCGCGCCAATAGGGAAGCCGCCGCCCAAGGCTTTGGCAGAGCTGAGAACATCGGGTGTCACGCCGTAATGCTCGTAGGCAAACAGTTTGCCCGTATGACCCATGCCGGTTTGCACTTCGTCCAAAATTAGCAAAGCACCATGTTTGTCGCACAAACGGCGTGCGGCTTGCAGATATTCTTGGGTGGCAGGCAGGATGCCGCTTTCGCCTTGAATCGGCTCGATAATCACGGCGCAGGTTTTGTCGCTGACGGCTGCTTCCAATGCGGCAACATCATTGAAGGGAACGTGAGTAATGCCGGCCGGCAGCGGCGCGTAGTCTTTGCTGTATTTGGGCTGGCCGCCGACGGATACGGTAAACAGGGTGCGGCCGTGAAAGCTGTTGAGGCAGGAGATGATTTCGGTTTTGTGTTCTCCAAAATGATCGCGGCCGTATTTGCGCGCCAGTTTTAGCGCGGCTTCATTGGCTTCTGCGCCGGAATTGCAGAAAAACACTTTGTCGGCAAAGGTGTTTTTGACCAATTTTTGGGCCAATTCTTGCGCCGGTTGGGTGGTGTAGATATTGGAAATGTGCCAGAGTTTTTGCGATTGTTCGGCCAAGGCTACGACCAAATCGGGATGACAATGGCCCAGCGCGTTCACGGCAATACCGCCTGACAGGTCAATGTATTCTCGTCCTTCGGTATCCCAAACCCAGCTGCCGAGCGCGCGTTCCGGAATCATGGGGGCGAATGAGAAATTGGGTGTCAGGTAGTTTTGCATGTTCTTTTCCTTTTGATATTGTCAACAATCTCTTAAATTATGCGCCTATTGATTGAGAGATTCAATATGGTAATCAGGCCGTCTGAAAACTGGCTTTCAGACGGCCTGATGCTTATTTATGCTTGATTTCCCAGCATTGATGGATTTTTTTGTTGCGGAAATCGTCGGGAACGGATTGTTTGGAAATGTCTTTGACGGCGTATTGCTCCGATACCGAATCGTCCAAGACGAAGCTGCGCAAGTTGTTGGAGAAGTACAAAATGCCGTCTGAAGCGAGTAGGTTCATCGCGCCGTCAATCAGCTTTTTGTGGTCACGCTGGATGTCGAGGATGTCGAGCATCTTTTTGCTGTTGGAGAAGCTGGGCGGATCCATGACGATAAGATCGAACTGTTTGCCTTCGGCGGCGGCGTTTTGCAGGTATTGGAACACGTCGGCGCGGACGATTTTGTGTTGTTCGGGGCTGATGCTGTTGAGTTCGAAATTGCGTTTTGCCCAATCGAGATAAGTGTTGGATAAATCGACGGTTTCGCTGGATGCCGCGCCGCCGGTGGCTGCATAGACGGTGAAGCTGCCGGTGTAGGAAAACAGGTTGAGGAAGCGTTTGCCTGTTGCGGTTTCGCCGACTTTTTTGCGCGTGTTGCGGTGGTCGAGGAAAAGGCCGGTATCGAGGTATTTGTCGAGGTTGACCCAAAACTTGCGGCCGTTTTCAGTGATGACGAAATCGTCGCCGGTTTTGCCGGTTTTCTCGTATTGCTGCAGGCCTTTTTGACGTTCACGGCGCTTGAGGTGGATTTGTTCGGGCGCAAAACCGGTCACAAAACCGATGGCTTCCAATACATCCTCAAGCCATGCTTCGTATTCTTCGTGCTGCATCAGCCAGCCGGTATCGTATTCCTGAAGATGGATTTGGTCGCCGTAAACATCGACGGCAAAGGGAAATTGGGGAATATCGCGGTCGTAAATGCGCCAGGCTTCGATATTGTTGCGTTTTGCCCATTTCATAAGATGTTTGATGTTTTTGCCCAAGCGGTTGGCAAAGGGGGTAATGTCGGTCATGGTTTCAGACGGCCTGAAT
Source organism: Neisseria subflava (assembly GCF_005221305.1). NCBI lineage: Bacteria > Pseudomonadati > Pseudomonadota > Betaproteobacteria > Neisseriales > Neisseriaceae > Neisseria > Neisseria subflava. Next base: position 774,336 of record NZ_CP039887.1, read on the forward strand.
AAGTATTGGGAAGGGTTTGGATTTTAACGCACTTGATGTCTTTTTGCTTGACTGTTATCCATAAAATCTATATTATCCGCCGTTCGTCTTTTGATACGAAGCCATCGTCATCCAACCTAAACCGCCGTTTCGGGCGTGTTTCTTTTATTGCTTGCTGATTTGCCAAGCCTTTCTGTGCAGGTTGTCGTCGATGTTAACCACAAGCAAGATGCTTGCGACAACCCTGTAACTTCACATTTCCCGTATCGTTACTTTCCTTTGCTTCAGGTCGTCTGAAATTGTTCAGGCGTGCGCGTTGTTGTCTCTTAGGATAGATATGTCTATTAAATTTGCCGATTTGAACCTTGATAAAAACATTTTGTCTGCCGTACGCAGCGAGGGTTATGAAAGCCCGACCCCGATTCAGGCGCAGGCGATTCCGTTTGCTTTGGACGGCCGCGACATTATGGCTTCGGCACAAACCGGTTCAGGCAAAACCGCAGCTTTCCTGCTGCCGACTTTGCAAAAACTGACCAAGCGCAGCGAAAAACCAGGCAAAGGCCCGCGCGCTTTGGTGTTGACCCCGACCCGCGAACTGGCGGCTCAAGTGGAAAAAAATGCGCTGGCGTATGCCAAAAATATGCGCTGGTTCCGTACTGTCAGCATTGTCGGCGGTGCATCTTTCGGCTATCAAACCCGTGCTTTGAGCAAACCGGTTGACCTGATTGTCGCTACTCCGGGCCGTCTGATGGACTTGATGCAGAGCGGTAAAGTTGATTTTGATCGTTTGGAAGTGCTGATTCTGGACGAAGCCGACCGTATGCTGGACATGGGCTTTATCGACGACATCGAAACCATCGTGGAAGCGACGCCGAGCGATCGTCAGACTTTGTTGTTCTCCGCCACTTGGGACGGCGCGGTGGGCAAACTGGCGCGCAAACTGACCAAAGACCCTGAAGTCGTCGAAGTCGAGCGCGTGGATGACCAAGGCAAAATCGAAGAGCAGCTGTTGTACTGCGACGATATGCGCCATAAAAACCGCCTGCTCGACCACATCCTGCGCGATGCCAACATCGACCAATGCGTGATCTTTACATCCACTAAAGCCATGACCGAAGTCATCGCGGATGAATTGTACGAAAAAGGTTTTGCCGCCAACTGCCTGCACGGCGATATGCCGCAAGGCTGGCGTAACCGCACGCTGATGGACTTGCGCAAAGGCCGCTGCAAAATTTTGGTTGCCACCGACGTTGCCGCACGCGGTATCGACGTACCAACCATTACCCACGTTATCAACTACGACTTGCCAAAACAGGCTGAAGACTATGTTCACCGCATCGGCCGTACCGGTCGCGCAGGCCGTACCGGTATTGCGATTACTTTTGCCGAAGTGAACGAATACGTCAAAGTACACAAAATTGAAAAATACATCGGCCGCAAATTACCTGAGCTGACCATCGAAGGCATGGAGCCGACACGTAAACGCAAATCTGCCGGTGGCAAACCGAAAGGTAAAGGCGGCTGGGGCGATCGTAAATCCGGCGGCTGGCGCGGCGATAAGAACCCGGCTAAAGAAGGCTTCGGCGGCAAATCACGCGGCGAAGGTCATAAAAAAGACGGTTTCAAGAAAGATGGCTTTAAGAAAGACGGTTTCAAGAAGTCTGACGGTTTCAAAAAAGGCGGCGAAGGCTTTAAAGGCAAGCACAAGTCTAACGACAGCTTTGGCGGCAAACACAAAAAAGGTTGATTGCTTCAATCTAAGGCCGTCTGAAATAAGACGATAAAACGAAAGGGCGTGTGAAGACACGCTCTTTTTTATGGTTTCGAGTTTTCGCATATAAAAAAGCGTGGAATTGATCCCACGCTTTTTCAGACGGCCTCTTACAAAGCGGCCAATACGGCATCGCCCATTTCGGAGCAGGAAACCAGTTTGGTACCTTCTTCGTAAATGTCGCCGGTACGCAAGCCTTGTTGCAGTACTTTTTGTACGGCGTTTTCAACTTGTTGCGCGCGTGCTTCGTCGTTCAGGCTGTAACGCAGCAGCATGGCGAGGGACAATACGGTCGCCAGCGGATTGGCTTTGTTTTGACCGGCAATGTCTGGAGCAGAGCCGTGAGACGGTTCGTACAGGCCTTTGCCGTTTTCGTCCAAAGAAGCGGAAGGCAGCATCCCAATGGAACCGGTCAGCATGGACGCTTCGTCAGAGAGGATGTCGCCGAAGATGTTGCCGGTGGCAATCACGTCAAATTGTTTGGGGGCGCGTACCAATTGCATGGCAGCATTGTCGACGTACATATGGGAAAGCTCGACATCAGAGTATTCTTTGCCGATTTCTTCAAAGATTTCGCGCCACAGTTCGGTGGTTTCCAAAACGTTGGCTTTGCCTACGGAGCAGACTTTTTTGCTGCGTTTTTGGGCGGATTGGAAGGCAACGTGGGCAATACGGCGGATTTCGCTTTCGCTGTATTTCATGGTGTTGTAGCCTTCGCGTTCGCCGTTTTCCAAAACACGGATGCCGCGCGGTTCGCCAAAGTAAATATCGCCGGTCAGTTCGCGTACGATAAGGATGTCGAGGCCGGCTACAATTTCCGGTTTCAAAGTAGAAGCATTGGCCAGCTCTTTATACAAAATGGCAGGGCGCAGGTTGGCAAACAGATTCAAGTCTTTACGGATGGCCAACAAGCCGCGTTCAGGGCGCAGCGGACGGTCGAGATTGTCGTATTGAGGAGAACCGACTGCACCAAGCAGGACGGCATCGGCTTTACGGCAAAGGTTTTGCGTGAATTCTGGATAAGGATGGCCGTATTCGTCATAGGCTTCGCCGCCCAAAGGTGCGTATTCGTAGCTGACATCCAAACCTTGTTCGATAAGTTTGTCGAGTACACGGACGGTTTCTGCAACGATTTCAGGGCCGATGCCGTCGCCGCGCAAGATAGCGATATGTTTGGTCATTTCGGATTTCCTTATGGGAAGGTTTTAGGTAAAGGGCAGGCTGTCAGTTTTTCAGACGGCCTTAAATCAATTTGCTCTGAAAACGCTGATTGTACCATTATGGTACTGGCAAAGCTGGGTAGAAATCGCGTAGGCAGATTCTTCAAATGCCTGCAGGGCGATATTCGCCATCGCCTGCAAAGCTTCTTCATCGGACGGGCTGCAAACGAGCAGGGCATTGCGTGCCGGAACTGCAAAAACAGGGTTGGCCGGCAGCATAGGATCGTCTTTAAGTACCTCGTCCAAAAGCAAAATCAGGGAAGCATCATAGTCGTTGTCCAAATGGATTTGAGCCAATGACCAACCTTCGGCATGATGGATTTGGACACGTCCATTCATCCGTTGGCGCAAATTATCCATGGCGGTACGATACAAGGCGTCTTCATCTTCAATACCGGCCTCTTTCATATGCTCACGATTGAGCGTATGCATGGATTCGTCCGTATCCACCATATAAAGCAACATGATATCGCCCGCAATCGGTTTGTATACCAGGTAATCGGCAGGTTCGGCTTCATCCGTATTTGTAATCAGTCTGGCGTTTTCCAGATAAATCGTATTTTTAATCGTCGGAAGAATTTGTTGTGCTGAAACACTGGCATCAGTGTCTTGAATCTTATAGATAACCGCTAAATTGGCTGCAACAATAGCTTCCAAGGCCTCAGGATTTTGCAGATAACTTGTGTAATGGTTGCTCAAATATGTGCTGAATGATGCTTCATCGTCTTTGGAAAAATGGACAATAATCGGCGAAGACGCAATAGTTTCGCCCCAGTCGATTTTTGCCTCAAGATGCAATTCTTCTTGAATGCGACGGGCAAAGTATTCGACAAATTCCTGCCAAGTCATTAATTTAGGTTTGGAGCGGAACAACCTGCTGAAAAAAGACATATTGTGTCCTGAATAAGGGGATAAGGCCGTCTGAAAAATTATAGACGTTCGGTTTCAACACGGATTTTAAAAACAACTTTGCGTATGTTCGGTCTGTCGCCGACCAATGGGGCATGCGCATCATTCGGGTAAAATAGCGCAAATTCGCCGGGCTCCAAAGTTAACCAGGTTTCCGGCTCACAATCGAAAAACTCGATGTCGCGCTTTTCGTCGTAGCCCAAACCGTTTTTCAGACGACCCCTGTCTATCCAGCCGTAGGTTTCTTCCCCGCTGATGGGGACTTGGATGTCGATGTGTTTCAAATGCGCTTCGGGCTTGGCTTCGGCTTTGCCCCTCATCGGTTCGCTGCCGACAAAGAGGCGGATATTGGGGTTTGCGCACGGCACTTGTCCGTCGGGTAGGGCGGCGAAATCCAGCGTTTGCAGCAGATGGAAGGCGTCGGCGAAGGCGGGGTGCAGTGCGGCGTAGCGGGCGGCGTTGGTGATGGTGTCGGTAATCATGTTTTGCAGAAAGAGATAAAAAGGCCGTCTGAAAATTAAACCTCAGGGTGTAGCGAAGCCAATACGTTCTTCAAGATGCCTTGCCGGAAGACAAATAAGACTTCAGTATAGGCGGCACCATCTCCGATGATGGTCGTTAAGAAAAGGGTATCGTCTTTAGCGCGGTAGTAACAGTGGCTCAGTTGCGCATTATCGCCTGCCTTTTCAAAATATGGGTCGAACAGGTAGTCATATTGGGCTCGGGGAGCGATTTGTGTTTTACCGTTGCGGAAAAAGGCAATTTCACGATAGTGGCTGAATGGAATTGTACCGTCAGTGCCGAACATTTCTTTTCCGCGATAATGGGAAAGTCCGTATTGATCGTGTGTAAACAGATGTTTTTCTTTCTTATAGTTGAAACGTTCCGATTTAATGCGCACGCCCATGCCGTTTTTTTTGCAGGTAAAGCCGTCGGCAGTAGCCGTAACGGGGATGCTTTCATAACGCGACAACGGAATCAGTCGCGAAGTATGAACCCAGCCATCCAGGCTTTTTTTGCCGCGCAAATCGTAGGTCATCTGCCAACCGTGTTCTAAATGAAGCTTTCCCTCCATCTCGGGGGTATAAACATGGGTACCGTTTGGAATTTTGGTCAGGATTCGGCTTTGGGTGTTCGGTTGTTCGCGTAAGTTACTGTATCCGTCAGGATCTTGAATTTCTGAGAATTCCGCATGTGCGGCGAGGCTGATAAAAAGTATAGGGAGCAGGATAATTTTTTTCATGGTGTTGTGTGTGTGAAATTGTTGGGTATGTTTTTCAAATATGATGGCAAAGAGTAACGATCTGATTGTGTGTTAATAAAAGAGGTCGTCTGAAAATTCGCTACGCTCGTTTTCAGACGACCTCATCGTTTATCAACCGTTAAACAGCCAAGGTTGGCTTTGGCGGCGTTTTTCTTCGAAATCGCGGATTTCGTCGGCGTGTTGCAGGGTCAGTCCGATTTCGTCCAAGCCGTTTAAGAGGCAGTGTTTGCGGTGTTCGGTAATATCGAATGTAAATGTTTCACCGCTAGGGGTGGTCAGGGTTTGTTCGGCAAGGTTGATGGAGAGCTGATAGCCTTCGTTGGCTTCAACTTCTTTGAAAAGCTGGTCAACCTGTTCTTCTGTCAAAACGATAGGTAAAAGGCCGTTTTTGTAGCAGTTGTTGAAGAAGATGTCGGCAAAGCTGGGGGCGATAACGGCGCGGAAGCCGTAGTCGTCCAATGCCCAAGGGGCGTGTTCGCGTGAAGAGCCGCAACCGAAGTTTTTACGCGTCAACAGGATTTGTGCGCCTTGATAGCGTGGCTGGTTCAGAGAGAAATCCGGATTCAATGGGCGTTTGCTGTTGTCCATGCCCGGTTCGCCGTGGTCGAGGTAACGCCATTCGTCAAAGGCATTGGGACCGAAGCCGCTGCGTTTGATGGATTTCAGAAATTGTTTGGGGATGATGGCGTCGGTATCGACGTTGCTGCGGTCGAGCGGGGCAACGATGGCGGTAATTTTGGTAAAGGCTTTCATGTCAGATTCTTATAGTAATAATGGGAAATTATATGGCTATTCGGGTTAGCGTGTGCTGTGCAAACCGATTCGGTTGCCTTCTGTATCTTCGATAAATGCTGCAAAGCCGTTGGCAATGCGGAATTTCTCTTGTAACAGTTTGCCGCCTGCTGCGACGGCTTTTTCTGCTGTTTCGGCACAATCCGGGCAATTGAAGAAAATGGTTGTACCGCCGTGGCCGGGCTGGGCGTTGCTGTCATGCCAAATCATGCCGGCCGTACCGTGTTGGGTGTAATCGGCCGGAAAAATGATGAAACGGAATCCGTTGCCGCCAACGTCTTGCAGGGGCTTGTCGAATACGGATTCGTAAAAGGCTTTGGCGCGATCCAAATCATGAGCGTGAATACCAAACCAGCTTGACGGATTACTCATTGTTTCTTCCTTTTGCTTGGAATCGTGAAAATGTCTGAACAAATAATAAAGTATCAGGCCGTCTGAAACGGAGTCAGGAGGTTCAGACGGCCTGATTTACCGAATTATTCGGTAGCGGCTTCGATTTTTTCTCCAACATGACTCATGCCGCGGCCCACTGCATTGCCGCCTTTTTTAACGGCTTCGCCGGTTTTTTCGGCAATGTTTTCAGCAGTTTCTTTGGTTTTATCGGCTACGCGCTCGGCAGTCTCTTTGGTTTTGTCCCAATTGCGGTTGGCATCGTTTTTTGCGCCGGACCAAGTGCTGGAACAAGCTGACAGGATGAGGGCTGCGGCAGCCAATGCAAACAGTTTTTTCATACTAGATTCCTTTCGAGTTATCAATGATTGAGAAGGTTTTCGGACGTTTTGCGCAATAGGAAAACTTACTTGAGCAAGGTATTGTTTCAGACGGCCTGATCAATAAAGGCCGTCTGAAAATACTTTAAGCCATAGTGCGGATGTCGGTAAAGTGGCCGGTAACCGCGGCTGCGGCTGCCATGGCAGGGCTGACGAGGTGGGTGCGTCCGCCGTTGCCTTGACGGCCTTCAAAGTTACGGTTGGAAGTGGAGGCGCAACGTTGTCCCGGGGTCAGACGGTCGGCATTCATGGCGAGGCACATAGAGCAACCCGGCTCGCGCCATTCAAAACCGGCTTCGATAAATACTTCGTGCAAGCCTTCTTTTTCGGCCTGTTCTTTCACTAAACCGGAGCCGGGAACAATCAATACGCGTTGTACATTGTCCGCTTTTTTACGGCCTTTGGCGATGGCGGCGGCCTCGCGCAAGTCTTCGATACGGCTGTTGGTGCAAGAACCGATAAAGACGATATCGACAGGGATTTCGTTTAATGGCGTACCGGCTTCCAAGCCCATGTATTCAAGGGCGCGTTCCATGCCGCTGCGTTTGACCGGATCGGCTTCTTCGGCAGGATTAGGCACTTTGCCGCTGATGTCCAAAACCATTTCAGGCGATGTGCCCCAAGTTACTTGAGGCTCGATGTCTTCAGCTTTGAAGTGGTATTCTTTATCGAATACGGCGCCTTCGTCAGACACCAGCGTGCGCCAGTATTCGACGGCTTTGTCCCACGCTTCGCCTTTAGGTGCGAAAGGTTTGCCTTTTACATAGTCGATGGTGGTTTGGTCGACGGCAACCATGCCTGAGCGCGCACCGGCTTCAATCGCCATATTGCACAGGGTCATGCGGCCTTCCATAGAAAGGCTGCGAATGGCTTCGCCGCCGAACTCGATGGCGTAGCCCGTGCCGCCTGCCGTGCCGATTTGTCCGATGATATAGAGGGCGACGTCTTTGGCGGTAACGCCCGGTTTCAGACGACCTTCAACGGCAATCAGCATGGATTTGGATTTTTTCGCGGTAATGCACTGGGTCGCCATGGTGTGTTCGACTTCGGAAGTGCCGATACCGTGTGCCAGCGCGCCGAACGCGCCGTGGGTAGAGGTGTGCGAGTCGCCGCAGACAACGGTCATGCCGGGCAGGGTTGCGCCTTGTTCCGGTCCCATAACGTGCACAATGCCTTGGCCTTTATCCATAAACGGGAAGTAGGCAAGTGCGCCAAACTCTTTAATGTTTTTGTCCAAAGTATCGACTTGCAGTTTGGAAATCGGATCTTGGATACCTTTGTCCCAGTCGCCGGTCGGGGTGTTGTGGTCGGCTGTGGAGACTACGCTGTCGATACGCCAGAGTTTGCGGCCGGCCATTTTCAAGCCTTCAAATGCTTGCGGGCTGGTTACTTCGTGAACCAGGTGGCGGTCGATGTAAAGCAGGACAGTGCCGTCTTCTTCTTCGCGGACGACGTGGCTGTTCCAAAGTTTATCGTAAAGGGTTTGTGCGCTCATGATGAGTATTCTTTGCTATTGTTAGGTATGAATGATGGTTTGCGTTTATGGGCGGATTTTAGGCTTTTTATAGGGGCTGTGCAATAGAAATTTGTCCAATTTTTAAAATTTGTTGCAAAGTTTCAAAAAACCTTATTAAAAATTAGACAAATTGTAGAATTGTTGACAAAAAGATGCATCTTATCTGAAAGAATACTTGTCGAAATGCACTAAAAAGTTCTATCATTCTCACTCAATATCCACACTTAACAAAGAGGTATAGAGAATGAAATTACCGGTAATGGCTGCCGAATATCTGTCGCAACTTCAGGCGTTTGAAGCGAAAATCTTGTGCAACCACGCCAAAATCGAAGCATGGTTCCGTTCGCAATGGAACGAACACCGTCCGCCGTTTTATGGTTCGGTTGACATCCGTAATGCCGGTTACAAAATTTCATCTATCGATATGAACCTGTTTCCGGGCGGCTTCAATAATTTGAATCCCAACTTTATCCCGCTGGCGGCGGTTGCCGCGCAGGATGCAGTACAGCGTGCCTGTGAAACAGCCAAATCCGTATTGATTATTCCTGAAAACCACACACGCAACACATTCTATCTGCAAAACGTTTACGCCCTCAGCGAGATTTTGCGTTCGGCAGGATATGAAGTGCGCTTGGGCAGTCTGAATCCTGAAGTGACTGAGCCAACCGAATTTGAAACCGCGTTGGGCGACAAAATCCTGTTGGAACCTTTATTGCGTACCCGCGAGCGCGTTCATCTTGCAGACGGCTTCTCGCCTTGCGTTGTCTTGTTGAACAACGACTTGTCCGCCGGCGTTCCCGATATTCTCAAAGATATCAGCCAAACCGTATTGCCTCCGCTGCACGGCGGCTGGACGACTCGCCGTAAAACCGAACATTTCGGCGCGTACAACCAAGTTGCTGCCGACTTTGCCAAGTTGATTGACATCGACGAATGGCAAATCAATCCTTGTTTTGAAAAAATCAGCGGTTTGGATTTCCAAGAGCGTGAAGGTGAGGATGCGTTGGCAGGCGCAGTTGAGCGCGTATTGGCGAAAACTCAAGCCAAATACGACGAATTGGGTATTACCGACCAGCCCTTCGTTATTGTGAAAGCCGATGCAGGCACTTACGGCATGGGTGTGATGAGCGTTAAATCTGCAGATGAAGTGCGCGGATTGAACCGTAAAAACCGCAACAAAATGGCGAAGGTGAAAGAAGGTTTGGAAGTTAGTGAAGTCATTGTTCAAGAAGGTATTTATACCTACGAAACCATGAACGGTGCCGTGTGCGAACCCGTCGTTTATATGATGGACCGTTTCGTAATCGGCGGCTTCTTCCGTGTACACGAAGGGCGTGGTGCAGACGAAAACCTCAACGCCGGCGGTATGGTGTTCGTCCCACTGTCCAACAGCATTCCCACCGGCAGCGGCGACAATTCCCAAGAAGCGCCTGAAGCCTGTAAACGCTTATTTGAACAATGGGATTCGCTCGGTATGCCGCGCTCTGAAAAAGACTGCGACGTGGACAATGAACACAACCGCCTCTACGTTTACGGCGTCATGGCGCGCCTGTCCTTGCTTGCTGCCGCATTGGAGCTGGAGAAAACCGCGCCTCAAGCCTAATAAAGCGTTGATCGATATTGTCAGGCCGTCTGAAAATCAGTTTTCAGACGGCCTTTTCTGTCTGTACAATTCATTCTAACTAAAAAACATGATTTATTTTTATGAGCAAACCAGCCAATCCAGTTGAGACAACCGACACTCTGCAAGACCAAGCCATGCAGCGCAGCAATACCGACAATGCGCCGCGCTCTGCCATCCATCAGACCCTGTATTCCGCCGATACCTTTGCTCAGCATGATTATCTTGCTGGAAAAAACTTGCCCGATATTGTCCGTCCGCAAGAAGGCCAAATCAACTGGCTGCATTTTGTCGGCATCAATGATGTTGCCTTGCTCAAACACGCGCTTGAGCCTTACGGCATCCATGAGCTGGTTATTGAGGATATTCTCAGCCGCAAGCAACGTCCGAAAATCGAAGACTACGGCAGCTATGTTTTTACTGCCGCACAGGTTTACCACTATACTTCCACAGGCAAACTCCATTCCGACCAAGTGTATGTGATTATCGGCAAAGATTTTGTGTTGTCTTTCCAACAAAAACCGTTGGGTTTGTTCAGCCATCTCCGCCGGCAGATGTACGAAAATCCGCACAATATTTTGAACAAAAATACAGCGTTTCTTGCTTATTGCCTGCTTGACCGCATTGTGGACGACTATTTCATCGTTTTGGAGTCGTACAACAACCGTGTCGAAGCAATAGACAAGTCCCTGTTTAAAAATGAAAACAGCGATATTCTCAGTAAGATTCACTGCCTCAAGCGCGATGCCGTCCGTCTGCGGCGCACGCTTTTACCATTGCGCGATGTGTTCTACCAACTGGCCGTGCGCGGCGATTTTGCTATTTTCAAAGGCGAATCGACCGTCTATCTGCGCGACGTGTACGACCACAATATGCAGCTTATCGAGTCGCTTGATGCCTCGCGTGATATGGTGTTGAGCATGATGGACATTTATCTTTCCTTCCAATCCAACCGTATGAACCAGCAAATGCGCGTGTTGACGGTTATCACCATCATCTTTATGCCGTTGACCGTCATCACCGGCATCTATGGCATGAACTTCGACAATATGCCCGAGCTGCATTGGCATTACGGTTATTTCATGGTTTTGGGTGTGATGCTGTGCATCATCATCGGACTGCTGATTTTCTTTTCGCGTAGAAAGTGGCTGTAAACGGGTAGGCAAGGGGTTGAAAGTCAACGTTTAAAAACGGTAGAATGATTTTGCACACGTGCAGTATGAAGTTTTCAGACAATTTAAAAATAAATATCAAAAGGAGAAGAAACTATGAAACCGGAACGCCAACTACCTTCCCATGAACTCATCATGTCCGAGCTGATGATGCCTTATACGGCAAACTTCAGCGGCAATGTTCACGGTGGCGATCTTCTGCGCCTGCTTGACCAAGTGGCATATTCCTGCGCCTGCCGTTACAGCGGTACTTATTGTGTTACTCTGTCTGTTGATAAAGTCTTGTTTAAAGAGCCCATTCATGTCGGCGAACTGGTAACCTTTTACGCCAGCATCAACTACACCGGCCGTACCTCTATGGAAGTCGGCATCCGCGTAGAGGCGCAAAACATCCATACTGGCGAAGTGCGTCATACCAACAGCTGCTACTTCACCATGGTTGCCGTTGAAGACGGTAAGCCGGTTCCTGTACCACCTTTGGAAATCAATACTCCGCGCCAACGCTGCCGTTATGAAAGGGCTAAAAAGCGCAAAGAGTTGAGTTTGCAGGCTGCGGACAAAGATTCTGGCTGCAACTAAATTCAATTTATTAAATAATGAAGGCCGTCTGAAATCCTGTTTCAGACGGCCTTCACGCAAAAGCCATAAACCGCTTGTTTTGTGGTAGAATCAACAAGATTTTTGCCATACGAAATTACAGATAATCATGACCGACGCAACCATCCGCAACGACCATAAATTTGCACTTGAAACCCTGCCTGTCAGCCTTGAAGACGAAATGCGCAAGAGCTACCTCGATTACGCCATGAGCGTGATTGTGGGTCGAGCCCTGCCGGATGTCCGCGACGGTCTCAAGCCGGTACACCGCCGCGTGTTGTACGCGATGCACGAGTTGAAAAACAACTGGAATTCCGCCTATAAAAAATCGGCGCGTATCGTCGGCGACGTTATCGGTAAATACCACCCCCACGGCGATACAGCCGTTTACGATACCATCGTCCGCATGGCGCAAGACTTCTCCATGCGTTATGTGCTGATCGACGGTCAGGGCAACTTCGGTTCTGTCGACGGCTTGGCCGCAGCAGCCATGCGTTATACCGAAATCCGCATGGAAAAAATTTCCCATGAAATGCTGGCGGATATTGAAGAAGAAACCGTTAATTTCGGCCCCAACTATGACGGCAGCGAACATGAGCCGCTGGTATTGCCGACCCGTTTCCCTGCGCTGTTGGTCAATGGTTCGTCTGGTATTGCCGTCGGTATGGCAACCAATATTCCGCCACACAATTTAGGCGATACCATTAATGCCTGCCTGCGTTTGTTGGATGAGCCTGAAACTGAAATCGACGAGCTGATCAACATTATCCAAGCGCCCGATTTCCCAACAGGCGCAACTATTTACGGCTTAAGCGGCGTGCGCGAAGGCTATAAAACCGGCCGTGGCCGCGTGGTAATGCGCGGTAAAACCCATATTGAGCCTATCGGCAAAAACGGCGAACGCGAAGCCATTGTTATTGATGAAATCCCATATCAAGTCAACAAAGCCAAGCTGGTTGAGAAAATCGGTGAGTTGGTACGCGAAAAAACGTTGGAAGGCGTATCGGACCTGCGCGACGAGTCCGATAAATCCGGTATGCGTGTCGTGATCGAATTGAAACGCAATGAAAATGCCGAAGTCGTTTTGAACCAACTCTACAAACTGACCCAGCTGCAAGACAGCTTCGGTATCAATATGGTGGCTTTGGTTGACGGCCAGCCGCGCTTGCTGAACCTGAAACAAATCCTGTCCGAGTTCCTACGCCATCGTCGCGAAGTCGTTACCCGTCGTACTTTATTCCGCCTGAAAAAAGCGCGTCATGAAGGCCATATTGCCGAAGGTAAAGCAGTTGCCTTGTCCAATATCGACGAAATCATCCGTCTGATTAAAGAATCTGCCAATGCGCCGGAAGCCAAAGAAAAACTGCTGTCCCGCCCATGGCGCAGCAGCTTGGTTGAAGACATGCTCAGCCGTACGGATTTGGACCTGCACATGATGCGCCCTGAAGGCTTGTCAGAGAATTTGGGGTTGCACAGTCAGGGCTATTATCTGAGCGAATTGCAAGCTGATGCCATTTTGCGCATGAGCCTGCGCAACCTGACCGGCCTCGATCAGGAAGAAATTGTCGGCGAATATAAAAACCTGATGAGCAAAATCATTGATTTCGTGGATATTCTTTCCAAACCTGAGCGTGTTACCCAAATCATCCGCGAAGAGTTGGCAGACATCAAAGCCAACTTTGGCGATGAACGCCGCAGCGAAATTAATCCGTTTGGCGGTGATATCGCCGATGAAGACCTGATTCCGCAACGCGAAATGGTCGTTACCCTGACTCATGGCGGCTACATCAAAACCCAGCCGACAACCGATTATCAGGCGCAACGTCGCGGCGGCCGCGGCAAACAGGCCGCGGCAACCAAAGACGAAGACTTTATCGAAACCCTGTTTGTCGCCAACACGCATGATTATTTGATGTGCTTCACCAATTTGGGCAAGTGCCATTGGATTAAAGTGTACAAACTGCCGGAAGGCGGCCGCAACAGTCGCGGTCGTCCGATTAATAACGTTATCCAATTGGAAGAAGGCGAAAAAGTCAGCGCCATCTTGGCCGTCCGCGAGTTCCCGGAAGACCAATACGTTTTCTTCGCCACTGCACAAGGCATGGTGAAAAAAGTCCAGCTATCTGCGTTTAAAAACGTTCGCAGCCAAGGCATCAAAGCCATTGCGCTTAAAGAAGGCGATTACTTGGTCGGCGCAGCGCAAACCGGCGGTGCGGACGACATTATGTTGTTCTCCAACTTGGGCAAAGCCATCCGCTTTAACGAATATTGGGAAAAATCCGGTAACGATGAAGCAGAAGATGCCGATATTGAAATCGAAAACGAAGATTCAGACGGCCTGGATGATGAAAATGCCGAAAACGCATTGCCAAGCGGCAAACACGGTGTCCGTCCGTCCGGTCGCGGCAGCGGCGGTTTGCGCGGTATGCGCCTGCCGGTTGATGGCAAGATTGTCAGCCTGATTACCTTCGCTCCTGAAGCCGAGCAAAGCGATTTGCAAGTATTGACTGCTACCGCCAACGGCTATGGCAAACGCACCCCGATTGCCGATTACAGCCGTAAAAACAAAGGCGGCCAAGGCAATATCGCCATCAATACCGGCGAGCGCAACGGCGATTTGGTTGCCGCGACTTTGGTCAGCGAAACCGACGACCTGATGCTGATTACCAGCGGCGGCGTCCTGATTCGTACCAAAGTTGAGCAAATCCGCGAGACCGGCCGTGCTGCCGCAGGTGTCCGCCTGATTAATCTGGATGAAGGCGAAACCTTGGTTAGCTTGGAGCGTGTGGCTGAAGAGGCTGAAGATGAAGCCGCTTTGGAAAGCGATGCAGCTGAAAACCAAGTGGTAGAAGCTGAAGATACTCCGTCTCAAGAATCTTAAACATCAATGAAAAAGGCCGTCTGAAAAGTTTTCAGACGGCCTGCTTATTCCAAAAGAAAATCCCGTGAGCGCAACCGAACCGTTCGATTTACCTCTTTTTCTGAAAAATCTGCCCAATCTGCCGGGCGTGTACCGTTTTTTTGACGAAGACAGCAATGTCTTGTATGTCGGCAAAGCGGTCAATCTCAAGCGGCGCGTTTCCAGCTATTTCCAAAAAAACGACCATTCGCCGCGCATCGCATTGATGGTAAAACAGGTTCACCATATCGAAACCACCATCACGCGTTCCGAAGCCGAAGCGCTGATTCTCGAAAACAACTTCATCAAAGCCTTATCGCCGAAATACAATATCCTTTTCCGCGATGACAAAAGCTATCCTTATTTAATGCTCAGCGGCCATCAATATCCGCAAATGGCGTATTACCGCGGCACGCTGAAGAAGCCTAATCAATATTTCGGCCCGTATCCCAACAGCAACGCCGTGCGCGACAGCATTCAAGTGTTGCAAAAAGTCTTTATGCTGCGCACCTGCGAAGACAGCGTATTCGAGCATCGTGACCGTCCTTGTCTGCTTTACCAAATCAAACGCTGCACCGCGCCTTGTGTCGGTCACATCAGCGAAGAAGATTATCGCGACAGCGTGCGTGAAGCAGCCACTTTCCTCAATGGCAAAACCGACGAACTGACGCGTACCTTGCAACATAAAATGCAAACCGCCGCCGCCAATCTGCAATTTGAGGAAGCTGCCCGTTACCGCGATCAAATCCAAGCACTCGGCATCATGCAGAGCAATCAGTTTATCGACAGTAAAAATCCGAACAATCCAAACGATATCGATTTGCTTGCGCTGGCGGTTTCAGACGGCCTGGTTTGCGTACACTGGGTCAGCATCCGCGGCGGACGGCATGTCGGCGATAAAAGCTTTTTCCCCGACACCAAAAACGATCCCGAGCCAAACGGACAAGATTACGCCGAAGCCTTTGTCGCCCAACACTATCTGGGCAAAAGCAAACCCGACATTATCATCAGCAACTTTCCCGTTCCTGATGCGCTGAAAGAGGCTTTGGAAGGCGAACATGGCAAGCAGATGCAGTTTGTCACCAAAACCATAGGCGAACGCAAAGTCTGGTTGAAAATGGCAGAGCAAAATGCGCAAATGGCGATTGCACAACGCCGCTTGCAACAAAGTAGCCAGCAACACCGCATTGATGAACTGGCAAAAATCCTCGGCATGGATTCAGACGGCCTCAACCGCCTTGAATGTTTCGATATCAGCCACACGCAAGGCGAGGCCACTATTGCGTCCTGCGTTGTGTACGATGAGCAAAACATCCAGCCTTCGCAATACCGCCGCTACAACATCACAACCGCCAAACCCGGCGACGACTACGCCGCCATGCGCGAAGTGTTGACGCGCCGTTACGGCAAAATGCAGGAAGCCGAAGCCAATGGCGAAAGCGTCAAATGGCCGGATGTCGTGTTAATTGACGGCGGCAAAGGGCAAATCGGCGTAGCCGTATCGGTATGGGAAGAACTCGGGCTGCACATTCCTTTGGTCGGTATCGCCAAAGGCCCTGAGCGCAAAGCCGGTATGGAAGAACTTATACTGCCTTTTACCGGCGAAGTCTTCCGCCTGCCACCCAACAGCCCGGCCTTGCATTTATTGCAAACCGTACGCGATGAATCGCACCGCTTTGCGATTACAGGCCATCGCAAAAAACGCGACAAAGCACGCGTTACTTCCTCACTCAGCGAAATCCCCGGTATCGGCAGCAAACGCCGCCAAGCATTGCTTACTCGATTCGGCGGACTGCGCGGCGTGATTGCCGCCAGCCGCGAAGACTTGGAAAAAGTGGAAGGCATCAGTAAAGCATTGGCGGAAACCATTTACGAGCATCTGCACTGATTGGCTTGAACAGCAAAAAGGAACAATATGAAACCTGTCATCATCAAAAATATCGAGATCGGCAAAGACCTACCTAAAATTGCCGTGCCGCTGGTGGCCGCCAATACGCAGGAATTGGAGCAGGCTTTGCGCGTATTGAAAGAGACGGCTTTTGACATTATTGAATTTCGTGCGGATTTTTTCCAAGAGGCGCTTGATGCCGATTTTATTGCCGAGCAATTAGGCATTGTCCGACAGGCTTTTCCTGACAAACCTTTGCTGTTTACGTTTAGAAGGGCGCAAGAGGGTGGCAATACGCCTTGTTCTGACGACTATTATTTTGAATTATTGGAAAAAATCATCCGTTCCAAACAAGCCGATATTATCGACATCGAGCTTTTTGCCCAAGAAAGCGGCGTAAAAAAAGCCATAGCTTTGGCGCATAAATATCAAACTGCCGCCTTACTTTGTAATCACGATTTCCAAGCCACGCCGTCTATGGCAGACATTACAGGCCGTCTGAAAACAATGGCCGAGTGGGGCGCGGATATCTGTAAAATTGCCGTGATGCCGCAATCGCCGCAAGATGTATTGACCTTATTACAGGCAACATATAATGTTTCACAAATTATCGACCGCCCGATTATTACTATGTCTATGGGTAAAATCGGAGCTGTCAGCCGCTTGGCCGGCTCGACTTTCGGCTCGGCCGTTACCTTTGGTGCGGCACAAAAAACGTCTGCCCCCGGCCAAATTGATGCCAACGAATTAAGGAAAATTTTGGCGATTTTGGGGTAGTTTAATTATTAATATTCAAGGCCGTCCGAAAAATATTTTTCAGACGGCCTGATTTTTTTAAATTTATTTCTTTTAATTTTAAATAAAACCTGTAACAATAGGCTTCCTATTTTAATAACTAGAGGAGAAATAAAATGACTACTACTAAAGAAAACCTGGCGAATCCAGGTCCAGTAGGCCTGTGTGGCTTTGCATTGACAACTTGGTTGCTCAGTCTGATTAACGGCGGCTTTTTTACTGCTCAAGAGGGTGTCGGCTTAGTTTTGGGCATGGCTCTCGCCTTTGGTGGTATCGCCCAAGTTATTGCCGGTATGTTTGAGTTCAAGAAAGGCAATACGTTTGGCTTTACCGCTTTTATCAGCTATGGTGCCTTCTGGTGGACATGGGCTTTGTTTACCATCTTTTTCAAAGGTGAAACAGCCCCGGCATTTATCGGTTGGTATCTCTGCGTATGGGGTATGTTTTCGCTGATGATGTTTGTGGCCACTTTGACCAAGCCTAAAGTATTGAGCGGTATTTTCTTTTGCTTGACGCTGACTTTCTTTGCTTTGGGTATTGGCGATGGTATGCAAAACCACAGCATCGTCCATATCGGCGGTTGCTTAGGCTTGGTAACTGCACTTGGCGCGTTCTACTTGGCAGCGGCAGAGGTCATCAACGAATCTTTCGGCCGTACTGTTTTGCCGGTTGGCGAGCGTAAATAAGCTTAACCATACAAAATGCCGTCTGAACAGTGGACATGAAATCAAAGATTTCGACCACAATGTTCAGACGGCATTTTTTATTTGTCTTCAAATAAATCGACATCAAATAAATCCGGCTCTTTGATGCGCTCTCGACAATCAAGCTTGATGTCTTCAGTAACCCGACAGCAGCACGGCAAAATTTCTCCGGGCGCGACAAAAGCGAGTGGAAAATTATCATAAGAGACTTTCCCATCCAAGATTTTGACACGGCATGAACCGCAATAACCGCTGCGACATTGGTATTCAACTTCGTGTCCGGTGCGCTCCAAGCCCTCCAATAAGGTTTCGCCTTGTTGGAGTTGGAAGGTTTTGTCGTGTGTGCTAATGAGTGCCATGTGTGTTTTAGGGCATAGAGGCCGTCTGAACAATGTTTCAGACGGCCTTAAATATATAAATTCAAATAATCAAGCCTTTTTCCCACAAGGCCAAAACGACATGAAGCTGGCTGTTATATTTTTTTTCATTACCCACAATTTCGCGCCAGAAAACGGATTTTTTCTGATTTGCCCATTCGGGATCATTTTTTAAAAGGCTGACCGCTGCAACGGCATATTCTCCGTTTTTGGAATGTTTGGTTTTGACTTTTTCCGGGTTGATTCCTTTAACCAACCCCGCACGACACAATCCCAAAAATGCATTCTTTGGGCATCCTTTTTTTCTAATTGACTCCTTGATGGGAAATAATGCCGCAATCTCTGTCCAAGCTTGTTCCATATCTTCATATTTAGAATATGATTCAGCTGCTTTTACCGCAATGTCGCCATAAATCTTCATTTTTGGTTATACCTTGAGGATTGAAAAGAGATTTTCAGACGGCCGGTTACGCCCAAAGGCCGTCTGAAACGCGGTTTACAGCTCGAAATCGCCCAAATCGTCGGCATTAACTTCCGAATCAATCTGACCAATCAGGTAAGAGGAAATTTCCACTTCCTGCGGCGCAACCTGTACGTTGTCGGACGACAGCCACGCGTTAATCCACGGAATCGGGTTTTGGGTCGCACCTTCGAATCCGGCGGGCAGACCGACCGCCTGCATACGCAGGTTGGTGATGTATTCGACGTATTGCGCCAAAATTTCCTTGTTCAGACCGATCATCGAACCGTCTTTAAACAGATAGGCAGCCCATTCTTTTTCCTGCTCCGCCGCTTTTTTGAAGAGTTTGAAACATTCGTCCTGCAATTCGACGGCGATTTCCGCCATTTCAGGATCGTCGGCACCGGCGCGCATCAGGTTGAGCATATGCTGGGTGCTGGTCAAGTGCAGGGCTTCGTCGCGGGCAATCAGTTTGATGATTTTGGCGTTGCCTTCCATCAACTCGCGCTCGGCAAAGGCAAACGAGCAGGCGAATGAAACATAGAAACGGATGGCTTCTAACACGTTGACGCACATCAGGCAAAGATAGAGTTTTTTCTTCAACTCGCGCAAAGACACGGTAACGAGCTTGCCGCCGACATTGTGCGTCCCTTCACCCAACAGATTGTAATACTGGGTGTATTCGATTAAATCATCGTAATAACAGGCGATGTCTTCGGCGCGGGCAATGATGTATTCGTTCTGCACGATGTCGTCGAACACGACCGAGGGATCATTCACAATATTGCGGATAATGTGGGTATAGCTGCGCGAGTGGATGGTTTCGCTGAAGCTCCACGTCTCAATCCAAGTTTCCAGCTCTGGAATCGACACCAAAGGCAACAAGGCAACATTTGGACTTCGGCCTTGGATGGAATCAAGTAAGGTTTGGTATTTCAGATTGCTGATGAAAATGTGTTTTTCGTGTTCGGGTAAGTTGGCGTAGTCGATACGGTCGCGCGACACGTCAATTTCTTCCGGCCGCCAGAAGAAAGACAATTGCTTTTCAATCAGTTTTTCAAATACTTCGTATTTCTGCTGGTCATAACGGGCAACATTTACTGGCTGACCGAAAAACATCGGCTCTTTGAGCGCGTCGTTTTTGGTTTTGGAAAAGGTGCTGTATGACATGACTAGGTGTTCGCAGGACATGGGTTTTTCTCAGGTTTATTTAAATTTAGGAATTTGGATTTCAGACAACCTTATATGTTTTAAGTAAGGTCGTCTGAATGTATCTGTACATTAAATTCTTGCCTTAAATATAGCTGTTAGTTATAATCCTCCCTAACAACTCCCCCAACTTTGCCAACCTACGCGGTTGGAGCAACAAGGTTGGGGGCTTTCTTTTATCTTTGCCACAATCTCCAGTTTCGCGGATCATTTTCCAAACCCATATCGCGCAAACTTACAGCTTTATTCACGACATCAGGAAACTCATCCAGTAAAGCACGGAGACGGCTTCCCCATTCGGTTCTCGGACAAATAACATCCAACATCCGTTTCATCAAGCAAAAATACACAAACGGTTTATTGATAGACAGTGATTTCCATTCTGCATCAGACAAACCTTTCAAGCTGGCTTTAAACGTAATGTCTCTATTCCATAATCGACTGTGATGTGCCGAAACGTTGCGAATAAAGTTAAATGCGTGCAGATGTGTTTGTAGATGCTTACCATCTTTCAAACGATACAATTTGGCAATAGGGTCTTTATCTTTATTCAACATCCCTTTATACAGCATAGACATCGTGCCGAAATCCCATACTTCGCAGGCTACCCAGACAGGTAAGTCGGCATAATGTTCCAAATGATGTTTAACAAAACTGGTTTTCTTTTCGCGCTCGACCAGCTTGTTATGCCTATCCAGCCATTCAGCATGGTCGAAGCCTGGGGTAGAATATTTGCTATCCTTGTAAGCCAAGGGACCATGCCGCCCCAATGTATGGGCAATATTTACCCGAAGAGCTACTTCAATTCTTTCCAGTGCATCTAATGCCAATTGCCGCAATTTCTTATCGAACATATAAAGGCTTTTGACATCTTCAAAACGAGTATCTGTAATAAACTCATCCAACCTGCTCTTAGGATTTTCAGGAGCAAATTGTCGGAAAGAGTAAAAATAACCGCTTAATCGGTAATAACCGATGGTGCGTAAATATCCTAATGCCTTTTTCTCATCATCAATCTGCAATCCTCTACTTCTCAGAATTTCCAACTGCTCATCGTAAGATTTCCAAAGCTTGGGTTCTTTTATCTGCTTGCTTTGCATAGCCTGTTTCACTTTCAAATAGGTTAATTGCAAAGTTAAATCTTACAAGCCCCGCCTGCGCAGCCGTCATCCTGAATATCAGTCTGCGTATCGTCCGCTCCGTCGCGGGTGTTGTGGTAGTACAGGGTTTTGACGCCGTATTTGTAGGCAGTCAGCAGGTCTTTGAGCATTTGTTTCATGGAAACTTTGTTGCCTTCGAATTTGCCCGGGTCGTAGGCGGTGTTGGCGGAAATCGCCTGATCGACGAATTTTTGCATCACGCCGACAAGTTTCAGGTAGCCTTCGTTGCCCGGAAGCTGCCACAGGGTTTCGTAGGCGTCTTTCAGGGTTTCAAATTCGGGCACGACCTGTTTCAGGATGCCGTCTTTCGATGCTTTGACCGTTACCAGTCCGCGCGGCGGTTCGATGCCGTTGGTGGCGTTGGCGATTTGCGAGCTGGTTTCAGACGGCATGAGTGCGGTCAGTGTAGAGTTGCGCAGACCGTATTTGACGATGTCGGCGCGCAGGCTTTCCCAGTCGCACAATAGCGGTTCGCTGCACACGGCATCCAAGTCTTTTTTATAGGTGTCGATGGGCAGTTTGCCTTGCGAATAAACGGTTTGGTTGAACAGCGGGCATGCGCCGTATTCTTTGGCGAGGTTCACCGATGCTTTGAGCAGGTAATACTGCATGGCTTCAAAGGTGCGGTGGGTCAAGCCGAGCGCGGAATCGTCGCTGTAACGGACGCCGTTTTTCGCCAGATAATAGGCGTAGTTGATGACACCGATGCCGAGCGTGCGGCGGTTCATGGTCGCGGTGCGGGCGGCTTCGACCGGATAGTCTTGATAATCCAGCAAGGCATCGAGTGCGCGCACGGTCAAATCGGCAAGCCCTTCCAGCTCGTCCAAGCTGTTTAATGCGCCCAAGTTGAAGGCAGACAGGGTACACAGGGCGATTTCGCCGTTCGGATCGTTGATGTTATCCAACGGTTTGGTCGGCAGGGCAATTTCCATGCACAGGTTGGACTGGTGAACGGGGGCGACGCGCGGGTCAAACGGGCTGTGCGTGTTGCAGTGGTCAACGTTTTGGATGTAGATACGTCCCGTTCCGGCGCGTTCCTGCATCAGCGTGGAGAACAAATCGGTAGCAGACAAGGTGTACTTGCGGATATTCGGGTCTTGCTCGTATTTCGTGTAGAGACGTTCGAATTCGTCTTGGTCGGCAAAGAACGCGTCGTACAGGCCGGGAACTTCGTTAGGCGAGAACAGCGTGATGTTGCCGCCTTTAATCAGGCGGGTGTACAGCAGGCGGTTGATTTGCACGCCGTAATCAAGCTGGCGAATGCGATTGTCTTCCACGCCGCGGTTGTTTTTCAACACCAACAGGCTTTCGGCTTCGATGTGCCACAGAGGATAGAACAAAGTAGCCGCGCCGCCACGTACGCCGCCCTGCGAGCAGGACTTAACAGCCGCTTGGAACATTTTGAAGAATGGGATACAGCCGGTGTGTTGCGCTTCGCCGCCGCGGATTTCGCTGCCCAAACCACGGATGCGTCCGGCGTTGATGCCGATACCCGCACGTTGGGAAACGTATTTCACAATCGCGCTGGTGGTAGCATTGATGGAATCCAGACTGTCGTCGCATTCAATCAATACACAGCTTGAGAATTGACGGGTAGGCGTACGCACGCCGCTCATAATCGGGGTTGGCAGCGATACTTTGAATGTAGAAACGGCGTCGTAAAAGCGTTTGACGTAATCCAAACGGGTCTCTTTCGGATATTTGCTGAAGAGACACATGGCCACCAAGATGTATAAAAACTGCGGCGTTTCATAAATTTGGCGGGTAACGCGGTTTTGAACCAGATATTTGCCTTCCAGCTGTTTTACGGCAGCATAAGAGAAGGTCATATCGCGGCTGTGGTCGATATAGGCATTCAGCTCGTCGAATTCTTCGCGGCTGTAATCTGCGATGATGTGGCGGTCGTATTTGCCTGCTTCGGTCAGTTTTTTAACGTGATCGTAGAGGTGAGGCGGTTCGAATTCGCCATAAGCGATTTTGCGTAGATGGAAAATGGCGAGGCGGGCAGCCAGATATTGATAATCGGGCGTATCTTGTGAGATCAGGTCGGCCGCGGCCTTGATGATGGTCTCATGGATATCGTCGGTACGGATACCGTTGTAAAACTGAATATGTGATTTGAGCTCGACTTGCGATACGGAGACGTTTTGTAAGCCTTCCGCCGCCCAAGTAACAACACGGTGGATTTTGTCTAAATTAATATCTTCCAAGCGTCCGTCGCGTTTGGTTACTTTAATATTCGTTGCTGCATTCATTGTTCAGTCTCCCCATTAAAAAACACAAGATACGGTATGTGATTGCTTTGAACGGCACAATATAATGTATTTTTCTTTGTTTAACTAGACTTGACAATGCGCTTTTTTCGGGGGCTGATTAAGGAGGGGGAGGGCTCGGACTAGGTTTCATGTGGCTTTGTGGCGATTTGGCATTATTTTGCATTTGCATCACATTTGGTCAGACATTGGCTAGAGGCTTATGAAATAAAGAAATTTATATTCGGCGTCTGTCTAAATGGAAGGTGTGTTAAATTTTGCAAAGCAAGAAGGATAATGTCGTAATTGCTGACACTCGCCTGTCATGCAACACATCAGGCGGTTTGTTGATGTATCAGGCGAGGCATATAATGGGATGACTATCCAACCTAAACCGGGAGCGAATCATGTTGACACTGAAAACTTTAGGTTCTGCACTGGCAGTGGTTGCCGTATTGAGCTTAGGTACTTATTCTGCCGAAGCGGTGGCCAAACCGCATGGCCATCATGTGAGCAAACACCAGCAGGCGAAGAAAAACAAATTGCATCCTGCGTGTAAGAGATACCTTGAGCGCCGTGCCGCTTGGTATCGCTATAAAGGCAATAAGGCCGAGTTGAGAGAAAACCGTAAAGCGGCAAAAGCGTTCCGCGGTTTGCCTTATGCCGAGCAAAAAATTCAATGCCAAGCTGCTTATCAGGCATTTGATGATTTTGATCACGGCAAATTCCGCCGCCGTTAATCGTCTGATTTAAACAAAGGCCGTCTGAATGTTTCAGACGGCCTTTGATATTTATTTCTCAACAATGATTTTGTTTTCGGCTTGAGGCTCGTATTGGGTAGATTCATCACCGTAATACAACACGCCCAGCTTAATGGGGATGCGGCCTTGCGATTTGCGGTGGGCATTGGAATCGCGCAGGGAATAGGCGCAACCGCAATATTCTTGTTGGTAGAAATGCTCACGCTTGCTGATTTCAATCATGCGTGCGCTGCCGCCGCCTTTGCGCCAGTTGAAATCCCAATAAACCAAGTCATCGTACGGCTCGGCAGCGCGATGGCCGCAGCCGTTGATCTGTTTCATGTCTTTCCAGCGTGAAATGCCCAGTGAGCTGGTGAAGACATGAAAGCCGTTTTCATGGGCATATTGAGCCGCTTTTTCAAAACGCATATCGAAACACATGGTGCAGCGGATACCGCGTTCGGGTTCAAATTCCATGCCTTTGGCTTTGGCGAACCATTCTTTACGGTCGTTTTCGTAGTCGTCGTCTTTATCGACAAAGGGGATGCCGAATTTGTCCGCAAAGCGCATATTTTCTTCTTTGCGCAACATATATTCTTTGTGCGGATGGATATTGGGGTTGTAAAAATAAATGGTGTAGTCGATGCCGCTGGCAAGCATGGCTTCCATCACTTCGCCGGAACATGGAGCGCAGCAGGAATGCAGCAAGACTTTTTTATGGCCGCCCGGTGGAACGAGGATAGGGCGGTCAATATCGGTAACGATGGGAGTGTTTAATTCGGTCATGGTTGGATTCTATTTATTGTTAAGTGTTTCAGACGGCCTTGGGTATTGAGGCCGTCTGAAATATAAGATGAAGCATATATTTTAACAGAGCTACACTTTATGGAACAGTTTGCTACTGCTTTTCTTTTTCGTTCAATGGCTTGAACTCTTGCGCATCTAGAGGCGGGGCTGCGAAGATGGTGTCTGGATTGGGGTGTGCCGCAAATTCTGCCAGCAGGTTGCGATAGTCCAGCGACTGCTTCATCAGTTCGGCAGCGGCGGTACGCAGATTGTCCACGTCTTCCGGCGGCAGATAGAAACTGGTCGGGATATTCAACACCTTGTCCCTCAGCTGGGATGGCGGAAGGTCTTTGAGATTCAGGCTGACGAAAGAGAAATAGATGTCTTCGTTCTGTTTGTCTTTGTTCCATTGGTCGACAAAAGCCCTGAAGCGACGCAAAGATTCTTGCGAATGTTGGTCGATCGGGATATTCACGATGGCGGAAACAACATCGCGGAAACCGGGTACGGCCGCGCTTTTATCCAAATCGCTGCTGACTTCGTTTTGGGCATTGACGTTGATGACGACAATATGGCGGATTTTGTTTTGTTTGATTTTATGCGTCAGGAGTTTTTCCGGATACATTTCCGTCATGTCCAAAAGGCTGCGCATACCCAGATTGTCGGTCAAGCCGCCGTCGATAAGGTGGATGTAGGGACGGTTTTTGCTGTCGCTGTATTTTTGGAAACGCTCGAGAAATTCTTTTCGGGTTTGCAGTTGTTTTTTACCGGCTTCGCTGTCGGAGACAATTTGCAGCGGCGGCGTGTATTGGCAATGGCCGCCGTTGTTATTGAGGGTAATCGGTGCAAACACCATCGGCACGGAGCTTGAAGCGGCAACGGCGCGGGCAAGTCGCAAATCGCCCAAGTCGATACACATCGGGTCGAAATATTCTTGCGTGAAATTGAAACGCTCGCCTATGCCCATATCGGTGGCGGAAATGATGGCAAACGGGCCTTTGGCATTTTTTTCCAAATCGCGGAAAGTGGTTTTGCCGAAAAGGTAGTTTTCAAACTGCTCCTGCAACAGATCGCCGCGTCCGTATTCCGGCGAGGCCAATCGGGGCAGGTTGGACATGGAAAATGCTTGTTTGACGACTTGGCGTTGGAAGTTTTGGTGGAGGAAACGTTTATAAAACAAGGGAATGGTTTCTTCGCCCTTGAGTGCAAAATAAGCCGCCAAAACCGATCCGCCGGAGACGCCGACCACCACATCGACATTCGACATCAAAGACTGTTTTTTGCCGCCGATGGTAACCTGTTGCTTATGAAGCTGCTCCAACACGCCATAACCCAAAGCCGCTGCGCGCGTACCGCCACCGGAGAACATCAACACAATAAGCGTATCGTCTTCGTCGTGGTGTTGAAGCCGGCTGGTTTCAAAGCGGTAGCCGCGTTGCAGGTCGACCGTATCAATACCGGCAACAGGCTGATATTTCACCAGCGAGCAGGCGGATAATAGGGCTGCGGAGAGTAGGGAAAGAGCGGATTTAAAAGGGAATTTCGGCATAAACACAGGAAAGTCGGTTGTTCATTCAAAACGGATTATAAAGGTTTTTAGACGGCCTTTATAGAAGGCGGATTTTCAGACGGCCTTTTCGCGTCGATTTTCCGTTATAATCGACACAATCTTTATCTTTCCAAACCCTTATGGCGCAACCAAACCGCATCAACCACGAACCTATCTTTCTGCTTGCTTCCGCCCCGTGGCGCGAGAGCAGCTTGTGGGTGGAGGCTTTCAGCCGCCGTTATGGGCGGGTGGCTTTGTTGGCCAGAAGCGCGCGCAAACGGCAGAGCGAATTGCGCGGCGTGTTGGTGCCGTTTGTGCCGGTGAGCGCGTCTTGGTATGGCTCGCAAGAGTTGAAAACCCTACATCGCGCCGAATGGATAGGAGGTTGGCCGCAGCCGCAGGGCAGGGCTTTGTTCAGCGGATTGTATGTGAACGAGTTAATGCTGAAATTGACCGTCCGCGAAGACCCGTTGCCCGAGCTTTACGATGTTTTGGCAGAAACCATGAAAACCATTTGTTGCGAGGCCAACCATATTGCTGCTTTACGCCGTTTTGAATGGTCGCTACTGACACGCTTGGGCTTTGCCCCCGATTTGTTCCACGATGGCAACGGCAATGAAATCAACGGCGAAGAAACGTATTGGCTCACACCTGAAGAGGCTGTGGTGCCATTGGCAGAGGCCGACCGTTTCCATGCGCTCAATAAGGGCGTTGCCGTATTGGGCGCGACTTTAATCGATTTGAGGGAAGGCAGTTTTGTTCATCAGGAAAGTTTGGGGCAGGCTTTGAAAGTAACGCGGCTTTTGATTGACAACCTTCTACCCGAGGGCATCAAATCAAGACAGGTTTTGCAGCAGTTGCAGCAGTTTGGTTTGGGCAGTTGAATTTTTTCAGACGGCCTTGGATAGGTAAAGGCTCAGGCCGTCTGAAACCTTAATGAAAGGACATTATTATGTTGTTAGGCGTAAACATCGACCATATTGCCACCGTCCGCAATGCGCGCGGTACGATTTATCCCAGCCCTGTCGAAGCGGCGCTGATCGCGGAAACCCACGGTGCAGATTTGATTACCATGCACTTGCGTGAAGACCGCCGCCATATTAAAGATGCGGACGTGTTCGCCGTTAAAAACGCCATCCGCACGCGCCTGAACTTGGAAATGGCGCTGACGGAAGAAATGCTGGAAAACGCGCTCAACGTCATGCCGGAAGATGTGTGCCTCGTACCTGAAAAACGTCAAGAAGTGACCACAGAAGGCGGTTTGGACGTATTGGCACAACAGGATAAAGTGGCCGAGTTCACCAAAATCCTGACCGACGCAGGCATTCGCGTGTCCTTGTTTATCGACGCCGACAACGCACAAATCCAAGCCGCTTATGATGTCGGCGCGCCCGTTATTGAGTTGCACACCGGTGCATATGCCGATGCGCACAGCCACGCCGAGCAAATAAAACAATTCGAGCGCATTCAAAACGGCGCGCATTATGCCAGCGATTTGGGTTTGGTCGTCAATGCCGGACACGGCCTGACCATTCACAACGTTACGCCGATCGCTCAAATCCTCGCCATCCGCGAACTGAACATCGGACATTCACTGATTTCCCAAGCACTCTTCCTCGGCCTGCCAGAAGCTGTCCGCCAGATGAAGGAAGTCATGTTCAGAGCCAGAATGCTGCCTTAACGGCATCAGCCATACCGGCTAAGGCAATTGGCTTTGGCCGGTATTCACACTTTCAGACGGCCTGACTATTTAAACAAGGAGCAGACCCATGATTTACGGAATAGGTACAGACATCGTTTCCCTCAAACGCATTATCCGCCTGAACAAAAAATTCGGACTGGCATTTGCGCAACGCATTCTCAGCCCGGAAGAGCTGTTGGAGTTTCCACAGGCAGGCAAACCGGTCAACTATCTTGCCAAACGCTTTGCCGCCAAAGAGGCTTTTGCCAAAGCCGTCGGTACGGGCATACGCGGCGTGGTGTCTTTCCGCAATATCGGTGTCGGACATGACGCATTGGGCAAACCTGAATTGTTTTTTGCACCGGCTTTGACAAAATGGCTGGAGGAGCAGGGTATCCGAAGCTGCCATCTCAGTATGAGCGATGAAGAGGATACCGTTATGGCTTTTGTCATTGCGGAAAAATAAGGCCGGATTTAAGTAGTCTGAAATAGAAAATCCTTTTCAGACGGCCTGAAGGGTTAGGTATTTGTTGAAGGTCGGGCGTATAGGCCCGACATCGTTTTTTTACGCATAAATCGGCAGGTGTCGCTGCCTGCCGCATATAAGAATAAGCTCATGATGACTGAAGACATACGTCCATTGGTACAAGTGGTTGCCGGAATTTTGCTCGACCAAAACGGCCGCTACCTGCTCAGCTCCCGCCCAGAGGGCAAGCCCTATGCCGGTTATTGGGAATTTGCCGGAGGCAAGGTTGAGGCAGGCGAGAGCGATTTTCAAGCTTTGCAACGCGAGTTTGAAGAAGAACTCGGCATCCGTATCCTTGCCGCTACGCCGTGGCTGACGAAAGTCCATTCTTACGAACATGCACATGTGCGCCTGCATTTTTTATGGGTAGAAGCCGACCAATGGGCAGGTGAAATCCAATCGAGGGAAGGGCAGAAATGGGCATGGCAAAAGGCAGGAGATTTTACCGTTGCGCCGATGTTGCCTGCCAATAGTGC
Organism: Neisseria subflava; assembly: GCF_005221305.1. NCBI lineage: Bacteria > Pseudomonadati > Pseudomonadota > Betaproteobacteria > Neisseriales > Neisseriaceae > Neisseria > Neisseria subflava. The sequence goes on from NZ_CP039887.1 coordinate 803,449, forward strand.
ATTGTTACGCTCCCTATCTATTCCGCGCCAGCTTCAAGGCCGTCTGAAAAGCGGCTTGAGCGGTCAAAACAGCATGGGCGAATATCATGTTGTGCCATATCTGTCGGCTCAGCATCAAACCGCATCGGCGGTATTGCTGGATTTTGCCGATTGGCAACAAGGCAAGCCGATAGAAGCGTCCAGCGTGTGGCCAGTCATTGAAAACGCCGAACAATGGTTGCAGGCACAAAATGCTGATGCTGTCGTTTGGAAAGTGGCGAATGAAGCGGCAGCCAAGCAAGTTGTCGATATTTTGGCGCAAGGCGTGGCTATGCCGCTGATTGCGACTGCTCCGGAAAGCATGGTTTCCATTTATCGCGAGCAGTGGCAGAGCATGGGTGCGCATGCCGTTTTGACCGATAATGACATTGAGGCCGTCTGAAATGAGTAAAAATCAAAAACTACTGATTGCCGCTGTTTTATTGATTGTGTTTGCGGCGGCCAAACTGCTGCTTTTGGATTGGTGGCAGCGACAACAGTCAAAAGCGAATGTAGTCGAATGTAGTCTAACACAGGACTGCGTCCTGCCTGACGGTTCAAAAGTGCGTGCAACATCCATCAATACACACGAGCCTTTCGATATTGTGGTGGAGAATGTGCCGAAGAATACGGGCGCGGTCAGTATCAGTTTCAGTATGAAAAACATGGACATGGGCTTCAACCGCTACAACCTGACGCAACAATCGCCGCAAAGTTGGCAGGCTGCGCAAGTCCGCTTGCCGTTTTGCGTCGAAGGCCGCCATGATTACACTGCCGACATTACCATTGGCAAACAGACTTTTCAGACGGCATTTAGTGCAGAGTAGTCATCAGGCAAAGGCCGTCTGAAAAATTAAAGGCAAAAATTTTAATTTTTCAGACGGTATATTTAAAAGTTCCTTACAAATGAATCAATTATAAATTATTTTTAGATAGATTGTTTACAATCATTCTGACTATCAGTCAAAAGTATAAAACGGACAGAAGCTAGGCCACATAAGGATTTGATGTGGTACAGCCTGTCCGTTTTTTACATTTGTTGCAAAAAAATCGTTTATTAATAACTGAATTTTTTATAATTTTTTTGAAAAAAGTGTTTGACAAGACCGGTTTTATTTTTTAAATTTGTTTCCATAAATAAAAACTACATAGCACTACAAAGGAACATCATCATGAATCTGTATCAAACCACTCTCTCTTGTTATAGATTTTCTCCCATCTCTGCCGCTCCCGTCGCTGCCAGCTTATTGGCAGTCCCGACGGTCTGAAGGCTCTCGACCCGAATCCAGTTTCCGCATTCCTACAAACGCTTCGGGTTTTAAAATACCTGTATCTCCAATCGAATTCATATTTTGATTAATAAAAATTAAAAAACGTACGCCTCCGCTTCAGCCTTATTGTATTTATTGGTTTTGATAACTATTTGTATTTATTGATTTTATATTTTTAGATGGTTGATGATTAAAAATTTACAGGCCGTCTGAAAACAGTTTTTAGAACGATTGTTTCTTTTTAAACGGTTCGTTTCAAGTTGTGAAAAAACCGAGCCGTCCGATTAATACTGATAAAAAGTCTATAAAGGAGAAATATGATGAGTCAACACTCTGCCGGAGCACGTTTCCGCCAAGCAGTGAAAGAATCAAACCCTCTTGCCGTGGTCGGTTGCGTCAATGCTTACTTTGCGCGATTGGCTACTCAAAGCGGTTTCAAAGCAATCTATCTGTCTGGCGGCGGCGTGGCAGCCTGCTCTTGCGGTATCCCTGATTTGGGCATTACCACAATGGAAGACGTGCTGATCGACGCGCGACGTATTACGGACAACGTGGATACCCCTTTGCTGGTGGACATCGATGTGGGTTGGGGCGGTGCATTCAATATTGCCCGTACCATTCGCAACTTTGAACGCGCTGGTGTTGCAGCGGTTCACATCGAAGATCAGGTAGCGCAAAAACGCTGCGGCCACCGTCCGAACAAAGCCATCGTTTCTAAAGATGAAATGGTCGACCGTATCAAAGCTGCCGTAGATGCGCGTGTTGATGAGAACTTCGTGATTATGGCGCGTACCGATGCGCTGGCGGTAGAAGGTTTGGATGCTGCTATCGAACGCGCTCAGGCTTGTGTCGAAGCCGGTGCGGACATGATTTTCCCTGAAGCCATGACCGATTTGAAAATGTACCGCCAATTTGCAGATGCAGTGAAAGTGCCTGTATTGGCCAACATTACTGAGTTTGGTTCTACTCCGCTTTATACCCAAAGCGAGCTGGCTGAAAACGGCGTGTCGCTGGTGCTGTATCCTTTGTCATCGTTCCGCGCAGCAAGCAAAGCCGCTCTGAATGTTTATGAAGCGATTATGCGCGATGGCACTCAAGCCGCAGTGGTTGACACTATGCAAACTCGTGCCGAATTGTATGAGCATCTGAACTATCATGCCTTCGAGCAAAAACTGGATAAATTGTTTCAAAAATAAGTAACCGCTTTCAGACGGCCTTTCAACAAATCCGCATCGGCCGTCTGAAAAATAAAACCCATAAAAATACAAAGGAGAAATACCATGACTGAAACTACTCAAACCCCAACGTTCAAACCTAAAAAATCCGTTGCGCTTTCTGGCGTTGCGGCCGGTAATACCGCATTGTGTACCGTTGGCCGTACCGGTAACGATTTGAGCTATCGCGGTTACGACATTTTGGACTTGGCACAAAAATGCGAGTTTGAAGAAGTCGCCCACCTGCTGATTCACGGTCATTTGCCCAACAAATTCGAGCTGGCCGCTTATAAAGCCAAGCTCAAATCCATGCGCGGCCTGCCTATCCGTGTGATTAAAGTTTTGGAAAGCCTGCCTGCACATACCCATCCGATGGACGTGATGCGTACCGGCGTATCCATGCTGGGCTGCGTTCATCCTGAACGCGAAAGCCATCCGGAAAGCGAAGCGCGCGACATCGCCGACAAACTGATCGCCAGCCTCGGCAGCATCCTCTTGTACTGGTATCAATATTCGCACAACGGCAAACGCATTGAAGTTGAAAGCGACGAAGAGACTATCGGCGGTCATTTCCTGCACCTGTTGCACGGCAAACGCCCAAGCGAATCACACATCAAAGCCATGCACGTTTCACTGATTCTGTATGCAGAACACGAGTTCAACGCTTCTACCTTTACCGCCCGCGTGATTGCCGGTACAGGCTCTGATATGTACTCCTGCATTACCGGTGCAATCGGTGCGTTGAAAGGTCCGAAACACGGCGGTGCGAACGAAGTGGCTTACGATATTCAAAAACGCTACCGCAATGCCGACGAAGCCGAAGCCGACATCCGCGAACGCATCGGCCGCAAAGAAATCGTGATCGGTTTCGGTCATCCGGTGTACACCATTTCCGACCCTCGCAACGTGGTCATTAAAGAAGTGGCACGCGGTTTGAGTAACGAAACCGGCGATATGCGCCTCTTTGACATTGCCGAACGCTTGGAAAGCGTGATGTGGGAAGAGAAAAAAATGTTCCCGAATCTGGACTGGTTCTCTGCCGTTTCCTACCAAAAATTGGGCGTACCGACTGCTATGTTCACACCGCTGTTCGTGATTTCCCGTACAACCGGTTGGAGCGCACACGTTCTCGAGCAACGCAAAGACGGCAAAATCATCCGTCCGAGCGCAAACTACACAGGCCCTGAAGATTTGGCATTCGTGGAGATTGAAAACCGCTAATATGCGTAACAGCAGGGTGGGCCGCCTGCCCGCCCCATCTCGAAATGCCGTTTGAAAACAATGAATAAATGATGTTTTCGTTTTTCGACGGCCTAGTGCAGTATGCGAGAGAGAGAGCCGGCCGTTTGGAAAACATGCTGCTCTGCTGTCGTCATTCCCATACAGGCAGAAATTCAAAAGGTGAAATGTTCTGCTGTAAAGAGTACTGAAAGATTTAAGTTTGGATTTCCGTCTATACGGGAATGATGGTAGCGGAGCAGCAATTTTTTTTCATACCGCGAATAGATTTTAGACAACAAGCAATAAAACAGAATTTATGGTTTCAGACGGCCTGAAGGTCCGAATCAACAGGCCGTCTGAAACCTCAAACCAAAAAAATAATAGATTTAGGAGAACCGACATGACTGCCAACCAACGCTACCGCAAAGCTTTGCCCGGTACGGATTTGGAATATTACGACGCGCGTCAGGCGTGTGAAGACATCAAACCAGGCTCTTACGACAAGCTGCCGTACACAAGCCGCATTTTGGCGGAGAACTTGGTCAACCGCGCAGACAAAGTCGACCTGCCTACGCTGCAAAGCTGGCTGGGCCAGCTGATTGAGGGAAAACAGGAAATCGACTTCCCTTGGTATCCTGCACGCGTGGTGTGCCACGATATTCTGGGTCAGACAGCGTTGGTGGATTTGGCAGGCTTGCGTGATGCGATTGCCGAAAAAGGCGGCGATCCTTCCAAAGTGAATCCGGTGGTGCAAACCCAGCTTATCGTCGACCACTCTCTGGCCGTTGAATGCGGCGGCTACGATCCTGATGCCTTCCGCAAAAACCGCGAAATCGAAGACAGACGCAACGAAGACCGTTTCCACTTCATCAACTGGACAAAAACCGCCTTTGAAAATGTGGACGTGATTCCTGCAGGCAACGGCATTATGCACCAAATCAACTTGGAAAAAATGTCGCCCGTTGTCCAAGTTAAAAACGGCGTAGCATTCCCTGATACTTGTGTGGGTACTGACTCCCATACGCCACACGTCGATTCATTGGGCGTAATTTCCGTAGGCGTGGGCGGTTTGGAAGCCGAAACCGTGATGTTGGGCCGTGCATCCATGATGCGTCTGCCTGATATTGTCGGCGTGGAGCTGACCGGCAAACGTCAGCCGGGCATTACTGCCACCGACATCGTGTTGGCACTGACCGAATTCTTGCGTAAAGAGCGCGTGGTTGGTGCATTTGTCGAATTTTTCGGTGAGGGCGCAAGAAGCCTGTCTATCGGCGACCGCGCCACTATTTCCAACATGACCCCTGAGTTCGGCGCGACTGCCGCGATGTTCGCTATTGATGAGCAAACCATTGATTATTTGAAACTGACAGGCCGCGAAGACGCGCAAGTGAAATTGGTGGAAACCTACGCCAAAACCGCAGGCTTGTGGGCAGATGCCTTGAAAACCGCCGTTTATCCTCGCGTATTGAAATTTGATTTGAGCAGCGTAACGCGCAACATGGCAGGCCCAAGTAACCCGCATGCCCGTTTTGCGACTGCCGATTTGGCCAGCAAAGGCTTGGCAAAACCTTACGAAGAGCCTTCAGACGGCCAAATGCCTGACGGTGCAGTGATTATTGCCGCGATTACTTCGTGTACCAATACTTCCAATCCGCGCAACGTTGTCGCCGCCGCGCTGTTGGCACGCAATGCCAACCGTCTTGGCTTGCAACGCAAACCTTGGGTGAAATCTTCGTTTGCCCCGGGTTCAAAAGTAGCCGAAATCTATTTGAAAGAAGCAGGCTTGCTGCCTGAAATGGAAAAACTCGGTTTCGGTATCGTTGCCTTTGCATGTACTACTTGTAACGGCATGAGCGGCGCGCTGGATCCGAAAATCCAAAAAGAAATCATCGACCGCGATTTGTACGCCACCGCCGTATTGTCAGGCAACCGCAACTTCGACGGCCGTATCCATCCGTATGCGAAACAGGCTTTCCTCGCTTCGCCTCCGTTGGTCGTTGCCTACGCGCTGGCAGGTAGCATCCGTTTCGATATTGAAAACGACGTACTCGGCGTTGCAGACGGCAAAGAAATCCGCCTGAAAGATATTTGGCCTACCGATGAAGAAATCGATGCCATCGTTGCCGAATATGTGAAACCGCAGCAATTCCGCGACGTTTATATCCCGATGTTCGACACCGGCACAGCGCAAAAAGCACCAAGCCCGCTGTACGACTGGCGTCCAATGTCCACCTATATCCGCCGCCCACCTTACTGGGAAGGCGCACTGGCAGGGGAACGCACATTGAGCGGTATGCGTCCGCTGGCGATTTTACCCGACAACATCACCACCGACCACCTCTCGCCGTCCAATGCGATTTTGGCCAGCAGTGCCGCAGGCGAATATTTGGCGAAAATGGGTTTGCCTGAAGAAGACTTTAACTCTTACGCAACCCACCGCGGCGACCACTTGACCGCTCAACGCGCCACCTTCGCCAATCCGAAACTGTTTAACGAAATGGTGAGAAACGAAGACGGCAGCGTACGCCAAGGTTCGCTGGCACGTGTTGAACCTGAAGGTCAAGTGATGCGTATGTGGGAAGCCATCGAAACCTATATGAACCGTAAACAGCCGCTCATCATCATTGCCGGTGCGGACTACGGTCAAGGCTCAAGCCGCGACTGGGCTGCAAAAGGCGTACGCCTCGCCGGTGTGGAAGCGATTGTTGCCGAAGGCTTCGAGCGTATCCACCGCACCAACTTGATCGGTATGGGCGTATTGCCGCTGCAGTTCAAACCGGGTACCAACCGCCACACCCTGCAACTGGACGGTACGGAAACCTACGATGTTGTCGGCGAACGCACACCGCGCTGCGACCTGACCCTCGTGATTCACCGTAAAAACGGCGAAACCGTCGAAGTTCCGGTGACCTGCCGCCTCGATACCGCAGAAGAAGTGTTGGTATATGAAGCCGGTGGCGTGTTGCAACGTTTCGCACAAGACTTTTTAGAAGGAAATGCAGCGTAAGGTAAATCGGGTATCGTCAAAATGCCCGGACTACGCTCAAAAAGGTTTTCAGACGGCCTTGAATATTTGAGAGGCCGTCTGAAAAAACCATACTAGAAATACAAAGGAGAACTCGAAATGCCGCAAATTAAAATTCCAGCCGTTTACTACCGCGGTGGTACATCTAAAGGCATTTTCTTCAAACGCACCGATCTGCCGGCCGCTGCGCAGGAAGCAGGCGAGGCACGCGACAAAATCCTCTTACGCGTACTCGGCAGCCCCGACCCTTACGGCAAACAGATTGACGGTTTGGGCAACGCCAGTTCGTCCACCAGCAAAGCTGTGATTTTGGATAAATCCGAACGCGCCGATCACGATGTCGATTATTTGTTCGGACAAGTTTCCATCGACAAACCTTTTGTCGATTGGAGCGGTAACTGCGGCAATCTGACCGCCGCCGTGGGCGCATTTGCCATCGAACAAGGCTTGGTCGATAAATCCAAAATCCCTTCAGACGGCCTGTGTACCGTCAAAATCTGGCAGAAAAACATCGGCAAAACCATTATTGCCCATGTACCGATGCAAAACGGCGCAGTTTTGGAAACAGGCGATTTTGAGCTTGACGGCGTAACGTTTCCGGCAGCCGAAGTGCAAATCGAATTTTTAGATCCGGCCGACGGCGAAGGCAGTATGTTCCCAACCGGCAATTTGGTCGATGAAATTGATGTGCCGAATATAGGCCGTCTGAAAGCCACGCTTATCAATGCCGGGATTCCAACCATTTTCCTGAATGCCGCAGATTTGGGCTACACAGGCAAAGAGTTGCAAGACGACATCAACAACGATGCCGCAGCGCTGGAAAAATTTGAAACCATCCGCGCGTATGGCGCGCTGAAAATGGGCTTGATCAGCGACGTATCAGAAGCTGCCACCCGTGCCCATACTCCGAAAGTCGCTTTTGTCGCCCCTGCGGCCGATTACACCGCCTCAAGCGGAAAAACCGTCAAAGCTGCCGACATCGACTTATTGGTACGCGCGCTGAGCATGGGCAAATTGCACCACGCCATGATGGGCACCGCTTCAGTTGCCATCGCTACCGCCGCCGCCGTTCCCGGTACGCTGGTCAACCTTGCAGCCGGAGGCGGAGCGCGTAAAGAAGTCCGCTTCGGTCATCCGTCAGGCACACTGCGTGTCGGTGCCGCCGCCGAATGTCAGGACGGACAATGGACGGCCACCAAAGCGGTCATGAGCCGTAGCGCACGCGTGATTATGGAAGGACAAGTCCGAGTGCCGGAAGATTGCTTTTAAGTTTTCAGACGGCCACGCCATTAAACAAGGCCGTCTGAAAACCAAATAAGCAGATTTTAGTTGGGTAGCGATACCTGCAATGGAGATTAGGATTGGGCATGAAGCCTGACTAAACACCAAACCAAAGGCAATCTGGAAAGCTCTCAAATGTTTTTGCTCTTTTCAGACGGCCTGAAGCCAAAAAAACAATCAAAATTCAAAGGAGAAACACCATGTCCAACCAACTCATTCTTGTTCTGAACTGCGGCAGCTCTTCACTCAAAGGTGCCGTTATCGACCGTAAAAACGGTAAAGTTCTCTTAAGCTGTCTCGGCGAACGTTTGGGTACGCCCGAAGCCGTCATTACGTTCAGCAAAGACGGTAAAAAATGCCAAACAGCTTTGACCAGCCGTAACGATCATGCCGGTGCCGTAGGTATGCTGTTGAAAGAGCTTGAAAAACACGGCCTGCACGACCGCATTAAAGCCATTGGCCACCGCATCGCACACGGCGGCGAAAAATACAGCGAGTCTGTTTTGATCGACCAAGCGGTAATGGACGAACTCAATGCCTGCATTCCGCTCGCTCCGCTGCATAACCCTGCCAATATCAACGGCATTTTGGCCGCACAAGAGCATTTCCCGGGTCTGCCCAATGTCGGTGTGATGGATACTTCATTCCACCAAACCATGCCGGAGCGTGCCTACACTTATGCCGTTCCACGCGAATTGCGTAAAAAATACGCTTTCCGCCGCTACGGTTTCCACGGTACCAGTATGCGTTACGTTGCCCCTGAAGCCGCACGCATCTTGGGCAAACCGTTGGAAGACATCCGCATGATTATTGCCCACTTAGGCAACGGTGCATCCATTACCGCCATCAAAAACGGCAAATCTGTCGACACCAGTATGGGCTTCACGCCGATCGAAGGCTTGGTAATGGGTACACGTTGCGGCGACATCGACCCGGGCGTATACAGCTATCTGACTTCACACGCTGGTTTGGATATTGCCCAAGTTGATGAAATGCTGAACAAAAAATCAGGCTTGCTCGGTATTTCCGAACTCTCCAATGACTGCCGTTCTTTGGAAATCGCCGCGGATGAAGGCCATGAAGGCGCACGCTTGGCTCTGGAAGTGATGACTTACCGCCTTGCCAAATATATTGCTTCGATGGCTGTGGCTTGTGGCGGCGTTGACGCACTCGTGTTTACCGGCGGTATCGGCGAAAACTCGCGTAATATCCGCGCTAAAACTGTTTCCTATCTTGATTTCTTGGGTCTGCACATCGACACCAAAGCCAATATGGACAAACGCTATGGCAACTCCGGTATCATCAGCCCGACAGGTTCTATGCCGGCTGTTTTGGTTGTTCCAACCAATGAAGAGCTGATGATTGCCCACGATACGGCTCAGTTGGCCGGTTTTATGGAAGAAGCAGGCTAGGGTGGAGACTTCCCTAAATCATAAACAATAAAAAGTGCGGATTCATCATCCGCACTTTTTAATTACATCTCAATTAAGCCACTTGGGTTTGATGTTCGTCGCCGTTGCGCTCACGAACTGCGCCCAAACGGTAAACGGTTTCGCCTTGTTCGCTCAAGAATGCCTGTACCGCGTCGGCATCTTCTTTGGCAATGATTACGACCATGCCGATACCGCAGTTGAAGGTACGGTACATTTCTTGGGTTTCCACATTGCCTGCTTTTTGCAGCCATTGGAACAGTTTAGGCAATTCCCACGCTTTGGCATCGATTTGTGCAACGGTATTTTCAGGTAAAACACGAGGTACGTTTTCGGTAATGCCGCCGCCGGTAATATGGGCCATGCCTTTAATGGTGAATTTTTCCAAAGCGGCGAGAATGGGTTTCACATACAGGCGGGTCGGGGCGATGATAGTTTCGCGCAGGGTTTTGCCGTTGTCGAACTCGGCATCCAAATCGGGATTGTCGCGAGCAATGATTTTGCGGACGAGGGAGTAGCCGTTGGAATGGGCGCCGTTGGAAGCCAGACCCAACACGATGTCGCCCGCTTTGATGCTGCGGCCGTTGATGACGCACTCTTTTTCAACCACGCCGACGGCAAAGCCCGCCAAGTCGTATTCGCCTTCGGGATACATGCCGGGCATTTCGGCGGTTTCACCGCCGATGAGGGCGCAGCCGGATTCTTCGCAGCCTTGGGCGATGCCTTTAATCACGTCGGTAGCACGGGCGACGTCGAGTTTGCCGCAGGCGAAATAGTCGAGGAAGAACAAAGGTTCTGCGCCTTGAACCAAAATGTCGTTGACGCTCATGGCGACGAGGTCGATGCCGACGGTGTCGTGTTTATCCCAATCGAAGGCAAGTTTGAGCTTGGTACCCACGCCGTCGGTGCCGCTGACAAGCACGGGATTTTTGTATTTTTTGCTGATTTCGACCAATGCACCGAAGCCGCCCAAATCACCCAACACTTCGGGACGCATGGTGCGTTTGGCAAAAGGTTTGATGTTTTCGACCAATTGGTCGCCTGCGTCGATGTCCACGCCTGCGTCGCGGTAGCTCAAAGAAGTGCTCATTGGATTTCCTTATTCGGGTATGGGGGTAAGATTGTCGGAGCGTATTTTATCTTAAATTGGAGGATTCAGGCTGAATTTTTTGGCATTATTGTCAACAATTTTTATTTTATCTTAATAGCCGTCTCACTTTCAGACGGCCTTTGTGAATCTGTTATACTGCTTATTTATTTTGAAAACCTTAAGCATCAACTGGGGAACACTTTTTTATGTATCAAAAGAAAACGCGCGGCGCAAAACCGTGGATTATTATGGCTTGCGTCATCGCAGCCTTTATTTGGCTTTTATATGCCTTGGGCGATGTTTTGACGCCGTTTATTGTGGCCGCCGTTTTGGCCTATGTTTTGAATCCATTGGTCGAGTGGCTGCAATTGAAGCGTATCCGCCGCGCGCCGGCCTCTATGATTATTATGGCACTGGCTTTGCTGATATTGCTGTCGTTGGTACTGATTATCGTGCCTATGTTGTTGAACCAGTTTAACAATCTGGCCGAACGCCTGCCACAAATCGTGGGCTTTGTTCAAAACAAACTGCTGCCGTGGCTCAACAGCGTCAGCGGGGATTATGCTCAAATCGATCAAGAATCAATCATCGCATGGTTGCAGTCGCATACGGATGAATTGAGCAATACGCTCAAAGCATGGATTCCGACCTTGATGCGTCAAAGCGGCAACGTCATCAGCGGTGTCAGCAATTTGGTGTTGTTGCCTTTGTTGCTGTATTACTTCTTGTTGGATTGGAAACGTTGGTCTTCCGGAATCAGCAAACTGGTTCCGCGTCGTTTTATCGAGACCTACACGCGTATCAGCGGCAATATGGATGAAGTTTTGGGCGAGTTTCTGCGCGGCCAGCTGATGGTTATGATGATTATGGGCTTGGTTTATGGCTTGGGCTTGATGCTGGTCGGTTTGGATTCCGGCTTTGCCATCGGTATGATTGCCGGTATTTTGGTATTTATTCCGTATTTGGGCGCATTTACCGGCCTTTTACTGGCGACAGTTGCCGCGCTTTTGCAATATGGCTCATGGCAGGGGTTGTTGATGGTTTGGGCTGTATTCGGTGTCGGACAATTCTTGGAAAGCTTTTTCATTACGCCTAAAATCGTCGGCGACCGCATCGGTTTGTCGCCTTTCTGGGTGATTTTCTCGTTGATGGCTTTCGGACAACTGATGGGCTTTGTCGGTATGCTTGCCGGCCTGCCGCTTGCCGCCGTAACATTGGTTTTATTGCGTGAAGGCGCATCTGCCTATTTCGGCAGCCATTTCTACAAACATAAATAAATCGATAATATTAAGGCCGTCTGAAATCCAAGTTTCAGACGGCCATTGATAACAAAGGAAGTTTATATGTTAGCCATTATCGGCGGCAGCGGTTTGACCAAACTGCCGGAACTTGAAATTACTGAGCGAAAAATCGTACGCACTCCATACGGCTTAACCAGCAGCCCTATTTTGTTCGGCAGGTTGGGGCGCTTGGATATTGTTTTCCTCGCCCGACACGGCTTTAGCCATACCATCGCGCCGCATGAAATCAACTACCGCGCCAATATCTGGGCGTTACACTCTTTAGGCGTCGAAAACATCATTGCCATTTCTTCAGTCGTCGGTATCAATCCCGATTTTGAAAACGGCAGTCTGGTGTTGCCGGACGATTTGATCGACTATACCTATGGCCGTAAAGATACTTTTTTTGAAGGCCAAGAATGTCCGGTTGTCCATACCGATTTTTTCAACCCTTATTGCGATGAATTGCGACAAGAATTGTTGAATATCACGAAAGCGCACAATGTGCCAATTTACGACTCTGCCGTTTATGGCTGCCTGCAAGGCCCACGCCGTCCAACTCGTGCAGAAATCGCCCGTTATCGGCGTGACGGCGTAGATGTACTCGGTATGACCGGCATGCCCGAAGCCGTTTTGGCTAGGGAGTTAAAAATGGCCTATGCCCACTTTTGCAGCGTCAGCAGCATTGATTGCTTTGATAGCGGAGTAGGGACTGAGGGCTGTAATGAACAGACTTCTATGACGATGACGAAAATCCGACAATTATTGAATGGTTTGTAACTGATAATGCCGTCTGAAATGATGTTTTCAGACGGCATTGTTTATTTAAGAAGCTGTTTCTCGCTCCCAATGGGGCAGGGAGGCTTTTTGTTTGCGGAACGAGGCAAGTTTCATACCACGACATTTTTCAAAAATTAATTCAACCCCGCTTTGCAGCTGCAAAATTAAATTGGTATGCGTTTCCGTTTTAATAAAGTCAATATTGCGTTGTACCAAGCGCTGAATGACAGCGTATACATCAAGGCAGCCATTTGCAAAAAACCACGGATTCAACTTTACCCAACGGCCGCCGCTTAATGCAGCATCAGGCTGAAAATCAGCACGAATCTGTGTCAAACGATTGTCGGAGAAATGCAGTTCAATGTCACCATAAAGCCAAATATTCCAGCCTTTTTGCACTAACAAGCTTTTAGGGACGCAATCAGGCGCAGGAAACATCTGCAAAATAGACTCTGCCGATTGTCCGATTTCCAGATAGTCAAATCGACCGGTATACAAAAAATCATAAATATCAACGGTAATAGGAAAATGGTAGCGCATGGCAACAACCATAGAAAGCAATTAACAAAGCTATCTTAAACTTAAAATATAATGAAATCAATTCTTATTACTATTTATTCAATATAAGAAAGGCCGTCTGGAATTTCAGACGGCCTTGTAGCTTTGATTTAAACCGATATCGGTTTACTCAGCCTTTAAATCAGCCACGCATTGCTTATCGCGTGCCTCAAAAGCTTCCGCGCCACCCAAGAGCTTGAGTTGCTCTTCAGGGCTGATTTTGCCGAAGTTTCGGATTTGCTCGTCAGAGAGTTTGCTTAAAGGCTGATCCCACATGCAGACACAATAGTCTTGAGCCAATTTCTCGTTTTGCGCATCCAAACCTTTTGCTTTCAAATCAGCTTGCCATTTTTCAGCAAAAGGAATATTTTTCACGCAAGATTCCACCACATTTTGTTTCATCTGCGGCTTGTTCATGGCGCATTGTGAGAGCAGGGTGGTCAGAGCCAGCAAAGACAAAATAATCCATGCCCAAATGCGGATGGTGCGGATTTTTGCCTTGGCTTTCTTTCTAGCCGCCAGTTGTTCTTCAGACGGCCTTTCCGTCTGTTGCTCAGTCATGCAGACTTTCCATGCGGATCATGGTGATCGGAGCATCCACGCAGCTCAGAGCTTCAATCGCTGCGATAGCGCGTTTGACATTGTGTTCCACTGTTGTATGGGTCAGAATCACGATTTCAGCAGTGCTTTGATTAATCACGCCTTTTTGAATCAAAGCCTCGATAGAAACATTTTCTTTGGCCAAGAGTGCGGCAATTTGACCCAAAGTGCCCGGTTCGTCAGTTGCTTGAACGCGCAGATAGTAGCTGCTGGTAATTTCATCCATAGGCAGAATATTTTGCGCTTGAACTTGTGAAGGTTGGAATGCCAAGTGAGGAACACGATGGTCAGTTTCCGCTTCAATCAGGCGGGCGATATCAATAATGTCTGCAACCACGGCAGAGGCGGTTGGTAATGCACCGGCGCCCGCACCATAATACAAGGTTTCACCAACCATATCGGCATTGACACGGACAGCATTCATCACGCCGTTAACGTTAGCCAACAGACGGCTTTCAGGAATCAGAGTAGGGTGTACACGCAACTCGATGCCTTTGTCGGTTTTACGGGTAATCCCCAACAATTTGATGCGATAGCCAAACTCTTCAGCGTATTTGATATCGCGGCTGTCGAGTTTACTGATGCCTTCCAAATAGCAGGCAGAAAAATTCATTGGTGTACCGAATGCCAATGCGCTCATGATAGTGATTTTATGGCCGGCATCATGACCCTTGATATCAAAAGTAGGGTCAGCTTCTGCATAGCCCAAAGCCTGAGCTTCTTTCAATACGTCTGCAAACGCGCTACCTTTTTCACGCATTTCAGTAAGAATAAAGTTGCTGGTACCATTAATAATACCGGCGATACTGCGGATTTGGTTTGCAGCCAAACCTTCACGCAAAGCCTTGATGATAGGGATACCGCCGGCAACAGCAGCTTCAAACTGCACCATGACGTTTTTTTCTTCCGCCAAAGGGAAAATTTCATTGCCGTATTCAGCCAGCAGTTTTTTGTTGGCAGTAACAACGTGTTTGCCGTTTTCAATCGCTTTCAATACCGCATCTTTGGCAATACCGGTACCGCCAAACAATTCAACAACAACATCAACATCTTGATGTTGAACCAGCTCAAACGGATCTTTGATAAAAGCAGCATTCGGGCAAATTTGTTTGGCTTTTTCTTCGCTCAAATCACAAACAGCAGAAATACGGACTTCACGTCCCAAGCGGCGGCTAATTTCCGCAGCGTTGTCCTGCAATACAGTCGCCGTACCGCCACCGACTGTACCCAAACCTAAAAGACCGATATTTACTGGCTTCATTGTGTCTCCTTTTGAGCCGATACTTTAAAATAATCACGAAAAACCAAGGCTTGTTATAATCGCTTGCAATCGTAAATTCAGAGCAAAGCATCAATGCACAAGGTCAAACGTTGAATCCTACCTGATATTGCTTGATTTTGCACCTTTTTTTGCAAGTTTCCAAAGGCCGTCTGAAAATCGTTCTACCATAAAAACAGGAATTGCCATGAAAATCACAGAAAACCATATCGATGAAGCCGCATCATTTTTTTCATCCTCACAAGGCATATTGCAAATCGGTGAACAAACATATTCAGAACCCATTTGCTGGCAAGATGGCAAAGTGAGCATCATTCCTCAAACAACCATCGAAGAATTAAATGAACAAATTTTTATATCAGCAATTGAAACAGCAGAAAACCGTCCAGAAGTCATTATCATAGGTACAGGAGCAAAACAACAATTCCTACATCCAAAAATTACCGTAGCCTTATCAGCCTACGGAATCGGCTTCGAATGCATGAACACAGCTTCAGCTTGCCGAACTTTGGTTTTACTGCAAGGAGAAGAACGAAGCACATGGGCTTGGTTGTGGCCATAACATAATTTGTAGACAAGGCTTTTACATCACACTAGCATAAGTTCGCATAATTTATATTATGTTAAATTCATGATGCTGGAATTTATTCATTATGATATCTGTGCTCGTTTATTTAAACCCACTAACCTAATTCACGTTCCCCATCCCAATATTCTCTTTTTTCTCACTAAGCTTTCCTTTTTATCTCCAAATAAAGTAAGATTCAGTCAACGGATATCAATCTTCATATCACCATCCAATCTCTGGAGTAAAGCACCCCATGGCCGTCAATAAAATCGCCCGTAAAAGCAGCAAGTTCCGCGTTGTCTTTACCGTCCCCGATTTCTGTTGGCCGCCACCACCCGCTCCCCCTTCCGTTCCGCCCATTCCCTTCCCACTCTTTGCCGACCTCGGCGGTGCCCAAACCGTCGCCAAAGACGTACGCCTCAACCGCAAGCCTGCTTTTGTCTTTAAAGCCAGTAAGACGGACAAGACTTATGGCGATGAAATCGCCCTTCCGGGCCGTAAAGGGGTAAAGAGCCGCACCGCCACCAAACCGGCATGGCCTATGCGCCATTCTTCCTCGGTTAAAATCCGTAAACGCTATATCGTGCGCACCGGCGATATGTTCCATATGAACGGCAAGTTCAGCAAAAGACTCCCCCCTAAAACCTGTCTGTCCTGTAAGGGTGCAGTGGGTGCCGGTCGGCCGGTGAATCCGATACACGGTTTGAAGTTTCTAACCGGTGAAACCGACTTTGCCTTTGAAGGCATTTTGCCGCTGGTATGGAGCCGCAGCTATTATTCCGACCAAGACGGTACCGGCTGGCTCGGCGAGGGTTGGAGCGTACCGGGCTGCCAACGCATCATCCGCGATGCGGCGGGATTGGCCTATATCGACGATCAAGGCCGTTTGTTCCCTTTGCCGGAAGTGGATGAAGATGATGAAGAACCGGTATTGTTCGAAAGCGAACAGATTTGGTTCAGTAAAAACCCGGACGGCCATTATGTCATTGCGTCGCTGGACGGTTCGATAGCGTTGCGTTTTGCGCCTTTGGTGGTCGCTGAAGACGGTTCGGACGAAGATTCCACCCTCTTCCCTTTGGTCGCGGTAGAAGACGCCAACGGCAACCATCAGCGTTTCATTTATCATCCGCTGACCGGTCTGCCGCAATACATTATTGACGGCAACGGACGGGTATTCTCGCTGAACTTTGGCAATGTAGCCGATGAGCAATCGCCTAAAATGCGGCTGCTGTCGGTATCGCTGTTGGAGGGTTTGCCTGCCTTTGGCGAAGCGGTCCGGGTCGGCAGCCCGCTGGTTCGCTATGAATACAACGGCAGTGGTGACTTAGTCCGCGTTATCGGCCGCGACGGCAAGGTCAAACGCAGCTTCGGCTATAAGAACAATCTGATGGTGTCGCACACCGATGCAGCCGGATTGGTATCGGAATACGAATACGACCATTACACCCCGACCGGCAAAGTGTTACGCAACCGGACTTCCTTGGGCGAGGAATGGCGTTTTACCTATCACGAAGGTTATACCGAGGTAACCGACGTATTGGGCCGTACCGAGCAATACCATTACGACTACAACAACGAGTTGACCAAACGGGTGTTTGCCGACGGCAGCACCAACCTGATGGAACGCGACGACTTGGGCCGTCTGCTCAGCCATACCGATGCAATGGGGCGCGTTACCCGTTATCAGTACAGCAACGAGGGCCAGGTGGAAAGCATTACCCGTCCGGACGGCGTCATCCTGCATTTCGACTATGACGACAACTACCGTCTGATCCGTAAAAGCGATGCCGAAAGCCGTTATCACGGCTATACCTACGACGAAGCGGGCAACCTGCTGACCCATACCGACCCGCTGAAACACATCACCCGTTTCGAATATGCCGGCAACGGTCTGTTGCTGTCGGTGACCGATCCGAACGGCAGCAGTACCGCCTACCACTATAACGAAAACCATCAGCCCGACCGGATTACCGACTGCTCGGGTTACGAAACCAAACTCTCTTACACTCCCGAAGGACAGTTGGCGCGTATTACCGATGCGCTGGGACAGCATACCGAATACCACTACGACGCCAATCAAAACCTTACCCTTGCCCTCTATCCCGACGGCAGCAAAGAGACCTTCGGCTACGATGCCGCAGGTCGTTTAAAAACCCATACCGACGGCGAAGGCCATACCACTTCCTACGAATACGGCCAAGACGGTCTGCCGACCCGGCGCACCAAT
Source organism: Neisseria subflava (assembly GCF_005221305.1). Lineage (NCBI taxonomy): Bacteria > Pseudomonadati > Pseudomonadota > Betaproteobacteria > Neisseriales > Neisseriaceae > Neisseria > Neisseria subflava. The sequence continues at coordinate 821,291 of NZ_CP039887.1, forward strand.
GCGCTGGGCCATACCTTCGGCTACCACTACGACAAAGCCCGCCGCCTGGTCGGCCTCACCAATGAAAACGGTGCGCGCTACCGCTTTGCCTACGACGTCCTCGACCGATTGATTGCCGAAAGCGGCTTCGACCATAAACTGACCGGCTACCGCTATAATGCCGGTAACGAACTAATTGAACAGCGCGAATACGGCGATGATGCCACCCTTGCCGCCAAACTGATGGCGCAACTGGGCGGGCAACCCGTTGCTAAAAAAGATGCCGCCCCGCTTTCAGACGGCCTCGACAGCCAAACCCCGCTGCGGATTACCGAGTTCAAACGAGATGTATTGGGACGGCTGATCCACACCCTTGCCCGCGATAACGACAAGGTTCAGGAAACCGCTTACCAATACGACCCGAACGGCAACCTCGTCCGCGCCGCCAACCGCCAAAGCATCACCTGCTTCGACTACAACGGCAACGGTCAAATCATCGGCCAGCACCAATGGAAAGTGCCGTCCAAAGAAGAAAACGCCCGAAACGGTTTGCCCGAAACCGACTGGCGCGATGCGCAGTACGACATGCTGTACCTGCCCGTTACCGAAACCGTCCGCTACCACTACGACTTCAACGGCAACCGTACCGCCACCGTCCTGCCCGACGGCAGACAAATCAACTACCTGTATTACGGCAGCGGCCACCTGCACCAAATCAGCCTCAACGACGAAGTCATCACCGACATCGAACGCGACAGGCTGCACCGCGAAATCTTCCGCACACAGGGTAAACTCGCCAGCCGTTACGAACTCGATCCCCTGGGTCGTCTGAAAAGGCAAATCGCCGCACTTAACGACCTGACGCAGACCGAGACAGATAAGAACACTGTAACATCGGCTTATGCAGTCAAACGCAGCTACGGCTACGACCGTACCGGCAACCTGACCCACAGCACCGACCAGCGGACGGGAACGACGCATTTCGAGTACGACAAACTAGGCCGGATTACCCAAGCCGGCAACGAACTGTTCGCCTTCGACCCTGCGCACAATATCCTGTCCGATAACAATAGCCCTACCATCACCGACAACCGCCTGAAAACCTACAACGGCACGACCTATTACTACGACGAGCTCGGCAACCTGATCCACCGCGAACTGGCCGACGGCGAAGTGCAGAACTATTTCTACGACCTGCATGACCAACTGGTGAAAGCCGAAATCTTCAAAAAAGACGGCAGTAAAGAAACTTGGGCGTACAGCTACGACGCCTTGGGCAGAAGGATAGGCAAAGGTCGTCTGAAAAACGAAGAAGTTTCAGAAACGTCATTCCCGCATGATTTAAGCGGGAACGGCCTCGAAAACCAAACCCGCTTTGTTTGGGACGGCAGCCATTTACTGCAAGAAATCCAACCGGACGGCAGGTATACCTATATCTACACCGATCCGGGCAGCTACGAACCCCTGGCACAGGTACACAACCGGACCAACGAAGAAGGCGAAAGCGGCCAACAAACCTACTATTTCCACTGCGATCAAATCGGCATCCCGCGTGAGATGACCGATGGCGAAGGCAATCTGGTTTGGTTCGGGGATTATTACGGTTGGGGCAAACTGAAGAGTGAAACCAACATAACGGGAACTGCTCACCAACTCTTCCGATTACAGAATCAGTATGCCGACCGTGAGACGGGGCTGCATTACAACTTCTTCAGATACTATGAGTCTGACTGCGGAAGATTCATCAATCAGGATCCGATTGGGTTGGCTGGTGGCAGTAACCTCTATTGGGCTTTACAAAACAGTCAAATGTGGGCTGACCCATTAGGGTTAAGTTCTAAAAAATCGCCTGGAACATGTAATGATCCATGTGCAGGACAAGATCCTGCCGGTGAAGCGGCTGGCTGGCAAGGAAGTGAGGACTATCCAGGTGTGGATAATTGGAAAAATGTTGTCCTAGAAAAAGGGACAATATTGTTTACACTGTATCCACATGGGCCGGCAGGTATGGCTTCTGCCCCTGGGAATTATTTTGTTCGAGGATACGCTGTACGTTCTGCAAGAGGAAATGCCAGAGCATTTAACGATTCTGTACAGGTGAAACATAGTGGAAATGCTACTGCCGCACGTGACATGAGAAAACAATTACATATATTTGTAGTAGAAGAAGATATTTGCGTAGGAAAATCAAAAGCAAAAGCAAATAAAAAATATGGTGATGGGGGAGCAACTCAATATTATATTCGAGATATGGATAAACCGAAATTAACAAGTACTGGCAAACTTCGATCTTTCAGGAGGTAAAATTAAATATGAATCAAATTAAATTATTTATACAACAAAAAAACATTGTCATCAATAATCTCTCCTTAAACTTTAATGACATTAAAGACATTAAAGAAAAAACTAAATTAATAAATTTTAAAAATATACAAGAAGGTGTTTATTTATTTCAAGAAAATATTTATTACCTTGAAGAAGAAGGAAAAATATTTATTGACATATACAAAAAGGAAATTGATATCTTATTTAATGACTATTTTTATTTAACTAAAAACATCTTAGAATCAAGAATTATTCAAAATTTTCTTAATTTATATCCTTCTTTAAAATCATATTGTGTACTAAAAAGTGCTCCAGTACTCGAATTTAAAGGACCTGAATTAGCATGGAATTCCCTTTTGTTCATCTATGACTCCAAACAGGCGTCAATAAGGCTGAATATTTCATTCTAAAATACTACAGTAAAATAACAAGAAGTATTTATGAAACAACCATACGAAATACACTCAGATTTTTTTAAGAAAATGATTGATTCAGGCTGGTATGAGAATAGAGAAATCATTTTAGATTCTCTACCCCACCATTTAGAGGAGTTACCTGATAATGTAAAAAAATTTCTAAGAGAAATATGGTATTTAACAATTAGCAATGACGCTTATTATCGTAGTAATGGACGCATCTTTCTATCTACGGTACTGCATAACTTTGGTGAAACTACAAATACCTTAGTTGACTATTCGATAGATGATGAGGATTATATTTTTTATCAAAAATCTATTGGAAAAAAAAATTAAGAAATTTCGGCTTTGCAGATAGCCGAGAAATCCTTATTGACGAACTGGGAAGAATTTATTTTATTCCTGATTCTGGAGATTTATATTATTTGGGAGGTAAATTTTATGAGGGATTATATAATTTAATATTTAGAACTGGAAATTCATTTATCGTAGAGGAGGATGGGGAACTTTTTGTAGAATCAGAAGAAGGTATTTCATCAGGGAATATGAATATTAGAGATACTGAGTAAACATAGGCTTTCCCAAGCTCTAACGCGCCCGTAAGGTCGTCTGAAAAATTTTCAGACGACCCCATCCCACAAACAGGAGCAAGCCGCCATGGCCGTCAATAAAATCGCCCGTAAAAGCAGCAAGTTCCGCGTTGTCTTTACCGTCCCCGATTTCTGTTGGCCGCCACCACCCGCTCCCCCTTCCGTTCCGCCCATTCCCTTCCCACTCTTTGCCGACCTCGGCGGTGCCCAAACCGTCGCCAAAGACGTACGCCTCAACCGCAAGCCTGCTTTTGTCTTTAAAGCCAGTAAGACGGACAAGACTTATGGCGATGAAATCGCCCTTCCGGGCCGTAAAGGGGTAAAGAGCCGCACCGCCACCAAACCGGCATGGCCTATGCGCCATTCTTCCTCGGTTAAAATCCGTAAACGCTATATCGTGCGCACCGGCGATATGTTCCATATGAACGGCAAGTTCAGCAAAAGACTCCCCCCTAAAACCTGTCTGTCCTGTAAGGGTGCAGTGGGTGCCGGTCGGCCGGTGAATCCGATACACGGTTTGAAGTTTCTAACCGGTGAAACCGACTTTGCCTTTGAAGGCATTTTGCCGCTGGTATGGAGCCGCAGCTATTATTCCGACCAAGACGGTACCGGCTGGCTCGGCGAGGGTTGGAGCGTACCGGGCTGCCAACGCATCATCCGCGATGCGGCGGGATTGGCCTATATCGACGATCAAGGCCGTTTGTTCCCTTTGCCGGAAGTGGATGAAGATGATGAAGAACCGGTATTGTTCGAAAGCGAACAGATTTGGTTCAGTAAAAACCCGGACGGCCATTATGTCATTGCGTCGCTGGACGGTTCGATAGCGTTGCGTTTTGCGCCTTTGGTGGTCGCTGAAGACGGTTCGGACGAAGATTCCACCCTCTTCCCTTTGGTCGCGGTAGAAGACGCCAACGGCAACCATCAGCGTTTCATTTATCATCCGCTGACCGGTCTGCCGCAATACATTATTGACGGCAACGGACGGGTATTCTCGCTGAACTTTGGCAATGTAGCCGATGAGCAATCGCCTAAAATGCGGCTGCTGTCGGTATCGCTGTTGGAGGGTTTGCCTGCCTTTGGCGAAGCGGTCCGGGTCGGCAGCCCGCTGGTTCGCTATGAATACAACGGCAGTGGTGACTTAGTCCGCGTTATCGGCCGCGACGGCAAGGTCAAACGCAGCTTCGGCTATAAGAACAATCTGATGGTGTCGCACACCGATGCAGCCGGATTGGTATCGGAATACGAATACGACCATTACACCCCGACCGGCAAAGTGTTACGCAACCGGACTTCCTTGGGCGAGGAATGGCGTTTTACCTATCACGAAGGTTATACCGAGGTAACCGACGTATTGGGCCGTACCGAGCAATACCATTACGACTACAACAACGAGTTGACCAAACGGGTGTTTGCCGACGGCAGCACCAACCTGATGGAACGCGACGACTTGGGCCGTCTGCTCAGCCATACCGATGCAATGGGGCGCGTTACCCGTTATCAGTACAGCAACGAGGGCCAGGTGGAAAGCATTACCCGTCCGGACGGCGTCATCCTGCATTTCGACTATGACGACAACTACCGTCTGATCCGTAAAAGCGATGCCGAAAGCCGTTATCACGGCTATACCTACGACGAAGCGGGCAACCTGCTGACCCATACCGACCCGCTGAAACACATCACCCGTTTCGAATATGCCGGCAACGGTCTGTTGCTGTCGGTGACCGATCCGAACGGCAGCAGTACCGCCTACCACTATAACGAAAACCATCAGCCCGACCGGATTACCGACTGCTCGGGTTACGAAACCAAACTCTCTTACACTCCCGAAGGACAGTTGGCGCGTATTACCGATGCGCTGGGACAGCATACCGAATACCACTACGACGCCAATCAAAACCTTACCCTTGCCCTCTATCCCGACGGCAGCAAAGAGACCTTCGGCTACGATGCCGCAGGTCGTTTAAAAACCCATACCGACGGCGAAGGCCATACCACTTCCTACGAATACGGCCAAGACGGTCTGCCGACCCGGCGCACCAATGCGCTGGGCCATACCTTCGGCTACCACTACGACAAAGCCCGCCGCCTGGTCGGCCTCACCAATGAAAACGGTGCGCGCTACCGCTTTGCCTACGACGTCCTCGACCGATTGATTGCCGAAAGCGGCTTCGACCATAAACTGACCGGCTACCGCTATAATGCCGGTAACGAACTAATTGAACAGCGCGAATACGGCGATGATGCCACCCTTGCCGCCAAACTGATGGCGCAACTGGGCGGGCAACCCGTTGCTAAAAAAGATGCCGCCCCGCTTTCAGACGGCCTCGACAGCCAAACCCCGCTGCGGATTACCGAGTTCAAACGAGATGTATTGGGACGGCTGATCCACACCCTTGCCCGCGATAACGACAAGGTTCAGGAAACCGCTTACCAATACGACCCGAACGGCAACCTCGTCCGCGCCGCCAACCGCCAAAGCATCACCTGCTTCGACTACAACGGCAACGGTCAAATCATCGGCCAGCACCAATGGAAAGTGCCGTCCAAAGAAGAAAACGCCCAAAACGGTTTGCCCGAAACCGACTGGCGCGATGCGCAGTACGACATGCTGTACCTGCCCGTTACCGAAACCGTCCGCTACCACTACGACTTCAACGGCAACCGCACCGCCACCGTCCTGCCCGACGGCAGACAGATCAACTATCTGTATTACGGCAGCGGCCACCTGCACCAAATCAGCCTCAACGACGAAGTCATCACCGACATCGAACGCGACAGGCTGCACCGCGAAATCTTCCGCACACAGGGTAAACTCGCCAGCCGTTACGAACTCGACCCTTTAGGTCGTCTGAAAAGACAAATCGCCACCCTCAACGACCTGACCGAAGGCGGCAAAGGCAAAAACAAAGTCGCAGCGGGCTATGGCCAAACCGCCGTCAAACGCAGCTACGGCTACGACCGCACCGGCAACCTGACCCACAGCACCGACCAGCGGACGGGCACGACGCAGTTCGAGTACGACAAACTGGGCAGGATTACCCAAGCCGGCAGCGAACTGTTCGCCTTCGACCCTGCGCACAATATCCTCGACATTCCGACGGAAAAGGTCAAACCGTACCCTGCCCCCTCTCCCGTGGGAGAGGGTCGGGGAGAGGGCAAAACGACCGTGCCGCTTTCAGCCGACCTCAATCCCATCACCGACAACCGCCTGAAAACCTACAACGGCACGACCTATTACTACGACGAGCTCGGCAACCTGATCCACCGCGAACTGGCCGACGGCGAAGTGCAGAACTATTTCTACGATCTGCACGACCAACTGGTTAAAGCCGAAATCTTCAAAAAAGACGGCATGAAAGAAACTTGGGCGTACACCTACGACGCCTTGGGCAGAAGGATAGGCAAAGGCCGTCTGAAAAACGAAGAAGTTTCAGACGACCTCGAAGAGGAAACCGGATTCGTTTGGGACGGCAGCCACCTCTTACAGGAAGTCCAACCGGACGGCAGGTATACATATATCTACACCGATCCCGAAAGCTACGAACTCTTGGCACAGGTACATAACTGGACAACCGAAGGCGGCGAAAACCGTCAACAGACCCACTACTTCCACTGCGACCAAATCGGCATCCCAAGAGAGATAACCGATGGCGAAGGCAATCTGGTTTGGTTCGGGGATTATTACGGTTGGGGCAAACTGAAGAGTGAAACCAACATAACGGGAACTGCTCACCAACTCTTCCGATTACAGAATCAGTATGCCGACCGTGAGACGGGGCTGCATTACAACTTCTTCAGGTATTATGAGCCTGATGCGGGTCGGTTTGTGAATCAGGATCCGATTGGGTTGGAAGGTGGAGAGAATCTGTATGCGTTTGCGCCTAATACTGGTTCATGGATTGATCCCAGTGGTAACTTACCAATACTTGTTGTAATGGCAGTGGGAGCTTTAATGGGGGGAGCTGTTGATATTGTTTTCCAAGTTGCTGGAAATTATTTATCAAATAAACCATTGGATTGTATTAATTGGAATTCAGTAGCTGTAAGTGCAGCCATAGGTGGGATTATTCCTACTATTCCAGGAGCTGCTACCGTTGGCAAATGTGCATGGAAAGGCTCAACAAATCTTGTTGGTTTCGCAAAAAATAAATCTATGGCTAAGGAATTAGGTAAAAAATATACTGAACTATTTGGAAAACAAGGAGCTAAAAATGCCCGCCATAAAGTAGGAAAACAACTAGGTAAATCTACAAAAGCAGCCGCTCATAATTTATCCAATATCAAAAAATATGCTGCAATTGGAGCAGCCGTTGCTGCCACTAGCCAAATAGCTAAAGCAATTTTTGGAGGAGAGAAAAAAAGTGTATTTAGCGATTCTCCGTGTGGTTAAAAGGATTTTTTATGTCTAATAAATTTAAGGAATTTACTCAAAAATATTGGATAAGCATTTTAATTTCTTGGTTTTTCATTTGGTTATGGATGGCTTATTATGGGGATAATGTAACAGTTAAATTGGTTATACTTCCAATAATCTCTTTTTTCTTAGTGATATTGTTCCATTTAGAATTAGAAAGAAAAAATATTAAATACCTATCTATTATTCAGATGATAATTGGGATGTTGCTGGGATTAGCTATACAAATCAAAAGAGAGAATTTTATGCTCTTTGAAGGATTGATATTCGGAGGAATTTGGGGATTAACAACACCCTTTGGGGTAAAAATATTTTTATTTTTAAGAAAAAAGATAGGAAATTATGTATAACAAAGCATAAGTTAGGGTAGTTACCGACAAACAACCTAAAGGCCGTCTGAAACCCCTTTCGGACGGCCTCGAAGAGGAAATCCGCTTCGTTTGGGACGGAAGCCACCTATTGCGGGAAATCCAACTGAATAGTAGATATACATCAATCGGTAATAATATTGTTAAAGAACAAATAGTTCAGACGATCTCGAAGAAAATAGTTAGGTTGTCTGAATAATCTCATTATCGTTCATTCTACTCTATATCTTACCTACAAATACGGCCAAGACGGTCTGCCGACCCGACGCACCAATGCGCTGGGCCATACCTTCGGCTATCATTACGACAAAGCCCGCCGCCTAATCGGCCTCACCAATGAAAACTGTGCGCGCTACCGCTTTGCCTATGACGTCCTCGACCGCCTGATTGCCGAAAGCGGCTTCGACCATAAGCTCACCGGCTACCACTACAACGCCGGCAACGAACTAATTGAACAGCGCGAATACGGCGACGACGCCTCCCTCGCCGCCAAACTGATGGCGCAACTGGGCGGGCAACCCGTTGCTAAAAAAGATGCCGCCCCGCTTTCAGACGGCCTCGACAGCCAAACCCCGCTGCGGATTACCGAGTTCAAACGAGATGTATTGGGACGCTTAATCCACACACTCGCCCGCGATAACGACAAGGTTCAGGAAACCGTTTACCAATACGACTTTGACGGCAACCTCGTCCGTGTCGCCAACAGCCAAAGCATTACCTGCTTTGACTACAACGGCAACGGCCAAATCATCGGCCAGCACCAATGGAAAGTGCCGACTAAGGAAGAAAACGCCCAAAACGGTTTGCCCGAAACCGACTGGCGCGATGCGCAGTACGACATGCTGTACCTGCCCGTTACCGAAACCGTCCGCTACCACTACGACTTCAACGGCAACCGCACCGCCACCGTCCTGCCCGACGGCAGACAGATCAACTATCTGTATTACGGCAGCGGCCACCTGCACCAAATCAGCCTCAACGACGAAGTCATCACCGACATCGAACGCGACAGGCTGCACCGCGAAATCTTCCGCACACAGGGTAAACTCGCCAGCCGTTACGAACTCGACCCTTTAGGTCGTCTGAAAAGACAAATCGCCACCCTCAACGACCTGACCGAAGGCGGCAAAGGCAAAAACAAAGTCGCAGCGGGCTATGGCCAAACCGCCGTCAAACGCAGCTACGGCTACGACCGCACCGGCAACCTGACCCACAGCACCGACCAGCGGACGGGCACGACGCAGTTCGAGTACGACAAACTGGGCAGGATTACCCAAGCCGGCAGCGAACTGTTCGCCTTCGACCCTGCGCACAATATCCTCGACATTCCGACGGAAAAGGTCAAACCGTACCCTGCCCCCTCTCCCGTGGGAGAGGGTCGGGGAGAGGGCAAAACAACCGCACCGCTTTCAGACAACCGCTCCGCCATCACCGACAACCGCCTGAAAACCTACAACGGCACGACCTATTACTACGACCACTTCGGCAACCTGATCCACCGCGAACTGGCCGACGGCGAAGTGCAGAACTATTTCTACGACCTGCACGACCAACTGGTTAAAGCGGAAATCTTCAAGAAAGACGGCACAAAAGAAACTTGGGTGTACAGCTACGACGCCTTGGGCAGAAGGATAGGCAAAGGTCGTCTGAAAAACGAAGAAGTTTCAGAAACGTCATTCCCGCATGATTTAAGCGGGAACGGCCTCGAAAACCAAACCCGCTTTGTTTGGGACGGCAGCCATTTACTGCAAGAAATCCAACCGGACGGCAGGTATACCTATATCTACACCGATCCGGGCAGCTACGAACCCCTGGCACAGGTACACAACCGGACCAACGAAGAAGGCGAAAGCGGCCAACAAACCTACTATTTCCACTGCGATCAAATCGGCATCCCGCGTGAGATGACCGATGGCGAAGGCAATCTGGTTTGGTTCGGGGATTATTACGGTTGGGGCAAACTGAAGAGTGAAACCAACATAACGGGAACTGCTCACCAACTCTTCCGATTACAGAATCAGTACGCCGACCGTGAGACGGGGCTGCACTACAACTTCTTCAGGTATTATGAGCCTGATGCGGGGCGGTTTGTTAATCAGGATCCGATTGGGTTATGGGGTGGAAGTAATTTTTATCAGTTTGCGCCGAACATGCAGAGGTGGATTGATGTATTAGGTTTGACTGGGAAATGCCAAAACTGTCCGCCAGGAACCATGCCAACAAAAGATATTCACTTCATGCAAAGCAGTGCAAAAAATCAAACAGGGGATTATACAGTTCTACAAAATGCGGCAGATTTAAAATCTGGTAAGTTAGATCCTAATATTTTAAGAATTAATATTTGGAAAGACGCGAGTGGCAAAACATGGACTTTAGACCATCGTAGATTGGCTGCTTTTAAAATCGCGAAAATAGAATGTACTCCTGTTCAAGAAGCAAATTCTAGTATGGTAAAAAAACAAATGTGGAAAATGACTACTAAAACGGAAGGTAAATCAATGACTTTAAAACTTGGCAACGGCAAGAATCTAATTGTTCAATGAGGACTAAATTATGGAAATTAAAAATAGAGATGACTTTCTAGTTTTTTTAAAAGAATTCATTACTGAAATTCATACAGAAGATTTTGAAAATAATACACTAGATAGCTTTTTAGAAGCCATGAAAAATTGGATTGAAGATATGGATGGATACTATAAAAATATGGGTATGAAAGAATATAACGACAAAACTTTAAATTGGAGTATGTTAGCAGACATTTTGAATGCCTCACGAATATATGAATAGCAATAAGTAAACGTAGTTCGTCTGACAAAACATTTTTCAGACGACCTTCGTCTCGAAGAGCAAACCCGCTTCGTTTGGGACGGCAGCCACCTCTTGCAAGAAATCCAATCGGACGGCAGATATACCTATATCTACACCGATCCCGACAGTTATGAACCTTTGGCACAGGTACACAACCGGACCAACGAAGACGGAGAAAGCCTCCAACAAACCCACTACTTCCACTGCGACCAAATCGACATCCCAAGAGAAATGACCGATAAGGACGGTAATTTGCTGTGGTTCAGGGATTATTACGGTTGGGGCAAACTGAAGAGTGAAACCAACATATCCGGAACTGCTCACCAACCCTTCCGATTGCAAAACCAGTACGCCGACCGTGAAACGAGGCTGCATTACAACTCCTTCAGGTATTATGAACCTGATGCGGGTCGGTTTGTGAATCAGGATCCGATTGGGTTGTGGGGCGGCTTTAACGTTTATCAGTTTGTACCGAACGTTCAAGGTTGGCTTGACATATTAGGATTAAAAAATAAATTTGCATTTGACCATCCTAATTGTATTGCTAGACGTAAAAAGATTAGCAATATAGAAAATGATATTATTAAAAGAAATCAAGAAATCAAAGCCAATCCTGGAAATTTACCATATAAGCACAAACCTGGTATAAAGCCTAGAGATTCAGTTGAAGGACATATTCAACTAGTTGAACAACTTAAAGAAACTTTGAAAAAACATAAACAATGGTTAAATGATAATTGCGATGATTTACCTCCACCATCCCCTGGTAGATGTACCTCACCTTCTTCAGTGCCTAATAGTCAAACCCAAGAAAATTTGAAAACTGTGGGGAAAGCAGCGGGAACCGCCGCTGCAATCTACATAGGGTATAAAATTGTAAGAGCTGTTGCTATATCATTTGTTGCCACCCCCGTAGCAGGAGCTGGTAGTTTAGCATTGCCATAATTTTAAAATATAAAGGCTATGAAAATGAATTATAAAATAATTAATGCAATGAGCAATCTAGAAATAATTAAATATTTACACTCATTAGAAAATAAAAAGGATTTACAAGATGCTTTGGAATATATTTCTCTAAACTTAGATAGCACAATATTTCAACCTACTATTGATAACGACACATTCTTTTTTATATATTACCTCCTCAGTAATAAAAAAATAATCCAAAATAGGGGGCTTTGGGAATTTATTATTACCCTAGAAAGTTCAGATCTCGACTTTTCCCAAATAACTAAAGCTAAAAGGTTTAAATTAATAAATAAAATTACTTCAGCGTCTGAGCTTTATGAAAGTTCAGTGGCTTGCGAAATAGGAAGATTTATTATTCGATATTTATTAATTAATAAACCTGAAAGACTAAAATATATCTTATATATTAAAAAAGAGTTAGATAAAAAAATAGCCAAGTGTAATTATTTGGATATGTTATATTTTATGCTTTTAGACTATCAAGACAATTCTGAAATTAATCAAAGTGAAAAAGAAAATATTACTAAACTATTAAAAAAAATTAGTAAATCATAGTTTTTCTTACAAACATTGTTCCCTTTTTAAAACTAAGTTGCTCCGCATCAATTAGATATAACGATAGCAAGCCGCAATTCGCATGAAACCTCCACAACATAGGGTGTTGCGGTTTCTGCTTTTCAGACGACCTCACTCCTTTTTCGAGGTCGTCTGAAATATCTTTTCCATAACAATCCAAGCCAAAACCACCTACAGATACGGCCAAGACGGTCTGCCGACCCGACGCACCAATGCACTGGGGCATACCTTCGGCTACCATTACGACAAAGCCCGCCGCTTAGTCGGCCTCATGAATTTTTTTGCTTCTCTGCGTAACTTCTTCCTTTCACTTTTTGGAACTCCTGCTTTTCTAAGAGCTCCTTGCCCAATATCAATTTCCCTATGCAGGTTTGGAGACATTTGATTCCTACCTAGTTGGTAGTACTGTCAACGAATTTGCTCTTCATGATAATGCGCACCGCCTATACCACGAGTATCTTTCTTTGGACTACTTGTATGATGATCTAAATCTAAAGCTATAGAAGGATTCTGCGGCAAACGAACATTTTTAGATGTATATTCGCTTTGCACCAAAGCCTTATGCCGAATTAACTCATGAGCTTGCAAGCCATCTCCCACATATGCTTTACTGTTCAAACTCCCATAAATACCTATTTCATACAAACTAGCAAGCCCTAAAGGATCAACCCAAGCCTGCGCATTCGGCGTAAACTGATACAAGTTATCCCCACCCAACAACCCAATCGGGTCCTGATTCACAAACCGACCGGCCTCAGGCTCGTAATAGCGCATCAGGTTGTAATGTAGCCCTGTCTCTTCATCGAAGTATTGGTTCTGCAATCTGAACGGCTGATGCGCATTCTTGTAAACCTGCTCGTCCTTTTTCAGACGGCCCCAGGCGGTGTATTCACCGTACCACAACAGATTGCCGTGGATGTCAGTCATCTCGCGCGGGATGCCGACTTGGTCGGTGTGGAAATAGGCGAGGTATTGCTCTTCGTCTTGGTTGTTATGGAAGACTTGGGCTAAGGGTTCGTAGCTGTCTTGGTCGGTGTAGATATAGGTGTAGCTGCCTTTGTAGGTGTACTCCTGAAGTAATCGTGTTCCGTCCCAGACGAAGTGGGTGCGTTTCGGATCGGTACTCGTCCAGGCGAGTTTGTCTTGACGTTCTTTGGAAAGGCGTCTGCCGAACGGGTCGTAGGCGTATGTCCAGATCTCGGTGTTGCCTGCTACTTTTTTGATTTCTGCGCGGACGAGTTGGTTTTCTAAATCGTATTGGTAATATTGGTTTTCGCCATTGGGCAGCTGGCGGTAGATCAAATTGCCCAATGCGTCGTAGGTGTATTCGATGCCGTTGTATTCTTTGAGGCGGTTGCCACTGGTAAGGTTGGGCTTGGCAGGTGATTTCAGACGACCTTGAGTTTTGGGGTCGTCTGAAACCGGAGCGGTCGTTTTGCCCTCTCCCCGCCCCTCTCCCACGGGAGAGGGAGTAGATGTCGGGATGTCGAGGATGTTGTGGGCGGGGTCGAAGGCGAAGGTTTCGCTGCGGCCGGTTTGGCTGTTGCGGGCTTCTTGAATGCGTCCGATTTTGTCGTAAACGTAATTAAGGACGCCGCTTCTTTGGTCGGCGCTTTGAATCAGGTTGCCGGCTTTGTCGTAGGCGTAGCGGCGGTTGACGGCGCCGCCGACCAGCGGGTTTTGTTTGCCGTGAAGCGTTTGTGTGCCGCTCCGGACGGTACGCTGGCTTTTCAGACGACCCATGGGGTCGTAGTCGTACAGGCTGCTGATGCTGCCCTGCGTCCTTTGGATTTCGCGGTGCAGTTTGTCGCGTTCGATGTCGCTGACGACTTCGCCGTCGAGGCTGATTTGGTGCAGGTGTCCGCTGCCGTAGTACAGGTAATCGATATGGCGGCCGTCGGGCAGGATGGTGCGTTTGAACCGGTGGATGTGCCAAGTCTCGGGACGGTCTTTCAGATGACTTCTATGTTAACCGTCAATAAGATTGTTAAAGAACAAATGGTTCAGACGACCTCAAAGAAGGTATTGAGGTCGTCTGAAAAGCAGAAACCGCGTGCGTGCGTACCGTACATACCCTACGTCAGGACTGAAGGTTTTGTCCGGGCTACGACTTGCTACCTATGAATTTGAAAATTTATGCAGGCTACGGCTTGCTTGTTATTCCCAATTATTCAAAGAAAAAATTATAGAAGTTTTTTACTTCAATACTTAGTTTAGTTGATTGAAAAAAAACATTAAGTTCAGCAATAAATTCATCGTCCTCTAGAATAAAATAATCATCATTATTAATATTCTTCGAAAAGAATTTTTCCGACAATGCCATTATTTCAGACAATGTTTGTATAAAATCTCCTAAAGAAGAAGCTATTTTTTTAGGTTCTTTTGACCCTAATCGTAAAGAAAAGATTTCAAGGGTTTCCTTTGAAATTAATATAGGTTCGTCATTTTGATTAGCTATATAGAGATAATTCTCTATGTTTATGGCTTCTTGCCATCCTACTAAGCCTTCTTGATTCTCAGATGATGCAAAAATTAAATTAAATGGCTGACCTATATGAATTTGAGGATTTAATGTTATCAAATTGAAAAAATAGTTAATGATAGACGCATTATCTTGTAATATTTTTTCGTCAATTATAATTTCCCCAAAATCGATCTCCTTACGAGAGAGTTGACCATAAATATTAGAAAGATTTTTAACTGCTGTTTTCAAACTAAACATAATAATATACTCCTATTTTGTGCATTTTTTAAGTTGTTGCAACATTGTTCGCCTATCAATTAACCTACCGCGCCCCAAATTGGTCCAGCGACCTCTATGCCCTTGATTAGAATGTAAATGTTCGTCAACTCCTCCAGGATGGTTACTATTAGGCAAAAATACAATATTTCTTGGGTCACCTTTCCATTTTTGACCTAGACTGCCTAATTCAACAGAATTAATATGATGACCAGTATAACCTGCTTCAGACATAACAGAAGTCAAATTTTTATTTTTCGTGTTCAAAATCAAATCTCTTTCTGCTTGTGTCCAATTTCGAGTACCACCCCCTGCTTCAACTAAAGCTTTTTCCTCTCTCCAAGCTCTATCTATGGCTGTTCCACGTGCACCATTTTGAGCCGAAATAGTATCTCGGGGTTTGTAACGTATAAGGCGAACCAAACCCCATGGATCAATCCAAGCCTGCGTATTCAGCGCAAACTGATATAAATTATCTCCACCAATTAATTTAATCGGGTCCTGATTTACAAACCGCCCCGCCTCAGGCTCGTAATACCGCATCAGGTTGTAATGCAAGCCGGTTTCTTCATCGTAATACTGGTTCTGCAGTCTGAACGGCTGATGTGCATTCCGATAAACCCGCTCATCTTTTTTCAGACGGCCCCAAGCGGTGTATTCGCCGTACCATAAGAGATTACCATGGATGTCGGTCATCTCCCTCGGTATGCCGACTTGGTCGTTGTGGAAATAGGCAAGGTATTGTGCTTCGTCTTGGTTGTTGTGGAAGACTTGGGCTAAGGGTTCGTAGCTGTCTTGGTCGGTGTAGATATAGGTGTAGCTGCCTTTGTAGATGTACTCCTGCAATAGGCGGCTGCCGTCCCAGACGAAGTGGGTGCGTTTCGGGTCGGTACTCGTCCAGGCGAGTTTGTCTTGGCGTTCTTTGGAGAGGCGTCGTCCGAACGGGTCGTAGGCGTATGTCCAGATCTCGGTATTGCCGGCTGGCTTTTTGATTTCGGCGCGGACGAGTTGGTTTTCTAAATCGTATTGGTAATACTGGTTTTTGCCATTGGGCAGCTGGCGGTAAATCAGGGTGCCTAAACAATAGTAGCAGTTGAGGAGATTACCATTGCCAAGATTATATCCTTTGCCCTTCTCCCTGGGGGTGAAGGAAGAATTGCATTGGCAAGATGATATGACTATCCTCTACCCTATTTCACTAGCCAATAATGAAGTGTGAGAGTTATAGCATGTTAAACCGCCAAATTTCTATTAAAACCTATTGATTTTATACTAAAAATTGGAGTATTATACAGAATCTTTTAAGATTAACTAATAGTTAACAAACAGGAACAAACAACAGCGATTGTTGGGTATAGAGAAAACTACATAATTTATATTATGTTAAATTCATAAGTCTAATATTTTAGCCTGCCAACTCCTGTTTCTCTCAGTAGTACAATCACTTACAGAATTCAAACATAAAAGGCCGTCTGAAATTTTCATACGGCCTTTTTATTTATATCCTCCAGCCTTTTCTAAGCAAATCCTTTATTGTTTTGATCGGCTGCTAATCAATTACCTACTCCAACTTTAATAAAGAGAAAGTGGGCAATCTACTCAATCCGTTTATGCCGCACCAACGCTATACGTTTCGCCCTTGCTGTCCGCTTGGCCGACAATGGCAGCAACGGCAGCGGCCAAGCCGTTGCGCGTCATGTATTTTTGCGGAATTTCTTGGGTATTTTGTGTCAAGGTATAGGTATTATCTTCGCCATCAGCAAGGCCGCAGGGGCGCAGGATGGTCCAATTCAAACCGCTTTGTTTGAGATAGATTTCAGCTTCTGTTTTGGCACGGACGGCTTCGCCGAGTGCCTGTTTGAACGGCTCGCTCATCATGTCCCATTGTTCACCGCAGCCCATGCTGGTAATCAGTACAAAGCGAGCTTGCGGATTGGCGGCTTTCGTAGCGGCAATGATGTTGATATTGCCCAGCGCATCGCTGCGGATGCCCTCTTCGTTTTTGCCGCCGACAAAACTGATCACAGTATCGGGACGATATTGTGCCAACGCTTTATCGAGCGCGTCGGCATCAAGCGCATCGGCGACGACGGTTTGAATATTGTGTGCGGCAAAAAAGCTGTCTTCAGACGGCCTTCTCAATACGGCGACGGTATCGGCTGAGTCAGTCAATGTGCGGATATAGGCGCGGCCGGACGGGCCGTTGGCTCCGAAGATGAGTTGCATGTTTGGGGTTCCTTTGTATGGTAGATGTTTGTTGTTAGAAAATCCGCTCCTCTATGCAACAAGGAACGGATTATCAGGCCGTCTGAAGCCGTTTAAGCGGCATCAAACAATTTGCGCATGGCTTCGATTTGGTGTTGTTTCAACTCGCCTGCCTCATCGCGGCCGACAAAAATTTTAAACATGGCGCCGCCGTTGCGGTTGATAAAGTTGAGCGAGCAAGTAGCTTTGCCCATGAACGGGCGTTCCAAAAGGTAGATGGAGGCGCAGTTTTCGTAATAGATATGACCGTGTACGCCGCCATCGGTTTCAGGATGGTCAAAGTTGTAGAAACCGCGGCCGACTTTGCCGTTAGGCAGTTTGCCGCTGACTTCGACGATGGCATCGGGGGTGTGGGCGATGAAGGTAACGGATTCATCCCATGCGGCAATGGCTTGGAGGATTTCGACTATGCGGCTGCCTTCGGTTTGACGCACATTCTCTTCCGGCAGACAGCGGATAACGTCTTCAAAACTGCATTGGTTTTGCGCTGCCAGCATTTCCAGTACTTGGCCTGGATTTTTTTCCAATGATTGGCGCAACATGGTTTGTTGTTCGGCTGAAAGTTTTTGCATGGTTTGATCCTTTTCTTGAGTTGGAAGAGTGAGCATGAGTTTGCGGATAAGGGTGGGCGACCAATAACGGCCGCTGGTATTCAAACGGATCAGGCCGTCTGAATCGGGTTCTTTAAAAAGCTGCATTTCCTGCCATTGGGCAATCAGCTTTTGCGCTGCTTTGTTGCCGTCGAACAATAATGGATTCAGACGGCCTGTTTCAATATCGTGCTGGACTTTGCTGAGCAGTGCTTTATTTGGACTATGGCCGCTCATAAACGTGATGTTTTTCTCGCCTTTCGGCGTGGCGAGATAACTCTCCAAGTCGCCCTGCACCTGATAGCTGAAACCGCCGAAGTTACCGCCTGCGCCGGAGCCGAACGCCAGACAGGGAATGTCGGATTTGATCAGGGTATTGTAGCGGTTGCGCTCGCCGCGGCCGGGATAGGCGAAGTGGCTGTTGCTGACTTGTTCCCAGCCTTTTTCCAGCAGTGTTTCAACCGTGTAGGCATATTGGTCTGCCTGAATATCGAAACCCGGTGGTGTCGGAAATGCGCCTTTTTCAATCATGCGGTTGATGGGCAGCATGGGATAAAGGTTGAACGCGTATGTATCCAGACCGGACAGAGGCAGCTCGGCGGCGCGGGCGATATCGTTTTGCCAAACTTCATCGGTTTGATTGGGCAGGCCGAACATCAAATCGGCCACAATCACGGCATCGAGTTCGCACAATTTTGCCAAATATTCAAATGCCTCGTCGCCGCTGTGTTTGCGGCCGAGACGGCGGCGGATGGCGGTATTGAAAGTTTGTACGCCGATGGAAATGCGGTTGGCCCCTGCTTCGATGCAGGCCTGTGCTTTTTCCAAATCGAAATGGCTCATGCGCCCTTCGATGGTGAACTCGCAATCTTCGGCAAGCGGCAGATATTGGTAGCAGGCACGAATCAGGCGGACGAGGTCTTCCGTAAGCAACGCGGTCGGCGTGCCGCCCCCGAAATAAACAGCTCGGATTTTGCCCTTACCTGTACGGACTTCGGCTTCAGCGGCCATTTCTTCGATAATTTTGTCGGTGTACACGCTGCTTTGGCTGTCCTTCCACGCATTGCGGTAGAAGCCGCAAAAAACGCAATGGTTGGCGCAAAATGGAATATGCAGATAAGCAAGCGCGTCCACATCGGTGGCATGGGGAAGCTTTTTCTTCCAAATGTTCTGCCACTGGGGGCGCGGCATTGGAACACCGCCCCAAACGGGCATTAATGCCTGACGTTCGGGAAATGCCTTGGGCGCGGATTGTTTCGGAGTCCAAACAAGCTGCTGTACCATGATAATGATTAATAAAAATTATTAATAAGATTTATATATTAAATAACCATCATCGTTTTCTTGTCAATATTTTTGCGTAATTCAAAATTAGTATTATTTTAAAATATTGTATTCTATAAATAATTAAATGTATTTCTATTTGATGAAAATCGGCATTTTATTTGTGAAATGCGCAAAATTTGGTTCTTCAAGTCGGGAATATCCTCCCATCTCGTTTCATTTTTGAACGATAAAATAAATTTTCTTTATCGTTTTTCAGACGGCCTGTTGGCACTCAGCTTCTGAAATAAAACCCTGCTTCATCTTCGCAACGGCGTATCTGCCAACCGTAAACCGATTCAAGCAAGTCGGGGCACATCACTTCGCCCACCTTGCCTGATGCAACGACTTTTCCCTTACTCATCAAAATAATATGTTCCGCATAACGCGCGGCGAGGTTTAAATCGTGTAATACCATCATTGATGAGGCACGGTTTGAATGCCCGACCAAATACTGCATCAGGCGGTGTTGGTGGCGGATATCGAGATGGTTGCACGGTTCGTCCAAAAGCAAGACCGGCGCGTTTTGCAACAGGGCGCGGATGATGTTGGTGCGTTGTTGCTCGCCACCTGAAAGCTTGCCGATGCGCTTATCCGCCAACGCCGTCAAA
Source organism: Neisseria subflava (assembly GCF_005221305.1). Classification (NCBI taxonomy): domain Bacteria; kingdom Pseudomonadati; phylum Pseudomonadota; class Betaproteobacteria; order Neisseriales; family Neisseriaceae; genus Neisseria; species Neisseria subflava. Next base: position 841,265 of record NZ_CP039887.1, read on the forward strand.
TCAAAATAATCGAGTAGCTCGTCCGCCCATTCATGGTTCAGACGGCCTTTTTGTACGAATGACGCCAACTCAATGTATTCGCGTACGGTCATCGGCATATTGTAACGGCCATGCTGCCCGACCCATGCCACCCTGCCCGCGCGGATTTGCGGCGCAACGGCCTCACCGAAAAGCGTGATTCCCCCCTGCCCCGTTTGCCCGATTAAGGCACGCAGTAAAGTAGATTTGCCCGCACCATTCGGGCCGATAATGACGGTCATGCCGTGAGGTATATCCAGTTGATCGATTTCAAGCAGGGTTTTGTCTTGGACGCGGACGGAAAGATTACAGATTTGAAATAAGGTGTGCATGGCAAAAGATATGGGGGCAATGAAGTTTCAGACGGCCTATTGGCTTTTCAAAGGCTTGATAAACAAATACATAAAAAACGGTCCGCCCAATAAGGCAATCACGATACCGACCGGCAGATCGACAGGGTATGTCAGCCAGCGCGCCGCACCGTCCACCACCATCAAAAACACTGCGCCCAACCAAGCCGACAGCGCAATCAGTTTGCGGCGGCTGCCGCCGACGGTTTGCGCCAGTACATTGGGGATCATCATGCCGAGAAAACCGATGATGCCCGAAAGCGATACCGCCGCCCCCGTCATCAATGCCGCGCCGATTACGGTTTGCACACGCAATATCCCGACCGACACCCCCATACTGGCAGCCGTATCTTCCCCTGTCATCAAAACATCCAGCCGCCTGCCTGCGGATAACAAAATCAGAAAACCGGGCAACATGACCGCGATTGCCGCAACAGGCGATGAAAAACCGGCTTCGGCAAGGCTGCCCGACAGCCATGTGGTCGCGCTGCGCAATACCAAATCGTCAGACAAAAACAAAATCATGCTGACCACCGCGCCCGAAAACGCGCTCAACACAAACCCCAACACCAGCAATCCCAAAGTACCGCCGCCGAGTAGTTTGTGCACCGCCAAAATCAGCAGGCACACACCCAATGCACCGAGAAAAGCCGCCGCCGGCACACCCATCGCGCCACCGCCCAAAGCCAATAGCACAATCACGCCCAAGGCCGCCCCGCCCGACGTCCCGATCAAACTCGGATCAGCCAGCGGGTTCTCAAATAAAGCCTGCAATGCCGCACCCGAAGCGGACAAACCGGCTCCGACCAAAAGCGCGGTATAGATGCGCGGTAAACGGATTTGACGGACGGTTTCATCCATCGCCAACGGCGACTCCCACGCGCCAAAACCGATGCCGCAGCACAAATAAACGGCGGCGGCAGTAAGCAGCAGGCAGAGGGTAAGGGTATGCGGTTTCATGACATCATGCGGTTTAAGCGGATTGAGGAACAGTTTCAGACGGCATTTTTAAGACAGCCGTTTTACTTCCTCCTCAATAAGAAGGAACAAATCAAGGCCGTCTGAAAACAAAAATCAGGCAAGGTGTTCAAAACAGGCGCGTTTATTTCGCCAAACCGTGCAAACGCTGAATCACTTGCGGCGTATCCAGCCCGTAACGGAACATATCGTTGGCCTTCCACAAATAAATCTTGCCGTTTTTCGCGGCAGGCGAGCCGGAGATTTCGGGGCGTGCGGCAAAGGTTTTGACGTTGCCCATCATGGCGGTGTTGTGGTCGGCAATAATGATGATGTCGGGTTTGGCCGCAATCCATGCCTCACGCGTCATCGGTTTGAGGCCGTCAATGGCGGCTGCGGCATTGATACCGCCGGCACGGCGGATGATTTCGTCGGCGGCAGTATTCTTGCCCGATACGATGCGTCCGTCGTAGCTGAAGAGGTAGCGTTTGCCGCTGGAAGGCTGCTGTTTCATATCCGCCTGCCACTTACTGGCCAACTTGTCCGCCTGCACGCTTTTGCCGATAAGCTGGCCGATGTTGCGGATACTTTGCGGATAGGCGGCGATGCTGTCATCGGGCGCAACATTGACGGCTTTAATGCCTGCTTTTTGCAGGTGGGCAAAAATATCGGCAGGCTGCGCCATCCATGAACCGATGGCAATGTCGGGTTTGGCGGCCACAATCGGTTCAACCGTCAGGCGGCGATGAATGCCGATACTGGGCTTGTTTTTCAACGCCGGATTTTGAACGGTCTGGTCGCGGCCGACGATTTCGTCCAATGCGCCGAGCGCGGCAACAATGTCTGCCGTATCAGGGGTCAACACGACGATGCGTTGCGCGTGTGCAGTGCCGGTCAACGAAATAAGTGCGGAAAGCAGGAGGAGTTTGAGTTTCATTGTTTTTTTCCTTGTCGCATACTTTCAGACGGCCTGCTCGTTTTCTCAGGCCGTCTGAAAACGGTTGAATCACATTAGAACTTCAGTTGTACGGTTGCGGCGAAATTACGGCCGGTTTCGGTGTACAAGTCCATCACACTGGTACGGCTCATGCCGGCAACGTCTGCGTGCTGCCAGTATTTTTTGTTGCCGACGTTGTAAATGTTTGCGCCGATTTCGAGGTTTTTAAACGGCTTGTACCACGCGCCGACATCCCATACGCCATAACCCGGCTCTTGGAAAACAGTGTCGCTGCTGACGCGGCTGTGTTTTTTCGACCAGCGCAGCTTGGTACCCACACCCCATTTTTCCTGAGTGTAATCCAAACCCAAAACGCCGTTGAGCGGATAAGCAGAATCCAACGGTTTGCCGTCCTGCTGCTCACCGCGCATCCAAGCGATGTTGCCGGAGACTTGCCAGCCCGGCAGGAATTTGTAGGCGGCGGAGGCTTCGGCACCGTAGGTTTTGACCCTATCCAGATTTTGATATTGGTACTGGATAATCGGGCGTCCGCCAATGGTGGAGGTACCGATTTCAGTGCGGTTGATAAAGTTGCGGTAACGGTTGTAGAACGCGGTGACTTGCGCACGGGCACGTTCGTTTTTGAACTTCATCCCCAATTCAAAGCTGTTAGAGCGTTCAGATTTGAGGTTGGCATTGGGAATGATGGCATAGCCGTAGGTCGTATTGGCAAACGCCATGGTCGCGCTGTCAAAAGGCGGCGTGCGGAAGCCTTGTGAATAAGTGGCAAATCCGGTGAACTGCTCACCCATCGGCACGCTCAGGCGCAGGCTGGGCGTAAACGCGGAATCACTGAAGCGCGTCGCCGTTCCGCCGGGATTGGCGTTGAGATAGGCTTGGTCGGTTTCAGTATTCAGCTTGTCTTTTTCGTAACGTAAGGCCGGAGTTAGAACAATGCCGTTGCCGAAGGTCAGGCTGTCTTGTGCGTAAACGCTGAACGTTTTGCGCTTGCTGTCGGGGAAGGTTTTATTCGGATAGGTGCTGCCTGCATAAACTTTGCTGACGGCGCCGTTCAGATTGTCCACTGTCAGACTGTCGCGCGGACGGGCGGTCTCAGTATGTTTGTATTCGGCACCGGCAACGACGGTTTGTTTGACCGCGCCGTCAAACTCCCACACGCTACGTCCGTTCAGCCCACGTATGGTCTGATTGAAACCGTAGTCGGAATAACGGGTCGAGTTACCTAATTGGCGCGCGCCCATACGCGTAATGCTCACATCGACGGCATCGTCTTCCGTACGCAGTTTTTGCTGATAGGCAGCCAGGTTGGCTTCTTTCAGACGGCCTTCGCCAGTGTAGCGGTAGCCTGCTTCGATACGTTGACGGCGGATGCGGTCGCGAGCATTGCTCTCAGATGTTGCGATGGTTACCGGCCCGCGCGATTGCGAACCCAAGCTGTTTGCCAACACGGTATCGTTGGCGTGGTAATACTGTTCGTACAAAGTTTCCAAGCGGTGGCGTTCGTTGCCGATATTGCCTTTCGCCAAGATATTGTAGGCATTGTTTTTCTGCGGATTGGTGGCGGTGCGCGAAGTCGAGTAGCTTTTGTCGCCGCCCATGTTTTCCGTTTCGTGGCCTTGGCGGCGCGTCAGCATCAGCAGACCTTCGGCGTTTTCATGGAAACCGGCGGCTGTCGCCGTTACACCGTGGCTACGGTCGCGGCTGCGGTAGCCGTGTTTCAAACCGAAATGCCCGCGTTTGTCCGCATCGACAAAATCGCGCGGCGAGAGCGTAACCATATTCACCACACCGCCGAGTGCATCGCTGCCGTACAGCGCGGAATAAGGACCTTTGACAATATCGACCTGCTTCAGCGTGTCGCTTTCAACCATATCGCGTCCCGAAATCGCGCCGTTGGAGCCGCCGCCCGCGTAGGACTCGGGAATGCGTACGCCGTCCACCATCATCAGGATGCGGTTGCCGTCTATGCCTCGGATATTGATGCCCGCATGGCCGCGGCGGTTGTTATCAGACGGCACACTGACGCCGGGTTCGTACAAAACCATGTCGTCCAAATTCTGCGCCGACGCTTGGTTTAAGGTCTTGCGCCCGATAACCGACACATTCGGCGCAGCTTTGTCCAGCGTTTGCGCGTTGCGGTCGGCCGTGACTACCACAGGCTCTATTTCTGCCTGAGCTACCGGCATCTGAGCCGCATATAACTGTCCGGAAAAAACCGCCCCTACTACACAGGCAATCGCTTTCTTTTTCATTACATAACCTTATTATTTGAATAATAATGGTTTACATTTATAAAATAAATAGGCGGTTTTTGCAAGTTTGGGAACTGCAAGACAGCACTAACAAAGGTGCGGAGCATATGTATTCGTCTGACTACGCCTGCCTGCTCTAACCTGCCCATGATTGACTGATACGGCAGCGATGCGGCCGTTAAGCCATAAACGCAGTTTTCAGGCTATCTGAAAACCCTGTGCAGACTGCTTTTAAAGGCCGTCTGAAATCCGAAAAGCAGCCTGCACTTTGAAAACAAGGTGCAGGCTGCTTTAGGGTAATAAGCCGTTTATCAATCCAGTTTCAGGATTTCTCCGTCTTCCGGAACGTTCACACGGCTTTCAATGCCTTGACCGCGTATAAATTTACGCATATCGGCGCGGCTGACGGCGGTATGATTCACGGTATCCATGTGTACGGTGATGATTTTGGCTTTAGGCATGACTTGGCTGGCTTTTAATACATCAGCCGTCCCCATAATAATGCCGTCTGAAATGCCTGAAATCAGCGCGTAGCCCGTGTTCATAATCAGATAATCGGGTTTGTAGCGGTTCAATGCTTTGTTTACATCTGCCGTCCACACAGTATCACCCATAATATAAGCGGTTTTATGTCCGCTGCTTTGGAATACCACACCCATTGCATCGCCTAAGATTTCGGCTAGCTGAGGATTGGCATACATGGCTTCTGTACCGTGTACGCCGCCGGTTTTGCTGATGGTTACGCCGTTGAAGACGGTGCTGCCGTTCAACACGCGTACATCAGTAAAGCCTTGGCTGCGGATTTTTGCCGCGTCGGCTTGGTGCTGCACATATACGGGCAGGTTTTTCGGAATGGAACGTGCAGCGGTTTCGTCCCAATGGTCTTCGTGAGTATGGGTAACGATAACTGCATCCACACCGTCCAAAATTTTATTCACGCTCATCGGTAGCCCGACCAGCGGCATTTTGGCTTGGTTATTGAACGTGCCGGCAAAGCCGTTCATGGAATGCTTGGGGGCGAAAAACGGGTCAATCAAAAACGTCTGCCCCGCATATTCGACTTTGGCGGTAGCGTTACGGATATGTTGGTATGAATCGTCTGCCCAAGCGGAAAAGGCTGTCGCGCCCAAAACAGTGGCAAGAATAAATTGCTTGAATTTCATGATGTTGCTCCTTAAAAAATCATGGAGCGTATTTTAAGCAGCAGGTGTATCGGCTAAAATAGGCAATATTGCCAATAAACGTAAGGATAGTGCCAAAATGTCGTCTGAAAACGAGCGTAACGAGTTTCGCCAAAATCAAACTGTCCCCAAAATCGTGCTATATGCTCAATCGGGCATGAATGATTTTGTCTTCAACATTCCCTTTTCTGTTTTTCAGACGACCTATCGGAACAATCCACTCTTTGACCTGAAAATCTGTTCCGATGACAGCAAAGACGTTATCACGGCACTGGGCGCAAGCATTCCCGTACACGGCGGCTTGGATTTGACGGAAGAAGCCGACATCATCGTCATCGCAGGCTGGCGCAATATTGAAGAAGCCCCGACACCCGAGTTGAGCGCACATTTACAGAAAGCAGTACAACGTGGTGCGCATATCACCGCCCTATGTTACGGCACTTACGCCCTTGCCTACACAGGACTTTTAGACGGCAGAACCACCGCTACCCACTGGCTGGCCGAAGACGACTTTGTCCGCCGTTTCCCTAAAATTCATCTAGATACCAACCGCCTATATGCGGAAGACGGCAACTTTTTAACATCGGCAGGTGCGGCGGGCGGGCTGGATTGCTGCCTTTACCTCATCCGCAAAATCCACGGTGCAACCGTTGCCAACGACCTTGCCCGTACCTTGGTTGCGGCACCACACCGCGAAGGCGGGCAGGCACAGTTTATCCACCGACCTGTCGAACGTCGTACCGCCGATGACAAAATCAATCACTTATTGGACGAACTGCGCCAAAACCTTGCCACCCCATACCGCTTGGACGATTTGGCAAAAAAATTAGCCGTTTCCCGCCGTACCTTTATCCGCCATTTTTCTCAAGCCACAGGCATGAATTTCGGTGAGTGGCTCACCACAGAGCGGCTATGGCAGGTACAGGATTTATTGGAAAATACGGATTTGCCGATAGAACGCATCGCCGAACAAAGCGGCTTCGGCAGCGCGGCAAACCTACGTTTGCAGTTCAAAGCCAAGTTTAAAATCAATCCGAATGCCTGGCGGAAAGTATTTGGCAGATAGCTCGCGTTAGTCAATCCAAAATACCTGAGTGCGGGCTGCTTCGGAGGTCTCCACTGAAACCGAGTTTCCCACCAAACTGCCGCAGGCGGAATAAAACGTGAAAGTCAGACAAATACTTGCCCAAGGCAGGCGTATTAACTTCATCTAATTCACGCCGCATACGGTGATTTCCGCTCTCTCTACAAAGGAACAGAGCATATGTATTCGTTACGCCTACCTGTACAAACACCACTAGATGACATTCCATCACAGCACCGTTTACCGCCACCTTCATCAAGATAATCGACAAAGATCGAAAGGCGCATCGCCGAAAAAACATTTAGCCACGGAACGCCAAGTATTTTATTCTTGAATCTGTTCCAACCACTGGTATTCGGATGTTGCATTTGAAATCCGAATCCAAGCCTGTCTGAAATATTCAAATAAGTTTTTATTTGTTCCTCTTATCCCTCACCCTTCTATTTACCTCAAACTCAAAAAACATTTCCATATTATTAAAAATTAGTTAGAATTTCACAAAATTATAAATAATAATCAAACTTATTTGTATTATTTTAGTCAGAGTGTAATCGCATCTATTCGATCTGTCTTGTTCAGACGGCCTTACCAATCAAGTTATATGGATACATTCTATGCAACCGATCAAAGTCCTCCCCTCTCCGCCTGTATCGCCGCCATTGGTTTCGTCCCTGCTGTTTATGCTGCAGACAATTCGACAGTTATTCTCGATACCATCACTGTCAAAGGCACACGCAATAAAGACGAAATCGGTAAAAACCGGGTTTATGCCCACGAAATCGTCAATCTTTACAAGAGCAAAAACGAAGTCGAAACCTTCAAAGGCAACACCGTATCCGACCTTTTGAGCGGCATGTCCGGCGTGTACAGCGGCGACGCGCGCAACAGCGGCGCGCTGGATCCCAATATACGCGGCGTACAGTGACAGGGACGGATTCCCGTTACCATCGACGGCACGGAGCAGGCGCAAACAACCGCAACTACGTCGACCCCAACATCATCAGCAGCGTTTCCATCGAAAAAGGCCCATCGTTCAGCCGTGATATGAAAAGCGGCATAGGCGGCTCCGTCGCCCTGAAAACCATCGATGCCGACGATATTGTCCCCGAAGGGCAGAAATACGGCTTTGAAGTGAAGGCGGAAGCTTCCAACAATTCCAACAAAAGGCGTGAGAATGCTTATGAACATTCAGTCGATTATCGAACCTTGCCTGTTCCCGCAGTAGCAACGGGCGGTATTTGGCGTTCGTTTTTTGACGATACCGACCGAATCGACCAGCGTTTCAACGGACGCAATAAATTTGGTGAGGATAAAGCCTACCGTATTGCCGCCGCCACCAAGCAGGACAATTTCGATGCCATGCTCGCCTATACCTACCGCAGTAAAGGCAATTATTTTTCCGGTAAAAAAGGGGCGGAGCGCTACGGCTATATCGGTCCTTGGACACAAGAAACTTTAGACGAATTAAAACGTCGTCAAGAAGAAGCCGCTACCAAGGGCGAAAAATTTTATGGCAGTGAAAACATGCTGGGCGCACCTGATATTTCAAAAATCGGACTTTTCTACCATCCGGGCGGGGAAGTCAGCAATACCTCACTCGAAACCAAATCATGGGTAGGTAAAACCACCTTCCGTCTGCCGAACCGCCAAACGCTCAAATTCGGCCTGCGCCATACCGATTCCACGTTCGGCGAAATCATGCCTTCGCGCATTATCGGCCCCATCAGTTGGGATGCGTCCGTCCTCAACAAAATTGCCGAATGGCTGCAGACATGGGTCAAACAGCGTTCCTACAATATCGACTATTCATGGAAGCCCGAGGGCAGCCGTTGGATAGATTTCGATGCACGCTTTGGACAACGCGCACCAATTCCAAAACCAATACCGCAGGCGGCTCACCCGGCGATACCGTTTATGAGGACAACAAATTTCAAATAGCATGGGATGAGTATGACAGATGGCAAAAATCTACGCCCGAAGAACGTCGAGAATTGCTGGATGCAGGCTTTGGAACCCCAAAACCGCCCAAACCCGAAACGCCCAATACCAACGGACGCTTCAACACCATTAAAGGCAACGCCTATTACGCCCGTAACAACCGGACAGGCTTTCAATTCTCCAACCGTATGAAATTGAGCGACAAACTGTCGTTGACCTTGATGGGCGATTTTCAAAACGAAAAACTGACATCGCGCAATGATTTTTCAGACGAGCTGGAGCGGGGAGGATACGACAAATATCGGGAAGAACTCGAAAACAGCACCATCAGGGCAAATTATGAATTGAACCAATACGGTGTACCGCGCAACGGCAAGCGGCGAGAATACAATCTAGGCTTCAATTTCCGCTACGAGCCGTTCCGCTGGCTGACATTGATGGCGGGCGGACGGTACACCAATTTTCAGCTTCAGGATAAAAGCAAACGTTTGGAAAGCGGCACGTATAAGACCGGCTATCCGTTAGAAATGAACAGGGGAATAAAATATTCGATCGGCAGGGTTGCCACGCCGCAAGAATACGCGGATTACAAGGCAATTGACGATGCTTTGGCAAATGGCAGTCTTGATTATGCTTTATATATGGCGGACGAATATTCAGAACAAAGAAAAAAACATAAACAAATTAGCCTGTATTCGTTTCAAGTCAATTCGCAATATATTCCGACTTTGACAGATGATCGCGAAAAATGGGTCAATCCTAATGAAAAGGTGGATTTCTATTGGTTGAAAGACGATAAAGGCCGTCTGAATATGCAGGATCATCCCCTTACCAATGGCAGCATTCCTGATTTGCACACCAAAGTCGCCAATCCTGTATATGACTCGTCTATTCCAGACAGTCCGCAATTTGTACCTAAATACGATGCAGCCAGTGCAAGTGTTTACACAACGCCAATGACCGAAGCCGAAAGACAGAGGGCAATGAAGCAGAAAGGCAGCGGTTGGGTGCCCGCATTTTCTGCCACTGTCAATTTTACTGATTACAGCCGCGCCTATTTGCGCTATACCGAAACCCTGCGCTACCCCAGCATTTTTGAAGGGACTTACGGCTTTTCTACCGCCGCCGGCTCATTCAACCGCATGGGCTATGGCTGGCGACCCGAACACGCCAAAAACTGGGAAGTGGGCTACATCCATGATTTGACGGGGCTGTTACCGAAAATGAAAAAAGCGGATTTCCGCATCAACTACTTCCATAACAAGACCAAAAACGTTATCGACAGGGATGACAATCTCGAATTCGAACAATTCGACAGACAAATCCGCAGTGGTGTCGAGCTGTCCACCCGCTTCGATACCGGACGCGTCTTCGGCAGCCTGAACGTATTCCACAGCCTGAAAAACAAAATGTGCGACGAAAATTTCCCTTGGACATCCGCAACAGAGGGCATGGTTAATTCAAGCTATTTTGTGAAAAACGGTAAGACTATGAACCGTCCTGTCTGCAACCACGGCGGCTTGACCGATTCGGGCTATCTGGCAAGCGTGCTTCAACCTCGTTGGTCGATTGATGCCGAATTGGGCAGCCGTTTCCTTGTCAACAAACTGGAAACAGGCGTGCGCTTCCATTACCACAGCCGCGTCTATGAAAACCGCAATGATACGTGGCAGCCCCACTACAACGTATTCAATCAATATATGGGAACTAATCATAAACCCCAATATAACGATATGCGCTGGTAGCCTGTTGCGGTATGGGATGCCTACCTGCGCTACAAAATCGGCAAAAACCTGACTGCCGAACTGGTGGGCAGCAATCTGACCAACCGCTACTACCTCGACCCAATGAGCCGTTCCTATATGCCTGCACCAGGTAGGACAATCCGTATTGGGATAACTGGAAAATGGTAATGATCAATTAATCATTTTGGGAGTAAAAAGGCCGTCTGAACATTGGGTTTTAGACGGCTTTTTACATGATGGCTTAGTTATGCCCTACTCTTTCATGTTATATGAAAGTTGAAGCTAACCTGCATAATTTTTATATCTTCTGCTTTGGAATTAAAAAGGCTGCTTGAAAATGAAACGTCAATATTTCAGACGGCCTTTGCTTTATAGCAAACTCAAAATTTAAGCCACGAAATCCAACCCTATGTCCAGCGAACAGCTGCTGTGGGTCAGATAGCCGAGGGCGATGCCATCCACGCCGGTTTGTGCCACGCGCTTCAGGCGGTCGAAGCCGATGCCGCCCGATGCTTCGCAATAGATGGTGTGTGTGTGGGCGGTTTGTGTGTGGCAGCGGTTTGCCGCTTCTTTCAAGGTTTCGTCGTCCATGTTGTCCAGCAAAATCCGTTCTGCGCCCGCTGCGATGGCTTCGTCCAGTTGTGCCAACGTGTCCACTTCGATTTCTACACAAGTCAACGGTCCGACCGCCTGTTTTGCCTGCCGAACTGCTTGGGCGATGCTGCCGCAATAGGCGAGGTGGTTGTCTTTGATGAGCACGGCGTCGTCCAAGCCCATGCGGTGGTTCACGCCGCCGCCCGCCCTGACGGCGTATTTTTGCAGGACGCGCAGCAGGGGGATGGTTTTACGGCTGCACACGATGTCCACATTGTAACCATCAACTTCGGCTACTGCGCGAGCGGTAGCGGTGGCGATGCCGCTCAGGTGCGTGAGGTAGTTGAGCGCGGTGCGTTCGGCGGCGAGCAGCGCGCGGGCGTTGCCTTCGACGGCGGCAAGCGTCTGACCTGCGCGGACGGCTTGCCCGTCGTGGATTTCGGCTTGGAAGCGGACGGACGGATCCATCGTCTGAAAGGCGAGGCGTGCCAAGTCCATGCCGGCGATGACGCCGTTTTCGCGGCTGACGAGGAAGAGTTTGGCGGTTTTATCGGGGGCGATAACGGCGGCGGACGTAATGTCGCTACGCCTACCCAAATCTTCGCTCAAGGCTTGTTCTACCATGGGACGCAACAGGGTATCGGGTAGAGAAAGAAGATTGTTTTCAGACGACATTAAGGTTCCTTTGTTGGAAAAATATTGATATTGCCCCGATGAGGCAAAATTTAATTTGAGGCCGTCTGAAAATCAGTTAGCGGCTACCCAGCGGCAGTCCGATATCAGAAATCAGCTGATCGGGCAGGACGTCGTCGCGGAAGCGGTAAAGCTGCGCGGGACGGCCTTTGCTGCCCGATACGCCGGTATCCGACGGCTCGATGAGGTTTTGCTGCTGAATCTGGCGGCGGAAGTTTTGCTTGTGCAGCAATCTGCCGCTGATGGCTTCGACGCTGTTTTGCAGTTGCAGCAGCGTGAATTCGGGCGGCATCAGTTCGAAAATCACGGGGCGGTATTTGATTTTGGCGCGCAGGCGGGACAGGGCGGTCGCCAGTACGCGGCGGTGGTCGTGGCGCATGGGCTGTCCCGTGAGCGCGAAGTCGAAGTTTGCCTGCGGCTCGGCGGCTTCCGCTATCAAGCCGCTTTCATACAACATTTCATAGCGTTGCAAAACGTATTCTTCCGACCAGTTTTCCGGTTCGACCCCCCAACACAAATGAATGCGCTTGAGCCGCTTTTGGCGGACTTCCTCCGTGTCCGCCGAGTTTGCCCAAATGCGCAGGTGGCTGACGATGGCGTCGCGCTGCCCGCCGTCGGTGCGCAAGTCTTCCCACGGGAAATAGTCGTAGCAGTCCTGCCATTTCGCATCCGGGTGCAGGATGCTGTCGGCTGCCTCGCGCACCAGCCCCAGATAGCTGACGTACAAGACGGGCATGCCGTGTTCGTTGCGGCGGTGGGTGTCGACAAAGGTGTAAAGCTGTTCCACATAGCCCATAGGCTGCGAAGTCTGCTTGGCGACCCACAGCTTCACGCCCGCCTGCAGGGAATTGCGCAGGGGGGAGAGCGGGCCGTTGGGCAGGAGCGTGCCTTGGGCGACGGTCAACACCCGCAGGCCGCCGTCGGTAACGGCAATCAATACGGGAACCAGCTCGACGATGCTTTGCGGCGGGGCTTCGGCTTCGGGGTAGGCGTCCATGCTCGGCTTTCTGCGGGTGGGAAAGGCTTTATTGTAAACCAAAGCGGTTTGTCGGAACGAAGCGGGTCGGTTTTGCGGTATCTCAAACCTGTTTTCAGACGACCTTGCACATTATACTCAATTTGAGCATAATATAAAACTATTTCAAAATATAAACGGCAAACCTTCATGCCGTCTGAAAACAAGCTACAAGGAAACATCATGCAAACCGCCGCCCGCCGCTCGTTCGATTACGATATGCCCCTCATCCAAACGCCGACTTCCGCCTGCCAAATCCGTCAGGCGTGGGCGAAGGTTGCCGACACACCCGACCGCGAGACGGCAGGTCGTCTGAAAGACGAAATCAAGGCTTTGCTGAAGGAGAAAAACGCGGTCTTGGTGGCGCATTATTATGTTGATCCGCTGATTCAGGATTTGGCTTTGGAAACGGGCGGATGTGTGGGCGATTCGCTGGAAATGGCGCGCTTCGGTGCGGAACACGAAGCCGGTACGCTGGTGGTGGCGGGCGTGCGCTTCATGGGTGAGAGCGCGAAAATTCTCTGCCCTGAAAAAACGGTGCTGATGCCTGATTTGGAAGCGGAATGTTCTTTGGATTTGGGTTGTCCCGAAGAAGCGTTTTCAGCGTTTTGCGACCAACACCCCGACCGTACGGTGGTGGTGTACGCCAACACTTCCGCCGCCGTGAAAGCGCGTGCCGATTGGGTGGTAACGTCTTCGGTGGCGTTGGAAATCGTGTCGTATCTGAAATCGTGCGGCGAGAAACTGATTTGGGGGCCCGACCGCCACCTCGGCGACTACATCCGCCGCGAAACGGGCGCGGATATGCTGTTGTGGCAGGGTTCGTGCATCGTCCATAACGAATTCAAAGGTCAGGAATTGGCGGCGTTGAAGGCGGAGCATCCCGATGCAGTGGTGCTGGTTCATCCCGAATCGCCGCAAAGCGTCATCGAACTGGGCGACGTGGTCGGCTCGACCAGCAAACTGCTCAAAGCCGCCGTATCGCGCCCTGAAAAAAAATTCATCGTGGCGACCGATTTGGGCATCCTGCACGAAATGCAAAAGCAGGCGCCCGACAAAGAATTTATCGCCGCACCGACGGCGGGCAACGGCGGAAGCTGCAAAAGCTGCGCGTTCTGCCCGTGGATGGCGATGAATTCGCTGGGCGGCATCAAATACGCCCTGACAAGCGGACGTAACGAAATCCTGTTGGACAGAAAGCTGGGCGAAGCCGCCAAACTGCCTTTGCAGCGTATGCTCGACTTCGCGGCAGGGCTGAAGAAAAAAGATGTGTTCAACGGCATGGGCCCCGCCTGATTTTCCGTCCATATTGCCGTTTCAGACGACCTCTCAAACAAGGACAACACCATGCAAACCGATTGCGACGTATTGATTGCCGGAAACGGGCTGGCGGCACTGACGCTCGCCCTGTCGCTGCCTGAATCGTTCCGCATCGTCATTTTGTGCAAAAACCGGCTGGACGACACCGCCAGCCGTCATGCACAAGGCGGGATTGCGGCGGCGTGGTCGGGAGAGGACGACATCGAAAAACACGTTGCCGATACCTTGGAAGCGGGCGCGGGCTTGTGTGACGAAGCCGCCGTCCGCACCATCCTGTCGCAGGGCAAACCGGCAATCGAATGGTTGCTGGCGCAGGGCGTGGCGTTCGACCAAAATAATAACGACCTGCACCTGACGCGCGAAGGCGGGCATACCTGCCGCCGAATCGCCCACGTCGCCGATTACACGGGTGAAGCCGTCATGCAGAGCCTGATTGTCCAAATACGCCGCCGCCCGAACATCCGCGTTTGCGAGCGGCAGATGGCGTTGGACATTCAAACCGAATCAGGCGCGGCGTGCGGACTGACCGTCCTCGACTGTCGAACGCAAGAAACCTACCGCATCCGCGCCCGCCATACCGTACTCGCAGGCGGCGGCTTGGGGCAGATTTATGCCGCCACCACCACGCCGCCCGAATGCACGGGCGACGCCATCGCCATGGCGATACGCGCAGGCTGCACAGTTGAGAACCTCGAATTTATCCAATTCCACCCCACAGGCTTGGCAAGGTCGTCTGAAAACGGCCGCACCTTCCTGATTTCCGAAGCCGTGCGCGGCGAAGGCGGCATCCTGACCAACCAATCGGGTGAACGGTTTATGCCGCATTACGACTGCCGAGCCGAACTTGCGCCGCGCGACATCGTTGCCCGCGCCATCGCCGCCGAAATCGCCAAACAAACGCAAGACTTCGTCTCGCTCGACATCAGCCATCAACCCGCAGAGTTCGTCCGCCGGCATTTCCCGTCCATCCATCGGCACTGCCTGTCCCAATGCGGTTTGGACATTACGCGCCAAGCCATCCCCGTCCGCCCCGTGCAGCACTACACCTGCGGCGGTATCCAAACCGACCCCTGCGGCAGAACCTCCCTGCCGCAGCTCTACGCCTTAGGCGAAACCGCCTGCACCGGACTGCACGGAGCCAACCGCCTCGCCAGCAACTCCCTGCTCGAATGCGTCGTGACCGCCAGACTTGCCGCCCAAACCATCGCAGACAGACATGCGTTCCAAACCGAACCGTCTCAAAGGCCGTCTGAACGCTCCTCCGTCGAAACAGACATCTTTTCAGACGGTCTCCAAAACGCATTCAGCCGCCATACCCTGCAAGCGTTCAATCAACGCCATCTGGGCATTCTCCGCAACGATACCAACCTACACCGCGCCATCGCCCAACTGCGGCTTTGGAAGCAAAACCAAACCGAGCCGCACACCGCGTCCGAATACGAAAACCGCAACCTGCTCGAATGCAGCCTCGCCGTCGCCCAAGCCGCATACAGGCGGAGACAGAACATCGGAGCACATTTTAATAATGATTGTTAAGGCTGATAGTGAAAACATTTCTCCAATAAATAATGTCATTGGAAACTAAAATGCAGGGATTGACAGTAGTAATAAGTGATAATAACTAATCAACAAAGGTCTTTGCATTTTGTAGAGAGAAAAAAATAGGATTAATGAAATAAGACTATCTGAACAATTTTGAATAAGTTCAAACAAAGTTAGCACAATTCACTATCTTTTCCCTACCCTATTTTGTCAGACTACAATTGATAATAGAGTCACAGTAAAATTAAATGGCCGAATTTCTATTAAAACCTATTGATTTTATAATAAAAATTGGAGTACTATTGACCTACTCTATAGTAGTATCATTAATTCTCATTTAACATATAGGAACAGAAAGCGGAATTTGTAGAAGAATAGGAAAAAGGAAAATGATTTATATTATGTTAAATTTATAAGTCTAATATTTTTAGTTTGCTAGTTCCTGTTTCTCTTAATTCTACAATTACTTACAGAATTCAAAAATAAAAAGGCCGTCTGAAAGGTTTTTCAGACGGCCTTTTTTCTTTTTCAAAGAGTGGACAAATTTCAAAGAAGTGTTTTATAAATCATCTTCAAAATCCAAACGCTTGTTCTATCCTAATCATTTATATTCAAAGATTACAAGCTCAATCTCATCCTCGCCAATAGAGATAGCGTTTTTATATGGACACAAGATGCCGTCTGAAACAATATCACGCTATTCATAAAGTGAATCAATTTTTTCCTTTTTATCCCATTAAAACCGACGTCATACTAAGCGATCCCACAATCAAATTATCATTGAAAAACGTAATAGGATCATCCGGTTCGCGTAATGCCATAATGTAAAGCAAGGGCAAGTAATGATCCGGCGTTGGCACAGAAAGCTCGGCCTTTTCGCCTAACTGATCATAATGCACCAAAGTTTCATCATCTCGTGTTGCAATCGCCTGATTGACTGTTTCCCTAAAAGCAAACGCCCAGTCATATCCTGCACCGATTTTGTCGATATGTTCCCAGCTTATCGCCCTCAGATTATGCACAATATTGCCGCTGCCGATAATCAGCACGCCTTGTTCTCTTAAAGCAGCTAATTTTTTCGCCAAATTGAAATGCCATTCTGCCGATTGCAAACGGTTAAGACTCAGTTGCACCACGGGAATGTAGGAAAGCGTTGCGTTGTTTACACCACAGGTTGAGAATGAAGCCTGCAAGACCTCAAACGGCGTATCGCCGTTCAAACTGCGGTGCGGCTTCACAGTGTTATAGAAATTAACAAAGCGGCACAACTCCTTTCGCCGGTGTTCCGGACTGTCAAACAACTGTTTCTCATGCCACATCTCCATCAGGGTGCGGATAACCCGTTCCGCCTTACCGTTGGTCTGCGGACGGGCAACCCGGGTAAACTTTTGACCAATCCCGTTCTCATAACAGGCTACACTGAAAGCATGGTTGGCCGAGCCTTTGTATTCCGTACCGTTGTCGGAGTAAACGCACTCAATCAGGTATGGACAGGGATCAATCAGGTGTTCGGTCAGAAACTTGGCGGCACTGTCTGCGGTTTTGTCCGGCAAAATGGCGGCGTATAGCTCCCTTGAGAAATCGTCGATGGCGACAAACAGGTAATCCCGATTATCGGTGGCTTTCTGCCCTTTGAGCAGCGGCAGCCGTTCGGTGTCGAGATGTACCAGCTCTCCGGGGTAGGATTTATTGTAGCGTTTGGCCTGCCTTTTGAGTTTTTCCTGAATGCCGCGTTCTACCTTGGCCAGGCGTTTCATTCCGTACTTTGCCTGTTTGAAACGGTTGTTGGTACTGGTTTGGGGTTTGAGCAGTCTGCCCCTTGCGGCTTTAAGTGCGCGGTAAATGGTGACGCGGCTGACTTGGTAGCGGCGTGCCAGGGAGGTTACGCTTTCCTTCCCCTGCGCGTAGGCCAGCCAAATGGCTTGGCGGTGGTGCGGGGTGAGTCGGGTGTTTTTGTGCATGTTCATGTTTCAGTATTCTCCTGGAAATACTGTAAACAACGCGACAATTTCCTACAGCGGTCGATTATTATCGCTTAATTAAAGCCAAAAATTCCGGGCTGAAGCTGACTGCCCTTTTCGATCCGAATATTCTTAACGATAGTCAAGGCAACGATAAGGAAGAATGGATTGCCGAAATTTTGAATGATTATAACGCCCAGTTTGGCACAAGCTTCGGCTACGCCACTTATTCCCGATTTAAAACGGATTTGTCGGATAGGTTGTCGCATATCAATGCGTATAAGAGAATTAAATCCGACGAGCAGCTGGATTTGTTGATTGTGGTCGATCAAATGCTGACAGGCTTCGACAGCAAATGGCTCAATACGCTCTATCTAGACAAAATTTTGGATTACGCCAACTTGATTCAGGCATTTTCCCGCACTAACCGCTTATGTGACAAAACCGATAAGCCTTTTGGTTTAATCCGCTATTACCGCAAGCCGCATACGATGCAACGCAATATTGAGCGAGCCGTAAAACTTTATTCGGGCGACCGTCCAATGGGGCTGTTTGTAGATAATTTAGATAAAGTTATCGACAAAATGAATGTCTGTTTTGCCGATATTGCCGATATTTTTAAATGGGCAGGATTAGAGGATTTTTCAAAAAAACCTAATGATACAACCTCATGCGCAAAGTTTGTCAAACTATTCAATCAGCTCAATGAGCACTTACAAGCTGCCCGGCTCTTGGGCTTTTCTTGGGAAAAATCAAGCTATGACGTGGTACAGGAAGACGACAGCGTGATCACTGCCACACTCAATTTCGATCAAGAGACCTACGATAAACTGCTGGCTCGTTATAAAGATTTGTTTAAAGAAAGTCCAAGCAATGGTGGCGGTAGCGATGATGTGTCATTTGATTTGCGTTCGCACATCAACGAAATCGAAACCGATAAAATTGATCAAAATTATATGAATGCCCGTTTTGAAAAATGGCTTAAAACCATCGGCGGCACAGAAGAAGCTGCTGCACTCGAGGAGCTACACCACTCTTTTGCTACGCTTTCTAAAGAAGATCAAAAATTTGCTGAGTTGTTTTTACACGATGTGCAATCCGGCGATATCAAGCTTGATTCAGATTTAGCATTAAGTGATTACATCACCACGTACAAACAAAAAGATGCCAATGATAAGGTGCTAAAAATAATTAAAGATTTAGGGCTAGATGGAGATTTGCTACGTGCAATGCTGGCAAGAAAATATACCAGCGAAAATTTGGACTTAGGCAGACTAAATGACCTAAAAGAAACAGTCGATAGGGAAAAAGCCAAAGTTTATTTTAACGAAGACCGTATATTTTATTTAAATATACGGATTGATGAATTTCTAAGGGAACTAATTACAAGATAGTTATTACCTATTGAAAGATATTAAATAATCATCAAGTTAGCATATCTCTACCTAAACATTAGTTCCCTTACTGATCCAACTACAAAGGTTGGGCCAAATCGTTTTCCGTGTTGTAGCTGATAAAATCCTGTTCATGAGGGAAATGGACAACCCGCGCGCGCTGTTGCTGCAGCCAGCCGCGGATGCTGCGCATTCCTGAATAAAGGTATGGCACGGTGCTTTGCAGGATTTGCGGCCGGATAAACATCACGCTGTAATGCGGTCTGGCAGGGGTCTCCACATAAAACGCATTGCACAATGGCGTGCGCCGCGCGATGGTTTCAAACTGGGAAACCAAGTTTTCCGGCAAACGCGGCATATCGCAGGATACGATAAGTAGCCAATCGGCCGTGGCAATTTGCAAATCGTTGGCGGCAGTACACAAAGCAGCTAAAGGGCCGTAATGCTGCCATTGGCGCGCATCCGAGAAAACGTGTGCGCTGCGTTGTGCGTAAGATTCAAGATTACGGTTGGCACTGATGGCGATATGGCTGACTTGGGGGCGGATTTTTTCGATAACATGATCTATCAAGGCTTTGTTGTGCCATTGCACCAACCCCTTATCGACACCTCCCATCCGGCTTCCCTGCCCGCCGGCCAATATCAGTGCGAAAATTTTCATTTTGGTAGTCCTTTGCGAAGCAGAGTATGGAGTATGGTTCAAGATGTTGTGTTTATTGGATAAGTTTCAAGGTTTCAGGCCGTCTGAAACCTTATTTTTATGATTTAATTCACTTGAGATGAATTTTATCATAACATGATTTTACATTAAACCCCTGTTTTTTCTTATCATAACCATACAATTATTTTAGACAGGTTGTTTATAGACCGAAAGAATGATATTTTTATAAGATTGTCGGATTAGTTCCCTGCGTGCTTTATGCGATTATTCTCCGGATCTTCAGACGGCCTGAGCCTGTCTTCGCGTTTAAAACTGCTGACTTTTTTATGGGTCAGTTCGGCGTTTTTGTCGATTGTCTTTACCCTGCTGCTTTCTTGGCGTTTGGAAAACGCAGCCAAAACGATTGAAGATGCGGGCAGTTTGAAAATGCAGGTGTACCGTTTGGCTTACATGGCAAGTGTCCGTACACCCAATGCGCAAATTGACAACCAAATCAAAGAATTTGAGCGTACGCTGGCCAATGTGACGCAAAGCGATGCCATTCATCCGCTGATTCCGTCTCAAATGCCATTGGCTTACGACTTGATTCAATCGATGCTGTTGATTGATTGGGAATCCAACATCAAGCCGTCTTTGCAGCATTACGAGCGTCCGACCCAAATCGGCCTGTACCGTTTTGCCGGCAACATCGAGCTATTTTTACAGGCGATGGAAAATGCCAACGAGCAAAATACCTTGTGGCTGCGCCGCTTTCAAATGGCCATGATGCTGATGATTGTTGTGGCTGCAGGCTTGATGATTGTTTGGCATTATTCATGGATTATCCGACCCTTGGAAAAACTGCGTGATGGTGTAGAGACCATCAGCAAAGGGCATTTCGGCGTTCAAATCGAGACAGACCAGATCCGTGAGTTTGCCCAAGTAAGCAAGGGTTTCAACCAAATGAGCCGTCGTCTGCATACGCTTTATACAGACTTGGAAGGACAGGTTGCCAAACAAACCCAAGACTTGGCGCGACAAAACCGTGATTTGACCCTGCTCTACCAAACCACGCGTAATCTGCACCAAACCTTTACACCGCAACAGGCGGCAGAAGAATTTTTAACTCAAATTCTACCGGCGTTTTCAGCCTTAGGCGGTACGGTATATCTTTCCGATGAGGAGCGGAAACGTTCTGATTTGGCGGCAAGCGTCGGTGAAACCGAAGAAGGAAATCGTGTAGAATTTCCAATTGTTTATCAAGATGAACAGCTCGGCGTACTGACCCTATATTTTTCAGACGGCCATATGCCTGATGAGAAAGACAAAAAACTGCTGCATACTTTAAGTGGACAGTTGGGCATTTCCATCGCCAACAACCGCATGGAACAAGAACGCCGCCTACTTGCAGTCTTGCAGGAGCGTAACTTGATTGCGCAAGGTTTGCATGACAGCATCGCACAAGCTTTGACCTTTTTGAATTTGCAGGTACAAATGCTGGAAAGCGCGTTTGCTTCAGACCAACGCGAGCAGGCCGAAGAAAATATCGGCTTCATCAAAGACGGCGTGCAGGAATGCTACGAAGACGTACGCGAACTTTTGATGAATTTCCGCACCAAAATCAGTAATAAAGATTTTCCTGAAGCGGTAGAATCGCTGCTGGCGCGTTTTGAACGACAAACCGGTATTCCAGTTGATTTAAAATGGCAGGACGATGGGCAGGCTTTGAATTATGATGAGCATTTGCAGATCATCTTCATCTTGCAGGAAAGCCTGTCTAATATCCGGAAGCACGCACGTGCGCAACATGTCAGCGTCGAAATTGCCAACCACGGCGATTTTGTCATGACCATTCGTGACGACGGCGCAGGCTTTAATAAAGAACACCTATCAAACCGGCCTTCAGGCGAACATGTCGGCTTGGGCATTATGCAAGAACGGGCCCAACGGATTAACGCAGAATTGGCCATTACATCGCAGATTGGGCAAGGTACGGCGGTTATGCTGACTTTGCCGCAACAAATGAGAACAGCATCATGACGATTAAAATTACCCTTATTGACGACCACACCCTATTTCGCAGCGGTATCAAGGCCTTGCTTTCACGCCAGCCTGATTTTGAAGTCGTCGGCGAAGCTTCAGACGGCCTGGCCGGCGTAAAAATGGTTGAGCAGCTCAAGCCTGATGTGGCCTTGCTGGACTTGGATATGCCGGTTATGAACGGCCGCGAAGCATTGGCTCAAATTTTAAGTATCAATCCGCAGCTGACCGTCATCATGCTGACCGTTTCTGAAGACAGCGACGATTTGACCGAATGTATGCGTATGGGTGCAAAAGGCTTTTTGCTGAAAAACATCAACGCCGACTTCCTGTTGGAAAGCATCCGCAAAGCTGTCGATGGCGACAACGTCTTTTCTCCAGAAATGACCAGCCGCTTAGTGCAATCGCTGATTTCTCCCTCTCCTTCACGCTCCGACCATCTGCTGGAGCAACTGACCCCGCGCGAAATGGAAATCTTGGGCTATCTTGCCGCCGGACACAGCAACAAAATCATTGCCCGCCATTTGAATCTGGCAGAGTCAACCGTCAAAGTGCATGTACAAAACCTGTTGCGCAAGTTAAACCTAAGCAGCCGCGTCCAAGCAGCGGTTTATGCGGTGCAACACAAAGTACCGCAACCGGTATTGTCTTAAAAAGGCCGTCTGAAACCTTCTTTTTAAAAGGTTTCAGGAAAAGCGTTTATTCGCTATAATCACGCCGATTTATATGCAGGGTTGTCTGATTCTTTCAGACGGCCTTTTTATTTGATTTTTCACTGATTTAAAACAACATGTCCGAAAACATTCCAGAAAATACACCCGAAAATACCGTTCCGGAAGAACACAAACGCAGCATCCGCAGTTTCGTCTTACGCCAAGGCCATATGACCGCGGCCCAACAGCGCGCCATTGATACGATGTGGCCGCAATTTGGTGTGGACTTCCAAGAAGCTCCTTTGGATTTGAACCGCGCTTTTGGACGGGACAATCCTAAAGTATTGGAAATCGGTTTCGGTATGGGCGTTGCGACAGTGGAAATCGCCAAACGTCTGCCCGATACCGACTTTTTAGCGATTGATGTTCACGGCCCAGGTGTCGGTAATATTTTGAAGCTGATTGAGGAAGAACACATTTCCAATATCCGTGTGATGCGTCATGATGCGGTGGAAGTAGTGGAAAAGATGCTGGAAGACGGTTCTTTAGACGGCATTCATATTTTCTTCCCTGACCCTTGGCACAAAAAACGCCACAATAAACGCCGCTTGGTACAAGTGCCGTTTGTTGAAAAGCTGCTGCCCAAACTCAAAAGCGGCGGCTATGTCCATATGGCGACCGACTGGGAAGAATACGCCGTGCAAATGCTGGAGGTTTTGAGCAGTTTCGACGCTTTGCAAAACACGGCTGCCGATTACGCCCCTACACCTGATTATCGCCCTGAAACCAAATTTGAAGCTCGAGGCAAACGATTGGGTCATGGCGTTTGGGACTTGGTGTTCCGTAAGAAATAAAGCCAAACATAAAACACAAGGCCGTCTGAAAAATTTCAGACGGCCTTTTATCTTATTGATTAAGCCAAGAAAAGTTTATAAGCCGGATTATCGGTTTCTTCTTTATAAACATAACCCAAGCTCTCCAAGAAATCGGTAAAGGCTTCATTGTCGCTTTCAGGTACATCGATACCGACCAAAATACGGCCGTAGTCCGCACCATGATTGCGATAATGGAACAAAGTGATATTCCATTCGGCGCGCATATGGTTCAAGAAACGGGACAATGCGCCGGGGCGTTCCGGAAATTCAAAGCTGACCAAACGTTCACTGGATACTTTTTCCGTACGTCCGCCGACCATGTAACGGATATGGATTTTGGCGATTTCGTCATTGGTCAGGTCAACATTCGGCAAACCTGCGTCAGCCAGTTGTTTGCTGATGACGGCCAAGTCTTGCGCACCGGCAGTTTGCAAGCCGACAAAAATATGAGCCTTGTTGTCATTGCCGTAGCGGTAGTTGAACTCGGTAATATTCCGACTACCCAATATATTGATAAACTTGAGGAAGCTGCCTTTTTCTTCAGGAATGGTAACGGCAAAAATACCTTCGTTGCCCTCACCCAGTTCACTGCGTTCAGAAACATGGCGCAGGCGGTGGAAGTTCATGTTGGCACCACTAGTGACCGCAACCAAATTTTGACCTTGGATATTGTTTTTCGCGACATAAGCCTTCAGGCCGGCAAGGGCCAATGCGCCCGCAGGCTCGGTAATGCTGCGCGTATCGTCAAAAATATCTTTGATGGCGCCGCACAACATATCCGTATTGACCGTAATAATCTCGTCCAATAGCTCTTTACACAGGCGGAAGGTCTCCTCACCCACCACTTTAACAGCCGTGCCGTCTGAAAACAGGCCGACATCTTTCAAATGTACGATTTCCCCTGCCTCAACCGATTGCTTCATACAGCAAGAATCATCGGTTTGCACGCCAATGACTTTAATTTCAGGGCAAACCTGTTTAATAAATGCCGCCACGCCAGCCGCCAAACCGCCGCCGCCAATCGGCACAAAAATCGCATTGATATTGCGGTGTTGACGGAGGATTTCCATGCCGATGGTTCCCTGACCCGCAATCACATCAGGATCATCAAACGGCGCGATATAGGTCAGTTTTTCCTTTTCTGCCAACTCCATCGCATAATCATAGGCATCGTTGTAAGACACACCTTTCAATACCACTTCGCCGCCTCGGCTCTTTACCGCGTCAATTTTGATTTTCGGCGTAGTCTCCGGCATCACAATCACCGCACGGCAACCCAAATACTGCGCCGACAAAGCCACACCCTGCGCATGGTTGCCCGCGCTTGCTGCAATCACGCCGCAATCCAAGGCTTCTTTTGGCAGCTTCGCCATTTTGTTGTACGCGCCGCGAATTTTGAACGAAAACACCGGCTGCAAATCTTCACGTTTAAGCAAAACCTGATTGTTCAGACGGCCTGACAAACTGCGCGCCAAATCCAAAGGCGTTTCTACGGCCACATCATAAACTGAAGCGGTCAAAATACGGGTTAGATAATCAGAAAGAGGAAGGGAATGGTTCATGGTATTTTAGTGTTCGGAAATAAATTGCAATTCGGCCAAATCGACCGGAGGAAAAAGTTAAAACCATACCCCTGAGGCCGTCTGAAGGCAAGAAAAATCTTAGCAAAGCCTAAATGAGACGGTATAATGTCCACTTAATATCTATTTAATATGCCAAACTGTTTACCTCATAACAGTGTCCACTCATATTCAAATCCACAAATAATGATGAAAAAAACGCTACTTAGCTTAATTTTTGCTGCCCTCCTGAATACTCATTCCCTTGCTGCCGACCTGGTTGCATCCACACCTGCCGTACAAAGCGAGGCTCAAACGCAGCCGCTGCTGCACAGCATCAACAGCCCGACAACGCCGCCGGAAATTGCGGCAACTGCCTATATCGTTACCGACTTGCACAGCAAGCAAACCTTGGCATCCAACAATGCCGACACGCCTATCGAGCCTGCCGCGTTGACGCAAATGATGACTGCTTACCTTGCCTTTAAAGCACTGGAAAACGGTACGCTTGAGGCAGGCCAAATGCTGACTGTTTCCAATGCTGCATGGAAAGTCGAAGGTTCGCGCATGTTCCTCGATCCTAAAGTTCCTGTCAGCGTCAGCTCCTTGATTAAGGGTACAACCATCCAGTCAGCCAACGATGCCGCCATTACCCTTGCCGAAGCCATTGGCAACGGCTCTATCGATGAATTCGTCAAACAAATGAACGAAGAAGCCAAACGCTTGGGCATGAAGCACACCCACTTCAACAACCCGACCGGTATTTCTTCTAACGGCCATGTTTCAACCGTTGGCGACCTTGCCATCTTGGCTGCCGCGCTCATCAATGACTATCCGAAATATTATCCTTTATTTGCAAACAAATCTTTCAAATACAATAATATCGAGCAGCCCAACCGCAATCTCCTGCTCTATCGCGACAGCAGTATCGACGGTTTGAAAACCGGCTATAGCGAAGGCGCAGGCTATCATCTTGCCGCTTCCAGCAAACGCAACAACCGCCGTATTGTATCCATTCTTGCCGGTGCCGAATCCACCGAAGCGCGCGCCAGCGAAAGCAGCAAACTGCTCAACTGGTCATTGCAGGCATTTGATACGCCTAAACTTTACAACGGCGGAGAAGTGATTTCCCAAGTCAAAGTTTACAAAGGCAGCACCAAAGCCGTAGATATCGGTTTCTTGGACGATGTTTACATTACCATTCCTCACGATACCGGCAAAAACGTCAAACCAATCTTAGAAACGCTTCAGCCCGTCCTCGCCCCGATTGAAAAAGGCCAAGTATTGGGCAAGCTGAAAGTCATGAAAGACGGTAAAATTATTGCCGAAAAAGACGTCGTCGCCCTGACCGGCGTAGAAGAAGGCAGCTGGTTGCGCCGTATGTGGGACGCGATTGTGTTGTGGTTTAAAAGTTTATTCAGTTAATCCTCTTTCTATCAAAACATAAATAAAGGCCGTCTGAAATTTTCAGACGGCCTTTTGTATATCTATTTTATGGCTTTAATAAAAATTCCTAACAAGAAATTTATCCATTTTAATCTTAGCAGTTTCAGTGATTGCCAATATGAAACGCTTCAAAAAATGCCGTCTGAAAACACAACGGTTTTCAGACGGCATTTCAATACCTTAATAGCTTATCAGTATGGGTTTAAACTAAGCCTTTTTTCTCCAGATAGCTTTCGTAATCGCCCAAGTAGTGTTCATATCCGCCTTTGCCATCCAATTCGATGATTTGGGTGGCCAATGAAGATACAAACTGACGGTCGTGCGATACGAAAATCAACGTGCCGTTGTATTTTTCCAGCGCCATGTTCAAGGATTCGATGCTTTCCATGTCCATGTGGTTAGTCGGTTCGTCCATGACCAAAACATTGGGTTTCAACAGCAACAGTTTGCCGTAAAGCATACGGCCTTTTTCGCCACCTGAGAGAACCTTCACTTTTTTCACGACATCGTTGCTGCCGAAGAGCAAGCGGCCCAAAGTGCCGCGGATGACTTGTTCGTCATCGCCTTCCTGGCCCCATTGGCGCATCCATTCGCTCAGATCCATATCGACGTCGAAGTCGTTTTCATGGTCTTGCGGGTAGTAGCCGACACTGGCTTTTTCCGCCCATTTGATGGTACCTTCGTCCGGCAACAGGCCGTCTGAATATTCGGGATTGTATGCGCCGGCCAAGAGTTTCAGCAAGGTAGATTTACCCGCGCCGTTCGGGCCGATGATGGCGAGGCGCTGGCCTGCTTCAAGGATGAAGTTCAGGTTTTTAAACAACTGGGTTTCAAAACGTTTGGCCAGTTTTTCAACTTCCACAGCCTGACGGTGCAACTTGGCTTTTTCGTCGGCTTCAAAACGGATATACGGGTTTTGACGGGTAGAAGGTTTGACTTCGACCATCTCCGATTTGATTTTGTCTGCCTGTTTCAGACGGCTGGTTGCCTGACGGGCTTTGGATTTGTTGGCAGAGAAACGGGCAACGAACTCTTGCAGCTCTTGCAGTTTCTCTTTGGCTTTGGCGTTGTCTTTCAGGGCGCGCTCACGCGATTGGGCGGAAGCGAGCATATAGTCGTCGTAGTTGCCCGGATAGATGGTGATGGTGTTGTAGTCCAAATCCGCCATGTGTGTACAGACTTCGTTCAAGAAGTGACGGTCGTGCGAGATGATGATCATGGTGGAGTCGTATTGGTTCAACACGCCTTCCAACCAGCGGATGGTATTAATGTCCAAGTTATTGGTCGGTTCGTCCAAGAGCAATACATCTGGCTTGGAGAACAGGGCTTGCGCCAGCAATACGCGCAGTTTGAAGCCCGGGGCAACTTCTGCCATGGTCGCATTGTGCAAATCTTCGGAAATGCCCACGCCGCTCAACAATTCGGCAGCGCGCGCTTCGGCGGTGTAGCCGTCGTATTCGGCGAACTTGGCTTCCAGTTCGGCGGCTTTCATGTAGTCGTCTTCGGTGGCTTCAGGATTGGCGTAAATCGCATCACGCTCGGTCATTGCCGCCCACATTTCGGTGTGACCCATCATCACCACGTCCAGCACGCGCATGTCTTCGTAGGCAAACTGGTCTTGGCGCAATTTACCCAAACGCACGCCGTTTTCAATCGCTACTTCGCCGGCAGTCTGTTCCAAATCGCCGCCGAGGATTTTCATGAAGGTGGATTTGCCCGAACCGTTCGCGCCGATCAAGCCGTAGCGGTTGCCTTCGCCGAACTTGACGGATACGTTTTCAAACAGC
The DNA here is from genome assembly GCF_005221305.1 of Neisseria subflava. Classification (NCBI taxonomy): domain Bacteria; kingdom Pseudomonadati; phylum Pseudomonadota; class Betaproteobacteria; order Neisseriales; family Neisseriaceae; genus Neisseria; species Neisseria subflava. Next base: position 869,267 of record NZ_CP039887.1, read on the forward strand.
GGCTTTGCGCCGAACTGCATGGTGATGCCGTTGGTAGAAATCATTATTCGTAAAACCTTTATAAATAGAATGTTATAATCGGACGCGATTGTAGCATATTTTTGCAAAGACCTCAGGATTGAGGCCATGGCAAATGTGTCCAATACCCGATGCAAGATGAAAACAGGCAACGCTTCACGCAAAAATGCGTTGTAGGCAGCATTTCAGGCCGTCTGAAACAGAGAAACGATATGGAAACGCACAAAATCTATTACGCCGTGATTATTTTGGTATGCGCCGCTTCCATGCTGCTCAGCCCGTTTTTCTATATCCGCCGCACGCGCTCTGGCACTGAATTGTGGCGCGCGCCCAGACAGTGGAAGCCTATCCTCTTCGCCAACATCATCATGATTACGGCTTTGTTTGTTTGGTGGAAATGGTTTTAAGGAAAACTAAAAAATGAACAAAATTTGGATCAGCACATTACTGCTCGCTTTGACAACCGTGGTTTCCGCCGCACCTATTTTTGAATGTACCGATTCTGCCGGCCGCAAAGTCTATACCCAAGCCGGCGGCAAAAACTGCAAAGTCAGCAATATCGGCAAACCGTCCGTATATACTTCTGCGCCTGTTTCAACACCGGCAACACCGACTTCGCCAAGCGAAGCCGAGCAGGCAGAAGAAGCTGTCGCCCTAGTCAATCCGACTGATGTCGGTGCGGCCAAGCGTGCTTTAGATACTGCCAAGAAAAACTTGGAAGAAGGCAAAAAAGTGCGTTATGGCAATGAACGCAACTATGCCCGCTATCTCGAACGGATCAACGGTTTGGAAAAAGCCGTCCGCTCGGCTCAGGAAAACTATGACGCGGCGCAACGCCGGCCCTCATCGCCTGAATCTGTTGCTTATTGATTCCCCAACACCAGCAAGGCCGTCTGAAATTTGATGTTCAGACGGCCTTTTCATCTTTTCAATATAACAAAATCGTCTTTATACCAAACAAAGCATTCTTTCCAGTTTTCAGACGGCCTTGTTAAAGTAAGCGTGTATTAAATTCTGACGATTGCCATTATGTTGTTACTCAAAACGCCTTCTGTATTGCCAGGTTTCAAGCTCAGCCTGGGTTTGACGGTTTTGTGCCTGTCGCTTTTGGTGGTTTTGCCGTTTGCGATGATGGCGGCCAAAGCGGCGGAAATCGGCTGGAGCGGATTTTGGAACACGATTATCGAACCCAATGTCTTGGCGGCCGTCTGGCTGAGTTTGCGGATGTCGTTTTATGCGATGTTGACCAATATCGTGTTCGGCACGTTGGTCGCCTGGGTATTGGTGCGCTATGAATTTCCGGGCAAAGGGTTGGTAAACGCTTTGGTCGATTTGCCGTTTGCGCTGCCGACGGCGGTAACAGGCATTGCGTTGGCAACCCTGTATGCGCCCAATGGTTGGATAGGCCGTTTTTTCGAGCCTTTGGGCATCAAAATCGCCTTTACGCCCATCGGCATTTGGATTGCACTGATTGTCGTCAGCATGCCCTTTATCGTCCGGGCCGTGCAGCCGGTATTGGAAGAGTTGTCGGGCGAATATGAAGAAGCGGCGGCGACTTTGGGCGCAAGCCGTTGGACTACGTTCCGCCGCGTCCTTTTGCCAGAAATCACACCGGCCCTGTTGACCGGCGCAGGCATGATGTTTGCCCGCTCTACCGGCGAATACGGCTCGGTCATTTTTATCGCGGGCAATATTCCGATGGTGTCTGAAATCCTGCCCTTGATTATTACCGGCAAACTGGAGCAATACGATGCTCAGGGTGCATCAGCCGTTGCTCTGTTTATGCTGATGATTTCGTTTGTCATCCTGCTGATTTTGAACATCATGCAATGGACTTTGAGCCGCCGCGCCGGAGCGAAGGTTTAACAAACAACAGGCCGTCTGAAACATCAAGCAAACATTTTTCAGACGGCCTAAACGGATAAAGAATAAATAGAGACTTCACTAACATGAAAACCCATTCTACCAATCCAAACCTGAGCGAACCGCGTTGGCTGCGCATGTTACTGACTGCTACCGCCTTAGGCTTTCTGCTGCTGATGCTGGTCGTGCCTTTGGTTGCCGTATTCTACGAGGCCTTAAAAGGCGGTTGGGATTTATACCTGCAATCCTTGACCGATCCCGAGGCATGGTCTGCCATCAAATTAACGCTGATTACCGCGCTGATTGTCGTTCCCGTCAATGCCGTATTGGGCGTGGCGATGGCGTGGCTGCTGACCCGCTTCGACTTCCGCGGCAAGCAGTTGCTGACCACCCTGCTCGATTTGCCGTTTTCCGTATCGCCCGTGGTGGCCGGTTTAATGTTCGTCTTATTGTTCGGCGCGCACACGGCATTGGGCGGCTGGCTGGAAGCGCAAGGCATACAGATTATCTTCGCCATCCCCGGCATTATTTTGGCGACGCTGTTCGTTACCTTCCCCTTTGTCGCACGCGAAATCATTCCTTTAATGCAGGCGCAGGGCGACAGCGAAGAACAGGCCGCCTTGATACTCGGTGCAAGCGGCTGGCAGATGTTTTGGCGCGTTACCCTGCCCAACATCAAATGGGCGCTGCTCTACGGCATCATCCTCACCAACGCCCGCGCAATGGGCGAGTTCGGCGCGGTCAGCGTAGTATCGGGGCATATCCGCGGCGAAACCAACACCATCCCGCTTTTGGTCGAAATCTTCTACAACGAATACAACTTCACCGGCGCATTCGCCCTCTCCGGCGTATTGGCACTTTTAGCCTTGGCCACCTTGCTGGTGCAAAACATCATCACAAAATTACAAGATAAAAAACTCGCCGCCGCCGAAAGGAACGCAGCATGAGCATCACCATTCAAAACTTAAACAAACACTTCGGAGCGTTCCACGCGCTGAAAAACATCAACCTCAACGTCCCCACCGGCAAACTCGTTTCCCTGCTCGGCCCTTCCGGCTGCGGCAAAACCACGCTCCTGCGCATCATCGCCGGATTGGAAAACGCCGACGGCGGACAAATTCTCTTTGACGGCCAAGACGTAACCACCAAGCATGTGCGCAAGCGCAAAGTCGGTTTTGTGTTCCAACACTACGCCCTCTTCCGCCACATGAACGTGTTTGACAACGTCGCTTTCGGTTTGACCGTATTACCCAAGTCCGAACGCCCGTCCAAAGAACAAATCCGCGCCAAAGTCGAGGAGTTGCTGAAACTCGTGCAGCTCTCCCACCTCGCCAAATCCTATCCGCACCAGCTCTCTGGCGGCCAACGCCAACGCATCGCCCTTGCCCGCGCCCTCGCTGTCGAACCCAAACTCCTGCTTTTGGATGAACCCTTCGGCGCGCTGGATGCCAAAGTGCGCAAAGAATTGCGTACCTGGCTGCGCGACATCCATCACAACCTAGGCGTAACCAGCATTCTGGTGACACACGACCAAGAAGAGGCCCTTGAAGTTTCCGACGAAATCGTCGTCATGAACCACGGCAAAATCGAACAAACCGGCAGCGCCGAAGCTATTTACCGCAAACCTGAAAACGCCTTCGTTACCGAATTTCTCGGCGAAACCGACGCTTTTGAAGGCAGAATCGAAAAAGGCATCTGGCACTACAACGGCTTTGCATGGAAATTGGACGCGCACTACAAATGGCAGGAACAAACCGCTATCGGCTATATCCGCCCACACGAATGGCAGCTTGCCGCCGAAAATGAAACACCGATGATTCGTGCCAAAATCGAAAAAATCCACGCCGTCGGCGCATTGACGCATATTTTAGTCAAACACGACAAACAAGACGTACATATCACGCTGGCAGGCAGCGATGCCGCGCGTTACCAAATCGCCGAAGGCAAAGAATTGAAGCTGATTCCGAAACAGGTTTATGTCTTTTCTCAAAACGAACTGATTGAATATTCGATTTGAAACTAAATCATAAGGCCGTCTGAAAATCTGCTTTCAGACGGCCTATCATCTTATTTAAACCTGCCAATCAATCGGCTCTAAACCATGTGCCTGCAAATAAGCGTTTGCCTGCGAAAAATGTTTGCAGCCGAAAAAGCCGCGATATGCCGATAAAGGCGAAGGATGCGGCGCAGTCAGCACCAAATGACGGTTGCGGTCGATAAACGCGCCTTTCTTCTGCGCATGGCTGCCCCACAGCATAAAGACTAAATGCTCGCGTTCCTTATCCAATTGTCGGATGACTTCATCGGTAAACGCCTCCCAGCCAAAAGTCGCATGGGAATGCGCCAAACCGGAACGGACAGTCAATACCGTGTTCAACAGCAACACGCCCTGTTCCGCCCAATGCTGCAAATAGCCGTGTTGCGGAATTTGAAAGCCCTCAATATCCGTCGCCAGCTCTTTATAAATATTGACCAACGACGGCGGCACCGCAATTTCAAGTTGCACGGAAAACGCCAAACCATGAGCCTGACCCGCGCCGTGATACGGGTCTTGCCCCAAAATCACTACTTTTACATTTCCAAATTCAGTCGTCCGAAAGGCATTGAATACATCGCGCTCAGGCGGATAAACGGTTATCCCCGCCTGCCTTTCATGGCGTACCTTCTCCAAAATCGTTTGAAAATACGCCTTTTCTTTTTCCGCACCAATTGCCTCGTGCCAAGTCTGCATTATTTGCTGCTCCGTATTTGAATGGACTTATTATAACTGAAATAAATTTCAGCCTTAGCCTTTTCATTTCAAGCTGTTGCCATTATGATAAGGATTATCAAAAGATTCTTAAAAGGATATGCCGCATGACGATATGGTTTGTTGCCGCCGCCGTTGTTCTGATTGTCGAATTGTTTATCGGAACGGTTTATCTTTTGGTGGTCAGCGTAGCGCTGGCCGCTGCCGGAATCATGTACGGATTAAGCGGTCACTTTTCTGCCGCCGTTTTGACTGCCGCCATCATCAGTGCACTCGGTATCTGGCTGGTACACGGCCGTCTGAAAAATCAGTTGGCTCCCCAAGCGCTCAACGATGATTTAGATATTGGGCAAAACGTCCGCATCCTACGCCACCTGCATGACAATATTTACGAAGTCGCATACCGCGGTACACACTGGCAGGCACAAGCCGAACGGCCTCAAGATACTTTTCAGACGGCCTCAAGCGCAGTCATTACTGCCAAAAACGGCAATCTTCTGATTATCCGCACACTCTCCCAACCATCATCATAAGGAAACATTATGGAATTTCTGCTCAGTCTCCCCGTCCTACTCCTCATCGTCGTTGTTGTTTTTGGTTTCAAATCCTTTATCGTTGTGCCGCAGCAGGAAGTTTATGTGGTCGAACGATTGGGCCGTTTTCACAAAGCGCTGACTGCTGGCCTGAACATCCTCATCCCATTCATCGACCGTGTCGCCTATCGCCATTCGCTGAAAGAAGTTCCTTTGGATGTTCCCAGCCAAGTCTGTATCACCCGCGACAACACTCAGCTGACTGTGGACGGCATTATCTACTTCCAAGTCACCGATCCAAAACTCGCTTCATATGGTTCCAGCAACTACATCATGGCGATTACCCAGCTTGCGCAGACAACTTTGCGCTCTGTCATCGGACGCATGGAATTGGATAAAACCTTTGAAGAACGCGATGAAATCAACAGCATTGTTGTTGCTGCTTTGGACGAAGCGGCAGGCGCATGGGGCGTGAAAGTCTTGCGTTACGAAATCAAAGACTTGGTTCCGCCGCAAGAAATCCTCCGCTCAATGCAGGCGCAAATTACCGCCGAACGTGAAAAACGCGCGCGTATTGCCGAATCCGAAGGCCGTAAAATCGAGCAGATCAACCTTGCCAGCGGTCAGCGCGAGGCAGAAATCCAACAATCCGAAGGTGAAGCGCAAGCCGCCATCAACGCGTCAAACGGTGAAAAAATCGCCCGCATCAACCGCGCTCAAGGCGAAGCCGAAGCCCTGCGCCTGGTTGCCGAAGCCAACGCCGACGCCATCCGCAAAATCGCCGAGGCTGTCCGCTCCGAGGGCGGTGCTGAAGCTGTTAACCTGAAAGTTGCCGAGCAATACGTTGCCGCCTTCAGCAATTTGGCTAAAGAAAGCAACACGCTGATTATGCCTGCCAACGTTGCCGACATCGGCAGCTTGGTCTCCGCCGGTTTGAAAATCATCGACGGCAACAAGCCTAAAGCGTCATAATAGCGTTCTGACTCAGGCCGTCTGAAAACCCAATACGGCTTTTCAGACGGCCTTTTTATATCGTTCGATTTTTATATGAATACACAAACCATCAAAACCTATCTTGTCGGCGGCGCCGTCCGCGACCATCTGTTAGGCCTGCACGTCAAAGACCGCGACTGGGTAGTCGTCGGTGCAGATGCGCAAACCATGCTGGCTCAAGGCTATCAACCTGTCGGCAAGGATTTTCCCGTCTTTCTCCATCCGGACAGCCACGAAGAATATGCCCTCGCCCGTACCGAGCGCAAAACCGCCAAAGGCTATGCCGGATTCAGCTTTCATGCCGATAAAGACGTTACGCTGGAACAAGACCTGATGCGCCGCGACCTGACCATCAATGCCATGGCTCAGGATTCAGACGGCACGATCATCGATCCTTTTGGCGGACAACAAGACTTGGCAGCCGGCATCCTGCGCCACGTTTCGCCTGCCTTTGCCGAAGACCCCGTAAGGATTTTGCGTATCGCCCGTTTTGCCGCGCGTTATGGTTTTCAAATTGCCGATGAAACCATGTCGCTGATGCGGCAAATGGTAGAAAACGGCGAAGCGGATGCCTTGGTTGCCGAACGCGTCTGGCAAGAATTGGCAAAAGGCTTGATGGAGAAAAATCCGCGCCGAATGATTGAAGTTTTGCGCGAATGCGGCGCACTCAAAGTTTTACTGCCCGAGCTTGATGCCCTTTTCGGCGTACCGCAACGCGCCGACTATCATCCCGAAATCGACAGCGGTATTCATACGCTGATGGTTGTACAACGAGCCGCCGAGATGAATCTCTCCCTCGCCGAACGCTATGCTGCCTTATTGCACGACTTAGGCAAGGCAAAAACACCGGCCGATATCTTGCCGAAACACTACGGACACGATGTCAACGGCGTCGAACCCGTCTGCGAAGTCAATCAACGCCTGCGCGCGCCCAAACACTGCGCCGAGCTTGCCGAACTTGTCTGCCGTTGGCACATCATGCTCCATCAAGTCGGGCAGTTCAAAAGCAAAACCATTTTGAATGTTTTGAAAAAAACCGACGCATTCCGCCGCCCCGAACGTTTTCAGACGGCCTTAAACGTCTGCGTGGCCGACAAACAAGGCCGTCTGAATCTTGAAGATACCCCCTATCCGCAACGCGAACACTGGTTGGCCTTACTTGAGGCCGCCAACCAAGTAGATGCAGGCAAAATTGCCGCCGAGTGCCGCGCACAAGGAAAATCCCATTTAATTGCCGAACAAATTGATCATGCCCGCTTGGCACAAATTACACCGCTGCAAAAAGCGTATCAGGCAGACAAAGTAGGAGGCTATTGATGGCATCTTCGCGTTATAAAATAGAGCGCATGCCCGACGGCATTACCGTATCTGCACGTGTTGTACATGACTCGCAGGAAATCGGTTTTACCACGGTATCTCTTATATTTTTCTTTGCTCTTACATGCATCGCGCCGTTTTACCTTGAAGAGCACTATTTCACTAATTTAGAAGCCATTCTCATCCCTTTACTTTTTACTTTCTACCTAGTCGGCTCACTGGTTTACAGCCTTCTTTGGCAACTTTTCGGACGTGAAAACATCAAGATCCGTAACCATACGCTGTCTCATGGTTATACCTTGTTCTCCATTGGGCGTTGGCGTAGTTTCCCGTTGTCAGAAATCTCCGAATGGCATTCTCGTGACCATATTCCTAAAGCTCCTATTGCACAAGGAAGGAAACAGAGGTTGCCAAACGAAAACCTATACCAAAATGGTATGAAACGAAAAATTCACAATATCCCCAATATTTTACGTATCCAAAAATGTGTACAAGGCGCATGGTCTTTCGATTATCAGGGAAAAACCATACGTATCGGCGATTTTTTTGATAGCCGCGATTTTCAGGCAGTCAATACTGAATTGAACAGATTTATCCCCACATCCGCCAAAGCCCGTCAACTTTCAGACGACATTTAAAACAGCCGCCACAATATCCGCTATAATCTGCACCTTGACCATCTTATTTCAACAATAAAAATCATGACTATCCAGACCGATTTACTTCACGAAAAAATCAGCAATGAAGATTATCAACGCCTCATTGTCAAACACAGCGAATCTTTCAGCGACGGCGAAATCCGTCTATTAAACGAAATCCTTGAAAAATTCCGCTTTGATGTCGTACAGGCGCAAGCTTTGGCGCAAGCCGTCATGCAGCAGGTGCGCTTCGATCCAAACGACTACCATATCGACAGCGATGATGAAGACACAACCGGCATCTGTCCGCACTGCATCAACCCGCCCATGCCGCCCCTGCGCGATTATTTGGTTTGGCGCGAAACACGCGGCTAAAAAATTTCCTAATCGATTTTGATAAGTTATTAACCATTCGCTATCGAACAAGGCCGTCTGGACAGGTGTCATCGTTACATTTGTTCAGACGGCCTTTTGTAAATAAATGTTCACGACTAGGATAAATCAGTATAATCTGCGCCGTTTAAATTTTCTTCGGAGCTTTTATGAACCAGCTTAAAACAGCGGTAGCCGGTGCGCAGATTTTGTTTGTCGCATTCGGTGCCATGGTGCTTGTGCCGCTACTGACGGGACTGAACCCAGCTTTGGCATTATTGGGCGCAGGCTTGGGCACTTTGTTGTTCCAATTGGTTACCAAACGTAAAGTGCCGATTTTCCTCGGTTCTTCTTTTGCCTTTATTGCGCCGATTATCTACTCCATCGGCGAATGGGGCCTGCCTTCTACGATGTTTGGTCTGTTTGCGGCAGGTTTCATGTACTTTGTCTTTGCCGCGCTGATCAAATGGCGCGGTCTGGATGCGGTACACAAGCTATTGCCGCCCGTGGTTATCGGCCCGGTGATTATGGTAATCGGCTTGTCCGTGGCCGCTGCAGCCAGCAGCATGGCCATGGGTCAGGCAGATGGAAAACAGGTCATCGACTATATCGACTCGCTGATTCTCTCCGGCTTTACCTTTGCGGTAACCGTCATTGTTTCTGTCTTCGGCAGCAAAATGATGAAGCTAATTCCGATTCTGATCGGCGTGGCTTCTGGCTATGTGTTAGCTTTGATCATGGGCTTGGTCGATACCAGCGCCATCGTCAACTCCCCTTGGTTTGCCGTCCCTCATTTTGAAACGCCTCAAGTCAACTGGCAGGCTGCCTTGTTTATGTTGCCCGTCGCCATCGCCCCGGCCATCGAACACATCGGCGGCATTATGGCCATCGGCAATGTAACCGGCACAAACTACACTAAAGACCCTGGCTTGGACAAAACCCTCGCCGGCGACGGCTTGGGCGTATGCGTGGCCGGTTTGATTGGCGGCCCTCCTGTGACTACTTACGGCGAAGTAACCGGCGCGGTGATGATTACCAAAAACAGCAATCCCGTCATCATGACTTGGGCGGCAATTTTTGCAATTTTTATGGCGTTTTTCGGTAAGTTCAACGCGTTTTTGGCTTCGATTCCCATGCCGGTTATGGGCGGTATTATGTTGCTGCTGTTCGGTACAATCGCCTCTTTGGGCATCAAAACATTGATTGATGCAAAAGTCGATTTGATGCAGCCGAAAAATCTGGTTATCGTCAGCTCCGTATTGACCACCGGTATCGGCGGCATGATTATCAAAGTAGGTACTTTGAGCTTTGCTGGTGTAGGTTTGTGCGCCGTATTGGCGATTATCCTGAACTGCGTTTTGCCCAATACAAAATCAGAAGAAGCATAAATAGCTGGCTCATAAACTCAAAGGCCGTCTGAAAATGAGATTTCAGACGGCCTTTTTATTACGCTTTATACAATGAAAAATGCCGGAGACTTAACCATCTCCGGCATTTTTGAATAAGGTGGCGAGCCGAACCCCCGGCACTGGCTCATCAGAGTGGGCTGCTGGCTTCCGCCCCTGACCCGGTGTTCCGAATTACCATGCGGGGAGACCCGCCATAGAAAAAACGCATTATAGCGGTTTTACAGAAAAACTCAAGCGATAAAATCTGTCAGGTCGTCTGAAAACCATTTACACGACAAGATTGTAAACAATATTACCTAGTTGCAAATCATTCCCATTGGAATGTTTATTGTCTTTTCCGTTGAAAAATATCGAAAATTACACTACATTAACACTTTACGCCATCAAGAAGAAATTGCATTTTTCAGACGGCCTTTAATATAAAAACATTACATCCATCAACGGAACACAACCATGACCACGACTACTGCCCCTCAGCGTATTCGAGAAATTCCCTATAACTATACTTCTTATACCGACCGCGAAATCGTCATCCGACTGTTGGGCGACGAAGCGTGGCAGATTCTGCAAGACTTGCGCGGACAGCGCAGGACGGGGCGTTCGGCGCGGATGTTGTTTGAAGTGTTGGGCGATATTTGGGTGGTCGTGCGCAATCCGTATCTGGTCGACGATTTGCTGGAGCATCCGAAACGCCGCGCCGCGCTGGTGCGTGAAATGCGCCACCGTTTGAACGAGATCCGCAAGCGCCGTGACGACAATCAGCAAGTGGATGTCTTGGTTGCCGCAGCAGAAAAAGCAGTCGAGCGTTTTGATAGCAGTTTTGATGAAACCATCCAAAAACGCCATCAGATTTTGGAACGCTTAAGCAAAATCACCAAGCCGCACAACATCATGTTTGACGGATTGGCGCGCGTGACACACGTTACCGATGCAACCGACTGGCGCGTGGAGTATCCGTTTGTCGTTGTCAATCCTGATACCGAGGCAGAGATCGCGCCTTTGGTCCGCGCCTTAATCGAGTTGGACTTGGTCATTATCCCGCGCGGCGGCGGTACGGGTTATACCGGCGGCGCAGTACCTTTGGACGCAAACAGCGCAGTCATCAATACCGAAAAACTCGACAAGCATCGCGGCGTCGAATACGTTGAGCTGGCAGGCTTGGACGGCAGACATCCGATTATCCATTGCGGCGCAGGCGTGGTCACGCGGCGGGTGGAAGAAACCGCACATCAGGCAGGTTTGGTGTTCGCTGTTGATCCGACTTCCGCCGATGCGTCTTGCGTGGGCGGTAATGTGGCGATGAACGCAGGCGGTAAAAAAGCCGTGCTGTGGGGTACTGCCTTGGACAACCTCGCCTACTGGAACATGGTTAACCCTCAAGGCGAATGGTTGCGTATCGAACGCGTGCACCACAATTTCGGCAAAATTCACGACGAAGAAACCGCCATATTTGACGTACATACGCTGGATTCAGACGGTCGCAATATCATCAATACCAAACGTTTGGAAATCCCCGGCCACAAATTCCGCAAAGTCGGTTTGGGCAAAGACGTTACCGACAAATTCTTGAGCGGCCTGCCCGGCGTGCAGAAAGAAGGCACAGACGGCATCATCACCAGCGTCGCCTTCGTGTTGCACAAAATGCCGAAATACACGCGTACTGTGTGTATGGAATTTTTCGGCACGGTCGCCACCGCTACGCCGTCCATTGTCGAAATCCGCGATTTCCTGCTTGCCCATGAAAGCGTACGATTGGCCGGTTTGGAGCATTTAGACTGGCGCTACGTCCGCGCCGTCGGTTATGCCACCAAAGCGGCAGGTAAAGGCCGACCTAAAATGGTCTTGCTGGCAGATGTGGTTTCCGACGACGAAGCCGCCGTACAGGCAGCCGCCGAACACATCTGCGAACTCGCCCGCGCCCGCGACGGCGAAGGCTTTATCGCCATATCTCCTGAAGCCCGTAAAACCTTCTGGCTTGACCGCAGCCGCACCGCAGCCATCGCCAAACACACCAATGCCTTTAAAATCAACGAAGACGTGGTAATCCCACTCGAAAGGCTCGGCGAGTATTCAGACGGCATCGAACGCATCAACATTGAGCTTTCCATCCAAAACAAACTCAAACTCTGTGCCGCCTTGGAGCAATATCTGTCCGGCAAACTCCCCATCGACAAAATGGGAACAGACCTGCCAACTGCCGAACTGTTGGGCGAACGCGGCAAACACGCCCTAGCCCACGTTTCTGCTGTCAAAGCGCGTTGGGAATGGCTGCTTAATAACTTAGACGCACCGCTTGCCGACTATAAAGCCCGCTATGGCGCAGCCGTCCACGCCTCGCTCGAAGCCAAAGACAATGAAAGCTGCTTTATTGCCTTCCGCGATTTCCGCCTGCGCGTGTCTGTCAAAGCGGACGTAATGAAGCCGCTTTCAGAAATCTTCAGCGGCAAAACCGATACCAAAATTATCCAAGGCTTGGGCAAAATCCACGCCAAAACCGTACGCAGCCGCGTCTTCGTTGCCCTGCATATGCACGCCGGCGACGGTAACGTTCACACCAATATTCCGGTTAACTCAGACGATGCCGAAATGCTTCAGACGGCCTACCGTTCTGTGGAACGCATCATGAAAATCGCCCGTTCGCTCGGCGGCGTAATTTCCGGCGAACACGGCATCGGCATTACCAAGCTCGAATTCCTGACCGATGAAGATTTACAACCGTTTTGGAACTACAAAAACCAAGTCGATCCGAAACATACCTTCAACCGTCACAAACTCATGAAAGGCTCTGACTTACGCAACGCCTATACGCCGTCGTTCGAGCTTTTGGGGGCGGAATCGCTGATTATGGAAAAATCAGACCTCGGCACCATCGCTGATTCCATTAAAGACTGTCTGCGCTGCGGCAAATGCAAACCCGTCTGCTCCACCCACGTTCCGCGCGCCAACCTGCTGTACAGCCCACGCAACAAAATCCTCGGCGTAGGCTTGCTGACTGAAGCCTTCTTATACGAAGAACAAACCCGTCGCGGCGTTTCCATTAAACATTTTGAAGAACTGATGGACATCGGCGACCACTGCACCGTGTGCCACCGCTGCGTTAAACCTTGCCCTGTCAACATCGACTTCGGCGACGTTACCGTAGCCGTCCGCAACTACCTTGCCGATTCCGGCCACAAACGCTTCGCGCCCGCCGCATCGATGGGTATGGCATTTTTGAACGCCACAGGCCCGAAAACCATCAAAGCCCTTCGCGCCGCCATGATACAGACCGGCTTCCCTGCGCAGAACTTTGCCTACAAAATCGGCAAGCTTCTTCCGATCGGCACTAAAAAGCAAAAAGCCGAACCGAAAGCCACCGTCGGTACTGCCTCAATCAAAGAACAGGTTATCCATTTCATCAACCGTCCTTTGCCAAAAAGTGTGCCAGCCAAAACTCCGCGCTCCATGCTGGGTATAGAAGACGACAAGAGTATTCCTATCATCCGTAACCCGGCTTCTCCGGAAGATGCCGAAGCCGTGTTCTACTTTCCAGGTTGCGGCTCTGAGCGTCTGTTCAGCCAAATCGGACTTGCCGTTCAAGCCATGCTTTGGCATGTCGGTGTACAAACCGTCCTGCCGCCCGGCTATATGTGTTGCGGCTATCCGCAAGACGCCGGCGGCAATAAGGCTAAAGCCGAAGAAATGAGCACCAACAACCGCGTGGCTTTCCACCGTATGGCAAACACCCTCAACTACCTCGACATCAAAACCGTCGTCGTCAGTTGCGGTACCTGCTACGACCAACTAGAAAAATACCGTTTTGAGGAAATCTTCCCAGGCTGCCGTATCATCGACATCCACGAATATCTGCTTGAAAAAGGCGTGCAACTGAACGGCGTACAAGGTCAGCAATACCTCTACCACGATCCTTGCCATACCCCGATCAAAACCATGAATGCCACCCAAATGGTCAGCAGCCTGATGGGACAAAAAGTCGTCTTAAGCGACCGCTGCTGCGGCGAGTCCGGTATGTTTGCCGTCAAACGACCCGACATCGCCACTCAGGTCAAGTTCCGCAAACAAGAGGAAATTGAGAAAAACCTCAAAGAGCTGCCGCAGGGCGAACCCGTCAAAATGCTTACCTCCTGCCCAGCCTGCCTGCAAGGCTTAAGCCGCTACGCCGACGACAACAACATGCCTGCCGATTATATCGTCATCGAAATGGCGAAACATATCCTCGGCGAAAACTGGCTGGATGAGTTTGTGAAAAAAGCCAATAACGGCGGTGTAGAAAAAGTATTGCTCTAAGGACTTAGACAAAAACTTTTGGCTGTAAGAAAGGCCGTCTGAAAACCTTTCAGACGGCCTTTTTATTCAAAAGAATCAAGATAAAATAATCAAATCAGACGCCTTTACAAATAGCGATGGCACACCAGCACCATTCAATAAAAAATAAAACCTGAGGCCTTTTATTCCTCAGGTTTTATTTATCAAGCCTTATGCTTTTTCTTTCTGGAGTTTCTCTGCCATCATTTGATGCAGCGTTTTCTTAGCCGGTTTCATCGGAACACGGTTATCCGTCCAACCCAGCTGCTTGCTAGGCGTCAATGCACGGAATTTAGTGGCTGTCCAACCGAATGCACGGTAAGCTTTACTGCCGCTGAAAATACCGTCAAACGTACGCCATGCCATTTGTTCGCCGAAAGTATGCGATGCACCTTGACCGCGGATAGGATGCGGAACGATTTCTGTTGGCGAACGTTGCGCTTCAACACGCAGACGTTGCATTTGTTCAGTAATCGGAATGCGTACCGGACAAACCTCAACACAGGCACCACACATGGTACACGCAGTCGGCAGATCGCGTGTCGCATCCAAGCCCAACAAATGCGGAGAGATAATCTCGCCAATCGGGCCGGGATAAGTCGTACCGTAAGCCGCGCCACCGATACGGGTATAAACCGGACAGTGGTTCATACATGCACCGCAACGGATACATTGCAAAGTGCGGCGCATTTGATCTTCTGCATACGCTTGGCTACGACCGTTATCAAGCAGTACCAAGTGCATTTCTTGAGGGCCGTCCAGCTCTTCGCTACGGCGAGGGCCGGTAATCATATTGAAATAAGTGGTAATGTTCTGACCGATGGCGGAACGCGGCAACAGGCTGTACAAAGGCGGAACATCCGACAGCTTCGCAACCACTTTTTCAATACCGGTAATGGCGATGTGCACAGGCGGTACAGTGGTGCTCAAACGGCCGTTACCTTCGTTTTCGACCAGACACAAAGTGCCTGTTTCCGCAACGGCAAAGTTCACACCGCTCAAACCGACATCGGCAGTGCTGTAAATATCGCGCAAAGCTTTACGCGCAAATCCGGTCAACTGGTCTACGTCGTCTGTCAATGGCGTGCCGAGGTTTTGGTGGAAAAGTTCGCTCACCTGCTCTTTAGTCTTATGAATGGCAGGCATCACGATATGGGTTGGTTTCTCGCCGGCCATTTGAACGATAAACTCGCCCAAATCGCTCTCAACCGCTTTAATGCCTTGGTCTTGCAGATAATGGTTCAGCTCAATCTCTTCGCTGACCATAGATTTGCCTTTCACCATCAGCTTGCCGTTTTTATCGGTAATGATGTTGTGAATGATTTGGCAGGCTTCGGCAGGTGTTTCCGCCCAGTGGACTTTAACGCCCAACTTGGTCAGGTTTTCTTCCAATTGTTCCAGCAATGCAGGTAATTTGGACAACGAACGTTGACGGACATGTTCACACAAGTCACGCAGGCTTTGCAGCTCTTCTTCATCTGTCAAAACGGCTTTGCGCTTGGTCATCAGCATATCCATCGCCGTGCGCAAGCTTTTACGCAGAGGCTTGTCTTGCAAAGAAATCGCAGCGTTTTGCTTGAACGTTTCCGGCTTCATATGGAATTTAATGGTTTGGGAACTCATGCTTTTTCCTCCAAATCGGCAGGGGAAATATGATCAGGCAGAACGGCCAAAACCACCAAATCGCGCGGGCCGTGTGCACCATAGGCCAAAGTTAATTGAATATCGGCAGTCTTAGACGGACCGGAAATCAAAATAACGTTGGTAGGCATGCCTTTTTCTACCAGTTTTTCGCCTTCAACAGCATTATGGAATTCGTTGTACATTTTGCTGGTGTCAAACAGGCAGAAATGCACAGGCGGAACCAAACTCAGGCTGCGCGGCTCGAGAGGGCTGGACTCCAGCATAATCGTACCGGTACGGGCAATACCGCATTTAGAGCCGCTAAAACCCGCCTCAATATCTGTAAAGAATTCGTTTTTCCAATCGTCGATTTTTCGCTCAAAACCACGCGGTTCAATATTGGTATCGGCCAAAGCTGCACGAGCCAGCTGACCATGTTCTGTTTCCAATGGGAGCAGAATGTTTTTCAAGCCTTTGTCTTCGGCTGCTTGACGGAATACTTGCGGCCAGTTGGATTTGGTAACCCAATAGATTTCAGTTTTGACGGCACGCATGGCAGCCGCCCAATGTTTCAAACGCTCGACATCGTTTGCCCAAGAAACACCCATTTCACGGTAATAATCGAAAACCGGCGGTTCTTCCATCGGCAAGGCATCGGCTTTTTTCAATTTCGCTAAAATATTTTCGCGCGCGCTCATGCTTTACCTCCGGTACGTTCCAACAGGAAAGATGCAATATGTTTCGGACGCGGCATATTGGGTTCGTCTTTGGCAATTTTGCCTCCGATATTCATCATACAGCCGCAATCCGCGCTGATGATTTCAGTTGCACCTGTTTCTTTTAAGGCTGCAACTTTGTCGGTTACCATCGCACCGGAAATATCGGCTTGTTTCACAGAGAATGTACCGCCAAAACCGCAGCACTCGCTTTCATGGTCGTGAACGATACGTACAACATTTTCCATGCCGTCAATCAGCTGCCAGCCTGACAAATGGACATTCATCTCACGACGCGCGGCGCAGGAAGTATGGACGGCCACTTTAACCGGCTCGCCTTTATCTTCAGGTTTGTAACCAATCGCCAGCAGGAAGTGGGTAAATTCAATGATACGGTTGGCACAATCAATCGCTTTTTGCTCGTACTCAGTGCCTTTGAACAGAGTCGGCCAGTGGTGTTTCATCATGCCGCCGCAAGAACCGGAAGGCACGACAATCGGCCAATTTTCAGGGAATAAATCCAGTTGCGCTTTGGCAACATCAAAGGCTTCTTTAGGATGACCTGACGAATAGGCCGGTTGACCGCAGCAGCTTTGTTCCATCGGATAATGGATACGGATACCCTGCTGTTCAATTAAGGTAATGGCATCCATGCCTGCTTCCGGCATGAAAAGGTCAAGAACGCAAGTACCGAAGAAATAAGCATCGGTTGGCTTGCTGTCGAATACGGTGATTTGTGGTGGTTTGATTGCGCTCATTTTTTTGGAACGGGATAACCCATTTTCTTGTGTAAAAATAAGATGGATACTTTAAGTAATTGCTTGTAATGGGTCAAGTCTAATTTTAAAAAATAATATTAAAAAAGCATGACAAACCAAGCAGACACCTTTCCCTTATTAACTTGATAATCTACATAATAACCACTATCAATAAGAAAAATAATGGATTCATTTTTTAATAAATGAAACTCGTACATTCCTTCCCTCTTCAAAACACAATAACTGCCTCTTTATAGAATCTTGATTTACATCAGAAGTCATGAACTTAATCTCTATGACACGTTTTTAAACAAAATAAGCAACCCGTTATGCTGCACATATGTTTCAGACGGCCATACTTAGCATAAAAAGATGTCTAATATAATAAAAATAAAAGTTTTTCTCACAAGACTCAGGCCGTCTGAAAAATAGTTCGTCAAAAGGCTACTTTCCATCTGCTCAATCCTACTTTTAATCAAAATCAAACACTTGAAAAATCATCATCCCTAACCTTGAAAACCTTATGCACACTCAAGCACTTCCAGTATTATTGTGACAGTTTCTTGACGCAAAATTACAGTCTTAGCCGCCCACAATCGGCATGGATTTGCAAAAGAATTGAAACCAAGCTTCAAAACAATTTCACCTTAACTTCGGAGTAGGCATTATGTTGACCCAGACTCAACAGGTTGATTTGACCTTGCATCACCTTAAAGAACGCACCCTATCGATTTATACCCCCGAACAGCGTGCAAGCATCGAGACATCTGAAGACTGGAAACAGTTTGACAGACGACTTGAGGAACACTTCCCCAAACTGATGCATGAGCTGGACAATGTTTACAACAACAACGAAGCCGTCCTCCCCATGCTGGAGCAACTGATTGCAGCTATTCACAACGCAACTTATCCTTAAAAGATATTGATTGCGCGCGAAAACGATCCTGACTGGATTTTGTCCAACAAACAGGTTGGCGGCGTGTGCTACGTCGATTTGTTTGCCGGCGATCTGCAAGGCTTGAAAGCCAAAATCCCTTATTTCCAAGAGTTGGGCCTGACCTATCTGCACATGATGCCCCTGTTTAAATGTCCCGAAGGCAAAAGCGACGGCGGCTATGCGGTTAGCAGCTACCGCGACGTCAATCCGGCTTTGGGTACGATAGACGATTTGCGCGATGTCATTGCCGCGCTGCACGAAGCGGGCATTTCCGCCGTCGTCGATTTCATCTTCAACCACACGTCTAACGAACACGAATGGGCGAAAGGTTGCGCTTCCGGCAATCCGCTTTTCGACAATTTCTACTATATCTTCCCCGACCGCTGGATGCCCGACCAATACGACCGCACCCTGCGCGAAATCTTCCCCGACCAACATCCGGGTGGTTTCTCCCAATTGGAAGACGGACGCTGGGTGTGGACAACGTTCAATTCCTTCCAATGGGATTTGAATTACAGCAATCCTTGGGTGTTTCGCGCCATGGCGGGCGAAATGATGTTCCTCGCCAATTTGGGCGTTGACATCCTGCGTATGGACGCCGTTGCCTTTATTTGGAAACAAATGGGCACGGATTGTGAAAACCTGCCGCAAGCCCATGCCTTAATCCGCGCGTTCAACGCCGTCATGCGCATCGCCGCACCTGCCGTGTTCTTCAAATCCGAAGCCATCGTCCACCCCGACCAAGTCGTTCAATACATCGGACAAGACGAATGCCAAATCGGCTACAACCCGCTGCAAATGGCATTGTTGTGGAACACCCTCGCCACCCGCGAGGTCAACCTGCTCCACCAAGCCCTTTCCTACCGCCACAACCTGCCCAACCATACCGCATGGGTCAACTACGTCCGCAGCCATGACGACATCGGCTGGACGTTCGCCGACGAAGACGCATCGCAATTCGGCATCCACGGCTACGACCACCGCCAATTCCTCAACCGTTTCTTCGTCAACCATTTCGACGGCAGCTTCGCGCGCGGCGTCCCTTTCCAATACAACCCAAGCACAGGCGACTGCCGTGTCAGCGGTACAGCAGCAGCATTGGTCGGCTTGGCTCAAAACGATCCACATGCCGTTGACCGCATCAAACTTTTGTACAGCATTGCTTTGAGTACCGGCGGCCTGCCGCTGATTTACCTAGGCGACGAAGTGGGTACGCTCAATGACGACGACTGGTCACAAGACAGCAATAAGAGCGACGACAGCCGCTGGGCACACCGTCCTCGGTACAATGAGGAGTTGTACAACCAACGCCATGACAGCTCGACCACTGCCGGTCAAATCTTCCAAGGTTTGCGCCATATGATCTCCATCCGCCAGAGCAATCCGCGCTTTAATGGCGGCAGGTTGGTTACCTTCAACACCAACAACAAACACATCATCGGCTATATGCGCAACAACGCGCTTTTGGCATTCGGCAACTTCAGTGAACATGCGCAAACCATCAGTGCGCACACTCTGCAGGCCATGCCGTTTAAAGCACACGATTTGATTAGCGGCCAAACCGTTTCTCTGAATCAGGACTTGGTACTGCAACCCTATCAAGTCATGTGGCTTGAAATTGCATAAGCTGAATTTTTTATGCATCATTCAAGGCCGTCTGAACAAATCAGCGTTCAGACGGCCTTTTAAGGCATAAGATGTATTTTGTATTTTGGGCAGTTTCGCTTAGAATGCACGCTTTAATACTAAATGACACACTTAAGTCAGGAGTAAAAATCCATGTTGAAAAAATTCGTACTCGGCACCATCGCTGCAGTAGTTTTGGCTGCTTGCGGCGGCGAAGGCAGCAACTCAGCTTCTTCTGCTCCGGCACAATCCGGTGCGGCCTCCGGTTCACTGATTGAGCGTATCAACAACAAAGGTACCATCACTGTCGGTACGGAGGGTACTTACGCACCATTCACCTACCACGACAAAGACGGCAAATTGACCGGCTACGATGTCGAAGTAACCCGCGCAGTTGCCGACAAACTGGGCATCAAAGTTGAATTTAAAGAAACACAATGGGACTCCATGATGGCAGGTTTGAAAGCCGGCCGTTTTGACGTGGTTGCCAACCAAGTCGGCCTGACCAGCCCTGAGCGTCAAGCGACTTTTGATAAATCCGAGCCTTACAGCTGGAGCGGTGCCGTATTGGTTGCCCGCAAAGACAGCAACATCAAATCCATCGACGACATCAAAGGCGTGAAAACCGCACAATCCCTGACCAGCAACTATGGCGAAAAAGCCAAAGCTGCAGGCGCAGAACTCGTACCGGTAGATGGCTTGGCACAATCTCTGACCCTGATTGAACAAAAACGTGCCGACGCAACCCTGAACGACGAATTGGCGGTATTGGACTACCTGAAGAAAAACCCAAATGCCGGCGTACAAATCGTTTGGTCTGCCCCTGCTGACGAAAAAGTCGGTTCCGGCCTGATTGTCAATAAAGGCAATGACGAAGTCGTGGCCAAATTCAGCACGGCAATCAACGAGCTGAAAGCCGACGGCACACTGAAAAAACTAGGCGAACAATTCTTCGGAAAAGACATCAGTGTTAAATAATTTCCTTGCCTCTCTGCCGTTTATGACGGAAACACGCGCTGATATGCTCATCAGCGCGTTTTGGCCTATGGTCAAAGCCGGCTTTGCAGTATCTTTGCCTTTGGCGATCGCTTCTTTCGTTATCGGCATGATTATTGCCGTAGCCGTTGCTTTGGTGCGAATCATGCCCTCCGACAGCATTTTCCAAAAATGCTTGCTGAAGCTGGTTGAATTTTATATTTCCGTCATTCGCGGTACGCCGCTATTGGTGCAGTTGGTCATCGTATTCTATGGTTTGCCTTCCATCGGCATCTATATCGACCCGATTCCTGCCGCCATCATCGGCTTTTCGCTCAATGTCGGCGCATACGCTTCCGAAACCATACGCGCGGCAATTTTGTCCGTACCTAAAGGCCAATGGGAAGCAGGTTTCTCCATCGGTATGACCTATATGCAGACTTTCCGCCGCATTGTCGCACCGCAGGCATTCCGCGTTGCTGTACCGCCTTTAAGCAACGAATTTATCGGCTTGTTCAAAAACACCTCGCTTGCCGCCGTGGTAACGGTAACGGAGCTTTTCCGCGTCGCCCAAGAGACAGCAAACCGTACTTATGACTTTTTGCCGGTTTATATCGAAGCCGCATTGGTTTATTGGTGTTTCTGCAAAGTGCTGTTTCTGATTCAGGCGCGTTTGGAAAAACGTTTCGACCGCTATGTCGCCAAATAAGGAGTTGTCATGATTAAAATCCGCAATATCCATAAGACCTTTGGCGAAAATACCATTTTGCGCGGCATCGATTTGGATGTCGGCAAAGGACAAGTGATTGTTATCTTAGGTCCTTCCGGCTCAGGCAAAACCACGTTTTTACGCTGTTTAAACGCTTTGGAAATGCCTGAACAAGGTCAGATAGAGTTTGACAATGCGCAGCCGTTAAGCATCGATTTTTCCAAAAAACCAAGCAAACACGATATTTTGGCACTGCGCCGCAAATCCGGTATGGTGTTCCAACAATACAACCTCTTTCCGCACAAAACTGCGTTGGAAAACGTCATGGAAGGGCCGGTTGCCGTACAAGGCAAGCCTGTCGCCAAAGCGCGTGAAGAGGCTGTCAAATTGCTTGAAAAAGTCGGTTTGAGCGATAAGATTGACCTCTACCCCTACCAGCTTTCCGGCGGTCAACAGCAGCGCGTCGGTATTGCCCGAGCATTGGCGATTCAGCCTGAACTGATGCTGTTTGACGAACCGACTTCCGCGCTTGACCCTGAATTGGTGCAAGATGTTTTGGATACCATGAAGGAATTGGCGCAAGAAGGCTGGACCATGGTTGTCGTTACGCATGAAATCAAATTCGCCTTAGAAGTGGCAACCACCGTTGTCGTGATGGACGGCGGCGTTATTGTCGAACAAGGCAGCCCGCAAGATTTGTTCAATCATCCCAAACATGAGCGGACACAAAAATTCCTGCGCCAAATCCGTGCGGACAATGGCGATCTTCAAATTTAATTGAAACGACAGATAATTTGAAAGCATTTCCGACTGTCATTTCATAAAGGCCGTCTGAATAAGTGAAATAGAAATCGTTGATTTCGTTTTCATACTTGTTCAGACGGCCTTTTATATGTCTTTTCAGGTAAAATAACGCCTTTCGTTTTACTCATCTCCTTGCCTGCCATCATGATAGAAATTAAAAAACTCACCCTGCAACGCGGTTTGAAAGTCCTGCTTGATAAAGCCGATGCCGTAATCAACCCCGGCCAACGCGTTGGTTTAATCGGTAAAAACGGTACGGGAAAATCCAGCCTGTTTGCGCTGATAAAAGGTGAAATCACACAAGATGGCGGCGAAATCCTTATTCCCAAAACATGGCGTCTGGCTTCCGTCTCTCAAGAAACGCCTGATTTAGATATTTCCGCTTTAGACTACGTTTTGCAAGGCGATGCCGAATTACAGGCTTTTCAGACGGCCTTAGCCCAAGCAGAAGCGCAAAACGACGGCATGAAGCAAGCCGAATATCACGCCAAACTTGAAGAAATCGATGCCTACACTGCTCCTGCACGCGCCGCCAAACTGCTTAACGGCTTAGGTTTCTCACAAGAAGAACATACCCACCCCGTCAAATCCTTCTCCGGCGGCTGGCGTATGCGCCTCAACCTTGCCCAAGCGCTGATTTGTCGTGCCGATTTGCTCTTGCTTGACGAACCGACCAACCACTTGGATTTAGAAACCGTGTTGTGGCTGGAAAACCATCTCGCTTCCCTGCCCTGTACGCAAATCATCATCTCCCATGACCGCGACTTCTTAAATGCCACCACAACGCAGACCATCGAACTGTCGCAACAAAAATTGACCCAATACGGCGGCAATTACGATTTCTACCAAGCCGAACGCGCCCAACGTCTGGCGCAACAACAAGCCGCCTACGTCAAACAGCAGGCGCAAATCAAACATCTGCAATCCTTTATCGACCGTTTCAAAGCTAAAGCCACAAAGGCCGTACAAGCTCAAAGCCGCATGAAGGCATTAGCCAAGCTCGAACGCATCGCCCCTGCACATTTGGATAGCGAGTTTTCCTTTGAGTTTGACAATCCAACCCACCTGCCCAATCCATTGTTGAAACTTGACCATGCCGACTTGGGTTATGGCGACAATACCGTTTTGCACAACATTACCCTGTCTTTGGAAAGCGGCGCACGTTACGGCCTGCTGGGCGTTAACGGCAGCGGTAAATCCACATTTATCAAAGCATTGGCAGGAAAAATCGATTTACTTTCCGGCAGCATCGTCCGCTCCGAAAAGCTCAATATTGGCTATTTTGCTCAGCACCAACTGGATACATTGCGTGCCGACCAAAGTCCGGTTTGGCATATCCAGCAGCTTTCGCCCGAAGTCCGCGAACAGGAAATCCGCAACTTTTTAGGCGGTTTCAACTTTGTCGGCGATATGGCGGTTCAAAAGACCGAGCCGTTCTCCGGTGGGGAAAAAGCGCGGCTCGCCCTTGCCATGATTATCTGGCAAAAACCTAATCTGCTACTGCTTGACGAACCGACCAACCACCTAGACTTGGATATGCGCCACGCCCTGACACTTGCCCTGCAAAGTTTCCAAGGCGCATTGATTGTCGTTTCGCACGACCGCAGCCTGCTTGAAGCGACTACCGACAGCTTCCTCCTTATCGACAAAGGCCGTCTGAACAACTTCGACGGCGATTTGAACGACTACCGTCAATGGCGGTTGGCACAAGAAAACGCCGCAGCAGCCCCCGCCGCTTCTGCACAAAGCCAAAGCCGTAAAGACACCAAGCGCATAGAAGCACAAATCCGTCAGGAAAAAGCCAAACGCAGCAAACCGATTCAGCAGAAAATCGACAAAGCCGAAAAAGAAATCGCGCGTTTGACTGATATTCAGACAGCCTGTGAAGCATTTTTGGCACAAGAATCTGCTTATTCAGAAGAAAATAAACCCAAATTGCAAGAGACACTCGCACAATTAACAGAAACTAAAGTAAAATTAACGCAACTGGAAGAAAACTGGCTGCAATGGCAGGAAGAGCTTGAGCAAATCCAAGTTGATGTCGAAGCCGAGTTTTCCCAATAAAAATAGATCCGTCAGGCCGTCTGAAATAAAACACAATACGGAAAAACATGACTTCAACCATCAAACAAGTCGGATACTTCCTCGTATCCTCTTTCGTCTTGGGCATTTCTCTTCGCGCAGCCGCCGCAGTTTATTCCTGCGGCAACGGCAGCTATACTTCCGAACCCAAATCCTCCTGCGCACAGGCCGAATTGCCTAAAATCAGCGGCCATCAAGGCAGCGGTTACCATCTCAACATCCGCAGTCTCAATGCCTCTGATGAACGCGCAAGTGCAAAGCCTAAGAAAAAGGCACGCACGGGAAAATCCGATAAACAAGAGAAAAAAGCCGACAAACCGAGCAAAAACAAAAACAGTGTAAAAGCTAAAAAACAGCAGCCCATGCCGTCTGAACAAGAATAAAATGCTCAACTGCAACGAATCAGCCCTACCTGAATCATGAAAAAATATCTGCTTACCCTATCCCTGCTGCCGCTTGCTGTTTTCAACAGCCAAGCCCACGCCGCAAAAATCTACACCTGTGAAGTCAACGGCTCGATTGTCTATACCTCGCGTCCAAGCGGCAACTGCCAAACCGTCAATGATTTACCGATTGTCGGCAAATACAGCAGCAGCCGATACGACACTCCGGTTAGTGATGCGCCGACACTCGATGCACCGACATCACAAACGGCTCCTGCAAAAAGCAAAAATACGGCTGCAAAATCCAACCATAAGGCAACACCCAAACCTGCCCCTGTCCGTACTGCTTCTGAAACGGCTCCTCCTCCGGTTCCAAAATCCTCCGGCGTCAACAGCCGCCGCTCTATTTTGGAAACCGAGTTATCCAATGAACGCGCGGCTTTGGCCGATGCCAAAAAGCAACTGAGCCAAGCGCGGACAGCCAAAGGCGGTAGCGTCAATCAACAGGCCATCAGTACATTGCAAGGTGCGGTTTTGGATAGGGAGAAAAACATTCAAGCCCTCCAACGTGAACTGGGCAGAATGTAAGTCCAAATCGATCAAAACATCAGGCCGTCTGAACAGGTAGACACGAAATCCAAAATTTTCGTCGCGCCAAACAGACGGCCTGAATCCTGTAATGATTACGCCCGTTTCAATTTCTTGTGCCTAGTAAATACGGTATAATTTACCCTTTACGCACATTACTTCCGGTCTTTTCAGACGGCCTTTATCTCATGACTGCAAAATCTTCTAAAACCCAAACAAAAAAACGCGTCTCTACCAAACCGGCAGCCAAACCGACCACACGCAAATCCACCAAAGCACAAACTCAAGCCGACAATAAAGTCTCCCAACGCCTGAAAGCCGCCAAAGAGCTGCAAAAAAATGAAGAAAAAAAAGCGCGTCCCGAGCATGTCGTTAACTTGATTAATGATGCTTTATGGCTGTTTGGCTTGGTTATCACCATTTATCTGGCCATTTCCCTGGCCAGCTTCAGCATGGACGACCCTGCATGGTCACGCAGCGTTCCCAAAAGCAGTGATGTCGCCAACCTCGGCGGCCTCTTCGGCGCATATCTTTCCGATGTCGGATATTATCTGTTCGGCTTATCGTTTTGGTGGTGGATAGCCGCCTCTTGCGTTTTTCTCTACAAAAATTTCCGCCCCATGAAAAAGCAGGAAAACCACAAGCCCTACAATCACGGCGTAGCCGCTTTGGCATTGTTCCTCCTGCTGGTGTGCAGTCCGATTATCGAGCATTTCCTGTTTGATAATGCATTGAGCGAATCCCTTCCCGTCGGTGCAGGCGGCTTAGTCGGCTTGTTGGCCGGTTCAGGCTTGGCTTGGCTGTTGGGCAAATCGGGCAGTCTGTTAATTATGCTCGTAATGTTGCTTTTATCCATTTCCCTGCTGGCTCAGGTGTCATGGTTGGAAGTCATGGCCAAATCCGGCAGCCATATGGGCGGTCTGTTTGGCAATTTGATGAAAAAACTGTCTCAATTCCAAAATAAAAAAGAAGATGTCCGCACCGAAGCTTTGGAAACTCAAAATACGCGCCGCATGGTTAAAGAGGCCAAAACCATTACCGCCACTCCGGTTGCTCCGTTGGCAGGCAGCAGCAGCAACCGTAAAACCGTTGCCGTATCCGTTGCGCCGCCTCCTAAAATCCAAACTTCCCTGTTTGACGATACTGAACCTAAAAACAACGGCGAATACCACAAACCCAACATAAACCTGTTGCGTATGCTGTCTGAAGAACCGGTTGCCGTCAATCCGGATGAATTGCAACAAACCGCAGAATTAATCGAAGCCAAGCTGGCTGAATTCGGCATCGGCGTACAGGTTGTTTCCGCCACTTCCGGCCCCGTGATTACCCGCTACGAAATCGAACCAGCACAAGGTGTCAAAGGCAGCCAAATTGTCGCCCTGTCCAAAGATTTGGCGCGCTCAATGTCTCTGCAAGCTGTACGTATCGTAGAAACCATTGCCGGTAAAAACACCATGGGCATTGAATTGCCCAACGAGAAACGCCAAGACGTCATGTTGAGCGAAATCCTCTCTTCACCCGTGTTTACCGACGCCAAGTCCAAACTGACCGTTGCTTTGGGTAAAGATATTGCAGGTACGCCCGTTGTCGGCGACTTGGCAAAAATGCCGCATCTTTTGGTCGCAGGTATGACCGGCTCGGGTAAATCCGTCGGCGTGAACGGCATGATTATGTCCATGCTCTTCAAAGCCACGCCTGACGAAGTCCGCTTCATTATGATTGACCCGAAAATGCTGGAATTGAGCATTTACGACGGCATTCCGCACCTGCTCTGTCCGGTTGTGACCGATATGCGTGAGGCTGGACAAGCGTTGAACTGGTGTGTTGCCGAAATGGAAAAACGTTATCGTCTGCTTTCCCACGCCGGCGTGCGTAATTTGGACGGTTTCAACCAAAAAGTCGAACAAGCCAAAGCAGCAGGCAAGCCATTACTCAATCCGTTTAGCTTAAATCCTGACGATCCTGAGCCTCTGGAAAAACTGCCGTTGATTGTGGTCGTTATCGATGAGTTGGCTGACTTGATGATGACCGAACGCAAATCCGTTGAGCAGCAAATCGCACGCCTTGCCCAAAAAGCGCGTGCGGCAGGCATTCACATGATTGTCGCCACCCAGCGTCCGAGTGTCGATGTGGTTACCGGCCTGATTAAAGCCAACATTCCGACACGAATGGCCTTTACCGTACAAAGCAAAATCGACAGCCGCACCATTCTTGACCAAATGGGTGCGGACGAATTGCTCAAATACGGCGACTCATTATTCCTGCAACCGGGCAGCGCAGAACCGACACGCCTGCAAGGTGCGTTTGTTTCCGATGATGAAGTGCATCAGGTCGTCAATTTCGTTAAAGAACAGGCTCCGACCAATTATGTTGAAGGCCTGCTCAGTGGCGAAGCGGCCATCGAAACCACCAATATTGTCAATCCGAACGCAAACAGCGATGAGCTATTCGATCAAGCCGTTGCCTTCGTATTGGAGAGCCGCAAGACTTCCATTTCTGCCCTGCAACGCCAATTGCGCATTGGCTACAACCGTGCCGCCAATTTGATAGATGCGCTTGAAAATGCCGGTGTTCTCTCTCCGGCAGACATCAACGGTAGCCGACGGATTCTGGCACAAAAAGACCAGCTGTAAAAAACAATAATATCGAAACGCAAAGGCCGTCTGAAAAGAATTTCCCACTTTTCAGACGGCCTTTTTATGTTATTCGTGAAACATTGTGTTATACTAAGCAGCTAAATTTTGACCTTATGCACGCTTCCGAAGTTCTTCGGAATACTGAGCAGAAGGATAACCGTTTAAACACAACAAATTTAAGGGCTTACGATGAGCGTAACTGTTGAAACTTTAGAAAATCTGGAACGCAAAGTAGTATTGTCTCTGCCTTGGTCCAAAATCAACGCAGAAACTGAGAAAAAACTGAAACAAACCCAACGCCGTGCAAAAATTGACGGCTTCCGTCCGGGTAAAGCACCGTTCAAAATGATTGCCCAAATGTACGGCGCAAGCACACAAAACGACGTTATCAACGAATTGGTACAACGCGAATTCTACGAAGTTGCCGTTGCTCAAGAATTGAAAGTTGCCGGTTACCCACGCTTTGAAGCCGTTGAAGAACAAGACGATCAAGAGTCTTTCAAAGTTGCCGCTATTTTTGAAGTTTTCCCTGAAGTAACTATTGGTGACCTGTCTGCCCAAGAAGTAGAAAAAGTTACTGCGACTGTTGGCGATGCCGAAGTGGACCAAACCGTAGAAATCCTGCGCAAACAACGCACCCGCTTCAACCATGTTGAGCGCGAAGCCCAAAACGGCGACCGCGTCATCATCGACTTCGAAGGCAAAATCGACGGCGAACCTTTCGCCGGCGGCGCATCCAAAAACTACGCCTTCGTATTGGGCGCAGGTCAAATGTTGCCTGAATTTGAAGCCGGCGTAGTCGGCATGAAGGCAGGCGAAAGCAAAGACGTTACCGTCAATTTCCCTGAAGACTACCACGGTAAAGACGTTGCCGGTAAATCCGCTGTCTTCACCATCACATTGAACAACGTATCCGAACCCACCCTGCCCGAAGTTGATGCCGACTTCGCCAAAGCATTGGGTATCGCCGACGGCGACGTTGCTAAAATGCGGGAAGAAGTGAAGAAAAACGTAGGCCGCGAAGTTGAGCGCCGCGTAAACGAACAAACCAAAGAATCTGTAATGAACGCGCTGCTCAAAGCCGTAGAGCTGAAAGCGCCTGTTGCTTTGGTAAATGAAGAAGCCGCCCGCTTGGCAAACGAAATGAAACAAAACTTCGTCAACCAAGGCATGGCTGACGCTGCCAACTTGGATCTTCCTTTGGATATGTTCCAAGAACAAGCAGAACGCCGCGTTTCTTTGGGTCTGATTTTGGCTAAATTGGTTGAAGAAAACAAACTTGAGCCAACTGAAGACCAAATCAAAGCCGTTGTTGCTAACTTCGCTGAAAGCTACGAAGACCCTCAAGAAGTTATCGACTGGTACTACGCAGAGCCTTCCCGCCTGCAAGGTCCGACTTCTTTGGCAGTAGAAAGCAACGTTGTTGATTTCGTTTTGGGCAAAGCTAAAGTAACTGAAAAAGCGCTGTCTTTTGACGAAGTAATGGGCGCACAAGCTTAATCGCTCTAAGGCCGTCTGAAACAGACAATCAAAAGCACCGAAGCGCTTTAAATGCTTTGGTGCTTTTCCATCATTAACAGGAGACAAAAATGTCCTTCGATCTCAATAATTACCTTGTCCCTACCGTTATCGAACAAAGCGGTCGCGGCGAGCGCGCATTCGACATCTACTCACGCCTTTTGAAAGAGCGCATCGTTTTCTTGGTTGGCCCGGTGACGGACGAATCTGCCAACTTGGTTGTTGCGCAATTGCTGTTCTTGGAAAGTGAAAACCCTGATAAAGATATCTTCTTCTATATCAACTCTCCGGGCGGTTCGGTTACTGCAGGTATGTCGATTTACGACACCATGAACTTCATCAAGCCTCATGTTTCTACCTTATGCTTGGGCCAAGCGGCAAGTATGGGCGCATTCCTGTTGTCCGCAGGTGAAAAAGGCAAACGCTTTGCCCTGCCAAACAGCCGTATCATGATTCACCAACCGCTCATCAGCGGCGGTTTGGCCGGTCAGGCTTCCGATATTGAAATTCACGCTAAAGAGCTGCTGAAAATCAAAGAGAAACTGAATCGCTTACTCGCCAAACATTGTGACCGCGATTTGGCCGACTTGGAGCGCGATACCGACCGCGACAATTATATGTCTGCCGATGAAGCTAAAGAATATGGTTTGATTGACCAAGTTTTGGAAAACCGCGCCTCTCTGCAAGCCTAATCTTTATCGGTTTTAAATCAAAAGGCCGTCTGAAAAATATATATTCAGACGGCCTTTCTTCAATCTTACTTCGTATTTTCTTTGTTATTCACTTGAACCGGATACAACAAAATCAAAGGATTGGCTTTCACTTGACTCCAGAAGCTTTTCAGCAAATTGTGCATACTGCCCAAACGCGTACCGCGAGAACGAAGCGCAACAGCCAAAGCCAAAGAAAAACTGACCACCAGATTCACCATGCCGATTGCCATTACACTTGCCAAGCCAAGCATAAAAGTGAATATATCTGCATGACCGCTAATCGCGGCATAACCCAAATTTGCCGAAGAAAACGCCACATGCCGAATATCCAGCGGCAAACCGAAAAGATGGCCAAAATAGCCGGTCGTCCCCAAAAGCATACCGAAAATAAAATTACCCATAAGCGAGCCGTAATGCTTATGAATATAAGCGGCCAAACGGCGGCGCGGCTGCGGGCGCATGATTTTTCGTAAAAACGGATTAAACGGCAGGCGCTGACGCAGGTTCAGATAATCGGAACGGTTGTCAAAGAAGCCGGCAATAATCCCCGAACAAAATAGCCATACACCGGCAATAGCAGCATACCACAAGGTAGGCTGAGTAAAAATCTCAATAGATTTAAGCTGGTAGGCTGTAACCGCCTCGTTCAACAAGGGCTGCCCATGCGTGTAGGCATAACCCCAAGCGATCCCAGCCGCCAACAATACGGCAATCGATACATTGCCAAACACAGCAACACTTTGCGAACGACACACGTCAATCAGCAGTTTTGCCAATTTATTGTCCACCGCTTTACTGCCTTCATTTGAGTCCACCTGCTCGGCAAAGCTCGCCGCTGTCATGGCAGGCTGCTTAGTCGCAACGGTGCAGTGCAGCATATGAATCAGCATAAAGCCTAAGCCATAGTTAAGTCCGGCAAGGAATGAAGTAGTAAACTCGCCGAACCCCAAAGACGCAATATGGATTTTATTCAATGCCATCAAAGCAATAATTACGCCGCCACCTGCTGCAGAATAAAACATTTTGAAATATTCGCTACGGTTGCGCGTAATGTAATGCTCACCATGATGACTTTTGTTTTCCGTAATACTGCGCGCCAGCATTCGGATACTGCTTTTACGCAAGTGGCTGGTACTGTATTGCTCTACCGCCGCGTAAATCATCGCATTCATCAGATTGATGGTTAAGCGGGTGCGGCTGCCGGTTTCAATTTGAATATTGGTCAGCAGTTTCAGACGGTCTAGGGTTTGCTGCAGACGCTCCAGCAAGTGGGCCACTTTCACTGACGAACCAGACCCCGCCCCTGTACCACGACGACGCAGATACTCAATTTGCTTGTTGCACTGGTCAAACATGACCTCCAAGTGCGCCGTATCGTAAGTTTCTTCACTGTGGCGATAGTGTTCTACCAATTTTGCAATTTCACGTTGCAAAGCAACAAATGCCGAATCCGCCTCCAACAAACGGGGAGCAATCCGTATTAAATCCGGCTCAATCGCTTCGGAAGCAATCCAAATAGACAGCATTTCTACCGCTCGCAAACGGGCATCCGCCAACTGTCGGCTGGCCGTCTGAAGCAAAGCAGGATCCGCTTTACCCTGCAACAATTCATACATGCTCAACCATTGACGCAAACTCAGGGTTTGCAACCATTTATCATCGTTTTTCGAATGAAAAAGATATAAAAATACTTCGCGCAGATTGGAAAAATCTTTATAAGACGGGCTGAAACGCTCGTAAATCCGTATGCCCATCTCCCGAGTAAAACTATGGCGCGAGAAAATACCCAGCTTAATCAGCGCAGGATAGATGTGAACTTTGGACAACCAGGCATAGAAGCGCAGGCTGAATTGACGGCATAAAGCATCGTCTTGTTTTAAAGTAGATAAAATCAAATCGAAACGTTCGGAGGCCTGTTTTTTGCCTCCTCGGCGCAAAAATTTGATTAATGCATTGAGAATAAGAACAAAGTCGGTATCATTTAAGCGCTCCGACAAAATAATGTGAAGATTTTGATTAGTCAGTTTTTGCATTGTAGTATATTACATAAAATGAGATATTTAGCAAGAACCTCGACAAACAGGTCGGATTATATCGCATTCTTTATCAACCGATGGCACAAGATTTTCGATTAATATTCTCTAAAATTCAATGAATAATCAAATTAGATAACAAATATATGATGTGAATCAATAACTAGGAAAGGCCGTCTGAATTCTTTCAGACGGCCTTTTACAACAACATACTACATTGTTTTAATTTTATGCAAACAAGAGCTTACCACCCTCTTCTTTAACATGGATTGTGCTATCAGGTGCATATTTGCCTTCAAGCAATGCTTTTGCCAACGGGTTTTCGATTTCTGACTGAATGGCGCGTTTGAGCGGACGGGCACCATACACAGGGTCGAAACCAGCTTTAGCAATCAGATCCAAGGCAGCATCATCGACTTTTAGATGCAGATGTTGTGCTTCCAAACGTTTTTCCAAACCTTTAAGCTGGATTTTCGCAATGCTGCGGATATTGGCTTGATCCAAACCGTGGAACACGACTACTTCATCAATACGGTTGATCATTTCAGGACGGAAATGTTCTTTCACATCCTCCATTACAACTTCTTTCACTGCTTCGTAGTCTTGAGTACCCATTTGTTGGATATGTTGGCTACCGATATTGGAAGTCATCACGATAACAGTATTTTTGAAGTCAACAGTTCGACCTTGTCCATCGGTCAAACGGCCGTCATCCAATACTTGCAGCAAGATGTTGAATACGTCCGGATGGGCTTTTTCCACTTCATCCAAAAGAATCACGCTGTATGGTTTGCGGCGGACTTGCTCAGTCAGGTAGCCGCCTTCTTCGTAGCCGACATAGCCGGGAGGCGCACCGATTAAGCGGGCAACAGCATGTTTTTCCATGTATTCAGACATATCGATACGAATCAGATGATCTTCGCTGTCAAACAGGAAGCCTGCCAATGCCTTACACAATTCGGTCTTACCCACACCGGTCGGGCCTAAGAACAAGAAGCTGCCATAAGGTTTATTCGGATCGGCCAAACCGGAACGGCTGCGGCGGATAGCGTCAGACACGGCACGCACGGCTTCGTCTTGACCGACCACGCGGCGATGCAATACTTCTTCCATCTTCAGCAGCTTGTCGCGTTCACCTTCCATCATTTTTGACACGGGGATGCCGGTCATGCGGGAAACGATTTCGGCTACTTCATCTGCGCCGACTTCGGTACGGAAAAGTTTGTTTTGTTTTTTGCCGTCGGAGTTGCTTTCCGCTGCCTGCAACTGTGCACCCAATTTCGGTAACTCGCCGTATTCGAGTTCGGACGCGCGGGCAAAATCGCCTTGGCGTTTGGCCTGCTCGATTTTGACTTTGATGTCGTCCATCTGTTTCTTGATGTCGGCAGTGCTGGATGATGCCGCTTTTTCGGCTTTCCAGATTTCATCCAAATCAGCGTATTCTTTTTGCAGTCCGTCGATTTCTTCGTCTATCAATTCCAGACGTTTTTTGCTGGCATCATCGGTTTCTTTGGCAACGTGCATTTTTTCCATTTTGAGCTGAATAATGCGACGGTCAAGTTTATCCATTTGCTCAGGTTTGCTGTCCAGCTCCATTTTGATACGGCTGGCTGCTTCGTCAATCAAATCAATCGCTTTATCAGGCAGAAAGCGGTCGGTAATATAACGGTCGCTCAATTCCGCTGCGGCAACGATAGCAGGGTCAGTAATATCGATGCCGTGGTGGATTTCATAACGCTCTTGCAAACCGCGCAGAATAGCAATGGTATCTTCCACACTTGGCTCGCCAACCAATACTTTTTGGAAACGGCGTTCGAGTGCCGCATCTTTTTCGATGTACTGACGGTATTCGTCCAAGGTGGTTGCGCCGATGCAGTGCAGTTCGCCGCGCGCCAAAGCCGGTTTCAACATATTACCCGCATCCATTGCGCCATCGGTTTTACCTGCACCAACCAAAGTATGGATTTCGTCGATGAAAATCAGAGTGTTGCCATCGTCTTTAGCCAAGTCGTTCAACACGCCTTTCAAGCGTTCTTCAAATTCGCCACGGTATTTCGCACCGGCAATCAAAGCTGCCAAGTCCAGAACCAAAAGGCGTTTGTTACGCAGGGATTCAGGTACTTCGCCGTTAACAATACGTTGCGCCAAGCCTTCAACAATAGCGGTTTTACCCACACCTGGCTCACCAATCAGCACAGGGTTGTTTTTGGTTCGGCGTTGCAATACCTGAATCGCACGACGAATTTCATCATCACGACCGATAACAGGATCGAGCTTGCCGTCTCGGGCGCGTTGAGTCAGATCAAGTGTGTACTTTTTCAAAGCATCGCGTTGGTCTTCAGCATTCGCATCATTCACGTTTTGTCCTCCTCGTACCGCATCAATCGCGGCATTGATATTTTGTTCGGTTGCACCAGCCTCTTTCAAAATTTTGCCGGTCGCATCATTCTGCTGAACCAAAGCCAGCAGGAAAAGTTCGCTGGCGATATAGGCATCGCCGCGTTTGGTTGCAGCCTTGTCCATCAAGTTCAATACAGCTTGCAGCTCACGGCTAGGCATAATATCGCCGCCTTGACCGGATACTTTTGGCAAGCTGCTCAAATGTTGCTGCAAACGTTGTTTTACTTGAGGCACATTCACGCCTGCATGAGCCAGTAACGCAGCAGCACCACTGTTTTGATCGTCAAGCAACGCTTTTAAGATAAAGCCGGCCTCAAGGTAGCTGCTGTCCGCAGCCAAAGCCAAACTTTGACCTTCTTGCAGAGCTTGCTGGAATTTAGCAGTCAATTTATCAAATCTCATTTTACGTTCCTCTTCAAATATATTCTGTTAGAGCCTATATAAGCGCAAATGTGGATAACTCAATAGCTATTTACTCCATTAATCAAAAATTTTTACTATATTATTGTTTTATAAAGTTTTATTTTTATAATTTTATGTGCATAACTTTTATTATCCAGTTACCCTTTACTCAAAAGGCCGTCTGAAAAATCAAGAATAATCAGGTATAATCGGCACCATATTTATTTTCAGACGGCCTTTGTGCCGAAGGATACTTTCATGAGCAAAAAACGAGTTTTAACAGGCGTTACCACAACAGGTATTCCACACTTGGGCAACTATGTCGGTGCCATCCGCCCGGCTATCCGCGCAGCGCAAGATTCCAATACCGAATCATTCCTCTTTTTGGCCGACTATCACGGTATCATCAAATGTCATGAGCCGGAAATGATTCATCAATCTACTCAAGCTGTTGCCGCCACATGGCTCGCCTGCGGACTCAATCCGGAACAGACTACTTTCTACCGTCAAAGCGACATTCCCGAAGTGATGGAGTTGAACTGGATTCTGACCTGTATCACCGCAAAAGGCCTGATGAACCGTGCCCATGCTTATAAAGCCGCAGTACAGGCAAATACTGAAAACGGTCAGGAAGATCCGGATCACGGCGTGGAAATGGGTCTATACAGCTACCCTATCCTCATGACTGCCGACATTCTTATGTTCAACGCCCATGAAGTTCCAGTCGGTCGCGACCAAATCCAACACGTTGAAATGGCACGCGATATTGCCGGCCGCTTCAATCACCGCTTCCAAGAACTCTTCACCCTGCCTGAAGTAAAAATCGACGAAAATGTCGAACTCTTGGTCGGCTTGGACGGACGCAAAATGTCCAAGTCCTACGGCAATACCATTCCGCTTTGGGAAAACGACAAGAAAACCCAAAAATCGGTTAACAAAATCATCACCAATATGAAAGAGCCCGGCGAACCGAAACAGCCTGATGAAAGTCCTCTGTTTGAAATCTACAAAGCCTTCTCCACGCCGTCTGAAACTGCCGAGTTCACGCAAATGCTGGCCAAAGGCCTTGCTTGGGGTGAGGCTAAGAAACTCTTGGGCGCAAAAATCAATGCCGAGCTCGCAGAACCCCGCGAGCGTTACAATGAATTGACAGCCAAACCCTCTCGAATTGAAGACATTTTGCAGGCCGGCGCACAAAAAGCGCGTAAAGAAGCACGCGAATTGTTGGATAAAGTACGCGACGCGGTAGGTATTCGTCCGTTGAAATAATAGCAAGGCCGTCTGAAAATTTCAGACGGCCATAATATCGTTTATTATTTGAAATATAATCGTTTTTCTAGGGTTTCTCATATGAAAAAAACCTTTCCCCTTATCTTGCTCAGCCTTTCATTGGCTGCCTGCGGCGGTAAATCTGAAGATAATGCAGCCAATGATGCTGCTTCAGGCAAAGCGCCAAAGCCTACCTTCAAAGTTAAATATATCGATGAACAAGCCATAGCCGGTTTGGATTTGGGTACAGCTCAAGAAGGCGAAACCAAAGAAGGTAAAAAACAACGCACCTATCCGATTAACGGCATAGAGGGTGGCGTCATCAATCTGATTGGCAAGCACCCTACCGACTTAGAAGTCATCAGCGGCCAATGCATGGAAAAAAATGAAAAAGGCGTTTCAGCCGGCTGGTCAGCCAACGGAGTCTGCCACACTACCTTTGCAAAAATGGTGGATAATATTGCCCAAGACGGCAGCAAACTGACCGACTATCTGATTTCACACGCTGCTTTGCAACCTTATACCGAAGGTAAAAGCGGTTATGCCGCCGTACAAAACGGCCGCTATATTTTAGAAATTGACAGCGAAGGCATGTTCTATTTCCGCCGCCGTCATTACTAAACTCCTGACCATCCTATTTTCCCCCTGACACAAGGACTGAATCATGGCCCAAGTTACTTTCCAAGGCTCACCTATTTCTACAAACGGCAATTTGCCCGCTATCGGCCAAGTTGCACCTGATTTCACATTGGTAGCAGCAGACCTATCTGAGAAATCATTGGCTGACTTTGCAGGCAAACGCAAAGTGCTGAATATTTTCCCTAGTATTGACACCGGCGTATGCGCCCAGTCCGTCCGCACTTTCAACAAACATGCCTCGTCTTTGGACAATACCGTCGTTTTGTGCATTTCTGCCGATTTACCGTTTGCACAAGCCCGTTTCTGCGGCGCAGAAGGTTTGGAAAATGTAGTGACACTTTCTACATTCCGCAGCAGCTTTTCTAACGATTACGGTGTTACACTGACAGAAAGCCCATTACGCGGCCTGACTGCCCGCGCAGTGGTGGTTTTGAACGAGCAAAACCAAGTTCTCCACGCTGAGTTGGTTTCTGAAATTGCGAACGAGCCTGACTACGAAGCTGCTTTGGCTGTTTTGTAATTGACTCAATAAAATCAGGCCGTCTGAAGCTTTTCAGACGGCCTTTTGCTTATCTTCAAAATAAGAACGGTAGCTTAAAAGCTACCGTTTTCTGTTTCAAGCCTTATACAGATTTATCTGTTTTGTCTGCTTCTACTGACTCAGTATTCTGAACCTCATTTTGCTCAACAGGTTCAACAGCTTCAGCAACAGGCGCTTCAGGCTCTTCTACTTTGTCATCGCGGACATTGTGGCTGTAATCTTTAGGCGGACTAGGCTGTTTACCGGCCATAATTTCCAAAACTTGGTCTCGATCGATGGTTTCCCAATCCATCAGTGCCTTGCACATGGTTTCCATCTTATCGCGATTTTCATCCAAGATTTTGTAAGCCACTTGGTATTGCTCATCCAAAATACGGCGGATTTCCGCATCGATATCTTGTTGGGTTTTCTCGGAAATGTTTTGAGAACGGGTTACGCTGCGACCCAAGAATACCTCACCTTCGTTCTCAGCATAAACCATCACCCCCATTTTGTCGCTCATACCATAACGCGTTACCATCTCGCGTGCCATTTGAGTTGCACGCTCAAAGTCGTTAGATGCGCCGGTAGAAATACGGCCGACAAAAATATCTTCAGCAATACGGCCACCAAACAAGATTGAGAGCTGGCTCAGCATTTGGTCTTTGTACATACTGATGCGGTCACGTTCAGGCAGCTGCCAAGTCAAACCCAATGCACGACCACGAGGCATAATTGTTACTTTGTGAACCGGATCGGTAAACGGCAGGCTTTCCGCTACGATTGCATGACCGGCCTCATGATAGGCTGTCGCACATTTTTCATCTTCGTGCATTACCATGCTGCGACGTTCCGGACCCATGTAGATTTTGTCTTTCGCATCTTCAAAATCGCTTTGATCGACTTTAACTTTATTGCGACGGCCGGCAAACAAAGCTGCTTCATTGACCAAGTTTGCCAAATCCGCACCTGAAAAACCAGGTGTGCCGCGTGCTAAAGAAGTCAAATCTACGGATGCATCCAAAGGTACTTTTTTAGCGTGTACTTTCAAGATTTGCTCACGGCCACGGATATCGGGCAATGGAACAACGACTTGACGGTCAAAACGGCCCGGACGCTGCAACGCAGGGTCAAGTACATCAGGACGGTTGGTTGCTGCGATCACAATAACGGTTTGGTTGCTTTCAAAACCATCCATTTCAACCAACAATTGGTTCAATGTTTGCTCACGCTCATCATTGCCACCGCCCAAACCGGCACCACGCTGACGGCCGACAGCATCAATTTCATCAATAAAGATGATACATGGCGCATTTTTCTTAGCCTGCTCGAACATATCGCGGACACGGCTCGCACCGACACCGACAAACATTTCTACGAAGTCAGAACCTGAAATACTGAAGAATGGCACACCGGCCTCACCAGCAATCGCTTTGGCCAGCAATGTTTTACCCGTACCAGGGCTACCGGCCAACAAAATACCGCGAGGTACTCGACCGCCCAGACTTTGATAACGATTAGGCGATTTCAGGTAATCTACGATTTCTTGTACTTCTTCTTTTGCCTCATCACAACCTGCAACATCGGCAAAAGTAACTTTATTGGAATCTTTGTCCAACAAACGTGCACGGCTTTTACCAAAAGAGAATGCACTGCCTTTACCGCCACCGCCGCTTTGCATGCGCATGAAGTAGAACCATGCACCGATCAACAACAAAACAGGCAGCAGGCTGTAAAACAGACTGGCCAGCATGCTTGGTTTTTCTTCCGGAGTCACTTTGACGCGTACTTTGTTGTCCAACAGTGTTTTAACCAAGTTGTCATCCAAAGGCGCATTGGTATAGAAGGCAGTTTTATCGGTGCGCTCACCTTTAATCAGATAGCCGCTGACAACAGATCCTTCAATATTGACATTGGATACTTCGCCACTATTAACTTGCTGAATAAATTGAGAATATTCGATTTGCTGTTTATCTTCCTGCTTATCGCTGAGCGCATTGAATGCTGCTAAAAGCATAGCACCACCCACTACCCAGACTAATATGTTTTTAATGGTATTCCCCACTGAACAGGCTCCATGGTTACAAAATAAATAAAATCAAGGGAAAGAATTTTAAAGCACCCACCCTACATTGTCAGCGTTTATTTTTACCTAATAGGTAAATCTCACTGGAACGATTGCGGGAAGCATCCGGCTTTCGAGTTTGTACACTGGCAAAAAATTCGCGCATAGCCGCCGTATACTCCTGATAACCCGCACCTTGAAACACCTTCACTAAAAAACTGCCTCCGGTTTTCAAATGTTGGGAGGCAAAATCTAAAGCCAGTTCACACAAATAAAAACTGCGTGCCTGGTCGGTTACGGCATTGCCTGACATATTGGGTGCCATATCACAGATTACAAGGTCTAACGGACGATTATCCAATAAGGCTTCAAACTGCTCCAAAACAGCATCTTCCCTAAAGTCACCCTGAATAAATGACACGCCTTCAATAGCATCCATCGGCAAAATATCCAAAGCAAACACTGCCCCTGTTTTACCGACCAGCTTGGCTGCAACCTGTGACCAACTTCCCGGTGCGCTGCCCAAATCCGCCAAAACCGTACCTGGCTTGATTAATTTGTCTTTTTGATTAATTTCCAATAATTTATAAGCCGCTCTGGCACGATATCCGTCCTTTTGTGCCATATGGACATAATGATCGTTGACATGCTCATGCAGCCATGCTTTTGAAGATTTTGAGCGTACAGCCATCTTGATTTGAAATGCTTAAGTTAAAATCAGCATTGTACGTTATTTCCCCCGTAAATGTTCTAAATCGCGTACAATATAGCCATTATTCTTTTTAATTGGATACTTATTAATATGAGCGACAACAAATTAAGCACCAAAGAAATTTTGGCCTTGAAAGCCCAAGCACACCACCTCCACCCTGTTGTTATGGTTGGCCAACAAGGCTTGACCGACTCGGTCATCAAAGAAACCGATGCCGCATTGACAGCACACGAATTGATTAAAGTCCGTGTTTCTGGCGATGATCGTGCTGAACGTATTGAAATTTGTGATGCCCTGTGTGAAACACTGGGTGCCCAACTGGTGCAACATATTGGTAAATTACTTGTTTTGTGGCGTAAAAAACCGGACGATGAATAATTTAAACTGAATAAACAGCAGAAGTATTTTCTCAACCCACTTTATCACACCCTTCTGTTGTATTTATGCAGCATAAAACAAATTATTCCATTATTCTAAGTATAAAAATACAAATCCGGTTGTCTGTTTTTGTAAATAACCTCAAAATTACAAAATCATAACGGCCGCACCTTGTCGGCCGATAATTTTATTCTTAATCCTTCACAAAATATAAAAGCAAACCGATGAATGCTCAACAATATGAAGAATCTTTTCTGCTAGCAGAAAAATTAATCACTCAAAACCCACCTGACTTTGCACGAGCCATTCCATTGCTCTGCGAAGCAGCAGAAGCCGGGCATATTGAGGCTGCATTTCAGCTGGCAGGATGCCTGATCGAACACCATGAAAATGAGCAAGATTTAGTAATTGCAGTTGAATATTTAAAACAAGCTGCAAGAGCTGGTCATCCATATGCCCGCTATAATCTTCTCCAGTTACAAGAAAATAATGGAATAGAAGTAGAAAAGCTCATTGCAACCTATCAAGAGCTTGCCGAAGAAGGATTGGCTCCTGCCCAACTGCGCCTGATGCGTTTATACGCAGACAATGGCAATGACCAAGAAGCAGTCAAATGGGCATTAAAAGCTGCCGAACAACAAAATCCTCAGGCACAATACTTCTTAGCCCAACATTACCAATACTCCAGCTCTCCTGATTTGGAATATTCCCATAAACTTTATCAGCAATCCGCTGCACAGGGATTTATTGCGGCACACTGGCAACTCGGCCTTCAATACAAATTGGGGCAAGGTGTTACACAAAATCCTGAAAAAGCCATCGAACATTTGCGTATTGCCGCCGATTACGACATTGTTCCGGCGCAAACTTCTCTTGGAGAACTCTTAGCCGCATCAAATCCTGCTGAAGCATTGAAATGGTTCGAAAAAGCTGCCGAACAAGGTGACAGTAATGCGCATGTAGCACTTGCCGAAATATATCTATTGGGTAAAAACACCGAACGAGACCCTCAAAAGGCCTATCAGCACGCTAAATTTGCTGCGGATCAAAATGATCCGGAAGGATTGCGCCTTTTAGGTGATATCTATCGCTACGGATTGGGACAAGCAGTTGATGCAGACACCGCACGTCAATATTATCAACGCTCGGCTGATTTAGGTAATCTTGTCGCTTACCAAAAACTTCTGTCTGACAGCGCATTGAATAACCAGCAAAACTATGAGCTGACGAAAGAAATCGCCCTCCAACGTCAGGAGGCTGAACGTCTATACAAGCTGGCATTTGCAGCGCACTATGGCTTAAAACGCCAACAGAATTACGCTGAAGCACTGGATCTATACCACCAATCCGCAGAACGTGGGCACAGCAAATCCCAAACCAATCTTGGCATGATGTATTACAGTGGACAAGGTGTACCTGTCGACTATGCCCAAGCTGCAAAATGGTTTGAAGCAGCAGCCAAACAAAGAGACACGATGGCTCAATATAATCTTGCCTGTCTGTATTATCACGGTATGGGCGTAGAAAAAGACATCAATAATGCTTGTTTCTGGCTGCAAGAAGCTATCCAACATGGACATGAACAGCAAGACGTTCTCAAAGAGCTTTTGGCTCAATGGAAGCAATTCGCTCAAAAAGGCTCTGCCGATTAAAGGCCGTCTGAAATTCTAACTTCCTACATAAATGGCATGTCAGAGCTAAACTAAACAGCCTGTACATGTCATTTTTTTCATTTACCCTTCCTCAATAATCGTTATCTTCAAATCCCATTCCCTCTTAATCTCTTTAAAGTCTTCAGACGGCCTACTCTCTTTGTAAAGAATCAGATAATCTAAATTTTCCCTTTCAAACCCTAAACCCAATCCAAACTTTCAATTTACAACAAAATTTTAAAAATGTTTTTCGTATTCGAATCTATTTACTCAAACACCTGATACTTTTTACTGTATCCACTCAATATCTCGATTTAAAACAAACTCTATAACTCTTTTAAAAAATCCTAATTCCAACCTCTACATCCTATCAATATCTACAGCATGATTTGCCAGTTTGCCCAATTACTGATAGCATTTGCAGGTTAGCCGGTTCGCAAAAAGTTCAATTCTTTCTGATTTTTCATCAATGGTTATAACGTATTGAAAATATTTCAGTAATTAAAACTTTTTCGAATTTGACTCTAGGAATTTTCGTTTTTAACTCACATTTGTTCGCAAACGAAAATATCGGAGTAATACTCCGTCATTGAAAAACACTCAACACAAGGATAGATATTATGTCCACCCAATTACACGATGTTGACCCAATTGAAACCAAAGAATGGTTAGACGCGTTAAGCTCTGTTTTAGAATATGAAGGCAGCGAGCGCGCCCAATACCTGCTGGAAAGTTTGGTCAAATACAGCCGTGACAAAGGCATCCGTATGCCTCACGGCACCACTACTCCATACTTGAACACCGTTTCCGTTGAAGACGAAAAAGGCATCCCTGGCGACCAAAACATCGAACACCGCATCCGTGCATTCGTCCGTTGGAACGCTGCCGCTATCGTTTTACGCGCGGGTAAAAAAGATTTGGAATTGGGTGGACACATTGCATCTTTCCAATCAGCCGCCACTATGTACGAAGTCGGCTTCAACCATTTCTGGAAAGCTAAAGGCGAAGGCGAAGAAGGCGATTTGGTATTCTTCCAAGGCCACGTTGCTCCTGGTATCTACGCACGCGCGTTCGTTGAAGGCCGTCTGACTGAAGACCAACTGAATAACTTCCGTCAAGAAGTTGACGGCAAAGGTCTGCCTTCTTACCCTCACCCTCACCTGTTGCCTGACTTCTGGCAATTCCCAACCGTATCTATGGGTCTTGGCCCATTGATGGCAATTTACCAAGCACGCTTCCTGAAATACTTGGAATCTCGCGGTCTGGCTAAAACCAAAGGCCGTAAAGTATGGGTATTCTGTGGCGACGGCGAAATGGACGAACCTGAAAGCCAAGGTGCTATTGCTCTGGCTTCACGCGAAGGCTTGGACAACTTGGTATTCGTTATCAACTGTAACCTGCAACGTTTGGACGGCCCAGTACGCGGTAACGGCAAAATCATTCAAGAGCTGGAAGGCAACTTTGCCGGCGCCGGCTGGAATGTTGTGAAAGTCATCTGGGGTCGTCGTTGGGACCGCCTCTTGGCAAAAGACAAAGACGGCATTCTGCGCAAACGTATGGAAGAGTGCTTGGACGGTGACTATCAAACTTACAAATCCAAAGACGGTGCATACGTTCGCGAACACTTCTTCAATACACCTGAACTGAAAGCATTGGTCGCCGATATGACTGATGACGAAATTTGGGCATTGAACCGCGGTGGTCATGACCCTCAAAAAGTCTACAACGCTTACGACCGCGCTGCGAACCACGCCAACGGCAAACCTACTGTAATCTTGGCAAAAACCATTAAAGGCTACGGTATGGGTGCATCCGGCGAAGGTCAAAACGTTGCCCACCAAGCCAAAAAAATGGACAAAGCGTCTCTGAAACAATTCCGTGACCGCTTTGATATTCCTGTAACTGACGAGCAAATTGACAGTGGCGACCTGCCTTACCTGACTTTTGCTCCTGACAGCGAAGAATACAAATACCTGCACGCACGCCGTGAATCTTTGGGTGGCTACCTGCCTCAACGCAACCCTACCCAAGACGTTCTGGAAGTGCCTGAACTGTCAGCATTTGATGCCCAACTGAAATCCAGCGGTGACCGTGAATTCTCAACCACTATGGCTTTCGTACGCATCCTGTCTACTCTGCTGAAAGATAAAAAAATCGGCAAACGCGTTGTACCTATCGTTCCTGACGAAAGCCGTACTTTCGGTATGGAAGGTATGTTCCGCCAATATGGTATTTGGAACCCTAAAGGTCAACAATACACCCCTCAAGATAAAGACCAACTGATGTTCTACAAAGAATCTGTTGACGGTCAAATCTTGCAAGAAGGTATTAACGAGCCAGGCGCAATGGCTGACTGGATCGCGGCTGCAACCAGCTACGCCAACAACAACTTTGCGATGATTCCTTTCTACATCTACTACTCTATGTTCGGTTTCCAACGCGTTGGCGACTTGGCATGGGCAGCAGGCGATATGCATGCACGTGGCTTCCTGCTGGGTGGTACAGCCGGCCGTACAACACTGAAC
Source organism: Neisseria subflava (assembly GCF_005221305.1). Lineage (NCBI taxonomy): Bacteria > Pseudomonadati > Pseudomonadota > Betaproteobacteria > Neisseriales > Neisseriaceae > Neisseria > Neisseria subflava. The sequence continues at coordinate 914,127 of NZ_CP039887.1, forward strand.
GGTGAAGGTTTGCAACATGAAGACGGTCACAGCCACATTCAAGCAGACTTGATCCCAAACTGTGTAACTTACGATCCGACATTCCAATATGAAGTAGCCGTTATCGTACACGATGGCTTGCGCCGCATGTATGTTAACCACGAAGACGTGTTCTACTACATCACCCTGATGAATGAAAACTACACTCATCCGGACATGCCTGAAGGCGTAGAACAAGACATCCTGAAAGGTATGTACTTGCTGAAAGCCGGTGGCAAAGGCGACAAGAAAGTCCAATTGATGGGTTCCGGTACCATCCTGCAAGAAGTCATCGCCGGTGCCGAATTGTTGAAAGCCGACTTCGGTGTAGAAGCAGATATTTGGTCTTGCCCGTCCTTCAACCTGTTGCACCGCGATGCCATCGAAGCAGAACGTTTCAACCGCCTGCATCCGCTGGAAGCTGAAAAAGTGCCTTTCGTTACCTCACAACTGCAAGGTCATGACGGTCCGGTTATCGCCGCTACCGACTATGTCCGCAGCTATGCCGACCGTATCCGCGCGTACATCCCGAACGACTACCATGTCTTGGGTACCGATGGTTTCGGCCGTTCCGACAGCCGTGCCAACCTGCGCCGCTTCTTCGAAGTGGATCGCTACAACGTTGCCGTGGCAGCATTGAGCGCATTGGCAGAGCAAGGCAAAGTCAGCAAAGAAACCGTTCAGCAAGCCATTGAAAAATACGGCATTAATGCCGATGTGGCTCCAAGCTGGAAACGCTAATTGATGTTTCAGACGGCCTGTTTGCTTTATTCAGACATCAGGCCGTCTGGAAACCGAATGCTTGAATGGCTTGAACAAACTGTACCGATGCCGTAAGAAACAGTTTTCAGACGGCATCAAACTGAAAATGTTAAAGGAACTCAAATGAGTATCGTAGAAATCAAAGTCCCTGATATCGGCGGTCATGAAAACGTCGACATCATCGCCGTAGAAGTCAAAGCGGGCGACACCATCGCCGTTGACGACACCTTGATTACGTTGGAAACCGACAAAGCCACTATGGATGTACCTGCTGATGCAGCCGGCGTCGTGAAAGAAGTTAAAGTGAAAGTTGGCGATAAAATCTCTGAAGGCGGAGTTATTCTGACCGTTGAAACCGGTGCTGCCGCTGCTGATGCCGCTCCGACTCCTGCAGCAGAAGCTCCTGCTGCTCCAGCTGCTGCGCCTGCAGCTGCTCCTGCCGGTGGCGCTACCGTACAAGTTGTTGTACCTGATATCGGCGGCCACTCTGACGTAGACGTTATTGCCGTTGAAGTTAAAGTCGGCGACACTGTTGCCGTTGACGACACCCTGATTACTCTGGAAACCGACAAAGCCACCATGGACGTACCATGTACCGAAGCCGGTGTGGTTAAAGCCGTATTCCTGAAAGTTGGCGACAAAGTATCCGAAGGCTCCGCCATTATTGAAGTAGAAACTGCCGGCTCTGCCGCAGCAGCCCCTGCTCCTGCCACTCAAGCCGCTGCGCCTGCACCAGCTGCCGCTCCTGCTCCTACTGCACCAGCAGCTGCGCCTGCACCTGCTGCACCTGCTGCTCCTGCTGCTGCCAAAATCGATGAAGCTGCATTTGCAAAAGCGCATGCAGGTCCTTCCGCACGCAAACTGGCGCGCGAATTGGGCGTAAATTTGGGCCAAGTCAAAGGTACCGGTCTGAAAGGCCGTATCATGGGCGAAGACGTTAAAGCCTTTGTTAAATCCGTTATGCAAAGCGGTGCAGGCAAACCTGCCGCTGCTTCTTTGGGCGGTGGTCTGGACTTGTTGCCATGGCCTAAAGTTGACTTCTCTAAATTCGGCAGCGTCGAAGTTAAAGAATTGTCTCGCATTAAGAAAATCTCCGGTCAAAACCTGTCTCGTAACTGGGTTGTGATTCCTCACGTTACCGTACACGAAGAAGCGGACATGACCGAATTGGAAGAATTCCGCAAACAACTGAACAAAGAATGGGAACGCGAAGGCGTGAAACTGTCCCCATTGGCGTTCATCATCAAAGCCTCTGTTGCTGCGCTGAAAGCCTTCCCTGAATTCAACGCCTCTCTGGATGGCGACAACTTGGTGCTGAAAAACTACTTCAATATCGGTTTCGCAGCAGACACGCCAAACGGCTTGGTTGTTCCAGTCATCAAAGACGTGGATCAAAAAGGCTTGAAACAAATCAGCCAAGAGCTGACCGAATTGTCTAAAAAAGCCCGCGAAGGCAAGCTCAAACCACAAGAAATGCAAGGCGCATGCTTTACCATTTCCAGCTTGGGCGGTATCGGCGGCACAGGCTTCACACCAATTGTGAATGCTCCTGAAGTTGCTATCTTGGGCGTGTGCAAATCCCAAATCAAACCGGTTTGGAACGGCAAAGAATTTGCTCCACGCCTGATGTGCCCGTTGAGCCTGTCCTTTGACCACCGTGTCATCGACGGTGCCGCCGGTATGCGCTTCACCGTATTCCTGGCTAACCTGTTGAAAGACTTCCGCCGCATTACTCTGTAATCCGAGCATTTTCAGACGGCCTGAATAGAAAGGCCGTCTGAAAAAAGAAGTCCGAACATCATTCAGAAAGATTAGACATGAGCTTAGTTGAATTGAAAGTGCCCGACATTGGCGGTCACGAAAATGTAGATATTATTGCGGTCGAAGTAAATGTGGGCGATACCATTGCTGTGGACGATACCCTGATTACTTTGGAAACCGATAAAGCGACTATGGACGTACCTGCCGAAGTTGCAGGCGTAGTCAAAGAGGTTAAAGTTAAAGTCGGCGACAAAATCTCCGAAGGCGGTTTGATTGTTGTCGTTGAAGCCGAAGGTGCAGCTGCTGCTCCTCAAGCCGAAGCGCCTGCCGCCCCTGCACAAGAAGCACCTAAAGCAGCCGCTCCTACTCCTCAAGCTGCTCAATTCGGCGGTTCTGCCGATGCCGAATACGACGTAGTTGTATTGGGCGGCGGCCCTGGCGGTTATTCTGCTGCATTTGCCGCTGCTGACGAAGGCTTGAAAGTTGCCATCGTTGAACGTTACAAAACTTTGGGCGGCGTTTGCTTGAACGTCGGCTGTATCCCTTCCAAAGCACTGTTGCACAATGCTGCCGTTATCGATGAAGTACGCCACTTGGCTGCCAACGGTATCAAATACCCTGAGCCTGAACTCGATATCGACATGCTGCGCGCCTACAAAGACGGTGTGGTTTCACGTCTGACCGGCGGTTTGGCAGGCATGGCTAAAGGTCGCAAAGTGGATGTTATCCAAGGCGACGGTCAATTCTTAGATCCGCACCACTTGGAAGTTTCTCTGACGACCAGCGAAGTGTACGAACAAGCGACTCCTACCGGTGAGAAAAAAATCGTTGCCTTTAAAAACTGTATCATTGCAGCAGGCAGCCGCGTAACCAAATTGCCTTTCATCCCTGAAGATCCTCGAATTTTCGACTCCAGCGGCGCTTTGGCACTGAAAGAAGTACCGGGCAAACTGTTGATCATCGGTGGCGGTATTATTGGTCTCGAAATGGGTACGGTTTACAGCACGCTGGGTTCTCGCCTGGATGTTGTTGAAATGATGGATGGCCTGATGCAAGGCGCAGACCGCGACTTGGTTAAAGTATGGCAAAAACAAAACGAATACCGTTTTGACAACATCATGATCAACACCAAAACTGTTGCTGTCGAGCCTAAAGAAGACGGCGTTTACGTTACCTTCGAAGGTGCAAATGCGCCTAAAGAACCACAACGTTACGATGCCGTACTGGTAGCTGCCGGTCGTGCGCCTAATGGCAAACTCATCAGTGCCGAAAAAGCCGGTGTTGCCGTTACCGATCGCGGCTTCATCGAAGTGGACAAACAAATGCGCACCAATGTGCCACACATCTACGCTATCGGCGATATCGTTGGTCAACCGATGTTGGCACACAAAGCCGTTCACGAAGGTCACGTTGCCGCTGAAAACTGTGCCGGCCACAAAGCCTACTTCGACGCGCGCGTTATTCCGGGCGTTGCTTACACTTCTCCTGAAGTGGCATGGGTTGGCGAAACCGAGTTGTCTGCCAAAGCCTCCGGCCGCAAAATCACCAAAGCCAACTTCCCATGGGCTGCTTCCGGCCGTGCGATTGCCAACGGTTGCGACAATGGTTTCACTAAGCTGATTTTTGATGCTGAAACCGGCCGCATCATCGGTGGCGGTATCGTTGGTCCTAACGGCGGCGATATGATCGGCGAAATCTGCTTGGCCATCGAAATGGGCTGTGATGCAGCCGATATCGGTAAAACCATCCACCCACACCCAACCCTGGGCGAATCCATCGGTATGGCTGCGGAAGTGGCATTGGGCGTATGTACCGACCTGCCTGCTCAGAAAAAGAAATAAGTTCACTCAAATAAAATTTGAACAAACTTGATGGAACAAAGGCCGTCTGAATGTTTCAGACGGCCTTTTCGCAAATAAGGAGACTCAATATGAAAAAAATCGAAGCTATTATCAAACCTTTCAAACTCGACGATGTACGCGAAATCCTGACTGAAATCGGTATTACCGGCATGACTGTCAGCGAAGTCAAAGGTTTCGGCCGCCAAAAAGGCCATACGGAAATTTATCGTGGCGCGGAATACGCAGTCGATTTTCTGCCTAAAGTAAAAATTGAATTGGTATTGGCTGACGACAAAGTCGATCAGGCTGTGGACGCCATTTTAGAAACCGCGCATTCCGGCAAAATCGGTGATGGTAAAATCTTTATTTATCCGGTTGAAGAAGCGATCCGTATTCGTACCGGAGAACGCTCAGAAGCAGCACTTTAATAGAAATCGTAAAATACAGAAGACAAATGCCGTCTGAAAATAAGTCGTAGCGTGGTTTACTCAGAACTTATTTTTCAGACGGCATTATTTTCACAATTACAGCCACAACTTTTCTAAGACATCAAACCATCACTGCCAGCCTGAATAAACATAGAAACCATAGATAATAAAATGCCGCTTATCAAACAAGCAGCATTTTATGTATCCGTTTTCTATGATTGACTTAGGTTCAATCTACCAAAAATCTCACATTATCAAGCATTAAGAAATTCGAGCAGATTTTTTCCGCCTACTTTCAGAGCATTGACGAATATGTTGACTTTCTCTTGTTGCTCTTGAGTATGGCTTACCGTATACAACCAGCCTTCCGGCGTGATTGTGTAGTTGATGCCCAAGCCGCCTACTGAAGTCGGTGCAAAAGCAAAATTTACTACCATACTGTTGTCGCCTACGGTTGGATCGGCATTGTGGGGCAAACTCATTCCGCCAGCAGCGTGGAGAATGTGCTGGACAGCCGCCCCGAATCCATCCGCAAGCAAGTGGACGAATCCTTACGCAATCTGCAAACCGACTACATCGACCTGTATTACCAGCATCGCATTGACCCGAATGTACCCGCCGAGGCGGTAGCGGAAGTAATGGGCGAATTGATTAAGGCAGGCAAAATCCATCATTGGGGCGTGTCCAACACGCCGATTGAGTATATGGCCGCCGCCCACGCCGTTACGCCCATTACCGCCACGGAGAACCAATATTCCATGGTGTTCCGCGCCCCCGAAAAAGCATTGTTTGCTTTTTGCGAAGCCAACCATATCGGCTTTGTGGCATACAGCCCGCTGGGGAACAGCTTTTTAAGCGGCCGTTTTAACGCGCAGACCCAATACGCCAAAGGCGATTTCCGCCGCACGATGAAGCGTTTTTCGGCGGATGTGATGACGAAAAACCAGTCTGTGTTGGACTTGCTGCACGAGCTCGCCGCCGCCAAATCCGCCACCGCCGCGCACATCGTGTTGGCGTGGGAACTGGCGCAAAAGCCCTTTATCGTACCGATTCCGGGCACCACCAAAAAACACCGCTTGGCGGAAAACCTCGGCGCACTGCGAATCCGCCTGACTGCGGACGAATTGCACGCCATTAACCAAAAACTGGGCAAAATGGACATTGACGAGAGCTATTTTTAAGCCGCCCAGTCAATGGTACTTGTCGGTAAAAACTGTTATTCTTCACTAAGTTATTCATCACAACCGGAGGGCTTATGCCTGTTGGAGAGAAAAAAGTCGGGCTGCCCGAGCTGTTTTATGATTTGGTGTTTGTATATCTTTGTCCCGCACCACCGAGCTGGTGCACCACGCCGACGAAGCCGATTACGTCACGTTTCTGATTTCGCTGGTGATTCTGTTTACCATTTGGTTATACCAGAGCATTTACATCAACCGCTTCGGCGACAACTCTTGGCGGGATCGGCTGTTTTTGTTTGCCGATATGTTTTTGCTGCTGTTTTGTCCAATGCGGTGGGCAGCGACTGGCTGGCAAATTTTGTGCCGTTTAATCTTGCGCTGGGGCTACTGGTCGGCAGTGTCTGCCTGCAATATCTGTTGCAGCTTGCCCGCCACGCTTCCCCCGAACAACGCCGCAGAATCAAGCTGGTGGCGGGATTGCGCGGATTGACGGCGGCGACGGTGCTCGGTTCGCTGTTGTTTCCCGCCCATATCGGACAGTGGGTTGCGCTGGGCGGTTTCGGTTTGGGTTGGATTTTGCCCACCTTTGTCAGCCACAAGCAACCTGCGGTGAATTTTCCGCATCTACTCGAACGCCTAAACGGGCTGGTGATTATTTTTTTCGGCGAAACTGTGATCGACATCGCCCCTTATTTCCACGTGGCGAAGTTTGAAATCGGCGTACTGCCCGTGATTGTGATTCTGTTTGCGATGTTTACGGTTTATGTGATGCAGTTTTCCTATTTTATCGACGAACACAAAGCGCAAAACTCGGGCGCATTGCCCTCGTACAGCCATTATGCCGTACTGATCGGCATCGCTTTGGTAACGGTGGCACTGGCTTGGCTGCACCAAAACAGCACCGCTACCGCTGAGTCCGTCCGAATGCTGTGGCTCGGTTTGGGCGTGTTTTATCTCGGGGTTGCCGCCAACACGCCGTACAACAAGCCCGAATACCGCCGACCGCAACGGCTTTGGATTTTTCAGACGACCTTATTCGTTATCGGCGCAGGGCTGGCCGCCGTTTTACCGCCGCAGCCCCTTGTTATCTTAACCACAACGGCATTGATGACCGCTGCGATTGCCATGGCAACAGTGTATTTTGAACGTCGCACCCGACAACTTTCACAAACAAACCAGAACCCAGAAACCTAAGAACAGGATAACGGTCAACGGTTTGGTTGCAAAAGACAGAGGCAGCATATTGAGCAGGTAATAGAATGTGCCTTCGTAGTCGCCTTTATTGGCAATTTCTGCCAAGCATCCAGTACCTTCAACAGTATCAAACAGGCTGAAGCCGGAGAATACGGAGAACCAAATCACGAGGAAGCCGGCTAGTACCATAATGGATGCCAGCACGAATTCGCGCAAAGTACGGCGTTTGGAAATTTTCGCTAAGAACACGCCCACAAATGGTGCCCAAGTAATCCACCATACCCAGTAAGCCATTAGACCAATCGCGGTTGTGGAACAAGTACAGCTCGAAAGAATGGTGAACGGTTTGAGTAAGGATATTATCGATAGAGACAACCAAGTTGCTGAGGAAGTAGTGAGTCGGGTCAACCAAGAAAACAAACACCAGCATGAGCAAAGACAGAACTACAGTCATATCGCCCAGCCATTTCATACCTTTTTCAATCGGCAACACAGCACCCAAAGTATAAATATTTCAGTAGCAACTATAACCTAAAAATTCCCTATTAAGATTCAATCCTCCCTATCTCTTCCCCTATTCTTATTGCCGTTTTACTTTTCAGACGACCCCTTTATCCAAACTCCGTTATAATGACGGCTTTAAAATTAATTCATTCCCAAGACGGTCTTATCATGAAACACATCCACATTATCGGTATCGGCGGCACATTTATGGGCGGCGTAGCGGCTATTGCCAAAGAAGCAGGTTTTAAAGTCAGCGGTTGCGACGCGAAGATGTATCCGCCGATGAGCACCCAGCTTGAAGCCTTAGGTATAGGCGTACACGAAGGTTTTGATGCCGCTCAATTAGACGAATTTAAAGCCGATATTTACGTTATCGGCAATGTTGCCAAACGCGGCATGGATGTGGTTGAAGCGATTTTAAACCGCGGCCTACCTTATATTTCCGGCCCACAATGGCTTGCTGAAAACGTATTACACCAACACTGGGTACTCGGCGTAGCCGGAACACACGGCAAAACGACTACCGCCTCTATGCTGGCATGGGTCTTGGAATATGCCGGTCTCGCACCAGGCTTCCTGATTGGCGGCGTACCGGAAAACTTCAGCGTTTCCGCCCGTCTGCCGCAAACGCCGCGTCAAGACCCGAACAGCAAATCGCCGTTTTTCGTCATCGAAGCCGACGAATACGACACCGCCTTTTTCGATAAACGCTCCAAATTCGTACATTACCGCCCGCGTACCATCGTGTTGAACAATCTGGAATTCGACCACGCCGATATCTTCGCCGATTTGGGCGCGATACAGACCCAGTTCCACCACCTCGTGCGCACCGTGCCGTCCGAAGGCTTAATCGTCTGCAACGGACAGCAGCAAAGCCTGCAAGATACGCTCGACAAAGGCTGCTGGACGCCGGTGGAAAAATTCGGCACCGAACACGGCTGGCAGGTCGGCGAAGTCAATGCCGACGGCTCGTTTGACGTGTTGCTTGACGGCAAAAAAGCCGGACACGTCGCATGGGATTTGATGGGCGGACACAACCGCATGAACGCGCTTGCCGTCATCTCCGCCGCACGTCATGCCGGAGTCGACATTCAGACCGCCTGCGAAGCCTTGAGCGCGTTTAAAAACGTCAAACGCCGTATGGAAATCAAAGGCACGGTAAACGGTATCACCGTTTACGACGACTTCGCCCACCATCCGACCGCCATCGAAACCACCATCGAAGGCCTGCGCCAGCGCGTCGGAAATGCCCGCATCCTCGCCGTCCTCGAGCCGCGTTCCAACACCATGAAACTTGGCACCATGAAAGCCGCTCTGCCCGAATGCCTCAAAGGTGCCGACCAAGTGTTCTGCTACGCCGGCGGCGTGGACTGGAACGTCGCCGAAGCTCTCGCGCCTTTGGACGGCAAGCTGCACGTCGGTCAAGACTTCGATGCCTTTGTTGCCGAAATTGTGAAAAATGCCGAAGCAGGCGACCATATTTTGATCATGAGCAACGGCGGATTCGGCGGAATACACGGAAAGCTGTTGGAAGCGTTGAAATAAGAGTTTGTTGAAAGTTTTAAATGATTGGGGCCGTCTGAAAACCGGAATTTGGTTTTCAGACGGCCTTTTTGTTGTGGATTGAGACTTTTGCAAAATACCTTTTACCCGGTGGCCAAAATCCAAACACAAATTCCCAAATCCCTAAATACCTTGGTAGAAATTTAGGGATTTGGGAATTTTGTAAAAGGTATTGAATATTTTATTTTTAAATCATAAACTTAATGGATGAATGCTTTGCTTTATTCTTGCACGAACCGGCATTCAGTCGGACATCTGCCGCTTCAAAAACCAATCTCCGAACGGCCAGTCCACGCTGTCGAGCAGGTTTTTGGTAATCAGCCCAAGCTCGGTATCGCCTTCGATTTGCAGTTTGCGATTGAAAAACAAAGTATCCGGGTCTTCCTCGCGCATCATCATGCGCATAAAGTCGATGCCGTTGGCGGCAAGGCGCAAATCGGGCGTACCCAAAAAATCCGCATCGATGAATTTTTCGGCATTGGCGGTGAAACGCACCTTGATGCCTGCGTCCAATACGTCAATTTCGAAGGTTCGACCGTCAAACAGGCTCATATCGGCGGGCAGCAATCCGCGTTTGAGCATGGTGTTGAGGGTAAAAACCAAAGCGAAGCGCGGTGGCCTGCCCGGTAATTTTCCGCCGATTTTTCCCGCCCATGCGGGCAATACAATTTCAGGCAACGCCATAATATTCCTCCTTCACGGCTTCGATACCCGGCTGACCGTGCCAATAGCCGTCCACCAGCGTGCCGGTGGTCAGTCTTTCCAATTCGGGCAGCGCATCCGCCAGTGCGGTTTTGCCGTCCAATACATCGCGGTGGATACGGACGATTTCCGCCATGCCGTGCATTTGCGGCGACAGGCGCAGCATGTTCACACCGATTTGTCGCAAATCCTCATGGTGCGGCAGCAGGTTTTGGCAGCCGTAAGACATGGTTTGGATGCCGTTGATGGTTAAAAACGGCTTGCCCTCGCGGGTGTTCATGTCCATACCTTGCTCGTAATCCAAGCAGCGGAATTCACAGCCGTCTTTGTTCAGGTTGTAATGCCGCGCGGTAAAGCAGCGTGAAGAGTACGCCAAAGGCATTTTGCCCCAAGCAAACAATTCCGTTTCGATGTCGTCTGAAGCCTTGATGATTTCGGCAACTTTGTCACGGCTCAACTCGGACGGCGCAATCCAGCGGTATGCGCCAAGTTTCTGAAACAATGCCAGCGTACTTTCATTGTAAATGTTCAGGCTGGCGCCGGCGACAAACGGAATACCGTGTTCGCGCGCCAATTTGACCGCGCCCATATCGTTGGCTTCGACTTTGAATTTGTCCTGCCCCGTGATTTTACGCAGGCGCTTCAAATCGGATTCACTTTCCAGCAGCACCTGCGACGACAAGATAATCTCTTTGCCGCTTTCCGCCAAATCTTCCGCCAAGCTGACCCAGTCGGCAAAACGCATTTTCTGGCGGCGCGAACACACCACTTCTCCCAGATAAATGGTGTCCACTGGCGCATCCAGCATAGCGGCGTAAAATTCCAGCAGGGCTTCCTTCTGCCAGAAAAACAAAACCGGCCCCAACGATAATTTCATCGGATTCATTTTTCCTCCTCCCTTATTTCCACGGACGGCTGTATGCGCCCAAGGTCGTCTGATGCCCTTCCGAAACCTTGCTCAGCGCGTTGTTCCACACCGGATTGACTTTGAAATGAGCCGGATCGGCAGCGGCCGCGTCCAAAGCCTGCCGCAGCGATTTGGTAACCTGCGCCGTGTACATCGGGCTGCGCTGGCGGCCTTCGATTTTAATGGCGGATACACCGATTTTGATGAGTTCGGGCAACATTTCCAAAACATTCAGGCTGGTCGGCTCTTCCAGCGCGTAATAGGTTTCGTCATTGACTTCAAAACGGCCTTTGCACAGTGTCGGATAGCCTGCCGGTTCGTTCGGTTTGTACTGGTCAATTAACACCTGGTTCAACCGCACGTTCATGCGGTCGGGCAGCTGCTCCCAACGCACCGCCTTCGCCGGTGAACACACGCCCTGCATATTCGGTGATTCGCCCGTCGCATAGCTCGATAAAATGCAGCGCCCTTCTACCATCACACACAAACTGCCGAAACCGAACACTTCGATTTCCACATCCGTATTGTCAATCACATGCTTGACCTGATCGACCGTTAAAACGCGCGGCAACACGGCACGGCGGACGCCGAACAGTTCCTTCATCATATTGATGGCTTCGTAATTGGTCGCCGAACCCTGCACCGACATGTGCAGCCTCAAATTAGGATGACGCTCGGCGGCATAAGCCATAATCGCAGGGTCGGCAACGATTATCGCGTCCGCCCCCAGTTGCACCGCCGTATCGACAGCCCGATGCCACCGCTCGATTTGCCCCGCCTGGGCAAAAGTATTGATTGCCATCAACACATTGCGGCCGCGCGCATGGGCGTAAGCTACCCCTTCCTGCGCCGATTTCATATCGAAATTCAGTCCCGGAAAATTGCGCGCATTCGTCGCATCTTTCAGCCCCATATAAACTGTGTCAGCGCCATTGTCCACTGCCGTCTTCAAAGCAGGCAGATTACCGGCAGGACAAACCAACTCAGGGATTTTCGGCATTTTGCGTTCCTCGACTCTTGTAGTTTGTTATTCGAAAATCAATATCTAATATGATTTCGGGTATTTTAGAGATTTGGACACAAGACATTATGATTTAAATCAACTGTGAAATCAGGTTTGGATAGCGTATGTTTTAGTTAACATAATTTAACCATATAAAATATCAAGTTAATCAGCGGGTTATCTTTTCTAGCTTGATAATATGAGAATAGTTATTATCTATTAAATTTATAGATTTTTACAATAAAAGGTCGTCTGAAACCTGTTTCAGACGACCTTTTATCATGTACCAATTTAAAATCTATATTTACGAAAAACGTTTTAGTAATACCCAAATAACACTCATCTATTATTTACCCATACATACTTGCTAAAGACCATTTTTCCATTATGCATTGCCAACCCACCCAAAAATTTGATAATAATGCAAACAACATCTAAGCCGTGTATATATCATGAAACACAAAACAGCCTTTAAGCCCATAGTTATCAGTATTGTGCTTTCTATCCTTCTGATTACAACAGCTGTATTTTTTGCCCGTCATCACAACTCTATCCCAAGTATTAATACCGATTTCCTACAACAGGAGATTACCGAACCCGAAGAACCATCTCCGCAAATTGTCCAATCTGCACGAAATCAAATTGGTAAAACCCTTTGTTACGACCCAGCTTACACGAAGCTCACTTATCCGATGGGCGATGTACCGATGGAAAAAGGCGTTTGCACAGACGTGGTCATCCGTGCATTGCGTGAGCAAAATATAGATTTGCAAGAGCTTGTTCATCAAGACATGAGCCGTAACTTTTCTGTCTATCCGAAACGCTGGGGTTTGAAACAACCCGATACCAATATCGACCACCGCCGCGTCCCTAACCTAATGACTTATTTCACGCGTCAAGGCTGGGCCGTTCAAGACACAAACTATCAAGCCGGAGATATCGTAACTTGGGAGTTAAAAGGCAACCGTCCCCATATCGGCATTGTCTCCGATCGAAAAATCGGCGACAGGCCACTGATTATCCATAATATCGGTTTGGGAACCCGTGAAGACGATGTCCTCTACCGCTACACCATTACCGGACATTTCAGACTTCCCGTTCAATAAATCATGAGACTACTGAAAGATTCACTTCAATATCATACCTAATCTGTAATTTTGCGCTTTTTTTACAATCCACCTTTCGAGGCCGTCTGAAACCATAGATGGAATAACCATCCGACAAAATATTAGAGACAGTGCGACATATTCCATATCACTGATATATATGATAGTGTGATGAACTTTTACGATTTTAATTATATTGGAATCATGGATGGAGAAAATCGGTAAGTGGATAAGCTATCGAAACTAAAGATTAAATATACAATTTTTATATCAATATTTTTTATCGTTTTTTAAAAGGGAGCTGAGTTTTATACATATACAGTCGATAATGTGCCTTCATATTTTATAGACTGGGAAAGGAATATTCCTTTCTTGCCCATATTTATGTTGCCTTATATGACGTCACCGTTTTTCTTCTTGGTCACTATATTTTTGGAAAAGAACGAAAGCAGTCTGAAATTACTGATAAAAAGAGCAGCCTTTTTAATCGGAGTTTCTACTGCTCTATTTGTAATATTTCCTATGAAATTTTATTTTCCCAAGCCTGAAGTCGATAACCAAATTTTAAAATCCTTCTTTTATATTTTGGGAAAATTGGACAGTAGTTTTAATCAATGCCCGTCATTACATGTGAGTTTCGCTTTTCTTTCGGCTGAGGTTTATTGTAGAGAATTCAAATCCAAATTCTTAAAATCATTTTTTGGTATATGGGGGTTTTTACTCGCCATTTCGGTCTTATTTGTCTATCAACACCATTTAATCGATTTCGTAGGGGGAACATTGATATTTTTAATCACTTGCATCATTTTCCCAAGAAAAAAGACAGTTTAAGCGTTTTGTCACAGAATCTTAGAAAACCCTACAACAACGATTGAACCATAGTTCAAACATACAAAAAGGCCGTCTGAAACCATTTCAGACGGCCTTTTACTTTTACCTAACCCTCTTTATTTAACCGCAACCGCCGCATTTGCCGCAGCCGCTGCTGCAGTCGCGTTTTTTCGGTTTGAACACGAATTTTCGCAAGAGGAAGAATACGCAGGTGAGCATAATTAAGCCGACGATAATATATTGAGTCATGACGATAGTATCCTTGAAGAAATTTGGTAAACCACGAATGCGGCAAAATAAGCCATCAGGAACAAATAGCCTGTAATCATAAGCATATTTTTCGTGGATTTGGTTTCGCGTTTAATTACGGCCAAAGTCGCAGCACACATCGGAGCATACACATACCAAGCCAAGAAAGCAAAGGCAGTCGGCAAGCCCCAGTTGTTGTGTACGATAGGAATCAGTGCGTTTTGTACCGCATCTTCAGACGACGCGCTGACGGCGTAAACGGTACCCAAAGCGGCGACAACTACTTCACGCGCGGCAATACCCGGAATCATGGCGATACACATTTCCCAAGTAAAGCCCAAAGGTGCAAACAACGGCTGAATAGCATGACCAAGCGTACCTGCCAAGCTGTAATCGATGGCTGCACCGGTTGCGCCTTCAGGCGGTTGCGGCCAGCTTACCAAGCCCCACAAAACTACGGCAAGGGCGAAGATAATCGTACCGGCGCGTTTGAGGAAGGCTTTTACCCTGTCCCACAGGCTGGTCATGATGTGTTTGAAGTTGGGCGTGCGGAAAGTCGGCAGTTCCATTAAGAGCGGGAATTGCTGCACGTTGCCTTTCATACGCGCCAAGCGTTTCATGATATACGCTGCCAAGGCGGCTGACAGGATGCCTGCGAGATAGAGGATGAACAGTGTCAGCCCTTGCAGGTTGAAAATTCCGCCTACTGTTCGGTCAGGAATGACGGCGGCGATAATCAGCGCGTAAACGGGCAGCCGCGCGGAGCAGGTCAGCAGCGGGGCGACGGCGATAGTAACGAGGCGTTCGCGCGGGTCATTAATCGTACGCGCCGACATCACGGCGGGAACGGCACAGGCGAAACTCGACAGAAGCGGGATAAACGAGCGTCCCGACAGGCCGCTTTTTGCCATCACGTTATCCAGCAGGAACGCCGCGCGCGGCAGGTAGCCTGAGTCTTCCAAAAGCAGGATGAAGGCGAACAAAATCGTAATCTGCGGCACGAACACCAACACGCTGCCCATACCGGCAATGACGCCGTTGACGAGCAAGTCGCTGAGGATGCCCGGCTCCATGTTGGCGCCTATCCATTCGCCCAGCGCGGTAAAGCCGCCTTCGATGGCGTCCATAATCGGCGCCGCCCATGTGTAAACCGCTTGGAACACCATAAACAGGATCACCAGCAGCATAATCATGCCCCAGACGGGGTGCAGCACGATGTCGTCGAGTTTTTTGTGCCATGCGGGCAGCGTCATCTGGGTGCGTACCACTTGTGCCAAAATCGATTCGACTTCTTGATAAAGTTTGTCGCTATCCAGCGCATCGAGCGTGCGTTCGGCAGAGGCGGGGTTTGCGGGGAAAGAGCGTTTGCGCGGCAGCTTCGCCACGGCTTCGCGTACAGCCTGTACGCCCGACGCGCTCACTGCAACTGTTTCCAAAACAGGTGCATCCAACAACTCGCTCAGTTTGGCCGCGTCGATATTCAAGCCCCTTTTGCGGGCCACGTCGCTCAAATTCAGCGACACCACCATAGGCAGTCCCAGCGTTTTCAGTTCCAAAATCATGCGCAGGGTCATACGCAGGTTGGTCGCGTCGGCAACGGCAATAATGGCATCGGGCGGAATGCCCATCTTGCCTACCATTACATCTTTCGCCACCGCTTCGTCGGGGCTGGTCGTGCGTAGGCTGTATGTACCCGGCAGGTCGATAATGCGGACGGCCTCGTCGTCGAGGAAGGCGCCCTCGCGCTTATCGACAGTTACGCCCGGATAATTGGCAACCTTGGCATGTGCGCCGGTCAAACCGTTGAACAAAACGGTTTTGCCGCAGTTTGGCGCGCCAATCAAGGCAAAATAGCTTAGTTCCATCATTTTTCCTTATTCTTTCAGACGGCCTTAAACGGCCTCAACGATACGACACATAATCTTCCCGGCCTCTTCCAAACGCAGGGAAAATTGGGATTGATTGCCCAAGCGTACTGCAAACGGTCCTCTTCCAAAACCGCCCACGGCAATCACTTGCAACGGCATTCCGCTGGAAAAACCCAAATCCGAAAGACGACGGGTTACCAAGGTATCCAAATCACCAAAAACAGGGTTGGGAGCAATGGAATCAATATGTACGACTGCGCCTTTTTTAAGGCTTGATAAAGGAATGGTAGACATAAGCCTCTCTTTTCATTTGTTTTAAAATCAGATTATTGAAAAAATGTGAGAAGTATGACGAGTGCGTGGCACATTTGAATTGAAAGATTGGTTATGAATGGCTATTTGCCCCTTCTTTCGATAAGTGCGGTTTGTTTTGAATACTGTGTTTCCGTTAATGATAAGGTATATCAATATAAAAATCAAATGTAACAAGATAAACTAAAAAGGCTGAAATCCTTTTATCATTAGGATTTCAGCCTTTTTATGCACTCAACAAACTAAAGGCCGTCTGAAAGGTTTCAGACGGCCTTCAAAATAAAAAACCGAATCAAATCGGTTTTTTATTCCCATTCAGGGAAAGACTCTAAATTACAGAGCGTCTTTCAATGCTTTACCGGCACGGAATTTAGGAGTTTTAGCAGCAGCAATAGTCAAAGGCTCGCCAGTTTTAGGGTTGCGGCCTTGACGTTCGGCGCGTTCGCCGACGTAGAAAGTACCGAAACCGACCAGAGTAACAGTGTCGCCGTTTTTCAACGCGTTGGTTACGGCATTAGTAGTAGCATCCAAAGCTTTTTGCGCAGCAGATTTGGAAATGCCGGCTTCTTGAGCAATTGCTTCGATCAATTCAGACTTGTTCACAATTAGTCCCTTCCTATCGTAAAAAATGATGAAATGCCCGAATACTCGGGGCTTAAGCACTTTTAAAGCACATACGCACTTTATAGCAATTCTGAAATTATCATGTCAAGTAAAAGATGTGGAATTGCCCTATTTTTGTGGCATTCAGGGCAAAACCACATTTTTTGCAACATCAGACGGCCAACTTAATGCTTGGTTGCTTTTGTTCTTGACTTCGCCTTAGAAGTTTGCGGGGTCTCGGCAACCGCCAATTCAGCCGCCCATTGCTCAGGCTGAGTTTCCAAGCCCAAAGCCAACACTTCATCAATCCATTTGACCGGATGAATGGTCAGACCGGTTTTGACATTTTCAGGGATTTCTTCCAAATCTTTGACGTTGTCTTTTGGAATCAATACATGCTTGATCCCGCCGCGCAAAGCAGCCAGCAGTTTTTCTTTCAAACCGCCGATAGGCAAAACTTCGCCACGCAAAGTGATTTCGCCGGTCATCGCCACGTCTGCACGCACCGGAATTTTGGTGAAGGCAGAAACCATCGCCAAAGTCATGGCGATACCTGCGCTCGGACCGTCTTTCGGCGTCGCACCTTCAGGCACATGGACGTGAATGTCTTTTTTCTCGTAAAAATCAGGAGCCAAACCCACTGACTCAGCACGGGAACGGACAACCGACCATGCGGCCGATACCGATTCTTTCATGACATCGCCCAGTTGGCCGGTACATTGAATCGTACCTTTGCCCGGCAAAGCAACCGCCTCAACAGTCAACAACTCACCACCGACTTCGGTCCAAGCCAAACCGGTTACCTGGCCGATACGGTTTTCGCTTTCAGCCACACCATAGTCGAAACGGCGCACGCCCAGATAGTCATGCAGATTTTTCTCAGTAACTTTAATCGCTTTAGGCTTGGCCTTGCTTACTGTTTTGGATTTGGACGCTTTTTTCTTGTCCTCATTCAAAGTAACCTGCATTACCACTTTGCGGCAGATTTTGGCAATTTCGCGATCCAACGAGCGGACACCGGCCTCGCGGGTGTAGTAACGGATAATATCGCGCACCGCACTTTTATCAACCACCAACTCACCCTCTTTTACACCATTGCGCTTCATTTGTTTCGGCACAAGGTATTGCATGGCGATATTGATTTTTTCGTCTTCCGTATAACCGGACAGACGGATAATTTCCATACGGTCAAGCAGCGGAGTCGGGATATTCAAGCTGTTTGAAGTGGCAATAAACATCACATCGCTCAAATCATAATCGACTTCGGCATAGTGGTCGGCAAACTTGTTGTTTTGCTCAGGATCCAGCACTTCAAGCAATGCACTGGCCGGATCACCACGGAAATCGCTGCCCATCTTGTCGATTTCATCGAGCAAGAACAATGGATTTTTCACACCGACTTTCGCCATGTTTTGCAGGATTTTGCCCGGCATAGAGCCGATATAGGTACGGCGGTGGCCGCGGATTTCGCTTTCATCACGCACGCCGCCCAACGCCATACGCACATATTGGCGGCCTGTGGCTTTGGCAATCGACTCACCCAAGGAAGTTTTGCCCACCCCTGGAGGACCAACCAGGCACAAAATCGGGCCTTTGAGCTTGTCCATACGTTTTTGAACAGCCAAATATTCCAAAATACGTTCTTTGACTTTTTCCAATCCATAGTGGTCGGCATTCAAAATCAAATCAGCCTTGGCAATATCTTTGCTGACTCGGGATTTTTTCTTCCACGGCAACTCAAGCAAAGTATCGATATAGTTGCGCACGACGGTCGATTCCGCAGACATCGGCGGCATCATTTTCAGTTTTTTCAATTCAGACAGACATTTTTCTTCAGCCTCTTTGCTCATGCCTGCTTCTTTGATTTTGTTTTCCAGCGCATCCAGCTCGCCACGCTCGTCCTCTTCGCCCAACTCTTTCTGAATCGCTTTCACTTGCTCATTTAAGTAATACTCGCGTTGGGATTTTTCCATTTGACGTTTCACGCGGCCACGGATGCGTTTCTCAACCTGCATGATGTCGAGTTCGGCTTCCAACTGCGCCAGCAAAAATTCCAAACGGTCAACAATGCCGGCAGTCTCCAATACATATTGACGCTGCTCCAATTTCAGCTGCAAATGCGCGGCAATGGTATCTGCAAGACGGCTGTTGTCATCGATACTGCTGATGGTACTGATGACTTCGGCAGGGATTTTTTTGTTCAACTTCGCATATTGCTCAAATTGAGTCAGCAGAGTACGGCGCAAGGCCTCAATTTCAGGATTGTCCTTGTCGCTATTCTCATCAATCGCCTCAACATGAGACAAAAACAATCCGCCTGTTTCATCAACCGTCAACGCACGCGCACGACGAATGCCTTCTACCAATACTTTAACCGTACCGTCAGGCAGCTTCAAAACCTGCAAAACTTGGGCGACTGTACCGGTTTGGTGCAAGTCTTCAGCTTTAGGATCTTCTGTATTAGGGTCAAGCTGGGCCAACAGGAAAACCGGATCATCATTGGCCATTGCCGCCTCAAGGGCCGCAATCGATTTAGGACGACCGACGAACAGCGGCAATACCATATGCGGATACACCACAACATCGCGTAAAGGCAAGGTAGCCAGCGCACTGTATTCCTCGAAATATTTGTCTTTTGTCGGCATAGTTAGAAATCTCAATCATTGTTAAATCAGAATGTAGCTCAAAATTGGGCTGAAGCGCTGCATTTCAAGACTTGAAAACAGCTTATCCGCACCTATTTTCGAAAACATCATTTTTAATAGCCCGATATGGACGTTTACGATAAAATATATCGGATTTCGGGCCGTCTGAAAACTTCTCAGACGGCCCGAGCAAACCAAACAAGGTAGTAAAAAACCATGACAGACTCAACTGAAAAAAAATCACTGATTGAATTCCCCTGCACTTTCCCCTTGAAAGTTATGGGCGCAGTTCATCCCGAATTTGAATCCGCCATCTTGGAAACCGTGCGCAAACACGCTCCCGATACCGAGCCGCACCACATTACTACACGCCCAAGCAGCAAAGGCAACTATACCGGCGCAACCGTCAAAGTAAATGTCGACAACCAAGAGCAGCTCGACAATATCTACCGCGACCTGACTTCACACGAATTGGTAAAAGTGGTGCTGTAATGAAAATCGTGCACAAAGGCTTGGTCGATTACCTGCCGACTTTCGAAGCCATGAAGGCATTTAATGCCTCGCGTGACGAAAATACCGAAGACGAATTATGGGTGGTCGAACATCCGCCCGTATTTACCCAAGGCTTGGCCGGAAAACCCGAACACCTCCTCATCCGCGACGATATTCCCGTTGTCCAAATTGACAGAGGCGGTCAAATTACCTATCACGGCCCCGGCCAACTGGTCGTCTATACGATGATCAATTTCAAACGCCGTAAAACCAGTGTCCGCCACATCGTTTCCGCACTTGAAAACAGCATCATCGCCACCTTGGCAGAATATGGCATCGAAGCAGCCGCCGATCCCAAACGCCCCGGCGTTTATGTCGGAGAGCGTAAAATCGCTTCCCTTGGCCTGCGTATCAAAGACGGATCCATTTACCACGGTTTGGCGCTTAATGTGAACATGGATTTAAGTCCGTTTACCCATATCAACCCCTGCGGTTATGCCGGTATGGAAATGACCCAAATTGCCGACTATGTCTCTCCGGCACCTAGTTTGGTAGAAGTTTCAGACAAACTGACCAAGCATTTACAAAAAGAGCTGGCATAAGGTCGTCTGAAAATATTCAGCCCCAATGCCACCTTTTAACTGCCCCTCTGAACCCACAAGCCCTTAGGCCATAAAGGCCGCAATCAGCTTTTCAGACGGCCTTTATAACGACAGAAAGAACACATCACCATGAGTGAAGAAGTAAAAAACGACCCCAAACGCGGCATCAAACTAAAAGGCGCGGACAAAACTGCACGCATTCCGATTAAAGTTGTTCCATTGGAACAAAAATTGAAAAAGCCCGAATGGATCCGCGCCAAATTACCGGGCAAGAAATTCTTTGAAATCAAAAACATTCTTCGCGAACAAAAAATGCATACCGTGTGCGAAGAAGCATCTTGTCCAAATATCAGCGAATGCTTTACCAAGGGTACGGCCACATTCATGATCATGGGCGATATTTGTACCCGCCGTTGCCCGTTCTGCGACGTTGGCCATGGCCGCCCCAACATGTTGGATCCTGACGAGCCTAAACACTTGGCCGAATCCGTCAAATCCATGAACCTGCGCTATGTCGTGATTACTTCCGTCGACCGTGACGACCTGCGTGACGGCGGCGCCCAACACTTCGCCGACTGCATTAAAGCCATCCGCGAAACCAGCCCAAATACCAAAATTGAAATCCTTGTTCCCGATTTCCGCGGCCGTCTGGACATCGCACTGGAAATTTTGGCAGAAACACCACCCGACGTGATGAACCACAACTTGGAAACCCATCCAAGCCTGTATAAAAAAGCCCGTCCGGGTGCCAACTACCAACATTCCCTCGAGCTTCTGCGCCGCTACAAAGAAATGATGCCTCATATCCCGACCAAATCCGGCATCATGGTCGGCTTGGGCGAAACAGACGAGGACGTACGCGAAATCATGCGCGATATGCGTGCCAACAATATCGAGATGATTACCATCGGCCAATATCTGCAACCTTCAGACGGCCACTTGCCCGTCTTGCGCTATGTAACGCCTGACCAATTCAAAGTTTTTGAAAAAGAAGCATACGAATTAGGCTTTACCAATGCCGCCATCGGCGCAATGGTTCGCTCCAGCTACCACGCAGACGAGCAAGCAGCCGAAGCTTTGCGTGAAACCCACGGCGGTTGCAGCCATCACTAAGGTTTAAATTATATAAGGCCGTCTGAAAAAACAGTTCCCTGATTTTTCAGACGGCCTTTATTTGGTCAAAATGACTATACAAGATTTTTTAGATTTAAAAAAATAAACCTTAGTCGGGCTCTATTGAGTCAATTTTAAGTAATACAAAAAAGCGGCAAAACAGGATAAACACTGTTTGCCGCTTTTTAATTTATTTCTTTATTTTACTTCTTCAACAATTTTGCCGCTTCAATCGCATAGTAAGTCAAAATACCATCGGCGCCGGCGCGTTTGAATGCCAACAGGCTTTCCAAAATGGTTTTTTCGCCATCAAGCCAACCGTTTTGAATGGCAGCCTGAAGCATGGCATATTCGCCGGAAACTTGGTAAGCATAAGTCGGTACGCCGAACTCATCTTTAACTCGGCGGACGACATCCAGATACGGCAGACCTGGTTTTACCATTACCATATCTGCACCCTCTTGAATATCCAATGCGACTTCGTGTAAGGCTTCGTTAGTGTTTGCAGGATCCATTTGGTAGGTTTTCTTGTCTGCCTTACCCAAATTGCCGGAGCTGCCGACAGCGTCGCGGAATGGGCCGTAGAATGCTGAAGCATATTTTGCCGAATATGCCATGATGCGTGTATGGATATGTCCGGCATCTTCCAAAGCTTCGCGAATGGCAAGAATACGCCCGTCCATCATATCTGATGGGGCAATGACTTGTGCGCCCGCATCAGCATGACACAAAGCCTGTTTTACTAAAACTTCAATGGTTTCATCGTTGAGGACATAGCCATTTTCATCGGTTAAACCGTCTTGGCCGTGAATGGTATAGGGATCCAAGGCAACGTCGGTCATGATACCCAGCTCTGGGAATTTCTCGCGCAGTGTTCGTACCACTGTCGGCACTAAGCCTTCAGGGTTATAAGCCTCCTCCGCAAATTCGGTTTTGTTTTGCGTTACCACGGGAAACAAAGCCAGCATAGGAATGCCGAGCTTCAGTGCTTCTTCAGCGGTAAACAACAATTTGTCCAAACTTTGGCGTTTGACGCCAGGCATGGATGGTACTGCCTCTTCCTGATTCTGACCTTCCAATACAAAAACCGGATAGATCAAATCATCTGCCGTCAAAGTATGCTCGCGCATCAGGCGACGTGAAAAATCGTCTTTACGCATACGGCGCATACGGGTGTTTGAGACATAACGCGGAGGGAAATTCATAATAATTGCCTTTAAATGATGAAATCTTAAAATCAGTCTTCGACTTGACGCATGGCCTTAACCGAACGCTTGATTTCGCTGAGCGTATTGGTTTTATAACCGCTACGTTCCTGTTCGGTCATGCCGTTTTGATCCAATTTGGCGATGTTTTTCAATGCCTCGGCATACTGGCCGTCTGAAAGTTTTTCCTGTTTGATGTGCCAACGGTTGTTCACTTCGGAAGCCGTCCACAAGCCTACTTTGTTGTAGTAGAACAAAATGCTTGCCGCTAGCGTTTTCATATCGCGGTCGGGCTTGGCACTGCCGATACTGCGGCCGATACGGTTGTTGCGTTGATCGACCGCTTGGTCGGCAAGGTAGCGGCTGAAGTAGTCGTCTTTACCTTCACGCAACTCCATATCCGTCAGACGCGCATTACCTGCTTTTTCTGCAATAATACTGTCGAATTTGGAAGCAATCGCCGCCTGCCACAATGCTTGGCGTACGGCATTGACTTGTGTCCCCCTGCTGTCGCCGTTTGCTTTATCGTCCAGACCTGAACGCTCGGCAAAACGTGCTGCATTGCTGGTCATATTGATTAAACCTTCGTCTTCCATGCCGATAACTTGGGCGGCTACGGGATGGTTCAGCGCGAATTGAGCCATTTTGCTACGGCGGCTTTGATCTTCCTGATAAGATTGACAACCGGACAATACCAGCATGCCGAGAACGGCGCATTGAATGTGTTTTTTAATATGTTTCATGATGTAACTATCGATATTATTGTGTGAGTTCAACTTCTTTGTTTAACATAGAAACGCCCGTAAGCGTAAAATAATTTCCATACGGCCAAATCGGCGCATGAATGGCTATTTTATAATAAAAATAAGGCCGTCTGAAAATTTTCAGACGGCATAAGTATTTTTAGCCTACCAAGCTGCGAATCTGCGGCCAATAAAACAGGCAGGCTATCGAGCAAATAGCAACGCTGATACCGGCTGCATTAATGCTGCTGATTTTTTCCTTAAATATTGCTGCACCAATCAGCGTACCCAAAACAATCACGCCAATATTCATACCGGCAAATACCAAGGTCGGATTATCTTTCATGATTTGGTGTGCAGAAATGTAGGTAACAATATTCAAAAAGTTCAGGCAACCCAAAATCATACCGCCCACTATGCCCTCTTTGGTCCATTTGCTTCCTTTGGCAAACAGGTAGCCAAACATCAAGATACCGGCCAAACAAAACGCCACCAGCAAATTACCGGCAAACGCGGTACCGCTTTTCGCCACTTGTTTGAACAAAATATCAATGACACCATAGCCGCACCAAACGCCTAAAAGCAGCATCACTTGCGTGCTAAAGCCGCCGGATTTCTTGCCGCCATCGCTTTTCCAAAGTAAGAAAAACAGTGCCGTAAATGCCAATACCAAACCAATCAGACGGCCTTCGGTCAGTTGCTCATGAAACAACGTAAACGAAGCAACAATGGGTAAAAACAGCGATAGGCGTTGCGCTGCATCCGACTTGACGATACCTGCTGCATCTACGGATTTGCCCATAATGACAAACACGCTTGGCAGCAAAATGCCCAAGGCCGCAAAAAGCCACCAAGTCGGCAAAAATACCTGCGGATTGCTCAAATCAGGCTTTAACACCAGCATGGTCAAAGTGATGGCAACGATATAGTTCACCGCCACCGCCTGCTCGATATTGATTTTTTGCTTGCGCGCCACTTTCAACAATACGGAAACCAACACGCTGCAAACGATACTTGCCAATAAATATGCCATGCTTTAAAACCATCCTTGAGTGGAGACGGGCTTATCTTCATTCAGTTTAATCAGTCCGATGACTACACGGTAAATAAACCAAATGGCAGTTACCAACAGAATCAACCAACCAATTAAGATCAGTGTAGTAAAAGTTCCCAAAACCGTACCCACCAAAGACACCCAAAATGTCTTAATCAAATAATCGATATGGCTGGCGTAAATACTACCTTGAGCCTCATCGCGTTTAACATACGCCATAATCACACCGACAACAGGGGTAAACAAAATTAATAAGCCCACAGCGTATGTAACATAAGCAATAAAAACATAGTTTTTCACGTCAGAGTTGGGCGTATTGACCACATTTGTCGCCATATTAGTGAAGTTGTCGGTATTGTTTTCCTGACGCTCGTACTGCATAGCCGCATCATAAGCCAGACGTTTTTCCGGATGAGACAATACTTCAAACGCCTGTCCGATGGCTTTAAACCGCTCCGCATCTTTCTGAATATCCGGATTAGCCACCAATTTGCCGTAAGCCTCGCGAATAACGTTGATATTAGCATCCTGAGAGACACCCAAGATTTCGTATAAATTTAATTGTTCCATCTGTATTCCTATCCTTTATGAATTGACTGCAACATGAACATTTTGCGGATTGAGCGTCCGCAGGTTTTCAGGCTTCATGCCCACAATAAACCCACGTTTGCCGCCATTGATAAAAATCTCGTCTAAAGTCCAAATACTTTCTTCCACATAAACCGGCAACGCGGTTTTCATACCGAATGGCGACGTACCGCCGACCAAATATCCTGTCCATTTCGCCGCCTGATCCGCCGTTGCCGGCTCGATGTGTTTCAAGCCCAGTTCACGCGCCAGATTGCGGGTGGAAATATGTTTGTCGCCGTGCATTAAAACAACCAAGCCTTTTTTATGCTCATCCTGCAAGACAATCGTTTTGATGACTTGATGCTCGGGCTTGCCCGCACATTCGGCAAAACGCGCCGTACCGCCGTGTTCTTCATACGCGTAAACATAAGGGACAAAATCGATTTTATTACTGCGTAAAAAGCGTACTGCCTGTGTAACCGGATATTCTGCTTTACTCATGGGTTGTTTTCCGCCATCCTTTTCAGACGGCCCCTCTTAAATGTGGAACGTAAACAGTCGCAATGTTACCATACCTTCTTTTTGAAATCAGGAGACAACATGGACATCCGCTATCTTGGTGCAAGTAAACGCTATTCGGAAGCCGTCGTAGCCAACGGCTTGGTTTTCCTCTCCGGCATGGTTCCCGAAAATCCTGAAGCCGATGCCAAAGCGCAAACTGAAAATGTTTTGGCGCAAATCGATTCATGGCTCGCACAATGCCAATCCGACAAAGCCCATATTTTAGAAGCCACCATCTATCTGCCCGATATGAACGATTACGCCGCTATGAACGAAGCCTGGGATGCATGGACAGCTCCTGAACGCGCTCCGGCCCGCGCCTGCGTGGAGGCGAAACTGGCTTCGCCCGACTGGAAGGTTGAAATCAAAATTACCGCCCTTCAAATCAAATAAAGCACAAATATCAGGCCGTCTGAAAACGCCGCTTCAATCAAGCACTCGCAGTTTTTCAGACGGCCTTTATTCTTTTGCGGTACAATACCGCCCTTAAATTTTTCTATTATTTCAAAGCACAAACAGCCATGTCCAAAAAAACCAAGCAAGAATTAGAAAACAACAAACTCAGCAAACGCCTGCGCCACGCCGTCGGCGATGCCATTAACGATTTCAATATGATCGAGCCGGGCGACAAAATCATGGTCTGCCTCTCAGGCGGCAAAGACAGCTACGCCCTTTTAGACATTCTGCGCCAACTTCAAGCCAGCGCGCCGATTGATTTTGAACTGGTCGCCGTCAATCTCGACCAAAAACAGCCGGGCTTCCCTGAAGAAGTATTGCCGACCTATCTCGAAAGCATCGGCGTTCCCTACAAAATCGTTGAAGAAGACACTTATTCCACCGTCAAGCGCGTATTGGAAGAAGGCAAAACAACTTGCTCGCTGTGCAGCCGTTTACGCCGCGGCATCCTCTACCGTACTGCAAAAGAATTGGGCTGCACCAAAATCGCCTTGGGACACCACCGCGACGACATCCTCGCCACCATGTTCCTGAATATGTTTTACGGCGGCAAACTCAAAGCCATGCCGCCCAAACTGGTAAGCGACAACGGCGAACACATCGTCATCCGTCCTCTCGCGTATGTCAAAGAGAAGGACTTGATTAAATACGCCGAGCTGAAGCAATTCCCAATTATCCCATGCAACCTCTGCGGCTCTCAGCCCAACCTGCAACGCCAAGTCATCGGCGATATGTTGCGCGACTGGGACAAACGCTTCCCCGGCCGTATCGAGTCTATGTTCTCCGCTCTACAAAACGTCGTTCCATCGCATTTGGCCGATACCGAACTTTTCGACTTTGTCGGCTTGGAACGCGGTCAAAGCCTGAAACACGGCGGCGACTTGGCGTTTGACAGCGAAAAAATGCCGGAACGTTTCTCCGACGGCAGCGAAGAAGACGAAAGCGAAATTAAAATCGAACCGCAAAAAACCGAACGCAAAGTCATCAATATTTTGGCAAACAAACCCAAAACCTGCGGTATGTAACCGCGTTTAGACATTCAGACGGCCTTTCGGTAGCTATTGACTGAAAGGCCGTCTGAATATTTAGGCATATTTTCATTTTCTTGCATAAACCTTTATCGCAATCCGGCAAAACGCCCTCATAATACCGCCGTTATCCACCCCTCCATCAAAAGGAAAACCATGACCACCATTCTGATTATCCTCGGTTTAATCGCCATTGTTGTCGGCATTTTAGGCACTATTTACCCTGCCTTGCCCGGACTGGGTTTGATGTTTGGCGGCGCATGGCTGTTGGGTTATGCCGGCGATTATCAAGTGTTTGGCTCGGGTACGCTGACCTTTTTGGCCATCGTTGCCGTATTCGGTACTGCAATGGACTATGTGGCAGGCGCATTGGGTGCAAAATATACCGGCGCAAGTAAAACTGCGGTTTGGGGTGCATTTATCGGCGGTATCGTCGGTGCATTCTTCTCTATTCCCGGCTTGTTGCTCGGTCCGTTGACCGGTGCGGCCATCGGCGAATTTATCGCACGCAAAGACACTTGGCAGGCAGGCAAAGTCGGTATCGGTACGTTTATCGGCTTTATCATCGGCACCGTGGCCAAAATCGGCTGCGCCTTGACCATCGCACTGACCATCCTGTTTGTTTGGTTGGCCTCGTTGTTCTAAGACAAAACATTAAAGGCCGTCTGAATTTCAAGCATTCAGACGGCCTTTTTATTTCGCTGTTTATTTGCCGCAGCAGGCTTTGTACTTTTTACCGCTGCCACATGGGCAAGGATCGTTGCGCCCCACTTTTTCGCCTTCGCGGCGGACGGTTTGCGGTTTATTGATGATGGCCTGCCAGTACCAGTAAATATCCAGCAGGACATGCGGCAAATCAGACTCCAGCTGGGTCAGCTCTTTTTCATTGAGATGCAAGATGACTTCGCCGTTTTCCTCATCATCATAGATGCCGCCCAAAGCCATAATCGGATAGAACAAATCCTCAAACTCTTCTTGATCGACTGCTTCAAACCAATCGGTAGGCACAATATCCAATGCGTAAAGATAGGCGTTACACCAAGTGTAGAAATCCGGATTGCCGGCTTCATCTTCATAAAACCACAAATCAGGCAGGATTTTCTCATTAAGCTTCATGCGCATATCGGCGGCCATTGCCATTACCAAACGTTCGATTTCGGTGCGCTCTTTGGCATCAAACAAAGATTCCTCACCCAAAATCTCTGGCAGCCAGTTGGTCGGATTCAAAGCATCCGGACCGCTCAATAAAGCCATCATAAAACCTTGAACCTCATCACAACGCATGGTGTTATGGGCTTCAGATTTATCATCCAGCAATTCCATCAAGCGGCTGCGTGCCGCTTCATCAAAAGTCAGTATTTGCATTTTTGTTCCTTAAAATAAAATTGTATTATTGTTTTCAGACGGCCTAGGCATGGATACGTTGCCGCATTTGTTCAAACAGACAAACCGTTGCCGCCATCGCGACATTCAAGGATTCGGTTTGCCCCAACATGGGGATTTTGACACAGGCATCAGCCTTCTCTTTTACCGTTTCGCTCACGCCGCTGCCTTCGTTGCCAAACACCCAAGCACAAGATTGACTGAGGTCCATCTCATACAAACCGATATTGCGACCGCCCAAGGCAGTTGCCCAAATTTGATGCTGATACGTTTCCATCCAAGCGGATAATTCCACTCGATTGAAAATAGACAGCAGAAAATGCGCACCCATCCCCGCTCGCAACACTTTGGGCGACCAGATATCCACGGAATCATTGCCGCACACGATTTGCCTGATTCCGGCTGCCGCCGCGCTGCGCAAAATCGTGCCTGCATTGCCGGGGTCTTGTACCCGCTCCAATACTACGCAATCGCCGTCTGAAGGCAAACCTGCCTGCTGCGGAATATCAATCCAAGTCATCACATCATCGGCATCGGTCAGACTGGTGATTTTAGACAGTGCTTCGTTACCGACCCAAGTAATCAATCCCTCGTCCAACTGCGCCGTAATTTCTTGAATTTCAAGATGTTGCTGTTTCTTTTCAGGCAAGTAAACCTGTTTGGGCGTACCGCCGCTTTGCAAATAAGTTTGCAGCAGATGTACGCCTTCCAATACGGTTTCACCGGTTTCACCGCTTTCACGCCTTGCTTTGGCCTGCGTCAGCAGACGGAATAAATGTTTGAGCTGTTCGTTTTGAGCAGAGGTAATCAGTTTCATGGAGCGCATTATAACTGTTTTAACTTCCTTGAAGCTATGCTTTCAGACGGCCTGATGGTTTTACTTAGAAAATAAAAAACCCTTACAATGAAGCAAGGGTTTTACATGATTTCATTTTTTACTGCACAACTGTCTGCTGCTCATTTTGCTGCTCGGTACGGACAGTCGGACGGTTTTCAATTTTGCCGTCTTTTGCCGCATTTGGCACAACAGTTTCGCCAGGCTCGGAAGCTGCTTTATCACTAGGCGTACCGCTTACCGGAATGATATTTTGAGCAGACTGAACATTAGACTTCTCTGCAACTGGCATATCGTCACGAGAAGTTTGCGGTGTAAATTGCCATACTGCAACAGCAATCGCACACACGCTGGCTGCGGCCGCGAAGAATTTGAAGAAGCCGCTATTGGCCACTTCATGCTGAGCATATTTTTCCTGTTTGCCTTCAGCCTCGGTTTGAGGCACTGTAAATGCTTTGCTTTGCATGGTTTCACCGGTAACACTCGCCGCAGCACCCTGACGGATACAGTCGCCGATAATGTGGTACTCATGCCAAGCGCGCAAGGCTTCCTCGTCTGCCAATACAGCATCCAGCATTTCATCAGTCAATGCTTCACCGTCCATCAATGCAGACACATACTCCAATGCTTTATTTGTTTTGTCATTCATTTTTATTACCACCTTTGATCTTCAGAAGTATCCAACAGCGGCCGCAAATCTTTTGCAATCAGTTCACGCGCTCTGAAAATACGCGAACGTACAGTACCTATCGGACAATCCACTACCCGAGCTATTTCTTCGTAAGACAAGGCATCCATTTCCCTAAGTGTAATGGCTTGACGCATATCGTCTGGCAGTTGCGCAATGCTTGCTTCGACGGTCTGCAAGATTTCCCGATTCATCATTTCAGCTTCCGGCGTATGGTAATCTGCAATCTGATCGGTTAAATCGAGAACATCTCCCTCCTCATTGGCTGCTTCCGAACTGACAAAAAACTGGCGACCCGAAGTGGTCAGAAAATTCTTTGCCGTATTGATACCGATACGGTACAGCCATGTATAAAATGCACTCTCACCGCGAAAATTAACCAGAGCACGATAAGCCCTAATCATTGTCTCTTGGGTTACATCGTGTACTTCGTGCTCATCCTGAATAAAACGGGAAATCAGTCTGTTTAGCCGACGCTGATACTTGGACATCAGCATCTCGAATGCCTTATGGTCACCTTTCTGCGCGCGCTCCACCAAAACTTGATCTATTTGGCGATCGTTCATACCCAACCTTTAATCGTTTTACTGCTTTAAACCAGAAAATAGTAAAGCGTGCTGTGCACAATAAAGACAGCATCGCTTTGAAAAAGTTCCACAAGATTACATTTAATCGCAAAAGTTTATTCGTATAGATACTCTAATATAAGCTATATTGCTTATTATATCTACACTTAGCACAAGTAGTTAAATTACTAATACTTATTAAATTTAAAGTTAGTCTCTTTACTTTTCTACTATATATTTAGCTAACTTTTCATGAACAGGCAGATAGCCTTCCCCTATTTGAACATCGCTTCCCACCCGAAGATTAATAACAGCAAGACACTTGTTGCCCATACTTAGGATAATCGGCCAATATTTACGGACGAATGGCACAATATGACACTCTTGCAATAGTTTTTCGACTGATTTTTCCCTCTGCCCCGACTGAATCACATCACCTTTGGCCACATTTCGAAATACCGCCTGCTTCTCCAACTCCTCTTCTGACAAACCTCCCTTAAAGGGTAATAAAACGAAACCGTTTTCCAGCAAAATATCTTTCAGACGGCCTCGAACTTCCCTGCCATTACACCAAGGCAGTTTTTGAAACTCACTTTCCTGACAAACAAACAGCTTATCTCGATATACGACTAGTTTCCCGTCTGGCAAATTCAACTGCGCTTGATCAGCGGTTTCTAATACTCGGGCAAAATCGGCAATGCTGTGATAAGAAGGCAATGATTCCGTTTGCTTTCGCAAAAAATACCAAAGCAGCCGACGACGCAAAAGCGGGGTACACTGCCGCCATAGACTGATGCTGAATATTCCTTTTGGACTGATGCGCTGGTATTCAGACTCAATCAATTCATCTAAAAGCTGCAAATCTTCCTGCAATAATCGAACATTGGTACAAATTTGCTGCTCAAAATTCGGGATACGCTGCTGCCATTTCGGCAAAGCCTGATTTCTCATCCAATTGCGTAAATAGCCTGAGTCTTCATTACTTTCGTCTTCAACAAAAGATAATCCCCATTGTTGCGCATACTCAGCCAGTTCCTGACGGGAAAATGCCAAAAGCGGCCGCCAAATTTGAATCTCTTCATTTAAATCACGCCATACCGGCATGGCCGCCATACCGCGTAATCCACCCCCTCGCACAGCCGACAACATAAATGTTTCGATTTGATCATTGCGGTGATGGGCCAAAACAATAATTTTCTTCAGGCCGTCTGAAAATGCCTGATATCGGGCAGCCCTGGCCGCAGCCTCCAAACCTTTTCCTTGTTTTTCCACATTGACACGGCACACGCGCAAGGTCACATTCAAACCCCGACAATAATCCTGACAAAATTTTGCCCAACTGTCGGCATTAGTGCTTAAACCATGATGAACATGGACGGCACGCAAATCAAAATGGTGAAATTCACGCGTCCGGTGCAAAAGATGCAGCAGGACGACAGAATCCAATCCGCCACTCAAACCAACTTCAACAACAGTATGGCTCGGCAAATCAGGAAAAGCTGCGTGAAAACTTTTAAATAGGGAATCAGGGGATAGTTGCGACATTTCAGACGGCCTAAAATTGTGAATTACTCAAAAATAGAACACAAAAAAAGCAAGCAGCGACATCTGCTTGCTTTTTCAGCAGTCAAACTTATTTATCGGTAAATTTACCGTAAGCCATGATGCGGTCGAAACGGCGAGAAAGCAAGTCAGGCATGGTCATGCTTTGCGCTTCGCTTAATTGCTGTTCCAAAACGGTTTTGACGTTTTTCATCGTGGTTTCAAAATCACGGTGTGCGCCGCCCAAAGGCTCATCAATTACTTTATCAATGAGATCCAACTCTTGCAGGCGTTTGGCGGTAATACCCAATGCTTGCGCGGCATCTGCTGCTTTTTCAGCAGTTTTCCAAAGAATAGAAGCGCAACCTTCGGGAGAAATCACCGAATAAGTCGAATATTGCAGCATATTGACGTAGTCGCCGACAGCCACTGCCAACGCGCCACCTGAACCGCCTTCACCAATGATGGTGCACAATACCGGCACATGCAGACGGGTCAGTTCGTACAAATTACGGCCGATGGCTTCAGACTGGCCGCGTTCTTCTGCACCAATGCCCGGATACGCGCCCGGAGTATCGACAAAGGTCATAACTGGAATATTGAATTTTTCGGCAGTCTTCATCAAGCGCAGTGCTTTACGGTAACCCTCAGGACGCGGCATACCGAAATTGCGGCGGATTTTTTCTTTGGTATCGCGGCCTTTCTGATGGCCGATAACCATCACGCTTTGGCCGTTAAAACGCGCCAAACCGCCGACAATGGCATGATCGTCAGAATAATGGCGGTCGCCGTGCAACTCTTCAAAATCGGTAAAAATACCGTTGATGTAGTCCAAAGTATAAGGACGTTGCGGATGGCGGGATACTTGTGAAATTTGAGCCGGAGTCAGCTTGCTGAAAATTGACTTGGTCAACTCACTGCTTTTCTTTTTCAGTCTGGCAATCTCGTCAGAAATATCAACGGCAGATTCGTCTTGTACGAATCGCAACTCGTCAATTTTATTGGTTAATTCGGCGATGGGTTGTTCGAAGTCCAAAAATACGGGTTTCATAAAACAAAGCTCTCGGTAACGGTTGCTGACATGATACGCTAATCAGACGCATTTGACAGCATTTCTCAAAGGGAAACTGCCATCTTTTGCAATAAAAAATCTTTCAGACGGCCTTTAATAAAGAAATAGTATATCTGCACTAAACACATGGAGTGCCGTATCTTATGATAAACTTCAATTCAGTTCAATCATTTCAAACAGGCTATGAAAAACGATCATGACAATTCGTCCATGCGCTTGGACAAATGGCTGTGGGCCGCGCGCTTTTTCAAGACCCGCGCGCTGGCACAAAAACATATTGAGCTGGGCAGGGTTTTGGTAAACGGCTCAAAAGTGAAAAACAGCAAAAATATTTCTGCCGGCGACACCATCGACATGACTTTGAACTCCCTACCCTACAAATTCAAAGTTACCGCACTCAATCATCAACGCCGCCCGGCACCGGAAGCGCGTTTACTCTACGAAGAAGACATGAAAACGGCTGCCGAACGCGAGGCTCAAAAACAGCTCGACCAAGCCAGCCGCATCAGTGCCGCTTATCCGGACGGACGCCCAACCAAACGCGACCGCCGCCAGCTTGACCGTATGAAGCGCGATAGCTGGTAAAGTGTTTCATCCATTGTTTCAGACGGCCCTATATCCATGCCGTCTGAAAACCAAAAACAGGCAGGACACCCTGCCTGTTTTTATTTGTGATGATTAAAATTTATATTCTAACTGACCACGAATAACGTTTACGTCCTGCTTATCCGTGCCAACAGTAGACGTAACCTGTTTGCCGGCCAAATAGAAGCCTTTGAGTTTCCAGTTTTTCCAAGGAATATAGGTCGCACCGATTTGTACGCCTTGGACGTTTTTGCTGTAATCCTCAACAGAAGAGACACCGGACAACGAACCGACACGGCGGTAGTTCAAGAATACATCGTAAGAATTACGGACGCTCCAGTCGGCCAATTTATAGCGTACTTCAAATCGTTGGTGGTGGCCAAAGCTGCCGCATCACGTCTGCCATCAGCATTCTCTGCCAAAGAATAAGATGATGAAGCCAATAAAATACAGGTTGCAATCAGTTTGGTTTGAAATTTCATGCCGACTCTCCAAAAGAAGGTATTGAAAGTGAAGTATTCGATAAAGCGTACAACATTATGAATTTCGTATAAATCATTCATTTATTTACTAATTATTTTTATCGTATGTAAATTAGTGTAATCAGTCAAGCAGATTTAAACGCTTTATCCTCTTTCAGACGGCCTCTTGATTCAGGTCAAACGGAAGCCTGCTCATCAGGCTGTTCAAACTGCCATTTCAAGGCATCGGCCAATGCCGTCCTGCGTTTTTGGTGGCATCCCACAGCCTGACACAATTCCTCCGCATTTCCCCAAAACACAAATCGTTCACGCGCACGGGTAATGGCTGTGTAAAGCAAAGCCTTATCCAAACCTCGGGCTTCCTCTTCGCTTTCCGTCGTTACAGGCACTGACGGGGGCAACAGCCACACTTCTCGATATTCCGAACCTTGGCTCTTGTGCACCGTCATGGCAAAAGCCGATTCAAAATCAGGCAAACGGCTGATGGCAATTTTTTTAAATCCATCTTTCTCAGGAAAATATGCAGACAAGCCATTCAACGATTCTTCATCTTTCATAATCAGCCCGATGTCGCCATTAAACACTTCCAGCATGTAATCATTGTGCGTAATCATAATGATTTGTCCGGCAAACCAAGGCGTTTCGCCCGAAACCTTGCCTTGTCGTTGCAAGTATTCTTGATAAGCCTGATTCAAATCATCCGCATCCTGCCGCCAAGCCGCCAATACCACCACATCGGCAGCATGACCATAGGCGAGTGCAACATTATTCTCTGCCACGGCCTGCCAATAATTCTGTTGCTTTTGATACAGCAAGGTGACCTGCTCTTTCAGACGGCCTGATTTCATTTCCAATTCTTTGGGGAACTTGTCAAACTGTTCGACCGCAGTTTGCTTTTCCCCAGATACCACCGCCCTCGCCAAACAACCGATACCGCTGTCTGCACCAAAACGGTGGCTGAACGTCAATTTGGCATTGTTTTGCGATAAAGCCTGTGGCTGCCCTTTAATCTCAAAGCCATGATCGGGCAGGTACACTTCCAACTTTTCAGCAGTTTCTTTATCCAAAGCTGTCGGACGCGACAATGCCGCCAACACAGCTCCCAAGCCAACCGACGGCAACTGGTTTTCATCGCCAAGCAACACCAGACGACAGCCAGTAGGCACGGCACGCAACAAATCCAACACCAGCGGCAAATCCAACATCGAAGCCTCATCCACCACCAAAACATCCAAAGCAAGCGGATGTTCATGATTGAACGCAGGGCGCATTTGCGGCGGCCTCAATTTCAATAATCGATGGACGGTCTGCCCTTCCAAATTTTCCAAATGCGCTTTAATGCTCGGAGACAAATCAAAACCGTCTAAAGCACGCTGTAAGGCTCGCGCCATATGCGCAGCCGCTTTGCCCGTCGGCGCCGCCAACGCGATACGTGGCAGCTTCGTACTGTTATTGCAAATCAGACCCAAAAGCTTTGCTACTGTCGTCGTCTTACCCGTACCCGGCCCGCCGGTAATCAACATAAAATTTTGCAGCAAAGCCAAAGCCGCAGCATCCCGTTGCTCTTTACTGTCTTTAGTATCAAACCAGTCGCTCAGGCTTTTTGAAGCCGCCATGAAATTCACTTCTTCCGCCTCGGCACTGGCCAGTCGTTTGATTTCAACAGCCAAATCATGCTCCAACTGCCACATCCGCCCCAAAAACAATTTCCAGCCTTGCAGGATAAGCGGTTTATCCGCATTACCGACCAAGTTCGGCAAGTTGCTTAAGGCATCGACATCCGCTTTATCCAAGTAAATGAACGAATGCCCGTTTTGCAAGGCTGCAAACAATCGAACCACATAAGTCTCAATAATGGATGCGCCCTGTACTTCGTGGCGGCGGAAAAACGCTATGGCTGCATCTGCGGCAGAGGAAAGGATAGAGTCGGTCGGATTCATGGCTCAGGCTTAATTGATACGGAAAAAAGAAAGGCCGTCTGAAAAACAGCGTTTCCATAAATGAAAACCTATTTTTCAGACGGCCTCTATTATACCGTTCAAAGCATAAAATATTTGCCTGAAATAATAACCTTATTGCAGCACTTGCAGGCTACCGTCTTTCATGGTCATTACCCGGTCAAAACGCTCAGCCAGCTCGTCATCATGGGTCACCACAATCAGGCTGGTGTTCAATTCTCGTTTCAAATCTAGCATCATGTCCAGCACATTTTGCGCATTTTTACGGTCAAGGTTCCCTGTTGGCTCATCTGCCAATAAGCATTTCGGCTCATTAACCAAAGCACGGGCAATGGCCGCACGCTGACGCTCGCCGCCGGAAAGTTCGCTCGGACGGTGCAGCATACGCTTATCCAAGCCAACCTTTTTCAGCATCTTGACAGCCTTCTCCTCAGCCATCGCTTTGGGCATTTTGCCGATTAAAAGCGGCATCATGACATTTTCCAACGCAGAAAACTCAGGCAATAGATGGTGGAACTGATACACAAAGCCCAAATAACGGTTGCGCAATTCGCCCAACTGTTTTTGGCTCAAACCGCCCAAATCCTGATCCATCAGTATTACCTTGCCTTCAGACGGCATATCCAAACCGCCAAGAAGGTGCAGCAATGTGGATTTACCGCTGCCTGACGAACCGATGATACTCACGCTTTCCGCTTCGGCAACTTCAAAATCTAAATGATTCAACACTTGTACATTCAATGCGCCGTCATTATAGCTTTTGCCAACGCCGGTACATTTCAAAATTGTCTTACTCATAACGCAAAGCCTCCGCGGGTTGGGTTTTTGCAGCACGCCAGCTTGGATACAGTGTGGCGATAAATGCCAAGCCAAGCGAAATGCAGGCAATAACGGCAACATCCTTCAAATTCACATCACTAGGCAGGTAATCGATGAAATAAACCTGTGAGTTAATCAAATGCACGCCAAACAGGTCTTCAAAAAACGCGACAATCTTGCCGACATTCCAACCCAGCAATACACCGCATACCACGCCCACAAGCGTACCGAAGAACCCCGCAAATGCGCCCTGCACCAAGAAAATCTTCATGACGCCGCCCGGAGACAAACCCAAAGTGCGCAAAATCGCAATATCGGCTTGTTTTTCCGTTACCGCCATTACCAAGGAAGAGACGAGGTTAAACGCAGCAACCGCGATAATCAGTGTCAAAATGATGAACATCATGCGTTTTTCCAACTCAACGGCTTCAAAATAGCTGCGGTTGTTAAACGTCCAGTCGCGCACCCATACTTCATCTTTTTTAGCATCAGGAATCAACTTGGTAATAAAAGACGGCGCATTCTGAGGATCAGCCAATCGCAAACGCAGCCCACCGACGTTTTCTCCCAGTCGATATAAGACTTGCGCATCCTTAATATGCGTCATGGCCAATGTGTTATCGACTTCATAAACACCGGTTTTTACCACACCGACCACATTAAACTGCTTCAAGCGCGGTACCACGCCGGCAGGGGTAACGTTACCCTCTGGCGTAATCACTGTAACCTTGCCGCCAATCTCCGTGCCCAATGCCTCAGCAAGCCCTTGACCCAAAATAATATCAAATTCGCCCGGCTTCAAATCATCAAAACTGCCGGCCGGCATATCCTTGCCATAATCAACGACATTTTTTTCTTCAGACGGCAAAATACCGCGTATCTGCACACCGCGCACTTCACCGGCATTGGCAAGCAAAGCCTGATCGGAAACATAAGGCGCGCTGGCCAATACTTCCTTTTTGCCTTTTACAAATTCGCGCAAACTCTGCCAACCCGGCGCACTGCCGACATCGTAATAGCCGATTTCTGCATGAGGTGCGACGTTCAACAATTGACCGCGTATCTCTTTCTGAAATCCGTTCATTACAGATAACACCACAATCAGAGCCGTTACGCCCAAGGCGATACCTACGATTGAAATCATGGTAATAAATGACATAAAGCCATTGCGTTTTTTCGCACGCAGATAGCGCAGGCCTATCCAAGTTTCTAAAGAAGCCATTCAAAAATGCCTCATTCGTTTGTCAAAAAAGGCTTATTGTACCGTAAAACCGACAGGTCGTCCGATTGCCCGACTGATGTAGCATTCAGGGATAAAGCGTATGTAAAACCATGTATCTTCCCGTAAATTCCGCCGAAAAACTTGCACAATCGGCCAATCGCCCTTATTCTGAAGCTGTGACACACTTTGTCACCATCAAAAAGGAAATACACTAATGAACAGCAAAAAATTCTTGGCCCTCGTATCTGTAGCTGTAGGTTTGTCATTCAGCTTCAATGCATATGCCGCCAAAGAAATCAAAATCAGTTCAAACAATACCGCTTACTCCGACGCCGATGTTCAAAAACTGGCAGCCACTGCTGTCGGCATGGGCGTAAAAGAACCTGTCAGCCTCAACAGCGGAAACGGTGTTGTTACCGTGTCCGGCAGCAGCGCAACCAAATGCGCATTTAAAGTCGGCAACGGCGATACGCCTCAAATTCAAGGCGTCAGCTGCAAATAATCTGATTTAATCAAGATTTAATCAATGAAAAGGCCG
Organism: Neisseria subflava; assembly: GCF_005221305.1. Lineage (NCBI taxonomy): Bacteria > Pseudomonadati > Pseudomonadota > Betaproteobacteria > Neisseriales > Neisseriaceae > Neisseria > Neisseria subflava. Next base: position 953,116 of record NZ_CP039887.1, read on the forward strand.
TCTGAAAGATGAACTGGTCCCCAAATCTTGGACACTCATAAAAGCCTTTTCAGGTGCTCTGTGCAAGCTGGGTTCTGTATGCGACAGGACTCAGCTTTTTCAATTTCAGACTGCAACGCTCCCGGTTGTAGTAATCCATATAGTCATCTATCTGTTTCATCAATTCGTCCACCGCCAATTCCCCTGCGTTATAGAAACACTCCGTCTTCAACACCGCAAAGAAGCTCTCCATCGGCGCATTGTCCCAACAATTCGCCTTACGCGACATGCTTTGGACCATGGAATGTCGGGCAAGCAATTCCCTATACCCCGCCGTACGGTACAGCACACCTTGGTCGGAATGAAGCATCGTTCCCTTATCAGTCAGACGGGGTGCGGCTTTTTCGAGCATTTTCTTCACCATTTCGCTGTTAGCATTGCGGCTCATGGCGTAGGCGACGATTTCTCGGTTGAACAAGTCCAAGATTGGCGAGAGGTACAGTTTGCCGTCGCTCCCTTTGAGTTCGGTCATGTCGGTCAGCCATTTTTCGTTGGGCTTTTCGGCTGTGAATAGGCGTTTGAGGAGGTGTTCCGATATTTCGCCCATGGCGGGATGGCGGTAGGCTTTTTTTGCCCGTATAAGAGCTTTCAGTCCTAGCTGCTTCATCAACCGCGCCACTTTTTTGCGGTTCCAATCCAATGCTGCGGCAATGCGCCTTTGCCCGTAGCGTCCTTTATGCCGTTCGTAGATTTCGGCGATAAGGGCTTTGTCGGCTGCATCGGGGTCGGGCCGGTCTTGATGGTGGTAGTAAAAGCTGCTTTTGGGCAGGTTTGCGATGTGCAGCAGGTATTTGAGCGGGTGTTGCGCCCTCAGTGTTTGGACGGTTTGGCTTTGTTCTTTTCGGTCTGCTTTTGGCTGAGGGCTTTTAACTCCTTTAGGTAGGCAACCTTTGCGCGCATATAGCACAACTCCTCTATAAGCTCTTCCTGTGTTTTTTCGTGGTCGGGTTTGTCGGCGATGAAGGGGTTTTTGCGGTGGTCGGTCATGGTTTTAGATTGGGGATGTTCGAGTGCGCCGATGCCGCCTTCCTGATAGGCGCGTATCCATCGCCGCAGGTGGGTTCGTGAGATGCCGTAGTGGTCTGCGGTACGCTGTTGGCTGCGTATGTGCAGGTAGTGGAGTACGGCTTGGTATTTGAAGTGTAATGTATATTTGCTCATAAAAAAACTGCACCTTGTGAGTTGGAGGGGGGATGTCCAACTTTTGGGGTGCAGTTCAAGACTTTCAGACGGCCTTTTTATATTGCCATTTAAGATTGGATATTTCTTCTATCGTAAACAGCTTGAGCCAAAGTACCGGCATCCACATATTCCATCTCACCGCCCAAGGGGATTCCCCTCGCCAATCGGCTGACTTTATAAGGAAGATTTTTAAACAATTCCGCCAATACATACGCTGTCGCATCGCCTTCGGCTGTGAAGTTGGTGGCAATGATAATTTCCTCAATATCACTCGCCTGCAAACGGGCAACCAGCTTATCTAACGCTACTACCGAAATATCCATACCCTGCGCCGGACTGACTTGCCCCATCAAAACAAAATACAGACCATCATGACAATTAGCCGCCTCCATACTGGAGACATCCGCCGGCATATGTACAATCATCAAGCGGCTTTTCTCGCGTTTTTCATCCGCACAAATTTCACACAAATCGCCCTCGCAAAATGTGTTGCACATCCGACAATGCTGCACCTGTCTCAAGGCAAATTGCAAAGCATCCACCAACTCCTGCGCTTCTTCGCGTTTATACTGTAAAAGCTGGTAAGCCATGCGTTGTGCGGATTTCGGGCCGACATTGGGCAGGATTTTTAATGCATTAATCAAGCGGACAAAGGCATCAGGATTTTTACTCATGATTTCAGACGGCCTTTTAAAAGATAGCTAAAAATAAGAAAACAGCCGGAATTTATCCGGCTGCCCTACTCAAATACTCTGCTTATTCGGCAGCATTATTAACTTTCTGTGCTCCTTGCGTACGATCGATTTTCTTACCCAAATACTGGAGTAAATTATCGAACACATTGGCAGAAAGCTGCTGAACCAAAGCCTGTTTGGCAGCCGGAATCTGTGAATCGGCATTTTCAGGAGCAGAAACGCTCTGAACTTCCATAATCACCGGTGCAGGCATACCTTCCAATAATGCATACGCAGGTTTACCGCCGACAGGGCGTGCTTTCAACAAAGCCGCATAAGCCTCCGGAGACATGGTTCTACGCGCATCTTGCGCGCTCAATTGCGAAACAGGCGACCATTGAACGTCGGCAGCTTTACCGGCTTTCAACGCAGCCAAAGTTTCTTGGGCTTTCTTCTCTGCCAGTTTGGCGGCTTCAGAGCGCAGATATGCTGCACGGACAGTATCTTTGACCTCTGCAAATGGTGCAATTTTCTCTTCGCGCACTTCTTTCGCACGAATGACCCAAACGGTTTCGTTGTTGATGGCAATTACTTCAGAATTGTGTTTTTTCTTCAGTACATCATCGCTAAACGCAGCATTAATCAACGTTTCAGGCAAACCGGCTTCTTTCGCACCCGCTTTGGTTACCCATTCATCCAGGTTTTCCACTTTCAAGCCTGAATTGGCGGCTGCTTTTGCCAAAGAAGATGGATCATTGAAGGCATCTTCACCCAATTTTTCTTTGGCCGCGTTAAAGGCAGAAGCTGCTTTTTTCAGTTTCAAAGCCGTTTCGATACGCGCTTTGGCTTGTTCCAAAGTCGGCTCAGCTTCGACATTCAAAACTTTGATAACGTGATAACCCAAAGACGATTTAACGGTATCGCTGACTTCGCCTTTGCCCAATGCAAATGCCGCTTTATCGAATTCAGGTCCAAAGCCGCTACCGCCGCTTTTACTCAGGTAGCCCAAATTGCCGCCTTTATTGCTACTGGACAAATCTTTGGAGTACTTGGCCGCCAGCTCGGCAAAAGCATCTGGGTGCGCTTTGAGCTCTGCAGCCATTTTGTCCACTTCTGCTTTAATTTCCGCATTACTTGCTTCATCTCCGTTAGGCATAACAGGAATGAAAATATGCGCAATTTCGGCTCTTGGCGACAAATCTACGCTTTTACTGTCGTAAGCTTTTTGTACTTCTTCCGCACTGACGGTTTGCTTGTCAGCCAAATCTTTGATGTTCAAAGCCACATATTCCAGCTTAACGGCTTGAGGAATCAAGTAATCTTTCTTATGCGCTTCATAATATTTTTGCAAAGCCGCATCATCTACTTTTACTTGTGCCGCAAATGCTTCAGGGCTAAATGTAAATGAACGGATGGTACGGGTGGCCTGGGTCAGGTTAATCAACTGACGCGCTTGCGCATCGCTGACCAACGCACCGTTTTGCACCAAATTCAACAGATTTTGCAACTGGAACTGTTCGCGGATATCTTCAACAAACTGATCCTCGGTCATTTTGCGCTGATCCAAATACTTTTTGAGCAAATCCTGACTGAATTTGCCGGAAGCATCATGGAAATTCGGATCATCCACAATAACTTGCTTGATTTGTTCCTGAGATACAGCGATGCCCATCAGCTTGGCACCCTGCTTCAGGTAAGCTCTTTGCAATAAAGATTGGAATATAGCATCACGCGAAGGCGCATTATTGCCGGCAGCCTGCTCATTTTGTATCGCAATCTGTAAAGCATGCTCACTGACCTTCTCATCCCCGACTTTGACAATGTAATCAGAACCCGGCGAAGACAAGTTATTGGCACCGAATCCGATAAAGGTCAGACCGATGATACCTAAAACAATCTGGGCGGGTGTTTTATATTTTTCAACAATATGGAACATATTTATCCGAAAGAAAAGTTTGGCGCGGCAGCCGGAAAATGCTGCCGCAAAAATCTTAAAATCCTGAAAACAGGCTCAAAGCGCGTATTGTAACGTATTTTTTCGAGGCTTGCTTTTTCAGACGGCCTAAAAACCTAAAAATGCCTTATCCGAAAATTTCCTGATACGCTTCTACGGAGAATCCAACATGAACCTGTCCTTCTTTGACCAATACAGGCCGCTTGATGATGCTGGGATTTTCCACCATCAAGGCAATCGCCCCTTCTTTTGTGGCGGCAGATTCTTGCGCATCTTTATCCAACTTGCGCCAAGTCGTGCCTCTTTTATTGAGCAAAATTTCCAAAGCTGCCTGCTCCAGCCAGCCATCAATCAATTCGGCAGTCGGGGCGTTTTTCTTAAAATCTACAAACTCAAACTCGATGCCGTTTTCTGCCAACCAACTGCGCGCTTTTTTAACCGTATCGCAATTGGGAATACCGTATAGTTTTATCATCTTATTTATCCTTGGTTTTATTTATAAAATCACAAATTCAGGCCGTCTGAAAATTTTCAGACGGCCTGAATTGAATGCTGCTTATTTCTTAGCAGCTTTCTTCACTTTAATCTTCACGCTTTTGCCTTGAGCATTATTTTTACCTCCGGCTTTGACGGAAGCTGTTTTCGCCTGCACTTTTTTCTTGCTTGCAGCTTTAGGTTTGCTTGGCTTAGCGGGCTTGGAGGCAGGTTTACTTTTCACCTTGCTCTTCTTTGCCTTCACGGGAGCAGCCAACGCTTCATCGATTTCTTTAGCCGAAAGTTTACGCTTACGCTTTTCGACAGGTTTGTCAGCAGCTGTCGGCTTGCTCACAGGTTTTGCTTTTCTACTGCCGCGTTTCTTACCGACTGAACCGCCGCTGACTAAGGTCAAATCAATCTTGCTGGTATCTAAATCGGCACGCGCGACTTTCACAGTGACCGTATCGCCCATGTTGAAACGGACACCGCTGCGTTCGCCCTCAATCGCCATAATTTCAGGACGGAAGTTGAAATAATCTTCTCCCAAATCACTGATATGTACCAAACCGTCGATATGAATATCGTCCAACGTTACAAAAATACCGAAACTGGTCATGCCTGAAATCTTACCACTGAAGACTTCGCCGACTTTGTCGCGCATATAATAAGTTTTCAGCCAATTTTCCACATCGCGGCTGGCATCATCGGCTCGGCGTTCGCAGAAAGAGGTATGCACGCCCAAAGCCTGCCAGGTTTTATTGGGCTGGTAAGTTTGTCCGTTCAACACAGCCTTAATGGCACGATGTACCGTCAAATCAGGATAACGACGGATAGGAGAAGTAAAGTGTGCATATGCGCTATAAGCCAGACCAAAGTGACCATCGCAATGCGGCTCATAAACCGCCTGCTGCATAGAACGCAACATCATCACTTGCAACAACTCCGCATCCGGACGGTTTTTAAATTGCTCGGCAAGCGCAGCATAGTCTTTCGGCGTCGGATTATCGCCGCCACCCAAACTCAGCCCCAGCAAACCAAGTTGCTCGCGTAAAGTGGCCAGTTTTTCGGGAGTCGGGCCCAAGTGATTGCGGAACAAAGCCGTATGTTTGTTCTTCAGCAAAAATTCTGCCGCGCAAACATTCGCCGCCAACATACATTCTTCAATCAGCTTGTGCGCATCATTGCGGACGACGGGAACAATCTTGTCGATCTTACCGTTGTCATCAAAAATCATCTGAGTCTCAACGCTCTCAAACTCAACCGCGCCACGCTCAAAACGTTTTTTCTGCAAGATTTTAAATAACTGATACAGAGTATCGATTCGCTGCTTAAACGGATGATCTTGGCCGTCTGAAATCCAATCCCAAACTTGATTGTAAGTCAGTCGCGCATGCGAACGCATTACTGCCGGATAGAAACGGTATTCTTTGATATTGCCGGCATAAGTAATCACCATATCGCACACCATACACAGGCGTTCAACATCAGGATTGAGCGAGCAGATACCGTTGGACAACTTCTCCGGCAGCATTGGAATCACACGGCGTGGGAAATACACGCTGGTACTGCGTTCCTGAGCATCTACATCAATTCCGTCATCAGGACGGACATAATGGCTGACATCGGCAATCGCCACCACCAAACGGTAATTGCGGCCGACTTTTTCAGCAAAAACCGCATCGTCAAAGTCCCGTGCAGTTTCGCCGTCAATGGTTACCAGAGGCAAATCGCGTAAGTCCACGCGCCCTTTCAAGTCGGTTTTACGCACATGATCAGGAATTTTCTTCGCAGCTTTGACACATGCTTCGCTGAATTGATGAGGCAAATGGTGCTTGCGTACAGCAATTTCAATTTCCATACCGCTGTCGGCATAATCGCCCAAAACTTCAATCAGCTTAGCCACAGCAGGACGATGCGCTTCAGGATACGTCTCGATTTCAGCCACAATCACTTGGCCGGATTGTGGTTTAAAGTGCGCCACGCTTTCAGGCTCTAACACGATACTTTGGCTCAAACGCTTGTCTTCGGCCTCCAAAATAGCCACGCCGCGATCCATATAAAAACGACCGACCACTTTAGACTGCGCACGCTCCACCACATCCAAAACCGTACCTTCACGACGGCCTCTGCGGTCGATACCGGCAGGACGAACGGTAACAATATCCCCGTGCATCACGCCGCGCATCTGACGCTCATACAAAACGAAATCGCCCTCGCCTGTCGGCGTTAGCGGCACGGCAAAACCAAATCCGTCCTTATGCGCTTCAACACGGCATTTAACTAATGCCAATTTTTCTGCCGCACACACCGCGCCACGTCGATTGATTAACACCTGACCATCGCGCGCCATCGCTTTCAGACGGCGCTCAAAGAATTCATATTCATCTTCTGTAATCGACAATTCATGTGCCAAAGCTTCGATTTTTGTCGGCACGCCTTTTTGTTCCAATAATTCAATAACCCACTCACGGCTGGGCAGCGGATGAGCGTAACGTTGTTTCTCCCGCTCCAAGTACGGGTCTTTTTCTCGTAAATTTAAAGATTTAGTATTTTTGTTCATTTTGATAGTTGACATTCTTTTTTTAAAATATATAATAGCTGCTTCTTCGCAGTTCAGGTAGTCAACTCTACCTTAAATTGAAGAATAAAGCAAAGCCCAGGTGGCGGAATTGGTAGACGCGCTAGCTTCAGGTGCTAGTGTCCTCACGGGCGTGGAAGTTCGAGTCTTCTCCTGGGCACCAAATAATTTGGTGCTTCTTTGCTTAAGAAAATTTAAATTGCCCAGGTGGCGGAATTGGTAGACGCGCTAGCTTCAGGTGCTAGTATCCTCACGGGTGTGGAAGTTCGAGTCTTCTCCTGGGCACCACTGATAAATCAATCAGTCAAATTTTCACATTATTCTGAATAATAAGTCAGGATAATAGTCCACAGAGAGGTGGATGAGTGGTTTAAGTCGCACGCCTGGAAAGCGTGTATACGTGAATAGCGTATCGAGGGTTCGAATCCCTTCCTCTCTGCCAGATACTAAAGACACCAGCTAACGGTGTCTTTTTTCATATCTGCCTTCTTAAAAATATTACATCAAATATTACATTACACTTTTATTTCTCTTACCTTCTAATCAGAAACCTGCCACTCATTCTTATCTTATACTATATTGTAATGATTAAAGGCCGTCTGAAAGTTTTCAGACTGCCTCTTTCTTAAAACCTACCAAATCCCAAACCATTGTTTATCAGACTGCTTTTTATTGCCGTTCTGCTGCTCGTAGTTTTGACGACGAAATTGCCAAGGTGCTTGCGGATTGTCTTTTTTCCACAAGCCTTTACGTTTTTCCTTGGCTTGTTTTTGTGCGGCTGAATAGTCGGTGTAAGCGGTTTTACTTTGTTGTTTTTTGGCATAACTTTCATAATGCCATGCGGCGCCATCCCGTATCTGCATCAAATTCAAGTCAATCGTGCCGACTGATACTTGTGCAACTTCGCGCTGGTAACGATCGGCTTCAAACACATGGACTTTGGCTTTTTTATTCAATGCTGCATCAATCAGATTGTCTCGTGATTGCGTACCATAAGCCTGGTTGATTTCCGGCGCATCGATATAGGCCATGCGGATTTTGTGTTTCCTGCCGTCGCTATCGATAATGTGTATGGTATCGCCATCATGGATTTTGATGATTTTTCCGTTGTATGTGTAGGATTGTCGCGATGACTTTTGTTTTTGTTCCGGTTTGGGTTTAGCTTCGGCTTTGGTGTCAGATGTGGCTTTGACGACATTTTCACCCAGCCATTCATTGACCTTTTCTAAACCGATATTGTCGCCTTGTGCCAATGTGGCAGCAACGCTTACCCCTGTACGAATCAACTCGGTATCGCGTGAGCTGTAACCAAGCGCACCCAAAACAGATAAAACAACGGGCAACCATTTTATAATTTTACTGATTTGCATATTTTGCCAAATTGAAGGCCGTCTGAAAGACCTGATGCACTTTCAGACGGCCTTTAAGATTAATTAATCTTTATTAATCCTGACAAGGCAGGATGACTTTTGCACCTTCTGCCGTACCCAAAACCAATACATCGGCGGCATCACGGGCAAAAATACCGTTTTCGAGTACGCCGGTGATTTTATTGATTTCGTCTTCCATTTTCAGGGCTTGGTCGATATTGAGGCCGTGAACATCAACGATTTGATTGCCATAGAAAGTAGTATAGCCGACACGCAACTCAGGCTGTCCGCCCATCGCAAGCAGTTTGCGCGACACCAGCGAACGGGCATTTTCAACGACTTCTACCGGCAATGGAAATTTGCCCAAACGGGAAACATATTTGCTTTCATCGGCGATACAAACAAATTTATCGGATGCGCTGGCCACGATTTTTTCGTTCAAATGCGCACCGCCGCCGCCTTTAATCATTTGCAGCGCGTGGTTGACTTCGTCTGCGCCGTCAACATAAACCGCCAAACCCATCACTTCATTCAGTGAAACTTCTGGAATCTCGTATTTCGCCAAAAGCTCGCTGGATTTTTTAGAAGTAGACACGGCACCCTTGATTTTCTTACCGCTTTTACCCAAAGCTTCAATAAAGAAGTTGATGGTAGAGCCGGTACCGATACCGATGTATTCGTTTTCAGGAACAAATTCCACCGCTTTTTCGGCGGCAATACGTTTGAGTTCGTCTTGAGTTGCCATGTTGTCAGTCTTTCAGTTTGAATAATAAAGTAATTTTAAGCTCTTAGGCTTTAATCAGCAATACTGCCGCTTGTGCTTCAATGGCTTCCATGCGCCCCAGATAGCCAAGTTTTTCGTTGGTTTTACCCTTGATGTTCACGCAGTTTTCAGGCAAACCCAAATCTGCGGCAATATTGGCGCGCATTGCCGGAATGTGTGGCGCAAGTTTTGGCTTTTGCGCAATCACGGTCGTATCGACATTAACCACCTTCCAACCCAATTCCTGCACGCTTTGATAAGCCTTGCGCAACAGCACACGGCTGTCTGCATCTTTGAATTCGGCGGCAGTATCAGGAAAATGACTGCCGATATCGCCCAAACCGGCTGCCCCCAACAGGGCATCGGTAATCGCATGCAAAAGTGCATCGGCATCTGAATGACCCAACAAGCCTTTTTCAAACGGAATGTTGACGCCACCGAGTATCAAATCTCGGCCTTCGACCAACTGATGGACATCGTAGCCCTGTCCGACACGGATATTCATGTTTGTTTCCTTAAATAATGGGTTTTGATTGTTCAGACGGCCTTGAGCAACAATCTGACAATGTATTCATCTTGCGGCAGCGTCAATTTCAAATTGCGCGTATCGCCCTGCACCAAGCGCGGCCGGATACCCAGTTTTTCAACAGCTGATGCTTCATCCGTAATCTCACTTAGATCATCAACCGATAAAGCTCGGTGTAACAAGGCCGTCTGAAAAAGCTGCGGCGTTTGCGCTTGCCATAATCCTGCGCGCGCAACGGTTTCATCAATATGATGACTGCCGTCTGAGCGCTTGAGCGTATCGGCTACCGGTATGGCCAAAATACCGCCTTCATCATTCTCACCCGCCTCATCAAGCAAACGCGTTAGCGCTTCAGCAGGCAGGCAACAGCGTGCGGCATCATGAACCAAAATATTGTCTTTCGCCTCGGCCAAACCTTGCTCCAATAAAACGGACACACCATTGCGTACCGTTTCGGCACGACTTGCCCCGCCTACTCGAAAGATGCGTACTTTCTCAGACAGGGCCGTCTGAAAAACCGAATCTTCCGGCGAAAGAATAACGGCAATTAAATCTATGCGGGAATGTTGCTCAAAGATTTCTATGGTATGTTGCAATACGGTTTTACCATTGATTTCAACATATTGTTTAGGTTTTCCTGCGCCAAATCGCGCTCCCACACCGGCAGCAGGAATCAAAGCAATATTGCGGCGCATCATGCTGACGCTCCGGCATTGGCCTCATCAGAAGTTTCGGCCTTTCGCCATACACACGCTTCGCCCAAATCGTCCAAATATTTCTCATGGGCAGCCAGCTCGTCTGCGTTGGCTTTGATGACTTTCAACTGCGACGTACGTTTGGTTTCCGCAATAACGGTTTGTTTGACTTCGCCCTCTTCTTCCGCCTCGCCGCCCATCAGGTCGAACTGCTGACGCGTCATGGCAAGATAGACTTCACCCAAAAGCTCGCAGTCGATTAACGCGCCGTGCAAGACACGTTTGCTGCGGTCAACGGAAAAGCGGTTACACAACGCATCCAAGCTTGCCTTTTGCCCCGGAAACATTTCACGCGCCATGGCCAGCGTATCGGTCACTTTGCAACCGAGTTCTTCAATAGAAGGCAAACCCATGCGGCGGAATTCCATATTCAGAAAGCCGACGTCAAACTTGGCATTATGGATAATCAGCTCTGCGCCACGTATAAAGTCGGCAATCTGTTTACCCACTTGAGCAAACGGCGGCGCATTCTTCGCTTCCAATACTTCGATCGTCAAACCATGCACCTTCGCCGCTTCCTCCGGCATATCGCGCTCGGGGTGGATATATAAATGAAGGTTGGAGTCGGTCATTTGGCGGTTGATCATTTCTAGGCCGGCAAATTCGACCAGACGGTCGCCGTTTTCAGGATAAAGACCCGTGGTCTCCGTATCGAGGATAATCTGACGTTGGCTCATGGTTGGTGGTTTCTGCAATTATCAAAACGCCTTGAATCATACTGAAGGCCGTCTGAAATGTATAGTCAGCAAAACTTTAGCTGCTTTTGAAATACCCTTTTATAGCTGGATTTTTTCAGACGGCCTTTATTCTTTTCTCATTTAATGGCCATCTATTACAACATTTTTGAGTATAAAACCCAATTTCTAGAAAATTTTTTAAATTTAATTTCCTTAATAATTAATACCTTACTCATAAATTAAATAATAGAAACAATTATCATTTGCAAATTTAAAAAATCGCCGTATAATACAACCCATCGAAACAAAACAACCGCACAACAGAATGAAAGGAGAAGAAAATGCCCGAAAGTATTTTTAAGCAAGTCTCCCTTGACATTCTGAGACTGCACCAACAAGCCATCCGCTCTTTAATCGCTACCAAGTGTTGCGACGAATGTGAAGTACATGACGCAGTATTCATTACTTTAGATGGCCGATATTATGTTTGGCTCCCTTGCATGGGTAAATCGCCCCAATCAGAAACCGGCATCCTGCTGATTGAAGATGAAGATGGCAATACACGCTTGAGCTGGGTTGCCGGTACACGCGAAGTCAAACAAAAAGACAGTCTGTACAACCGCGTTGTTTCCGCCCTGCAAAGAAAAATGCAGCGCACGAAAAACAAGTTTATCCAGTCGGCAAACGCCCGATTGCTTGAGCTGACGCCGCAGCAAGGCCGTCTGACGACAAACAGCAAAGATTTCTTGCTTTCACCACATGACTTGATGAAAGCACTTTATCCGGCAACACATCAAATAGGAGAATTTGCCCTGTAACAGTTTTTGGTAGTGGTTTGTGTTCCTTTTGCGCCCCTTAACATTTTAAAGGGGCGATTTTTTTGCCCCTACTTTTCAGACGGCCTAAACACCGGTTTTCCAGTACAATAAAGGCCGTCTGAATATTTCCTACTTTTCAACCATGCAACTGCTCAAATACATCCAATCGCAAGGCCTCGGCAGCCGCAAGCAATGCCAATGGCTGATAGACAACGACTGCATTGCCATCAACGGCGAAATTCATAATCGTGCCAAAGACGATATCGACCCGTCTCAAGTGCACACCCTGTCTGTTGACGGCGAAGAAATTGCCGCCGTCCCCATGCCCCATTTCTACATTCTGCTTCATAAGCCTGCGGATTACGAGACTTCGCACAAACCTCAGCAATATCCAAGCATCTTCAGCCTGTTTCCCGACCAAATGCGCAATATCGATATGCAGGCAGTCGGCCGCTTGGATGCAGACACAACCGGCATTATTCTGATTACCAACGACGGGCAATTTAACCACCGCGTTACCTCGCCCAAACACAAAGTTCCGAAGCTCTACCGCGTCACTTTGAAACATCCTGCCGACGATACCCTTTGCACCACACTCAAAAACGGCGTCCTCCTGCATGACGATAATGAAACCGTTGCCGCAGCCGAAGCAGTATTGGCCGACCCAACCACATTGATGATGACTATTACCGAGGGTAAATACCATCAGGTCAAACGCATGGTTGCGGCCGCAGGCAACCGTGTCGAGCAGCTTCACCGTGAGAAATTCGGCGACTGGAATGTCGATGATTTAGCCGCCGGAGAATGGAAATTTATCCAAATCTAAAAAAATTCCAAATTTTTTCGATAAATTTTTAAACAATATGGATTTTTTATTTATTTAAAATCAAAAATCTAAACCTTATTATTTTTATTTAACAGAATTTAACACTGTGAAGACTGAACTATTGTATAATTCGCCTGTCTGAGTAACGCTTGCTTCGAAAGAAGTGAGTAAGTGAGTAAGACGTTTTCCCCGTAATGTGTTTGGCCATCTATACTTTCCCCTTAGTATAGATGGTTTTTTTTTATCTAAAATTTGGCAACCAAGCGGGCGTACTTTCAGACGGCCCATCTCATCTAAAGAAGCCATCATTGCTAAACCCCGTCTCCACTCATTAACTTGCCATTACTCCTTTTCTCTTTCTCGTCTCTTCCGCATCAATCTGTGCCGTTCCCATTTCAGACAAATCGTTTTATAGAAAGAAAAACTATCAGCGACTATCCAAGCTAAGGTTACAGGATGTTATTAGACAGCCTTAGATAAATACCATCTTTGTTGCCGACATACTTGAAAGCACACCTTGGTGCTATCCAATATCCTCACAACAACCTTTTCCCATATCCTACTTTTCAGACGGCCTTTATCGTTACGGCTCTTTCAATCATTCATATCGCTTCAGCCAAATTCTCTGTTTGCAGGTTTTAATACCAATCAAACCAGATAAATCCACTAAAAATTCTTTACTACATGGTTTTTTTAACTAATTTTCTTTTTAGACTTTAGTCAAGATTCGTTAAATCTTTGCGGTAAAATGTTGTCTTTGTTTTTATACATCTGAGTATTTATGTCTTCCAATCAACCCCGTCAAACCTGGTCCAACCGTTTGACTTACATCCTTACCGTTGCCGGCGCGACTGTCGGCTTTGGCGCAACATGGCGTTTCCCGTATTTGGTCGGTGAAAACGGCGGCGGCGCGTATGTGTTTCTGTTCTGTATTGCCATGCTGGTCATCGGTATTCCGATGATTTTGGTGGAAAACGTCATCGGCCGCCGTAAAGGCGTGAACGCGCTGGATGCGTTTGGCGGCACAATGAATGGCAAACCCGTTGCCAAAGTTTGGAAATTGGTCGGTTGGATGGGCCTGCTCGGCGCATTCGGCATCATGGCCTATTACATGGTGCTCGGCGGCTGGGTGATCAGCTACATCATCAATATCATCGGCGGTAATTTGGACATTTCCAGTCCGGTTTCCGGCGAAGTCACCAAAAGCTTCTTTACGGAACACATCGAAAACAGCCCTTGGGAAATTGCTTTCTACACCTTCCTATTTGTGGTTGTAAACCAATGGATCTTGGTCAAAGGCGTGATCGGCGGTATTGAAAAAGCGGCAAAATACCTAATGCCTTTGCTGTTTTTATTCCTGATTGCCATGGTCGTGCGCAACGTTACCCTGCCGGGCGCTATGGAAGGCATTACCTTCTATCTGAAACCTGATTTCAGCAAAATTACAACCGAACTGTTCGTCTTCGTTTTAGGACAAGTATTCTTCGCCTTGAGCTTGGGTTTCGGCGTGATGATTACGTTATCCAGCTATCTGGATAAAAACGAAAATCTGGTTCAGACGGCCGTAATTACCGCGATTACCAACACATTGATTGCCGTGTTGGCGGGCTTCATGATTTTCCCTTCCCTCTTCAGCTTTGGCGTTGCCCCTAACTCCGGCCCGACGCTGGTGTTCCAAAGCCTGCCGATCGTGTTTTCCAATATGTGGGCAGGCCCAGTGTTTGCAGTGATTTTCTTCTCCCTGCTTCTGATTGCCGCGCTGACCACTTCTCTGACCATTTATGAAGTGTTGATTACGACCATTCAGGAGAAAACCAAAATCCGCCGCGCAGCCGCGATTACCATCGTACTGGCAGGTATTTTTATCTTCGGCAATATCCCGTCCATCTTGAGCTACGGCCCATGGAAAGATATTTCCGTATTTGGTAAAAACATTTTTGATGCCTTTGACTATATCAGCGGCAACATCCTGTTTATGCTGACCGCGCTTGGCTCTGCCTTGTTTGTCGGCTTCGTGATGAAAGATGAAGCGAAGGAGGAATTGCTCTACAAAGGCAACCATACCACCGTCAATATCTGGTTTGCTTATGTGAAATACCTCGTACCGTTGGTTATTCTGCTGATTTTCATCAGCAACCTGTTCTAATAAACAAACATATAAAAAGGCCGTCTGAAATGTTCAGACGGCCTTTGTTTTTCACTATGCTTTATTCAGCCCAGTTTTTCTTCTTACTTGTTTTACCAATACCTGGGTTGAAGCTGTTGGTCGGGTCAAGTTTTTTATAGAATTGTTTCAGCGCAGGCTTGGCTTCATACAGATGACCGACGTTGTGTTCGGCAGGATATTGTGCGCCGCGTTGGTCAAGCAGATGGAGCATTTCATGTTCCAAGGCCATGCAGTCGTTGCCTTTTTTAATGATGTAATCCTGATGGAACACATGACACATAAAATGTCCGTAATACAATTTATGGATGATTTTATTGTCGATTTCCGGTGGCAGTGTTTCAAACCAATCACGATCATCACGACGCAAGGCGATATCGAGTGCAACCAAATCCTCTACTTCATCATCATGTACAGAACGGTAACGGATCGCGGCAGAAGCCACAGCAAAGCGATGCAGCATGGCCGCCTGCGTTTCTTCGGCATTACATTCGAAGAATGCGCCGCCATGGGTTGCAAAATATTCCTTCAAGAAAGCACGCGCTTCTTCTACGCCCTCGCCACCCATTTTTAAAATCAGGTGATGTTCATATTTATCCCGATAGTTGCGCATAGACTTCGGCAAGTGATCGGGCAAAATTTTACTGATCAGTTGCATGAATTTATCAGAGAAGTGTTTTGGTAAGAAACTTATCTTTTTGCTGAATCTATCCACACGGGCTTTCAGATCAAACAGTTTCGGAAGTTGGTGGGTACCGAACGTCTTAATGATATAAAAAGTATCTTTACCATAAACGGCAGCAATATCAAAAGCATGACGATGGATATACTCACCGGAAATAGGCAGGTTTTTAAACTCACTCAAAGCAGCACGACGAATATCGGTCAGCTCATTAATATCATTGGTGCCGATATAGAAAACGGCAGTCTGTTTTTCTTGTGGGAACGTATCCAAGCGTACGGCAAACACCATCAGCTTGCCCGCGCAACCTGATGCTTCGTAATGGCGTGCTGGGTCGGCATTAAAGCGTGCGGCCGTCGGCTCATCCACTTTGCGCACATGGTCGCAATAAGCATGGTCATGGCCCTTGCCGGCATCTTGCGTAATGTCTTTTCGCTGGTAATGGAAACCTTGCAAGTTGGTCAAAATCTCTTCAGGGGTTTCGCCCAAATCAATGCCCAAATGGTTGACCAGCTCCAGTTTGCCCTCTTCGTTGATTTGTGCAAACAGAGCCATTTCCGTATAAGCCGGGCCACGCTGTACCAAAGCGCCGCCGGAGTTATTACATACGCCACCCAATACAGAAGCACCGATACAGGACGAGCCGATCACGGAGTGTGGCTCACGGCCTAAAGGTTTCAGCAGCAGCTCCAATTGATTCAGGGTAGAACCGGGTAGGCAGACAACCTGTTCGTTATTGTTAATCGGCTGAATGATGTTCAGACGCATGGTATTCACAATCACGATATCGCGGTCGTAATCATTACCGTCAGGAGTCGATCCGCCGGTCAGGCCAGTATTGGCGGCCTGCGTAATCACGATAACATCAGCCTCAACACACGCCTGCAAAATTTGCCACATTTCCAAAACCGTACCCGGACGGACAACTGCCAACGCCTTGCCTTCGCCAAAACGATAGCCTTGACGGTATTGTTCGGTTTTTGCCGGGTCTGTGATGATGTATTTCTCGCCGACAGTTTGCGTCAGTCGGCTGATTAATTGCGTAGCATTCATTGTATACTCCTTGAGAGATTAATATATTTATTAAATTGCAAGCATTGTAGTAATCCGTTCAATCAAAGTAAAGGCGAAACTTGTTTTTTAAACTCATCTTCTAAATAAACAAAAGGCCGTCTGAAAATTTCAGACGGCCTTTTGTTTCAAGCTTGAATAATCAGATTATTCGGCTGCTTTCTCTTCGCGTGCAGGTGCTTCCAGCAAAGCTTTGATAGACAGGCGCACGCGGCCGCGATCGTCTACTTCCAATGCTTTTACATTTACGACCTGACCTACTTGCAGGTAGTCGCTGACATTGCGTACGCGCTCGTGAGCGATTTGGCTGATGTGTACCAAACCGTCTTTACCCGGCATCACGCTGACAATCGCGCCAACGTTGTTGTCGAGGATTTTAACCACAGTACCTTCGTACACTTTACCCACTTCCACTTCGGCAGTGATTTCTTCGATGCGTTTTTTCGCCGCATCGCCTGCTTCTTGAGTAGTCGCAGCGATAGTAATGGTACCATCTTCAGCGATGTTGATTTCAGTACCGGTTTCAGCAGTAATCGAACGAATGGTTTCGCCACCTTTACCAATCACATCACGGATTTTGTCTTGGTTGATTTTCATGGTGAACAAGCGTGGTGCGTGTGCAGACAGCTCTTGCGGGCCTGCAACGGCTGCTTTCATCTGATCCAAGATGTGCAAACGTGCTTCTTTGGCTTGAGCCAAAGCGATTTGCATGATTTCTTTGGTAATACCTTGGATTTTAATGTCCATTTGCAACGCGGTCACACCTTCGGTTGTACCGGCTACTTTAAAGTCCATATCGCCCAAGTGGTCTTCATCACCCAAGATGTCGGTCAGGACTGCAAATTTGTTGTTGTCCAAAATCAGACCCATGGCGATACCGGCAACGTGTGCTTTCAAAGGCACACCGGCAGACAACAGGCTCAAGCAGCCGCCGCAGACGGAAGCCATAGAAGAAGAGCCGTTAGATTCGGTAATTTCAGAAACCACGCGCATGGTGTAGCTGAAATCTTCAGGTTCTGGCAATACGGCCAACAACGCACGTTTAGCCAAGCGGCCGTGACCGATTTCACGACGTTTTGGCGCACCTACACGACCCACTTCACCGGTAGAGTATGGAGGGAAGTTGTAGTGCAGCATGAAGCGGTCGGTGTATTCGCCGGAGAGCGCATCAATGATTTGCTCGTCGCGTGAAGTACCCAAAGTGGCAACCGCCAAAGCTTGGGTTTCGCCACGGGTAAACAATGCAGAACCGTGAGTGCGCGGCAATACGCCGGTTTGAATGTTCAGCGGACGAACGGTACGGGTGTCGCGACCATCAATACGCGGCTGGCCGTCCAAAATTTGGCTGCGGACAACATCGGCTTCCAAGTGTTTGAAAATGCCTTTGATTTCGTTGGCTGCCAAAGTGTCGGTTTCTTCGGTAATCAACGCTTCTTTTACAGTATTCCAAGCTTCGTCCAATTTGGCAGAACGCGCTTGTTTTTGACGGATTTTGAACGCTTCTTTAATGGTTTCACCGGCAATTTCGCGTACTTTTGCAACCAATTCTTCATTGGTTTCAGGAGCTTTCCAATCCCAGACTTCCGGGTTGACTTCGTCGGCAAACTCATTGATGGCGTTAATGGCCACTTGCATTTGATCGTGACCGTAAACAACCGCACCCAGCATCACTTCTTCAGACAAGATGTTGGCTTCGGATTCCACCATCAACACGGCTTTAGAAGTACCGGCAACAACCAAGTCTAATTGTGATTTAGCCAATTCGGCTTTAGTCGGGTTCAAAACGTACACGCCGTTTACATAACCCACGCGTGCCGCACCAATCGGACCGGCAAACGGTACGCCGCTCAACACCAGCGCGGCAGACGCGCCCAACATTGCAGGAATGTCAGAATCAATTTCAGGGTCAACAGACACGACCATCGCTACGATTTGGATGTCGTGGTAGAAACCTTCAGGGAATAAAGGACGAATCGGACGGTCGATCAGACGGCTGGTCAGGATTTCTTTTTCGCTTTGTTTGCCTTCACGTTTGAAGAAACCGCCGGGGATTTTACCTGCTGCGTAAGTACGCTCGAGGTAATCGACAGTCAGAGGGAAGAAGTCTTGGCCTTCTTTCACTTCTTTGTTGGTAGTAACGGCAACCAAAACAACGGTGTCGCCCATGGATACTTTAACGGCAGCAGCGGCTTGGCGAGCAATTTCGCCGGTTTCCAAAGTAACGGTTTGATTACCGTATTGGAAGGTCTTAACGTGTTTATTGAACATTATTGTTCCTTTCAAAATACCGCACTGCTAAAACACTAATAATGCACACTAAAATCCGAATGTGCATAGTTAGGGTTTCAGACCGTGCGGCAGGTTATAAACAAGCTTTCAGACGGCCTTTAAGGCACTGAAAACAACTCTCGATTATAAAGGCAACCATCCTTAAAATCCAGTATTGATACAATAAAAAGGCCGTCTGAAACATATCACTTTCAGACGGCCTTCAAACTTAAAAATTAATCCTGAGTCAGTAAAGTCAATGCTTCCTGATATTTTTCGACTGTTTTTTGAATCACATCGGCAGGCACTTTAGGCGCCGGCGCTTTTTTGTTCCAACCGCTTTGCTCCAACCAGTCGCGGACAAATTGTTTGTCAAAAGACGGCGGATTGGTGCCGACTTTATATTGGTCGGCAGGCCAAAAACGGCTGGAATCAGGCGTCAACACTTCGTCCATCAAAGTCAGCGTACCCTCTTCGTCCAAACCAAACTCAAACTTGGTGTCGCAAATAATGATACCGCGGGATTTGGCATATTCGGCCGCTTCTGTATAAAGCTGAATCGCTTTGGCGCGTACTTCCGCCGCCAATTCTTTTCCGATAATGCGTTCGCATTCTTCAAAGCTAATGTTTTCATCATGATCGCCAACCTCAGCTTTGGTCGATGGCGTAAAAATCACTTCAGGCAGTTGTTGCGCTTCCTGCATACCTTCAGGCAGTTGAATACCGCAGACAGAGCCTGTCTTTTGATAATCTTTCCAACCGCTGCCTGCCAGATAACCGCGCACAATAGCCTCCACTTTCACCGGAGTGAGTTTTTTAGCCACGACGGCGCGTTTTTCTAAAACTTTGGCTTCGTTTTCAGGCAAAACATCGTAAACGGTATGGCCGGTAAAGTGGTTAGGCATAATATGAGCCAGTTTTTTAAACCAAAAATTGGAAATCTGCGTCAAAATCTCCCCTTTTCCCGGAATCGGGTCATCCAAAATCACATCAAATGCAGACAGTCGGTCGGAAGCAACCATCAACATTCGTTTATCGTCAATTTCATACAAATCGCGTACTTTGCCGGAGTAAATTTTTTTCAAGCTGATTTCAGACATTTCGGGTATCTCTTAGATAGACAGAAGAATGCGACATTTTAGCCCAATTTGGAATTTTTCGTCAGATTGTTTACGAAATAAAGGCCGTCTGAAACCTTATATTTTGGTTTCAGACGGCCTTAACCGTTGATTTCAGAGAAGAACCCTGAAAATTACCATCCAGAAACTTGAGTCTGTTCTTGGATGTGGTTCACAGCAGACAGAGAGTAGTAGTCACCGTGGCCGGTTACTTGGTAAGTGCTACCGTCAGCAAATTTGAAGTTTTCAACTTTGTGATTGTTACCGGTGAACCAGTCGTCGATGGTGATGCGGTCAGCACCGACAGAAACAGTCAGGTTGGCACCTGATTTGCTCAGCAATACGTCGGAAGCTGCAATGCCTTTACCGAACAACAGGGTGTCATTACCGCTTTCCTCACGGATAGTGTCGTGACCGTAACCTTTGTCGAAGAAGTAAGTGTCGTTACCGGTACCGCCGATCAGGATGTCGTTGCCGACACCGCCGTCGAGGTAGTCGTTACCGTCTTTACCAACCAGGCAGTCATCGCCGGCCAAACCGTACAGATGGTTGTTGCCGCCGTTACCTTCGATGTTGTTGTTCAAAGAGTTACCGGTACCGTTCAGGTTTTGCATACCTTGCAAAAACAGGTTTTCAACGTTATCGGTCAAGGTGTAGTCGATAACTGTACGAACAGTATCGATACCGCCGTTCAGATTACCGTACTCGATAACTTGGTCGTCGGCATTGTCAACGAAATAAACGTCGTTACCGTCGCCACCGCGCATGATGTCAGCACCGGAACCACCGTTCAGGTAGTCGTTACCGTCACCACCTTGCAGGTAGTCTTTACCTTCTTCACCGTACAGAGAGTCACCGTCGGCATCACCGTAAATGGTGTCATTACCTGCACCGGCGTAGATTACGTCTGCGCCGTTGCCACCGTAGATGATGTCTTCGCCAGCAGTACCATAAATGGTATCTTTAGCATCAGTACCGCGGATAACGTTGGCTCGGATGATATTACCTGGATTTTTGTCTTCGTGACCGTATGAGTTGTTTTGGTTATGGTCGTCAGCACAGTCTTTGCAGTCTGGCTTAGGTTTTGGCTCTGGCTTAGGCTTAGGCTCAGGTTTTGGTTGTGGTTTTGGTTGTGGTTGTGGCACAGGTTTTTGTGGCACAGGTTTTTGTGGCACAGGTTTTTGTGGCACAGGTTTTTGTGGTTGCGGTTCTGGTTGTGGCTCAGGTTTTGGTTGAGGTGGTTTACGCTGAGGTTTTGGTTGTGGTTTTGGATATCGGAGCCGATTGCTCGGGTTGGTGTGCCAAGGGTGGTAAGGTGGGCAGAAAGGCTTTTGCACGCTGCCAATTCTAGCGGTGCTGCCGGTAGAAACAGAAGGTTTTGATGAAGTGCAGATGTGAGAAGAGTCGTTAAACTTTTGAATAAAAGCACCGTAAGGCTTACTACTAGCCAGGGCTCTCCAATGATACCTACCGTAACATAATGCCATAATAATTACTCCCAAAATAGTTAATAAAGATATCGAGCTAGAGGAATGAGCAAATCCGCCCTTGCTCAATTATTATTTTAGTTATATTTTTCAAGATATTTACTGAAAAATATCAAACGGTAGAATTTTCCGACAAAAGGACGGAGTTTTGCCTGTTTTTAAATTCCATTATCCTAGCAACAATAAAAACATCAACATTGATTCACACTCTCTCAAACAGCATAGATCCTTTATCTATCTTGTTGAAAGCTGAACTTTAACTATAGTTATAGTAAGCAAACATAATACCAATAAGCGGTTATTATTATGGATAGATAATATCAATAATTAACCCTAATACAGCCGACTCTGCATTTTGTTCTACGCCAATAATGTGAATTTGTCGTATTTACACTATAATGACACGAATACCTATTTAACAACTATCAGAGGAGATACTCAACCATGCGTACTTTATTGACCGGAGCCAAAGGCCAGCTTGCCCGTTGTCTGCGCGACCGCCTACCCGAAGATTGGGAACTGATTGCTACCGATTCTACTTCGCTGGATATTACCGATACCGAAGCCGTGCATCACATGATCAAAAACTTCCAACCAGATGCCATCGTTAATGCCGCAGCTTACACTGCCGTCGATAAAGCAGAAGAAAACGCAGAGGCTGCTTTTGCCGTCAACGCAACCGCTGTTCACAACCTGGCCGCAGCCGCCCGCGCCGCACACGCGCGCTTTATTCATATTTCCACTGATTATGTATTCGACGGCGAAGGCAAACGCCCTTACCGCGAAACCGACTACACCAATCCGCGCAGCACTTACGGTCAATCCAAAGTTGCAGGCGAGCTTTTGGCTTTAGCCGCGCATCCGGAAAGTACAATCGTCCGTACTTCATGGCTGTTTAGCGAATACGGCAGCAATTTCGTCAAAACCATGTTGCGCCTTGCTAAAGAGCGTGACTCCCTCTCCATCGTTCATGACCAAACCGGTTGCCCGACTTATGCAGGTGACTTGGCTCATGCCATCATCAGTTTATTGCAACAGCCTACTTCCCCACGCGGTATCTTCCATTACTGTGGCAATAAATCGGCAACATGGTACGAATTTACCAAAGCCATCTTTCAGACGGCCCACCAATTAGACGACAGCTTCCGCATTCCGGAACTGAACGCAATCACCACCGAACAATACCCCCTGCCCGCTCCGCGTCCGGCATACAGCATTATGGATTGCTCACGCCTAGAGACCAAGTTTGGTATCAAACCGTCCGACTGGCAAAAAGCCCTGCGCGAAATTCTCCGCAAAATCGACTGATAAGCTGATCCATCTATATCAAGGCCGTCTGAAAACATATTTTCAGACGGCCTCTTTGTTTCTTTTATATCAAATGCTTTATCTATCCAGTCTGTCATTTGAAAAGTGCTACAATAGCCGTTTATTTTATTTTTCAGACGGCCTGACACCATGTGCAACCATCATCCCAAACATTCACACGACAACGACACCATCCGCATCCGCGGCGCGCGCACGCATAATTTGAAAAACGTCGATTTGGACATTCCGCGCCACAAGCTGGTGGTGGTCACGGGGCTGTCGGGCAGCGGCAAGTCGTCGCTGGCGTTTGACACGCTGTATGCCGAAGGGCAGCGGCGTTATGTCGAGAGCCTGTCCGCCTATGCGCGGCAGTTTTTGCAGATGATGGACAAACCCGATGTCGATTTGATCGAAGGCCTGTCGCCCGCGATTTCCATCGAGCAGAAATCCACCAGCCACAATCCGCGTTCCACCGTCGGCACGGTAACGGAAATCCATGATTACCTGCGCCTTTTGTACGCCCGCGTCGGTACGCCGTATTGCCCCGAACACAAGCTGCCGCTGTCGAGCCAGACCGTGTCGCAGATGGTCGATGCCGTGTTGAAGCTGCCGGAAGACACGCGCGTGATGATTCTGGCGCCGGCGGTGCGCGAGCGTAAGGGCGAGTTTGTCGATTTCTTTGCCGACTTGCAGGCGCAGGGTTTTGCGCGGGTGCGCGTGGACGGCGAGGTCTATCAGTTGGACGAAGTGCCGAAGCTGGAAAAAAACATCAAGCACAATATCGACGTGGTTATCGACCGCGTGAAAGTGAAGGCGGACATCAAGCAGCGGCTGGCGGAAAGTTTTGAAACCGCGCTGCGCCACGGCAACGAGCGCGCGCTGGCAATGGAGATGGATAGCGGCGAAGAACATTGGTTTTCCGCGCGTTTCGCCTGCCCCGTGTGTTCGTACAGCCTGCCCGAGTTGGAGCCGCGCCTCTTTTCGTTCAACAACCCGATGGGTTCCTGCCCGACTTGCGACGGCTTGGGCAACACCAATTTCTTCGACCCCGAAAAAGTGGTCGCCCACCCCGAATTGTCGCTGGCAACGGGCGCGATTGACGGCTGGGACAAGCGCAACCAGTTCTATTTCCAAATGATTCAGTCGCTGGCGCGGCATTACGGTTTCGATGTGCAGGCTGCTTGGGAAATGCTACCTGAAAAAGTCAAAAAAGTCATCCTGCACGGCTCGGGCAAAGAAGTCATTGATTTCACTTACCTGTCCGAACGCGGCACCACCTTCAACCGCAGCCACGCCTTCGAAGGCATCATTCCCAATCTCGAACGCCGCTACCGCGAAACCGACAGCGAAACCGTGCGCGAAAAACTGCGCGAATACCAAAACCACCGCGCCTGCCCGAGCTGCGGCGGCGCACGTTTGCGCAAAGAAGCGCGCTACGTTTACGTCAGCGGCGAACCCTTGCACGAAGTTTCCGCCTGGCCGCTGACCAAAACCCACCAATTCTTTGAAACGCTGGATTTAGACGGCAACAAAAAACAAATCGCCGAAAAAATCCTCAAAGAAATCACCGAACGGCTCGGCTTCCTGATCAACGTCGGGCTGGATTACCTCAATCTCTCCCGCTCCGCAGAAACCCTTTCCGGCGGCGAAGCCCAGCGCATCCGCCTCGCCAGTCAAATCGGCAGCGGCCTGACCGGCGTGATGTACGTTTTGGACGAACCCTCCATCGGCCTGCACCAGCGCGACAACGACCGCCTGCTCGCCACCCTCAAACGCCTGCGCGATTTGGGCAACAGCGTGATTGTGGTCGAACACGACGAAGACGCCATCCGCGAAGCCGATTTCGTCGTCGATATGGGCCCGGGCGCGGGTGAACACGGTGGCAACGTATTGATTGCCGACACACCCGAAAACGTCGCCAAATGCGAAAAATCCGTTACCGGACAATACCTCAGCGGCAAAAAAACCATTGCCGTACCGTCTGAACGCACGCCCGTCAATCCCGACCGGATGCTCGTCCTCAAAGGCGCGCGCGGCAACAACCTCAAAAACGTCACCCTCGAACTGCCGCTCGGTTTGATTACCTGCATCACCGGCGTATCCGGCAGCGGCAAATCCACCCTGATTAACGACACCCTCGCCAAAATCACCGCCCGAGAACTCAATCGCGCCCAAGAAGAACCTGCCCCATACGACGACATCCGCGGCCTCGAACACCTCGACAAAGTCATCAACGTCGACCAATCCCCCATCGGCCGCACCCCGCGCTCCAACCCCGCCACCTACACCGGCCTGTTTACCCCCATCCGCGAACTCTTCGCCGGCGTCCCCCTCTCGCGCGAACGCGGCTACAACGTCGGCAGATTCTCCTTCAACGTCAAAGGCGGCCGCTGCGAAGCCTGCCAAGGCGACGGCGTGATTAAAGTCGAAATGCACTTCCTGCCCGACGTGTACGTCCCCTGCGAAGTCTGCCACGGCAAACGCTACAACCGCGAAACCCTCGAAATCCAATACAAAGGCAAAAACATCAGCCAAGTCCTCGACATGACCGTCGAAGAAGCCCGCGAATTTTTCGACGCCGTCCCCACCGTATCGCGCAAACTGCAAACCCTGATGGACGTAGGCCTCGGCTACATCCGCCTCGGCCAGTCCGCCACCACCCTCTCGGGAGGCGAAGCCCAGCGCGTCAAACTCGCCTTGGAACTCTCCAAACGCGACACCGGCAGAACGCTCTATATCCTCGACGAACCCACCACCGGCCTGCACTTCGCCGACATCGCCCTGCTGCTGGAAGTCATCGGCCGTCTGAAAGGCAAAGGCAACTCGATTGTGATTATCGAGCATAATCTTGACGTGATTAAAACCGCCGATTGGATTGTGGACTTAGGGCCGGAAGGCGGCGACGGCGGGGGGAGGATTATTGCTTGTGGTAGCCCCGAGGAAGTGGCTAGCGTGGCCAAAAATAGCTATACTGCTCGATATTTGAAAGATATCTTAAATAAGAATTAACATCTGAGGATATTTCCATGAGAATTGAAACAGAAAATGCATTAGAACTCTTTTTTCCAAAACCTGCATTATCATTAGTTTATTTCGAGGCTATTGCTAATTCATTAGATGCAAATGCTACAAAAATTAATATTGAGATTAATATCCAAGATAAAACGGCTTTTCATACTTTGAAAATTAAGATTACTGATAATGGAGATGGATTTATAGATGAGAATTTTAATAGATTTAAAACATTATTAACTCCAAAAGATGAAGCGCATAAAGGTATTGGACGTTTAGTTTTTTTGAAATATTTCAAGAAAGTAAAAATTCAAAGCGAATGGTTGGAAGGTAGTAGATCATTTACTTTTGATAAAGATGATATTAAAAACATTACAGAAGGAAATAAACAAAATAAAACAAAGAAAACAGAGTTATTATTCTGTGAATTTACTGGGAAGAAAATACATAAATATGATTATATACGACCAATTGAACTTAAGTTTGCTATTATTGAGCATTTTTTACCAAAGCTAAACACACTTGCTCAACAATCAATTCCGTTTGAAATAACGATAGATTTAAAAATAGATACGGATGGTGGTGGTGATTTATATAGCGACAAGGTATCTATCACTAAGGAAGATTTGCCAAATTTAATAATAGATACAGCTAATCCTATATCCATACAAAGCAATTTAGGACAAGAATATAAAATCAAAACTTCTTATTTAATTCAAGAGGTTGATAAAATTAGTCAATTGAAAGTGGCTTTTAATATTGATAACCGTACAGTCTTGGCTGATAACTTCTTAAAAAGAAATGTTTTACCTAATACAGGCTATTATTGTATATTCTTATTTGAGTCAGAGTTGTTTAATAACTGTGCAGATATGTCTCGTCAAAGATTCAATTTACCTGATGAAATAAGTGAAAACCAATTAAACAGATTATTACGTAATAAGATCGGAGAAATTTTATCTGATAGAATTCCAGTTATTTCAGAGAAGAATAAAGAGACTAAGCAAAATTTTGAGAGGGATTACCCTCATTTGCTTGGGTATTTTGATAAGAACATTGTTGGTTTAATTGATAAAGATGAAGCATTAGATAGCGCTCAATCTCATCTTTTTCAGGAACAAAAAAGAATTTTAGAAGCAGAGAATCTTTCCGATGAACAATACCAAAAATCTCTTGAATTTTCATCGAGAGTATTAACTGAATATGTACTTTATCGTGAAAAGATTATTTCTAAAATGGAGGATCTAGTTAATAGCAAGAGCAAAGAAGCAGAGATACATAATTTAATTATTCCAAGATACCATCAATTTGAGCAAGAGAGTCTTGTTTCTAATATTTATCAAAATAATGCATGGTTATTGGATGATAAATTTATGTCATTTAGAACCATTCTAAGCGAACAGGAAATGAGAAAAATTATCCAAGAAATTCAGTTGGATGATGAGAAGAAGGCATCTGATGAGAGAGGAAGACCTGATATTGCTTTAATTTTTTCTGCCGATCCTACTAATAATGAAAAAGTTGATGTAGTAGTAATTGAGATTAAAGATGCAGATGATGATTTAAAAAATAGTATGTATGCTATTAATCAATTACTAGATCGCTCTAATAAATTAGTAAACTATTGTAAGAACATTCAACGTATGTGGTATTATGCGGTCGTTGATATTGACCACACTATGAATCGGCAACTAATGCAGTCGGGGTATTCTCCATTATTCTCAAAAGGAAAGATTTTTTATAAGGAAAACAAAACCTTTATCTATAAAGATGAAACAGAATCAGAAACAATAGGAGAGGTACCTACACCAACTTTTGTCATTTCATTCGATGCGATTGTTAATGACGCAAAATCGAGGAATCATACATTTTTAGAAGTTTTGCGGGAGAATATGAAAAGATTTGCCTAATTAATGTATATAATCTGTAATAAGCCGTAGCCTGCATATCCAACCAACCGCGTGCGTGGCTGTGCTACACACCCTACCTGTAAATCACGCGGAACTTCAAAACCAACGTGTAGGGTGTGTGCGGTACGCACGCACGCGGTTATTTGATTGACGGTTTACCGTTTCAACTTTTCAGACGGCCTCCAATGTCGTCTGAAAGTGCCAGCTTCAACAAAATTAAACCCTAAAAAACAAACCATTCCTTCTCCAACACCCAAACCACAAACAAAAATCCTATGGCGCGTTATCGCAGAAACTTCATTGCCGGCGGCACATTCTTTTTCACCGTCAAACTCGCCAACCCGAAATCGCACCTGCTTGTCGAATATATCGACTTATTGCGTGCGGCCTATATGGATGTGCAAAAACAATATCCCTTTGAAACCGTCGCCGTATGCGTGCTGCCGAACCACATTCACGCCATTTGGACGCTGCCGCCCGACGATGCGGATTATTCCCTACGCTGGCGGCTGATTAAAACCAAATTCTCCGCACATTTCCCTCATGCCGAAAACCTGTCCGCCAGCAAACAGCGGCGGCACGAACGCGGTATTTGGCAACGGCGTTTTTACGAACACACCGTGCGCGACGAAACGGATTTGCAACGTTGCGCAGACTACATCCATTTCAATCCCGTCAAACATGGATTGTGCGGCAATGTTCGCGATTGGGCGTTTTCGTCGTTCCACCGTTATATTCGAGATGGATGGTTGCCGTTGGATTGGGGCGGGACGAAAGAAACGGCAGTAATGAGTTTTGGGGAGTGAATACTATAAAAAATTACCGACCGCGTGCGTACTGCACACATTCTACCTGTGAATCACGCGAAACTTTAAAATCAATACGTAGAATAATCCGTAACTTACATACCCAAACAATCGCATGCGTGGCTACGCCACACACCCTACCTGCGAATCACACGGAACTTCAAAACCAACGCGTAGGGTGTGTGCGATACGCACGCACGCGGTTGTTTGATTAATGGTTTGCTGTTGTAAATTTTACTTAGTTAAAACTAACGCTTTCAGACGGCATTAAATATGGCCGTCTGAAAGCAATAATTCCTTGTTCAAAAACACCTACCTTGATCTACAAAACAAAAAACGGATTCCAAATTATTGGAATCCGTTTTTCTATAAAGCTTAGCCGTATTATTTAGCTTCTTCTTTAGCGTCTTCAGCAGCTTCTTTGGCATCTTCCGCTGCGTCTTTTGCGTCTTCTTTAGCCTCTTCAGCAGCATCTTTGGCTTCTTCGGCTTTTTCTTCAGGAGTTTCGGCAGCAGGAACGCCTTTCAAAGCGTCCAAAGAAGTTTTACAAGTTGCATCGCGTTGGTCTGCCGGCAGGTTTTTCAGTGCTTCTTTAGTTTGTTCAAAAGATTTTTGCATCATGTCTTTGGTTGCGGCATCTACGTCTTTAGTTGCTTCGGCAAATGCTTTTTCGTACTCGTCACAAACGGCAGAAGAAGATGAGCCTGAACCGCCGCCGCATGCTGACAGGGACAGGGCTGCCAATAAAGCTGCTAATAAAGCTGATGTTTTCATATGTCTCTCGCTTTTTTTCGAGTTTGAGTTAAAGGAGATTATATGTTAATTCATTATATTAAAGTGTCAAGTATTGTTGTTTAATTTAATTAAAATCATATCATTGAAAGAATCAGTCTATCCAAACATCCTAAAGGCCGTCTGAAATTTCAGACGGCCTTCGCTTTTGTAAGTAATCCTTTTTTAACGATTACGCCGCTTTACGGTGATAATGTCTGAGCGCGTGTTCTTTGCGCCGTCCGCTACTGAATGCAGATACGCGTTTCAGATAGCCGATGACGCGGGTGCCGTAGTCGATGTCGTGCGAACCGCAGGCGGAACAGGCGTGCAGGGTGCGTTTGTCGATGTGGCCGCATTCGTTGCAAATAGTGATGCGCACGTTCACGCAGAAGTAGTTGCAGCCGGTTTGTGCGGTGATGTCCAAGAGCGAGCGGTAGCCGGATTCGGGCAGGGCTTCGTCGAGGTTCAGGTGCAGCGCGGAGCCGCCGTCGAGCCAGTCCACCAGTTCTTTGCCGTGCAGCAGGAATTTGTCGAGCGCGTTGATTTCTTCGTCTTCGACGACGTAGAAATAGGAGTTGTAACATTCACGGCTGACTTTGTAACCGTCAGCTTTGTCCCATTTGGCGTTTTTCACGCCGAGGTTTTCGGCGGGGACAAACTCGGTGTTGAACTTCACGCCGTAGTGTTTGCTGGCGGCTTGGTTGGCTTCGAATATGGTTTTCAGACGACCTTGGACGAAGTTGATGTAATCGTCGTTGTAGCCGACTTTGATGCCTTGCGATTCGGCGGCTTCCGCCATGCCGTTGATGCCGATGGTGAGGAACTGTTTGTCCAGCGTGATAAAGCCTGCATCGTAAACGGGCAGCATTCCGGCAGCTTGGTATTCTTCCATCAGTTTGCGGTAGGCGTATTGGTATTTATGGATTTTGGCAACTTCAGCGGCAAGGTCGCGCCCGTCTTGTTCCAGTCGGTTCATGTTGATGGTGATGACGTTGATGGAACCGGTCGCCACGCCGCCCGCCCCGAGTGTGTAGCTGAAGGTGCGGTCTTCGATGGCGTTGCGCAGGCGGCAGCAGGAAGCCAACGAGTCGGGATTATCGGAAAGATAAACGAAGAAGGAATTGCCTTCCGCCAACTCTTTCGCCATTTCGTCGGCAAACACGGTGTCTTTGCATTTGCCGCCGTCGGTCAGCATCGCGGCGGTAACGACAGGGAAGGTCAAAACGGCTTTGGTGCGCTCTTGGTTAAACCATTTCAGGAAGAAGTTTTGCAGTTTGGCGACGCTTTCCCACACCGGTTTTTCAAAATCGGGGAAGACGAAATCGCCGAACATCGCGTCGAAATAGTATTGATCGTAAACAGAAATATTCCAAAACACGCTCTGATAGCCGCGCGCGGCGGCAGGCTGGTTGATGCTGTACACCACCTGCTGCATATGGTTGGCGATTTCTTTGCCGTGGGTTTCCAAATAATCGTCGCCGTAGTCTTTGCGGGCAAAGTAGTCGAAATAGGTTAGAAACTCCACCGTCGCCACCGCGCCAGCGAACTGCGCGCTGATGGCAAACACCAAGTTGATAAACGAACCGCAAAACGAAGCTAGATGCTGCGGTGCCTTTGATTCGCCGCCGAGTTTGCTTAAGCCGTCGAGTAGGAAAGGATACAGCGTAACCGACACACAATAAGGCTTGAGGCTGGTTTCGTCGTGTACATAAATCTCATGCGCCTCAATTTGGCGGATGTATTCTTC
This sequence comes from Neisseria subflava, assembly GCF_005221305.1. Taxonomy (NCBI): domain Bacteria; kingdom Pseudomonadati; phylum Pseudomonadota; class Betaproteobacteria; order Neisseriales; family Neisseriaceae; genus Neisseria; species Neisseria subflava. The sequence continues at coordinate 984,102 of NZ_CP039887.1, forward strand.
GGCGACGGATTGGTCGAAAATTTCGGCAATTTTGCGCGACACTTGGGCACGGTTAATCTGCACGAAAAAGTCTTTCATGATTTCCGCTTCCATCGTGGCGATGTTTTTCTGGGTAACGTTGGCGTTGGCGTCCATTTTCGAGCCGTCCGCCGCGTTTTGCGCGCTGATGTAGTCGTGCATGAATTGCAGTTTACTGTTTAACTGCTCGGGATGCAGCCGAATCATGTTAATTCTCCTGTAAGGTTTGGATGATTTATCAAGCAATGACGGTCAGGCCGTCTGAAACATCGCTGTCAGCGAATACAATAAATTCAATTTAAATCAGTGCAATACAGCACCAGGCTAAATTGAAGCCACTGGAAAAACTTTAGGTGCAGGTTTGTCTTTGATAAACAATCGGTTCAACACTTCGCCCGTGCGCAAATCGACAAACTTCTGATTGGTGGTCGGGCTGTCCAAGCCGCCCAGCTCCATCTGCCAGCGGCCGGTTTTCAGATACGTCAGATAAGGCAGGATGCCGTCTGAAACCGCCTCCAGCTCTTCACGCTCCAGACCGGTGTACAAACAGGCTTTCAAACCCGCCTGCGTCACGATGGCCAGCATTTTCTGCAAGGCTTTCGGTTGCCACTCCCCGCCCATAAACAACACACAGCTGATTAATCCGCGATAGCGTTTCAGACGGCCTTTTAAATAATCCTCGGTCAATTCTGTGCCGATGCCCTCTTTCCATGTATCGGCACTGTGGCAACCTTTGCAACGCAGCGGACAGCCTGAAAACAGAAATGCCAGCGACACTTCGCCTGGCACTTCCTGCCAAACAATTTGCTCAACTGTAAATTTCAAGCTGCTCATTGCAATACCATAAACACAAGATATGGTGTGAATTAAAACACAATACTACTAGATATGGTATTTTTATTTAACAATGAATTTTATCCATATAATAGATTTTTGTTATTTAACCAATTGTAAATTACTATATTAAGTTCAACTTTATACCAATAAAAAGGCCGTCTAAACACGATTCAGACGGCCTAAAATTAAAATAAGAGAAACAAACTCCGTTATAGCAAAGTCTATCTAAATAAAACAAAAAAGGCCGTCTGAAATCATCTTTCAGACGGCCTCAATTTCAGGTTTTAGCCCCGATTCGAGCCTTTAACCATATCCATCAAAAACAATCGGCAATCCAAGTTGCCATTAAACAGCGGAATTTTACGTTTCGGAGAAAGGCGCATAAATTTCGGCATATCGCGATCGCCGGTAAACATCCCAACCAGCCAACCTGCGTAATGCTGTTTCAACCATGTGCCCAGTTGAGGATAAAGCGCCTGTAAAGCCTGAATTTCGGCAAGGCGCACGCCATAAGGCGGATTGGAAATCATAATGCCGTGTTCGCCGTTTGGTCGTGCAGCCTGCGCATCTTGCACGTCAAAGCGGATGAAATTATCCACTTCGGCGGCTTGGGCATTGGCCAATGCGGCACGGATCATATAACGGTCGTTGTCGCTGCCGGAAATTGGCGCGGCGGCCGGTTTGATTTGTTTTTCAGCCTCACGGCGCAGGGCTTGCCATTTTTCTTTGTCGAAGTTTTGCAGTTTTTCAAAACCGAAACGGCGCATCAAGCCCGGCGCACGGTGTGTCGCAATCCATGCAGCCTCAATGACAATCGTGCCGCTGCCGCAAAACGGGTCTTGGAAAGGCTGCGTACCGTCATAGCCTGCCAAAAGCAGCAAACCTGCCGCCAAATTCTCTCTCAATGGCGCTTCGCCGGTATCCTGACGATAGCCGCGCTTGAAGAGAGCTTCGCCGGAAGTATCGATAAAGATTTCCACATTGCGCTCATCGATAAAGGCATGAATGCGGATATCGGGGTTGATTTTGCCCACGCTCGGACGCGCATCATAAATATCCCGGAAGGCATCACAGACGGCATCTTTGATCTTTAAACCGACAAAATCCAGGCTTTTCACATTGGCGCGCTTGCCTTCAACTTTAACTTTGAAGGTCTGCTCCAGCTTAAACCAACCTGTCCAATGCAGATTTCGTGCCAGTTTGTAGATATCGTGTTCGTTGCGATAACCGCCTTTGGTCAAGCGCAGCAAAACACGGCTGGCAACGCGCGAATGCAGGTTGATGCGATACACCTGCTCCATCGTGCCTTTACATGCCACACCGCCGTCAACAGCACGGATATCCTGACATGCCATGTTTTCAAGTTCCTGCGTCAAAGGTGCTTCCAAACCGCGAGGACAAGTGATAAAAAGTGAATAAACCGTCATATAAAACCTTTCCGGGTAGAGCTATCCGAACCACTCGGATAACAAATAAAAACAATATTATAGCCGAAAAACCAAAGGCCGTCTGAAACTTCAGACGGCCTTTGAACAAAGCTTGCTTAGTGATCCAAACTGTCGGTTTCAACCTTAACCGCTTTATCGGTTTTGTCTTCCGGCAACACCAAGTTCAACAATACCGCCATAATACCGCCGGCAGAAATTGAATTTTGGAACAATACCGGCAGGTTTTTGAACACTTCCGGTTCAAACGCCACGCCCAAACCCAAACCGACAGAAGTAGCCGCGATGACCGCTTCACGACGGCGAATACCGTGGCTGACCAAAATCCGCACACCAGCAATCGCAATCAGGCCGAACATCAACACCATCGCACCACCCAAAACCGGACTCGGAATCGTGGTAAACGCGCGGCCGATAACAGGGAACAAGCCCAACAATACCAAAATCGCCGCAATATATTTGCCCACATGGCGCGAAGCCACGCCGGTCATTTGAATCACGCCGTTGTTTTGCGCAAAAGTAGTCAAAGGCAAAGAGCCCAACGCAGTCGCAATCACAGACACCAAACCATCTGCCAATACGCCGCCGCGCAGACGTTTGGTGTATTCCTCACCCTCAATCGGCTGCTCGGAGACCATCGCAGTCGCCGTCAAGTCGCCTACCGCTTCAAATACACTCAACAAGAAAATCGCACCGGCAACGATAAACGCGTGCCAATCAAATGCGAAACCATATTTAAACGGAACAGGCAGGGTAATCAGTGGCAGGTTTTGCAGGGCGGAAAAATCTACTTTGCCCAAAAACAGCGCAACAATATAACCGATAATCAAACCCACCGCGATACCGCTCATGCGCAACAATGGATTTTTCAAACAGTTGAAAACCAATACAATCAGCAACACCAGCGATGCCAAACCCAGGTTTTCCATCGAGCCAAACGTACCGTCTGCTTTCGCACCGAAGCCGCCGCCGAAATCGGTAATGCCGACATGTACCAAGCTCAAACCAATCAACATGACGACCACACCGCTTACAGTCGGCGTAATCACTTTTTTCAAATAAGGCAAAAGCCAAGCGGAGAAGCACACCAAAAACGCGCCGACAAAGGACACGCCCAAAAGCGTTGAAATCATCACATCTTCAGTCAAACCGCCCTCTTTCATACCAGTACCGAGTGCAATCATCACGGTAACAAAAGAGAAGTTGACTGACTGAATCGACAACATGCCCGAACCGACCGGCCCGAAACGGTTGACCTGCAAATAAGTGCCGACACCGGAAGCCACCATCGCCATCGACACCAAATAAGCCGTCATTTCAACCGGCAGCTCCAACGCCCCACCGACAATCAGTGCCGGAGTAATCATCGGAACAAAAATCGCCAGAAGGTGCGTAACCGCACTCAACAACGCATTCCCAAACGGCGGCTTATCTTCCAAACCATAAACCAAATCAAGCGGTTCCGCTTGTTTTTCAGTCATTCCGGCCATGTTGAACCTTCTCTCAAGAATCGTTAAAAAATATTAAGATGCGTATTTTAACCAATTTGAAATGTATCAGCAAATTCAAAACCGTCAGGCCGTCTGAAAGTTCCGCCCAACCGTTTTCAGACGGCCTCAAACCGCCTTAACACATTTTAATTCTTGACATTATTTTTCCATCTCAAAACAAACAAACCAATGATTTAAAAATGTATTATTCATTAAGATAATGACAAGTCGCCATTAAACAGTAAAGCCGTTTAGCGGATATGTTTCACACAAACAACAAAGTAAGCTACAATCCACTGCATAATTCACCCACACCATAAAATTAAAGGTTTCCGTATGTTAAAAGGCAGTCTGGTTGCCCTGATTACTCCGATGAATCAAGACGGCAGCATCAACTACGAACAACTTCACGACTTAATCGACTGGCACATTGAAAACGGCACCGACGGCATCGTCGCAGTCGGCACTACCGGCGAGTCAGCCACCCTGCCTGTCGAAGAACATTTGGCCGTTATTGAAGCCACTGTCAAACACGTCAACAAGCGCGTTCCCGTTATCGCCGGCACAGGCGCCAACAATACTGTCGAAGCCATCGCCCTTTCCAAAGCCGCCGAGCAAGCCGGTGCGGACTACACCTTATCTGTTGTTCCCTACTACAACAAACCTTCGCAAGAAGGCATTTACCAACATTTCAAAGCCATCGCCGAAGCTACTTCGATTCCGATGGTTATCTATAATGTTCCCGGCCGTACCGTCGTCAGCATGAGCAACGACACTATTTTGCGTTTGGCCGAGATTCCGAATATCGTCGGCGTAAAAGAAGCCAGCGGCAATATCGGCAAGAACATCGAATTGATCAACAGCGTTCCTGAAGGTTTTGTCGTTTTATCCGGCGATGACCCTACCGGCCTGCCTTTCATGCTGTGTGGCGGTCATGGCGTGGTAACCGTCGCAGCCAACGTCGCACCGAAACTCTTTGCCGACATGTGCCGAGCCGCCCTTGAGGGCGATATTGCGACCGCCCGTCGTCTAAACGAGCAACTTATCCCAATTTATAACACCATGTTCTGCGAGCCCAGTCCAGCCGCGCCCAAATGGGGTCTGAGCCTATTGGGCAAATGCGAACCCCATGTTCGTCTGCCTTTGGTAGCACTGACCGAAGCCGGTCAAGCCAAAGTCCGAGCTGCTCTGGAAAAATCAGGACAAATCTGATCCGGAAATAAGGCCGTCTGAATCCCAAACACCCTTTTCAGACGGCCTCCCTGTTAAGAACTTCATCCACAGGAAAACAAGATGACCTATATCAAACCCATCGTAGTAGCCCTCGCCCTGATTAGCATGACTGCCTGTTCCGACAGCAAAAAAGAACAACCCAAACTCGACTATCAAAGTCAATCACACCGCTTGGTCAAACTGGAAGTACCACCTGATTTGAACAACCCAGACCAAGGCAACCTCTATCAATTACCAGCAGGCAGCGGCGCCGTCCGCGCCAGCGATTTCAACAAACGCCGTACCCAAGCCGTACAACAACCTGCCAATGCAGAAGTTTTGAAATCCGTTAAAGGCGTACGCCTTGAGCGTGACGGCAACCAACGCTGGTTGGTTGTCGAAGGCAAATCGCCTCGCGAAATTTGGCCTTTGCTGAAAGTGTTCTGGCAAGAAAACGGTTTCGACATCAAATCTGAAGAACCTGCCATCGGTCAAATGGAAACCGAGTGGGCAGAAAACCGAGCCAAAATCCCTCAAGACAGCCTGCGCCGTCTGTTGGATAAAGTCGGCTTGGGCGGTATCTACTCTACCAGCGAACGCGACAAGTTCATCATCCGCATCGAACAAGGTAAAAATGGTTCGACCGATATCTTCTTCGCCCACAAAGGCATGAAAGAAGTTTATGCCGACCGTAAAAAAGACACTACGATGTGGCAGCCGGGTGAAAACGACCCTAACCTCGAAGCCGCATTCCTCGCCCGCTTTATGCAATATTTGGGCGTTGACAGTCAGCAGGCCGAACAGGCTCTGACCCAAAGCGTTGCAGCCCGCAGCAATGCGTCTGAATTGGCGCGTGTGGACAATGGCACTTTATTGCTGGCAGGCGATTACGGCCGCAACTGGCGCCGTACCGCCCTTGCGCTTGACCGCATCGGTCTGACTGTTATCGGTCAAAATGCCGAACGCCGCGCTTTCTTGGTTCAACAAGCGCCAACCGAAGGCGAAGCAGTTGCCAATAAAAAACCGGGTCTGTTCAAACGCGTATTTGGCAAAGGCAAAGCAGAAGCGCCAAAAACTTATCCTGAAATCATCGTTTATGTTGAGCCTATCAACAATGGCGCACGCCTCCATCTGTTGAACAAAGACGGCAGCCCATACAAAGGCAGCGATGCCTCCACATTGTTGAGCCGCCTGCACACAGAATTGCGTTAATCCGTTATTCGACTTAAGGCCGTCTGAAATATTCAGACGGCCTTTTTAACGAATACGGCATGGTTTCAAATTCCTAATCTGACGTTATAATCAGAACATTTTTCCCCTTACCCAAGCTGCCATGACCCGACAAAAAGCCTATCTGCTCCTGACTGCCCTGTTTACCCTGATGTTTATCGTACTGATTCTGTTGGGCGCTTATCTTCTGAGCATTCACAGCAAACAATTTGCCTTTGCCGCCTTTCTGTTTGCCTTTGCAGCCGTTTTTGCCCAAATCGGCAGCCTTGCCCTTTACATCCGCCACAAAGCACGCGCACAAATGGCTCGTATGCAGCAAACCGAAAACCATTAAGGAAAAATCATGTTTGAAAAAATCGTCCTCGCCAGTGGCAACGCAGGCAAACTCAAAGAATTTTCCCGCCTCTTTGCCGACTTAAACATCGAAGTCCTGCCGCAATCGCAGTTCAATATGCCCGAATGCCCCGAGCCGTACCATACCTTCATTGAAAATGCCCTGGCTAAAGCACGTCATGCCGCTAAATACAGCGGCTTACCCGCACTTGCCGACGACTCCGGCATCTGCACCAACGCCTTAAACGGCGCACCCGGCATTTTCTCCGCACGTTATGCAGGTGAAAACCCCAAATCCGATGCCGCAAACAACGCCAAACTCTCTGCCGATCTTGCCGATAAAGACGATAAAAGCTGCTACTACGTCTGCGTCCTTGTCCTCGTCCGCCACGAAAACGACCCGCAACCCATCATTGCAGAAGGTATTTGGCACGGACAATGGCAGACCGAGGCAGCCGGCACAAACGGCTTCGGCTACGACCCGCATTTCTATCTGGCCGAACACGGTTGCACCGCCGCCGAGCTTGATCCTGAAATCAAAAATGCTGAAAGCCACCGCGCCCAAGCATTGCGTGAACTATTAAGAAAAATCGAATCCTTATAAATCAATAATAGGCCGTCTGAAAACCTGAAACGTTTTTTTAGATGTTCTAAATCCAACAAATAATGAAAGAAATCCATGTCCCCTAAGCAAATCCTGATTGTCGTCATCCGCTTGGTCGTTTTAATCGGCATCGTACAAACACTTGGCGGCATTGCTACCATATTCGCACAGTCAGAAAGCATGTATGACAGCAAACAAATTCCGCCCGTACTGATGTTCTACGGCTTGTATTTAATTGCATGGCTGCTGCTATGGTGTTTCCCTGCCGCCATTGCCAACCGCCTATTGCCCGAACATCTGCAAACCGTACAGGAAGCCCCAAAACACCCTGCACCATGGCTGACGACCGGTATTGTATTAATAGGCATATATACTGTTTTCCAAGCTATCCCCGACCTAATTTACCAGTTCTCTCTCTATCTTTTTGTACAGTCTATTGCTATCGACACACATACATCCGTTTGGGCGGACCTCGGCGCACAAAACCAAGCCGGTATACTTGCCAACATCACGCAGCTTTTTATCGGCATTTTCCTGCTATTCGGTGCACCCAAACTCTCATCTTGGATGCGCAAAAGACTTTAACTACATAAAAACAACAGGCCGTCTGAAACCTTCAGACGGCCTACCTCACATTCATTCCCATGCCCAAACCCTCGCCTGAAGAATTGGCAGTCTTTGCAAAACACATCGCTGCTTTCATCCCAACCACACCCGACAAACTTCTTCAACTTATTGACAGTCAAGAAACTGCTATCGTCTTTCTAGGCAAACCAAGTTGTTCATACTGCCGCCGTTTTGTTGCAAAACTGTCTACCGTTTCCATAAACAAGCAGCTTACCATCCACTTTACTGACAGCAGCAATAAAGCAGCTTTAAAAACTTTTCGTGAGCAATACAGCATCAGAACTGTTCCCGCACTACTCAACATCTCACAAGGCAAAATAAAATTTGTCTGCAATTCCAAATTATCAGAAGAAGAAATTGAAGCTTTTTTGAGTGCCTAGACTGCGCAAATTTCCTACTGATTACTTTCCCGGCCGACATTTCAGTTAAAATAACGGCCTAAAAATTTCAGACGGCCTTGCGCCCCAACACATACCATGACCCAAATTACCTTCCAACGCCCCGGCCAGCTAACTGCCCTGCCTCCTTTATCACTCTATATCCATATTCCTTGGTGCATCAAAAAATGTCCATATTGCGACTTTAATTCCCACAGCCTGAAAAACGGCCTGCCGGAAGACGCCTATATCGATGCCCTATTAACCGACTTGCAGCTTGAATTGCCCAATATTTGGGGCAGACCGGTGGAAACCATATTTTTCGGCGGCGGTACACCCAGCCTGTTTCAAGCGAAATCAATTGACCGCTTGTTAAGCGGCGTGCGTTCGCTGTTGCGCTTGCAACCCGAAGCGGAAATTACTTTGGAAGCCAATCCAGGCACATTTGAAATTGAGAAGTTTCAAGGATTTAAAGACGCAGGCATTACGCGCCTGTCTATCGGCGTACAAAGTTTTAACGACGATATGCTGACTAGATTGGGACGCGTTCACAACGGCAAGGAAGCCTTAACCGCCATAGCTACTGCCTTGAAATTATTTGATAAAGTCAATATCGACTTGATGTATGCCCTGCCGAACCAGACCGTTCAGACGGCATTGGATGACGTTCAAACCGCCATCGCCACAGGCGCGACACACATCAGCGCGTATCATCTGACGATGGAGCCGAACACACCGTTTGGTCATACGCCGCCGAAAGGTTTGCCGCAAGATGAAGCAGCTTTGGATATTGAAGATGCCGTACACGGCGAATTGGAAGGCGCAGGCTTTATTCACTACGAAACATCGGCTTTTGCAAAACCTGGTATGCAGTGCCGCCATAATTTGAACTATTGGCAGTTCGGCGATTACTTGGGCATAGGCGCGGGCGCACACGGCAAAATTTCCTATCCCGACCGTATCGAACGAACTGTCCGCCGTCGCCACCCCAACGACTATCTTGCCGCTATGCAAAGCAATCCGCATGAAGCCGTTGAACGCAAAACCGTTGCTGCTGAAGACCTTCCATTCGAATTCATGATGAACGCCCTGCGCCTGACCGACGGTGTACCTGCTTCAATGCTGCAGGAACGTACCGGCGTACCCACTGCAAAAATCATGGCTCAAATCGAAACCGCCAGACAAAAAGGCCTGCTTGAATCAGACCCGACTGTGTTCCGCCCGACCGAGCAAGGCCGTTTGTTCTTAAACGACTTGTTACAGTGTTTTTTATAAGTGCTTTTTTACAACAGTTAAAACATTTTTAGATTTGCTTAATTTACGACAAGAAAATACAAAACGTTGCCTTGGATGCAGGCTATCGCTATAACCACTGGAGCAAGATCAATAACGTTAAGCTCCATTCCCACGAAGTATCTGCCGGCGTACGCGTAACATTCTAATTCTTATCATGAAGCAATCATTGCTTCAAATATCAAGTAACAAAAGGCCGTCTGAAACCTGTTTCTCAGGATTTCAGACGGCCTTTTAACTTCTTTAAATATATCTAACTTTTTGCTGTTTTTACTTTTTCTGCAAACCACAGCGCCGCAGCCGTACCTGCCATATCGGCAATGCCGTCCGCAATCGAACCTTGCCGCGTAGCAGTCAGAAATGCCTGAGCCAACTCACTTCCTACTGCAAACAATAAAGCGGCAAACAGAATGCCTTTATAGGGAATATTCCTATTGTCTTGAATAAATATTTTTGCGCACAGCCATGCCTGACCGAAAAACAGTCCGAAATGGCCGACTTTATCAAAATGGGGAAATGGTGGAGCACTATTGCCACCCTCTTTGAAAAGTAAGGCATAAATGGCGGCGGCAAACCAGATCAAGGCAGCGGCAGTAAATTTGTTTAATGGTAAGGCTTTCATTTGTCGGCCTCTTCATCCAGCCATGTTTGGCAGATATCTGCCAAGCGGACAAATTTCCCACCCCGCACCTTCAAAATATCACGCCATTGTGCCACTTCTTCTGCATCCGGGGCATCTTCAATACTGCATTCGTAAAGGCAGAAGTCTAATGTTTCGCCAACAATGCCTGGGGCTTCGGTCTGCATAAGGCTAGTCAGTTCGCTCATATTTACTGTTTCTTTGATTGGTTTATCACTAGTCAGACTGCGCCGTCTGTTTTCAGGCCGTCTGAACATGATGCGCAAGGTTGCCTGTTTGATTCGGGTACGCTTACTTACTGTGTAAAAAACGTGTTGCCTCTTCCCATTCGCCATTTAACACGGCCGGCAATCCTTGCAGGGATTTGGCGATGGAGTCATCAATTTGCTGTCTATGTTCCGCCGACGGTTTATTCAACACATAACCGACAACTAGATTACGGTCGCCCGGATGATCAATACCTAAGCGCAGGCGGTAGAAATTAGGCGTACCCAAGCGAGCCTGAATGTCTTTGAGGCCGTTGTGTCCGCCGTTGCCGCCGCCAAGTTTGAATTTGATACGGCCGCATGGAATATCCAGCTCGTCATGAACCACCAAGATCTCCTCCGGCTTGATTTTGTAAAATTGAGCCAAAGCGGCTACTGCCTGACCGGAGCGGTTCATAAAGGTCATGGGTTTGAGCAGCCAAACATCGCCATCCGGCGTAGTGGCGCGCGCTACTTCGCCGTAAAATTTCTTTTCGTCTTTAAAATTGACTTTCCATTTCCACGCCAGTTCGTCCAACAGCCAAAAGCCGACATTGTGGCGCGTTTGTTCGTATTCTTGGCCTGGATTGCCCAAACCGACGATTAATTTAATTTTCAAGCTCATTACTGTTCTTTCAGTTTGACAGGCCGTCTGAAAAAGTTTCAGACGGCCTTTGATTTATTCTTGCCCTGCGCGTTTACGTCGCGCTTCTTTCGGATCAATCAACAATGGACGATAGACCTCAATCCGATCACCATCGCGCAACACAGTCTCGCCTTTCACAGTCTTGCCGAAAATACCCAAAGGCGCTTGCTGTAAATCCAACTCTGGGAACTCCACCTCCAATCCGCTTTGCAGGGCAGCTTCGCGTACGGTTGTACCTTCGACAACGGTCATGCTCTTCAACACTTGCCTGTCGGCCAGTCCGTAAACAATTTCAATCTCAAGCATAGCGGCGGTCGGCCTCTTTAATAAAAGCATCCACCAACGTACCGGCAAGATGGCCGAACACTGGGGAAATCATGGCAGAGAGTACTGCATTGGAAAAATCGTATTCTAATCTGAATTCGACTTTACACATATCATCGCCCAAATCGATAAATTTCCAAGTGCCGCGCAAGGTTTTAAACGGCCCTTCGAGCAAATCCATGCGGATTTCCTGCCCCGGTATATTGTGGTTGTGCGTCGCAAATGACTGTTTGACGCGCATATAGTCCATAAACAGGCGCGCTTTTAGCTCATTTCCTTTGCGTTCGATGACTTCGGTCTTGCTGTACCACGGCAAAAATTTTGGATAGTCCTCAACTTTGTCCACCAGCTCAAACATTTCCTTAGCGCTATGCAGCACCAATACGTTTTTCTCGACTTTTTTCATGTTGGTTGTAGACCTTGTTTTTGAATATTCGGGGTTCAGACGGCATGATTTAGAAAAATACCTGCCCTACTTTGGGACAAAATTCCCAATTTAAACCGCTTCGCCATTTTGTTTCGCTTCCAGCCATTCCCAGCGTTCCAGCTTTTCCAAAAGCAGCATTTCAATTTCTTCAGCCCTGCTTTGTAACGCACCTGCTTTTTCATAATCTTTGAAAATTTCAGGATCGGAAAGCTGGGTATTGATTTCAGCCTGCTCGGTTTCCAAGGCGGCGATTTCATCAGGCAGGGCATCGAGTTCACGCTGTTCTTTATAGGAAAGTTTGACCGTGCGGTTGGCTTTGGGTTTGACTTTTTCAGGTTCGGCAACCGCTTTAGGCGCAGAGGCCGTCTGAATTTTATCTTCCCGCGATTTTGCGTCAATATAGTCTTGATAACCGCCGATGTATTCTTTCAGACGGCCTTGTCCTTCAAAAACAATGCTTTGGGTAATCACATTATCCAAGAACATACGGTCATGCGAGACAAGGAATACCGTGCCTTGATAATCACGCAGTAAGTCTTCGAGCAGCTCTTGGGTGTCGATGTCCAAGTCGTTGGTCGGTTCGTCCAGGACCAAGATATTGGCAGGACGGGTGAAGAGTTTTGCCAGCAAAAGGCGGTTGCGTTCGCCGCCGGAGAGCGATGAAACAGGGCTTTGCGCGCGGGCAGGATGGAACAGGAAATCTTCCAGATAGCTCATAACGTGTTTTTTCTTGCCGCCGACTTCAACGTAATCATTGCCCTGTCCGAGCGTGTAAAACACAGTATCGTTTTCATTCAACGCGCTGCGGAACTGGTCAAAATAGGCAACTTCCTGCTTGCTGCCAATGCGGATTCTGCCGTAGGTCGGCTGCAATTCACCCAAAATCAGCTTGAGGAAGGTGGTTTTACCGATACCGTTTGGACCGATTAAGCCGATTTTGTCGCCACGCTGCAAAATGGCGGAGAATTTGTCCATGATGACTTTGTCGCCATAGGCAAACGAGGCATGTTCCAATTCGGCAATGATTTTGCCGCTCTTCTCGCCACTGTCGAGCTTAAAATTGACCTGCCCTTGTACATTGCGGCGTTCGGCGCGCTGGCGGCGCAGCTCTTCCAAACGACGCACGCGGCCTTCATTACGTGTACGGCGCGCTTCGATGCCTTTGCGTATCCATGCTTCTTCCTGAGCATGAAATTTGTCAAACAAGCGGTTATGTTCTGCTTCAACCGCCAATTCTTGCGCTTTTTTCTCGCTGTATTTAGAGAACGAACCGGGATAGGAGCGCAGAATGCCACGGTCTAGTTCGACAATCCGCGTGGCGATATTATCCAAAAAACGGCGGTCGTGGGTAATCACGACCAGACTGCCTTCAAACGCTTTAAGCAGATTTTCCAACCAAATAATCGCGTCAATGTCCAAATGGTTGGTCGGCTCGTCCAGCAGCAATACATCGGGCTTCTGCACCCAAGCCTGCGCCAAGGCGACACGCTTTTTCTGGCCGCCGGAGAGGTTGCCGATTTTTTCGTTTTCCGGCAAACCGAGTTCGCCCAAAGTCTGCTTGACTGCCGCATCCAGTTTCCAGCCGTCCTTCGCTTCAATTTCAAGTTGCAATTCGTTGAGCTCTTTCAACAAAGCCTCACTCGAACCATTTTCCAACTCATGGCTGACATGATGATAACGGCGCAATAAATCGCGAATTTCGCCCAAACCTTCGGCAACGGTATCAAATACGGTTGCGTCCTTATCAAAAAAGGATTCCTGCGGTACATAAACGATTTTGAGGTTGTTTTGAACAATAATCTGCCCATCGTCGAGCTTTTGTACGCCGGCGAGGATTTTTAAAAACGAAGACTTACCCGCACCGTTACGGCCGATTAAACCGATTTTCTCGCCGCTGTCGAGTTGAAAAGAAGTTTTGTCGAGCAAGGCGACGTGGCCGACGGCAAAAGAAGCATTTTCTACGGATAAGATATTCATGGGGAAACTTCAAAAAAGAAAAGGGAGACATTTTAACCGATTATCGGCAGATATTTGCCGACAATCATATGAAATTGAAGTATCAGGCCGTCTGAAAGCAGTTTTCAGACGGCCTTCATTATTATTCTTGAACCTTCAAGCCGAAATGCAGATAGGCTCGTTCTGTTGCTACACGTCCGCGCGGTGTACGCTGCAAAAAGCCCTGCTGAATCAGATATGGTTCAATCACATCTTCGATGGTATCGGTTGATTCACCAATCGCAGCAGCCACGTTTTCCAAACCGACAGGGCCGCCGCTGAACTTGTGCAGAATCGCCTCAAGGAATTTCCTGTCCATCACATCCAAACCATGACCGTCCACATCCAGCATACTCAAAGCCGCATCGGCAATTTCCGCATCAATGACACCGTTGTTTTTCACATCAGCGTAATCGCGCACACGTCGCAAAAGGCGGTTGGCAATACGCGGCGTACCGCGGCTGCGCTTGGCCACTTCCATCGCGCCCTCTTCACCCATATCCAACTGCAATAGTTGAGCAGAACGGGTAACAATAGTTGCCAAGTCTTTGTTTTGATAAAACTCCAATCGGGATACGATACCGAAACGGTCGCGCAAAGGATTGGTCAGCATACCGGCACGGGTCGTTGCGCCTACCAATGTAAACGGCGGCAAATCGATTTTGACCGAACGCGCGGCCGGTCCTTCGCCTATCATGATGTCCAACTGATAATCTTCAAGCGCAGGATAAAGGATTTCTTCAACCACAGGACTTAAACGGTGGATTTCATCGATAAACAGCACATCATGCGGCTCAAGATTAGTCAACAAGGCTGCAAGGTCGCCGGCACGTTCCAAAACCGGGCCGCTGGTTTGACGCAAATTAACGCCTAACTCTTTAGCGATAATGTGTGCCAAAGTAGTTTTGCCCAAACCCGGAGGACCAAACAGCAAAGTGTGGTCAAGCGCTTCACCACGTTTTTTCGCTGCCTGAATAAAAATGGCCAACTGCTCTTTTGCTTTATCCTGCCCGATATAGTCGTCTAAAGTTTTCGGACGCAAAGCGCGTTCAAGCAATTCTTCCTGAGCGGAAATATTTTGAGCAGTGATAATGCGCTGAGGTTGTGCAGAAGTAAGATTATCAGTTTGTAACATAATGTTCTAAATTCTAAGACCGTTCCCGACCCGTTATTTCAGACGGCCCGAACAATCAGATAAAGCGGTTAAATTATGATTTTGGCCATTATACCCGATAAGGCCGAGCCACTTTTCCCTCAAATCTAAATCACACAAAAATTTTCGCTTTCAGACGGCCAAAGCAACGTATAATAAACGGTTGATTCAAATACCTATCGCATTCAGGAGAACACATGAGCCTCAAGCAAAAAGTCATTGCCATCGACGGCCCCAGCGCATCCGGTAAAGGGACGGTTGCCTCACGCGTAGCCGAAGCCTTGGGTTTTCTTTACCTCGACTCCGGTGCGCTTTACCGCCTGACCGCACTTTACGCACAAAAACACAATGTTGCCTGGACAGATGAAGACACCGTCAGCACACTGACAGAAACTTTACCCGCACAATTTGAAGGCAGCGCCGTATTATTGAACGGCGAAGATGTATCCGAGCAAATCCGTACCGAAGCGATCGGCATGGGCGCATCTGCCGTCGCACAGTTGCCTAAAGTGCGTGCCGCCCTTTTGCAACGCCAACGCGACTTCCTAACTGAAAAAGGCTTGGTCGCCGACGGCCGCGATATTGGCTCGGTTATTTTCCCTGATGCCGCATTAAAAATTTTCCTGACCGCAAGTGCCAATGTCCGCGCCCAACGTCGTGCCAAACAACTCGGTATCCCATGCGAAGGCGTTGCATTCGAGCGTATTTTGTCGGACATTGAAGCGCGCGACGAAGCAGACCGCCGCCGCCCTGTTGCTCCGTTGAAACAGCTGCCCGACGCCCTGCTTTTAGACACTGATAACCTTTCTATCGAAGAAGCTGTAAAAAAAGTGCTTGATTGGTATCATAAAGTTTAAAATTTGGAGTATAATTGCGAAGTTTTCATTTCAGACGGCCTGTTAACCCTATAACAAGGCCGTCTGAAAACATTTTTCCCAACCTGCCGCGCCAAGGACGGCAGGTCATTTCAAACCTAACCCGCACCCCTTGGCGGTGTACCGAAAAGAGTATATATGACTATGGAAAATTTTGCCCAGCTGCTGGAAGAAAGCTTTACCCTGCAAGAGATGAACCCAGGTGAAGTGATTACTGCCGAAGTAGTCGGCATCGATCAAAACTTCGTTACCGTTAACGCAGGTCTGAAATCAGAATCTCTGATTGATGTTGCTGAATTCAAAAACGCTCAGGGCGAGATTGAAGTTAAAGTTGGCGATTTCGTTACCGTTACCATCGAATCTGTTGAAAACGGCTTCGGCGAAACCAAACTGTCCCGCGAAAAAGCCAAACGCGCTGCCGACTGGATCGCTTTGGAAGAAGCTATGGAAAACGGCGACATCCTGTCCGGCGTTATCAATGGCAAAGTCAAAGGCGGCCTGACTGTTATGATCAACAGCATCCGCGCATTCCTGCCGGGTTCTTTGGTTGACGTACGTCCTGTAAAAGACACTTCTCACTTCGAAGGCAAAGAAATTGAATTCAAAGTGATCAAACTGGACAAAAAACGCAACAACGTTGTTGTGTCCCGCCGCGCTGTTCTGGAAGCTACTTTGGGTGAAGAACGCAAAGCCTTGCTGGAAAACCTGCAAGAAGGTTCAGTTATCAAAGGTATCGTTAAAAACATCACCGATTACGGTGCATTCGTTGACTTGGGCGGCATCGACGGTCTGTTGCACATCACCGACTTGGCATGGCGCCGTGTGAAACACCCAAGCGAAGTTTTGGAAGTTGGTCAAGAAGTTGAAGCCAAAGTCCTGAAATTCGACCAAGACAAACAACGCGTTTCTCTGGGTATGAAACAACTGGGCGAAGATCCTTGGAGCGGCCTGACCCGTCGTTACCCACAAGGTACCCGCCTGTTCGGTAAAGTATCCAACCTGACTGACTACGGTGCGTTCGTTGAAATCGAACAAGGCATCGAAGGTTTGGTACACGTTTCCGAAATGGATTGGACCAACAAAAACGTACACCCAAGCAAAGTTGTTCAACTTGGTGACGAAGTTGAAGTAATGATCCTGGAAATCGACGAAGACCGTCGCCGTATCTCTTTGGGTATGAAACAATGCCAAGCTAACCCTTGGGAAGAATTTGCCGCCAACCACAACAAAGGCGACAAAATCTCTGGCGCAGTTAAATCTATCACTGACTTCGGCGTATTCGTAGGTCTGCCTGGCGGCATCGACGGTCTGGTTCACTTGTCCGACCTGTCTTGGACTGAAGCCGGCGAAGAAGCTGTACGCAAATACAAAAAAGGCGAAGAAGTTGAAGCCGTTGTATTGGCCATCGACGTTGAAAAAGAACGCATCTCTTTGGGTATCAAACAACTGGAAGGTGATCCGTTCGGCAACTTCATCAGCGTAAATGACAAAGGTTCTTTGGTTAAAGGTTCTGTGAAATCTGTTGACGCCAAAGGTGCAGTAGTAGCTCTGTCTGAAGAAGTTGAAGGCTACCTGCCTGCTTCTGAATTCGCTGCTGACCGCGTTGAAGACCTGACTACTAAACTGAAAGAAGGCGACGAAGTTGAAGCCGTTATCGTTACCGTTGACCGCAAAAACCGCAGCATCCGTCTGTCTATTAAAGCGAAAGACGCTAAAGAAAACCGCGAAGCGCTGAATTCAGTTAACGCCGCTGCAACCGCCAATGCCGGTACTACCAGCCTGGGCGACTTGCTGAAAGCCAAACTGTCCGGCGACCAAGAATAAGGTTGCAGACATGACGAAGTCTGAATTGATGGTTCGCCTCGCAGAAGTGTTTGCCGAAAAAAATGGCAACCAACTGCTGGCTAAAGATGTCGAATACAGTGTAAAAGTCTTGGTTGATACCATGACCCGCTCACTGGCTCGTGGACAACGTATCGAAATCCGCGGCTTCGGCAGCTTCGACTTGAACCACCGCCCTGCCCGTATCGGGCGCAACCCGAAAACCGGCGAACGCGTGGAAGTGCCTGAAAAGCATGTTCCTCACTTCAAACCAGGTAAAGAGTTGCGTGAGCGTGTAGACTTGGCATTGCAAGAAAGTGCTCATTAATACTTAGTAGCAAAACGCCGCAGAAATGCGGCGTTTTTTTTGTTTTCGCAAGAAATACCAAAGCCAGCTCTTTTCACGCATACCTTAATCGCACACTATTTCAACTATATTTACTACAATGCTTTTGCAAAAAACGCAGGCCGTCTGAAATCATTTATAATAGACCGACTATTCTGTAATGAAAACATCATTCCAACTACTATCCAAACTATTGCGGATGATGTTTCAACTATCGCCAGCAAAGCATAATAAAGGTTACACATGAGCAATAGAGACCAACTATTCACACCACCTCCATTTGAAAACCACAGCCCATTGACTTGGTATCAAGCTGCAGCCGAACAGCCTAACTTTATCCGCGACGAAGCCCAAGCGCGAGCCATTGAATATTTGGATCGTTTGTGGACCGAGCTGATGATGTTCAAACGCAAACGCAACCGTTTTCTCGGCCGTAGCTTGCGTTCCCCCCAAGTACCTAAAGGACTCTATTTTTATGGCGGCGTAGGACGCGGTAAAAGTTTCTTGATGGATGCTTTTTTCGGCTGTCTCCCTTATCGTCGCAAGCGTCGCGTGCATTTCCATGCCTTCATGGCCGAAATCCATCAGCGCCTTAAAGTCTTGAAAAGCGAAGCCAATCCCTTAAAAGCCGTTGCAACAGAAATTTCCAAAGAAACACGAGTTTTGTGTTTTGACGAGTTTCACGTCAGCGATATTGCCGATGCCATGATTTTGGGTCGCTTGCTGGAAAACCTGTTGAGTGAAGGTGTCGTCTTGGTAGCCACTTCCAACTACGTCCCATCCGAACTCTATCCTCAAGGCCAAAACCGCAGTAGCTTTCTGCCAACCATCGCTCTTATCGAGTCCAACCTGACTGTTTTAAATGTGGATGGCGGCGAAGATTACCGCTTGCGTACGTTGCGTCCTGCCGAAATTTTCTTTGTCCCCAATAATGAAGAAAACGAGCAAAAACTGGCTGCTTTATTTAAAGAAATGAGCGGAATCTCTGAATTAAACCCAGGCATCAGCATTATTCATGGACGGGAAATTCCTCATAAAGCCCAGTCAGAACGCGCCATCTGGTTTGATTTCCGCGCATTATGTTTTGGCCCGCGCTCTCAAGCTGACTATTTGTATTTAGCCGAACATTACGAGATGGTTTTCCTTTCAGGGTTAGAACGCCTAACCCCGCAAGAAAAAGCAGAAGCACGCCGTCTGACATGGTTAATTGACGTTTTATACGATTTCCGTGTGAAGCTGTGCGCTACCAGCGCAGTTGGTGTAAACGATATTTACGTCGAAGGCGATTTTGCAGAAGAATTTACCCGTACGGCCAGCCGTATGATCGAAATGCAATCTGAAGTCTACTTGGAACAACTGCACCTGACTTTAAGCAAATAATGCCTTTCCCAAAAAGGGGCGAAATTTGGTAGAATACACTTCCCTCGCCTCTTGGCTACGACAACTTACCTTTCAATAAAAACAAGGACATAACATGGCCATAGAACGTACGATTTCCATCATCAAACCCGATGCAGTAGAAAAAAACGTCATCGGCAAGATTTACAGCCGCTTTGAAGAAAACGGCTTGCGCATTATTGCGGCAAAAATGAAACATCTCTCTGAGCGTGAAGCAAAAGAATTTTATGCCGTACACAAAGACCGCCCTTTTTATGAAGACTTGGTTAAATTCATGACTCGCAATCCTGTCATGATTCAAGTATTAGAAGGTGAAAACGCCGTTGCCAAAAATCGTGAACTGATGGGCGCAACCAATCCAGCCGATGCAGCTCCTGGCACAATCCGTGCCGACTTTGCAGAATCTGTCAGTGTTAATGCTGTACATGGTTCTGACAGCGTTGAAAATGCTGCAATTGAAATTGCTTACTTCTTCAGCCAAAGCGAAATCTGCCCACGCTAAGAATAAAAGCCTGTAGCCGCTTTACGGCCGTCCGATTCATATCGGACGGCAAAACTGCTTTGTATGTCCTACAAATTAAAGGCCGTCTGAAAATCCAAAGGCTATTAAAGCAAAGCTGCCCAATAAGCCCCTTTGCTTTAAAAGCTTTACTGAGAAACATAAAAATACATGAAAACCAATCTACTGAATTATGATTTAAACGGACTGACGCAACACTTTGCCGAAATGGGCGAAAAGCCTTTTCGTGCCAAGCAGGTAATGCGTTGGATGCATCAAGCCGGTGCACAAAACTTTGAAGAAATGACTGACTTGGCCAAATCATTGCGTGCCAAGTTAAATGAACAAGCCACAATCGAAGTGCCTAAATTAATGATGGCACAAGAATCTACGGATGGCACGCACAAATGGTTGCTGGATGTCGGCACGGGCAACGGTGTAGAAACCGTTTTCATTCCCGAGGCTGAACGCGGTACTTTGTGCATCTCTTCCCAAGTTGGTTGTGCATTGGAATGCACCTTCTGCTCTACCGGACGACAAGGTTTCAATCGTAACCTGACTACCGCTGAAATCATCGGTCAGCTTTGGTGGGCCAATAAAGCCATGGGTGTTACCCCAAAAAACGAACGCGTTATCTCCAACGTGGTGATGATGGGCATGGGCGAACCCATGGCAAACTTTGACAATGTTGTTACCGCTTTGAGCATTATGCTGGATGATCACGGCTACGGCTTGAGCCGCCGTCGTGTGACCGTTTCCACTTCGGGTATGGTTCCACAAATGGACAGACTGCGTGACGCAATGCCTGTTGCTTTGGCTGTGTCTTTACACGCATCCAACGATGAAGTGCGCGATCAGATTGTTCCCCTCAACAAAAAATACCCACTCAAAGAATTGATGGCGGCCTGTCAACGTTATTTGGTCAAAGCACCCCGTGACTTTATTACCTTTGAATACGTTATGCTCGACGGTATCAACGATAAGGCACAACATGCGCGTGAATTGATTGAGTTGGTTAAAGACGTACCATGCAAATTCAATCTGATTCCGTTCAATCCTTTCCCAAATTCCGGCTACGAACGTTCTACCAATGAAAATATCCGTGTCTTCCGCGATATTCTGCAACAAGCCGGCTTTGTCGTTACTGTCCGCAAAACCCGCGGCGACGATATCGATGCAGCTTGCGGACAATTGGCAGGACAAGTACAAGATAAAACACGCCGACAACAAAAATGGCAACAGATTTTGGTCGAACAATAAGGTTAATTATGAAAATCAAGTTCGGATTCGCTTTACTTACCGCACTGACTCTTTCAGCCTGCGCTTCCTCTTCCGGCCCAAGCCCTAAAGAACGTGCCATTCAAGTTTCTAATATCAAAACCCAACTGGCTGTGGAATATATGCGCGGCCAAAACTACCGCCAAGCTACTGAAAGTATCGAAGAGGCGCTTAAGTCCAATTCAAAAAATGACCTTGCTTGGTTGGTACGCGCCGAGATTTATCAGTATTTGAAGGTCAAAGATAAAGCTCAGGAAAGCTTTCTTAAAGCATTGTCTTTAAAACCTGATAGCGCGGAAGTCAACAACAACTACGGTTGGTTCTTGTGCAATCAAATGAATGCACCGGCCGAATCTTTGGCTTACTTTGACAAAGCACTGGCCGACCCAACCTACCCAAGCCCCTTTATTGCCAATATGAATAAAGGCATTTGCAGTGCAAGGTTAGGCCAATACTCATTAGCCCAAGCCTATTTGGAAAGGTCTTTAGTAGCAAATCCACAATTCTTCCCTGCTTTCAAAGAACTTGCCCGAACCAAAATGATGGCAGGCAATCTGAACGATGCCGACTATTATTTCCGCCAATACCAAAGCAAAGTTGATGTCCTTCAGGCTGACGATTTGCTTTTAGGCTGGCGTTTGGCTACTGCCTTGGGCAATAAACACGCCGCATACGAATACGAAGCCCAACTTAGGGCAAACTTCCCTTATTCAGACGAACTACAAACCGTCACAACAGGCCACTAAATGGAAAATAACGATAAAATCAACTACGACACACAAGCCGCCAAAACATTGGGGGATGAATTACGCAAACACAGAACTGATGCCAAAATCGATATTCAAGATGTCGCTTCACGTTTGAAACTGTCTGCCGAACAAATTGATGCTTTGGAAAAAGGGGAATATTCAGGCTTTCCCGGTTTAGTCTTTGTTTCAGGCTATCTGCGTTCATATGCACGATTTCTGAAAATCGACGAACAAACCATCGCCAAACATTTGCTCTCCATTACTCCGCAACTTGAAGACCATGTATACGCGGTGACACGCAGCGCCAACGCCGGCTTAAGCTACCAAGACGCTGATAAGCAAGGTTTCCCAAAATGGATATTGGGAATAGCCGCACTGGCTTTGGCTGTAGGCGGCGTTTACTTTTGGCAAAGCAAATCCAGTTTTGAAAACGAACAGGCAAATATTCAAAACAGCAAAGATGTTGCTGATACGATGAAAACGCCTGCCTTAAAAACGGATAATGTTGCCGTTAGCGAAATGACGGAAGACGGCAAAAAAGAAATAACCAATAAGCCTGAAGTGACTAATGATCAAGCTGCCTCAGCAGCTTCCGCCGTCGTACAAGAAGAGAAGCCTGCCGTCAAAGTCGAGAAAGACGAACTTTGGATTAAAGTCCAATACCGAAGCAATCTGATTATTACAGACAAAGATGGAAAAGTAGTATTCAGCCGTATCGTTCCGGCCGGAAGCGAACAACGTCTGAGAGGCGGTGCGCCTTACAATGTTTGGCTCGGTATTGCAGCCGGCTCTGAAGCCAATTACGGCGGCACACCTATCGAACCTTTGAAATACCGTGTTGCCGGTGAAAAATCCGCCTCTTTTGTTGCAGGAAAAAACTAAAATGACCACACCTAAACGCCGTCAGACACATCAAGTCAAAATTGACCACCTCATCATCGGCTCTGAGGCGCCCGTTCTTGTCCAATCCATGACCAATACGGATACGGCAGATGCCGCAGCAACTGCCCGACAAGTCAAAGAATTGAGCGATGCCGGCTCGGAAATGGTTCGTATCACAGTCAATACTCCTGAAGCGGCTTCCAAAGTAGCCGAAATCCGCAGCCGCTTAGACGATATGGGCTACACCACCCCCCTGATTGGTGATTTCCATTTTAATGGCGAACGCTTATTGGCTGAATTTCCTGAGTGTGGCAAGGCCTTGGCCAAATATCGGATTAACCCGGGCAATGTCGGTAAAGGTGCAAAAGGCGATGAAAAATTTGCCTTTATGATCCGTACTGCCGCAGAAAACAATAAAGCCGTACGCATCGGTGTGAACTGGGGTTCGCTTGATCAAGGCCTTGCCAAGCGCATGATGGATGCCAACTTAGCTTCTGCCACACCGAAGCCGCCTGAAGAAATCATGAAAGAGGCTTTGATTGTTTCTGCGCTGGAATCGGCAGAAAAAGCCGTGGCTTTAGGTTTACCCGAAGACAAAATCATTTTGTCGTGCAAGGTCAGCGCCGTACAAGACTTGATTCAGGTTTACCGCGAATTGGGCAGCCGTTGCCGTTACCCGCTCCATCTCGGTCTGACTGAGGCAGGCATGGGCAGCAAGGGCATTGTTGCTTCCACAGCAGCTTTGTCCGTATTGTTGCAAGAAGGTATCGGCGACACTATTCGAATTTCCCTTACGCCCGAACCCGGCTCCTCACGCACACAAGAAGTCATTGTCGGTCAGGAAATCCTGCAAACCATGGGCTTGCGCTCCTTTACGCCAATGGTTACAGCCTGCCCGGGTTGCGGCCGTACCACCAGTACCGTATTCCAAGAGTTGGCTCAAGACGTACAAAACTATTTACGCCAGAAAATGGCTGTTTGGCGCACTGAATATCCAGGTGTTGAATCATTGAATGTCGCCGTAATGGGGTGCGTGGTAAATGGTCCGGGCGAAAGCAAGCTTGCCGATATCGGTATCAGCCTGCCCGGTACAGGCGAAACACCGGTTGCGCCGGTTTATGTAGACGGCGAGCGGAAAGTCACCCTCAAAGGCGACAATATCGCTGCCGAGTTTTTACAAATCGTTGAAGATTATGTCAAAACCAACTACTGTGAGGGCGGCGCAAAACGTAAGCAAAATCGCGTCATTCCGATTCAATCTGCCTAAAACATTTTCAAGATAAAGAGGCCGTCTGAAAATATGTTGGGCAAACTGGATACTTGGCTGACTGAGCACCCCAAACGCAAGGATTTGCATAGTTGGCGACGCTTTATCGTTGAATTTTGGTTTTTCGGTTTGAAAGAAGCACGAGCCTGCTTATTTGCAGGCTTGTTTTTCATTGCCATGTTTCTTGTTCCGAAAACAGGCTGGTTGGGAATTTCGCGCTACGACCTGCTACTGATTTTTGCCATCTCCGTACAAGCAGCCATGCTGTATTTCAAGCTGGAAACTTGGGATGAAGTGAAATCGATTACGCTGTTTCACTTGGTGGGCTTTGCTTTGGAATGGTTCAAGACATCAGGCGATATCCAGTCTTGGAGCTATCCTGATGAGGCTTATACCAAAATTGGCGGCGTACCGCTGTTTGCAGGCTTTATGTATGCCGCAGTCGGCAGCTATATCATTCAAGCATGGCGGCTGTTTGACCTCAAAATCAAAAGCCATCCGCCGTATTGGTTGGGCACTTTGTGCGCACTGGCGATTTATATCAATTTCTTCACCCATCACTATATCGGCGACTATCGCTGGTATCTTGCAGCTTTTGCTCTCGGCCTATACGCCCGGACAACGGTCTTATACACGCCCTATGACACCACTCGCAAAATGCCCCTCCTGCTCGCTTTCGTCCTGATCGGATTTTTCATTTGGCTGGCGGAAAATTTGGGAACCCTATTCGGCGTTTGGCGCTATCCCAACCAAATCGGCGCATGGGCATCAGTACACATCAGCAAATGGAGTTCATGGGCTTTACTGGTGATGATGACTTTTACCATCGTTGCAAATTTAAAACACATCAAACATACCATCAGCGTATCAAAAGATTAATTGTTTAACATTTGAAAAGGCCGTCTGAAACTTTCAGACGGCCTCTAATTTTCAACAGTCAATTAAACAAACTTAATGCTTTAACAAACACCATAATGACACCATAGCCCAAAGGAATGCAAACCAAAGCCCAGCGCCACCATACGCCGATACCGCCCGCTGATACTTTCTTGCTGATCAGATAGGCATCAGATACAGCGGTTTCATCATCAGGGTTGCCGCTATGTGCCGCGACCTTAATGTCTTTTTCGTGATGCTTTTCGTGAACCGAACGGACGCTCAAATTACACAACAAACCGACAATCAACAAACCTGCCATAATGTACATGGTAATGCTATAAGCCTCAGCAGCCGGAACGCCGCTTTCAATTTGACTTTGGCGGATATAGTTGACCAACACCGGGCCAATAACAGCTGCAGTTGACCATGCCAGCAAAATCCTGCCGTGGATTGCACCGACTTGATAAGTACCGAATAAATCCTTCAGATACGCCGGAATCGCTGCAAAACCGCCGCCATACATGGAAATGATGACGCAAAACCCAATAACAAACAAAGCCTTGTTACCACTCGCGCCAATAGACGGAATGGCGAAATACAACAGCGAGCCAAGCACAAAGAAAATAGTATAAGTATTTTTACGCCCGATTTTGTCGGACACGCTGGACCACAAAAAACGGCCGCCCATATTAAACAGGCTCAACAGACTCACAAAACCTGCCGCCGCACCCGCGCCAATAGCAGCCTGTTTACCGACAGAAGCTTCAGAAAACAGTTCCTGAATCATGACAGAAGCCTGACCCAAAACGCCGATACCCGCCGTCACGTTCAAGCACAACACCCAAAATAAGAGCCAAAATTGCGGTGTTCTCATGGCTTCGGAAACATTGACGTGATTGCTGCTGACCAATTTGCTTTTGATTTTCGGCGCAACATAACCTTTAGGTTTCCAGCCATCGGCAGGTATGCGGATGGTAAACGCACCGAACATCATCAACACCAGATAGAACAACCCTAAGACGACAAAAGCCTGCGCTACGCCAACCGAAGTTTCACTGGAGAAAAAATTCATCAGCGACACGGATAAAGGCGAAGCCAACATCGCGCCGCCACCAAAGCCCATAATCGCCAAACCTGTCGCCATACCCGGTTTATCGGGAAACCATTTCATCAGTGTCGATACAGGCCCAATATAGCCCAAGCCCAAACCGACCCCGCCAATCACACCGTTGCCCAAATAAAGCAAAAACAGATTGTGCGTATGGACGCCAATCGCCGAGACAAAAAAGCCCAAGCTAAAGCAGCAGGCAGCAACAAACATCGCCTTACGCGGCCCAACGCGTTCCATCCAAGTACCGAACATAGCCGCAGACGCGCCCAACATCGCCAAGGCAATACTGAAAATCCAACCTACCGTGGTCAGCTTCCAATCTCCTATAGCCGACTCAGTAATACCGATAAGCTTGGTCAGCGGCGCATTGAACACGGAATAAGCGTATATCTGCCCGATGGCAAGATGCACGGCCAAAGCGGCAGGCGGTACCAGCCAACGATTAAAGCCGGGTTTGGCAATGGTCGCCTCACGGTCTAGAAATTTCATAAAATCCTCTTGTCTATGTGTGTCAAACGCTGATTCCATATCATGCGGAATCAAAAAAATTGTTGACAATATTTTAGCATAATCTCCCCTTTATCCTTTTTTTTTGCTCCATGATAATTTTGCGCATCAGACAGAAAAAACATTCATCTAAACCATCTCTTCACGCCAATATTGACAAAAAGGCCGTCTGAAAATTCTTCAGACGGCCTTTTCACTCATATCGTTTTATGCGGCGAAGCGTTTGGCAACTTCATCCCAGTTAACGATTTCCCAGAAACCTTTCAGGTAGTTAGGACGGCTGTTACGGTAGTCGATGTAGTAGGCGTGTTCCCATACGTCGCAAGTCAACAGCGGAGTGTTTTCAGTAGTCAGCGGAGTACCTGCATTGGAAGTAGAAACCAGATCCAATTCACCGGCAGGCGTTTTCACCAACCATGCCCAGCCGGAGCCGAAAGTACCGGCCGCGCAAGCATCGAACGCTTCTTGGAATTTCTCGAAGCTGCCCCATTTGGCATCGATGGCCGCAGCCAATTCGCCGGCAGGTTTGCCTTGGCCTTTAGGGGTAAAGCCCAGCCAGTAGAAAGTGTGGTTCCAAGTTTGGGCAGCGTTGTTGAACATACCGCCGGAAGATTTTTTCAGGATTTCTTCCAAAGGCATTTCTTCAAACTCAGTGCCTTTGATTTGATTGTTCAAATTGGTGATGTAAGTTTGATGGTGTTTGCCGTAGTGGAACTCCAAAGTTTCTTTGGTCAGATGAGGGGACAACGCATCCAGTTCATAAGGCAATTGTGGCAGCTTGTGTTCCATTTTTATGCTCCTAATTATTGATATTTATATTTTGGTAGTGTGTGTTGTCAAATCGACAACATTGCTATTTTACCTGCTTTAGCCTAAACAAACCAATTGAACTTACACTGCGCTATAATAGTGGATTGCAATTTTCCAGCCAGAGATGCCCGTCATGAGCAATTATTCCGATATGCCGTCTGAAGACCGTGAAATCAGCGCATTGTCACTGCCGCCACATTCCACAGAAGCGGAGCAATCCGTCTTGGGCGGCCTGATGCTGGAAAATTCTGCTTGGGACCGTATTGCCGATGTCGTTTCCGGCGAAGATTTCTACCGCCACGAACACCGCCTGATTTTTCGTGCGATTGCCAACCTGATTAATGAAAGCCGTCCTGCCGACGTCATTACCGTTCAGGAAAGTTTGGAACGCAATGAAGAATTGGAAGCGGCAGGCGGATTCAACTATCTGATTACACTGGCGCAAAACACGCCATCCGCTGCCAATATCCGCCGCTACGCCGAAATCGTGCGCGAGCGTTCCATCATGCGCCAGCTTGCCGAAGTCGGCACGGAAATTGCACGCAGCGCATACAATCCGCAAGGGCGTGATGCAGGCCAGCTTTTGGACGAGGCAGAAAACAAAGTATTCCAAATCGCCGAAAGTACCGCCAAATCCAAACAAGGCTTCCTTGAGATGCCCGACCTTTTGAAAGAAGTAGTCGAGCGCATCGATATGCTTTATTCGCGCGACAATCCTGATGAGGTAACCGGCATATCGACAGGTTTTATCGACCTCGACAAAAAAACATCAGGCCTTCAACCGGGCGATTTGATTATCGTGGCGGGCCGTCCGTCTATGGGTAAAACCGCCTTTTCGATCAACATCGCAGAACACGTTGCCGTAGAAAACAAATTACCTGTCGCCGTATTCTCCATGGAGATGGGCGGCGCGCAGCTGGTTATGCGTATGCTGGGTTCAGTCGGACGTTTGGACCAAAGCGTTTTAAAAACCGGCAGATTGCAAGACGAACATTGGGGCCGTCTGAACGAAGCGGTCGTTAAACTCTCCGATGCACCCATGTATATCGATGAAACTCCGGGTTTGACTGCGCTCGAACTCCGCGCTCGCGCCCGTCGTCTTGCACGCCAGTTCAACGGTAAATTGGGCTTGATCGTCATCGACTACTTGCAATTAATGTCTGGCTCCGGCCGTTCTGACAACCGTGCTTCCGAGCTTGGTGAAATTTCGCGCTCCCTCAAAGCATTGGCTAAAGAATTGCAAGTTCCCGTTATTGCCCTGTCGCAGTTGAGCCGTACTGTTGAGCAGCGTACCGACAAACGCCCAATGATGTCCGACTTGCGTGAATCTGGCGCAATCGAACAAGATGCCGACTTGATTATGTTCATGTATCGCGACGAATACTACAACTCAGATTCACCCGCAAAAGGCTTGGCGGAATGTATTATCGGCAAACACCGTAACGGTCCCGTCGGGAAAGTATTCCTCACTTGGATGGGCCAATTTACCAAATTTGATAATGCTGCCTATGTTCCAGAATCCATGTTGATGGAAGATTGAGACAGATTGTCTGAAAAACTAACCGAATTTCATATTTCATTAGTCACGCATTACAAAATCGTTTAAAATAAATCTAATAAAAGCAAAAGCATTGCCACAGGCAAGTGCAAAAGAGAAAACGTCAGTTACCCAACACATTACTACTAAAAAATCACTCATGTATCAGACACAAAAAGGCTTCACCCTAATTGAGTTGCTGATCGTCATTACTATTGCAGCAGTAATGGCTGTCATCGCACTTCCCAATATGAATCAATGGATTGCCTCCAGACGTGCGGCATCGCAAGCAGAGCAAATTGCCAATCTGCTGCGCTTCGCGCGTAATGAGGCCGTCCGTCTCAATCTTCCCGTTTACATCTGCCCGGCCAAAATCAAATCCGATGGCTCGCATAATGGTTGCATTCACAAAAAAAACAGTACCAGTACCAGTATTGGTATGTTGGCCTACGCCGATAAAAACGAAAATTCCAGCTATCAAAATGATGAAGACGATTTATCTATCCGCTACATCATTCTCAATGGCGACACTGAAAAAGTGGAATACCGCTTCGACTATATTCCCAGCGGTACTTCACTTTCCGCCCTCTCCTCTTCCGATCCAAAAGAAGTCTGGTGGAAATTCCTGCCCAATGGTACATTTGAATATTTAATCGATGATAAGGATGGTGATAAGGATAAGAAAAATTATCAATTTTCAGACGGTCACATCAAAATCAGCCTGACGGATAAATTTGCCACCGATGCTGAAACCAAAAAAGCCCGTGCTACCGTACTTTTAATCAATGGCAATGGGCATGTCGAAATCTGTGCTAAAAACGATGAGCGCAAAATGTGCGAATACACTTCCAAATAATAACAACGGTATCTTATGAACATTACTAATCCTACTCATCTCAGATCATTTAAAGGCCGTCTGAAAACGAGCCCAACAAGCTCTACTCCAAAACTTCAATCAGGTATGACCCTGATTGAAGTTTTGATTGCCATGTTTGTCCTTGCTATCGGCGTACTCGCCCTGCTGGCTGTTCAATTGCGTACCGTATCCAACGTACGTGAGTCTGAAAATCAAACCACAGTCGCCCAAATTACACAAAATCTGATTGAAGGCATGCTCATTAATCCGACGCTTTCTGAAGAAACCGATACTGCAGGGGAAAAAACCTCCCGTTATAAAAAATCCTATGATGCCTACCTAAAATCCGACTTTAAACAAACTGCAAAATTTGAAGCCAAAATGACCAAAGCCCAACTTGCACAGGCTCAAATTGCACAGTTTAAAACCGATTTAGCCAAAGCCCTTCCCGAAGCCCAAGTATTTTCGACCATCTGCAAAGATTCTTCCGGTGCAGAGCCAACTTACGAAGAAAATGGGTTTAACGCAAAATGCGATGGCAAAGGCGACACGACCATCGTGAAAGTTTTATGGTTGCAAGATGTCGAAGAAGAAAATAGCGCAAAAAATCTCAACACATCGGGGCATCACGTTGTCTATACCTACCAATCACGCGTAAGAGACTAACAATGAACAATAAACGCTTACTCAACCATATTCCCAATAAAACCGCGATGCACGGTTTCAGCATCCTTGAATTTTTGGTTGCCAGCCTGCTCAGCATGATTGTCTTAATGGCTGTCAGCTCCACCTACTTTACCTGCTGCAAAAACTGCTATTGTCAGTAACTGTTCAGGCATTGCAAAGCCTCAAACAGAAATTAAAGATTTGGCGGCGGCAAAATTGGCTTTAAAAATTAACGACTCTGATCAAGACGGCAGTATTGCCATTATGAAACATGAAATGATTGCCTACGCCGTCGGTAAACTTGGCGAAGAGAGCGGTTTGTTCCGTTTCCAATTATCAAATGATGGCTCATGGAGTAATCCGCAGCTGTTAATTAAAGGCATCACTGCTATGGATATCCACTATATCTATGCAGAATGTCCTAATTCTGAAAATGCATCTGCCAGCGGATTGAATACAGAATCATTTGATTACAAAAACGCATTGGATATCTCAGCTGAGGCCAAGTCTCCGGCATCTATCCAAATCGTACTGAATAACGGCAGTATTGACCCATCAAAAGAACAAGACAATAAAGTCGATATCTATAATATTAATGCCACCATCCGCGGAGGAAACGTATGCGCCGACCGATCACTCTAATCAAACCTGACCGGCAGCAGGGCTATGCTTTGTTTATCGTCTTAATGATGATGGTCGTCATCGCCCTGCTCGTGGTTACAGCCACCCAGTCCTACAATACCGAACAGCGTATCAGTACCAATGATGCCGACCGTAAACTGGCAACCACCCTAGCCGAAGCGGCACTGCGTGAAGGTGAAAATCAAATTTTTGATATTGAAGGTAAAAAGACTACTTTTACTGCAGAATGTACAAAAGGTTTATGTTCCACACCAAACGTAAAATCCAATGGCGATTTTACTGAAGAAGGCAACCCAACCGTAGATGCTTGGAAGCGCAAATGCGACAAAAGCCTGTGTATTGACGCCAATGGTACGGAATATCCTTTAGATAAAAAAAGTGGCATCGTAAATAATCCACGCTACATCATCGAATATTTAGGTAAAACGACAGAGGGTCGAATTACTTACCGCGTTACCGCCAAAGCATGGGGTAAGAATGCCAATACCCAAGTCGTTCTTCAGTCTTACGTTGCCAGCGAATAATATAATGAATACCACCTCTACCAAACAACTAGGCTTTACGCTGGTTGAGATGATGATTGCTGTCGCCATCTTAGCCATCCTAAGCGTCATTGCCATTCCCTCTTACAACCGCTACATTGAACGCGGCTACCAATCACAAGCGCATGCCGAGTTAGTCGCCATCAATTCTGCTTTTAAAAACCAGATGGTTAAAAATCCAAAGTGGAAAACTGATGAGATTAAAACTCAGTTGGATGACTTTATTTCCTCATACAAAGGCCATAAAGATTTGGCAGACAAATATAAATACTCTGCCGAAATGATTGATACCAGTACAAGCCGAGCCTATCGTTTGAAAGCCATACCCACCAAAACAGGCTATACCCTTTCCGTTTGGATGGATAGTTTGGGCAATGCTTACAAATGCACTGATATTGATTCAGCCAATAATTTCAAAACTGCAATGACCAATGGCAA
Source organism: Neisseria subflava (assembly GCF_005221305.1). NCBI lineage: Bacteria > Pseudomonadati > Pseudomonadota > Betaproteobacteria > Neisseriales > Neisseriaceae > Neisseria > Neisseria subflava. The sequence continues at coordinate 1,016,101 of NZ_CP039887.1, forward strand.
AGGTTGCGAATCGGTTTTCAAAAAGAAATCCTCTTAGTCTGACAACCATAAAAAAAGCAGTGTCATTTTATCGACACTGCTTTTTATATTTTACTGTTTCCAATCATCGTCTCGGCGTTGGCGTTTTAACAAAATCCTGACTGCGCCATCATTGCCTTGTCGAGGCTCGACATAAGCCAACACATCAGGATGCTGCATCAACCAGCGGCGCGTCATATTTTTCAAAACCGGTTTATAGCCTGAAGAACCCAAGCCGCTGCCGTGGACAATCTCGCCGCAAACGCCGCGTTTTTTCGTAAACTCAATAAATTCGTTCAATACCTGCTGCGCTTCTTCCTGTGTATAGCCGTGCAAATCTACATCCGCCACAACAGGATAATGGCCGTTTCGTAAACGCATCAAATCATTTTTACCCTGCCCGTTTTTACTGAACGAAGCCGGCGGTTCTTCCCAGCCGCCGCTGCCCACATAAAAATAATCTTCCTGCTCCAAAGTCGCCATTTCTTTAGGTCGCGGCTTGATCGGAGATTTATCACGGGGCTGTTCATAATAGTTACCCGCATTTTTCAACGGTATAACCTTACCAACTGCCTTACTGAAATCCACATCCTCTACCTGCTTTTTAGCCTTCGCTTCCGCTTCCCGCTCCGCTGCTTCCTGTTTCGCCTTTTTACCCAAAGCCTTCAGCGTTTCTTGAAAGTTTGCCGTCATGGTTTGTCCTTTCCAAAAAATTGATTGCGCACATTATAGCAAACCCGGCTACAAGGCCGTCTGAAAGACTCTTACCATCGCTTCTTGTTTAGGGTATAGTATTGATGCATTGCCAGTCTTACAAAAGAGAGAAATCATGTTTAAACGCCCGGAAGAAATCATCGTCTTGATACTTGCCCTATTATGGGTCGGACTCAGCTACTACTTTGCCGCCATCCTGATTTCAGATGCCTACACCATTCTCCTGATTACCGTATTGACTTTCGTTTGGGCGGCCATCTGTTTCCTTTTATGGCAACGCAACTTAAGCCGTCATATTTGGCCGCTGTTCCTCGGCAGCCTGGTTGCCTGCTGGTGGCCATACTTCACTTGGCTTGCAAGCGACGTTCCCGAAGGCACATGGTATTCAGGATGGACATTCAAATCCATTATCGCCCTGATTCCCGTTGTTGCCGCTTATCTCTTCAAGTGGAAACGAAGCCGGAAAAACAAAATCGCCAACACCCTTGCCTGATACCTCGCACCGTCTTTTTCAGACGGCGTTTTCCATATCTGACATAACGCTCAGACTGTCAACAATCCCAATAAAATGCTATACTCTTCACACGATTTAACACCCTAAAACAGGCCGTCTGAAAGACTTATCAAGATGATCAGCAAACAAGAATACCAAGCCCAAGCCGCACAAGGTTACAACCGCATTCCACTCGTTCAAGAGCTGCTTGCCGACTTGGACACACCGCTCTCAATCTACCTCAAACTTGCCAACAAGCCTTTCACCTACCTGCTTGAATCCGTTGTCGGCGGCGAACGTTTCGGCCGCTATTCCTTTATCGGCCTGCCTTGCAGCTACTATCTCAAAGTCAGTGGCAAACACGTCGATGTTTATCAAAACGGCGAAATCGTCGAGCAACACGACGGCAATCCGCTGCCATTTATCGAAGCCTTTCACAACCGCTTCAAAACGCCTGAAATCCCAAGTCTGCCGCGCTTTACCGGCGGCCTAGTCGGCTACTTCGGTTACGAAACCATCTACAATTTCGAACACTTTGCCCACCGCCTGAAAAACAACGCCAAAGCCGACCCGCTCGGCACGCCCGATATTTTGCTGATGTTGTCGCAAGAATTGGCGGTTATCGACAATTTGAGCGGCAAAATCCACCTCATCGTTTACGCCGATCCCTCGCAGCCCGACGGCTACGAACGCGCCCGCGAACGACTCGAAGACATCCGCACCCAGTTGCGCCAAAGCTGCGCCATCCCGCTTTCCCTCGGCAGCAAACACACCGAAGCCGTCAGCGAATTCGGCGAAGAGCCGTTCAAAGCCTGCGTCAACAAAATCAAAGACTACATCTTCGCAGGCGACTGTATGCAGGTCGTCCCCAGCCAGCGCATGAGCATGGAATTCACCGACAGCCCGCTTGCCCTCTACCGCGCTCTGCGCACGCTCAACCCTTCGCCTTACCTCTTTTACTACGATTTCGGCGATTTCCATATTGTCGGCTCCTCCCCCGAAATCCTCGTCCGCCGCGAACGCGACGATGTCATCGTCCGCCCTATCGCCGGCACACGCCTGCGCGGCAAAACACCAGCCGAAGACCTCGCCAACGAACAAGACCTGCTGAGCGATGCCAAAGAAATTGCCGAACACGTCATGTTGATTGATTTAGGACGCAACGACGTCGGCCGCATCAGTAAAACCGGCGAAGTCAAAGTCACCGACAAAATGGTGATTGAAAAATACTCCCATGTAATGCACATCGTTTCCAACGTCGAAGGCCGTCTGAAAGACGGTATGACCAACATGGATATCCTCGCCGCCACCTTCCCGGCAGGTACACTTTCCGGCGCACCCAAAGTCCGCGCCATGGAAATCATCGAAGAAGTCGAACCCAGCAAACGCGGCATCTATGGCGGCGCCGTCGGCGTATGGGGTTTCAACAACGACATGGACTTAGCAATCGCCATCCGCACCGCCGTAGTGAAAAACAATACCCTATACATCCAAAGCGGCGCAGGCATCGTTGCCGACTCCGACCCGACTTCCGAATGGCAGGAAACGCAGAATAAGGCCCGAGCTGTGGTTCTGGCGGCGCAGATGGTGCAGGAGGGGTTGGATAAATGACTTATGAAAAACTTTATGAGCTTCGCCAAACACTCAGACCGACTACCAAAGATGGTCTCTATACAGATAATGAAAAAAATCGAGAAATCCTAACGGTTAGATGGAGCGGCAACACAGAAAATCCTAAAAATTTCTCAGCTGTTGCTATAGGAATTAATCCAAGTAAAGCAAATGATGAAAGAAGCGACAAAACCCTTACCCAACTTGCACGTTTCTTGGATATGTACGGTTTTACCAACTTCAAAATGTTAAATATTTTTTCCAGTTACTCTACACAGCAAACAGGAATTAGGGCAAACACCCAAACCGATTTTTCCAAATTTAAAGGATGTTTGGAAGATGCTGATATGATTGTTCTTGCATGGGGTACAGACCGCGGTGCTTATAAGGATGAAAAAAACAGAATACTGGAATTTCTAAAAACAGAAAAATTTATGGAAAAAGTATTCTGTATTTCTGAAACTGGTAATTCCAGCGATACAAGACATCCGTCAAGAATTAGTTATAGATATCAACTTGTACAATTTGAAGAATCAGCATGAAAAACATATCTCTTTCTCCGCCCGCAATGCTCGGCATCCTCGGTGGCGGCCAATTAGGCAGAATGTTTACCGTTGCCGCCAAAACCATGGGCTACAAAGTAACCGTTCTCGACCCCGATCCGAACGCGCCGGCGGCGGAATTTGCCGACCGCCATTTGTGCGCGCCGTTTGACGACCAAGCCGCTTTGGAAGAATTGGCAAAATGCGCGGCGGTTACGACCGAGTTTGAAAACGTCAATGCCGACGCGATGCGCTTTCTGGCAAAGCATACCAACGTTTCTCCGAGCGGCGACTGCGTTGCCATCGCGCAAAACCGTATTCAGGAAAAAGCGTGGATACGCAAAGCGGGATTGCAAACCGCGCCGTATCAGGTGGTTTGCCGTTCAGACGACATCAGCGACGAAAGCGCGCAATTTTTGCCCGGCATCCTGAAAACGGCGACTTTGGGCTACGACGGCAAAGGTCAAATCCGCGTCAAAACGGTGGACGAACTTAAAACCGCGTTTGCCGAACACGGCGGCGTGGATTGCGTTTTGGAAAAAATGGTGGATTTGCGCGGCGAGATTTCCGTTATCGTATGCCGTCTGAACAATGAAAACGTGCAAACCTTCGATCCTGCTGAAAACATCCACGAAAACGGCATCTTGGCTTATTCCATCGTCCCTGCGCGGCTGAGTGCCGACGTGCAGCAACAGGCGCGGCAGATGGCGCAGCGCTTGGCGGACGAATTGGATTATGTCGGCGTGTTGGCGGTGGAAATGTTCGTCGTCGGCGACACGCATGAATTGGTCGTCAACGAAATCGCCCCGCGCCCGCACAATTCCGGCCACCATACGCTGGATGCCTGCGCCGCAGACCAGTTCCAGCAGCAGGTACGCATTATGTGCAATCTGCCGCCTGCTGATACCAAATTGCTGACTTCTTGCTGTATGGCGAATATTTTGGGCGACGTTTGGAAGGAAGACGGCGGCGAACCCGAATGGCTGCCGCTGCAAAGCAACCCGAATACGCATCTGCATCTTTACGGCAAAAAAGCCGCACGCAAAGGCCGAAAAATGGGCCACTTTACCGTCTTGGCCAACGATGCGGACAACGCGTTCCAAACCGCACAAACCTTACATCAAAGCCTGTAACCTTACCCACTTTTTTCAGACGGCCTTTGATTGCAAAAGGCCGTCTGAAATCAATTTTTCCGACCATCCGCCATGAGCCTTCTGACCATCCTCCGTCCGGCAACCGAAAAAGACTGCCAAGCTATACACAACGCCCATCTGCATGCCGTTCAATACGCCTGCATTCGCTGTTATGATGAAACTATTATGCACACATGGGAAAGTCTGCTCGACATCAACAGCTATTTGGAAACCATCTCCGATAAAAACAAAGCCTTGTGGGTGGTCGAATACAAAGGGCTGATTCAAGGCTTTTTCCAAGTCGATTTCAAAGAAGCGCAACTGGACGCCTTATACGTCCATCCGCTCTTCCACAATCTCGGCTTGGGTACGGCCCTGCTCAGCCGCGCCGAAGAAATGGCACGAAATGCAGGCCTCAGCTTTCTCAAACTGTATGCCTCGCTCAATTCCGTGCCTTTCTATCGCCTCAATCGTTATGAATCGCTCGGTACTGCCGTGTTGCAGCTGAACAAAACCGTCCGTGTCGAATGCGAATTGATGCGCAAATACCTGTAATTTTCCCTTCCGCCGTTGCTTTTTTGAAAGAAACCGATGTCCCGAATTGCCGCACTGCCCGACCATCTTGTCAACCAAATCGCCGCCGGAGAAGTGGTTGAACGCCCTGCCAACGCTCTGAAAGAAATCGTTGAAAACAGTATTGACGCAGGCGCGACAGCGATTGATGTCGAGCTGGCCGGCGGCGGTATCCGCCTGATTCGCGTCAGCGACAACGGCAGCGGCATCCACTCAGACGACATCGAGCTTGCGCTCCACCGCCACGCCACCAGCAAAATCAAAACCTTAAACGATTTGGAACACGTTGCCAGTATGGGCTTTCGTGGCGAAGGTTTGGCCAGTATCGCCTCAGTCAGCCGCCTGACCCTGACCAGCCGTCAAGAAGACAGTTCACACGCGACCCAAGTCAAAGCAGAAGACGGCAAACTCAGCAGCCCCACCGCCGCCGCCCACCCCGTCGGCACCACCATCGAAGCTGCCGAACTCTTCTTCAATACCCCTGCACGGCGCAAGTTCCTCAAATCCGAAAACACCGAATACGCCCACTGCGCCACCATGCTCGAACGTCTTGCGCTGGCGCATCCGCACATTGCCTTCTCACTCAAACGCGACGGCAAACAAGTGTTCAAACTTCCTGCACAAAGCCTGCATGAACGTATTGCCGCCATTGTCGGCGATGATTTTCAGACGGCCTCATTGGAAATTGACAGCGGCAATGGCGCATTGCGGCTCTATGGCGCGATTGCCAAGCCGACCTTTGCCAAAGGTAAAACCGACAAACAATACTGCTTCGTCAACCATCGCTTCGTGCGCGACAAAGTCATGCTTCATGCCGTCAAGCAGGCATACCGAGACGTATTGCACAACGCGCTGACGCCTGCTTTCGTCCTCTTCCTCGACCTGCCGCCCGAAGCCGTGGATGTCAACGTCCACCCGACCAAAACCGAAATCCGCTTCCGCGACAGCCAGCAGGTGCACCAACTCGTGTTCCACACGCTCAACAAAGCCCTTGCCGACACACGCGCCGACCTGACCGAAAGCGTCAGCAACGCAGGCGAAGTGTTGCATGACATTACCGGCGTTACTCCTGCCCCAATGCCGTCTGAAAATGACAGCGAAAATCTGTTTGATAGCTCATCCAACTACCCGACGGGCAAAAAAACCGATACACGCAATGCCTTTGGTTCATCAGGCAAAACCGCGCCTATGCCTTACCAAGCCGCGCGTGCGCCGCAACAACGCAGCCTGTCTCTGCGCGAAAGCCGCGCAGCCATGAATACTTATGCCGAGCTCTACAAAAAAACCGACGACATCGACCTTGAGTTGAGCCAATTCGAGCAGGCACGTTTCGGTAATATGCCGTCTGAAACGCCTACTCCCAAAACAGATAAGCAATGTTCAGACGGCCTTCCCTCCCAATCCGAACTGCCGCCGCTCGGCTTTGCCATCGCCCAACTATTAGGCATCTACATCCTCGCCCAAGCCGAAGACAGCCTGCTGCTCATCGACATGCACGCCGCCGCCGAACGCGTCAACTACGAAAAAATGAAACGCCAACGTCAGGAAAACGGCAATCTACAAAGCCAGCGCCTGCTTATTCCCGTAACCTTTGCCGCGTCCCACGAAGAATGCGCCGCCCTTGCCGATCATGCCGAAATGCTGACAGGCTTTGGCTTGGAATTGTCCGACATGGGCGGCAATACCCTTGCCGTCCGCGCAGTTCCTGCCATGCTCGGTAAAGCCGACGTCGTTTCGCTGGCCAAAGATGTATTGGGCGAACTCGCCCAAGTCGGCAGCAGCCAAACCATCGAAGAACACGAAAACCACATCCTCGCCACCATGTCCTGCCACGGCTCAGTCCGCGCCGGCCGCCAACTGACCTTGCCAGAAATGAATGCGCTCCTGCGCGATATGGAAAACACGCCGCGCAGCAACCAGTGTAACCACGGCCGTCCGACATGGGTCAAACTGACTTTAAAAGAATTGGATGCGTTGTTTTTACGCGGACAGTAACGCCGATAAAAAGGCCGTCTGAAAATGCTTTCAGACGGCCTTTCAACTATTCGCCCTTAACGAATATCCATAGGTGCAAACGATTTCACGGTTTCATCAATCGCTTTAACACGGGTCAGGAAGTCTTCCAATTGGGCAAGCGGCAATGCGCTTGGTCCATCGCATTTGGCTTGGTCGGGATTGGCATGAGATTCAAGGAACAAACCGGCCAATCGGGTTGCCATACCGGCAAGTGCCAAGTCCAATACTTGGGCGCGACGTCCGCCTGATGCAGCGGCACCGGATTCGCGCGTTTGCAGGGAATGGGTTACGTCAAAAATAACGGGCAGGTTGTTACACGTTTTTTTCATCACGCCAAAGCCGAGCATATCGACCACCAAATTGTCGTAGCCGAAGTTTGCGCCGCGTTCGCACAAAATGATTTGCTCGTTGCCTGCTTCTTGGAATTTCTCCACAATGTTTTTCATTTGAGACGGGCTGAGGAATTGCGGTTTTTTGATGTTGATGACATTGCCGGTTTTCGCCATTGCCACCACCAAATCGGTTTGGCGCGCCAAGAAGGCAGGCAGCTGGATGACATCGCAGACTTCGGCAACCGGTTGGCATTGGTAAGGCTCGTGAACGTCGGTAATCACGGGAACGTTAAACTCGCGTTTCACCGCTTGAAAAATCTTCATGCCTTCGTCCAGGCCCACACCGCGGAAAGAGTGAATAGAAGAGCGGTTTGCCTTGTCGAAAGAGGCTTTGAACACATAAGGAATGCCGAGTTTATTGGTGACTTTAACGTATTGCTCACAGGCTTTCAGCGTAGAGTCGAGGTCTTCAAGGACATTGATGCCGCCGAAAAGGGTAAAGGGCGCATCGTTGCTGACGGTGATATTGTTGATTTGGATATTCACGGCAAAACCTTTCAGATAAGTTGAATTTGGGAAACAGGCCGTCTGAAACATTTCAGACGGCCTTTGTTTGAATATTACAACACGGTGTGCGGCGGCTCATAAGAAATCACGTCGCGGATTTTATTGTTCTCATCGACGAGGACGACTTTCGGCTCATGCGCTGCAATTTCGGGTTCGGACAACATGACATAAGACATGATAATCACGATGTCGCCTTTTTGAACCAAACGCGCGGCCGCGCCATTGAGGCAAACGACGCCGCTGCCGCGTTCGCCGGGGATGGTGTAGGTTTCAAGACGTTCGCCGTTGTTATTGTTGACGATGGCGACTTTTTCGTTAACGCAAATACCTGCCGCATCCAGCAGGTCTTGGTCAACGGTAATGCTGCCGACGTAGTTGAGGTCGGCTTCGGTAACGGTGGCACGGTGGATTTTGCCGCCGAGCATGGTACGGAACATGGGTTTCCTTTTTGATTGTGGGTTGATTTGCGGTTTTAACTTCTGAGAAGTTAAAACCGCTGTTTGTGTGATTGAGGATTAGTTATTGGGAAAGTCTGCTTCGTCAAACTCGGGTTCCGGATCGCTTTGAAGGACTTTTCCGTTTAATTTCAACTCGCTGTTTTGCAAAGTCAGATGGGTTTTGACATTATCGTCTTCTAAGGTCAGATATTTCTCGCTTGCCATGCTTTTGATGGTACTGTCCACCATCAGGCGCAAGGTTTCGTTAATATCGTCGATGCTGGCGCGGCCTGCGGCTTCATCTTCGGCATTGACGCTAAACAGGCTGCTTGCTTGGTTGACGGCGAGCTGCTCCAACAATTTTTGCGGTACGCTCATATTGAAGTCGGCTTCGGTTTTCTTCAGCATATCGCCCAAATTGTTGAGGTCTTTGGCTGCCAAACCTTTAAACGCAAGTTTGCCGCTGACATCGACATCGCCATGAGGCATGGTGAATTTGAAGGTTTTAACGTTTAAAACCGGATTATTGGTAAACAGGCCTGAAGCCTCGTTTTTGGCCGTCTGAATCAGGGAAGCCTGAATTTCTTCTTCGCTCATTTTCTTCACGGACACTTCGGCAATTTTGTTTTTCAATGCCAGAAGTGATGCGGCATCCAAATGCTCGGCAGCAACATTGATGTCCAGAGGGCCGTATTTGTCTTCGCCATAAGTCAGGCTTTCAAATTGGAAGCGGCCTTCGCTGTTGATGAATTTATCGACTTCGCCGGTTTGTGTATCGAAACGCAGTTTGCTGACTTCGATTTTAGACGGAGCAATCGTGCCGGTCGGATTGATGAATGCACCGATTTGCAGATTGGTCACAAGGTTGACCAGTTCGTTCAACTTAACGTTGTAATCGATGTTTTCTTTCCATTGCAGCAGGAATTTATCCAGCGTAATGCTGCTCTTGCCCAAAGAAAGCTTGGTCAGGCCGTCTTCCGTTTCGGATTGGAAGCGCAGGTTTTCCAAAGACACATCGCCTTTGTCGGCCAATTTGACTTGTAAAGACGGCGCAAGGTAATCGTGGCGGTAGCTTTTGAAGCCTTGGCTGTAATCGGTATTGCCGCCAAAGCCTTTCCAGTTGAGCTTGATACCGGAAAGCTCTTCATAGTCGAAGGCAGGGATATTGAGGCTGAGTTTGCCGTCGCCGGAAAGATAAACCGTATTGGTCATGGTCAACGGCGTTTGCTGGCCGAAGAAGCGGTCCAAAACTTTTTTGGTTTCCGGATGGTATTGGAACTCGGTTTCCACGTGTGCACGCGTGCCGAAGCCGCCGGCAAACGGGCCGTGTGTCACATGGTTGATGACCGTAATCGGCTCTTGCAGGACGGTTTTCAAATTGTCCGGCAGGTATTTTTGGGTATTTTGAAGCAGGGTCGGTTTGAGGCGGATGACGGTCGTCTCGGTTGAACTGAACCAGCCGCGATCGTATTGGTGGGACTCAACGGTCAGGAAACCGGATTCCTGCAACAGCTTTTGTTGCTCGGTCAGGCTTTCTTCCGCTTTGACACCAAGATAATAAGGCGTGCCGAGCGCAGCGGCGACAACGACGGCGGCAGTCGGGATAAGATACTTTTTCATCACTTCAAACAGATTAGGTTCAAAGCGTAAAGCATAGCATTTTTTAGCTGTTTTGTCTTATCCGCCTTTTCAGACGGCCTTTAGGTAAAGATTGTGATATTATGCAAACATAAACGATTTTTACACTTTTGGCAGGCCTTACCCTGACTGCCAAAATGTCATTAAAGGTTTGCAAATGCTTTTATTCATTGATAATTACGACAGCTTCACCTACAACATCGTCCAATACTTTGCCGAATTGGGGCAGGAAGTTTTGGTACGTTGCAACGATGAAATCACCATCGAAGAAATCGAAGCCCTGAAACCGCAATATCTGGTCATCGGCCCCGGCCCTTGTTCCCCTAAGGAAGCAGGCATTTCTGTTGCAGCCATGCAGCACTTTGCCGGTAGGCTGCCCGTCATGGGCGTGTGCCTTGGCCATCAAACCATGGGCGAAGCGTTCGGCGGCAATGTCGTGCGCGCGCAAACAATGATGCACGGCAAAGTCTCCCCCGTTTTCCATCACGGCACAGGCATGTTTAAAGACCTGCCCAATCCGGTCAACTGCACGCGCTACCACAGCCTGGCCATCGACCGCGCCACCCTGCCCGACTGCCTCGAAATTACCGCGCGGACGGAAGACGGCGAAATCATGGGCGTACGCCACAAAGAATATGCCGTCGAAGGCGTACAGTTCCACCCCGAAGCCCTGCTGACCGAACACGGCCACGATATGCTGAAAAACTTCCTGGAAGAATTCAAAGACTATCGTCCGCAAAAATCTTAATGAAAGGCCGTCTGAAATGTGTTTGACAGTGTTCAAACCGCATTTTCAGACGGCCTGAATCACATCGGACACGAACAAAGGAAAAATCATGATTACCCCTCAACAAGCGATTGAACGCCTCATCAGCAACAACGAACTTTTCTACGATGAAATGACCGACCTCATGCGCCAAATCATGAGCGGCCAAGTTCCGCCCGAGCAAATCGCCGCCATTCTGACCGGCCTGCGGATTAAAGTTGAAACCGTTTCCGAGATTACCGCCGCAGCCAGCGTGATGCGCGAATTTGCCACTAAAGTGCCGCTGGAAAACGCCGATGACTTGGTCGATATTGTCGGCACAGGCGGCGACGGTGCCAAAACTTTCAATATTTCCACGACTTCCATGTTTGTCGCGGCTGCGGCAGGCGCGAAAGTCGCCAAACACGGCGGCCGCTCCGTTTCTTCATCCAGCGGCGCTGCCGATGTCATGGAACAAATGGGCACCAACCTCAACCTCAACCCCGAACAGGTCGCCCAAAGCATTCAGCAAACCGGCATCGGCTTTATGTTCGCACCCAACCATCACAGCGCCATGCGCTATGTTGCCCCCGTCCGCCGTTCGCTCGGCTTCCGCAGCATCTTCAATATCTTGGGCCCGCTGACCAATCCTGCCGGCGCGGCAAACCAACTCTTGGGCGTGTTCCACATCGACTTGTGCGGCATTCTTTCCCGCGTATTGCAACAGCTTGGCTCCAAACATGTTTTGGTTGTGTGCGGCGAAGGCGGTTTGGATGAAATCACGCTGACCGGCAAAACCCGCGTTGCCGAACTGAAAGACGGCAAAATCACCGAATACGACATCAGCCCAGCCGATTTCGGCATGGAAGTCCGCCGCAATTTAGACGAAATCAAAGTCGAAAACGCGCAAGAATCCCTGCAAAAAATGAACGAAGTGTTGGACGGCAAAGCCGGTGCCGCACGCGATATCGTCGTCCTTAATGCCGCTGCCGCGCTCTATGCAGGAAATGTGATTGCTTCGCTGGCGGATGGTGTCAAAGCCGCTCAAGAAGCCATCGACTCCGGCAAAGCCAAAGCCAAAAAAGACGAATTTATCGAATTTGGCAAACAGTTTGCCTAAGCTTTAAAACCATAAACAAAGGCCGTCTGAAAATCTTTCAGACGGCCTTTTATTCTTTAAATATTAAAATTTGCTTTTAATATCATTAATCAAGCTTTCAGCTTTTTCTTTGGCTTCATCAACCAAATGCTCGGCTTCTTCTTTGCCTTTTTGCAAAACATCGCCGACTTTTTCTTCAATGTCGCCGACCACTTCTTTTACTTTGCCAATTCCTTGTTGAACCAAGCCCTCAGCTTCAAGTTTAGCATTGCCGGATACATCTCCAGCCACTTCTTTTACTTTACCGCTGATTTTATCTAATTCGCCGCTCATGGTCATACTCCTGGATTAAATGTTGATAAGAATTAGTGCTGCATTACCTGATATTGGGAACTTTGCTTTAGCTTTAAAGGCCGTCTGAAAGCCAAAACATGACAAAACGAGTTAAGTAGGGTTAGTCCATCTGTTTCAATATTGCTTCGGCTACTGCCTTGCCTATCATCTTACTGCCGAACTCATTGAAATGAAGTCCGTCACACAGCATCACATCAGTCAAATCCTGCCCAAACATCAGACTGTATAAATCATTGACGGCAAAACCATATTGCCTTGCCAAATCCTCAGCCACACGGTTATAGGCCTTCAAGTCGGCCAGATAACGGCGCGAGGGTTTGACGATATTGTGTACGCTTTCCAAAAAGGGCGTGCTGCTCGCCCAAATAATTTTTGCACCTATCTGTTTCAGATAATCGAAAATTCGGGTCAGGTTGTTGCGGTAGGTGTCTATATCGGCCACCGGCTCATTACAGCCTTGATTGTGGCGGATGTCATGCAAACCGCAGTTGATGTGGATAATGTCTCCCACAGTCGCGCCCTCTGTCCATTGCCCGATATGCTCTAGCACATCATACGACGAGCGGCAGTTTTCCGATGGAGAAACAATATCCGCCTCAGGCAAAGCGGCGCGTGTGTAAGGCTCCGATGCAAGCCGAACGGAATCGCCGATTAAGTAAACGGTCATTTTTGTTCTCCTCCCTTTATTTGAACCAACAGCAAGGCCGTCTGAAATATTACTTATATTATTATAAGAGTGCTATTTCAGACGGCCTTAACTTCAGTCAAATTCTATCGTTAAATCATAAATTAATGCTGACTGTTTTTATAAAAATCAATTAATTGCTTGGCCTGCAACATGGGTAGGCCAAAATGGTCGCTCACGACTTTCAAATCCTTCCACTCCTGACCAGTCAGATTTTGCCCAACCCATTTGAGGTTTTCCGGATTGCTTTTGATTTTCTCAAAATACGCCTGCTTGCGTTTCCAGTTGCGCGACCACACCAGCAACATGGTAAAAATACATAAAACAATCAATACAATATTGGTCAACAACATCATGTCCATACGACATACTCCCGCTTAGGTCTCAAAATCAGAAAATATGGATTAAAGGCCGTCTGAAAAAACGATATTTCAGACGGCCTCAATATTATTACGCTCAATCCAACATTATCTCTTTAGCCAATACTTCAGCCAGCGTATTGCCAACTGGGATAAGCTCATCACTACTTTCGCCGAGATTACCTGATGAGCTCATCACAACCTGCGGAGGAAGGTCGGGTTGTCTGAAATCATAGCAGTAAAACACACCTCCTCCATCGAACGCGATTGGCATCAAATTAGGAGCGTAATGCCAAAACTGATAGATAAAATAGAATGATACGACTTCAGCAGGTGAAAAATAACCAAAATCCTGCTGATTCCCCAAGATACCGCCGTTTACAGAATACTGCCAAAGCTGCATCAGCTCATCTGGGATAAAAAAATGCTTTGGCAAACAAAATCCTGTGGCATTCAGTTGATCAGCATGGATTTCAAGAAGCCGTAATGAGTCTGCCCGTTCGCTCTCAGGCAGAGGGGCATGGAATGCGGCGATATCACTTGCAGTAGCTGGATTTTCTTTACTATAAAACTCAAAAGGCTGATACCACAATGCTTTATTTTCCATTTGATTTTTCCATATCACTCAATATTCACCCGTTTCAGGCGCAAGGCATTGCTCAACACGGAAACCGAGCTTGCCGCCATTGCCGCACCTGCGATGACGGGATTTAAAAAGCCAAGCGCGGCGAGCGGAATACCCAAGATATTGTAGAAGAAGGCGAAAAACAGGTTTTGCTTGATGTTTTTCAAAGTCGCCTGCGATACCAACAGGGCATCGGCGAGTTGGTTGACCGAATGCTGCATCAGCGTGGCGGAGGCGGTGTGTTCGGCAACGTCCGCACCGCCTTTCATGGCGAAGCTGACGTTGGCGGCGGCGAGTGCGGGCGCGTCGTTGATGCCGTCGCCGACCATTGCCACGGTTTTGCCGGCGGCTTTGAGTTTCTGCACTTCGGCGGCTTTGTCGCGCGGACTCATGTTACCGAAGGCGTGTGTGATGCCCAACTGTTTGGCGACGTATTCGACCGTGCCTTGGTTGTCGCCGCTCATGATATAGACATCGATATTGTGTTTCTTCAGACGGCCTATGGCTTCGGCGGTATCGGCTTTCAACGCGTCGGCAAGTGCGAATGCGCCGATGGGTTTGCCGTTGGCGGAAACGGCGACGATACTTGCGATGCGCCAGACGTCGTCTGAAAGGTTTTCAGGCAACTTTAATTCGGTAAAATCAAGTTTGCCTGCTTTCACCAAACCTATGCCTTCGACTTCGGCGGTAATGCCTGCGCCGACAACGGTTTGCGCGTTTTGTGCGGCGGGAATCTCCAAGCCGCGCGCTTGGGCGGCGGAGACGATGGCGCGGGCGAGCGGGTGGGCGGCGTTTTGTTCGACGGCGGCGGCGATGCGGTACAAAGCGTCTTCGTCAAAGCCGTTGTCGGGCACGCAATAGACGGCGGCAACCTGCGGCCTGCCTTCGGTCAGCGTGCCGGTTTTGTCCAACACGACGGCATCGACGTGGGCGGCTTCTTCCATCGCCGCCGCGTCTTTAAACCAAATGCCGTGTTTCACCGCTTTGCCCATGCCGACCATAATCGCGGCGGGCGTTGCCAGACCGAGCGCGCACGGGCAGGCAATCACCAAAACGGCAACGGCGTGCATCAGCGCAATCGTCCAATCGCCTTTCATCAGCCAAGTGGCAATAAAAGTCAGAAGCGCGATGCCCACGACGGCAGGCACGAACACCGCCGCCGCCTTGTCCGCCACGCGCGCAATCGGCGCTTTGCTGCCTTGCGCTTCGGAGAGCGCGTTCATCATGTCGCCGAGCAGGGTTTGGCTGCCGAGCTGCGTAGCGCGGTACACCACGCTGCCTTCGGTCATCAGCGCACCCGCCAACACTTTGCCACCCGCCTTTTTCTCTTCGGGATTGGATTCGCCGGTGAGGTGGCTCTCGTCCGCCCAGCCGCTGCCGCTCTCGATAATGCCGTCGGCAGCGATGCGTTCGCCGTGATTGGCGCGGATAAGGTCGCCGATTTGCACTTGGTCGATGGGCAGTTGTTTCCATTCTCCGTCTCGCTGCACGTTGACTTGGGTCGGCGTGAGTTTCAGCAGCAGACCCAAGCTGTTGAGGCTGGATTTTTTGGTGCGGTGTTCCAAAAATTTGCCCAACGACACAAAACCGATCACCATCACGCCTACTTCAAAATACACGTGTGCCATGCCGTGCGCCGCGTGCGTGCTGAAAAACAGCATATAAACGGAATACAGGTAAATCGATACCGTGCCGATGGTAACCAGCACATCCATGTTCGCCAACCCGCCCTTAATGCTTGCCCACGCGCTTTTGTAAAACGGCACCGCCAGCCAAAGCTGCACCACGCTTGCCAGCACAAATTGCCATACAGGCGGAATCATCCAATCGTGCCGCCCGATCATCATGCCTGCCATGCCGATTAAGAACGGGATATTAATGGCCAGCAAAAGCCACAGCCTCCAGCCGATATGGTGTTCTGCTTCAGCTTGCGGCAGCGCGTCTTCCGTTTTTTCTTTTGCACCGTAACCGGTTTTCTTGATGATTTTGGCGATGTCGGCGGCGGAGGTTTGGCTGTCGTCAAACACCACCTGCGCCTCCTCGCTGGCGAAGTTCACCCCCGCCGATTCGACAAAGTCTTTTTTGTTCAACACTTTCTCAATGCGCGAAGCGCAGGCCTGACAGGTCATGCCTTCGATTTGGAAACGGACTTTTTGTTGCATGGCAAAGCCTCCTATTGATTGTTTGACGCGTGTTTTTTGTGTTTATGTATTATCAAACGAAAACGACATAATGGCAAAAAGTAAGTTATCAAGAGACAAAGGCCGTCTGAAGCGTTTCAGACGGCCTTTATTCAAAAATACGCTTATCGGTTACAAAGCCACATCATAGCCGCCGTCTTCTACGGCATCAATCAGCGCGTCGGTATCTGTCTTGCTTTCATCAAAAGTAATCACTGCATTTTTGTTTTCCAAGTTGACTTCTGCTTTTTCCACGCCTTCTACGCCTTCCAAAAGACGGGTTACGCTTTTCACGCAGCCGCCGCAGGTCATGCCGTCGATATTGAGGGTAACAGTTTGCATTTGTATTTCCTTTCATTCAAACAAATATAGTTGCCAAATACTTTACTCCTTACACAAACAGCTTGCAAATTCTTCATTAAGGCCGTCTGAAAAATGCAGATAGGCGTACAATAACGCCCTTTGCTTCATCAAACGGACATAATAATGACTTCAACATTCAAACAATGGGTTAGCGTATGCGCTCTGGCGGTGGGGGCGTTTATTTTCAATACCACCGAATACATTCCGATTGCGCTTTTGAGCGACATCGGTCAGAGCTTTGACAAACCGGCAACGGAAGTGGGCATGATGATTACGGTGTATGCGTGGATTGTTGCGCTCCTATCGCTGCCGCTGATGCTGATGACGAAAAACATCGAACGGCGCAAATTATTGCTGATGCTGTTTGCACTGTTTGCGCTGTTTCACGCGCTGTCGTTCTTTTCTTGGAACTTCAACATCCTCTTGGTCAGCCGTATCGGGATTGCGCTGACACACGCGGTATTTTGGTCGATTACGGCTTCTTTGGCGGTACGGCTTGCGCCCACCGGCAAAACCAATCAGGCTCTGGGCTTGCTCAGTACGGGTACGGTTTTGGCGATGGTTTTGGGCATTCCGCTGGGGCGCGTGATCGGGCAATACTTCGGCTGGCAGCTCAGTTTCCTGCTGATCGGCGTCTGCGCTGCCGGCGTAATGCTGGTGTTGGCCAAAAATCTGCCTGCTTTACCCAGCCAAAATACCGGCTCTTTAAGCAGCCTGCCGAGTTTGTTCAAGCGCCGCAATCTGATGCTGCTTTATGCAATGACGGTGTTGATTATTACGGCACATTTCACGGCATACAGCTATATCGAGCCTTTTGTGTTGCAAGTTGGCGGATTTAAGGCTGAACAAGTCACCATCGTTTTGAGCCTGTACGGTTTGGCAGGCTTCGCCGCTTCTTATCTGTTTGGCAAATGGTTTGCCAAATCGCAACGCCTGTTTATGCTTGGCGCGGTGGCGGTCATCCTGCTCTCCGCCCTGCTGCTTCTGCCGTTTGCCTCTTTCCCTTATGCGGTGTACGCGCTGGTGTTTATTTGGGGCGTGGCCATCGTCATCGTCAGCTTGGGCATGGTGTCGAAAGTCTTGGCATTTGCCTCGGATGCAACAGATGTGGCCAACTCGATTTATTCAGGTTTGTACAATGTCGGCATCGGCGGCGGTGCGCTTTTGGGGCATTATGTAACCGTCTGGTTCGGCCTTTCCAATATCGGCATTGCCGGAGCCTTGCTAGCGGCGGCTGGTTTAGCCGTTTGCGGTTTGTTGTTTAAGGAACAAGACAATCTGGCGCAAAACGTTTAAATCCATATAAATCAGGATAGTATTACTGATTCTGTCGTAATTTTGGCAGTTTTACCGATTCTGCCGTAATTTTGGCAGTTTTACCGATTTGTCCTGATTCTTACTAACTCACGATGGGTCTTTATTCCGCCGGATAAGCAGTTTTCTTGCTGCTTATCCGGTTTTCATTTCATTTTTAAAAAATAATTTACAATTTGTTTACACTACATTAAATTACAAATATACTGTTACCTATTAGGCCGTCTGAACGTACGGCTGAAAAGAAAAACCAATCATGTTTCAGAGGAATACATCATGGACTTAAACGCCAAGGATAAGACTCAGCATCCTGAAAACGTCGAGCTTCTCAGTGCGCAGAAGCCGATTACCGACTTCAAAGGGCTGCTGACGACCATTATCTCTGCTGTTGTCTGCTTCGGCATTTATTACATTCTTCCCTACAGTACCGATGCCAACAAAGGTATCGCGCTGTTGCTTTTCGTTGCGGCACTTTGGTTTACCGAAGCCGTACACATTACCGTTACCGCGCTGATGATCCCTATCCTTGCCGTTGTACTCGGCCTCCCGGATATGGACATCAAAAAAGCAATGGCAGGTTTCTCCGACCCGACGATTTACATCTTCTTCGGTGGCTTTGCGCTTGCAACCGCCCTGCACATGCAGCGTCTCGACCGTAAAATCGCCGTCAGCCTGTTGCGCCTGTCCCGCGGCAATATGAAAGTTGCCGTATTGATGCTGTTTGCCGTTACCGCCTTCCTGTCTATGTGGATCAGTAACACTGCGACTGCCGCGATGATGCTGCCTTTGGCAATGGGTATGATGAGCCACCTCGACCAAGAAAAAGAACGCAAAACCTACGTTTTCGTCCTGCTCGGTATCGCCTACTGCGCCAGTATCGGCGGTTTGGGTACCGTGGTCGGTTCTCCTCCGAACATGATTGCCGCCAAAGCGCTGAACTTGGACTTCGTCGGCTGGATGAAGCTCGGCTTGCCGATGATGCTGTTGATTCTGCCGCTGATGCTGTTTTCCATGTACGTCATCCTCAAACCTAATTTGAACGAGCGCGTGGAAGTTAAAGCCGAATCTATCCCTTGGACTTTGCACCGCGTTATCGCGCTGTTGATTTTCTTGGCCGCTGCCATCGCTTGGGTATTCAGCTCCAAAATCAAAGCCGCATTCGGTATTTCCAACCCTGATACCGTTATCGCCCTGATTGCCGCCGTTGCCGTCGTCGTATTCGGCGTGGCGCAATGGAAAGAAGTTGCCCGCAATACCGACTGGGGTGTATTGATGCTCTTCGGTGGCGGTATCAGCTTGAGCGCATTGCTGCAATCTTCCGGCGCATCTGAAGCATTGGGTCAGCAAGTTGCTTCCACGTTCTCCCATTCTCCTGCATTGCTGGTGATTTTCGTGGTTGCCACCTTCATCATCTTCCTGACCGAGTTCACCAGTAACACGGCTTCCGCCGCCCTGCTTGTGCCTATTTTCGCCAGCATCGCCGCGCAAATGGGCCTGCCGGAACAAGTCTTGGTATTCGTCATCGGTGTAGGCGCATCTTGTGCCTTCATGCTGCCGGTTGCCACACCACCTAACGCGATTGTGTTTGGTACAGGCTTAATCAAACAACGCGAAATGATGAATGTCGGCTTATTGCTGAACATCCTCTGCGTGGTACTGGTTGCTCTGTGGGCTTATGTTGTACTGATGTAAACCATCGACCCAAACAACAAGGCCGTCTGAAAGAATATTTTTCAGACGGCCTTGAAGTTTCTCGTTCAGACACAATTTAACGAATGATTCAAAACCGGATTCTAACGAAAGGAAACCCATGATTATCCTGCACACCAACAAAGGCGACATCACAATCGAACTCGATTTCGACAAAGCCCCCGTTACTGCTAAAAACTTCGAGCAATACGTTAAAGACGGCTTCTACGACGGCGTAATCTTCCACCGCGTCATCAAAGGCTTCATGATTCAAGGCGGCGGCATGGATGAAAACATGAACGAAAAAGAAACCCGCGATCCGATTCAAAACGAAGCGTCCAACGGTTTGCCTAACGAAAAATACACCATCGCCATGGCGCGTACTTCCGATCCTCATTCTGCCAGCGCGCAATTCTTCATCAACACCGCCGACAACGCTTTCCTGAACTTCCGTTCTAAAGAGCTGTACGGCAAAACCGTAGTCCAAGACTGGGGCTATGCCGTATTCGGTAAAGTCGTTGACGGTTTTGACGTTGTCGATGCCATCGAAGGCGTTTCTACCAAACGTCACGGCTACCACGACGACGTACCGAGCGAGCCTGTCATCATCACTAAAGCCGAAGTGGTTTAACTGATTTGATTTCCCATAAAAACAGCCTGTCCGAATTAAAACCAGACAGGCTGTTTTTCAATAATGACGCATACCGTCACACATCATAAGTACCGACCACGCATGCCGAATCCAACACATGGCCCTGTATGGCAAAATGCAACTCATTAAAGCGGAAACCGCGCGGTAAATCCAAAACGGTATCCAGCGCGTACACAATCAGTTCATAACGATGTCGGTTGTTCGGTGGCGCCATACCGCCGTAAAAAGAAGCCTCTTCGATTTCAAATTTACCCAACGCACTCGCCCAAGTGTTCGCGCCCTGTGTGAAATCTGTTGCAGAAATACTCTCATTTTCTGCCACTGAAGTGCGTTTCAAATCCGAAATCAACCAATGCGTCCATACGAAGCCGGATGCTGAAATGGCATCTTTGTCTTCCAACACCACGGCAAACGATTTTGTTCCTTCTGGCGCATCTTCGATTTCAAAAGGAATCGAATAAGAAGGCATACCGCTCGGGCTGAACTGACTGCCGCGCTTGCCGTATTTGTCTTCAAATTCACCGTTGACAATAGCTTTACTGCTGACTTTCATCTTATATCTCCCAATAGTAGGTTGGTTCATTCTAACAAACACCAAGGCCGTCTGAAAGATACTGCCGTTTTCACTTTCCCGATGCCGCATTTTCAGACGGCCTCCAGCAATATTCGCAATTCGATCAAACACATTTGACATTCCATAGTATAATCCGCCGCATGAAAACTATACAGGATACGCATTATGGATTGGAAAGGTCGTGAACAAAGCCAAAACGTCGAAGATCGCCGTGGAAGCCGTGGCGGCGGCGGTGGCGGCAAAACGCCGGGCATACTAGGCATTATCGTGGTTTTGGTCGGTGCATATTACGGCGTGGATTTGAGCGGTTTGGTTGGCGGCTCATCTTCGATGGGCATTCCTACCCAGCAAGCTTCCCGACTCGACAGCCAACAAGAAGCCGAATTGAACGAGCTGTCCCGTGTCGTCCTTGCCGATACGGAAAAAGCATGGGGCAAATACTTTCAACAACACGGTCAAAGCTATAGACCGACGACCATGGTGTTGTATGAAGGCGGTACATCCACCGCCTGCGGTACGGGCCAATCTGCCATGGGTCCATTTTACTGCCCGGGCGACCAAAAAGTTTATTTGGATTTGAGTTTCTACGAAGACATGCGCACCAAGCTCGAATCCGCTAGCGATGCCGCGTTTGCATACGTTATTGCCCATGAAGTCGGCCATCACGTTCAAAACCTGCTCGGCATTCTGCCTAAAGTCCACAAAATGCAACAACAAGTCGGCAAGAAAGAGGCCAATGCCCTTTCCGTCAAACTCGAATTGCAGGCCGACTGTTTCGCCGGTATTTGGGGACACTACGCCGTCAACAACAATATCTTCAAAGCCGAAGACATTAAAAAAGCGATGCTTGCCGCCGAATCCGTCGGCGACGACCGCTTGCAGAAACAAGCTCAGGGCTATGTCGTTCCCGACAGCTTTACCCATGGCTCGTCTGAAGAACGCATGACTTGGCTCAAGCGTGGTTTGGAAAGCGGCGACATCAACCAGTGCAACACTTTCAACAATTGATTCGACCAAGCAACACTGTTCTTTGATGTAACGACAAAAGGCCGTCTGAATGCTTCAGGCGGCCTTTTAGCCGTGTTAAAATAAGCCCCATTATTTCCCCTTAAATTTAAAGGAAATCCACATGGCAAATATCGCCCGCGACATTTTTAAAGCCTACGACATCCGGGGCATCGTCGGTAAAACCCTGACTGCCGAAGCTGCCTACTTAATCGGTAAAGCCATTGCCACCAAAGCCTTAGAAAAAGGCATTACCCGCATCGCACTCGGCCGCGACGGCCGTTTGAGCGGTCCCGGCCTGATGACACAAATTCAACGCGGTTTTACCGACAGCGGCATCGACGTCCTCAACGTCGGTATGGTTGCCACTCCTATGCTCTACTTCGCAGCCATCAACGAATGCGGCGGCAGCGGCGTAATGATTACCGGCAGCCACAATCCGCCCGATTACAACGGTTTCAAAATGATGCTCGGCGAAGACACGCTCGCAGGCGAAGCCATTCAAGAACTTTTAGCTATTGTTGAGAAAGACGGTTTTGTTGCCGCCGACAAACAAGGCAGCGTAACCGAAAAAGACATCTCCGGCGAATACCACAACAACATCGTCGGCCACATCAAGCTCAAACGCCCGATGAAAATCGTGATTGACGCGGGCAACGGTGTCGGCGGCGCATTTGCAGGCAAACTCTACAAAGGTTTGGGCAATGAAGTGACCGAACTTTTCTGCGAAGTGGACGGCAATTTCCCTAATCACCACCCTGATCCGTCCAAACCGAAAAACCTGCAAGACCTCATCGTCGAGCTTAAAAACAGCGATGCCGAAATCGGCTTGGCATTTGACGGCGATGCCGACCGCTTGGGCGTGGTCACCAAAGACGGCAACATCATCTATCCAGACCGCCAACTGATGCTTTTTGCGCAAGACGTGTTGCGCCGCAATCCTAAAGCCAAAGTGATTTTCGACGTCAAATCCACCCGTCTGCTTGCGCCTTGGATTAAAGAACACGGCGGCGAACCTGTAATGGAAAAAACCGGCCACAGCTTCATCAAATCCACCATGAAAAAAACCGGCGCACTGGTTGCCGGCGAAATGAGCGGCCACGTTTTCTTTAAAGAACGCTGGTTCGGCTTCGACGACGGTATGTATGCCGGCGCACGCCTCTTGGAAATCCTGTCTGCCTTCGACAATCCGTCCGAAGTGTTGAACAAGCTGCCGCAAAGCATTTCCACTCCGGAACTCAACATCGACCTGCCGGAAGGCAGCAACGGCCACAAAGTGATTGAAGAGCTGGCTGCCAATGCCAAGTTTGAAGGTGCGACCGAAATCATCACCATCGATGGCTTGCGCGTTGAATTCCCTGACGGCTTCGGCCTGATGCGTGCTTCCAATACCACACCGATTTTGGTATTGCGTTTTGAAGCGGATACGCAAGAAGCAATTGAGCGCATTCAAAACCAATTCAAAGCAGTCATTGAAAGCAATCCTGCATTGAAATGGCCGCTGTAAGGGTTTAGGCTAAAAAAGGCCGTCTGAAAATCATTTCAGACGGCCTTTAATATTAAACATTGATGATTCAAAAGTTTGGAAACCAAGAATATCCCGGCTTAATTATCCGACTTGCGCCAACTGTTGATGCATTTCATCGATAACGGCTTTGTAATCCGGTTTGCCAAAAATCGCCGAGCCAGCCACAAACGTATCCGCACCTGCAGCCGCAATTTCAGCAATATTGTCTGTTTTCACGCCGCCATCGACTTCCAATGCGATATGGCGGCCGCTTTGCCGTTCATACTCGTCCAACATCTCACGCACTTTGCGGATTTTCACCAGCGTATTCGGGATAAAGCTTTGTCCGCCAAAGCCCGGGTTGACCGACATCAGCAACACCATATCCAGTTTGTCCAAAACGTTTTCCAGAATATTGACCGGCGTAGCAGGATTCAATACCAAGCCTGCCTGACAGCCGTATTCTTTAATCAAACCCAAGCTGCGGTCGACATGGCGGCTGGCTTCAGGATGAAAGGTAATGATATTGGCACCGGCTTTGGCAAACGCATGAATCAAATCGTCCACCGGCTCAACCATCAAATGCACATCGACCGGCACGGTTGCATACGGTTTCAAAGCCGCGCAAACCATAGGGCCGAAAGTCAGATTCGGCACATAATGATTGTCCATCACGTCAAAATGAATCAAATCCGCACCGGCGCGGATCACTTCGGCAACCTCTTCGCCCAAACGGGCAAAATCGGCAGACAAAATACTGGGTGCAATACGGTAGTCGGCCATGTTTATTCTCCTAAAGTGTGTTCCTTTGTCATTATCGCATTTTTAACCCTATGTTGTATGCTGCCGACAATATCTCTGCCGTCATTTTTATGAATTTACATTTCATATACATTAATGAAACTTATAATCACATAGTAAGGCTTTGAAAATAAATTATTAGATTACATACATCTGCAAAAAAATCTAACATCATTAACAAAAGTTAACTGCATTGATACTGCCTTTCACACGCTTATCGGTTATATTTCCAAACCTGATGAAACATTAGGAAAACACCGTGTCTGTTGCACTTTCCCGCTATCCGACTTTTATTTTCTTAGCACTCGCCCTACTCTGTTCCAGTCTGCCTGCACATGCCGGTCCGTTTCTGGCCACTTTGGACGACTTCCACCCGAATTGCGACATTCGACAGCTCAATTTATCCGCCGACCAACACGCCGCCCTGCGCCGCCTGCGTACCGACTTCAAACAAATCAACGATAAAGCCTACCGTAAAACCGTACGCTCCGACCGCAACCGCCGTCAAACCATCATCAAAATCCTCTCCGGCGACTCATTCGACTCAAACGCCGCCCGCGATTATGTTGAAAACCGCTACCTCTCCAGCATGGACTATGCGGTGGACGAAATGGAAATCCAATACCGCTTCTATCATCTGCTCAATCCGCGCCAACGCCAGCAATGGTTGTCTTCATGCTTGCGCTGATGAATCAATAAAAATACCAAAAGGCCGTCTGAAACCATATTCAGACGGCCTTTACTTTTTCAGCCTTAATCCAGCACTCTTTCTTCCGGTAACCGTCCTGCCCAGTCGCAGGCAAACTGCCATGCCGAGCGGCCTGAACGACTGCCGCGCATTTGCGCCCATTGCAACGCGGCTTGGCGCGCCGTATCGTCAAAAGGCACATTGAAATCGTCCAACCAGTTGGCTACGGCGGTCAAATAATCGTTTTGATCGAAAGGATAAAAACTCAGCCATAAGCCGAAGCGGTCGGAAAGGGAGATTTTCTCCTCGACAGCCTCTTTCTGATGGATTTCGCCGCGAGTGCCCGTAGTACCGCCATTTTCATCCATGTATTCGGGAATTAAATGACGGCGGTTGGAAGTGGCATAAACCAAAACATTGGTGCAACGTTGCGACAGGCCGCCGTCTAAAGCCGTTTTCAAGGCTTTATAGGTTTCATCACCGGTTTCAAACGACAAATCATCGCAGAAAACGATAAATTTCTCGGGGCGCTCAGACAACAGCGTCAACAAAGCCGGCAAGCTGATCAAATCGCTTTTGTCCACTTCAATCAGTCGCAAGCCGCGCTCGGCGTATTCGTGCAACAACGCTTTAACCAAGGAGGATTTACCCGTACCGCGCGCGCCGGTCATCAAGACATTATTTGCCGGACGGCCTGCCAAAAATTGCTCGGTATTGCGTTTCAGCCTGTCGGTTTGCGAACCGACTGCCGCCAATCTGCTCAAAGGAAACGTATGCGGACGCGGCAGGCTTTCCAAAATGCCTTTTTTTCCCACGCTGTGCCAACGGAAGGCCAAAGCGCGCCAGTCGGTTTTACCGGCTTCGTCAGGCAGGATTAAATCCAGACGGTTTAAAACGGAATTGGCTTTTTTCAAAAAATTGGATAATTTCATTTCGGCTTTCTTTTTTTTCAGACGGCCTTTTGCGCCAATACTCGCATCACGGTATCGACAACGGCTTGGGTTTGCGGATCGATTTCAATATTGATGAGGTCGCCTTCTTTGCGGCTGCCAAACAGGGTACGCTCCAAAGTCTCCGGAATCAGGTGTACGCAAAATTCCCTGTCGCTGACTTCGCCTATGGTCAGGCTGCAACCGTCCAAACCGACAAAGCCTTTGGTCAGGATATAAGGCTTGAGATTTTCCGGCAGCTCAAACCAAACTGTGCGATTGAACTCGCTGGATTCGATACGGGAAATTCGGGTAACCGCCATCACATGGCCGCTCATCACATGGCCGCCGATTTCATCGCCAAACCGCGCCGCGCGTTCCAAATTGACACTGTCGCCGACTTTCAAGCTGCCGAGATTAGTTTTGCGTAAGGTTTCGTCCATCAAATCAAAGCTGACTTTGTTGCCGTCGATTCGGGTAATGGTCAGGCAGCAGCCATTGTTGGCGACAGAGGCGCCGGTTTGCAGATTGTCGGCGATTTCGGGGGGCAGCTCGACAGTGTGGGTACGAAAGTCGGGCGAAGGTTGGGCGATGTCTGTAATTTTGCCCATGCCTTGTACGATGCCTGTAAACATGATGTCTTCTTTCCGATGGTACGATGAGGCGGATATTGTAGCATTTTCCAGGCACAAAGGCCGTCTGAAAGCAGTGATGGCGATGGTTTGGGGTATAATCGGATTTTTATTTCCGCAGCCCGATCATGCTCAGCTACCGCCACGCCTTCCATGCCGGCAACCATGCCGATATGCTCAAGCACTTTACCCTCTTCCTCGTCCTCGAATATTTCAACCGTAAAGACAAGCCCTATTGGTATATCGATACGCACAGTGGTGCCGGTTTGTATGATTTGAGCGGCGATGAAGCGCAAAAAGTCGGCGAATACAAACAAGGCATTGCGCTCTTGGAACAAGCTGACAAGCTGCCTGCCGAATTGGCCGAATTTGTAGGCCGTCTGAAACAAATACTGCTGCAAGACAACCTTTACTGCGGCTCGCCTTGGCTGGCACAGGCGCTCACGCGCGACAGCGACAAAATGCGCCTCTTTGAGCTGCACCCTACCGATTTTGTCCATTTGCAAAACAATATGCGCGAAGTCCGTCCCGCGCGTAAAGCACAGGTCAGTCAAGCGGACGGTTATCAAGGTTTGATTTCACTCTTGCCTCCTCCGCCCCGCCGCGCCGCAGTCTTGATTGATCCGCCCTACGAAGAAAAACAAGACTACCGCCGCGTCGTCCAAGTTTTGAAAGATGCTTTGAAACGCTTTGAAACCGGCTGCTACATGGTTTGGTATCCCTGCCTGAGCCGCGAAGAAAGCCGAAAACTGCCGGACGAACTCAAAAAAATCGCTCCCGATAATTATCTGCACGCCGAGCTTCATGTCCATACGCCGCGCAGTGACGGCTTCGGTATGCACGGCAGCGGTATGTTCATCATCAACCCGCCCTATATGCTTGCCGAACAGCTGCAAAACAATCTGCCCGAACTTGCCAAAATTTTAGCGCAAGATGCCGGCGCGCATTATATATTGGAAAGCAAAACGAAATAAACGCCGCCGTCTGAATGCATACCCAAACGCTTCGATTTTTCCGCCATACCCGTTCAGACGGCCTTAACCCTTTATACTTAAGCCTTTTTCCACTACAATTCACAACATAACAATTAACGACCGTCCCTCATGAATATACGCACACCCCTAGCCTGCACGCTCCTGCTTTGCGCGTGCAGCGAATCAGTAAAAAACGAATTTAAAGAAGAATTTACCCAAAGTTTCCGCACCGAATTTGTCCGCTCGGCAACCGAAGCCTGCGTAGAAAAAGCTTCCGGAAAAAGCCCGTTTGATTCCGCGACCACTGAAAAAATCTGCCGCTGCATCGGTGAAAAAACAGTCGACCAAATCAATCCTGAAGAAGCAACCTCGCTTTTGGGCGGTAGCGACTCCATGAGCGACGAGCTGAAAAAACGCATCAAAGACACCAGCATCGCCTGCACTAAAGAAGTTTTAGACATGGCCGACAGCAAAACCAAATGAACACGCCGTTTTCAGACGGCCTGAAATTGAAAAATACCCGATTCAAACTTAGGAAAAGAGTGAAACCATGAATACACTGAACCAATTCTTAGCCCAACACCTGCCCGAACACAAACTGCCGCAAGAGCTGGCCAGCGTATTGGAATCCGTGGCTACCGCCTGTTTGGACATCAACGCCAAAGTCCGCCTCGGCGCGCTTTCCGGCGTTTTGGGCATGGCAGGTACCGGCAACATCCAAGGCGAAGACCAAAAGAAACTTGACGTCATCGCCAACAACATCATGATTGATGTTTTAAAAGCCAATGCTAACATCGCAGGCCTTGCCAGCGAAGAAGAAGACACCTATGTCGCCACACACGAAAACGGCGGCTATTTGGTATTGTTTGATCCGCTGGATGGCTCTTCCAATATCGACGTCAACATCTCCGTTGGCACCATCTTCTCCATTTTGGCGAAACCTGAAGGCGCATTGACTACCGAATCTTTCCTGCAAAAAGGCCGAGACCAAGTAGCCGCAGGTTATGTTTTATACGGTCCGCAAACCCAACTGGTACTGACTGTCGGTCACGGCGTATTTGTCTTCACTTTGGACGATGCCAACCAATTCCTGCTGACCAAAGAAAATCCGCGCGTTCCCAAATCCACTAAAGAATTCGCCATCAATATGTCCAACCAAAGACATTGGTTTGCCCCTGTTCAACAATACATTGACGAATTGCTGGCAGGCGAAACCGGCGTACGCGGCAAAAACTACAATATGCGCTGGGTAGCCAGCATGGTTGCCGAAATTCACCGCATCCTGATGCGCGGCGGCGTATTCATGTATCCACAAGACAAACGCGACCCCTCCAAACCGGGAAAACTGCGCCTGATGTACGAAGCCAACCCGATGAGCCTGCTTATGGAACAGGCAGACGGCGCATCAAACAACGCCATCGAAGCCATGCTCGACATCCAACCTACCGGCCTGCACCAACGTGTTGCCGTATTCATGGGCAGCCGCGAAGAAGTGGAATACGTTTATAATCTGCATCAAAAATAATCAGATGTATTGATTTCAAACCCCAAAAGGCCGTCTGAAATATGATTTTCAGACGGCATTTTGTTAAAAAAAATCAAAAGGGCAGATTCAAATCCGCCCTTTGCTGTTTTTCATCTAATCTTTATTGGATTACGCCGAACGAGCCAGCTCTTCCGCCGCTTTTTGCACCCTATCCGGCGTCAGTTTGTTCAAACAATCCGTATGCCCCAACGGACATTCGCGTTTGAAACAAGGAGAGCAATCCAAATTTAAGCTGACAATTTTTGCCTTTAGGCTTAGAGGCGGTGTATGGTCAGGGCTGGATGAGCCGTAAACTGCAACCAATTTCCGATCAAGCGCGGCCGCAAGGTGCATCAGACCGCTATCGTTACACACAACCGTATCGGCGCAAGACAACAAATCAATCGCCTCCTGAAGATTGGTTTTGCCGCAAAGATTGGTACACAGGCCGTCTGAAAGTCGGTTGATTTCATCTGCAATATCGAAATCTTTTTGCGAACCAAACAGCCAAACCTGCCAACCCTCGGCTAAATATTGGCGGCCGAGTTCGGCAAAATGACGCGCAGGCCAACGCTTGGCCGGACCATATTCCGCACCGGGACAAAATGCCAAAATCGGTTTATCCGCCGTCAAACCATGTTTTGCCAAAGCGGCTTGACGGCTTTCGGGATCAATCGTGAAACAGGGATTATCAGAATGCCCGTTAAAATCCGCTTGGGTCGGATGCGCCAGCGCAGTATAGCGGTCGACCATCAGAGGCAATGCGGCCTTATCCAACTTGCGGATATCGTTCAGCAAAAAATAGCGCGACTCGCCGACGTAGCCCGTACGCTGCTTAATACCCGTAGCCAAGGCAATGATGGCGGACTTGAGCGAACCGGGCAAAACAATCACTTGATCATAGCCTTCTTTTCCCAATTCACGCCCGATACGCCAGCGTTTTTTCAATTCCAACGCACCATGTCCAAACGGATTTTCTATTACACGGTTGATTTCAGGCATACGCTCAAATACGGCCATCGACCATTTAGGTGCAAACGCATCAATGATGCAGCCGGGATGCAGCTCATGCAAACGGCGATAAAGCGGTTGGGTCATGACGCAGTCACCAATCCAGCTTGGGGTAATAATCAGGATTTTTTTGGACATAATGGAATGTGTTTTTAATTTTGGCTTATTGTAATACGATTTTTAAAAGGCCGTCTGAAACTTGGTTTAATCGCTCAGTTCAAAACGTACTGGTTGATACATGTCATTTCAGCGCGTGAAGCGTTTATCTTCCCAATTTATCCGGCAAGTTCTGAAAATACCCAACCTGAAACACCAGACCAAACAGCAGTAAGCAATATTCTCTTCATTTTTAAAACCTTATAAAAACAGAAAGGCCGTCTGAAATATTTTCAGACGACCTTTTTATACTGGTTTAACGATGGTAGTTAGGCGCTTCTTTAGTGATTTGTACGTCGTGAACGTGAGATTCGCTCATACCGGCAGAAGTGATTTCCACAAATTCTGCTTTCTCGTGCATTTCAGCAATATTGGCGCAACCCAAGTAACCCATGCTGGAGCGCAGACCGCCGGTCAGCTGGTGGATGATGTTCACAATCGGGCCTTTGTAAGGAACGCGGCCTTCGATGCCTTCAGGAACATATTTGTCTGTGCTGTCGGTTTTGTCTTGGAAGTAGCGGTCGGCAGAACCTTGGCTCATCGCACCCAACGAACCCATGCCACGGTAAGACTTGTAAGAGCGGCCTTGGTAGAGTTCGATTTCGCCCGGTGCTTCTTCCGTACCGGCAAACATACCGCCGAGCATGACGCTGTATGCACCTGCTGCCAGAGCTTTGGCAATATCGCCGGAGAAGCGGATACCGCCGTCGGCAATCAGGGGAACGCCTGTACCTTTCAGGGCTTCGGAAACATTGTGAATCGCAGTCAGCTGAGGCACGCCCACGCCTGCTACGATACGGGTCGTACAAATTGAGCCCGGGCCGATACCGACTTTAACGGCATCTGCACCTGCAGCCACCAAATCCAAAGCGGCTTTAGCAGTCGCGATGTTGCCGCCGATGACTTGGATGTGTGGGTAGGTTTCTTTGACCCAGCGCACACGATCGATAACGCCTTGGCTATGGCCGTGGGCAGTATCGACCACAATCACGTCCACGCCTGCTTCTACCAATGCTTTGACGCGCTCTTCGGTATCGCCGCCGGTACCTACCGCGGCACCGACGCGCAGGCGGCCTTCGGCATCTTTGTTGGCATTAGGGAATTCGGTTGTTTTCAGAATATCTTTAACTGTAATCAGACCTTTGAGTTCATCTTGGTCGTTCAATACCAAAACGCGCTCAACTTTGTGCGCATGCATGATTTCGCGGGCTTCGTCGATGCTGGTACCTTCAGGAACGGTAACCAAACGGTCGCGGGGAGTCATGATGGCAGAAACCGGCAGATCGACACGGTTTTCAAAACGCAGGTCGCGGTTGGTCACGATACCGACCACTTTGCCATTTTCAACAACAGGCAGACCGGACATTTTGCGTTTGCGTTGTGCGCGCATTTCCAAGACTTCGCGGATCAATGCGTTCGGCGCAACGGTAACGGGGTCTTTCACCACGCCGCTCTCATGGCGCTTCACTTTGGAAACGGCACGCGCTTGCAACTCCGGCGTCATGTTTTTATGGATAATGCCGATGCCGCCTTCTTGAGCCATAGAAATGGCCAGACGCGCTTCGGTAACGGTATCCATTGCAGCAGAAAGTAGAGGGAGGTTGAGCGTGATATCGCGGGTGAGTTTGGTTTGAAGTTTGACATCTCGAGGCAGCACGTTTGAGTGCGCTGGAACCAACAAAACGTCGTCGAAAGTATAGGCTTTTTCTACAATACGCATGATGCTCGGTCTTTCAGTTTGTGCAAGATGCACGGCATTATATCACACCGGCTTGATGCTAACATTGGTAATACATGTTTTAACGTTATTTTTTTACATGATTTAATCCGCAGTACAAAAATATGCCAACGCATTGCAGTTTCAAGTAAAATAGGTTGGATGAGAACATCATTTACATAAGGGAAACCCATGAAATCTTCCGTACTCAAAACCTGTCTGACAGCAGCCCTTCTCTCTTCCGCCGCCCTGACCGGCGCGGCCGAGGTTTACACTTGGAAAGGCGCGTCGGGCAACAGCTATTCCGATACGCCAAACCGCCTGCAACCGAAGCGTTCCGGCGTGGTCAACATCCGCACGCACAACGTCAAACCTGCCGTTGCGCCTGCTGTTGCGGCATCTGAGCCGGTTGCCGAGCAGCCTAACGAACAGGTTGCGGAACAAAACAAACAAATTGAAGAGCGCAATAAAAAAATCGAAGAACAAAACCGCCAAAACAAGCTGGAAAACTGCAAAATCGCCAAAATCAACCGCCAAGTCGCCGAAAGCGCTCGCTTGGCCAATCGCGACAGTTTGATTAAGCAATATCAAAACGACGTCAATAAATACTGCAATTAAGCTCTCGAATCACAATATCAAAAAGGCCGTCTGAAATTTAATTTCAGACGGCCTTCATTTTTCAGCCTATCAATAATACAGTTGAACCAACAACAAACCGATGGCCAAGCTGAATGCCATGCTCAACAGGCCCGGAATCATGAAGCTGTGGTTGAAAATGAATTTGCCGATTTTGGTCGAGCCGGTTGTATCGAAGTCGATAGCGGCAATAATCGGACCATAGTTTGGTATAAAGAAATAGCCGTTTACCGCAACGAATGTGCCGATAATGATGGGCGCTGGAATCCCCAGTTTGATGGCGATTGGGAACAGCGTCGCCACTGTCGCGCCTTGACTATTAACCAATACCGACAAGACAAACAGGGCAAAGGCAAAGGTCCACGGTGCAGATTCAACCAAATGGCTGACGGTCGACTCTACTTCTGTTAAGTGGCCGCTCATCAAGGTATCGCCCAACCAAGCCACGCCAAATACTGCAATCACGGCACGCATACCGGCATGGAATACCGAACCTCGGGTAATCGCATCGCCATTGGGTTTACACGCCAAAATAATCAGCGCAGAAGCAGACAACATCACGATTTCAATCGTATGCGCCATGCCCATAGGCTTGACCGCGCCATCGTGTTCAAAAGCCGGACGCAGCTCAGGCAACGCCCCCATTACTACCACCAGCAATGCCGCAGTCAAGAAAATACCGACCGACAATTTGGCTTTCGGCGAAATGGCGACATCGGTTTGTTGCTCCTCCACATCGATGTATTCTTTCACATAGTTCGGATCTTTCAGCAAAGCCTGATAATGCGGATCGTCTTTCAATTCTTTGCCCAATTTGTTTACGAACACGCAAGCCAAACCGATACCCAAAATCGTGGACGGAACGGTAACTTTCAACACGTCCGCCATCGTGATGTGCTGCGGCTCAAGCATGGTGACGCAGGCAACAACCGCGGCGGCAATCGGGCTGGCGACAATCGCAAATTGGGAAGCGATAACCGCCATCGTCAGCGGACGGGAGGGACGGATGCCATTGCGACGGCTGACTTCGGCAATCACGGGCAAGACCGAGTAAGCCACATGGCCCGTACCTGCCAACACGGTAAAAGTGTAAGTTACCGCCGGCGCGATAAAGGTGATGTATTTCGGATTGCGGTGCAACACGCGCGTGGCAATCTTAATCATATAGTCCAAACCGCCGCTGGCCTGCATAGCCGCCGCGGCAGACACTACCGCCATAATCATCAGCATCACATCAATCGGCGGGCTAGTCGGCTGCAGATGGAAACCAAAAGACAATACGGCCAAGCCGATACCGCCGAGCACGCCCAAACCAATCCCACCAACCTGCGCACCAATCAGGATACACAGCAGCACAATGGCAAACTGGATAAAAAACATAGTTGACATCACAACTCCCAAAATCCGGCCTTGACCGAAATAAAATTACAAATAGTTGGATTATAGAGTAAACCCTCTTCCCTAACTATACTTTACCTAATTATACATACCAATCTACATCAAATAAATAATATTCTCATTTAACCAATAGACTCATTAAAAGCACAAAAAAGGCCGTCTGAAGATTTTCAGACGGCCTTTATGATTCAAACAGATGATAAGGCTATTTTCCGGCTACTTCTTCATCTTTTATAAAATCCGATACGCCATGAACACAGCGGATTTTGCGTTCCGACAAAGTTGCCTCCAACAAAGCATCATTTTGCGGCAAGGAATCGCGTTCCGCCTCATTGTGCCAAAGGTGGTACGCAATGCCGGCAAATTTCAAATTATAGCGTTTCATCCCATTATGATAGCAACGGGCGACAAATTCGCTGTCTTCCCTGCCCCAACCGACAAAGCTATTGTCAAACCCGTTGACGGCAAGCGCATCGCTGCGGAAAAAGCCCATATTGCAAGTTTTGATGCCTTTGTGTTTGCGGTTACCTTTTCGGCCTGCCAATTTGGCTAAACAACGGCAGCGCAAGGCGGAAAGCCGTTTTTCTATCCCCGAGCTGAACATGGACAAAGCAGGCAAATCGCCTTCGTCTAAAATATCCTGCGTTTTATCCTCAGTCAAAATCACGCGGGAACCCTGTATCAGACGGCCTTTGCGGGCAATCTTCAAATGATCGGCGATAAAAGACGGATCCAAAACCATATCGCCGTCAATCAACACAATATAATCGCTTTTCGCCTGTGCCAACGCACGGTTGCGCGATTCGGCGGCACGAAAGCCCCTATCCGGCTGCCATGAATGTTTGACCGGAATGCTTGTCCTACGACGGATAAAATCAACCACTTCGGCGGTTTCCTGCCTTGAGCCGTCATCCGCAACAATAATCTCATCCGGCAGACGGGTTTGCGATAAAGCCGATTTCAACACCAGCTCCAAAGCATCGGGGCGGTTGTAAGTGGTGATGATGAGGGAGACGGTTATCGTGCGGTTGCGCTCGTAGAGTTTGACATATTTGTAATACGAACCTTGCGCATTGGACACTGAAATCGTCAGGCCGTCCGCCCCATAGGCAAAACCGCGTTTAAGCAGATAATTCTTCACAAACGATACGCCGCCATGCAGCAAAGCCTTAAATGGCGAACTGTCTTTCTTGAAGCGGTTTTCTTCCGCATACAGCGAACTGTACTGCTGCATTTTCTGAATCAGCCCTTCGGCGTTTTCAAAAGAATAATGTTTCAGACGGCCATCGAGTTGTCTAACCTTGGCTTCCTGCGGCAACACCAAAGACTCATGCACCTGACGGTCGGAAAAACGGGTAAATCTGCGATGGTAAAGGCGCGGAATAATATCCGGATACCAGCCGCAGCCTTTAATCAGTCTGCCGTGGTAATGGTTCAGACGGGAAAGCGAAAAAATATATTCCTTCTCATTTTCTAAAACGGCCGCACGAATGGATTCTATTAAAGCCTCATCCGCCACTTCATCGCTATCTATGCTGAAAATCCAATCGTTTTGCGCCAGTCTGGCTGCCAGATTTTTCATCGGGCCAAACCCGATAAAGTCATGCTTGTAATAGCTGACATTGGGAAAGCCCTTGGCAATTTCAAAAGTACGGTCGGTCGAGCCGTTGTCCAACAGCAGGACTTCGTCAAAGTCTTTCAGCGCACTCAAAACTTCTGAAAGATAACGTTCTGAATTTTTTACCAACATGGCGGCGGTTGCCGGAATTGTGTGCATCATAAAAAGGCCGTCTGAAAAAGGAAGCTGTATTTTAACCGATATACCGCTACAATATGTCCTCCTTTTTTCAGACGGCCTGACTCATGCAGCTTATTCTTGCTCCGATGCAGGGGCTGGTGGACGATGTGATGCGCGACCTGTTGACGCGTATTGGCGGATTTGACGAATGCGTCAGCGAATTTGTCCGCATTACGCACACGGTCCACTCACGCGCCACTTGGCTTAAATATGTTCCCGAAATCGCCCATGCCAACCGCACGCCGGCCGGCACGCCCTGTACTGTCCAGCTTTTGGGCAGCGATGCGGAAAACATGGCCGTCAATGCTTTGGAAGCCGTGCGTTTCGGTGCGGACAAAATCGACCTCAACTTCGGCTGCCCCGCGCCGACGGTCAATAAACACAAAGGCGGTGCTGTCTTGCTCAAAGAGCCGGACTTGATTTACCACATCGTCCACACCCTGCGCCAACGCCTGCCGCAACACATTCCGTTGACTGCTAAGATGCGGCTCGGTTATGAAGACAAAAGTCTGGCATTGGAATGCGCTTCCGCGATTGAAAACGGCGGCGCATGCGCGTTAACCGTCCATGCACGCACCAAAGTCGAAGGCTACGAACCGCCGGCACATTGGGAATGGGTGCGCAAAATCCGCGATGCAGTCAGTATTCCCGTTACCGCCAACGGCGATGTGTTCAACCTTCAAGACTATCTCGATATTAAAACCGTCAGCGGCTGCGACAGCGTGATGCTCGGACGCGGCGCGGTCATCCGTCCCGACTTGGCGCGGCAAATCAAGCAATATGAAAACGGCGAAACAGTGAAAGACACCGACTTTGCCGAAGTCTCTTCATGGATAGTCCAATTTTTCGACTTGTGCCTTGCCAAAGAAGCCAACAACAAATATCCAGTTGCCCGTTTGAAACAATGGCTGGGCATGATGAAAAAAGAGTTTGAACAGGCGCAGGTATTGTTTGACCGCATCCGCGCTATCAAAGAAGCGGATGAAGTGAAACAGATTCTGCTGTCGTTTGAACAAGAGATGCATTCATGATTTTAAAAGGCCGTCTGAATTTCAGACGGCCTTTGATCTCATCACCTACATACATAATCAGCCAACAGCCTGCCTTTTTCCGCACTGGCTGCATTAGCCATATTTACCTGCCTGGTCTCAGGGCCATTCTTAGATTTCAGGGCTTCGCCATATTTTCTGGCAAATTCTTTATTGGCACTGGTCACCCTTGACTCAGTAGAATCCAATATAAAACCGTCTTGCCCATATTTGCCTTGCGCAGTAATAATCAAGATATTTTCAGGCGAAGGATAATCCGGAAAATCAATATAGTTGGTAACCAGCTTGTAGGAAACACCTTTGCCGTGTTTCATATCCTGACAGATGCCGTTAGGCGCGGTAAAGACTGCATGGCCGATCCGGCCACGTCCGAAATCATAAAAATCGATTCTCTTAGCAGCAGCCAACAGTTTTCTATCGTTGCCGTCATTAATATTTAATGACTTGCCGTTTACTAAAAACAGGGTTGGCAACAAGGTGCCTTCCAAATTATATGCTTCGCCCAACAGCTTGCCCTGACGATACACAGTCACGACAGGCTTTTTCAGACCATTTTCCGGATTACCGGTTTTCTTAAAAGAAATCTTCTGAACCACATTGCCAAATTCATAATAAGGTCGCGACTGCACGCCTGTTTTCGTATCCTGCAGCAGGGCGCTCCAGCCTCCGTCCGTCGTTTGGGCGCATGCAGTCACAGCAGCAAACAGAATACCCGATAGTAAAACTTTAGAATGTTTCATTCATAAATTCCTTCTCAAGTAAACAAAAGAACGGATGTGTGCCTTTACTGCCTAATTTTATTTCTTTATTAAAATTTTAGAACTATTGTACTAACTTAGCAAGGGATTAAAGAACAGGCCGTCTGAACATTCAGACGGCCTTGATTAACCGCAAATTTTAAGAAGCCAAAACGCGGGGGAAGAAAATTTCATTTTCCAAGTGGATATGATCTTTCAAATCGTCCACCATCTCTTTGGCCAATGTGTACAAACGGGTCCAGCTGCCGCAAGCGCCTTCGGGAAGCTCAAAATTGTTGGTCAATTCTTCCAGACGCGCAATGGCTTGGTCATGTTCTTCATGCTCGTGCATCATCACGCTGATGGGCATTGCCGCGCCACGGCCCACGCCCTGATTAATCATCGGGAACAACATGCGTTCCTCTTTCATCATGTGCATCAACAGCTCGTTTTGCATATAGGCCAACAAATCGGTCACTTCGGCAGGGAAAGTGTCGGCATGAACCTGCGCCACTTTTTGCGCCAGTGGTACCAACTCTTCAAACTGGGCGCGGTGAACGTTGTGATAACGTTGCAGGATATGGTCAATCGTAGAATTGAAAGGCGCGGTTTCCCAAAGGGTAAAGTCAGTCATGGCTGTGTTCCTTTAAAGATTTATATTGGATGAATGTTAGGCGTAAGGATACACGCAGCTATCATCTTTGTATAGTTTTTTAATTGTTTAATTAATTGATAATAAAAGTTATTTTCAAATTTAAAATAACAAACAGGCCGTCTGAAACATAAGACTAAAGTTTCAGACGGCCTGTCCTTTTCTTAAATAATCCAACGATATAACGCAATCATCACCGGCATGGTTACCACACAAAGCAAGGTTGTCAGCCCGTAAATCGCGCTGGCTTTTTGGGCATTTTTACCGTAAACAACCGCCATTTGGGTAACTGTCGAGGCGGCAGGCGAAGTCGTTGCCAAAAAGCTGATTAAAACAACCGTATCCGCATGCGCATCATGATGGGCAAAACCGCAGACTTTAACGGCAAAAAGCAATAATACCGGAATCAAAATCAGCCTTAAAAAAGCAACGAGATAAAGCCTCGGTGTCCACATAATCGAGCGCAGCGGCAAAGAAGCCAAAAGCATGCCCGCCACCAACATGGCAACCGGGCCAATCATGCTGCCTACCGTCGCCAAAGTATTATCAATAATATGCGGCAGCTTGATCTGAAAGATAAACATCAGCAGCCCGACTAGCATGGATAAAATGTTGATATTAGTAAAAATGGTTTTCCAAGCCACATTGCCGCGGCCGCAAATCAACAGGCGCAGATGCGTCCAAAATAAAAACGTCTGCACCATAATAAAACCGCTGGTGTAAATCACCCATTCCGCACCAAAGACCGACATTACCAAAGGGATAATCAGGTTGCCCGAATTACTGTACACCGTCGTCGCGTGTTCGAGCGCATCGAGTTTGAACAATTGCTTAAACAACCTACCCAAAACAATCAACACCACATGGAAAAACACCGCCAGCATGACGGAAAGCTTCAGCCCTTCAATAATCTGCGGCGTATTGTCCATCTGAAAAGCGTGAATCATGACGGACGGGCTGATCAGGTAAAGCGCGATAACGGAGAGCGTGTAGCTGTTTTCCGATTTCAACAGCCCGGCTTTCACCAAGGCCACGCCCATCAAAACAATCAGCGTCAGCTCGGTAATTTTTCCGGCAAGCAGGAAAGAGGTTTCCATAATAAAAAAAGCGACAAAAACGTTAATTTTACGCTTCTACCGCTTGGCATGCCAAATTCAGACGGCCTCAACATTCAAGGCCATCTGAAATTTTCTACCACAGATAGGTTACGCTGGCTCCACCGCCTGCACCACCCTTAGATGCGCCAACAGCCGAACCTTTCACCAGCCATTTGCCACTGGCGGATACTTTCGATACTCCGACAGCAAAACCGGCCTTTCCGCGCCAAACGCCGCTGCCAATGGATACCGCACCCTGTCCCGGCTGGTAAGCTTGTCCCAGATTACCCACCGCAATTGCAGCGGCAGAGCCGGCATCCGCACGGTCTTCCAGTTTTTTCATTTCTACGCGTGTTTCAGCTCGTATCTGATTGATTTGAGCAGCCACCGCCGACTCTTTTTGCTGACTGTCGGCCCGCCATCTTTCCGCAAGCCTTTTAACCTGAGCCACATTTACCGCATCCGTATCCTGAGTACCGGCAGCCACATGGGTAATTTGACGGCTGTCCTTTTCATTGCCAACCGAAACCGCGCCCAATGTCGATTTCCATGCCGTTTCTTCAGATTGACTTGCCGACTGTGTCGCAAAATCATAGCCTGCCTGCCCTGCAGCCGAATCTGCGATGCTTTGCGCACCCAGAGCCACTGCTTTCTCGGCTTTACCTTTGGCTTGGAAACCGAGTGCCAAAGATTTCTCTTCCAAAGCCGATGCGCCACCGCCGACTGCGGTACCACCTTCTTTACGCACGCTGGAGCTGGTACCGACAGCCAGACCGTTCAAGGCCGTGGCGGAAGACTCTACACCCAAAGCCACACTGTTTACGGCATTCGATACCGCACGCGTACCGACTGCCACTGCTTGATAACCTTCTGCTTCAGCAGCCGATGCTAGTGCAAGTGATTGAGTTCCACGTGCTTTAGCTCGATCACCTAAGGCCGTTGCACTGAGCGCATCCGCCTCACTATCTCTGCCGATAGCTACTGCATCAATATTACTTGCCTGCGCGCCATTACCTACCGCAACGGCACGCAAAGCCGAAGCCTTGGACAGCAGGCCAACTGCAACAGATTGACCGCCAGAAGCAGCTGCTGCGCCACCGACTGCTACATCATTTGTTCCCTTGGCATGGGCCCGAAAGCCAACCGCCACCGACCGCAATGCCTCCGCCTTGGATTCGCCACCCAAAGCAGTTGCGCTTAAACCGGAAGCGGCAGAATCATAACCCAAAGCAGCCGCCTTATAGCCACCTGCTTTAGCCTTGTCGCCAACTGCAGCGGCATTTTCGCCCGATACGGATTCTTTACCGACAGCCAAAGAACCCGTCTTGTGCATGGTTCCAGCAACGATACCTCCGTCCGCATACGCAGTACCGAAAAAAAGCGCTAAAGCCAAACACAAAGGACTGAGCGATACATTCAGTTTCATCTTTATATTCTCCATTTTTTAAATATTAAAAATATCCCATTCAATCATATTAATACTTTTGAACTAGTTATATTGTATATATTTTTATTCTCATATTAAATAATTCGGATAAATATTTTGATTTATGTCATAAATTTCAAACATCCTGGCAAATGTTCTTGGCCATCTTTCTAAACAGCCATCAGTTTCAGACGGCCTGAAGCCTTTTTCCAACAACCCGACATAATTTGCCCTATCGCAAAGCAAATCAATATAAATCTGTCCGTATATCCGCTATAATCAGCCATTTTCTTTAAACAGGAAACATCATGTCCCCCAGCCGTTTCAATCAAACGGGCCCTAAAATCGGCCTGAGCGTACGCCTTGCAGAAACCCAAGCTGAAATCGAAGCCGCCCAAAGATTGCGCTATCAGGTTTTTGCCCAAGAGTTGGGGGCGGAAATCGAAAGCGATGACGGCCGCGATGTCGATCCTTATGATGAACATTGCCACCATCTGCTCGCCTTCGACGATGCAACCGGCGAAGTTATCGGCTGCTACCGCCTGATTACCGAAGAAACCTCGAAAAAAGTCGGCGGCTGGTACAGCGAGCATGAATTCGACCTTGAGCCTTTGAAAGACATTCTGCCGCAAACCGTCGAACTCGGTCGCGCCTGTACCCACCCGGACTACCGCAACGGCGGCTTGGTCATGCTGTTGTGGACCGGTTTGGTCAAATTCATGAAAGACGAAAACCTGCGCTTTATGATTGGTTGCGGCAGTATCGAAATGCGCGACGGCGGCAACGATGCGGCGGGCCTGTATCATGCTTTGAAAGACAAATACCTCGCTCCGGAACAATGGCGCGTCAAACCACTCAACCCGCTCAAATGGGACAGCATCACGCCGTCTGAAAATCCGCCTGTACCCGCACTGATCAAAGGCTATCTCAAAGCAGGCGCGTGGTTTTGCGGCGAGCCTTGCGTCGATGAAGCATTCAACTGCGCGGATGTGCTGATCATGATGGACATCACGAAACTGAGCGACCGCTATCTGCAAAAATTCGCCCCCCGCCCATAAACGTCAGGGCACACAGGCCGTCTGAAAGTGCGAGCCCAGCCTTTCAGACGGCCTGAAACGATTCAAACCCACACGCCCGACACACACAAACACTCCCCCTTTGACATGACTGCCAAACTACGCTTCGCCTTCCGTCTTCTCTGTATTGCCGGCTGCCTTTTGTACGGCATGGCCGAAATGTTTTTTCTGTTTCCCTTTTACAGCAGCAAACGCAAACTGCGCGCAATCCAATTATGGTCGCTGCGCGTGCTTGCTTCCTGCGGCATGAAACTGCAAACCTTCGGCACGCCGCCGCAAGAAGGCCGCGGCCAAATGCTTATCAGCAACCATATTTCATGGTTGGACATTATGGCGGTCAACGGCGCTTTTCCCGGCCGCTTTGTGGCTAAAGACGATGTGGCCAAATGGCCGGTGGTCGGTTATCTCGCCACACAGGCGCAAACGGTTTACGTCTCGCGCAACCGCGGCATCAAAGGCAATTCCGCCAAAATCGCCGGCGTAACTGAAGCACTGAAAAACGGCGATACCGTCACCATTTTCCCCGAAGGCACCAGTACCGAAGGCCGTGAAATCCTGCCGTTCAAACCCAGCTTTTTTCAGACGGCCTATGATGCAGGCGTACCGATTATTCCAGCACTCTGCCGCTATCCGAATCCGGACGGCAGCAGCCCCAATCCGCACACTGCCTACTACGGCGACATCAGCCTCTGGCAATCCATCTGCATGGTCATCAGCCAGCCTTCCAGCACGGTCGAGCTGCATTTCCTCGATCCGATTGAAGCGGGAGAAGACCGCTACGCTACTGCGCTTCACATACACGCCCTGTTGAGCGAAAAGCAAAAACAGTTGGGCTAATCAAAAAAGGCCGTCTGAATGTTCAGACGGCCTTTTCCATTATCTTATGTCTTAAGATGAATATTGTACCGAATCGCTACCGCTTTTCTTTTGAATAAATTCAATTTTGTAGCCGTCCGGATCTTCGACAAACGCAATCACAGTCGTGCCGTGTTTCATCGGGCCGGCTTCGCGTACCACTTTGCCGCCCATTTCTTTGACACGTTCGCACGCGGCGTAAGCATCATCAACTTCAATCGCGATGTGGCCGTAAGCATCGCCTAAATCGTAAGATTCGGTATCCCAGTTGTGGGTCAGTTCCAAAACAGTATGGTCCGCCTCATCTCCATAACCGACAAAAGCCAAAGTAAAACGGCCTTCAGGATAATCACGGCGGCGCAGCAGTTGCATGTTCAATACGTTTTGATAGAAATCCAAAGAGCGTTCGAGATTGCCGACACGCAACATAGTATGAAGCAAGCGCATGATTTTGTTCCTTTCTGAATTATGTTTGGTTATGGATTATAACATATCGGGCATTTACCCTCCTCAACTTAGAAAATGCCGATACTTAAACCA
Organism: Neisseria subflava; assembly: GCF_005221305.1. Classification (NCBI taxonomy): domain Bacteria; kingdom Pseudomonadati; phylum Pseudomonadota; class Betaproteobacteria; order Neisseriales; family Neisseriaceae; genus Neisseria; species Neisseria subflava. Next base: position 1,059,023 of record NZ_CP039887.1, read on the forward strand.
TGTAAAAATGAAGCGTCTCCCCTATCGCTATTTGAATTTAATTTATTAACAAGCACACCGACTGACTAAATTGCTATAATCGCCACACTTACAACACAACACTTCAAACCGTCATGAAAACCTTTGTTCTTCCAGATACCCGCCCTTATCCGCAGAGCCCTATCAAAAACTACCTTCTGCTCAATGCCTATCAACTGGCGCACAACTCCTCCTCCGCATCACGCAAGCTCTCGGCCAGCCAACTGCAAACCGAAATCCGCACCATGCTCAGCCAAAACCATTACATCAACCTTTCATTGGCGATGACCATGGCGCCCGATGTTGGTACTTACACCAGCCTGATTCAAAGCGTGGGCGAAGTCTTAAAAGCAGAAAATGATAACGAAGCCCAATGGTTTGCCCTGCCTGTCGTTTTGGTCGCCGGTTGCAAAAAAGAACAAACCCTGCCGCTCACGCTACCTACCGAAGCCCTCTTTTCCTGCCTGCAAAACTACCCTAATCTGCGCACCCTCACGCAAAACACACAATGGCTGCCTTACCTCGTCCAATCTACCGACTTGAGCAGCGTTACCCCGGGCGAGTGGTTCCAAGCCAAGCAAAACGATGAAGCGGCAGGCGCATTCCTGCAAAAATTCGAATACAAACCATTGACGCTGCCCGAAGGTCAATCCGTCCATGTGGTTTACGCGCTGGGCTACGGCAATAAAGACATTCAGACGGCCTTGGGTCTCAACCTGCAACAGGCAGGTCTGCCATTGATGCAGGTTTGGCAAGAGCATCTCGCCCTCGACGGCGTTACCCTCTTTACCAACCCACTCTCGCCCAATACGCCGCTTAACGCGCTTACCGACGGCAGCCACACCCGCCAACGCATGGCCATGGATGTTTTTGCCACCAACGCCATCCGCGCTATCCGTATGCAAAGCCCGCGTGTCGGCGTTGTTGCCGCAGCAAAAGCGGATGGCAAGCTCCAGTTCAGCTTCAACGCGACAGACAGCGCGTTTGAAATCGTTCCGCAGACCTTCACATGGGAGCTGGCCTCAACCGACAATATCGCCATCGTTCAGCAAAACTTCCTCGACCTGATGGCCGAATGCCGAATCGAGCACCTCTACCTGCTGCACAATCCATTGGGCGAAAACGAGAACATCCCTACTTATGCCCAAGCGTTAAAACTGGAAGGCCACAATCCTTTCTTCAGCCATGTAAACTAAATTGAAAATGCAACACGCCAAGGCCGTCTGAAAACGGTTTAGCGTGTTGCATTTATTTTCAAACCTTACCGCTCATTTTCACGCATATGAAAACCCACAAAATCCTTTTCGTCTGCCTCGGCAACATCTGCCGCTCCCCCATGGCCGAATACGTCCTGCGCCATCGGGCCCGCGAAGCAGGCATGGGCAATGCCATCATTACAGCCAGCGCAGGCACATCAGGCTGGCACGACGGAGAAGACATGCACGAAGGCACGCGCCGCGCACTCAAGCAACACGGCATCGACCCGTCAGGCTTTACCAGCAGCAAAATCAAACCCAGCGATGCCGAACATTTCGACTACATCATCGTGATGGACGACAACAACCTCAGAGAAACTGAAAAACAGCTCGGTTTCCACCCCGGCAAAATCTTCAAACTGACCGACCTTATCCCCGATTCAGGTTACAACCACGTTCCCGATCCATGGTACACAGGCGACTTTGACGAAACCTACCGTCTGGTCGATGCCGGCAGTTTGGCCTTGTTGGAAAAATTAAAACAGGCTTAAACCGGCTTTAACAATAAAAAGCCGTCTGAACAGGTATCCGCAAAAGCCATGCTTTCGTGATTACCTGTTCAGACGGCCTTTATTGATTACCGCATTAACCTACACGATAAAACGCCAGGCTCCCCAATAAATTCGGCAGATGTTTAATCTGTTTATTGCCGGTCATGACAGCACGTTCCAGCACACGGATTTTGTTTTTGGCGCACAGCAAATCAAAGTCTTTAAGGGTACACCAATGGATATTGGGCGTATCGTACCAATGATACGGCATCCGCTCAGAAACCGGCATATGGCCGCCGATGGCGATTTGAAAGCGGTTGCGCCAGTAGCCGAAGTTAGGGAAGCTGACAATGGCCTGCTTGGCCACGCGCATCAGGCAGCGTAGGATTTTTTCCGTATTCTGCATCGCCTGAATGGTTTGGCTCAAAACAATCACATCAAAACTTTGATCGCCAAACGCCACCAAACCTTCTTCCAAATCGGCTTGAATGACGTTCACGCCGCGGGATATAGCGGCAATCACGCTGTCGGTATCGATTTCAACGCCGTAGCCGGTGCAATTTTTATGTTCCACCAACGCGGCCAACAGTTCGCCGTCGCCGCAGCCTAAATCGAGTACGCGGCTGCCTTCGGGTATCCAATCGTAAATGAGTTGCAAATCGTCGCGCAGATTCATTTTTGGCAGTCCTTGTAAACGTTGTTCATATAAGAGGCAACCGCGCGGATATAGGCTTCGTCTTCCATCAAGAAGGCATCGTGGCCGTGATTGGATTTGACTTCAATGTATTGCACGGATTTTTGCGCGGCAATTAATGCCTTGACCAATTCATGCGAACGTTGCGGCGAGAAGCGCCAGTCGGTACTGAAGCTGGCAACAAAAAACTTGGCCTGCACATTCTCTACGGCGCGCGTGAGGTTGTGGCCGTAATCAGCGGCCGGGTCGAAGTAGTCGAGTGCCTTGGTCATCAGCAGATAAGTATTGGCATCAAAGCGGCCGACAAACTTGTCGCCCTGATAGCGAAGATAAGATTCCACTTCAAATTCAACGCCGTAACCATACTGATAGCCGTCTGATTTTAAATCGCGGCCAAATTTTTTACCCAAGCCGTCTTCGGCAAGATAGGTGATGTGCCCCATCATGCGCGCAATACGCAAACCGCGTGAAGGAACGGTTTGATGGCTGCGGTAATTGCCTTCATGGAAATCGGGATCGGTCAAAATGGCTTGACGGGCAACATCGTTAAACGCGATGTTTTGAGTGGAAAGTTTAGGCGCAGAAGCGATGACGAGTGCGTGGGCAACACGTTCAGGCAAAGAAATCGTCCATTGCAATGCCTGCATACCGCCCAAACTACCGCCGACAATGGCAGCCCATTTTTGAATACCGAGATAATCGGCAAGCATAGATTGGGACTTCACCCAGTCTTTGACGGTTACGACAGGGAAATCCGCGCCATATTCATGGCCGGTTTCAGGATTTTCTGATAAAGGGCCGGTACTGCCGTCGCAGCCGCCCAAGTTGTTCAAACCGACAACGAAGAAGCGGTCGGTATCAATAGGTTTGCCGGGGCCGACCATATTGTCCCACCAGCCGGCGTATTTATCCTCCGCACTGTGCTTGCCGGCAACGTGATGATTGCCTGACAGGGCGTGGCAGATAAGGACGGCATTGCTTTTGTCGACATTGAGTGTGCCGTAGGTTTCAATCATCAGGTCGAAACGAGGTAAGGTTTTGCCGTTTTCCAGAGCAAGCGGTGTGTCAAACGGGATTTTCTGGGGCGTTACAATGCCCACTGAGGCATTTGTTGTCATTTGTAATTTCCAAGTGAAGCGGCAAAAGGGGTATTATAACGTTTCGTTTTTGTTTTGTGCATGAGGCTTCAGACGGCCTGCCCTGATTAAAGGCAATATTTTTGGGAGAATGTGGAATGATAGGCAGGCTTTTGCGATTTTTTTTCTTTTGCGCCATAGCGGCATTGATTGTGAACCGTTTGTTCAGCTGCAAACAAAAGCGCACCATTCGTGAAATCGCCAAAATCAGCGCGTGGGTATTGCTGGGCGCAGCGGCGGCTACGCTGTTTTGGTATCTGATGATGCTGTTTTTCAAGCATATTCCCAATTCTTATTGAAATAAAATATAAAAGGCCGTCTGAAAACCTTAATCCAGCGTTTTCAGACGGCCTTTTGATGTTCAAACTTAAAACAACTCTTCCGGAATCTTGCAAACCGGAATCGGATTGACTTTGTGCTGCATGGCTTTGTGCAATCGGGTATAGATTGCCAAAACTTCGCGCTGTCTGCCCTCAAAATCTTCAGGCTTGTGACTGTCGTACACGCTCATCGCCCATTCGAGTTCTGGATAAGATGCGCCCATTTGCTCTTCATCGGTACGCTCGGTATCCCAAAGTCCGTCCGTCGGTACGGCTTTTTGAATGTCTTCCGATACGTCCAGTTCGGCTGCCAGCGCGTACACTTGAGTTTTGGTCAAATCGGCAATCGGGCTGATGTCCACGCCGCCGTCGCCGTATTTGGTGAAGAAACCGACGCCGAAATCTTCAATTTTGTTGCCTGTCCCCGCCACCAGCAAACCATGCAGCTGGCCGTAATAATAAAGCGTCGTCATGCGCAGGCGGCTGCGTGCATTGGCAAGTGCCAGCTGTTTATTGGGAAATTCGGTTTCGCTGATATCAACGGTATCGGCAAACGTATCGAACGTTTGGGTCAAATCAACGCTTTGCGCTTTTACATTGGGATAACGCTGTTTCAGACGGCACATGTGTTCTTGCGCGCGGTTGACTTGGTCGGATTTCTGACGAATCGGCATTTCCAACAACAAAACCGACAACCCGGTTTGCGCTGCAAGGGTGGAAACCACGGCAGAATCGATGCCGCCGGATACGCCGACGACAAAACCTTTGGCACGCGCCTGCTCAGCGTAATCTTTGAGCCATTGAACAATATGGCGGATGATGGCTTGGGTTTGCATAGGGATAAATGTTCGCTTCAAATAAAACGAATAATAGCCTGATTTGCACTTGTCTGAAAGACGACAGGGTATAATGCCCTTTTTATTTCTTGCACACACCATGTCCAAACCCATCCTTCTGCGCTGGCTCGCCGTCTGTCTGATTCCGCTCGCCACCCTTTTGTGGTTTGCCCTCAACCCGCCCGAAGACAAAACGCAACACCTCATCAACGGCATCATCCTTGCCTGTGAAGCCACGTTCCTATTTAAATTTGTCCTCTTTGACGTCATCAAACACCACCTCAAACAAGAGCCTGAATTGAAACGGCAAAGCATTTGGATGTTTATCCCGATTGTTTTGCTGATTGTCTATTTATTCCACTATTTCGGCGCATTCTGATGTTTTCAGACGGCCTTGGGCATATTTTTCCATGAACACCACCCCACCTTATACCTGCTGGATTTTCTGCAACGTCATCGACAACTTCGGCGACATCGGCGTTTCATGGCGGCTGGCTCGTGTCTTACAACGCGAACTCGGCTGGCAAGTGCATTTATGGACAGACGACTTCCCGTCCCTTCAGGCACTCTGCCCTGACTTGGCCTCGATTCCCAATATCCATCAAGGCATCGGTATTCACGCTTGGCAAGCCGACCATGCCGAAGATACCGATACAGCCCCTACCCCCGACATCGTCATCGAAACCTTCGCCTGCGAACTGCCCGACAACGTTCAAACCGTCATCCGCCGACACCAACCGCTTTGGCTTAACTGGGAATACCTCAGCGCGGAAGACAGCAACGAGAGGCTGCACTTAATGCCTTCGCCCCAAGCCGACGGCATACAGAAATACTTTTGGTTTATGGGTTTCAGCGAAAAAAGCGGCGGCCTGCTGCGCGAACGCGATTACGCCGAATCTGCCGGATTTGATACGGAAGCCTTACGCCGACAACTCAAACTTCCCGCAAAAAATGCGCCCGAATGGCTGCTTTTCGGCTATCAAAGCGATATTTGGGCAAAATGGCTGACCATGTGGCAACAGGCCGGCCAACCCATTACTCTGCTGCTTGCAGGTACACAAATCATCACCAGCCTGAAAAACAGCGGCCTAGTGCCGCAAAACGCCCTGCTTGAAGACGGCGATATGCATCAGAGCGAACACATTACCCTGATCAAAATCCCTTTCGTTGCCCAACAGGATTTCGATAAACTGCTCAATCTTGCCGACGGCGCCGTCATACGCGGCGAAGACAGCTTTGTTCGCGCCCAGCTCGCCGGAAAACCTTTCTTTTGGCACATCTATCCGCAAGAAGAAAATATCCATCTCGACAAGCTGCACGCGTTTTGGGACAAAGCGCATCAGGTTTATCCGGATGTTGTCGCCACGGCACACCGCCGCCTTTCCGACGAACTCAATAACGGAGAAGCACTCAGCGACAGCCAGCGCCTGCAGGCATGGCAAACCCTGACGGCACACCAAAACGAATGGCGGCAAAGCGCGGCAAAATGGCGGGACGGACTTTTTGCACAAAAAAGTGCCGTTGAAAAACTTGCCGCCTTTATTTCAAAGCACAAAAAAATACGCTAAAATAGCGCGTTTTATTACAACCGATTTGATTGGAAAACTACAATGAAAACAGCACAAGAACTGCGCGCCGGCAACGTATTCATGGTCGGCAACGACCCTATGGTTGTTCAAAAAACCGAATACATCAAAGGCGGTCGCTCTTCCGCCAAAGTCAGCATGAAACTGAAAAACCTGCTGACCGGTGCCGCTTCTGAAACTATTTACAAAGCCGACGACAAATTCGACGTCGTGATTTTGGCCCGCAAAAACTGTACTTACAGCTACTTTGCCGACCCAATGTACGTCTTCATGGACGAAGAATTCAACCAATACGAAATCGAAGCCGACAACATCGGCGACGCGTTGAAATTCATCGTTGACGGCATGGAAGACGTATGCGAAGTAACTTTCTACGAAGGCAACCCAATCTCCGTAGAATTGCCTACCATCATCGTTCGCGAAGTTGAATACACCGAGCCTGCCGTTAAAGGCGATACCTCCGGTAAAGTAATGAAAACCGCGCGTCTGGTCGGCGGCACTGAAATCCAAGTGATGTCTTACATCGAAAACGGCGACAAAGTCGAAATCGATACCCGCACCGGTGAATTCCGTAAACGTGCTTAATCAGTCCGTAAAACAAAAAGGCCGTCTGAATATTCAGACGGCCTTTTTCTTAATCTGCCTTATTGTTTCTTCAAGCCCTTGGCTTCGACAGTCGCAATCGTACCGTCAATGCCTTTGCTCTTAATCAGCTCGCCAAATTGATTTCGGTATACCGTTACCAAGCTGGTACCGTCCACGCGAATATTGTAAATCTTATACGCACCGCCGCTTTGGTAAAGCTGGTAGGCAACTTCATACTTGGTGCCTTTTTTGGTCTGAATTTCCGAGAAAACGTCAAACTTATTGCCGTTTACCGTCATCTTCGGCAACAAGCGCACATTCGCATCCGCCGCACCAATCAGTGCAGAATGCGAATACATCGCAATCACCATGTCTTTAAATGCACGGATAAAATCGGTTTTCTGTTTGGCAGAAAATTCACGCCATGGTGCGCCAACCGCCAAAGCCGAAATACGTTCATAATCCAGATAACGGTTGGCATACTGCTCAACCTGTTTCACACGTTGCGCTTCTGTTAAAGATGTATTGCGTGCAATTTTCAACACGGTATCAATGTTCTGCTGCATCTGCTTTTGCGCCGGATGAGTTTCCGCCGCCACATAAGGCGCGGCAATTACCATCGGTGCAGCCACAATCAAAGTCTGAAGAAAACGGTTCATGACGATATCCATCCAAAATAAAACCGCATTGTAAAAACAATCTATTCCAAAAAACTTAATTCTTTGTAAAAGCAGTCATGAGCAATGAAAAATCCTGCAATTAAATTTCAGACGGCCTGATAAAAATAAGATAACATATGAACGCTATTTTAAAAGGAAACAGCCATGCCTTACGTCAACATCAAAGTAACCGGCGGCAGCGAAGCCCCGAGCACAGAGCAAAAAGCCGAATTAATCCGCGGCGTAACCGAATTACTCTCACGCGTTCTCAACAAAAATCCTGAGACAACCGTCGTCGTCATTGACGAAATCGATATGGACAACTGGGGCATAGGCGGCAAAAGCGTGACGGTTCGCCGTGCTGAAGCGCGCAATAAGTAAGCTTTGGCCGTCTGAAACCCTTTTAATTTACCCGCAAAAAGAGTACATTTATCCCATTGTCTACAATTTTACGGAACACACATCATGGAGAAATTCCCCAAATCATCAAAACTGGACCACGTTTGCTACGACATCCGCGGCCCGGTTCATAAAAAAGCCCTGCAACTGGAAGAAGAAGGCAACAAAATCCTCAAGCTCAATATTGGCAACCCTGCCCCGTTCGGCTTTGAAGCGCCTGATGAAATTTTGGTTGACGTGATCCGCAACCTGCCGACCGCGCAGGGCTATTGCGACTCCAAAGGCCTTTATTCCGCACGCAAAGCCATCGTTCATTACTATCAAACCAAAGGCTTGCTCGACGTTACCGTCAACGACGTTTACATCGGCAACGGCGTCTCCGAGCTGATTACCATGTCCATGCAAGCATTGCTCAACGACGGCGATGAAATCCTGATTCCTGCGCCTGACTATCCACTGTGGACCGCTGCCGCAACACTGGCCGGCGGCAATGTGCGTCATTATTTGTGCGACGAAGAAAATGACTGGTTTCCGAATCTAGCCGATATAGAAGCCAAAATTACGCCGAAAACCAAAGCCATCGTCGTCATCAACCCCAACAACCCCACCGGCGCGGTGTACAGCAAAGAAATCCTGCTGGAAATCGCCGAATTGGCGCGTAAACACGGCCTGATTATTTTTGCCGACGAAATTTACGACAAAATTCTTTATGATGGTGCCGTACACCATCACATTGCCGCCCTCGCCCCCGACTTGCTGACCATTACGTTTAACGGCCTCTCCAAAGCCTACCGCGTGGCCGGTTTCCGCCAAGGCTGGATGGTGCTCAACGGTCCGAAACATCATGCCAAAGGCTATATCGAAGGCCTCGACATGCTCTCCTCCATGCGTCTGTGTGCCAATACGCCGATGCAACACGCCATTCAGACGGCCTTGGGCGGCTATCAAAGCATCAACGAATTTATCCTGCCAGGCGGCCGCCTGTTGGAACAACGCAATAAGGCATGGGAACTGATCAACCAAATCCCCGGTGTTTCCTGCGTCAAACCAATGGGCGCGATGTATATGTTCCCCAAAATCGATACCGAAATGTACGGCATTCATGACGACATGAAATTCGTCTACGACTTGCTCGTGCGTGAAAAAGTCTTGTTCGTCCAAGGTACAGGCTTCAACTGGATACGCCCCGACCATTTCCGTATCGTTACCCTGCCGCCCGTTCATCAAATCGAAGAAGCCATGGACAAACTCAAACGCTTCTTGCAAAACTACCATCAATAAACCTAAGCCAAACAGGCCGTCTGAAAAAGCAAACTGCTGTTCAGACGGCCTTTTCAATCAATCGGCAACTTGGCAAAGCACGCTGACATGCGTATAATCGACTTTTCCTATCTGGGGGCGATCTTGGTTTCGACGGGGGTTGCAAAGCAGATGCGGGCATACCGGGGTCTCAGATTTCCCGTAAAACACTGAATCTAAATAGTCGCAAACGACGAAACTTACGCACTGGCCGCTTAAGGCCTGCCGTTGCAGCAGTTGGTCAATGGGCTGTGTAGCGCAAGCTACCGCAACGTCATTCTACATTGACTGGTTTTCTGTCGGGTTACTTGGCAGGAAACGAGATTTAAGGTAACTGGTTCTCTGAAGGCCTGTTGGTCGGCATGATGGGGACGAGATTCTAAATAGACACAACTAAGTATGTAGAACGCTCTGTAGAGGACTTTCGGACGGGGGTTCGATTCCCCCCGCCTCCACCAGATTTAAAGCGCAAACTTTTGACATAAAAAGTTTTGCGCTTTTTTATAAACTTAAACAGGCCGTCTGAAACTTTTCAGACGGCCTGTTTTTGTCTCAAATATCCAAGTGAAAAAACTTTTTCTTTCGATACATTGCCAATAGTGCTTTAAAAAAATTTCAACCTTACATTTTTCTATCTGATTTCATATTCATTTTACGATGCGGCCTAACCGTTACACTCAATGGCAGATGATCTGACAAATGCTGCCAGTCTTTACTGTTGTGGATTTCAGAATCGATAACATCAAGATTGCGCGTATAAATGCGGTCGAGACTGAGGATGGGTAGGCGCGAAGGGAAGGTTTTGGGGCGTTTGCCTGTATTATCGACAAATACTTCGTTCAAATCTAATGCCCTGCCCAGCTCACGCGCTGATTTCTGACGCCAATCATTGAAATCGCCGGCGATAATCAACGGGCTTTCCGGACTAATGTATCGACCAACGTAGTCGCTGATGGCGCGGTATTGTTTAAGCCGGTCAGGCTCGCGCAAGTTGAGGTGGACGCACAAACACACCAGCGGATCTTCCCAACCTTCGGGCACGACTTCGCAATGCAACAGGCCTCGTTGTTCAAGTTTGTTGACGCTGATGTTGAGGTTGTTTTCCGTTTTCAGCGGCAGGCGGCTGAGAATGGCGTTGCCGTGATGGCGTTTAGGATAGACGGCATTTTTACCGTAGCTGCGATGATAATCGAGGCTGTCGCCGATGATGTCATAATGCGGTGCATCAGGAAAGTTGGTACGGCGGCTTCTGTTGAGATGTTGTCCTTGGACTTCTTGTAAAAACAAAACGTCCGAACCCAATGCACCCAGCGCGTCAGCCATGCGGTTGACCTGCACTTTACGGTTGAGCGCAGACATGCCTTTGTGCATATTGTAGGAAGTAATGGTAACTGGACGGGGAGACATGATGTGTGATGAAGCGGTTTATTTGTTTCAGTATAGCACCGGAGCGTGTGGTTTTACGGCAATTTTGGTTATACTTGTTTAAAGAATAAAACGGCGTTTTGACAGGGAATTTCCCAATCAAAACGCCTTCTGTTTTTCAGATGGCCTTGCGTCCGAATTAGTTGTTGATTACTTCAACGTTAGTTTCAAAAGTAACGGTGTGTTGATATTTAGATGCAGTTTTGCGTTTCGGATAAGGATATTTGGAAACGCTTTTCACTGCGCGTTCGTCCATTTCAGGATTACCGCTGGATTGAATGATATTCACGCGGTCAACATTGCCAGCAGTAGTTGTGAAAACATCCATCAAAACGGTTTTAACGCTGCCGTTTTGCGCTTTCATGGCTTCCAGGGTTTCGGTATCAGCTGCTTGTGCGGTACCGAATACAGCGGCAAACAACAGGGCTTAGGCGAGGAGTTTAGTCGTTTTCATGTTTTAGTCCTTATTAGGGTTGTGGTTAGGTTAAATATTTCAGACGGCCTGATTGATCGTTATTTGAAATTCAAAATCGGCCAACCTTTTGCATTGGCTTCTTTTTCCAGCTCGGCATCCGGATTGACAGCAACAGGTTCGTCCACGATACGCAGCAACGGCAAATCGTTTTTGGAGTCGCTGTAAAAATAAACCTTACCGTAGCTTTCAAAGGTCTCGCCGCGCTCGGCAAGCCATTGGTTCAATCGGGTAATTTTGCCTTCTTTCAGGCTGGGCGTACCAACATAGTTGCCCGTATATCGGCCGTCTTCACCGGTTTCAAGCTGTGTGCCGATAATGTTGTGAATACCGAAAAGATGGCAGATAGGGGTAATGATGAATTCGTTGGTCGAAGAAATAACCAACATTTCGTCGCCTGCCATTTGATGGCTTTGCACCAACATACGCTGCATCGGTGAAATATGCGGAACAATATATTCGGCCATAAACTCACGATGAAACTCAGCCAACTCTTCCTTGCTGAAACGGGCTAAAGGCGCGAGATGGAATTTGAGGAAGGCATCGATATCAAGACAACCGTTTTGATAGTCTTGGTAGAACTTTTCATTTTGCGCCTCGGTTTCAGCCGCATCCACTATGCCTTTTTTAATCAGGTATTGCGGCCAGGAGTGATCCGAATCGATATTGATTAAGGTATTGTCGAGGTCGAAAATGGCAAGGTTTTTCATTGTGTTTCCTGTTGTTTTAAAAGCTGGCGCAAAAGCGGCAAAGTAATGCGTTTGCCCATCATAACGGCGTAGTTGTCGAGGGTATCGAGCATTTGCATCAGGCTGTCCATATCGCGCCGCCAATGGTTCAGCAGGTATTCGAATATTTCCGGATCGATGGTTACCTGACGGGCGGCCGCCATGCTGACAAGCGCATCGATTTTTTCCCGGTCGGTCAACGGTTTGACTTCGTAAACCAAGCAATACGCCATGCGTGTGCGCAGGTCTTCGCGGATAACAAGCTGCTGCGGCGTATATTCGGAACTCAAAAGCAAAAAGCCTTTGCCGCTGTTGCGGAAGCGGTTGAAGATGGCAAACAGTAAAGCCTGCTCTTCATTATTAAGCTTTTCGATTTGGTCAATGGCGAGATACTCCGCATCCAACGCGGCTTCTGTCAGCGGCGTGGCGGCGGCATCAATATAGAGGGCATTTCGTCCGGCCTCGAGCGCCTGTGCAACCCACGCCCGCAAGAGATGACTTTTGCCTGCGCCCTCTTCGCCCCACACATAGATAAATTGCCCATGTTTGTGCTGCAACACATACACCAACTCGGCATTTTCTGTTCCCAGAAATTTGTCGAAGCCGGGATAATCATGACTGGCAAAATCGAAGATGAGCTGGTTCACAAAGGCGCACCGGTTAGGTTGAAATCGGCTTTATTTTACGTTGTTTTGCCGTCCACCATCAAGGATAAAGGCCGTCTGCAGCCTATACCTGCAACATATCTGCACTTCTAAACATATCTTGACGCGCTTACGGCATTGGTTTTATTCCGCTTTGGTTTTACAATGTCGAACTTCTCGCCGAAACATTTGTCTGTTCTTTTTCAGACGGCCTTTTTATTTGGGGAACCCTAGTGATTTCTACCCTTATTGATTTCATCCTCCATATCGACCAACACCTTGTCCACCTTTCCGCCCAATACGGCCCGTGGATTTACGCGATTTTGTTTGTTGTGATTTTCTGCGAAACCGGTTTGGTCGTAACACCATTTTTACCCGGCGACTCGCTGCTGTTTGCTGCCGGCGGTATTGCTGCCATCGGCGGCATGAACATCCACGTCATGGTATTGCTGCTCTTGGCAGCCGCCATTTTAGGCGATGCGGCCAACTTTATGATTGGCAAGTATTTTGGACAAAAACTGTTTGCCAACCCGGATTCCAAAATTTTCCGACGTTCGTATTTGGAAAAAACCCATGCGTTCTATGAAAAACACGGCGGTAAAACCATCATCATTGCCCGCTTTGTGCCGATTGTGCGGACGTTTGCGCCATTTGTCGCAGGCATGGGCGATATGCACTACGGCACGTTTATCCGTTACAACATTATCGGCGCAGTGTTGTGGGTATTGTCGTTTTCCTATGCGGGCTACTTCTTCGCCAACATCCCCGTCGTCAAAAACAATCTGGGCTTAGTCATGGCGGCAATCATCGTGATTTCGATTTTACCTGCGGTAGTCGAAGTCATCCGCGCCAAACTTAACGCCCAAAAATAACAATCAATCGAAAAGTTTGAAAGTTTAAACACATCAAGGAATTGTCATGCCGTTGCTGTCTATTGAGTTTGCGGTATTCTTTATCGCATTTTTGCCGCTGTACTGGGCATTTGCACGTTTGCCGCAAGTTCAAAACGTTTTACTTTTGGTTGCCGGACTGAGCTGGCTTTACCGTATCGACCCTATTTTTGCCGCGCTGATTTTGGTTTACTCGTCTGTGGTTTACCTGGTCAGCGTGCTGATGTTTTCTGAAAACGAGAATATCCGCAAATTTTGGCTGGGTTGCGGTATTTCAGCGGCATTGACTGTTTTGTGTTTCTTCAAATATTTCGACTTTTTCCGCCTGATTATTCAACAATATACAGGGCAAAGCGCCGTCATCGACATCCTTTTGCCTTTAGGCTTGTCTTATTACACTTTCCAATCGCTGGCTTACTTGGTGTATTGCTACCGCGAGCCCAAAGGAGACCGTTTTGAATGGCACGAGCTCCTACTGCATCTGAGCTTCTTCCCCACCATCACATCCGGCCCGATTATCCGTGCGGCCGCTTTTAAAAGCATAGACGGCGAACAAGCGGGCGCATTGGCGCAAATCCGCACCAAACAGGCGCGCCAACTGATTTATCCGGCGTTGGCGGTCGGCCTGATTGTGTTGGGCATTGCCAAAAAATGGTGGCTTGCCGGCGTATTGGCGGAAGGCTGGGTATCACCTGTTTTTGAAAATCCGGCCCAGTTCGACGGCTGGGGCGTGCTGTCTGCGATTTATGGCTACACTTTCCAACTCTTTTTCGACTTTTCCGGCTATTCGGATTTGGTCATCGGTCTGGCTATGCTGCTCGGCTTCCAGCTGCCGAAAAACTTTGCCGCGCCGCTTCGCGCCATCAACATCCGCGACTTCTGGGACAGATGGCACATCAGCCTGTCCACTTGGATCCGCGACTATATCTATATTCCTTTGGGCGGCAGCAAAAAAGGCTTCGGTCGCACCCAGCTCAATCTGATGATTGCCATGCTGCTTTCCGGCATTTGGCATGGCTACGGCTGGAGCTTTTTGATTTGGGGCGCGCTGCACGGTGCGGCTTTGGTGTTCCTGAACTGCGGCGACAAAATCGTCGGCCGCAATGCTTTAGGCCGTCTGAAAATCGGCAAACCGCTTGCCTGGCTGTTTACCTTCCATTTCGTTTGTTTCGCTTTTGTCGTGTTCAACAGCGCAACGCTTGCCGATACGGAAATGCTGTTCAGCGCCTTATTTGCCAATGACAAAGGTTGGAACACGCCTCTACCGACCGACCTCATGTTGCTGGGTGCATTTGCACTGATGCTTTTGCTGTACCCGTATTTGCTTCGCCTATTTGAAGCATCGGTAAAAGGCTTGGACAAACTGCCTGCATGGCTGTGGTTTATCCCCATCACGCTTATCCTCGCCCTGATTATCATCTTCGCCCCGTCCGGCATTCCCGGCTTTATTTACGCCAACTTCTAAGGAGCAGAACATGAAACGCTTTATCTCCCTGTTTGTTTCTATTCTGCTCAGTGCGGTTGCACTGACGTGGTTTGCCCAAAACTCCATCAATGCCTATTGGCAGCAGACCTATCATGAAAATAGTCCGCTTGAGCCTTTATCCGAATACGCTTGGTGGCGTATCGGTGCGGATTGGCAACAAAAAGCCTACGAATTTTCAGACGGCCTGAAAGCTTCACTGGAAACAGAAGACGCTTTGGCTTCGGAAGACTCTAGTATTGAAACAATAAGGCCGTCTGAAAATACGGAAAACATTAAAGTATCGGACAATCAAAAAGGCTCTGCTGCTTCCGATGCGGCTAACAATACGGATACCGCCGCCAGCGAGCCAAGCAATCAGGTTGATCAGTCGGCAACACAGGTCGTGTTGAAAAAAGGCAATAAAGTTTTCTTTGCCGGCGACTCGCTGATGCAGGGCGTTGCACCTTTCGTACAAAAACACCTCAAGCAAGAATATGGCGTACAATCGGTCAACCTTAGTAAACAAAGCACCGGTTTGTCCTACCCCAATTTCTTCGACTGGCCGAAAACCATCGAACAAACTTTGCAAAAAGAACCCGACATCCGCGTTTTAGTTGTATTCTTAGGCCCTAACGACCCTTGGGATTTCCCGATGGGTAAAAAATACCTGAAGTTCGCCTCCCCCGAATGGGAGGCAGAATACCTCAATCGCGTCCGCCGTATTCTTGATGCAGCCTCCGCACATGATGTCCAAGTCATTTGGCTGGGCATTCCTTATATGAAAAAAGCCAAGCTCAATGAACAGATGCGCTACCTCGACAAAATCCTGTCGGGTACGGTGTCATCTCAAGCCATCTGGCTGCCAACCGACAAACTGTTAAGCAATGGCGCAGAAGAATATGCCGACTCTGTCAAAGTCAACGGAAAAATCATCCGTTACCGCAGCAAGGACGGCATTCACTTTTCCGCAGAAGGCCAAAAACTATTGGCCGGAAAAATTATGGAAAAAATTAATTTTACACACGATACACAACCATGAAATTTAATAAAACCTTACTCCTCACGCTTATCGCACTCCCTATTACCGCCTGCGCAACCAATGACGGCCTGTTAAGCAACTACGGCTCCAACCGCCCTGCCTGGCTGAACAAACTGCAACAGCTCAACCATACTTCAGACGGCAAATTCCGCATTATCCAAGTCGGCGACTCCCACACCGCCGGCGACTATTTTACCGACCGTCTGCGTCGCCGTTTGCAACAACAATGGGGCAACGGCGGCATCGGTTGGGTTTATCCCAATGCTGTCAAAGGCCAGCGTATGGCTACCGTCCGTTACAACGGCAGCGGTTGGAACACCATCAGTAGCCGCAAATCACACAGCGATTTTTCTTTCGGCGGTATTGAAGCGCGCGCCGATGGCGGCAGCGTTACCTTAAGCGCAGCCGACGGCAGCATGGATATGCAACAAATCTCCATTTTCGGCAAACCCGTTTGGTCAGAGCAAACCCTGACCGTCAACGGCCGTGAAATCCCCGCCACACAAAATGGTTGGCAACTGCTGCATACCCATGCTTCCCTGCCGATGACCCTCAGCAGCAGCATGCCTTGGCAAATCGGTTTCATTAATATCGAACGCCCCGGACGCGGCATAACCGTTTCCGCTATGGGCATCAACGGCGCGCAGTTATCCCAATGGTCAAAATGGCGGCCGGGCATGTGGGAAGATTTGGCACAAACCAAAGCCGATTTAATCATCCTTGCCTACGGTACCAATGAAGCCTTTTCCGGCAATCTCGATATTTCCTCTACCGAGCGGACATGGCGCAATTACATCCGTCAAATCAAAAATACCCTGCCCAACGCAGGTATCCTGATCCTCGGCGCTCCTGAATCTTTGAAAACCGCCTACGGTAGCTGCGGCAACCGTCCGGTCTTGCTCAGCGAAGTACAACAAATGCAGCAACGTGTTGCCCGTGACGAAAATATTATGTTCTGGTCTTGGCAGGATGCGATGGGCGGGGCATGCAGTATGAAAAACTGGATGGCTCAAGGCTTGGCAGCCAAAGACGGCGTTCACTTCTCTGCACAAGGTTATGAAACCGCAGCCGATAAGCTTGCCGACAGCCTGATCCGCTTTGCCCAATAAATTGGCCAAAACCTAAGTGCTTTTCATTAACAGTACACAAAAGGCCGTCTGAAATTAATATTTCAGACGGCCTTTTGTTTATCGCTTATTCAGCAAACTGCTTAATATTTAAGCCAACATATTGCTGCTCATTCGTTGCGTTTGGTTTTCCGTAAAACGAACCAATCTTGCCTGCTTATCAAAGCCTAATGGCTTGGCGACAAGGCGGTTAGGCAGCTTATTCAAATGATGGTTGTAGCTTCCGGCTCTGCGGTTGTAAGTGCGGCGTGCCGATGTGACTTCCGCTTCTGCAGCATCCAGCATTTCCATCAAACCGGCCAATTTCTCATCAGGATACTGTTTCAAAAGGCCGTTGACGGCAATTTGCAATTTTTTCAGCGCATAATTCAATGCTGTTTCGGCTTCGCACAGATGTTTGATTTTAGATTCGGAAAAGGTTTTGGCAGTTTGCGCCAATGCGGTTTCGACTTCAGCACACATCTGCTGAACGTTTGGATCCGATGCAATGCCCTGCTCTTGCAGATGTTTGCTGTATGCATCCAATACATGACGGACGGCCTGATGTCGGCAGTCGAGCGCAATGCGCAAAGAAACAAAGGATTCGCGACAGTCTTTTTTGCGGTCTTTCAACTGTTGTTTGAAATACAATAAGACGGCGGCGATTGATACGAAGATAAGTGTAAGACTAATAATGCCCATAGTGAGTTCCCTAGTTATGATGCCACTCATATCGGTGGCTGATTTTTTACATTGATTATAATCCAATTCCAATATTTTTTCCCAGTTTTTATAAAAAAGGCCGTCTGAAATTCAGACGGCCTGAAGTTTATATTTCTATTTCAATGCCTTGACTTGATGTCGATAACCCACACTTCTGATTGCGAACCCAAACGAAGGGGAATGCCCCAGAAGCCGTAGCCCGAAGTGGTGAAGAAATGGCCGTTGCCGATCGCCTCATAACCGTAAGCAAGACGATAAAGCGTACGGACAATAAGGTTGGCAGGTGCAACTTGGCCGTTGTGAACATGGCCGGAAACTTGCACATCAATCGGCAGCCGGGCATGGGCTTCGATTGAAGTAGGACGGTGGTCCATCAATAAAACCGGTAATTGGGTATTTTGACCTTCCAAAAGCTGTTCCGCACTGGGACGCTTGCGATCCAAATCATCGCTCCGCCCTACCAGCAACGCGCCATTCACTTCCAAAACCTGATTGGCCAAAACCGTCAAACCTGCCGCTTCCAATTCATGCTTGATACGCTTCTGATCGCGGAACCAGTCATGATTGCCTAAAGTGGCATAAACGCCCATCGGCGCAGTCAGCTTCTGCAAATGCGGTTTCATGTTTTCTTTAAGGTAAGCATCGACGGTATCGTCCATCAAATCGCCCGGCAGCAACACCATATCGACTTGTTCCCGCTTCATAATGTCCGTCAGCTTGTCCAATTGACGCGCGCCAAACAAAATCCCCAAGTGCAAATCGCTGGCTACGCCGATACGCAGCGGCTTATCCATTTTCTTATTGATGAATACGGTCTGATGTCGGACAACAGGCGTATAGGCGTTATACATCCCAAAACCGAGCAAACCGGCCACAAACAAAGGCGCAAACAGCCGCAGGCTTCGTGACAGCGGTTGGCGCGCCATAAAACGGCGCAGCAAAAGATATAGGATAAATGTCGCTAGCGCGGCATACATCACAAACAGCAAGATTACCATCCAAAACGCCACCATGCGGAACATCATATGTCCCAACTCCAGCAGCAAGCCGACCAACAAGCCGTTTGTAATGAAATAGGAAATACCCATCAGCCAACGTCTGCCGACTTTACCAATCCAAGGCGCAAACAGCCATTGCAACGAACGACCAAGCCCGAATGTAAACACTTGCAACAGAATGACGCTCACAAAAAACATCTTGCCAAACATGCCTTTCCGCCCTAAAAAATTAAAAGGAAGATTTTAGGCCGTCTGAAACTTTCAGTGTATAATCCCACGCGTAAAAACCCATAATATTTTGAAAGGAATCATCATGAGCCATCCCCAATCAGCCATTATTCCTGATCACGCACAAGCCGGTATTTTTATCGAAGCAGACATTTCAGACGGCCGCAACGAAGACATCAAATCTGCCTGCCGTCTTTCTTTGGAGGCACTGGCCAAATTAAAAACCCGTTTTCCGAATGATATTTTGGGTTTGACCATTGCCTTCGGCAGCCGCGCATGGCAATCGTTCGGCCATACTGACGAAGGCAGCGAAATCAAACCTTTCCCTGAATTGGGAAACGGCCTTGCCCCTTCCACCCAACACGACCTCTATATCCACATTCAAGCCACCGAGCAAAAAGCCGCCTATGCCTTGGCCCAATCTGTTTTAGGCGCATTCGGCGACAGCATTCGCGTAGCCACTGAAGAACACGGCCTGCGCCTGTATGAAGACCGCGGCTTGGACGGTTTTGTCGATGGTACGGAAAATCCGCAGGGCGATGACAATGTACGCAATGTTGCCATCATTCCAGAAGGCAAGCCGGATGCCGGCGGCAGCTATGTCTTGCTGCAAAAATACCTGCACGATTTGAAAAAATGGGATGCCGTCCCTACTGCCGAACAAGAAGCCTGCGTGGGCCGCAGCAAAGAAACCAATGACGAATTCAGCAAAGATGTGCGCCTGCCCGACTCCCATCTCGGCCGCGTCAATGTCAAAGAAAACGGCGTTGGCCTAAAAATTGTCCGCCGCAGCCTGCCCTTCGGCAAACTCAGCGGCGAACATGGTTTGATGTTCACTTCCTATTGCAACACGCTGCACAATATTGAAGTTCAGCTACTCAATATGTTCGGCGATGCAGACGGCAAAACCGACTTACTGCTGAAATATTTGTCTAAAGCCGTATCAGGTGCTTACTACTACGCACCTTCTGTCGAGCGTTTGCAAAATCTTTAACGGCTCACAGGCCGTCTGAAAAAAAACCTGCCTTTTCAAAGGCAGGTTTTGTTATTTAAATTCCCTTAATATTTTTTATGGTATCATCATAGAAATTTATCCTATCATTTCTTAATAAACCCTGATTACAGACAACGATAAAAACCGATAAGGGGGTATATACTGTTAAATCTTCTGTTCTTATAACGGCTGTTGATTCCTCACTCCCCGAATGTTGATTTTGAAGTTCGGGGCTGTTGATATTGCATTTCGGGGCTGTTGATTCCTCACTCCCCGAATGTTGCAACATCAAATCATCAAAAGCGTCTAAATTCAGCTTGTAGTAAATGCGGTGTTCAATTCGTTTTTCAGTCTCGGTCAAGACACCGCGTTCTTTCAGTTTATTCCGTGCCGTTCTTTGCTCTTGAACGGATAGCCCAGTTTCAATTTCAATTTCTTCCGCTGTCCGGTAAATGCCTAATTCATGCCGTGTCTTATCGTGCCAGTAGAAGAAATGACTGAATAAGATTGACGCGTTCACGCCGCCTAAAGGCTTTGCCAATTCCGGGTAATACGCGATTGGTTTACCTACCACTCTCAACATTTCAGACAGTTTCATCATCAACCCCTTGACTACACGGCGGACGAATTGATTTACCGCTCACGCAATACCTGAAGGGCGGTTACTACACTTTCAAATTTTTAAAGAACCGTTGAAACTGTGTTTTGCTTCGATAGGTGTATTTAAACATAGTGTTTAATAATATGCAACACTCTACTTAAGATTTTTGTTTAAAATTTATAAACATTTTGATTATTAAAAGAATTTATTTTTGAACTTTCGAAGGCACAAAAAAACCGCCTTTCGGGCGGTTGTGTCGGTTTTGTGTCGTTTCAGGTTCAGCGGGCGTGAAAAAGGCCGCCTGAATTTCAGACGGCCTGAAATTTACACTTTGTGTAAATCGGTAATTTTACAAAGTTAGGCTAATCTGACACGCGCCGGCTTCAGTTTTAATTTGGCGAAATTCCACCAAGTTAAAAACGGGGCAATCAGGCGGAGGCAAAGTTTCTGATGATTGCGTCGTCCTTGTTGCGAGCAAGCTGTATACGTTGCTCCTTCAGATCGCCCAGCACGTCAAGCAATGCCTTTTGTTGTGCCTTGTCTGGATACTCCGGGGGCTCGTAGGCAAACAATATTTCAGAGCGGTCGATGTATCCGCTGCGCCGCAACCGTTTTATGCTGGCAATCCACTTATCCGACTTGTGATAGATGTCGGCAGGGTCTTTTTGTCCGAAATATATCGGCTTAATGATTTTCCGTATTTCGCCGTTTTCCGCCTTTTGCACTAAGGGGATGGAGGCGTGAAAGCCTGACGGGTCGCCGATTGTGCTTTCTTTGAAGGGGTATACCGTCTGAAGCGGCTTTAACATTGCCTGTATTTGGCGGGTAAGTTCTGCTTCGGGTTGGCTTTTGGCAAAGCTGTGGGCGACAAAATAATCAAACAGGCGGTTCAGTTCCTGCTCCCTGTCGGAGGCGAGGGTTACGCCCGGTTGGGTGGCCATAATCAGGGCTTCGCGCGGGCGGGTCAGATGGTCGAGCATGGCGCGTATCTGATCGGGCGCGGAGTGTGCCGCCAGTTTTCTAATCCGCTGTAATTCTTCTGCAAAGGCATGGGTTGCCGCTTTATAGACGAACGGCTCGAAGTGGCGGAAAAAACGGCTCAATCTGCTGTAGCGCTGTTCGATTTTAAAGTCGAAGTAGCCGCTTTGAGGGTGGGTTATGATGATGCCGATGTTGGCAAATTCGCGCGTTTGGACATAGGGCATAAACCGTATGACGGCAAAACGCATGGCATATTGGTTCATGAGATGCTCCAAAGTGTTCCGTTATCAATGCGGCGGACGGTTTCGTCGGTATAGCTGCGGTTATAGGCGGCGGGCAGGTCGCGCTCTTCGTTTGCCCATGCCCACTCCAGCGGCAGATTATCACACGCTTTTCTGTAGGCTGGCAATGCGCTTTTCAGCTATAATTCCATCTCTTCCTGAAGCACCCAGTCTTCCAAAACCTGTTTAAATGCCGATGAGAAAATATGATTTTGCAGGAAGTTTTTTGGATTGAAGCCGGTGTCGAAGGCGCAGTTATGGTCGATGACGATCAGGGGATTGTCGCAATTTCTATACAAAAGGTTAGGGTTGCCGATTGTTCTGTCTTCATTGCGGATAAACCAATCGAAGGTGGCGATTTGACGCTGCATAACTATATCGATTCGGGGGATGTCCGCCGGCTCAAGCAATGCGTAGCCTTTTTTGCGTCTGCGAGCCGAAACAGATGCCTTTGCCGATTTCCTTCATCCTTGCGGGTAATTCTTCGTACAGCTCTTCTCCGACTTCCAACAGATCAAACGGGACAACGGGCAAACTTAAAGCCTGCGCTATGTTTCCACCTATCCATTCGTTTATTTGGCTCGCACGGGTGGCATGCAGCCCTTTGACGAAATATTCCAGACTATTCTCCGCCATACAGATGAATGGCGAGGTAATGCCTTGCTCTGCACGGTCCATTATTGTCTGTATCTGCAACATTTCTTTTCCCTATGAAAATTACACTTTGTGTAAATCTGTAAATCCGACTTTTTGAGATTTTCCCAGGGCGGAATTTGTCAATCCAACACGCTCCACCAGAAGACGCGGCCGATAACGGTCAGGCTGTCCAAAGGGGCGGTTTCGTCTGGATAGAACCCACTGTTGTGGCTGCGAATCAGCACATTGCCGCCGGGCTGCCGTATCAGGTATTTGACGCGGAACATCCCATCTTGTGCGAAAGCATATATTTTGCCGTCGCGTATAGCGGTTTCGCCTGTATCTACCGCGATTGCCGCGTCTTCTGCGATTTTCTCCTCCATGCTGTCGCCGGTTAGGGTGCAGCAGAAGACGTTGTCGGGATTGATGCCTTTGCGTTTGAGCGTGGATTTGCCGAACGGCAGGCGGTAGCCGTTGTAATCTGGAATCTCATACGCGCCGGTTCCCCCTTTAAAACAACTTTCCTTTAGATATGGAACAAACGTGTAGTCATCCTCCGGCAGCAGGTCGTTGCTGCTCCACATCATCGGGCTGTGAATGTCTTTGACTTCATGGGGTAGGCCTGGGTCAATGAGGACGGGCACGGTTCGGCTGCCTTCTCCTGTTCGCAGCCATGTTTCCGATACGCCGAATACTCTTGCTACTTCAGGCAACGCCTTTGCCGCTATACCTCGACTTTCCCAGTTTTTCAACGCCTGCTGGCTGATATTTAGACGCCCTGCTATATCAGCCGGCTTTAAAACTCCCTGCTCTTTGGCTATCTCAAAAAGTCTGTCAGTTGTTTCGTGCATTGTCATTTTTAATCCTATTCGCAGTTGGTTTAATTATTCTCCCATATTTAAACAAAATGTTGTCAAACAAGACTTAATTTTTATCTAAACATAGTGTTTAATATTGGCATTAGATTTAAATATTTGGTTTATTTATGGATAAAAGAGTCAGCGAAGACAAACGCCTGTTGCAATCAATCGGCAGTTACGCGGAGATTGGTCGAATAACGGGGAATAGCCCTCAATGCGTTTTCAATTGGACGAAGCGCGGAATACCTGCACGGATAAAGCTGAAATATCCCGACTTGTTTTTGAACTCAAAGAAATCAGACGATCAACCCAAATAAAAAAGCCCGTCGGGAATGGCGGGTACGAGATTTGGCCGGAGTTGAAAAGGAAAGCCCCACGCAGGAACGTGGGGCAGGGTTGAGGCACGAGGCCTGCAACAAAAGAAGTGAGTATGATAGACCAAAAACAGACACAGTGCAAGAAGATAATTAATTGCGCAAAGGTGTATGAAGCACGGTTGAAAGTCTTGGCTTATATGCAAGCAGAAGATGTCAAAAAAAAACGCAGGAAGCGTTGAATAAGTGGGCTGAAATTGTGAAACCGCCGCCATGCCGTGCAAGATTTGCTGATACGCTGTATCAGGCGGTGCTGGCAAGCGGCCTGTATTGTCCAATACGCGCTTAATTGTTGCGCCGTCTATCACTTCAAGGGCGAATAAGTCGCCGCCCAGTGTTTTACGCGGATAGATACATGGCGCGTCAATGACAAACAAATCTTCCAGCAAGATGCGCAGCCAGTCCGCCCATGTATGCTCTTTGTCAGGCGACTGAAAGAACGCAATAGCTTCGTCAATCTTTCTGTCTTTGCGCTGCGATTCGTTGTTTGCCGTTGATTCGACATCGCGCTTTTGGATTGTCCATTTTAGGCACTCCATTTGGTCTTTGCGCGGCTCAATAACCAAACGCAGCACATCGTAGTTATCGGCAAGGGCGCGTAATTGTGCAAAGCCTATTGCCTCGCGTTCACGCGGCTTAGAATGCCCGACGTTGTAGAACGGCTCATAGTCGAACCGCCGCCCCTCTGCCTGCTGTGCGACA
Source organism: Neisseria subflava (assembly GCF_005221305.1). Lineage (NCBI taxonomy): Bacteria > Pseudomonadati > Pseudomonadota > Betaproteobacteria > Neisseriales > Neisseriaceae > Neisseria > Neisseria subflava. The sequence goes on from NZ_CP039887.1 coordinate 1,083,449, forward strand.
GGGGCTAAAGGCTCGCCCGCATCAAACCACCCGTCCGCGTTGCCGGTAAAGGCGTAACGGACACCAGCGGCAACGCGGACAACAAAGCCTTGCGATAATGGTGTCTTTTTACTCATTTGTTTGCCTCAACCTGCGAACGCAGGTAATCAATCATGCCCGTTCGGGTGTCCAATAGCTCACTAAATGCACGGCTCAAACAGTCGATTTGGTCATCGTGCTGACCGTTTGGGAACATCCGCATTTCTGAAATCAGCGCATCTGTATCCCATGTGCCGTCATCCAGCACCATCACATTACCGATGTTGACCTGTGCCGCGAATGGCTCGGCTCGTGTCACCTTATCGCCCGACTCAGGGCTGGCAGATACAGAAAAACCCGCCAATTGACGGGTCAGATATAGTGTTTGCGATTTACCAGCCTGACCAGGGTCTTGCGGAATGGATATTTTTGTTTTCACGCCGTCTTTTTGCGCCGTGTTTTTCAAAATCCTATCCCGTTCATCCGCGCCATACTGACCGCGCACGACGTTGGCGATGATATACCGCCCATCTTCTGTTACGCCAAGCCTGCCGCCTGCTGTATAGTCGCCGTCGTTTGCGGTTGAGGCTAAGTCCCATCCGCGCACCCATCTGATATTACCGGCAGGCAATGCCTTAACAAATTGCAGATTATCAGGCTTGAACGTACCGCCATCAGGCGGTGCAGATTTTTGCAAATACTGCCCGGCAAACACATACGGCGCGGCTTGTTCCATTCGGCGCAGTGTTTCAATATCGTGCTTTTCAGGCCATAACGCCGTGCCGTCATCTTGAATCGCTGGTAAGCACAAATGTTCCCATTCTTCGCCGTTGCCGCCGTCAAGCAGCCATCCTGCAATATCGTTTTCATGCAACCTTTGCATAATCACGACAATCGGTGTATCGGGGCTGTTCTTCCGTGATTCCAGCGTATTTTGAAACCAGTCGATAACATTCTGCCGTCTGACCTCGCTTCGTGCTTCATCGGCCTTGTGCAAATCGTCCAGTATGATTGCGCCGCCGAACCCCTTGCGGTGTTTGCCCGCGCCAAAGCCGGTAATCGTGCCCCCCGTACCTGTTGCGTACATCACGCCGCCGGCAGTTGTTTTCCAGTGATGACTACTCTCGCTTGCAAGTGCTAAATCAGGGAAAATTGCCCGATACTCTTCGTGTTGCACTAAATTCCGAATCTGTACGGAGTTATTGACCGCCAACGTAGCCGAATAGCTCGCATGAATAAATTCACAATCCGGCACGCACCCCATCGCCCACGCGATGAAGTTCACGACCGCGATTTCCGTTTTCGAGTATCGCGGCGGAATATTAATAATCAAGCGTTTTGTTTCGCCGTTGAAAACACGTTCTAGGGCGTTACAGATTAGGGCGTGATGATTCGCTCGCTGCCAAATATAGCCACGTCTTTGATAAAACATCCAGCGTGTAAACATATACAAGCTGCCGTATGATTCCTGGGGTATTTGTCAAAAGCGTGGGTAAGTGGTTTCACACCAACGATGAGAGCTGCACCCAATACATCCTACTGCGCACCATGAAATAGTTGCCGGTGGGGTTACGCTGGAAAACGATGGAAAACGATTTCGTCCTCATGACCCGCGAGCTACTGGATGAGATGACTACGCAGATGGTATTGGATGAGCAGGCCGACTTTGCCAACGCCGAACGCCATAAAGCCGCCATGTTAAAGGCCGAAAATCCGCTGGAATACGATTATTCGGACGGCTGGACAGCTAACTACGAGCAGCCCGCCGCCGAGCTGGAGGAGGCGTAATCATGAAACCACGATACTACCTAGCTCTCTATAAAGGCCATCGGGGCGGCTCCGGCTGGCGCGTATGGTGTGCTCGAGCCACCGACTGGCTGACCCGCATTCTCACTCGTGGCCAATACAGCCACGCCGAGATTGCCTACGGCCCAGTCGAAGGCGGCGGGTACGACTGTATTTCATCTTCCGTGCGCGACGGCGGCGTGCGCGCCAAAACGATGCTGCTGCCCGCTGATAAGTGGGATCTAATCCCGCTGCCCGACAGCATCAATGAGCACGGCCAGCTCGACCGCCTATACCGCAATACCGTCAGCTAGCCCTACGACTGGTTCGGTGCCGTCGGCGTGGTATTCAAAACCCGCCAACGCGGCGACAAGTGGTTTTGCTCCGAGTGGTACGCCGCCGCATTGGGGCTGCCCAACTGCTGGCGCTGGTCGCCCAATGATCTTGCCGCCATCGTGTCCGTCCTAAAAAGGCAGGCATGAAAAATCTCGCCACGCAGGCGGGGAATAAGAAAGATGAGACGGCGACGCGGCAGGTGCGGGAACACCCGCAGCGAACTGCCCGCCTATCTCGACCTCGTGGCCGAACTGCACCTGCCCGGCTGGGAGTGTTTTGCAGACAGCCAAACCTTTACTGTGAGCAGCACCATCAACCGCAATTCGAGCTACGACGACCACCTGATTTATAAGTTCTATCGACAAGCGGCAAAGCAGTAGAAAACAAACAGGTCAACGAGTATTCCATTAAAGGCTACTCTGGCACCGAAACCAATAAAGAAAACGGCAGCGTGACTGCCAAAGCCGGTATCAAATTCATCGATACACCAAAGACGGTTCAAACGTTGATGTGAATGCCAACCTGAACGTCAACTACGCTGATGAAAACAAAAAAGAATCTACCGCCGTTAAAGGCGATATGAATGCGACCAATGTTGTCATCAACGCCAAAGACTCTGCTGAAATCGCATCCAACATTACTGCCAACAACAACGTCAACATTACCGCAGGCAACGGTGTAACCTTCACCGAGTCAGCCAATACTGCCTCCAACCAAGGTACAGCCGTTAATGTCGGTATCGGCGCTGGTGCGACAATCAATGTTGAAACCGGTGTTGCCGTTCCTCACGTCAATGGCTCTATCGGCGTCAACAAAACCGATAACGCTTCTTCTACCGCCACAGGCGCGAATATAGCGGTCGGCAATGACATTAAAATCAATGCCAACAACGGCGACGTCAACCTGCACGGTACCAACCTGGTATCCAACAACTCCGTTGAAGTAGAAGGCAACAAAGTCAATACTTTCGGCGCGATCAGCAGCGTTAACGAAAAAAATCTGACCGTCAATGTCAACGGCAGCTACGCTTCAGGCAAACCTGACGGCGGCATCAACGCCAAAGGTAAAAACGAAGCCAACGTAACCAATACGGCAAACACCATCCAAAGCGACAATGTCGTTATCACTACCGGCTCTCCAACCGGTTTGAGCGTCAACAATACGACCATCAACGGTAATAATGTTGCATACTACTATGACGACAGTAAAGCTCCTGCGACGAACCGTTATACCTACCGTCCTCGCCAACCAAACTACGCCAAACGCCGTTTGCGCTACTAAGATGCGCTATTGAAGTCATTTAATAGCCATTAAGACATGCCGTCTGAAAACAGAAAGTTTTCAGACGGCATTTTTATCATCAATGCAAAACAACACACTATCTCTGTTATGATAATGCCTCGCTAATATTATTCCGTTCCAACCATGTCTTCCGCCCTTCCTTTTGACGCGCTCACACTTTCCATCAACGGCACCAACCTCATCGAAGCTTCTGCCGGTACGGGTAAAACCTACGGCATTGCCGCGCTCTTTACCCGACTGATTGTTTTAGAAAAAAAAGACATCGAGAAAATTCTGGTCGTTACCTTTACCAAGGCGGCGACGGCAGAACTGAAAACCCGTTTGCGCGCGCGTTTGGACGAAGTATTGCAGGTTTTGAACGAAATCCAAACTTTGGGCGGCAAGCCGGAACATATTTCAGACGGCCTGAACAAATATTACGAAAAAGAGAAAAAATCCCCCGATGACTTTCTCAATCGCTTGATTCCTTTGGCTTTAGGTGAGCAAGACGGACAGGAAAGCTGCCATCGCCTGATTCTCCGCCTCAAAGCCACGCTGAGCCAGTTTGACAACGCCTCGATTTACACTATCCACGGCTTCTGTCAGCGCGTTTTGCGCGATTATGCGTTTTTGTGCGGCGCGCCTTTGGATGTCGAGCTGTCGGACGACTCGCGCGAGAGGCTGCTGATTCCTGCGCAGGACTTTTGGCGGCAGAAAGTGGCAACCGATACCACATTGGCACAATTGGTTTTTGACCGGAAATGCACGCCTGAAGAAATGCTTGCCGAAATCAAAAGCTACACCGGCCGCCCCTATCTGAAATTCAGACGGCCTGAAGGCAGTTTGAAAGAAGCCCAAGCCAACCTTCAAGAAACATGGCAAAAAGTTTGCGGTCAGTTGGAAGACTTGGAAAAAGTGTTTTGGACAATCTTGCCCAAACTTAATGGCCAGACCTACAAAAGAAATACCTTTGAAAATGTTTTTATCGATTTAAAAACAAACGCCGAATCCAGTCATCTGCCCCGCCTGAGCAAACAAACGCTAGGGAAATTAAGCCTCTTCAGTATCGACACGCTCAACAGCAAACTGAAAAAAGAATATAAAGCCGATGCCGATGCGCCGGAAATTATCCAGCTGCAAGCCTTGGCCAATCTCGGTCGTGATTTGCAAGCAATGGAAAGCGCGGAAGAAGCGGTCTTCATCTGCCTGCAACTCGATCTCCTTTCCTACATCAACCAATCTATTGCCGAACAAAAAAAATCACGCCGCGAGCGCGTGTTTGACGATTTGCTGCTGGATGTCCATCAGGCATTGACCATCCATGAACACGGCAACGCATTGGCAAAAGTGGCGACGGCAAACTGGGAAATCGCGCTGATTGACGAATTCCAAGATACCGACCCGCTGCAATATGAAATTTTCCGCCAAATTTTTATCGAACAAGGCTGCCCGCTGTTTCTCGTTGGCGACCCCAAACAGGCGATTTACAGCTTTCGCGGTGCGGACATTTACGCCTATCTGCAAGCCGCGCAAGATGCGGACAGGCATTACACCCTCGCCGTCAACTACCGCAGCCATGCCAAGCTGATCAACGGCATCAGCGCCTTGTTCAAACAAAAAAAACATCCATTCGTATTGGAAAACATCGATTACAGCGATGTCTCCGCCAGCCGTGCCAAAAGCCGGCTGTCGCCACACCGCCCCGCCATCCAAGTGCGCTGGCTCAATACGGACGACCAAACCGGCAAAGAAATTTTGCGCGGCCGTGCCGCCGAATATTGCGCCGATGAAATTGCCTTTGCGCTCAATGAAGCAGCCGAAGGCCGTCTGAACTTCAAAGGCCGTGCATTGGAATCCGGCGATATTGCCGTCTTGGTACGCACCAACAACGAAGCGGCGATGATTGCCGGTAAACTGAAACAGCGCCGTATCCAAAGCGTGTTGCTGTCGCGCCAGTCCGTTTTCGATTCCGCCGAGGCAGACTCGCTGTCCGCGCTGATCGGCTTTTGGCTCAACCCAAGGCAAACCGACTGGCTGCGCTTTGTCTTAACTGGCGTTTTATTCGGCTATACCGCCAAAGAGATTTACGAACTCAACCACAACGAACACCAGCTACTGAAATGGCTGGAATCGTCTGCCGAAGCCATGGAAAAATGGCGTAAAGGCGGCATTTTTGCCGCCGTGCAGCAGTTTGCCGCCCTACATGACATCGAAACACGCCTGCTCAAAGGCGGCAACGAACGCAGCCTGACCAACTACTACCAAATTCTGGAGCTTTTGGCCGAAGAAGACAGCCAAAGCCGCAACCCTGCCGCCCTGCATAAATGGCTGAACGAACAAATCGGCCGTGCGCGCGGCGGCCATTTCCCGTCAGACGCGCAAACCATCCGTCTTGAAAGCGACGAAAAACTGGTCAAAATCGTTACCATACACGCGTCGAAAGGTTTGCAATATCCTTTGGTGTACTGCCCCTTTGCATGGGATACCAAAGACAATTCCAAAGAAAACTGGAAAATCCTGCATACAGAAAACCACGAAACCGAGCTGCTGGCAACATCGCAAACCTCGGAAGCAGAACTAAGCCACCTTGCCGACGAAAAGACGGCAGAAGATTTGCGCCTGCTCTATGTCGCCCTTACCCGCGCCGAAGAACAGCTCAACATCTACGCCGCCGCCAACAAAAACTGTACGCCAAACAATCCTTTTGCCTATCTGCTCGAAGGTTTGCCGGATGCCGGCCGCGAAAGCGTCAGTCAAAGCTATAAAAGCGCGACAGATGTTGTGGAAATGCTCAAAACCAACTGGCAGCGCTTTATCAAAAACGCGCCTGAAAATACGGAGTTTGCCTTCACGGAAGAAGCCCCGCCGGAAACCGTCTACCAATACAGCCGCCAGCAAGACCAAGCTTTTGGCGCACATAGCATCAAACGCCGCGATTTTGACTTTATCCGCCACACCAGCTTTACCGGTTTGAGCAGACACACCAAGTCAACCGACGAACAACACGAGCCTTTGCAACCTGCCATCGACCCGGCAGAAAGCGCAGACCGTGCCATGCCGTCTGAAAACCTGCCGTCCCCGCTTTCAGACGGCCTCGATATCCATCATTTCCCCCGCGGCACCAATGCCGGCGTATGTTTGCATGAAATGTTGGAAAAACTCGACTTCGCCGCCTCTGCCGAGAGCCAATCCGAAATGATTGCCGAAGTTTTGCAACGCCACAGCTTTGAAGACAAATGGCTGCCGACGGTAAGCGCCATGCTCGACACCTGCCGCCTGACGCCTTTAATCGGCGAGAGCCTGTCGCAGATTCCGCCAACCCGACGCCTGCCCGAAATGGGGTTCACCCTGTACATGGACGATTTCAAACTGGACGACTTGCGCCATTGGTTTGCCTCAAGCGAAGCAAACCTGCCGCCCGAATGCGTCCAAGCCGCGCAACTGCTTGATTTCCATGATTTGCAAGGCTATTTAAACGGCTTTATCGATATGGTTTGCCAAGATTCAGACGGCAATGTCGTTTTAATCGACTACAAATCCAACCATTTGGGCAACGATGCAAGCGCCTACACGCAACAGGCGATGAACGAAGCCGTGGCGCATCATCACTACTACCTGCAAGCCCTGATCTACGCCGTTGCCATTGCGCGCTACTACGCCCTGCGCGGCAAGCCGTTGACCAAAATCGCCATCCGCTACCTCTTCCTACGCGGCATGGACGGCTCGGAACGAGGCATTTGGAAATGGGACATCGATACCGCCCTGCTTTCCACTTTTGTTGAACGAAAAACAAATTCTTGATAAATCATTTTGTTAAACCGTCAAAAAGGCCGTCTGAAACGTTTTCAGACGGCCTGTTTAAACGGCTGCCGATATGGTTATGGAACAATATTGTCCTGAGCCCTATCTTCAAACGGAAAGAATGCTTTTCTATTTCTTTATAACCAAAGCGTCTGCTGCTGGTTTTTCGGCAGTAAATGACTCACACCGATACCGATCAGGCGGAAGGCGTCTTCGCGTTGCGGCGGTATGCGTTGCAACAAAGTATGCGCCGCCTGAAGCAGTGAAGCGTTGTCGGGCAGGACGGAAGAATACGTCAGCGAACGCGTAATAATGCGGAAATCGTGGGTTTTGAGTTTGAGGGTAACGCCTTTGGCTTCGACGTTTTTGCGTTCGATTTGCCGCCAGAGATCTTCGGCAAGGTGCGGCAAATGGCTCGAAGCCTGCGCCAAAGACAAATCTTCGGGCAAGGTGATTTCGGTTGAGATTTGCAGGCGTTCGCGTTCGGCTTTGACCGGCCGCTCGTCGATACCGCGTGCCAAATCGTAAAGGCGGTAGCCGTAACGGCCGAAATGGTTTAAAAGTTCGCCGCGCTCAAAACGGCGCAAATCGCCGGCAGTCTGCATACCGAGGGCGTTCATCTTTTTCAGCGTGACTTTGCCGACACCGGGAATCTTACCCAACGGCAGGCTCTCCAAAAACACCATGATTTTTTGCGGCGGCAGCACAAACTGCCCGTTCGGCTTGCGCCAGTCGGAAGCGATTTTTGCCAAAAACTTATTGGGTGCGATGCCTGCGGAGGCTGTCAAACCGGTTTCTTCAAAAATTTCGGCACGAATGCGTTTGGCTACCTCGCTGGCGTACGGGATATTTTCAAAATTCCGGGTAACATCCAAATAAGCCTCATCCAAAGACAAAGGCTCGATCAAATCGGTATAACGCCGAAACACGGCATGAATCTGCGCCGAAACTTGACGGTACAAATCAAAATGCGGCGGCACAAACACCGCCTGCGGACACAGCCTTTTCGCCGTCGCCACCGACATAGCCGAGTGCAAACCGAATTTGCGTGCTTCATAAGACGCGGCACAAATGACCGACCGCGTACCGTCCCACGCCACAACGACGGGCAGCCCTTTCAGGTGCGGCTGCTCGCGCAGTTCTACCGAAGCGTAGAATGCGTCCATATCGATATGGATGATTTTGCGTTGGGACATGGGAAAAGATGGATAAGAAAAAGGCTTATTGTAACAAAAGGCCGTCTGAAGTTTCAGACGGCCTCTATGTTTAAGCCTTATTTTTTACTGGAAAGCTGGTCAAATAATCCGCCGTCGGCAAAGAATTTTTTCATAATTTCTTCCCACGATCCAAATTTCTCATTCGGATTAAACGTCTCAATTTCAGGGAAATCGGCTTTGTGTTTCGCCAATACTTCGGCATTGCGCGGACGCAGGTAAAGATTGGCGGCCAACTCTTGGGCCGGTTCGCTCCAGAGGTTTTGCAGATAGGCTTCGGCAGCGGCGCGTGTGCCTTTCTTATCGACTACGCTGTCCACGACGGCAACCGGCGCTTCGGAAAGAATGGTGTAGCTTGGATAAACGATTTCAAACTGGTCTTGGGTCAGCTTTTTGCTGACGTAGTTGGCCTCATTTTCAAAGGTAACCAAGACATCGCCGATATTGCGCTGGCTGAAGGTCGTTGTCGCCGCACGGCCGCCGTTTTCAAACACCAGCGTGTTTTTCAGCAATGCGGCCACAAAATCTTTGGTTTTGCCTTCATCGCCGTTATTTACTTTCAAACCATAACCGTACGCACCCAAAAAGGCGTAGCGGCCGTTGCCGGTGGTTTTCGGGTTGGCCAAAACGATTTGCACGCCGTCTTTGGCCAAATCGCCCCAGTCTTGGATGTGTTTCGGATTGCCTTTGCGCACCAAGAAAACGACGTTGCTGGTATAAGGTACGGCATTATCCGGCAGGCGCGTGTTCCAATCTGCTTTGACCAAACCTTTTTTCACCAAAAGCTCGATATCGGAAGTCTGGTTCATGGTCACCACATCGGCAGCCAAACCATTGGCGACAGCCAAAGCCTGCTTGCTGGAGCCGCCGTGCGACTGTTGGACTTCAACCGTCTGTCCGCCGTTTTTTGCAGCAAACTCTTTGACAAATAAAGGATTGTATTCTTTATAAAAATCGCGGGCGACATCGTAGGAGACATTCAGCAATTTGACTTCGCCCCCCTTACCTCCGGCAGCTTGAGAGGCATTATCGGCGGATTGTTCGGTTTTTGGCGAGCACGCGCTCAAAGCCAGCGCGGCGGTCAAAGCGGCAAAAGAAAGCGTACGGATATTCATGGTCGGCTCCTGTTAAAAATATGGGAGAACTTTATCGGAATTGGATGCAAACTGGAAATAATGTTTGCTTTCGCGTTTATCAGTTTTGGTTATATACAATCCGGGCGGAAATCGGGAAAAAATGCCCACTCAAATACACATTACAATAAATTTCATATACATCAATCAGATAAAGATTAAAGCAGCTATTTATACAGGATAAACATACGTTGCAAACAGCATTACCCAATACGTCAGGCCGTCTGAAAATCCAATATAAATAATTATTTATAATTAAAAAATATAATTCTTTTTATTTACAAAAAATGCAAATAAGAGTAATGTTTCTACTCGCCAAAATACAAGGCCTTTCATTCAACAACAAAATGGAGTGTAGAAATTATGAAACAATGGATGCTTTTAGGATTGCTGGGATTGGGCGCAGTGGCGCAGGCACACGATGTTTGGGTGGCCGCACCGACACATCAGCCTGCCGGCCAAATCCTGCATGCGGATTTGGGTTACAGCCATGACTTCCCCAATGTCGAAAAAATTGCCGACGACCGCGTGCATATTTTCAAACCGCTGCAATTGACCGGTAGCTCAAAGAAAACCGTTGATTTGGTGAATAAGGGCGAAAACTATCAATACGTTTCCAAAGCCGCTTTGCCTGAAGGCTCCTACTGGGTCAGCGCAACCTACAAACCGACTTTCTGGTCGAAAAACCAAGACGGCTGGAAACAGCAAACCTTGAAACAGCTGGCCGGTTCAACCTATTGCGAACAATCGCAAATGTTCGGAAAGAGCTTTGTCCAAGTGGGCAACGGCGCAGTTGATGAAGCTGTATTGACCCGCCCTATCGGCCAAGAGCTGGAACTGGTTCCGCTGAAAAATCCTAACGAAGTCAAAGCCGGCGGTATTTTGCCGGTCAAAGTCCTGTACAAAGGCGAGCCTTTGGTTAAAGCCACCGTTACCGCCAGCTCGGACACTTTGGCCGAAATGGACTTGGAATCAACCCATGACCACCGCGAGCCTCAAGGCTTCTCCGGCAAAACCGATAAAAACGGCGTGGTCAATGTGATTACGTTGATTGACGGCTTGTGGAAAATCAAAGTGGTGAACGAGACCGATTACAGCGATAAAAGCGTATGCCAGCAGGACAAAGCTTATGCAACGCTGATCGTACCTGTCGGTACCAAACGTGCGGCTGCACGCCATGCCCTCCATCATCAACACTAACAGCCATTAACAAAAGGCCGTCTGAACTTTCAGACGGCCTTAATTTATTCCCATTCATAACCCAAATTTCTAAAAAAACGGGAGTATGTTTCCAATCTATCTTCATTCAATTGGGCAAACCGGACACGATTGCAGCCGGTCAAGACCACATTTCCCATCCAGTGCGCCCCAAAGACGCGCTCTAAAGGGACATTCCTCATTTGATTGATAAACGGTACTTCTAAAGAAAATTGCGTAGCAATATTCGGAGGCGCAAATTTCAAACCCAAGTCCTGCAATCTATAACGGTGTTGCGCCGTCAAAAACATATCTTCATGGTGCAGCTTTACCAGCCATTCCATATCGGCAATTTTTTCGTCTTTCGGCGGCAAAGGCGGTCGGATTTCTACATTTAAGCCCAGTTGTCGCGGCATGGCTAAAAGCCGTCTGCTGCGCAGGCTGAAACCACCGTTCTGCGGCTCGTCCAAATTCGGAGAAGTCTGAATCAGATGTTGTTTGGCCAAATATTGGTCGGTTCCCTTCAGGAAAAACTGCCCGTCGGCTTCGGTTTCCAACAAAATCGGCAAAGGTGCACCGATATAGTCATATTCCCGATAGGCATCCTGCCAGTTTTGACCGTTCAACACCCAGCCGTCATTTTGAACAATCAAACAATAATCCGTATCGATGTAATACATCAGTTGGTACAAAACAAACAAATTGTATTCCAGATAACCGAATTTCCGGCAAGGCTGATGTCGGATATTTTCCGGCAAACCTTGCGGACAGCTCGGGCTGATCAGCAATCCACGGCTGCCGGGCAATTCGGCACAGCTACGGATAATGGCATACATCGTGCCCTCGGTATAAGAATCTGCGCCGGTAATACCAACCACGGTAATGTCAGTAAAACTCATTAATATATTTCCCTGTTTCAGACGGCCTTTGAGTTATTTACGACGCCTTATTGCAAATATCTTTCAAGCGATACAAGGCATCCAAGGCTTCGCGTGGCGTGAGGTTGTCGGGCTGAATTTGCGCCAACGCTTCAGCCAATTCATTGTTCTGCAAATTATCAACAGGCTCAATTTCTTGTTCTTTCCCTTCCTCTTCAGCCCCATTTTCAGACGACATGGCACTGAAAATATCCAACTGCGGACGGTTGGCGGCGGCTTGGTTTTCCAAATCGTTTAAATGCTTTTGAGCCGCTTTCAAAGCACGGTTGGGCAGACCTGCGAGTTTGGCGACGGCGATGCCGTAGCTTTTGCTGGCGGGGCCGGGTTCGATGTGGTGGAGGAAGACGATGTCTTGTCCTTGTTCGAGTGCGGAGAGGTGCATGTTGACTGCCGTTGCGTGGGCTTCGGGCAGTTTGGTCAGCTCGAAATAGTGGGTGGCGAAGAGGCTGAAGGATTTGTTTTTTTGCAGCAGGTGTTCGGCGATGGCGTGCGCGAGGGCGAGGCCGTCAAAAGTCGAAGTACCGCGTCCGACTTCGTCCATGAGGACGAGGGATTGGTCGGTGGCGTGGTGGAGGATGTAGGCGGTTTCGCTCATTTCGACCATGAAGGTGGAGCGGTTGGAGGCGAGGTCGTCGGAGGCGCCGATGCGGGTGAAGATTTGGTCGATGGGTCCGATTTGGGCGGCATCGGCGGGGACAAAGCTGCCGGTGTGCGCCATGAGGACGATGTGGGCGACTTGGCGCATGTAGGTGGATTTGCCGCCCATGTTGGGGCCGGTCAGGAGCATGAGGCGGTGTTTGTGATCGAGGCGGGTGTGGTTGGCGGTGAAGTGGCGCACTTGTTGCTCGACGACGGGATGGCGGCCGTTTTCGATATGGATGACGGGGTAGTCGGCGAACTCGGGGCAGACGAAGCCGCGTTCGGCGGCGGTGGCGGCGAAGGTGGAGAGTACGTCCAGCGCAGCGGCGGCTTTGGCGGCTTTTTGAAGCAGGGGCAGGGTCGTCTGAATGTCTTTTAGAAGGGCTTCAAACAGGCGTTTTTCCAGTGCCAATGCCTGCTCTTGCGCGGTCAGGACTTTGTCTTCGAAGGTTTTGAGTTCGGGGGTGATGAAGCGTTCGGCGTTTTTCAGGGTCTGGCGGCGTTGGTAGTCGGCGGGGGCTTGTTCGGCTTGAACTTTGGATAGCTCGATGTAGAAGCCGTGGACGCGGTTGAACTCGACTTTGAGGGTGGAGAGGCCGGTGCGTTCGCGTTCGCGCGCTTCGAGGTCGAGCAGGAATTCGTCGCCGTGGTTTTGGATGTGGCGCAGTTCATCAAGTTCTGCCGAATAGCCTTGGTTGATGACGCCTCCGTCTTTGAGCCAGACGGCGGGTTCGGGCATCACGGCGGCTTTAAGGGTTTCGGCGACGGGCAGGGTTTCGGGGAAAACGGCTTTGAGGGTTTCTAAGAGACTACTGCCCTCGGCGGACAATTCGATTTCGGACAGGGCAAACAGGCTGTCGCGCAGGGCGGCGAGATCGCGCGGGCGGGCGTTGCCGACAGCGATACGGGCGGCGATGCGTTCGATGTCCGCAATGTTTTTCAGACGGCCTTGCAGGGTTTCGTATTGCGAACCCAATGCGGCAACGGCTTCTTGGCGGGCGCGGATGTGGGCGCGGCTGCGTAAGGGGTGGTGCAGCCAAAGTGCCAAGAGGCGGCTGCCCATGTGGGTGGCGCAGCCGTCGAGTATGGAAAACAGGGTCGGCGATTTTTTGCCGGAGAGGGTTTGCGTGATTTCGAGATTGCGGCGCGTGGCGGCGTCCATGCCGATATATTGGCTGTCGGTTTCGAGCGAAATGCCGTCTAAGTGTTGCGGCATCAGGTTTTGCGTCAGGCAGATGTAGTTCAACAGTGCGCCCGCCGCGCCGACGGCGGCTTCGTGTTCCTTGCCGTCCAAACCGAAGCCGTGCAGGTCTTGGCAGCCGAAGTATTCGGTCAACAATTTCGCGCCCGCATCGGCGGCAAACTGCCATGAGTTCAGGCGCGTGATGTTGGCGGAGGTCGTACCACGGGCAGGCTGCGCACTCTGAAAACCATTAGGCAGGCTTTTGCCTTCGGGCAACAGGATTTCTGCCGCCTGCAAACGCGCCAGCTCGTCGGCGAGCTTGTCCGCCGTCGTCAGCTTGGTTTTGAATTCGCCGCTTTGCAAAGATGCCCACGCGATGGCGATGTGTTTTTTATCCGCGTTCACCGCCGCGATGCGGTTGGTTTCCTTGTCTTCCAAAAATGCCGCGTCGGTCAGCGTGCCGGGCGTAACGATGCGCACGACTTTGCGCTCCACCGGCCCTTTGCCCGCGCCGACTTCGCCCACCTGCTCGCACACCGCCACACTTTTGCCCATCTTCACCAGCCGCGCCAGATACTGCTCCGCCGCGTGAAACGGCACGCCCGCCATCTTAATCGGCACGCCGTCCATCTGCCCGCGCGTGGTCAGGGTGATGTCCAACAGCTTCGCCGCTTCCACCGCGTCATCCAAAAACAGCTCGTAAAAATCGCCCATGCGGTAAAACACCAGCTTGTCGGCGTGTTGCGATTTGATGGCAAGATACTGCTGCATCATCGGAGAAACAGTGGGTTTGGACATGGAAAAGCCTTAGAAACGCAAAAGCGTTATTGTAACAAAAGGCCGTCTGAAAAACAGGTTTCAGACGGCCTTTAACAGCAGCTTGGGTTTAAGCCAAAGCCACTTCCAAATTATCAATCAGTCGCGTTGTACCCAGACGGGCGGCGGCAAGCACCACCAATTCTTTATCGCCAACATGAGCCACTGCCAAGCTGTGTGCATGGCGGATTTCAACGTAATCAACCACCCAGCCGGCATCGGTCAAACGGCGGATACATTCGGCTTCAAGCTGGGCGTAATCCAGATTGCCGTTTTTCAGGGCAGCGGCAATATTTTGCAACTCTTGATAGAGGCGCGGCGCTTCTGCGCGTTCTGCTTCGCTCAAATATTGGTTGCGGCTGGAAAGTGCCAGGCCGTCTGAAGCGCGGCCGGTGTCGACAGGTACGATATCGATATTGAAGTTCAAATCTTCAACAAAGCCTTTGATAATCGCCAGCTGCTGATAGTCTTTTTTGCCGAAGCAGGCGGTATCAGGTTGAACAATGTTGAACAACTTGGTCACAACAGTCGCCACGCCGCGGAAATGGCCCGGGCGGAATTTGCCGCACAATTCGTTTTGCAAATGCGGAGGCTCGACGTTGAAACGCTGTTCCACATTCGGATACAGCTCTTTTTCATTAGGCGCGAACACAACGGCAACGCCCTCGCCTGCCAATTTGTCGGCATCTTGTTGCAAAGTGCGCGGATACTTGTCGAAATCTTCGCCCTGTCCGAATTGCAGGCGGTTGACAAAAATACTGACCACAACGTTATCGGCACGTTTTTTCGCCTCGCGCACCAGCGCAAGATGGCCTTCGTGCAAATTGCCCATGGTCGGCACAAATGCCACTTTTCCGGCAGTTTTGCGCCACTCGCGCAATTCTTTAATCGTATGAATGATTTGCATGGTTTGAAAAATCCTTTATCTTTTCCGCCGTTTCATCAACGGAAATCACGCGCCGATTATACGCTTTTATTCATCAAAAAGACCGTCTGGAATAAGTTTCAGACGGCCTGGTTTTTATTTTACCCGGCAAACGTATGTTCGACAGATGGGAACGTTTTTGCTTTGACTTCGTCCACATAAGCTTTGACCGCAGCTTGAACGCTGTCTTTGCCCTGCATAAAGTTTTTCACGAATTTGGCGGTTTTACCCGGGAAAATGCCGAGCATATCGTGCATTACCAAAACCTGACCGTCGCAATCCACGCCTGCGCCAATACCGATGGTCGGGCAAGAAACTGTCTCGGTCACTTTTTTCGCCAATTCTGCAGGAACGCATTCCATCAACACAATCGCCGCACCTGCCGCATCATGCGCTTTGGCGTCATTGAGCAACGCCTCCGCCTTGTCGCCGCGGCCTTGAACTTTATAGCCGCCGAATGCAAACACGGATTGCGGAGTCAGGCCGATGTGGGCGCAAACAGGGATACCGCGCATTTGTAGAAATTCAGTGGTCTCCGCCATCCAGACACCACCTTCAAGCTTGACCATATGCGCGCCGGCCGCCATCAACTCTGCCGCTGCCGCAAATGCCTGCTCTTTGCTCTGCTGATATGCGCCAAACGGCAAATCGCTGACAATCATGGCATTTTTAGTGCCGCGAGCCACGCATTCAGTGTGGTAGCACATATCTTGCAAACTCACCGGCAAAGTGGACTGACGACCTTGCACCGCCATGCCCAAAGAATCGCCGACCAGCAATACATCTACGCCGGCATTGTCCATCAGCGCGGCAAAGCTGGATTCATAAGCGGTCAGCATGGCGATTTTTTCGCCCTCTGCTTTCATTTTTTGCAAAGTGTTTACGGTAATCATGGTGTTTTGTGTGTTCCGCCCGACGGGCAGCCCTTTGTTGTAATGGAAACGCGGTATTATAAGGTCTGCTTTTAAAATATCAAAGCATAAGCAAAAAGCCCGACTGCTTTCACAATCGGGCTTTTAATTGGTGCCGGCACCAAGAGTCGAACTCGGGACCCCCTGATTACAAGTCAGGTGCTCTACCAACTGAGCTATACCGGCTTACTGAAATGCCTTACAGCACCATCAGTCTTTAACTGGTGCCGGCACCAAGAGTCGAACTCGGGACCCCCTGATTACAAGTCAGGTGCTCTACCAACTGAGCTATACCGGCAAGGAAGTCGGCATTATGCCGATAAGTTCCCATTTTGGCAAGCATTTTAAAACAAAGTTACTCACGAAATTATAAAAACCAATGATTTTAAAGAAAATTAAATACATACCTTATCTTTCCATCCAACACACTCAAAGGCCGTCTGAAAACCACCCCAGCGCAAAACATCATTGTTTCTGTTAAAATAACGCCTTTAATATCTTTTGCCTGCACCCATGCCCCCCCGCCATCCTTACCGCCGCCTGCGCCCAGCCAAATCCCATCTGCCCGAAGTCGGCATTTCCGAAGAAGGCAATATCCGTTCCCTGCATTTGGGCAGCGACACCATTCAAAGCTCCATGAATGTCGATCATCCATCCGAGCTGGTGTTGTCGTACAGCCGCGCCATGATGGGTTGGCTGCTGTTTGCAGAAACCCCGCCGAAACACATCACCCAAATCGGCTTGGGCGGCGGCTCGTTTGCCCGTTGGATAGACAGCTATCTGCCCCACACCAAGCAAACCGCCATAGACATCAATCCGCAAGTCATCGCCGTGGCACGCAGCCTGTTTGAATTGCCGCACGAAGGCGAAAATTTTGAAATTATCGAGGCAGATGGTGCGGAATATATTAAAGTGTTCCGCCACAATACCGATGTGATTTTGGTAGATGGTTTTGACGGCGAACAGATTATCGATGCCTTGGTGGAAGAGCCTTTCTTCCAAGACTGCCGCAATGCCCTCTCTCCAGACGGCGTATTTGTCACCAACTGGTGGAGCGGCGACCAGCGTTATCAACGCTTTGTCGAACGCCTGCTCAACGTCTTTGACGGCCGCGTACTCGAGCTGCCTGCAGAGAGCCACGGCAACGTAGCGGTCATGGCGTTCCAAAGCAGCCCTAAAGAACAAAATCTCGACAACCTGAAAAAACGCGCCGAAAAATTAAGCGAAAAATACGGCTTGGACTTCAAACGGATGCTTGCTGATTTGAAAGCCAACAATCAAAACAACGGCAAGAATTTTTATCTATAAACCGTTTCAGGCCGTCTAAAAAAATAAACAAGGACACACTCATGCTCAAACCCGACATCATTCAAATCCCCGGCCCGGCCGGTTTGCTGGAAACCATCTACCTGCCAAGCGCACAAGAATCCGCCCGCGGCGTTGCCGTCATCAACCACCCCAATCCCCTGCAAGGCGGCACCAACACCAACAAAGTCATCCAAACCGCCGCCAAAGCCCTCAGCCAACTCGGCTTTCATTGCTACCTGCCCAATTTGCGCGGCGTAGGCAATAGCGAAGGCGAACACGACTACGGCCGTGGCGAAACGCAAGACTGCATTGCCGTTATCGACTACGCCCGTGCGCAACATCCTGACGCACCGCAATTCGTCCTGGCGGGTTTCTCATTCGGTGGCTACGTTTCCACCTTTGCCGCACAAGCGCGCACGCCTGATTTGCTGTTGCTGATGGGTGCCGCCGTCCATCACTACACCGACCGCCCGGAACCATCCAACGTTCCCGATGTCGCTAAAACATTGATGATTCATGGCGCGGAAGACGAAGTCGTTGAAATCAACAAAGCCCTGACATGGGCAGAACCACAAGGCCTGCCTGTTGTCACCATTGCCGGCTCGTCCCACTTCTTCCACGGCAAACTCATCGTTTTACGCGATACGATTACACGGTTTGCACCGGCTTTATTAGGTTAAAATCCGGCTACACAATAAAACAAGGCCGTCTGAAAGCTTTTTCAGACGGCCTTGTTTGTATGAAACCTTTATTATCTAAATATCAGGCTCAAGTATTCAGAAATCCATCAAGGATTTTCTGCTTAACATATCAATTCTGAGTCAACCAATACTGCAAACCAATCAAAGTCTTACCATCTTTGATTTCATCGTTTGCCAATGCATTGCGCACCTCTTCCTTGCTCATCAGGACGGTTTCTGTAATTTCATCCTCATCGTTACTTAACTCGCTGCCCAAACGCACGCCTTGCGCTTGGTAGAGATACATTTTTTCATCGCAAAAACCGACTGCAGTATAAAAGGAGTACAACAGTTTGACGCTGTCGGCGACATATGGCGTTTCTTCCGCCAACTCACGCAAAGCGCATTCGGCAGGATCTTCATCCGCCACATCCAATTTACCCGCCGGCAATTCCAACGTCGCCTGATCGGCGGCATAACGCCATTGGCGTACCAAAACAACTTTGCCGTCTTCCGTTTCCGCCAATACACACGCAGCACCCGGATGACGGATCACAACCCGTTGGCTTTCGTTGCCGTTGGGCAGGCGCACCCGATCGCGGCTGATGGTAACAAAAGAACCTTCGTAGATTGGCTCGCTGCTTAATTTAGTTTCTTTCAAATCCATTTTTTACCTCATGTCCAAATTATTAAATATTAAAGGCCGTCTGAAATTTTACAGAAATAAACTCAGAGGATGCCTTTTCTAATAGTTACCGCTGATGTCGTTGTTGCAAACGCTCCGTATGTGTTCGCAGCTTTTCACTATTTGCTTGATAATCACTTGAAGACAATACAGCAACTATTGCCTCTACCTCATGAGGAAGCAATACGGCCGTCTGAAAATTCTTAATATAAGCCGCCGCCTGCCTAATACGGCAAACATTTGGTGGCATTTTCGATTTCAACTCACAATCACCTAAGAAAACTACCATTGAATGAAACTTCTCCTCAGGAAATTGCAATAGTTCTGACAATGCTTTGATATGAGCATAATTCTGACGCAACGGGTTTTGGAAATAATGTTTCTGTTTATAGATGATTTGCGTCCATTTAGATTGCTTTTCACTACCAAAAATCCAACCTGTGTAATTTTTAGTTTCTATCACAAATATCCCAAAAATTGAGACATAAATATGATCAATTTGTGTCGTACCATCTCGAGATGGAATAATTAAATCGTGAAACTCAGAATAAGTTTTCTCATCTAAATTTTTTCCAATTACAGAACGAACTGCTATTTCCCCCATACTTCCCTTTATTTTAGGATTTTTCAACAACGCTTTTAATAAAAGCAAAGGAATAATGATCAGAAAAACCCAAAATATACCTGACATACTTCCCAATATTTGTTCAATCATGACGTTTTCTTTTTTATTTAAAACTAAAAATTTATATATTTATGGTTTATTCCCGAGTACGTTCAATTTCAATACCAACCTGCGCCACATCGGGTAAGATACCGGGTTTCACAATACGGACGCGCACTTTGGCCGCACCAAAATCATTTAAAATCAATTGGGCGATATATTCCGCCAAAGTTTCCAGCAGTAAAAAATCCTGTTCGGCAAGGCTGCGGCGTACGACTTCGCATACTTCGCCATAATGAATGGTGTCGCCGATATCGTCGCTCGTGCCGGTTCGCTCGGGAACGCTGATTTCCAAATCCAAAATCAAAGTCTGTTTACGCTCGCGCTCCCAATCATATACGCCGATTAAAGTATCGGCCTTCATGCCGTACAAAAAGATTTTATCCATTTGCCTGTCCGTTTTTTTTGATAGAATAACCATTCCCATTTTAAGTAAAGCACCCAAAATGTTCAATGTACTCGCTATTATTGCCGCCTATCTTATCGGCTCCCTGTCTTTTGCCGTCATCGTATCAAAATATTACGGCATGGACGATCCGCGCACTTACGGCTCCGGCAACCCCGGTGCTACCAACGTCTTGCGCAGCGGTAAGAAAAAAGCAGCCGCACTGACCTTGCTCGGCGATGCAGTAAAAGGCTTGGTTGCCGTCATCTTGGCACGCTGTCTGCAAGATACTTTAAATTTGTCTGATGCAACGATAGCACTGGTTGCCATCGCCGCATTGGTCGGCCATATGTGGCCAATATTTTTCAATTTTAAAGGTGGCAAAGGCGTAGCCACCGCATTGGGCGTCTTACTCGCCCTCTCCCCCGCAACCGCCCTGCTTTGCGCCTTGATTTGGCTGGTCATGGCATTCGGTTTCAAAGTATCCTCCCTCGCCGCACTGGTCGCCACCGTCTGCGCACCCATCTTCGCCTTCTTCATGATGCTGCACGCCTCTTGGGCATGGGCAACCGTATTCATTGCAGCATTGGTGTTGTACCGCCACAAAAGCAATATTCAAAACCTGATTCAAGGTAAAGAAAGCAAAATCGGAGATAAAGCCGGAAAATCTTAAAAACATAAATACAATCAATAAAAGGCCGTCTGAAAGTATATTTTTCAGACGGCCTTTTGTAGTTTCATTCGCTTTATTCACGCATAATCAGTCAATCTTAATATATTCCACCGACAGAATCTCTATAACCTCACGTCCTTCCGGTGTATCCAAGACAACTTCATCGCCTTCGCGTGCTTTAATCAGGCTGCGTGCCAAAGGGGAAATCCATGAAATTTTGTTTTTAGCGGTATCGATTTCATCTACGCCGACGATTTTGACGGTTTGTTCACGACCGTCTCCGCGCAATAAGCCAACGGTGGCGCTGAAAAAAATCTGGTCCGTCGCTTCACGCGCTTCAGGATCGACGACGACGGCTGCTTCCAAGCGTTTGGTTAGGAAACGGATACGGCGGTCGATTTCGCGCATACGGCGTTTGCCGTAAAGATAGTCGCCATTTTCGCTGCGGTCGCCATTGCTTGCCGCCCAGTTAACAATTTGGACGATTTCCGGGCGCTCTTTGTTGACCAAATGATAAAGTTCGTCTTTCAGTGCCTGCCAACCGGTAGGTGTGATGTAATTTTTGGTTTCGGTACTCATAATGTGTCTATAACATAATTAAAGGCCGTCTGAACGTTAATTTTCAGACGGCCTTTATTGTAAGTCAATTTACTTTATTCTTCATCATCACTATCGCTGATACTGATGCTGTGTTCCATTTTGCTTGGATGTACCTTCAAGCCGCCACAACCTGATTTTTCGGTAGAGAGACGGTTTAGATACGCTTCGTCGATATCGCCGGTTTGATAAACACCGTTGAAGCATGAAGAATCGAAGGATTCGATTTTTGGATTGAGTGCTTTGACTACTGCTTCCAAGTCTTCTAAGTTTTGGAAAACAATGCCGTCCGCGCCAATCTCAGCCGAGATTTCTGCTGCGCTGCGGCCGTTTGCAATCAGTTCTTCACGGGTCGGCATATCGATACCGTACACATTCGGATAGCGCACTTCGGGAGCTGCAGAAGCAATATAGACTTTGCGCGCACCTGCCGCTCGTACCATTTCAACGATTTCACGGCTGGTCGTACCGCGCACGATGGAATCATCCACCAACAAAACGCTTTTGCCATTAAACTCGGTTTCCATCGGACTGAGTTTTTGGCGTACTGATTTTTTACGCGTTGCTTGTCCGGGCATGATGAAAGTGCGGCCGATATAGCGGTTTTTAATCAGACCTTCGCGGTAAGGTTTTTCGAGATGGACGGCAAGCTCCATCGCGCTGGGTCGGCTGGTATCAGGAATCGGCATCACGACATCGATATCGTCGACGGGCAACTCGCGTTTGATTTTTTCCGCCAAAGAAACGCCCATATCCAGACGCGCCTGATAGATGGATACGCCGTCGATGACGGAGTCGGGACGCGCGAAATAGACGTATTCAAAGAGACAAGGGCTGAGTTTGACTTTATCACTGCATTGACGCGACACGATTGAACCGTCAAAGCTGACAAACACTGCCTCACCCGGTTGGATATCACGTTCCAAATCATAGGCGAGCGCGTTGAAAGCAACTGATTCAGAGGCAACGGCATACGATTTTTTACCGGATTCATCGGTTTGCGAACCCAATACTAATGGACGGATACCGTGAGGATCTCGGAAGGCAACCATGCCATATCCGGCAATCATGGCTACGACACCGTATGCGCCGCGCACTATGCGGTGTACTTCGGAAACGGCGTTGAAAATATTGTCGATAGTAAGTTGATAAGGGGCTTTTTTAGAGACTTCGCGGCGTAATTCGTGCGCGAATACATTGAGTAGAACTTCAGAATCGGAGCTGGTATTAACGTGGCGCAGGTGTTTGTTGCATACGTTTTCATACAACTCTTCGGTATTGGTCAGATTACCGTTGTGTGCCAAAACAATGCCGAATGGGGAGCTGACATAAAACGGCTGGGCTTCTGCACTGCTGCCTGCATTGCCTGCAGTCGGATAGCGGACATGTGCAATGCCGGCATTACCGATCAAATCGCGCATATTGCGGGTACGGAACACTTCGCGCACCATGCCTTTGCCCTTGTGCATATGAAATATATTGCCTTCGGCAGTAACAATACCTGCTGCGTCCTGACCACGGTGTTGCAACATCTGCAAACCATCATACAACATCTGATTGACCGGCTCATGACTAACCAAACCTAATACACCACACATATCGTGCTTCTCCGAGTTTGAAGATTAAATGGGTAAGCCGTCATTATAAAATAATTTAGATGAGTTTGCTCGAATTGTTAACAATATGATGCTAAATTTACGCAAATAAAAACGGACTCAGACGACCCATAGGCCGTCTGAATCCGTCAAACTCAATCATCCAATTCTTCAACTTCAGCTGCTTTACTAGAAAGATGGGGCATTGCGCTATCTTTTCCAGGCAAATAAGGCATCGCAGCATCGGCAAGTGATTCAAAATACGGAATTGTGTACGAACTTTGCCACTCTTCCGTTTTCGGCAAATCAGTGTGTGAAAAAACCATCACTGCCAGTGTCACCAAAATCACACCTTTCACTGCACCAAATACACCGCCAAGCAAACGGTTAATGCTTCCCAAACCAACGGCAGACATCAAACTGCTCAACAGCGATCGTGCCAGTTTCTGCAACAGCCATGCCAGAAAAAACACAGCGGCAAAACCCATGGCAACCGCCAAGGAATGCGGTTCAACCGATTTAAAGACTACATCGGCAAATGGCACGGCGAGCGTTCTGGCTGCAATAAAAGATACCACCCACGCCACCATCGCCCCTGCTTCGGCAATAATACCCCGTGTCAACGAGATAATGATGCAGATGACGATGACGGCGGCCGCCAACAAATCGGCAACAGGCAAATTACTCACTGGTCACCTGACCGGCAATGCCATGTACACGCAATTTGTTCAAATCGCGCTCTGCATCGCGTGCATTTTTATAACTGGCTGATTTCACGCGATACACCTTACCTTTATCGGTCATGACTTCAGTAATGGTCGAATCGATACCTGCGGCTTTCATTTTACGTTGCAGGCTTTGCGCGCGTTCTTTTTCAGCATAACCAGCCTGAATAGCGGCTTTTTTCGCAGGCTTGGCTTCTGCTGTTTCTTTTTCAGCTTTAGGTTTGGCTTTTTCAGACGGCTTCTCGGCAGTTTTTACCTTATCGGCTTTTTCTGCTTTGGCCGTTTCTGGTTTAGCCTTTTCATTTTTTGGTTTTTCAACTTTGGCTTCTACTTTCTTAGCAGGCTCGGCCTTGTCTTTTACGCTGTCTTTGCTGTTTTTGGCAGATTTACGCTCGGCAATGGCTTTCTCTGCCTTTTCCAATTGTGCCAATTTATTGCGTTCGGCAGCGGCTTCACGCTCTGCTTTTTCAGCACGCGCTTGAAGTGCGCGTTTTTTAGCTGCCAATGCGTTTTCTTTCTCAGCAGCTTCCTGTTGGGCTTGTGTTTTACGGGCCGCAGCAGCACGTTGTTCAGCCTGACGTTGGCGGCGTTCTTCGGCTCGGCGCTCCGCAGCTTCACGTTTGGCAGCCTCGGCGCGTTGAATACGCTCGGACTCTTCCAAGCCTTTAATATTGCCGTCATCCAAAGTATCGTTGATCAAAACCAACGGCTCGCCGACATCTTCAGGAGCAGATTCACGGTTTGGCTTCAATACTTCAACCGGCGCATTATCTTCTTCGTCGCCTGCATTTTGCGGTTTATTTGATGCTTCGGCATCCGCATGGCGGGCAGCCTCCTCAGCAGCAGCGACATCCTCTTTATTAGGCTCTAAAACAACCGCCTTGCTCGGCTCGTCAGCCGTTTTGATTTGGCTCTGACCGACAGGCGCTTCTTTAAACGGTGAATTTTTATCGTCGCCGGAAGTCAGCGCCAGACCGAACAGCATACCCGATGCCACCACCAAGCCGGAGGCCAAGACCAAGCGACGGCGGTTGCGACGTTTGAGTCGTTCGTAACCGTCTAAATCGTATCCGTTTGGAGTTTCTTTTTGTTTATTGTCGGACATGATAATTTCCTCGTTAGTGTTCTTTCAAAACAGCCATTACATCGGCAACAGTATGGAATGAGCCGAAAACAACGATTCTATCATTTTCGGTTGCTTTAGCCAAAGCAGCGCGATAGGCAGCAGCGACAGTTTCAAAAACATTTACATTATCGATACCGTGTTCAGCCAGTTTATCTTGCAAAGCCTCCACCGTCATGCCGCGCGGCACATCTAAAGGCGCGATATTCCACTCGTCAAACTGGTCTTTAACGATTTCCAGCACGCCATCAATATCTTTGTCGGACAACATACTGAATACGGCGGTACGTTTTTGGGCAAAGGCAAGGTTAATCAGGCTGCGGCGCAAAGCACGGGCTGCGTGCGGATTGTGGCCGACATCCAAAACCACCAGCGGACGGCCGGGCAAAACTTGGAAACGGCCAGGATTCTCAACCAACAGCAAACCGCGTTTAATCGCGCCGATATCAACCGGCAATTGTTCGTTCAAACATTCCAACACCGTCAATGCACACGCTGCATTGGACAACTGATAAGCACCGCGCAAAGCAGGAAACGGCAAGGAATTGCGGTTACGGCTTTGGCCGTCTGAAGATTGCGGATGGAAGCGGTAGTTCCACTGTACGCTTTCCATTGATGCAAAATCAAAATCTCGCTGAACCATCAACAATTTTGCGCCAATTTCTTCTGTGTGTTTGACCAATGATTCAGGAGCAGGATTCTGACCGCATACAGCAGGTTTGCCGCTACGGAACACTCCGGCTTTCTCAAAACCGACCTGCTCAACAGTATCACCCAAAAATGCCTGATGATCCAAATCCACGCTGGTAACAACCGAGCAGTCGCCATCGAATACGTTCACAGCATCCAATCGTCCGCCCAAACCGACTTCCAAAATCATTACGTCCACATTTTCATGCATGAAAATATCGACGGCCGCCAAAGCATTAAACTCAAAATACGTCAGCGAAATTTCGCCGCGCGCCGCTTCGATGCGCTCAAATGAGGAAACAATCAGGTCGTCTGAAACCGGCTGAGTGTTGATGGCGATTCGTTCGTTGTAACGCAGAAGATGAGGACTGGTCAGCGTACCGACTTTAAAACCGGCTTCTTTATAAATATGCGACAAATAGGCGCATACGGAGCCTTTGCCATTGGTACCCGCCACCACGACGACAGGACATTGCGGCACCAAATTCATGCGTTTTTTCACTTCTCCCACACGTTCCAAACCCATATCGATAAGGCCGGAACTATGGGCAGTCTCCAAATGAGAAAGCCAGTCTTGTAATGTTTTCATTGTATTTATCGCTTCAAAAGGCCGTCTGAAACAGCCGTTTAATCCATATCTGCCGCAAGTTCTGCTTTGTCTTCTTTTTCACGGCACCAGCGTGCCCACACTTTCAGACGGCGGTAGGCATCACGGCCAGCCATATCGGGCAAGATGCAGTGTTTGACTATTTTTCCGTCAACATTCCATTGTAAAAACAAAGCATAAACCGTCAACATACTGCTGTCTTGCAAAACCGCGCTTCTTCCCTCTTCCTCGCCATTCAAGTAAACCGTCGCACGGTATTGGCGGTCGATGATGATTTTTCTAACTGTATTTTGAGCGTGAAAATTAACGGTACGCCAAGCATAGGCAAAACTGCCGGCCAATGCCGCCAAACCCAGCCACATCATCCAGCCGTAAAACTCGGCAAGGCATAAGGTAAACGCCGAAAGGTGTAAGAAGACAATCAGAATTTTCAAAGAACGCGAGGGCTTTAAGGCCGTCTGAAAACTTCGCACGGCTTTACATCATATTGTCGAAAACAGGCGTAATGTTCAATTCCGCCTCTTCCATATCCAAAACCATATCGTGGATTTCGGTATCAAAAAATTCCCAAAAAGCCTTCAAGCTTATGTCTTGCGGCCATTTGCTTTTATCGATGTCCCAGCCGGCCAATTCAGCTTCAAAAATCTGCTGGTAGCGTTCGTCAAAATAAGAAATGACGGATTCGGGTTCGTCAAATTGCGGCACAAGGAATACGGAGCAGTTGGTGCGCAGTTGCTCGACGGTCAGGTCGGGCATATTTTCATCGGCGGATTTCAGCCATTCCCAAAAACGGGCGGTCGGCTTCAGCACGACAGCAGTACGGTCAACAAAATACATTATTTTCAACTTTCAAAATCATTCAAACCGATCATGCCGTCTGAAATTTCAGACGGCCCGAGTTTAATGTGTCATCACCTGTTGCAGGAACTGTTTGGCACGCTCGTGTTTCGGATGGGTAAAAAACTCTTCCGGCGTTTCATCTTCCAGAATCTGGCCTTTATCGACAAAAATCACACGGTCGGCGACTTCGCGCGCAAAACCCATTTCATGGGTTACACACATCATGGTCATGCCGCTTTCCGCCAAGTCTTTCATCACTTTCAATACTTCGCCGACCATTTCAGGGTCAAGTGCGGAAGTCGGCTCGTCAAACAACATCACGCGCGGCTCCATCGCCAAACCGCGTGCAATCGCCACACGCTGCTGCTGACCGCCAGAAAGCTGACCGGGCAGCGCGTCTTTTTTATGTGCCAAGCCGACGCGTTCCAAAAGCTCCATCGCTTTCTTTTCCGCCTCTTCACGGCTTTGGTTTTTCACTTTCATCGGAGAAAGAATGATATTTTCCAAGACAGTCAAATGCGGATACAGATTGAAGCCTTGGAACACAAAGCCCACTTCTTCGCGCACTTTGTTCAAATCGGTTTTCGGATCGGCAACATTGATGCCGTCCACCCAAATCTCGCCGCTTTCAATGCGCTCGAGTTGGTTTACCGTACGAATCAGCGTAGATTTGCCACTGCCTGAAGGGCCACATACAACGACCACTTCGCCTTGTTTGACTTCCAGATTCACGCCGTTGATAACGTGCAAATCTTTAAAATGTTTATGTACATTTTTGAATTTAATCATGTTTATTTGACATTCTCTAAAATTGACCAGATTTTGGACGGCCTGTTTTTAATCTGTTTGGCGTAATGCTCGATTTTCTCACTGTTGTCCTTGGTATAAATGCCGCGACACAATATATCCAGCGCATCTTTGTTCAAGTCGCCATAACGGTTGTTGGTATATACCGACAGGATGCAGGCTTTCAGGGGATGGAAGGGAACGCCGTATTTCTGCGCATTATCCCGATTTCCAAACAGCCATGCGGCATCCACTAAAGCTGCATAGTTGCTCAAAGCTGCCGCTTTAAATAATTTTTCTTTGATCAGCGGATAATTTTTCTGCTTCTGATTTTCCAGTTTGAACACTTCATTCATCAATTTTTGTGAACCGTTAGGTGCAAGTTCGTCTTCTAAAGCTGTTTTATCATATTCGGCTTCAATATCATCAAGTAAGTCTTGCGCCGCTCCCTCGCCGTTTTCTGCGGCTTTTTTCAGCCAATAGTAAAACTCGCTTTCTTTAAGGTTTACAGGGTCTGTTGTCATTTCCAACTGCATGGCCAGCAGATATTGCGCTTCAGCATCGCCGGCTTTTGCTTTGCGCCGCAGGTTTTCTTCTCCGCCGGTGCCTAATGCAAATGCCGTACCGGTAATAAGTACAGCCAGCCCACACCAGACATATTTTTTCAACATTAAGTTCCCAACCTTTCAGACGACTTTTTGAACCAGATAATTGCTCAATTCCACATATTTCTCAGCGGCGATGTGTTCTGCCCTGTCCTGCGGATTGATGCCGACTGCCTGCAAATCATCATCGCCGGCAAGTTCCTTCAAATTATTGCGTATGGTTTTGCGGCGTTGATGGAAAGCCAGTTTCACCAGTTTGGCAAAATGTTCAAAATTTTCTGCTTTACCGATACGGTGTTTCACCGGAATCATGCGCACCACGGCCGAATCCACTTTCGGCGCAGGATCAAAGGACTCGGGTGGTACTTCAATCAACATTTCCATATCGAAGAAATATTGCAGCATTACGCCCAGACGGCCATAGTCGTTGGTTTTCGGCTGCGCCACCATGCGTTTGACCACTTCTTTTTGCAGCATAAAGTGCATATCGATCACATCGTCTGCCACTTCGCTCAATCGGAACAAAAGCGGCGTAGAAATATTGTACGGCAGGTTGCCGACAATTTTTTTCTTGCCTTCAATGCTGTTGAAATCAAACTGTAATACATCGCCTTCGTGTATCACCAATTTATCTGCAAACGGCAAGGTTTTCAGACGGCGTACGATGTCTCGGTCGATTTCGCAAACATGCAGGCAGTTGAGTTTTTTCGCCAAAGGCTCGGTAATAGCTGCCAAGCCCGGGCCGATTTCAATCACGATATCATCGGGCTGCGGTCTGACCGCGTTGACAATATCGCTAATAATCCGCGTATCCTGCAAAAAATTCTGCCCGAAGCGTTTCCGGGCCTTATGTTCTTTCATATCTTTCTTCAAGCAAGCTGTTTAAGGCAGTATTGTAACTGAAACAGGCGTTTTTGTCGGCACGCTTTCAGACGGCATTTGCCTAATTTTAAGCAAACGGCGGCGCTTCCAAACCCAAAGATTTCAGTAGTTGCGCAGTCTCATAAACCGGCAAACCCATCACGCCGGTAAAACTACCCTGCAAATGCTCGACAAATACGCCACCCAAGCCCTGAATCCCATACGCACCGGCTTTGTCCATCGGCTCACCGCTGGCAACATAGGCTGCAATCTCCTCAGCCGTCAACGTTTTAAAGCGCACTTCACTCACCTGCACCACATCATGGCGCACGCCTTGCCAATAAACGCATACAGCCGTCAGCACTTGATGTGTCCGTCCGGATAGGCGTTCCAGCATATCGACCGCATCCGCCTCGGATTCCGGTTTACCCAAAATAGCCGCACCATCCGCCACCGTCGTATCCGCCGTCAATACAGCAAACTCAGGCTCTTGTTCATGAGCAGCAAACCATTGCGCCACCGCCGCCTGATTTTTCTCGCAGGCCATACGGCGCACATACTCTACTGCAGCTTCGCCTTCTTTAGGGGTTTCATCAATATCCGCAGGAAGGCGGCGTACTGTGAAACCCAAATTTTCCAAAATCTCGCGACGGCGCGGACTGCCCGAAGCCAGATAAATTGCGTTCATTGTATTGATTTTCCTTATTTTGAAATTTTATGCTGGCCGGACAGGCGGACATAATGCGCAGAGGAATACGTCAAAAATTCCTTTTCCTCATCCGTCAGCGGACGCACTTGTTTCACAGGAGAGCCAACGTATAAAAAACCGCTTTCCAAACGTTTGCGCGGCGGCACCAAACTGCCTGCGCCTATCATCACATCATCTTCGACAACCGTATCATCCAAAATAATCGAGCCCATGCCCACCAACACACGATTCCCAATTCGGCAGCCATGCAGCATGACCTTATGCCCAATCGTCACATCATCGCCGATAATCAAAGGCGAACCGTCAGGCTTCGCCGCATTCTTATGCGACACATGCAAAACGCTGCCGTCCTGCACATTACTGCGCTTGCCGATAGAAATGCTGTTCACATCGCCGCGCAATACGGCATAAGGCCATATCGATACATCTTCCGCCAGCGACACTTCACCAATCACTACCGAAGTCTCATCTACAAAACAAGACTCATCAACCGACGGCACATAATCCAAAAACGCACGAATAGGGTTTGCCATTTCCAATATCCTTTTCTCAAAACCAAAACTGATCGGGCCGTCTGAAAACACGGCGTAAAACGATTTTATACTACAACAATACGAAATCAAGCTAGAAAATCATCAAAAGGCCGTCTGAAACAGTTTTCAGACGGCCTTTCATCATAAACCCTTTATCTTGGCTTACCATTATTTATCATTAGCGCCCCAGCTATATTTTATGGAATAATCGTCTTCATTTCATTCTTGGAGAAGCCGATGGAGACACGTTCGGGAAATTATGCAGCGCCCCTGCTAGTCGTCGGCTGCGTCGTCTTCGGCTTGGGCAGTTTGATCGTCAAATTTGTCGATGTCGGCTCTTACGCCATCGCATTCTGGCGCTTGCTGATCGCCGCCCCTATATTCTTCCTGTTCGGGCGTTTTTTCAGACAAAAAATGCCCACGAAAAGAAAAATGGTCGGCTACGCAATCTTATCCGGCGTTTTCCTCGCGTTCGACCTCGCCCTTTGGCACGAAAGCATTCACGCCGTAGGCCCCGGCATTTCCACCTTGCTCAACAGCCTGCAGATTTTCTTTTTAGCCGCCATCGGCTTCTTCTTTTATTCAGAACGTTTAAGCACCCTGCAAATTTTAAGTTTGATATTGGCCACCATAGGCGTAGCCTTAATCGGCAGCCCAGAATTCGGTCATAACGACAATGCCGCATGGGGATTTGTCAGCGGCGTAGTATCCGGTGCCATGCTGGCCCTGTCCATGGTTTTCGTACGCAAAACCCATGAGCAGGAAAAAGTCGGTTTGTTTCCGCTGATGATGATTTTAAGCTTCGGCGGCGCAATGGCACTGGTCATCCCATCGCTACTATTCGATGCCGCCCATCTCTACCCCAAAACTCTAAACGATGTAATTCTAGTTTCCATCTACGGCATCGTCATGCAATGCTTCGCTTGGGCATTGATTGCTTACGCCATCCCGCTTTTATCCTTATCACTGACCGGCCTGCTACTGCTCTCCGAACCAGTCGCCGCCATGTTGATCGATTATTTCTGGCTGGATAAACCGATTAATACCGTCCAATGGAGCGGCGCCACTTTGACTTTATTGGCGATTTATTTAGGTTCGTTAAAAGACAAAAAATAGATACAAAAAGGCCGTCTGAAAAATTTCAGACGGCCTTTTTTATATAATGAAATACTTAGACTCAAACCAAATTTAACAGAATTAGTTTAAGTTATATGAATCCATTAAATTATTTTTTAAAATGTTTTCTCAAAATCTATGAATACACGATTTTTAGAATAACTATTAAGCTCACCAATATTACTGTTATTTTTTGTATATCGCCAATTTAACCTTGGAGTAACACCTAGCACGCTTAATTTATTGTGCCAAATACTTAAATTAGTAATAGTTACATTATCTTTGCGATGACGATCAGTAAAAATATAATGCTTTCCATCGAAACGTTCGTGATAGTGATTGATTATAAGTCTGCTATTCAGGTTTTTGCCCCAAGTCTGTCCCCAACCAACATATCCCCCTATACGTTTAGAGCTACTACCAGCATAATGTTTTACTTTATCACGAGCATAGTTTAAACCACCTAAAAAGTAAGTATCATTGTTTAAAAGGTAAGTAGCACCTACTCCAACTTGATAATCTTTCCCCTGTCGTTCAGTATATGCATAATCTTTTTTTGCTATTGTACTGTTAGCGGACAAACGTAAATTTGGCGTTATCCAATTTGAAATGCCTAAATCTACACCTGCACGTGTGTAATAAGGATGATTTCCATAACGACGTTTTTCTAAAAATGGTATAACATAGCCATCTGTTTTAAAACTTTTATTTTTATAACCCAGGCTTATTCTTGCTACTTGATCATCATAAGCATGATTATCCCAATAAGTCACACCATCTATATCACCCGACATAGCTAAGTAGTGATTATCTTTAATATTATCATCACGATTAATAGATAACGAATAATTAAACCCATGTCCTTTTTGTGGCAAATAATCAGGATTCTTTTCAAATGCTAAATTACCAAATTGAGGAAGATGAATTTCGCGTTCCGTTGAAACATTATTAATATTGCTGTCTTGGATATAACTTAGACTACCTGAAATTTGCCATTTCTTTTTCTTCATAGCATCTTCATAAAGTGCGATAGTCGGAAGTACATCTTCAGGAAGCCCTTGCTCCTTGGCTGTATTGAATTCATGTTTCGCATTGCGAGTCTGTTTATCCTCATAAAGCATAGCAGCTAAATCTAAACGGACAGTAACAAGATAAGAATTCTGAGCGAGAATAGAACGATAAAGTTTAATAGCTTTTTTATATTTCCCTTCAGAGCGCCAAATTGCACCTTGCGCATAGGCCAATAAAATAGGATCGTGCCCGCTCCATTTTCGATATATCGGCAAGAGCTGTGCTGCCGATATATAATTTCGCATTTGTAAAGCCTGATTTAACAATGGCTCTGTCAATTCTGGTTGCTTGGCTAAATCATCTAATGTCAACGTTTGACTAGACTCTTCTAGAGAAGTACCGTCATTGTCTGAAAATAATTTATCTTGCTCTGATACTTTAGGAATAGCCATCTCCTGAATTCTTTCTACCTGTCGATCAGCTACAGTTTCAGGATTCGTCATAATTTCAGCAGACACCATTGAAGGAACTAGCGTTCCCAGCATAAAAATGAATGAATAAGACTTCATAAATCTATTTCTTAAAATTTAAGTAACAATAGTTAAATTAAAATTTTATCTATTGGTATTTTTCATATTAAAAACAATAAGCAGCAGATGCCAAGCTCCTGCTGCTTATTGTTTAATCAGCGTTTTAACGCTTGCCAACAAAACCAATATTATTTTCACCATGGCTGGTCGTAATTTTTAACACACCACCCACTTCTTCTGCATTTGGGCCAGCAAAACGTATGTCACCTTTACCATAAATCACTTCATTTTCACCTGGATTTTTTCCTTTCATCCAAACAGTGATATCTCCAGAAAGTGGTGAGCCCCCCACTAGAGAGACTTTTTGACCTGCAGTTGCAGAAGGCATTCCACTCTCTGTTTTTACATTACCACTAGCGAAATATACATCACGTTTATCATCTAAGCGACGATTGGTAATCGCTCCATTAAAGGTAACATTATTACTTAAAACAGTATTGTAAGCCATGTTTGGCTCATGAAACTGTGCAGTCATATTCATCACGCCGTCTTGTTTACCATCTCTGCTAGAATAGGCAACACCTGTATATTTGGCAGATAATCCTTTTTTAGTCTTCATATCATAGACATTGGCAACCATACCATTCTCAGTAATAACTCGGTTAAAAATGCCGATGTTAAATGGAGTATTAACCCCATAAGTACCATCGCCATTTTTATAACGCCATGCAGTTAATGAAAGATATTGTTGGTTAAAACCATTGGCTTGTCCAACATCATAAGTATAAATTGCACGAACTTCATTTACCTTTCCATAGTGCAATGCACTAAACATTTCAGCAATTACACGTTTATTTTGAAATGCGCCTAATGCCTTATTATTATCAATACCGGTATGAATTGAATATAATGACACTTCGGTCATTTGCCCTTTATCAGCTACAATCTTCAACCTACCATCTTTTTGTGTTACAAGAAAATAGCTACCAGCAGGGTAAGTATATTGTTTATCCGCAACCCAACCCAAAGCTTTAAGCGCATCTGCGCGCTCTGGATTTACTTTTGCTGCTTCCGAGCTAACTTTAAATGTAGTAGTTTTATCCAAAGTAAAGCGATATGCATATTCACCATTTTGATTAACATATAATTCGTCATCCGGATTATTATCAAAATAATTATTCAAAGAATGTGCATATTGATAACCTTTACTAGGTTTGGTAGATATGTTCCATATCGGATTCCCCTTATCATCTAACTTATATTCTACATCAGCTAATACACGGCGCCCTTTATCTAAAGAAGTTTTATTATCTGCATTAGTTCCAAAATTATTAAACCATTGTGTATAACGACTGCCCCCTACACTATCCAACTCAAATTTACTGGCCGCTTGGTCTAAGATATTAACGCTACTACCCTGTTTAATTAAAATACCGTTTGCATTACGCTTATCTACACCAATTAAATTTTTTGAATTTAATGGTGTATCAATTTCATCATAACCATACTCTCTCTTAATATATCCATCGATTTTATTTATTTTATAGCGTGTTGCCACTCCTCCCAATATAACCGTTTGAGGGCGTAAAAGTTTATATTTGCCACGCCCCCCAGAAGTTTCGATAATATGTGCACTATCATAAACAAAAGTATTCTCGGAAGCTTTCTCCAACAATGGGTTCGCAGCAAAGTTATTTGCAATAAAACCTGTATCTACTTCAGCTTGACTAAATTCAGCAAATTTATATCCTTCTTTTTCTACTGTATCATTCAATCTAAGAGTGACTAATTTATTCTGAATATTTTTAGAAATTTGCTCATTAATTTGAGCTAAATTATCTTTGCCAGTATTAGGTTTGCTTGCATTGTCCTTACCGGCGTTATCTTTACCTGTACTAGGCTTGTTTGCATTGTCCTTATTAGAACTACCTTTATTGGTATTATTACTTATATCATTAGGTGCTACAGATGGACTTGTCGGGGAACCCGGTTCTCCATTCGAGCTAGCACATGCGGCTAAAACTGCCGCACAAATACCTGTTAATACAAAATGAGTAATAGGTGATTTCTTCTGAGTAAACATAAATATAATCCTTATCAACTGAAAGTAACTTTACTTAAAACAACTAGATTATTTACTAATAATTGAAAAACTAAATATAAACAACAATTACGCCATCGTGATATTATAAACGAATACAAACAGCTTTACTTAATTTACATTTGTTAATTTTTGAAAATGTACTTATTTTGATTAATTTATAATTATCAAATACCTAATCATCTCTTAAGTTAACAATATTTCAAGCCCATCTTTTGATATTAAATTTAATATTCATCTAAGACACAAATTTTAAATTGCTATAAAAAAGGCCGTCTGAAAGACTTCAGACGGCCTTTTAATCTGTTTATTGCTTATTTGATACTGCTACCGATACGGCTGAGTTCGCCAAAGTTCATCCAAACAAAGAAGGCTTTACCGACAATCAGTTTATCATCAACAAATCCCCAATAACGGGAATCGGCGCTGTTGTCACGGTTGTCGCCCATCGCGAAATAACGGCCTTCGGGAACTTTACAGATAAAGCCATTGCCGTCTTCTGCGTATTCGCAATTTTCCAAACCGCTTGTTTCAAGCGAGTAATTGCTTTCAGGCATCACTTCAGAAGTATATTTGTTCAATACAGCAATAGATACGGAAGGCTGACCGGCCTCTTTGATAACGTCAAAAATTTTGCCGTTTAAGGCCGTCTGAAAACGCTCAAGCGTATGAATCATAGACGGATCGGTATCATCTGCGTATTGATAATTGCCGTTTGGTTTTTCGGAAATAATTTCACCGTTAACAGTCAAAACCTTATCACGGTATTCCACAACGTCGCCCGGAATACCGACAATACGTTTGATGTAATTCATCTCAGGCTGAAGTGGGTAATTGAACACCACGACATCGCCTCGGGCAATGTTGCCGACAGGGATAATGACCTTATTCAAAATCGGCAGGCGGATACCGTAAGAGAATTTGTTCACCAAGATAAAATCGCCTTTTACCAAGCCCGGACGCATGGAGCTGGACGGAATTTGGAACGGCTCGGCAATAAAGCTGCGCAACACAAAGATAACCAAGATGATGGGGAAAAAGCCGCCCATATAGTCGGTAAAATGCGCATTGTCTTCGCCGGTCTCGCTTTTTTTCAGACAGCCTTTATGGATTGCCCAAACAATACCGGTGAACACGACAAACACCAGCAATACGGCGGTAAAGCTCATAAATTCGGACAAAATGCCGAATACGCCGATCATGCACAAGAGATAACTCCATTGCAGGCCGGAGCTCCATTCGCCGTTTTCCTGACGCTCTTTACTGCTTTTGAAGTTGAGGACCAAGCCGGCTAACAGTACAACGATTGCGCCTAAAGTCAGATTTATACTCATTATTTATCACTCACTTGCAGAATCGCCAAGAATGCACTTTGCGGGATTTCCACATTGCCCACTTGTTTCATGCGGCGCTTACCTGCTTTTTGTTTTTCAAGAAGTTTTTTCTTACGCGTAATATCGCCGCCGTAACATTTTGCCAAAACGTTTTTACGCAGGGCTTTGACGTTTTCGCGGGCGATAATCTGGCTGCCGATGGCGGCTTGGACAGCGATGTCGAACATTTGGCGCGGAATCAGTTCGCGCATTTTCGCTGCCAGCTCGCGGCCTCGGTGAACAGCGCTTTGACGGTGGACAATCAGGCTCAGGGCATCGACTTTTTCGCCGTTGACCATGATGTCGAGCTTAATCAAATCAGACGGTTGGAACTCTTTGAAATGGTAGTCCAACGAAGCATAGCCGCGCGAAGTAGATTTGAGTTTGTCGAAGAAGTCCATTACAACTTCGTTCATCGGCAAATCATAAGTCAGCATGACTTGACGGCCCATGTATTGCATATTGACCTGAACGCCGCGCTTTTGGTTACACAAAGTCATAACGTTACCGACATATTCCTGCGGCACGAGGATGGTCGCAGTGATAATCGGCTCGAGAATGGTTTCGATGGTGCTGATTTCAGGCAGTTTGGACGGGTTTTCAACTTCGATTTTCTCGCCGTTTTTCAACACAACTTCATAAACCACCGTTGGCGCAGTGGTAATTAAGTCCATGTCGAACTCGCGCTCCAAACGCTCCTGCACGATTTCCAAGTGTAACAGGCCCAAGAAGCCGCAACGGAAGCCGAAACCCAATGCTTGGGAAACTTCAGGCTCAAATTTCAACGAAGCATCGTTCAGCTGCAATTTTTCCAACGCATCGCGCAAAGCTTCGTAGTCGTGGCTTTCCACCGGATAAAGGCCTGCAAATACCTGGCTTTGTACTTCTTGGAAGCCGGGCAACGGCTCAGAGGCAGGGTTGGCAACCAAAGTAACCGTATCGCCGACTTTTGCCTGACCCAATTCTTTTACTCCGGTAATCAAAAAGCCTACTTCGCCGGCTTTCAGTTCTTGTTTTTGAACCGATTTCGGCGTAAATACGCCCAGCTGCTCAACCTGCGTTTCCGCCTTGGTGCTCATAAAGCGCACTTTGTCTTTCAGCTTGATGGTGCCGTTTTTCACACGAATCAGCATGACCACGCCGACATAGTTGTCAAACCACGAATCGACGATAACAGCTTGCAACGGCGCATTTTCATCGCCGGTCGGCGCAGGGATTTTGGCAACGATTTCTTCCAAAACATCTTCCACACCAATACCGCTTTTGGCAGAACATTGAACCGCACCGACGGCATCAATGCCGATAATGTCTTCAATTTCCTGCTCCACGCGCTCGGGTTCTGCAGCAGGCAAGTCGATTTTGTTCAAAACAGGCACAACTTCCACGCCCAAATCAATCGCGGTATAACAGTTCGCCACGGTTTGCGCTTCTACACCTTGAGACGCATCGACCACCAAAAGCGCGCCTTCGCAAGCCGACAGCGAACGGGATACTTCATAAGAGAAGTCGACGTGTCCCGGAGTATCAATCAGATTGAGCTGATACACCTGCCCATCGCGTGCTTTATAGTTGAGCGCGGCGGTTTGTGCTTTAATGGTAATGCCGCGCTCTTTTTCGATGTCCATGGAGTCGAGCACCTGCGTACTCATTTCGCGCAAATCCAAACCGCCGCAGTATTGGATAAAACGGTCGGCAAGCGTCGATTTACCATGGTCGATGTGGGCAATAATGGAGAAATTCCGTATGTTTTTCATATTGTTATTAAGATAAATGCAATTAAAGTCGGAAAGGCCGTCTGAAAAAACAGGGATTCGGTTTTCAGACGGCCTTAGAATAAGGTTGAATCGTTCCGTATTCTAACGGAAATTCAACGTTTCTGCATGATTTTATAGCGATTTGACAATCTCGGTTACCATCTTCGCCGAGCTGACGGCCGCCGTTTTCAAAAACTCTTCAAAGCTGATGTCCGCTTTCTCATCTGCCGAATCGGATACGGCGCGAATAATCACAAACGGCACTTCTAACTGGTGACAAGTCTGCGCAATCGCCGCAGCTTCCATTTCCACTGCTTTGACCTCAGGGAAATGGCTGCGGATTTCCGCGACACCTTCGCTGCTGTGCACAAAACGGTCGCCACTAACAATCAAGCCTTGCGTTACAGCCGCACCTTCAAACACTTGCGCAGCCTTTTCTGCTTGGCGAATCAAGTTCTCATCCGATGCAAACGCAGCAGGAAGTTGCGGTACTTGCCCCCAAACATAACCAAAAGCCGTTACGTCAACATCGTGATGCGCCACAGTTTCGCCGATGACCACATCGCCGACCTTCAATCCTTTGCCCAAACCTCCTGCACTGCCGGTATTGATGATGCAATCCGGTGCAAACTGATGAATGACCCAAGAAGTCGAAACCGCTGCATTAACCTTACCGATACCGCTTAAAACCAATACCATGCGTTTTCCTGCCAACTCGCCTTCATACGCCGAGAATTTACCGAAGGACACATGCTTGACATTAGCCATGCTTTCACGCAAAAGCTCGATTTCCTGCTCCATTGCGCCGACCACGGCAATTGTTTGTACTGACATCTCGTTACCTTTCCATTCACTAATCGGGCAACATTATAACAGCAGAATTTAAAATCACAGGGATACTGAAAAATCTGCTATATTCCCAGAACGACACTCAATTTAAAATAGATTGACGCTCGAGCTGGCAAACAGCAAATAATGGTTGCTTCTGTTATAATTATTCTCAATGAAATAACTTAATATTAACTATCTGAATTCTTATGTTTGACGAAAATACTCCGGGTGCAAAAGAAGAATTGTTCGCTTGGCTACACCATATGAACACATACAAAGGCTCCGACCTTTTCATTACCACCAATTTCCCGCCGGCCATGAAAGTGGACGGCAAAATTACGCGACTGAGTGATGAGCCGTTGAGTGCTGAAAAATGTATGGAAATCGCTTTTTCGATTATGTCTTCCAAACAAATCGAAGAATTTTCTTCCACCAACGAATGCAACTTCGCCATCAGCCTGCCCGATACCAGTCGCTTCCGTGTCAATGCCATGGTTCAACGCGGTGCAACAGCTTTAGTGTTCCGCTCCATTACCAGCAATATCCCGAAATTTGAAACGCTCAATCTGCCCCCTATTCTGAAAGACATCGCCCTCAGAAAACGCGGCCTGATTATTTTTGTCGGTGGTACAGGTTCGGGCAAGTCCACTTCTCTCGCCTCCCTTATCGACTATCGAAACGAAAACAGCTTCGACCACATTATCACCATCGAAGACCCGATTGAGTTTATCCACCAACACAAAAACTGCATCATCACCCAACGAGAAATCGGCGTAGATACCGAAAATTGGCCGATTGCGCTGAAAAACACCCTGCGCCAAGCACCGGATGTTATCTTGATTGGCGAAATCCGCGACCGCGAGACCATGGACTACGCTATTTCCTTCGCGGAAACCGGCCATTTGTGTATGGCGACACTACATGCCAACAATACCAACCAAGCACTCGACCGCATCATCAACTTCTTCCCCGAAGAGCGCCGTACCCAGTTGCTGACAGACTTGTCGCTCAACCTGCAAGCCTTTATTTCACAAAGACTGATTCCCCGTGAAAGCGGACGGGGTCGTGTGGCGGCGGTCGAAGTTTTGCTCAATTCGCCGATTATTGCCGACTTGATTCAAAAAGGCGAAGTCCACAACATCAAAGAAATGATGAAAAAATCAACCGGCATGGGCATGATCACTTTTGACCAAGCCTTGTATGATTTGTATGAAAACGGCGATATCAGCTATAAAGACGCTATTAAAAATGCCGACTCCCCCCATGACTTGCGCCTAGACATTCAATTACGAAGCCGTCGTGCGCAAAATGCCGGTCCGGATTTAGAATTGATTTAACAGCTTCAAAGCATAGAAAAGGCCGTCTAAAACCTTACTACGAGTTTCAGACGGCCTTTATTCCATCAAATAATCAAGCCTGTTTCAGTTTTGCATCGGCATCACGCAATGCAGTACGCAGACCTTCCTCGATAACCGGATGGTAGAACGGCATATCCAGCATTTGCGGAATCGTCATCTTCATTTGATGCGCCCAAGCCATCAAGTGTGCCAAATGTTCGGCAGCAGGGCCGACAACTTCCGCACCAATGAAACGGCCGGTCGCTTTCTCAGCATACAAACGCATATGGCCTTTGTTGACCAACATAACGCGGCTGCGGCCTTGATTTCGGAAGGAAACCTCGCCGATGACAAACTCATCAGGCTGATATTTCGCCGTAACTTGCGCGTATTTCAAGCCGATAGTGGCAATTTGCGGACTGGTGAATACCACGCCGATTACGCTACGGCGCAAACCGCCCTCAATATTCGGGAAAATAGCGGCATTGTGGCCGGCAATTTTGCCTTGGTCGGAAGCTTCATGCAGCAGAGGCAATTGATTGGACGCATCGCCTGCGATAAAGATATGCGGAATGCTGGTTTGCATGGTCAACGGATCGGCAACAGGCACGCCACGCGCATCTTTTTCGATATTCAGGTTTTCCAAACCGATATTGTCCACGTTCGGACGGCGACCGGCGGCAGCCAAAGCATATTCGGCATGGAACACACCTTTTTCGCCATCTTGTTCCCAATGAACTTCAACATTACCTTCTGCATCCAATTTGACTTCGGTTTTGGCATCCAAATGCAAAGTCAACTCTTCACCAAAAACGGTTTTGGCTTCTTCAGCGACAACAGGATCGGAAATACCGCCAATCGCACCGGCTACGCCAAAAATCTCAACTTTTACGCCCAAACGGTGCAAAGCCTGACCCAACTCTAAGCCGATTACGCCAGGGCCGAACACGGCCACACTCTTAGGCAAGGTATCCCAAGAAAAAACATCATCGTTCACAATCAAGCGATCGCCTAAAACTTCCCACTGTGGGAAAATCACAGGGCGCGAACCGGTGGCAATCACAAAACTTTTTGCAGTAATTT
This sequence comes from Neisseria subflava, assembly GCF_005221305.1. Classification (NCBI taxonomy): domain Bacteria; kingdom Pseudomonadati; phylum Pseudomonadota; class Betaproteobacteria; order Neisseriales; family Neisseriaceae; genus Neisseria; species Neisseria subflava. The sequence goes on from NZ_CP039887.1 coordinate 1,124,888, forward strand.
GAGTGTGGTCATCAATTTGGACGGTGTGTTCATCAACAAATTTTGCCGTACCCATAATACGCTTGTCGGCAGGCCACTCTTCTACATCGCTGACTACAAAACCGACAAAACGGTCGCGTTCGGACTTCACGCGGTGCATGACTTCTTCGCCGTTTACCGTTACGCTGTCTTTATCCAAATGTACGCCAAACGGATCGGTATGCAGAGCATGATGGCGCGCTTCCGCAGCCGCAATCAGCAATTTGGACGGCATGCAGCCGACACGTGCACAAGTTGTTCCGAATACATTGTTTTCAATCAGGTAAACATTGTCTGTATGAAGTCGGGCATTGCGAAATGCGCCCATACCGGCTGTACCGCCACCCAGTACTACCACATCTGCTTGAATCTTTTTCATATTTTATCCTTACTGTCTATATCCAAACCGATATTGCCATCAGGTTATCCGTTTTCAGACGGCCTAAACTTCATAAACTATCAAAATCTAAAAATTAATAGCCAATACCTAAATATCGATTTAAAACAATAATCTCAAATTCTACTTGTAAATATAGAGTTATTCAGAACGCCGATTTGCAAACGTCGTTTGAATAACTCTATATTTGGGTCTTTCAGACGGCCTTTTCAAGCCGTCTTAAGCATACAGGCAATTAGTTTTTAGCCAAGTAAGCTTCCAAGTCTTCGCTGCCGCCGATGTATTTGCCGCCGATGAATACTTGAGGAGCAGTCATCTTGCCGGTAATAGCGCGTACGGAAGTAACAGTTGCATCTTTGCCCAATACGATTTCTTCGTAAGACAAGCCTTTGTCTTGCAGAGCTTTTTTAGCTTTAGCACAGAATTGGCAGCCAGGTTTGGTGAAGATGGCAACGGACTCTTGAGCTTTCCACTCAGGAGCGATATATTTCAACATAGTGTCAGCGTCAGACACTTTGAAAGGATCGCCTGGTTCTTCAGGTTCGATAAACATTTTTTCAACCACGCCGTCGTTAACCAGCATGGAGTAACGCCAAGAGCGTTTACCGAAGCCCAAGTCTTCTTTGCCAACCAACATGCCCATGCCTTCAGTGAATTCACCGTTGCCATCAGGAATCATGTAGATGTTGTCAGCTTCTTCTTCAGCAGCCCAAGCGTTCATTACGAAAGTGTCGTTTACAGATACGCAGTAGATTGCGTCAACACCGTTTTCTTTGAACGCGCCAAACAATTCGTTGTAGCGTGGCAGATGAGAAGAAGAGCAAGTTGGAGTAAATGCGCCAGGCAGAGAGAACACGACTACTTTTTTGCCTTTGAACAAATCATCAGTAGAAACATCTTTCCAAGTGTCGCCAACGCGAGTGCGGAATACTACGGAAGGTACTTTTTGACCGGTACGATCTTGCAAAGCCATTTTTAAGCTCCTTAAAAATTCGGGTTTGAGAAATGAATCAATGCTTGCATTCTAATGCAGGCCTATCGATTTGTATAATTTATAGTTCAAATAATATTAATTATATTAAACTATCAATTCAATTAAACCGAAAACAGCTGTTTCTTTAAATGGAGGCCGTCTGAAATAAAACAAGTACCTGACTGAAATTATTTTTTAGGTAAGGGCTGAACGGGAGAATCCGAAGCCACAATTTCACCGATGGCTGTTTCCGCAATATCCTTCAAAACATAGCGGTCTTTATCCGGCATGTCTGTCGGTTTGTATTGAGGCGAGAAATCCAAACGGATACGGATTTTCTTCATAGAAACAATACGCCATAAAGACTGAAACAGGTTTACCTCCGCATAGGATGGCAGATCCGTCCGTTGTCCTTCGCCATCATAATATCGCAAAGTTACTGCCTGAATCGGCGCTTTCGCATCAATAGCCGATTGAAACAGGGCTGCTTTAAACGGCAAAATACCCAAGCCAGAAGAAGTGCGTGCCTCGGGAAAGAAACTGACATTTTGCCCTGCTTTCAATGCCGCACAAATCGCCTGATTAATCGGCTCGATATCACGGCGGGAATTGCGCTTAATAAACACCGTGCCGGCATTTTTACCCATTTTCCCCAAAACCGGCCAGCCGCTAATTTCCTGTTTCGCAATAAAACTGCTCGGATAAACGGCACTCATGGCAAAAATATCCAACCAAGACACATGATTGGCCACCACCAAAGTACCGCTCACATTTCCTTGCGGCGGTACGCCGATTTCCAATTCGATATCCAAAGCATCCAACGCACCTTTTCCCAAAACAACCACAGCGTGATTGCGTTCCTCTGCATTGTTGCCATCGATGGCACGCAAATCCCGACCGGTTCTGAATAACCAAGCTGCCAAACGGCAAAGTCTGCCCAGTCGTTTAAAAAAAGGAGCTTTTTGTTTAGACATAAAATTTCTTCTGTATTGTGTTCATTATTTTCAGACGGCCTCTGACATTTAAGGCCGTCTGAAACTATTTCTGGCAATTTGGACAATAAAATGTTCCACGCTGCCCCAAAGTTTCTTTAAAAATCAGCCCGCCACATTGGACACAAGGCTCATTGTGGCGGCCATAGACCGTATACTCCTGCTGAAAGTAGCCGCTTTTTCCATCGCTATTAACGAAGTCTCGCAGCGTACTGCCGCCGGTTTCAATCGCCCTTTGCAGAACCGCTTTAACGGTTTCCACCAATAATGCGCATTCTTTTTTGGTCAGCTTATTCGCCGGACGCAATGGCGAAATACCTGCCTTAAACAGACTTTCATTCGCATAAATATTGCCAACGCCAACCACCACCGCATTATCCATCAGCGCTAATTTAACTGCTCGCTTTTGGTTTTTCAATTTCTGATACAGGTAATTTGCATCAAAATCGTCCGAGAGCGGCTCCGGCCCCAGTTTTTCCAACAGCGGATGATGCTCGGCAATACCCTCATACCACAATACCGCACCAAATTTACGCGGATCGTGATAACGCAATACGGTACCGTCATCAAATACAAAATCCAAATGATCGTGTTTATCTGGTGTGGCGATACGCTCATCATCGGCGGTAAAAATCCGCAAACTGCCGGACATACCTAAATGAATAAGTAAAATACCTGTTTCAAAAGTAATAATCAAATACTTCGCACGACGGTTGCATGCCAAAATTTTGCGCCCGGCCAAAATTTGCGCCAAGTTTGGATGGATAGGCCATCTCAATTTAGACTGGCGAATAATGACTTTTTCTATCTTCTTGCCATCAATATGCGGCGCGATTCCGCGTAAAGTCGTCTCCACTTCAGGTAATTCAGGCATCATTATTCTCCAAATCCATATATAGGCCGTCTGAAAACTATTCGGTCAAACGCGCCGTACTTAAAGCAACCGTATTGCCATCGAATGCAGATTCCAATTCAGGCAAAGGATGGACACCAATTAAATGTCTCGTTAAAACCACACCATAAACCGCCGCACATTGAGGCCACCACCTATCCCCCGCCTTTTCCATAAACCGCCAAAACCGCAAAGCAGATGGCGAATTCACAGCAGGCAGATAATCCATAAACTGCCCATATTCCATTTCAAAACCAATAGCGGCAATTTTTCGTTTCAACTCAGCCAGCGCCAAGCATTGAGATTTCATAGGCAATCTTTTGCCATCAAACCACGAGCTCAATCCCCACAAAGATTTAGGGTTAAATCCCGTCAAAATCAACCTGCCCTCGGGTTTTAATATCCTAAATGCCTCTTGCAACACCAAATCGGCAGATGAAATTTCCAAAAGATGGGGCATCAATAATACATCCACAGAATGCGTTTCAAATGCCAACATTTCAGCATCCATCCGCACATCGCGCGGCACCACAATCATATTTTCAGACGGCCTCTGCCATATACCGCCTAATTGAACTGCCACTTGGCCATTCAAATATTGCAAATGCCGTCTGAAAAAATCCGCCTCTTTTTGAGCAAGATATTGTCCCATTGGCGTTTGCATAAAAAAAACTTCCATTAAAGACTCCCCTATGCATTCTGGCTTGTGTGACAGAATTTTAACACCACGGCCACATCATACAAGCAAATTCCCTGCTCGACTTGACGTTTGAATGCTGAAACGATACCATCGAAAAGACGAAATTTTATTATATATTTGATAACTCTATTTACTATGGCAAAACTAAAAACCATCGCTCTGACCGTTTCAAGCCTGTCGGCAGTTTCCGCCACAGCCTACGCGCAAAACGCCACGCCCAACCAAGTCGGCATGGCCATGATGCGCCTCAACTCCGCCCTGCTCGACCAAGCCAAAGCACAAACCTTCGGCTCTGGCAGCTTGTGGGCATCATTGCGTAAAGACTTCCGCATCAACGAAGTCAACACAGAACTGGTTCGCCGCCATGAAAACAAATTTGCTGCAAACAGTGCATATTTCGACCGCACCATCTCCCGCAGCAAACCTTATATGTACCATATTGCCAATGAAGTTAAAAAACGCAATATGCCTGCTGAAATCGCTTTGCTGCCTTTCATTGAAAGCGCATTCGTGACCAAAGCCAAATCACACGTCGGCGCATCCGGCCTGTGGCAATTTATGCCGGCTACCGGCCGCCACTTCGGCTTGGAAAAAACGCCTTTGTATGACGGCCGCCACGACGTTTACGCCGCTACCGATGCCGCATTGAACTACCTACAATACTTGCACGGTATGTTCGGCGACTGGTCTTTGGCCCTTGCCGCTTACAACTGGGGCGAAGGTAACGTCGGCCGCGCCGTAAACCGTGCCCGTGCGCAAGGTTTGGAGCCGACATACGAAAACCTACGTATGCCGAATGAAACACGCAACTACGTTCCAAAACTTTTGGCCGTCCGCAACATCGTTGCCAACCCGCAAACTTTCGGCATGAATATCAGCGAAATCAGCAATCAACCGTATTTCAAATCTGTCAGCATCGACAAACCTATTGATAACAGCACAATCGCTCGCTTTGCAAACATCAGCGAAAGCGAACTGTTGGCACTCAACCCAGGTTTCAATGCCCCAGTATTTATCCCTAAAAACAACCGTCGTCTGTTGTTGCCAGTTTCTGCGGTTTCTGCATTTGAGAAAAACTACCGCAATGCCAATCCAGATACCCTGATGTCTTGGGATATTTATACCTCTTTGGGCAACAAAAAACTTAATGCCATTGCTAACGATACCGGCATGAGTGTAGCCGAACTCAAACGCCTCAATAGCCTGAGCGGCAGTGCCATTTCTGAAGGTCGCAGCATTTTGGTGGCTAAAAACTCAGCTACCCAAAGTCAAGATATCATTAACTTTATCGACAAAGACAATACGCCGGATACTTACCAATCCAATATGCCGGCCATGTCTCCGATTATTGCTTCCAACGTAGCAGAACCGGTTAAAGTCGCTCAAAATACCGTGACCAATATTGTTTCTCCTGTTGTTCCACAGTCCAGCAAACCGGTTGACTTTATTGCACGCAGCAAAGCTGAAAACGTTACTTCCGTAGCGGTAACAGAAACCAAGGCGCAGCCTCAAGTTGCAAATGCGGATGTAGCCGCCCCTGTTGTAGCCATGCCCCATACTACTTCTGATCCTGCTGCTACAAATGTTGCAGAAGCACCCAAAGCAGCTATCCCTGCCGACTTGACTGCACCGACTGTTGCCGCAAACGATGTAGCCCCTGCTCTAGCAGTTGAATCTGTTGCTGCTGCGCCGGTTCAAGAAGAGCATGATGACCTGATGGCTTTGGTACAAAGCCGACCTGCGGAGGAACCTGCAGCGACTGTCGCTGAAGCAACTCCTGAAGCCAAACAAGTTCAAACTGTTGTCACTGCCGAAAGTGCTCGTGCCGCACGTATCGCAGCCAATACCGCTAAACAACAACGCCGCATCAATGCGCGTCTTGCCCGTGTAAACGGTCAACAAAACACACAAACTGCAGCACTTGAAGCAGGCACACACCGCGTGGCAGATGGCGATACGCTGTTTAACATCTCCAAACGTTACAACTTGAGCGTAGCTGATTTGATTATTGCCAACAACATCAAAGGCAACAATATCAAAAAAGGCCAAATCCTTCGGGTCACAGCTGCTCCTGCAAAAGTCCGCAGCAACCCGATTCAAAACGTTTCCTACACTGTACGCAAAGGCGATACTTTGAACACCATCGCCAACCGTTTCAATGTTGATGTTAATGATATCCGCCGTTGGAACCGCAATACCCGTACTGTGACTCCTGGTCAACGTTTGAAACTGATCGGTAGCTAATACTTGCTTCAAAACAAAGGCCGTCTGAAACATTCAGACGGCCTTTTCTTTATGATAAATAATAAATTCAATTTTTAAAAACAAAATAGCTATCTCTTCAAGCCATAAACATCTATGCAATAACTACCACATAGAAAAAAGAGTGTGCAAAAACACACTCTTTCTCAAACAGATTGCCATCAAATTTTACTCTTAACACCTACATTCAAACATATAAATTCTGTATAAACATGATTATGCCGGTGAAAAAGCATCACAGAAGAAGGCATCTTCCGGTACAGCACATTTTTGAGTCAGCAAACTTTGCGCACTCTCCGTCATGGCTGGTGACCCGCAAGCATAAACTTCATATTGGCTTAAATCAGGATAATTTTGTGCGGCAACGTTTTGCACGTACCCATTCTCCCCTTTCCAATTGGAATCAGGCTTAGAAAGGACAGGCGAGAATTTCGCATTTTTCAGACGGCCTATTAATGCTTCTGCTTCTTCCAATGCGTACAAATCCTCCTTCTGACGTGCCCCCCAGTAGAAATGAACCGGACGTTCGCTATTCTGATAAATCAAATCAAGCAAAATGCTGCGGATAGGGGCATAACCTGTACCCGTTGCCAACAAAACAATCGGTTTATTGCTGTCCTGTTGCAAAGTAAACGTACCCAATGGGCCTTTAACGCGGACAATGCCTTTTTCTTTGATTTTAGGCTCGGCACCAAAAATCATTTCCGAACATACGCCATTTTCACGTTTACGGATATGCAGCTCCAAAACGCCTTCTTGGTCAGGCGAATTGGCAATGGAATAGCTGCGGCTGATATTGCCGGGAAGCAGCAAATCAATATATTGTCCGGCATAAAATGCAAATGACGGCGCTTTAGGTAAAGCCAATCTCAACAAAGCAACATCATGTTTGATTTCAATCGTCTCAATGCGCACAGGCAAAGTGCGCACCGGCAAAGCATTCGGATTAAACCCCGGCACATTGATTTTGAGATCGCTCTTCGCTGTAGTGCGACACAATAACACTTTGCCCTGCGCTTTTTCTTCTGCGCTAATGGCTTTATCAATATGATCGCCCATTTCAAATTCGCCACTCATCAACTCGGCCTTGCATTGTCCGCAGGCACCACTTTTACAAGAATGGGGCAGATTTAAATTTTGACGGGTCGCGGCAGCAAGAACGGTTTCATCCTCGTTTACCGTAAATGTGATTTGATCTGATAAGGTAATAGTATGTGTCATGGTATTTTAGAATAGTTTTAAAATCAAAAATAAAGGCCATCTGAAAATAAACCTGTTTTCAGACGGCCTGTCCTATCTATCAAGCTAATTTGGCTTTAATCAGCTCTTGAACTTGAGCCGGATTAGCCTTGCCTTTACTTGCTTTCATCACTTGGCCGACAATCGCATTCAAGGCTTTTTCATTGCCGGAACGGAATTGTTCAATGGCTTTCGCATTGTTTGCCAACACTTCGTCCACCATCGCTTCAATTGCACCAGTGTCAGTAATTTGTTGCAAACCATGTTTCTCGATGATTTCGGCAATACCTGCTTCAGGCTCTGCCCACATTGCTTCAAAAGCTTTTTTCGCCAGTTTGCTGCTTAATGTTCCATCTGCAACTTTAGCAACCAACTCAGCAAGACGTGGAGCTGTAATCGGGCTTTCAGTCAGTTCCAAACCTTCTTTGTTCAAGGTAGCGGCAAGCTCGCCGTTCATCCAGTTCGCCGTCAATTTACCTTGGCCGCAGGCTTTGGCCGCTTCTTCAAAATAGGCAGCTTGAGCGCGGCTGGCAGTCAACAGGCGCGCATCATAGTCAGACACGCCGTAATCGGCAACAAAACGCGCCGCCATTTCATGCGGCAACTCAGGCATTTGCTCTTTGGCTTTTTGCAACTGGCCGTCTGAAATAATGACCGGCAGCAAATCCGGATCTGGGAAATAGCGGTAATCGTGCGCATCTTCTTTCAAACGCATCACACGGGTTTCGCCTTTTTCAGGGTCAAACAGCATGGTTGCCTGCTGTACTTTACCGCCGTCTTCCAAAATTTCGATTTGCGCTTCCACTTCATAATTGATGGCTTGTTCCAAGAAGCGGAAAGAGTTGAGGTTTTTGATTTCACGGCGTATACCGAACTCAGCCTGACCTTTTGGACGTACAGAAACGTTGGCATCGACGCGGAACGAGCCTTCCGCCATATTGCCGTCGCAAATATCCAACCAAGTTACCAAACCATGCAATGCTTTAGCGTATGCCACGGCTTCGGCTGCGGAACGCATTTCCGGCTCGGAGACAACTTCCAACAAAGGCGTACCGGCACGGTTCAAGTCAATACCAGTAGCACCGTTCAAACCTTCATGTACGGATTTACCCGCATCTTCTTCCATGTGCGCACGGGTAACATTGATGGTTTTAACTTCATCGCCTACTACGATTTCTAGTTTGCCGTGTTCAACAATCGGCAAATCCAACTGGCTGATTTGATAGCCTTTTGGCAAATCAGGATAAAAATAGTTTTTACGGTCGAACACGTTTTTCTGATTGATTTTCGCATCCAAAGCCAAACCGAGTTTGATGGCTTTTTCGACGACTTCGCGGTTCATTACCGGCAATACGCCCGGCAACGCACACTCAACCACGCTGGCGTGGGCATTAGGCTCGGCACCGAATGCAGTGGATGCGCCGCTGAAGATTTTGGATTGGGTGTTGAGTTGGACGTGGATTTCCAGTCCGATTACGGTTTCCCAAGTCATAAGGGTCTTTCTGTCGAAAAAAAGTTAATCGGTTAAATGAGTGATTCGTTTTTCAGACGGCCTGAATAAGAAATCCATAAGAGGCCGTCTGTAAGATAAGTTTATTTCCTGCGGCGTTGGAACCCGGGAAGTTGCCAATGAAAACGGTATGCAGTCAGGCGAAACAACAATCCGCCGGCAAAGAGCAGGTTTAACGTAAAAATATTAATCCAGCCCAAATGCCCGAACAGATAAATCAGCCCGCCAATCAAAATGGCTACGCTGCCGTAAAGGTCGGTGCGCAAAATCATCGGCACATCATTGACCAAAATATCGCGCGCAATACCGCCGCCAACGGCAGTCACAAAAGCCAAAGAAATAACGCCAAACAAATTGAGCTGCAAGGCCATACCGATTTGTGCGCCGGTAATGCTGAAAGCTGCCAAACCGATGGCATCGGCAATAATAAAAGCAGCGGCCAAATAGGTGCTGCGATAGCGTTGCACCCTTATCAACCACGCAATGGCAAGCGTGGCAAACACAACTATCAACGCATCGGTTTGCAAAAACACTTGCGGAATCCGGCCGACCAAACCATCGCGTATCATGCCGCCGCCAACAGCCGTCAGTAACGCCGTAATGACGACACCGAGTACATCTAATTGCTTGTTGTAGCCGACCAAATAGCCGGAAATGGCAAACGCGGCTGTCCCAATGATTTGAATGAAGTCGGTTGTATTCATATATATGTTTAATTCATCAGATGATAGTTTATTTTATAGGCGCTAAACCATTTCTTATCTGCTCTTCTATTTCATCTAGCATCTGATAACGCTTACGATACATAGACCGTTTTTTGCTTTCGATTTCCTCAAAATTTTTACGTACCGGCTCTTTTGGAAGATGCCATAATCCATCAACACCTTTTTGAGCACCATGCTCCTGCCAAAACTGGTCATAGTTCATTTTGACACGTTTCTTCAAGCGCCAACGTAGCTTAACTTGCCTATCTTGTGTGATACCAATCACACCATCCAGCTTTAATGCAATAGCAAAATATTGCAATGCATGCACCATCAATTGCTGAGGACGCAATCCATGTAGCTTCTTAGTTAAATCCCGTACGGTATCTTTCGCCTCTTCTCCTGCTGGTCCCTGAAGGGAGGCTGCAAGCAGCATATTATTTACAAAGGCGAATGTTGTCATATACAGACGTTTTCCATTGCTTTCTCGTAAAGAAAGAGACCACATTCCCTCATCGACGCAATTGTCATTTCGGTTAAGCCAAATCTCAAGGCCGTCTGAAGGTTTTGCCAAAACAATATGAAAGGAACGGGTTTTCATATCCATTACTCTTTCTTTTCCAAACAGCTTTTCTGCAGCCTCAAAATCTGACTGCATAATTTTTAACCTATCATGACCACTAAATTTCTTATCAACAAACTCATGTATCAAAGGATAGGCATCTTGGGGCATTTGACTAAAAAAACTTTGGCATATTTCCGAAGCATTTACAAACTGCTCAAATGCCTTAATTTCTTTACGATACCACAATGTCCTCAATGTAAATTTTAAATGTTGCGTTTTAAACTTTGGTGCATTCTGATAAACAGTTTTAAATCCCGGAAAAGAAAACTTTTCAGGCATATAGACTCCCTACCCTTATTCCGGCGCTTTAGTGTGCCAATCGCTGTTCAGTTGAACTTGATGTGCTGCACCCAAAATTTTGGCTTCGGAGAAATAGTTGCCGATAAATTGCACACCAATCGGCAGGCCGTTTGTGCTGAAACCGGCAGGCAGAGTCAGTGCAGGCAAACCGGCAAGGTTTACGGCGATGGTGTAAATATCGGACAAGTACATTTGCACAGGGTCGTGAATGTCGCTGCCGAGTTTAGGCGCGGCAGTCGGCGCAGTCGGCGCCAAAATGAAATCACATTGACCAAAGGCCGTCTGAAAATCATTGGCTACAAGGCGGCGCAGTTTTTGCGCTTTCAAGTAGTACGCATCGTAGTAACCATGACTCAATACATAAGTACCGATCATGATACGGCGCTTAACCTCACTGCCGAAACCTTCGGCACGGGTGTTGCTGTACATTTCTTCAAGGTCGCCGAATTGCGCTGCACGGTGGCCGTAACGTACGCCGTCGAAACGGGACAAGTTGGTACTTGCTTCTGCAGAGGCGAGAACGTAATAAGCGGGAATCGACAATGATGTTTGCGGCAGGGAAACTTCAACAGTCTCCGCTCCTTGTGCTTTGAGCAAATCGATAACGCTTTGCAAGGCCGTCTGAACATCGGCATCCGCGCCTTCGCCGAAATATTCTTTAGGCAAACCGATTTTCAAACCTTTGAGCGGCTTGTCTAAATCACGTGTGTAGTCTTCTTTGTCACGCTCCAAACTGGTGGAATCGCGCTCGTCAAAGCTGGCCATGGCGTTCAACAAAATCGCACAGTCTTCGGCCGTTTGCGCCATAGGGCCGGCTTGGTCGAAGCTGGAAGCATAGGCAACCATACCGAAACGTGAAACCGTACCGTAAGTCGGCTTGATGCCGGTAATACCGCAATGCGATGCAGGCTGACGGATAGAACCGCCGGTATCCGAACCCAAGGCAGCCGGTGCCAAACGCGCCGCAATCACGGCAGCCGAACCGCCTGACGAACCGCCGGGAACATGTTCAAGATTCCATGGGTTTTTGGTTGCGCCGTAGAACGAAGTCTCATTGGTCGAACCCATGGCAAATTCGTCCATATTGGTACGGCCAAGAGTCACCATGCCGGCATCCAACAGGTTTTGCACCACAGTGGCAGTATAAGGAGAAACAAAGTTATCCAACATTTTGGAGCTGCATGCACTGCGCCAACCTGTTTGGCAGAAAATATCTTTGTAAGCAACCGGCACACCGGTCAAAGCCGTTGCATTACCGGCCGCGATACGCGCATCGGCTGCTTTGGCTTCAGCAAGGGTCTTATCTTGATCGATGGTCACATAGCCATTGATGGCAGGGTTTTTCGCAGCAATAGCGGCCAAATATTCGGTCGCCAATTCGACTGCAGAAATTTGTTTGGATTGCAGCAGGCTGCTGGCTTGTTTGAGCGTGTAAGCGGTCATTGTGCCGTACTTTCTATAAAACAGTTTTTGCTTTCAAAACAGATATTGAAAACATCCGTTTAAATCAATAAATCGGGCCGTCTAAACAGAATATCCTTTCAGACGGCCTTGCAATAGGGTTTTGCCGATAAGCAAAGGCCGTCTGAAACCTTATTCTTCAATCACTTGAGGAACGATATACAGGCGGTTGCGCACTTCGGGGGCAACAGCCTGATATTCTGCAGCGTGATCGGTTTCAGTCACTTTATCTTCGCGCAGGCGCAAAGCGGCTTCGTGCGGATGCGCCATGGGTTCGATGCCGTCGGTATTGACGCTTTGCATATTTTCAACCATGGCGAAAATGTCGTTCAACTCGGCAAGCGTTTTGTTTTTTTCTTCGTCCGTTAAAGTGAGGCGCGAGAGTTTTGCTATTTTTTCCACATCATTTAAGCTTAAAGCCATAAAAAATCCTTGTCTGATAGCAATGCCTCTTGGGTTTGGGGTATCATTGCATTTCGTCTTCTATGAAGCGAAGAATTATAACCGAAAACCAAACAGGTTGGCATGGTGTTTTAATTCAGACGGCCTTTTAAGGGGGCATTTATCCGTCTAAAACTGTGTACCTGTTTTTCTTATTTTAAATAATGCTAAACACATCCGGGCTGGGCCGGAATTTCAGGAATCCTATGTTTCGTCTTTTATCTCGTTTCCTCTCCAATGATATTGCCATCGACTTGGGCACAGCCAACACGTTGATTTTTGTACGTGGCAAAGGGATTGTTTTGGATGAGCCGTCTATGGTTGCGATTCAATCCGGCGCAGGCAATAAAAGTAAAATTATAGCCGTGGGCACGGAAGCCAAAAAAATGCAGGGGCGTGCGCCGCGCAATATTGAAATTGTCCGCCCGATGAGGGACGGCGTGATTGCTGATTTTGTGATTACCGAGCGTATGCTGGGTATGTTGATTAAAAAAGCCACCGAAGGACGATCTTTGGTTCCGCCTCGTGTGGTTATCTGTGTTCCGGGCGGCTCCACCCAAGTGGAACGTAAAGCGATTTTGGATTCTGCGTTTGCTGCCGGAGCGGCAAGCGTACATTTGATTGAAGAACCGATGGCCGCCGCTTTAGGCGCGGGCTTGCCAATTGAAGATGCGGCAGGTTCGATGATTGTCGATATTGGCGGCGGTACGACTGAAATCGGTATTCTTTCGCTGGGCGGCATGGCCTATTCTGCTTCTGTCCGCGCAGCCGGCGATGAATTCGATAAAAGCATCATCCATTACCTTCGCCGCCATCGCGGTGTCTTGATTGGCGAAGCTACGGCCGAAGAATTGAAGAAACAAATCGGCTCGGCCTCGGGCTTTGAAACCGAAACAGCCATGCGCATTAAAGGCCGCAATCTGGCCGAAGGTACGCCTAAATCCTTGGCTGTTACTTCAACTGAAATCCGTGAAGCATTGAGTGAAACGGTAAATCAAATCATCCGTGCCGTCCGTCTGGCTTTAGAACAGGCTCCACCCGAACTGGCCGGCGACATCGCCGACCGCGGTATTATGCTGACCGGCGGCGGTGCGCTTCTGCACGGTATCGATACCGTCTTGGCCGACGCAACCGGCCTGCCCGTCGGTATTGCCGACCAACCTCTGAACTGCGTTGCCTATGGTGCCGGTAAGGCTTTGGACTATATCGGCAAATGGGATGATACCGTATTCACGGAAAACCCATAAGGTAGATGGTTATGGAACGCTCTTCTTTGCGCTTTGACGAGGCAAAAGGCCCTAAGCTGTTGCCTCGTTTTGTCGTTTATATCGCTCTGGCTACCGGCATGATTGTGGCCGATTACCGCTTTTCATTAATGCAGCCTATACGTGCGGCAGTAATGCCTATGCTCTACCCTGCTCAATGGCTGGCGAATCAACCTGTTCAACTTTATCAATATTTTGCCGACCTCTCCCAGTCTAAATCCGAGCTCTTGGAACAAAACCGCCAACTTCTGGAAGAAAATGGTCGTCTGAAAATTGATTTGCAGCGAGATAAAGTCAATACCGATGAATTGCGCGAATTAAAAAAACTATACGGTTTACAACAAAAAAGCATTCACAACGTTATCGGCGCGGAAGTCATTTCCAATGGCAAAGATCCGCTTTCCGAAAGACTGATTATCGGCAAGGGCAGTCAAGACGGCTTGAAAGTTGGCGATACGGTCATCGATCAAAGCGGTTTGATTGGCCTGTTGACACAAGTTCACACACAAAGTGCGGAAATTGGGCTGATTTCAGGCGGACAAAGCATTGTCCCCATAGCCGTCAGCCGTACCGGCGAACGCAACTTGGCATACGGCAATGGCAACGGTTTGGATTTGCGCTATTTCCCAACCGGCTCCGACTTGAAACCCGGCGATGTTCTGCTGACTTCCGGTTTGGACGGTACTTATCCGGCGGGGATTCCCGTTGCAACCGTCAGCAAGGTTGTCCGTGCATCGGGAACGCCTTATTACGATACGCAATTGACGCCTTTGGCCGCTTTACGCAGCAGCCGTTTTGTCTTGGTACTTTCTTCCGCCCCTTCTTCCCCACGCTGATTTCATGAACGATTTTGACGATTCTTACCGTGCAGTACCGCTGCACATCATGGCGGCCAGTCTCATAGTGATGATGATACTGGACTTTATGCCGTTTTCCTTTGACGGATTCTTTTGGCTGCCTGAAATGACGGCACTGATGTTGCTGTATTGGACATTGCACCAACCGCAACGCGCAGGCATGGGACTGGCTTTTGCCATCGGTCTGATTGTCGATGCCGCAACCGCCGCGACTTTGGGCTTGCACGCCCTGTCTTACGTCGTAATGACTTATTTCATCTTAAACCGCCGCCGCCAAATCATGCTTTACGGCCACATTATGCAATTGGCCGCTGTATTGGCTGCACTGCTTCTCAATCAGGCCGTCTTAACTGTTGCCCGTTTGTTTCTTAATCATCAGGTCATCACTTTGCAAGGCTTTGTTGCCCCACTTGTCGGCGCATTACTTTGGCCGATACTCAGCCAGCTAATGTTGATTGTGACCCGTATTTACCGCTCCCGCTGAAAAGATGAAACCGATTCTTCCACGCCGTCTTTCCGGTGGTCAACATACCAAAAAACCTTCTGCTCAGGCAGCACAAGCCGACGCTTTGTTGCGCCTGCTCGTTGCTTTTATCCTGATCGTCATCTTCTTTTCCATCTTGCTGGCGCGGTTCTTTTACCTACAAGTGACTCAACACAACGAGTTTTCCGGTCAGGCATCGAGCAACCGCATCACCCTGATTCCAACGCCGCCTGTACGCGGCGAAATCGTCGATATCAACGGCGTTCCTTTGGCCAAAAACTATCCAGTCTTTTCGCTTGAAGTTATTCCCAGCCGCATCGAAGGCAAGATGGAAGATGTCATTGAAGCATTGAAAAAATATGTTGATATTACGCCGACAGATTTAAAACGCTTCAAAAAATACCGCGAAAGCTATCGAAAATTTGAAAATATCCCGCTCAAGCTCAGGCTGACCGATGAAGAGGCCGCCCGTTTGTCCGTACATCTGCGCGAATTTAAAGGCGTAGAGGTCAACTCACGCACATTCCGCGAATATCCTTACGGCAAACTGACTTCCCATTTCTTAGGCTATATCGGCCGTATTAGCGATAAAGACAAAGAAATGCTGGAAGAAGAAGGCCTGACCGCCCTCTACCGCGGCAGTACGCATATCGGCAAATCCGGCTTGGAAAAATATTACGAACACCAGCTTCATGGCATTCCAGGCTATCAGGAAGTCGAAAAAGACGCTTACGGCAATATCGTCCGCGTATTGAAAAATGTTCCGTCCAAAATGGGGCAAACCTTGCGCCTGGGCATGGATATCCGTATGCAGCAGGAAGCCGACCGCATTTTAGGCGACCGCCGTGGCGCATTGGTGGCCATCAATCCGCAAGACGGTACTGTTTTGGCTTTTGTTTCCAAGCCTTCCTTCGATCCCAACCTCTTTATTGACGGCATCGACAGTGATACTTGGAAAATGCTGAATGACGATTGGAAAAAGCCTTTGATCAACCGCGTTACCCAAGGCCTTTACCCGCCGGGTTCTACATTCAAACCCTTTATGGGCATGGCCTTATTGGAAAGCGGCAAAATCACTCAAAACACCATCATCCCCGCTCCCGGCGCATGGAGCATACCCGGCAGCCGCCATATTTTCCGTGACTCTGTCCGAAGCGGCCACGGCTCGGCCAACTTGAGCAAAGCCATTCAAGTATCTTCAGATACCTTCTTTTACCGCTTGGGTTACGAAATGGGTATCGATAAAGCCTCTCCGTATCTGGCGCAATTCGGTTTCGGCCAAAAAACCGGCATTGACCTGCCCAGCGAATATACAGGCGTTTTGCCTAGCCGCGAATGGAAAGCCAAACGCTTTGCCAAATCTTCCGATCCGACCGCCAAAGAATGGCGCGCCGGCGAAATGGTTTCTGTCAGCATCGGCCAAGGCTACAACGCCTACACGCCTTTACAAATGGCACATGCGACAGCTTCTCTGGCCAATAACGGTGTCGTTTATCAGCCGCATTTGGTCAAAGAAGTATTGGATTTCGGCGCACGCAAAATTACCCGCATCAACCCCAATCCCGAGCGCCAAATTCCGTTCAAAGCCGACAACTTCGAATACGTCAAACGCGCAATGGAAAAGGTATTGAAACCGGGCGGTACGGCGCACCGTATTGGTGGCGGACTTGCTTATACAATGGGCGGTAAAACAGGTACGGCCCAGGTCGTACAAATCAAACAGGGAGGCCGCTACAACGCCGCAGCCCTGCGCGAACAACACCGCGACCACGCATGGTTTATCTCGTTTGCACCATTGGAAAAACCTGAAATCGCCATTGCCGTTATTTTGGAAAACGGCGGCTGGGGTGCGTATGCCGCGCCATTGGCTCGTGAAATGACTGATTTTTATATGCTTCACGTCAAACCGCAGCAGTTTTCAGACGGCCTTGAGTCAGATTTAGCCAAAACTGAAACAACGGACAAGCATCAGCCTATTACCAGCATTTTCCAATCTGCCTACGGACTGACTCCGACAAGCCCTGCCTCACAGCCGGAGGTTCATCATGAATAACACATCAGCGTGGAAAAATTTCAAATCCACCATTGCCGCCCCGATTGACCCTTGGCTGTTTTTTGCCATGCTCGCCATCTACATCATGAGCCTGTTCCTGCTCTATTCTGCAGATGGGCAAGAGTTCGGCCAATTGGAAAACAAAACCATCCATACCGTTTTGGGCTTTGCCCTATTATGGATTATCGCCGTATTCAAGCCGCAAACGGCTGCCAAAGTTGCCCTGCCGGTTTACATTGTCGGCGTATTACTATTGATTGGTGTCGAAGTCGCCGGCGTTACCGTCAACGGCTCGACCCGTTGGCTGAGTCTCGGCTTTACCCGTATCCAACCTTCCGAAATCATGAAAATCGGTATTCCCATGACCGTCGCGTGGTATTTTCAACGCTATGAAGGCCGTCTGAAATGGATACATTATATTATCGCCCTCGTGCTGATTCTTGTTCCTGTCGCCCTGATTTTGAAACAGCCGGACCTCGGTACGGCCGCGCTGATTATGGCTTCGGGTATTTTTGTCATCTTCTTTGCCGGATTACCTTGGAAAGCCATTTTTTCCGCTATTATTGCCTTTGTAGCCGCCTTGCCACTCTTGTGGAATTACGGCATGCACGACTATCAAAAAACCCGCGTCCTCACCCTGCTCGACCCAACCAAAGATCCGTTAGGTGCAGGCTACCACATCATCCAATCCATGATTGCCATCGGCTCGGGCGGCGTATGGGGTAAAGGCTGGCTCAACGGTACGCAAACCCATTTGGACTATATTCCCGAATCAACGACTGACTTTATTTTCGCAGTATTCGGCGAAGAGTTCGGCCTGATTGGCAATATCCTTTTACTGCTGATTTACCTTATCATTCTGGCACGCGGATTGTGGATTGCCGCTCAAGCGCAATCCCTTTACAGTCGTAGTTTGGCAGGCGCATTGACCATGACTTTTTTCTGCTATGCCTTTGTAAACATGGGCATGGTCAGCGGTATTTTGCCCGTCGTAGGTGTCCCTCTCCCCTTGGTCAGCTACGGCGGCACGGCTACGCTTTCCATCATGGTGGTGCTCGCCCTGCTGATGGGTATTGCAAACGAACACAAAAACCGCCGCCGTAATGCGGATAACGATGACCTAACTGAAAGCGAGGAATAATATGGAACTGGGTGTAGAAATCGGCAAGCTGCTTGTGGCATTTCTCGTGCTGATTAATCCTTTCAGCGCGCTCTCGATTTATCTTGATCTGACACAAAACCACAGCACCAAAGAAAAGCGCAGAATCGCGCGTACTGCCGCATTGGCTGTCTTCATCGTAATCATCGTCTTTGCACTGAGCGGCGGTATCTTGTTGAAAGTACTCGGCATCAGCGTCGGCTCTTTCCAAGTCGGCGGCGGGATTCTGGTTTTGCTGATTGCCATCTCCTTAATGAACGGCAACGACAACTCGGCCAAACCCAAAATTGATCCCCATTCAGAAGAACATCAAAGTGCGCAACAAGTCCGCCGCAATGAAAAAGCCATTGCCGTCGTACCCATTGCCATTCCGATTACCATCGGCCCCGGCGGTATCTCCACTGTCATCATTTATTCCTCTGCCGCCAAAAATTACAGCGATATTGCCCTAATTATCATCTCCGGCTTCTTGGTCAGCCTGATTTGCTATTTCATTTTGGTCGTGGCCGGACGCATCAGCAAACGCTTGGGCACTACCGGCCTGACCATCCTCAACCGCATCATGGGCATGATGCTAGCCGCCATTTCCGTAGAGATTATTGTTGCCGGCTTAAAATCCATTTTTCCCCAACTAGTCGCTTGAAGTACAATCATCACAATAAAAGGCCGTCTGAAACATTTTCAGACGGCCTCATAAAAACATAAAAACAAAGGAGCCAACCATGTTTCACAGCACCCATGTCTTCACCAGAGAAACCATTTACCGCCGACCGGCGCAAAGCTATACCGAGTTCACCGACGAATTAAACCGCCTCCAAACCCTTCAGCAAACCTTCGCCCAATCAAGCATTATCGAGCGCACCATCCTCTTACAGCAATTTGCCGACATCCTCACCCGAAACCAAGAACGCCTTGCCGAAATGGTTTGCGAAGAAGTCGGACGCTGCCTGCACGAATGTCGTGCCGAAATCAGCAAATCCATCGAGCTTATCCGCTACTACGCCCGCCTTGCCCCCGAACTGCTTGCCCATAAAACCATCGCCACCCAAGCCAGCCTCAGCCAGGTCCGCTTCGAGCCTTTGGGCGTTGTTTTGGCGGTCATGCCGTGGAACTACCCTGTTTGGCAGATTTTACGATTTGCCATCCCTGCCCTCTGTGCCGGCAATGCCTGCGCGGTCAAACCTGCGCCCAGTGTCGCCCGCGTCAGCGAAACCCTATTCAGCCTTGTCCCCGAAGGTTTGCCGCTTATCGGCGCATGGTTGAGCCATGAAGACACGCTTAAAGCCATTGAAGATACCGATGCCATGGCATTTACCGGTTCGACCCATACCGGCCGCCTGCTGGCCGCCCATGCAGGCAAACATCTGAAAAAAACCGTCCTTGAACTGGGCGGCAGCAATCCGTTTATCATTCTGCCCGATGCCGACCTGCAACGCGCAGCCATCGATGCCTGCTATTCGCGCTTCCGCGATGCCGGACAATCCTGCAATGCCGCCAAACGCATCGTTGTTACCCAGAATATTGCCGAACAATTTATCCCGCTCTTCCTTGCCGAGTGCGCCAAACTGCAAACCGGCAATCCCAAAAACCCGAACACTACCCTTGCCCCGCTTCACCGCCAAGACCTGCGTCAAACCGTACACGAGCAGGTTCAAGATGCGGTTGCACATGGCGCGCAATGCTTGAGCGGCGGCTATATCCCTGAGGGAGAAAGCTGGTTTTACCCTGCCACGGTATTGGATCAAGTCAACCCAAACTGCCGCGTTTGGCACGAAGAAGTCTTCGGCCCGGTTGCCATGATTTTACGTGCCGACAATCCGGATCATGCCGTCGCACTTGCCAACGACACACCTTTCGGCCTTGGCGCCTGCATCTACACAGCAGACACGGCAAACGCATGGCAATACGCCGAAAGAATCCAAGCAGGCTCTGTCTTTATCAACCGCCACACCAGCAGCGACCTGCGCCTCCCCTTTGGCGGCGTCAAAGCTTCCGGCTATGGACGCGAGCTATCAGAATTCGGGCTGTACGAGTTCGTCAACGTCAAAACCTATTGGCAAAAATAAACCGTTTTATTAACTCAGGCCGTCTGAAAACTCGATTTCAGACGGCCTGACGTTGTTTAAAAAAGCTGAAAAAATATTGTATTCAATCCCGTACAAACCCTTCAAAGTCAAAGCCGCTCAAAAATAAGAAATCTATCTTAGAAAACAATCCATATTCCCACGTCGATTTTGAATCAGCAGATTATCGTATTCTTCATTCCGATTACTGCATTAAGCCGTTTCTAAAATATTCAATAAACAAAAAGGCCGTCTGAAATACAACTTTCAGACGGCCTTTTCAATCAAGCACTACTTACTGAATTACAGTTTCCATTCAGCCAATTTAGCAGCGTACGCATCCAAGTCGGCGATTGGACGGGTAGCCACGCCGCTTTCCATAGCTGCTTTAGCAGTAGCAGAAGCAACGCGAGGCAACAGGCGGGAGTCGAATGGGGTAGGAATCAGGTATTCCGCGCCGAATTCAAATTTCTTACCGTAAGCGGCAACCACTTCTTCAGTTACCTCTTCCATTGCCAAGTCAGCCAAAGCGTATACGCAAGCGCGTTTCATTTCTTCATTGATGGTGGTCG
This sequence comes from Neisseria subflava, assembly GCF_005221305.1. NCBI lineage: Bacteria > Pseudomonadati > Pseudomonadota > Betaproteobacteria > Neisseriales > Neisseriaceae > Neisseria > Neisseria subflava. The sequence goes on from NZ_CP039887.1 coordinate 1,145,855, forward strand.
CGCCGACATCCAATGCGCCACGGAAGATGAATGGGAAGCACAATACGTTGTTTACTTGGTTCGGGAAGTCTGAGCGGCCGGTACCGATCACCACATCCGGACGGGTTTCTTTTGCCAAAGGAGGCAAAATTTCCGGATTTGGGTTTGCCATAGCGAACACGATTGGTTTTTCGTTCATGGTGTTCAGCATTTCAGGAGTCAGCAGGTTTGCACCGGACAGACCCAAGAAGATATCTTTACCTTTAACGGCATCAGCCAATACGCGTTGGCCGTTGTCTTCGATGGCGTAGAACTGTTTGGACTCGTCCATACGGTCTTTGTCTTCGCGGGTTTTATAAATCACGCCTTTGGAGTCGCAGACGGTTACGTTTTCACGTTTCAGACCCAAATCCAGCAATTGGTTCAAGCAAGCAATCGCTGCGGCACCTGCACCGGAGCACACCAAAGTCGCTTCTTCAATTTTGCGGCCGGTATAACGCAAAGCGTTCAATACAGCGGCAGCAGTAATGATGGCGGTACCGTGTTGGTCGTCGTGGAATACAGGGATTTTGCAACGTTTGCGCAATTCGCGTTCGATATAGAAGCACTCAGGCGCTTTGATATCTTCGAGGTTGATGCCGCCGAAAGTCGGTTCCAAAGAAGCGATGATGTCTACCAATTTTTGTGGGTCTTTTTCATCGATTTCGATATCGAATACGTCAACGCCGGCGAATTTTTTGAACAATACACCTTTGCCTTCCATTACAGGTTTACCGGCCAACGCACCGATGTTGCCCAAACCCAACACTGCGGTACCGTTGGAAATCACGGCAACCAAGTTGCCTTTGGCAGTGTATTTGTAGGCAGTTTGAGGATCGTCATGGATTTCCATACAAGGAGCGGCTACGCCCGGAGAGTACGCCAACGCCAAGTCTTTAGAAGTGGCCAAAGATTTGGTTGGGGTAACGGAGATTTTGCCCGGCACGGGGAATTCGTGGAACTGCAGGGCGGCTTCTTTTAATGAATTTTCCATTTATCGATCCTGTTTGCGAGAGAGATTTTACAGCGAACAAGTCTGAAACAGGCTGCTTCAGACGTTTAAAATTTCTAAAGTCGGGTTGTTAACAGACCGGCTTTGTAAGAGGCCGTAATTTTATCATGTTCTTTTGGTGGCGCATACCGATATTTATTACATTTGTTTTGATGTTTCGTTTTATTTGGTTTTATGTCTAAAAACTTCTGTAATAATATTTCTTCGTTACACTATCCTTCTTTCAGACGGCATTTTATTTAAACTTAAACATTCAATTCAAAATGACTGTCTAGCGCGGTTTCAATCTGATTTTTTACCGCGTCCAGACTTTGGCTGCTGTCGATGACGGCATAGCGTTCCGGCTGTTCGTTAGCACGTTGCAAATACACTTCGCGCACCCGATTGAAAAACTCGGCTTCTTCTTGTTCAAAGCGGTCTTTCTCACGCGTTTGGTTGATGCGCGCCATTGACACTTCCAAAGGCACATCCAACAGCAAAGTTAAATCTGGGCGGAAATCGCCCTGCACCCAATGCTCAAGCGTAGCAATATCTTGCAAGGGAACGCCTCGTCCGCCGCCTTGATAGGCAAACGTTGCATCGGTAAAGCGGTCGGAAACGACATGCGTGCCGTTTTTCAGGGCAGGCAGAATGACCGTTTCTAAGTGTTGCTGTCTGGCTGCAAACATCAGCAGCGTTTCGGTACGCAGACTGACTTGGGTGGCTGGGTTGAGCAGGATTTCACGCAATGCTTCTCCGGCCGGAGTGCCTCCAGGTTCGCGCGTAAACAACACGGGCAGTTGGTGTTTTTCAAACCATGCTTTCATTACGGCGAGGTTGGTGGATTTGCCTGCGCCGTCTATGCCGTCAAGGGTAATAAATCTGGGTTTCATATGGATATCGTCAATTTAAAGGCCGTCTGAAACAGGGATTATAAATGTTTCAGACGGCCTATTCGGTTTATTTCTTCAAAATATATTTGCGCACGGCAGCGTTGTGTTCAGAAAGATTATGGCTGAACTCGCTCAAGCCCGTACCATCCATTTTTGAGACGAAATACAGATATTTTTCATCAGACGGATGACCCGCCGCTTCAAGCGCGGCTTTGCCGGGAAGTGCAATCGGAGTCGGCGGCAAACCACTGCGCGTATAGGTATTGTAAGGCGTATCGCGTTGCAGGTCGGCTTTGCGGATTCTGCCTTTATACGCATCGCCCATACCATAGATAACGGTCGGGTCGGTTTGCAGGCGCATACCGATATTCAGGCGGTTGACGAATACGGCGGCCACATGGGCGCGGTCGTCCTCGTGCGCGGTCTCTTTTTCAATCAGACTCGCCATAATCAGCATTTCGTACGGATTTTTATAAGGCAGGCCGCTTTGACGGTCGTCCCATGCTTCTTGCAGGTTTTCCTGCATTTTACGGTAGGCGATTTTGTAAATTTGAAGATCGCTGCCACCGGCATCAATTTCGTAACTATCCGGGAAAAACTGTCCTTCAGGATTGCTGCTCAAGGCATCGGGCGCTACTTCGGCCATCAATTTTTCATCGCTCCAACCACGCGTGTCATGGGCAATGTCGGCAGTGTTGTCGATAATACGGCGCATTTGGGCAAAACGCGCGCCTTCCAAAATTTGCACGCTGACCGAGTCAGGACGGCCTTTTTTAATGCGTTTTAAAATGTCCCAAGCCGATACTTTGGCAGACAGACGGTAAGAACCGGCATTGAGTTGGTTGTGTACGCCCATCACATATGCGGCGGCTACCAGCACATAACGGTTATAAACGATGCCGTCTTGAGCCAGTTTTCGGCTGACGGAAGAGATACCTTGGTTTTTGGTAACGGTAATACGGTATGGTTTGCCGTTGTCCTTCGGAACAAACAACAATGCGGCAAACACAGCGGCAAATGCCGTCAAAAATACGGCCAGCCATTTCAACAATTTTTTCAGCATGGTAGGATTCTTGGTTTGTGAACGTGTCGGGCGACAGTATAACCGAAATAAGTCCACCACGCCTGCCACCTTCCCTAACTTATGCTTTCCTATCCCGAAAGGCCGTCTGAAACCATGAATTCCCCTTCAAAAAACATTTGGCAAAACGGCCGCTGGCTGAATGCACGCCAAACTCATTCGCCCAATTTCAGCCCACGCGAACCGGATGAAGACATCTCATTGGTTGTCCTCCACAATATTTCCCTTCCTCCTTTTGAGTACAACACGGGGGCAGTGGAAAATTTGTTTACCAACCAAATCAACCCCGACGAGCACCCTTTTTTCAGTATCATCCACACCTTGCGCGTCTCCAGCCATTTTTTCATCAGCCGTAAAGGCGAAACCGTCCAATTCGTTTCCTGCGACGACATGGCCTATCATGCCGGCGTATCGTCGTTTCAAGGCAGAGAAAAATGCAATGCCTTCTCCATCGGTATCGAATTGGAAGGCTGCGATTTCGAGCCTTTTACCGAAGCACAATACACCAGCCTGCAAGCCTTGCTGACCGCTATCTCCGAACATTACCCGATTCAGGTCGTTACCGGTCATCAGGACATCGCGCCGGACAGGAAAACCGATCCCGGACATTTCTTCGATTGGCCTCGCCTTCAAAAAGCAGGTCTCCCCGTCCAACGCGGATAACTTTCAGACGGCCTGAACAATGATTGGCAGACATAATGCTGTCACAACCGTTTATTTTCGTTATAATTCAGCTATTCATTCGGACAAATAAAGTCCGGCTCCAGCGAACTTCCCGCGCAGCAAGATTCCGCACCCTGAAAAAGACGGAATGCTGCCTTTTTAAAAAGTGATTACTCCATGATTTTCATCGTCTTAGCACTCGCCGCTCTTTTGGCGGTCATCGGTTACAACATGTACCAGGAAAACCAATACCGCAAACAAGTGCGCGAACAATTCGGCCATTCCGATAAAGATGCGCTTTTGACCAGCAAAACCAAGCACGTCCGCGACAGTAAAGAAACCGGCGGCCAGGGTTTGTTTATCAAGAAAAACAAAAAAACCGAAGAGGCATTGCGCAACCTGCAAGAGCAAGATGAAATCTACGCGGCAAAAGCCAAACTGGCCCACCCTACACAGATTAAAACGGATGTCGAGTTGACTGTGGAAGACGACTTTTCCGCAGAAGAAAAAGTCCAACACACTGTTATCGGCTTAAACAACGAAATTACCGTCAGCCCTGCCGAAGCCGCTTCTGCTCCGGTTGAAACCGCTGCCGAGCCTGTGGCACAAGTACCATTGATCAGCTTGGACGAATTATCGCAAGTCGAGTTGCCTTGGTTTGATCCGCGCTTCGACTACATGGCCTACATCTCCCTGAAACAAGCCCAAGAATTGCACGCCCTGCCGCGCCTTTCCGGCACTCACCGCTTCCAAATCATCGGTTGCACCATGGACGACCATTTCCGCGTTGCCGAGCCGATTCCGGGAGTTTACTACCAAGGCTTCGTTATGGGCCTTCAGGCTGTCAGCCGCAACGGTTTGGCCGCGCGTGAAGAGCTGCAACACTTCGACCAACAGGTTGATGCTTTTGCCCAGCTGATGGACGGCAAAGTTTTGCATACCGACTTGGACGCGTTCACCGAAGTTGCACAAGCTCTCGACCAATTCTGTGCGCGTGTTGACCAAACCATCGCCATTCACTTGGTTTCCCATTCCAATATCAGCGGCGTAGAATTGCGTGCCGCCGTGGAAGATACAGGCTTCAAACTGGGCGAAGACGGCGCTTTCCACTTCGGCGATAACAACAACCCTCAATTGTTCTCCATCCATACTTTGGACAACAAACCGTTTACCAATCTTTTGTTGGACAACCAAGCCTACCGCGGTTTCAGCATGCTTTTGGATATTCCGCATGTTCCGGCCGGCGAAAAAACTTTCGACAAATTCATGGACTTGGTAATCAAACTCTCCGGCCAACTCAGCTTGGACTTAGTTAACGACCAAATGGAAGAAGTTTCCACCCAATGGCTTAAAGACGTACGCAACTACGTTTTGGCCCGTCAGGAAGAAATGCTCAAAGTCGGCATCAAACCCGGCAGCAAACAAGCCCTTCGCCTGTTCTCTTAAACTTCCCCAATCAAAAGCGGATATGCAATGACGGCATATCCGCTTTTTTTCAGGTAAAATCCCTTCATCTTCAATATTCATCGATTTTCAGACGGCCTCTCTATCATCAGGCCGTCTGAAAACTCTATTTCGATTGCACATGAATCCAACCGCACAACGTATCAAATACCTGACCGACCTCCTCAACCGCTACGCCTACGAATACTACACCCTAGACGCGCCCAGCGTACCCGATGCCGAATACGACAAATTGTTCCGCGAGCTCGAAGCATTGGAGTTGAATCACCCTGAGTTGAAACTGCCCGACAGCCCAACCCAGCGCGTCGGTGGCGAGCCTTTGGCAGGCTTTGATGAAGTGCGTCATGAAGTACCTATGTTGTCACTAACCAACGCCTTCTCGCCACAAGATGAAAACGGCGTGTTTGACCATGCCGAAATGTACGCTTTTGATGAGCGCGTTCGTGGCGGTTTAAATGGAGAAAAACCGGAATACGTTATCGAGCCTAAATTTGACGGTCTGGCCATCAGCCTGCTGTACCGCGACGGCATATTGACTCAAGCGGCAACCCGTGGCGACGGCACAACAGGTGAAGACGTTACCCAAAACGTCAAAACCGTATCCAACATCCCCCTGCGCCTGCATGGAGAAAATATTCCCGAGCTTATCGAAATACGCGGCGAAGTCCTGATGCTCAAAGCCGATTTTGCCGCCTTAAACGCACGACAGGCTGAAAACGGACAAAAACCTTTCGCCAACCCGCGCAATGCCGCCGCCGGCAGTCTGCGCCAACTTGATTCACGCATTACGGCACAGCGCAAACTGCATTTCTTCCCCTATTCCATTGCCCGACAACAAGGCGGTTTTATCGCAGAAGAACACCTGCAAGAGCTGAGCTACTGTAAAGATCTTGGCTTCAGCCTGCCTGATGGTAATTTCGGCTGTTTCCCAAATATCGACGAAGTATTGGCATTTTACGAGCAAATGCAGCAAAAACGCCCTACCCTGCCTTACGAAATCGACGGCATGGTGGTCAAAGTCAACAGTCTGGCACAACAAGAAAAACTGGGCTTCATCTCACGCGCGCCACGTTGGGCCATTGCCCACAAATTTCCTGCTGAAGAAGCATTGACCATTGTCGAAGCCATTGATGTACAAATCGGGCGCACCGGCGCAGTAACCCCCGTCGCCCGCCTGCAACCTGTATTCGTCGGCGGCGTTACCGTTACCAACGCCACCCTGCACAATCAGGACGAAGTATCGCGCAAAGATGTACGCGTTGGCGATACAGTTGTCGTGCGCCGCGCAGGAGATGTGATTCCCGAGGTGGTGCGCGTGATTTTTGAACGCCGCCCAATGCAGGAGACCAAGATTTCCGTTTCAGACGGCCTGCAAGACGATTTGTTTGCTGAAACACCTTCTGAAACCCGATCCGAACCGCTTCACAAACCCTACCGCCTGCCCACCCATTGCCCTATCTGTCACAGCGAAATCGAACGCGAAGAAGGCGAAGCGGTTGCCCGATGCAGTGGCGGTATGCTTTGCCAGGCACAACGCGCGCAAGGTTTAATCCACTTTGCCTCACGCAAAGCCATGGATATCGACGGACTTGGTCAAAAACAAATCGAGCAGCTGGTCGCACAAGATTTGGTTCGTCATTTCGCCGACCTCTACCGCCTCGATATTCCAACCCTGCAAAAAATGAAGGAAACAGCGGATAAAGCATCGGCTAATGAGGAAGAACCATCAAACAGTGAGGTTGAAGACTTTAAAAGCGAGATCGGTAATACTCTGCTTGCCAAAAACATTAAAAAACAGCCGACCAAATGGGCGGAAAACATCCTTGCAGGCATAGAAGCCAGCAAAACACCCGAACTTGCCCGCTTCCTTTTTGCCCTCGGCATCCGTCACGTCGGCGAACGCACCGCCAAAACGCTGGCACAGGCATTCGGCACACTGGAAAACGTCCGCCATGCACCCGAACCCATCCTCGCCTGCCTGCCTGATATCGGCACGGTGGTTGCCCGCTCCATCGCTCACTTTTTTGCCCAAGAAGCACAACAGGCGATGATAGACGAGCTGCTGGCTGTAGGTGTTGCCCCGCAAAGCCAGGCTGTCACTATCCCGCCGTTGCGCCATGCCGAACCGCAACGCTGGATTGCCCGCCTGCCTGATTTTAAAATCAGCGAAACCAAAGCATTGGCCTTGTGGGAACTTGCCGGACAAAGCATAGAAGGCTTGCAAAGCGACAAAGCGTTGCCTGCCGATTGGCAAACATGGCGCAGTAAACCGCAAAACGCAGCCCTGCTTGAAAATATGAAAACTTTCTTTGATCAAAAGCTGCCTGAGCTTCAAAATGAAACTATTTCAGACGGCATTAATGAGGCAGTAGCAGGTAAAACCTTTGTATTAACAGGGACTTTACCCACGCTAAAACGAGAACAAGCCCAAGCCATGATTGAGGCTGCAGGCGGTAAAGTTTCCGGCAGCGTATCTAAAAAAACCGACTATGTTGTCGCCGGAGAAGCTGCAGGCAGTAAATTGGAAAAAGCCCAAACTTTGGGCGTGGCTGTATTAAGCGAAGAAGAATTACTGACGTTGCTGGGATAAGACAATATATACAGTCTTTTTCGAGCCGCCTGATACTTTATCATGTGGTATTATCGTTACACACAATTACACTTTCGGGGGCTAATCCCTCAGACAAAATAGGATACCAATATGAAACCCATTAAAAAATGCGTCTTCCCCGTTGCCGGTATGGGCACCCGTTTCTTGCCTGCGACCAAAGCCAGCCCCAAAGAAATGCTGCCTATTGTGGACAAACCTCTAATTCAATATGCAGTTGAAGAAGCGGTTGAAGCCGGCTGTACCGAAATGGTGTTTATCACCGGCCGTAATAAACGCAGTATCGAAGACCACTTCGACAAAGCATACGAGTTGGAAACCGAATTGGAATTGCGTCAAAAAGACAAACTGTTGGAGCACGTTCGCGATATCCTGCCTCCCAACATTACCTGCATGTACATCCGTCAAACTGAAGCATTGGGTTTGGGTCATGCCGTATTGTGCGCGCAGGCTGCCGTTGGTAACGAGCCTTTTGCCGTTATTTTGGCAGACGATTTGATTGACACGCCTAAAGGCGCGTTGAAACAGATGGTTGATGTGTACAACCAAAGCGGTAACAGCATTTTAGGTGTTGAAACCGTTGATCCTTCTCAAACAAGCTCTTACGGTATCGTTGAAGTTGAAAAACTGAAAAGCTATCAGCGTATTATCAACATCGTTGAAAAACCCAAACCGGAAGAAGCGCCTTCCAACCTTGCTGTTGTCGGCCGCTATATCCTGACTCCGCGTATTTTTGACTTGTTGTCCAACCTGCCCCGCGGCGCCGGTAACGAAATCCAACTGACAGACGGTATCGCCCGCCTGCTCGACCATGAGTTTGTTTTAGCTCATGCGTTTGATGGCAAACGCTACGACTGCGGCAGCAAATTAGGTTACCTTGAAGCAACCGTGGCTTACGGTTTGAAACACCCTGAAACTGGCGAACAATTCAAAGAATTGCTCAAGCAATACGCTTAAGCCCAGCCATTATGAAAAGGCCGTCTGAAATTTCAGACGGCCTTTTTCTCAAACTTATTTCTTCCAATATGCCGGAGTCAGCAAAATCAGAACGGTAAAAATCTCCAAACGTCCCAACAACATCACCGCCGTACACAGCCACTTCTGTACATCGCTCAGCGCGGCGTAATTATGCGACGGACCAACTGCCCCCAAACCCGGCCCTGCATTAGTAATACAGGCAATGACTGCCGTAAAGGCGGATAAAAAGTCCAAGCCTGCCGCCATCAGTAAAAAGCTGAATACGATGACCGTCATAAAGTAAATAAAGATGAACGACATGACGGTCAGCGCCATACGATCCGGAATGGAGCGGTTGTTGACCTTTACCGTACGAACCGCACGCGGGTGCAGCAAAATCAACATTTCACGCAAGCTGAATTTGAACAACACCAACGCACGCACGTTTTTAATACCGCCCCCCATAGAGCCTGAACTTGCCAATACGTTCGACAGAAAAAACATCCACAACGACACAATCAGCGGCCATTGAGCAAAGTCTGCATTGGAGAAACCGCTGGCCAATCCGATGGACACAAAGTTGAAGCTGACAAAGCGCAAAGCTTCGCCAAGGCTTTGATAAACGTCCTGCTGCCATAAATACAATGCCGAAATCAAAATACTGCCCGACAAAACCAACAACATGGAACGGCATTCTTCATCTTTCCAATACACCTGCAAAGAGCGGTTGCCCAGCGCAGTAAAGTGGCTGGCGAAATTGATACCGCCCCAGACAGTAAAAAACATCAATGTCCATTCGACTGCCACAGAATCAAAATAGGCAACGCTGTCATCATGTGTCGAAAAACCGCCCAAGGCCACTGCCGACATCGCATGGCACAAGGCATCAAACCAGCCCATGCCGGCAATATGCAAGGATACAAAGGCGGCAGCAGTTGTCAGCGCATAAGCAAACCACAGCCGTTTGGCCACTTGCGAAATACGGGGAGCCATCTTGCTTTCCTTATCCATACCCGGAATTTCCGCTTTGAAAAGCTGCGTCCCCCCCACGCCCAACATCGGCAAAATCGCCACAGCCAGCACGATAATACCCATACCGCCGAGCCAGTTGAGCATGTGCCGCCAAAAATTCACCGACGGTGCCAGCGTATCCAAGCCGGAAATCACTGTTGCCCCCGTTGTCGTCAGCCCCGACATCGCTTCAAAAAACGCATCAGTGAAACTCATGGACGGCATATAGAAATAAATCGGCATCGCCGCTACGATGGCAAAGGCCAACCACAGCATCAATACCAGGGTAAATCCGTCACGCGGCCGCAATTCACGGTTAAAACGCAAAGTCAGCACCCAAGTAACGCACGACACCAACAATACCGTCAAAGCCGTGTAGGCAAACACGAAAAACGCGCTGTCGTGATAAAAATACGACATCAGTGTCGGCACAGCCAACAGCAGTGAAAACAACAGCCCCAGCTTGGACAATACATGGATAATCGGCACAACCTTGCTTACCGCACCACCCAATCTGAAACCCTTATACAAATCCATCATATCCCTATCATCAGAAAACAAAATATTCAGACGGCCTCATGAAAAAAAGGCCGTCTGAAACAGCATATTTTATCAAAATGCCGCACCCCCGTGATAAAGAAAAACCAAAAAACACTTGCCTGCTCTTTTTCTAAGAGTATAATGTTATACCATAACAATAACTGGAGAAAGAAATGAAACCCGATATCCACCCAGACAACTATCGTACCGTCCTGTTTTACGACAGCGGTGCAGACCAAGGATGGCTCATCCGTTCATGTGCCAATACCCACGGAAAAACTATGGTTTGGAAAGACGGAGTAGAGTATCCCCTCTTCTCTCTTGATACCTCTTCCGCGTCCCACCCCGTATACACAGGCAAACAACGCAATGTCAATGTCGAAGGCCGCGCCAGCAAGTTCAACCAACGTTACCAATCCATGATGTCTTCTTTCAGAAAGGATAAATGATGCAAGTCCTCTCATCCCTGAAAACTGCAAAAAAACGACACCGCGACTGCCAAATTGTCCGCCGAAAAGGCAAAATGTACGTCATTTGCAAGAGCAATCCCCGTTTTAAAGCACGCCAGCGTTAAGCTGTCCTATCCTTCTTTCAATGTAACTCTCTGAATTTTCCGCACTTTCGTTTACCTCTAGCGCAAGTGCGGCTTTTTTCAAACGGCATTAATCATTCATATCAAAACTACAAAGAATCCTGCCATACTCCCGGAAACAGGAAGAAAAAGTAAATAATGGTTATCCCTATTGTGAAGCCATAAAGATATTTATAACATGCCGCTACATTCTTCCTTCAACACTGACCATAGGAGTCAAAAATGAAAGTAAAAGCCCTGCTTGCAATTGCCACCGCCATGAGCCTCGCTGCCTGTGCCGCACCTGAAGCCCATCGCCATGACTATGGTCAACATCATGAGCACAATCATGCACACGAACATGGCCACCAACATCATGACATGCACAACCATGACCGTGTTCAATCATTCAGCTGCGAAAACGGCCTGTCTGTACAAGTCCGCAACCTGAGCACCAACCAAGTTGAACTGCGTCTGGACGACAAAGTTGCCACCCTGTCTTCTGCCGTTGCAGGTTCAGGTGAACGCTATGTTGCCAACCAAGGCCTGTTCGGCAAAGGCGCTGAATGGCATCAAAAAGGCAGCGAAGCATTCTTCGGCTTCACTGACCCATACGGCAACAAAGTAGAAACTTCTTGCTCTGCACGCTAATTTCTACTTAGCGATAGAATAGTTGAAGGCCGTCTGAAAACTTGTTTCAGACGGCCTTTTATATTGGATAAAACGAATAAGGAATATAGTTTCCTTTTAAGGATAAAAACGTAAATATGAGGCTACTTAAAGGTTCAAAATACGTCCATACTCCATGGATAAGTAAGACCCTTTGAAAAGTACTTTCTACGAGAATATATTTTTCAATATGCGTCAAATCCACTATGCACATACTGACTATCTCTATTGATCAAAACTACAAATCCCAATTACCCTTCAAAATCTATTCGCTATACGAAACAGATTCAATAAACAAAGGCCGTCTGAAAACCTATTTTCAAAGTTTTCAGACGGCCTTTATCTTAGACCAAACAATTAAGCGTAATGTCTGTCTTCGCCTTTACCGTCAACGTTGTCTGCACAACGTTTACAGATGGTTTCATGGCCTGCAACTGCGCCCACATCGTGGGTGTAGTGCCAGCAGCGTTCGCATTTTTCACCATCACTGGCTTTAGCGGTTACAGCAAGTTCATCACCTACTTTCACTTCAGCTTTAGACACCAGCAAAGCAAAACGCAATTCTTCGCCCAAAGTGTTCAGATAATCGGCAATTTCTTCCGGAGCCGTAATTTCGGCTTCGGCTTGCAATGAAGAGCCGACGGTTTTATCCGTACGCAGAGGCTCGATGGCGGCAGTTACTGCTTCGCGTGCTTCGCGGATTGCCGTCCATTTTTTCACCAATTCGGCTTCGGCTTTTTCATTGATAGATGGGAACTCATGCCATGCGTGGAAGAGGACGCTGTCTTCTTCGCCGCCACCGATGATGTCCCATGCTTCCTCGCCGGTGAAGCACAAAATTGGAGCAATCAGCAGAACCAGACTGCGCGTGATGTGATACAGGGCAGTTTGCGCGCTGCGGCGTGCATGGCTGTCTGCTTTGGTGGTGTAGAGGCGATCTTTCAAGATATCGAGGTAGAACGCGCCCAAGTCTTCCGAACAGAAAGAAACAATGTCTTTTACAGCAAAATGGAAGGCATAGCGCGGATAGTAATCGCCTGCCAGACGCTCTTGCAGCTGACGTGCCAATACCACGGCGTAGCGGTCGATTTCCACCATGTCTGCCTGTTGCACGGCATCTTCAATAGGATTGAAGTCGCTGAGGTTGGCAAACAGGAAGCTCAAAGTATTGCGGATACGGCGGTAGCTTTCAGTTACGCGTTTGAGGATTTCTTTGGAAATCGCCAATTCGCCACTGTAATCGGTGGATGCCGCCCACAGACGCAGGATGTCTGCGCCGAATTCATTGTAAACTTCTTGCGGTGCAACGACATTGCCGATGGATTTCGACATTTTGCGGCCGTTTTGGTCAACCACGAAACCGTGGGTCAGCAGCTGTTTGTATGGCGCGCGACCCATTGATGAAGCACAGCCGGTCAGCATGGACGATTGGAACCAGCCGCGGTGTTGGTCGCTGCCTTCGAGGTACAAGTCAGCCGGCCATTCCAATTCTTCGCGTTGTTTCAAGACGGAGTAATGGGTCGAGCCGGAGTCGAACCACACGTCCATCGTGTCGGAAAGTTTGTCGTAATTTTCACAATCTTCCGCGCTCAAGAGTTCACTCTTATCGAGAGAGAACCATGCTTCGATGCCTTTTTCTTCGATTTTTTGGGCAACTTTTTCCAAAAGTTCGGCAGAGTTCGGATGCAGCTCGCCCGTTTCTTTGTGAACAAAGAAAGTCATCGGCGTGCCCCAATAGCGTTGGCGTGAAACCACCCAGTCGGGGCGACCTTCAATCATGGCTTCGAGGCGCGCACGACCCCAAGACGGGAAAAACTCGGTATCGTCCACGGCTTTGATGGCTTTGTCGCGCAAGGTTTTACCATCGGTACCTGCTTTGTCCATACCGACAAACCATTGGCCGGTCGCACGGTAAATCAACGGCGTTTTGTGACGCCAGCAGTGTGCGTAGCTGTGTTCGATTTTGCTGCTTGCCAAAAGGTTTCCGGTCTCTTCCAGCCATTGCAGGATAACGGGATTAGCTTCCCAAACGCTCATGCCGGCAACACGCGGCGTTTCGCTGATGTATTTGCCTTCGGCGTTGACAGGGTTGTAAAGCTCGATGCCGTATTTATTGCAGACAGCGTAGTCTTCCAGACCATGCGCAGGCGCAGTATGCACCAAACCGGTACCGGCATCGGTGGTCACATGGTCGCCGTTGAGCATGGGAATATCGCGTTCGAGGAACGGATGATTCATATGCAGGTTTTCCAGCTTGTCGCCTGTGGTTTCGGCGAGAATAGCAATGCCGTCTGAAAAACCGTAACGTTTGAGCGCGTCTTCTGCCAAATCTTTGGCCAACACCAATTTGCCTTTAGGCGTATCAATCAGTTGATACACCACGTCTGCGCCAGCTGAAACAGCTTGGCTCGCAGGCAAAGTCCAAGGCGTGGTTGTCCAAATAACGGCAAACGCTTTGCCTTCGATACTTGCCAAACCAAATGCGGTGGCAAGCGTGGCGGTGTCTTTAAACGGATAGGCAACGTCAATCGCAGGCGATACTTTGTCTTTGTATTCCACTTCCGCTTCAGCCAGCGAAGAGCCGCAGTCCAAGCAGAACTGAACCGGTTTAGCGCCGCGGTAAAGATAGCCGGATTTGTAGATTTCACCGAGCATACGCACGGTATCGGCTTCGGTTTTGAAATCCATGGTCAGGTAAGGATTGTCCCAGTCGCCCAACACGCCCAAGCGGATAAAGTCTTTTTTCTGACGGGCAATCTGTTCGGCGGCGTATTCGCGGCACAATTCGCGGAAACGGGCTTTAGGCATATCTTTGCCGTGCAGTTTTTCTACCATTACTTCGATAGGCAAACCGTGGCAGTCCCAACCCGGTACATAAGGCGCGTCAAAACCGGCTTGGGTTTTGCTGCGGATAATGATGTCTTTGAGAATTTTATTGACGGCATGACCGATGTGGATGTCGCCGTTGGCATACGGAGGACCGTCGTGCAGAATGAATTTCGGACGGCCTTTGGCGATTTCGCGCAGTTTTTGGTAGCGTTTTTGCTCGTACCAGCTTTTCAGCCATGCAGGCTCGCGCTTGGCAAGATTGCCGCGCATTGGAAACGGGCTCTCGAGCAGGTTTACGGTTTTACTGTAATCGGTCATTTTTTGATCTCTATTGTTGCGGTATTTCGGTTTCAGACGGCCTGATTGCTCATTTTGAAAAGAACAGGTCGTCTGAAAAAATTCAAAGGACTTATTGTAGCCCAATTGTCTTGATTTTATAAGCATCTAGAAGCGTTTCTATGCTTCCCAAACCTTCGCATCTTCCATATCTTGCAAAATTTGGGTTTTCAATGCTTCGATACTCTCAAATTTTTTCTCATCACGCAGTTTGTGCAGGAAGCGGACGAAGATACGCTGGCCGTACAAATCGCCGTTGAAATCGAACAGATGGACTTCCAGCTTTTGCGAGCGGTTGTTGCTGACAGTGGGATTAAAACCAAAGCTGGCAACGCCTCGGCGCGTGCCGAATGTGCCGTCTGCTTCAACGACAAATACGCCGCTTAGCGCATAATGATACGGAGGAAGTTGGACATTGGCGGTAGGCGCGTTGATGGTGCGGCCGAGTTTTTGTCCGTGTTTGACCTTTCCGCTCAACACATAATCATGGCCCAACAGTTTTTTGGCATATTCCAACCTGCCGTCTGAAAGGGCTTGGCGGACGGCGGTACTGCTGGTGCGGATGTCTTCAACAATAACGGGCGGCGTGCGCTCGGTTTGCATATCGGGCTGTTGTGCCAAGAGTTCAAAACAACCTTCACGGCCGGCACCGAAACGGAAATCGTCGCCAATCAGCAGATAACGCGTGTTGAGTGTTTGGCGCAAAAGCTGGTCGATAAACGCTTGCGCGCTCATATCGGAGAAAGCTTGGTTAAAACGCAAGACCCAAACGGCATCCACGCAGCCGGTTTCACGCAAAAGGCGCAATTTGGTACGCAGCGGACTGATGCGGTAAGGCAGCTTTTTCCCGGCTTTGCGTGCAAAAAATTCTTTGGGCTGAGGCTCAAAAACAACAACGACAACAGGCAGACCGCGCTGGTCTGCCTCTCGTTTGAGTTTTTGTAGAATGTGTTTGTGCCCGAGGTGTACGCCGTCGAAGTTGCCGATGGTTACGGCGGCTCCTTGCGGAAATTTGGGCGCGTGTCGCTGTCCAAGCCAGATGTTCATGGGTGGTGGGTATTGTGTTTGAATAGGCGGCTATTGTAAACGTTATTGCCGTTTCAATAAACCTTAGGCCGTCTGAAACCAATAAATATATGCTTTCAGACGGCCCTAAAGTTTGTTAATACCTTACCACCACCAAGGATAACGGCCAAACGGATAGCCCCAATCATCGTAATAGCGATAGTAGCGGGCTTCGCGCAGCTGTTCTTGGGAAATATAGTTTTGCCATGCCATTTTGTAGCAGGCTTGGAACATCGGATCGGAAACTTTGTCGATATATTTGAGTCGGAAAGCTTTTTGTTCTGCAGTTGCGGCACCGGGTTTGCCTTCTTCGTCAAATTTGCGGCGGATCAGCGCGGCAGTTTCCTGATCGCATTGGGCGGCAAGATGTACTTGAAGATCCTGCTCATAGCGTTTCTGCGCTTGGGCGCGTGCGGCTTTTTGCTCGGGCGTGGTGGCGCAGGCGGCCAGCAATGCAACGGCGCCAAACAATAAGGTCAGACGGATAGGATTCATTGAATGTTTCCTTATACTTATGTATAGCTATTAATGTACGCCCTCATTGTGTAATGGGCAAGTGTGGCAACTTGGGGACACTTTATATTATTTGTTTTTGGCAGCAGGCAGTTGCATATAAAATACACTCTGTATGAATGTTTAACTACAAACCCACTCAATGAACGCTGACAAACCGCCCCACTCCTACCGATTGCGCCACCACAGGCAACACACACCGCCGTTTTGGCAGGCGGATCGCCCGTATCTGCACGAACACAATATTTCCGATGCCCGTTTCAGACGGCTGGGCTACATCATGGCCTTTCTTGCCGGAGCGATTAATGCCGGCGGTTACTTCGCATTCTCACGTTATACCTCCCACGTTACCGGCTCAATGTCGCTGTTGGCAGATGTTTTGTATCTTCAAGAGTGGAGTGTGGCCATTATTGCCACAATCAGCGTGTTATGTTTTGTTGCCGGAGCCGCACATTCGGGCTGGGTGATTTTGTGGACGCAGCAAATGCGTTTCCGTGGCAGCTTTGGATTTTCCATGTGGCTGGAAGCGGTTTATCTGTTGATTTTCGGCTTGTTCGGCATTGCCGCGATGGAATGGGATTTTGGCGGCCCGAATTTCATCATGCCGTCTTTAGCATTATTTTTATTGTGCTTTATCATGGGCATGCACAATACCGTCATTACGCTTTTGTCCGGCTCCGCCATCCGCTCCACCCACATGACCGGCACGGCAACCGATTTGGGCATTGAAATTTCACGCGCACTTTATTATTCCAAGCAACATCATCCGCGCCTGCCTCACGTCCGCGTCAACAAACCCAAAATGTGGCTTTTAAGCGGCCTAATGCTGTCGTTTTTACTGGGCGGCATCGTTGGCGTATGGGGTTATCATTTGGTCGGCCATCATTTCGCCCTGCCCGTCTCCGCCGTTTTGTTCATACTGGGCGCAGGCTCGGTGGGATACGATGTCAAAGTCAGATTGAAATGGGCATTTGTCAGCTGGTATCGCCGTAAAAAGGAAAAACGGAAGAAATCGTAAAGAAACCTGCTTTTTATCTGGCGACAAAGTGGCCAAACGGTCAGACAAATGCAGAAATGTTTCAGTATTATGTTAACTGGCAAATATTTGCGTAATATCGGGTTAAACCCATTCTTTTGCGTTTCGGATATTCGGTATCATTAATTCGTAATGACCCACGCGGTTTTTATTCATTTTTTCAGACGGCCCGATCCGTCATCTAAAAAGAGGATACGACATGAAATTCTTGAAACCCCTGACCGTTATTGCTACTGCAATTCCTTTGGCACTCACCGGCTGTGTGACCGATCCTGCTACCGGTCAACAATCCGCCAGCAAAACCGCTATGTACGGTTTGGGCGGTGCGGCTGTTTGCGGCATCGTTGGTGCGCTGACCCATGGTGGTAAAGGCGCGCGTAACTCCGCATTGGCTTGTGGTGCAGTAGGTGCCGGTATCGGCGGTTACATGGACTACCAAGAGAAAAAACTGCGTCAAAGCCTGGCCAACACCAACATCGAAGTTGAACGTCAAGGCAACCAAATCAAACTGGTTATGCCTGAAAACGTAACCTTCGCTACCGGCAGCGCCGCCCTGAGCGGTCAAGCTCAAAGTGCCTTGTCTGCCGCTGCGCAAACTTTGGTTCAATATCCTGACACGACTTTGACCATCAACGGCCACACCGACAACACCGGTAACGACGCCATCAACGAGCCATTGTCTCGCAACCGCGCCGAATCTGTTGCCGCCTTCCTGCAATCTCGCGGCGTAAGCAGCACCCGTTTGAGCACTTTCGGTTACGGCTCCCGTCAACCCATCTCCTCCAACGCTACTGTTGAAGGCCGCGCACAAAACCGCCGCGTTGAAATCTTGATCAACCCCGACCAACACGCCATTGACGCCGCTAAAAAACAAATGTAATCCGACATCTGTCTGATTCCCATACTTAAGGCCGTCTGAAATTTCAGACGGCCTTTTTCTTTGTAGATTTTGTTTGCAATTTCTCCTTCTTAATCCAATCCACCATAAAATTTATTCTTTTATTAACAAGACTTTTCAATTTTTCCTTTAAAAAGACTATATTAATACTCTAATTTTTACACTGACTTAGAGTATAATCCCTAAAATTTTAAAAACACGCCTCATGCCGTCTGAAAAACGGCGGCGAAAAACACACTTATTTATATACACATCAGCCCGTTATCCAATCCATTTCATAGGATTTCAGACGGCACTATCCAGAATCTATGAAGGAGCATCCATGCAAAACAACTTTGACCCATTGATTATCCGTGGCAAATCACTGATCCCCGTCGTACAAGGCGGTATGGGCGTAGGCGTTTCCGCATCAAAACTCTCCAGCGCGGTTGCGCGCGAAAACGGCGTGGGTACGATTGCCAGCGTCGATTTGCGCCACTTGCACGAAGATTTGCTGGCCGAATCAAAAATCGATTCCAGCGAAGAAAAATACACCCGCCTCAACTGCATCGCGCTTGACCGTGAAATCAAAAAAGCCAAAGCCGATTCAGAAGGCAAAGGCATGATCGCCGTCAACGTCATGAAAGCCGTCAAAGACCATGCCGCCTACGTCCGTCAGGCCTGCGAATCCGGTGCAGACGCGATTGTGATGGGTGCAGGTTTGCCTTTGGACTTGCCGGAAATGGCCGAGGGCTACCACAAAGATGTCGCCCTTTTCCCTATTTTGTCCGAATCACGCGGTATCAACATCGTTTTGAAACGTTGGATGAAAAAAGGCATCTTGCCCGATGCCATCGTTATCGAACACCCAGCCCACGCAGCCGGCCATTTGGGCGCGGCGACCGTTGACGGTGTGAACGATGCTAAATTCGAGTTCAAACGCGTTATTGAAGAAACGTTTGAAGTATTCAAAAACTTGGGCTTGGAAAGCGAAAAAATCCCGTTGATACTCGCAGGCGGCATGGCAAACTTTGAAAAAGTCAAAACAGCCTTGAAAAACTGGGGTGCGTCCGCCGTCCAAATCGGTACCGCGTTTGCCGTGACCGAAGAAGGCGATGCCCACATCAACTTCAAAAAAACGCTGACCGGTGCGGAAACCGAACAAGTGGTTGAATTCATGTCTGTTGCCGGTTTGCCTGCTCGCGGCGTGCGCACCAAATTCCTCGACAGCTACATCAAACGCGAGGCCAAATTGCAAGCCAATGCCAAAAACGATCCGCGCCGTTGCACACAAGGCCTGAACTGCCTGACCAGCTGCGGTTTGCGCGACGGTTTAGCCAAAGCCGGTCAATTCTGTATCGACATCCAACTTTCCGCAGCATTCCGCGGCGAAGTTGATAAAGGCCTGTTTTTCCGCGGTAAAGACCCGCTGCCGTTTGGCAATGCCATCCGCACGGTTCAAGAAACCATTCATTATCTCTTGAACGGTTCACTGCCCGCCGTCCCTGCCAAATAAACGCATCAACACTCAAAAGGCCGTCTGAAAAACATTTAAACCCTGTTTTCAGACGGCCTTTTTGTCCCAATCCATCTAAAAAATGCTAAGATTATTGCCTGAATTTATCAGCAGAAACATCATGAACCCATTATTGAACCATCTTAAACCCTATCCTTTCGCCCGCCTGCGTGAAGCTATGCAAGGCATTGATGCACCCGAAGGCGTAACGCCCATTCATCTGCAAATCGGCGAGCCGAAACACCCGACGCCCAAAGTCATTACAGATGCGCTGACCGCCTCTCTGCACGAACTGGAAAAATATCCGCTGACTGCCGGCCTGCCCGAACTGCGCCAAACCTGCGCCGAATGGGTTGCCCGCCGTTATGATGGTTTGAGCCTCAACCCCGACAATGAAATCCTGCCTGTATTGGGCAGCCGGGAAGCTCTGTTCTCTTTTATCCAAACCGTTTTAAATCCGGCTTCAGACGGCCCCAAACCGGTCGTTATCAGCCCCAACCCGTTCTATCAAATTTACGAAGGCGCGACTATTTTGGGCGGCGGCGAAATCCATTTTGCCAACTGTCCAGCACCCAGCTTCAACCCCGATTGGAGCAGCCTGCCCGAAGACGTATGGCAACGCACCAAAGTCCTGATCGTCTGCTCGCCCAACAACCCGAGCGGCAGCGTCCTGCAATTAGAAGACTGGAAAGAAATTTTTGATTTGCAAGACAAATACGGCTTCGTTATTGCCTCTGACGAATGCTATTCCGAAATCTATTTTGACGGCAACAAACCAATCGGCGGCCTGCAGGCTGCGGCGCAATTAGGACGCGGCACGCGCAACATTATTATGTTCACCAGCCTGTCCAAACGCTCCAATGTCCCCGGTTTGCGTTCCGGCTTTGTCGCAGGCGATGCCGAGTTGCTCAAAAACTTCCTGCTCTACCGCACCTACCACGGCAGCGCGATGAGCATTCCCGTCCAACGCGCCAGCATTGCCGCTTGGAACGATGAAGAACACGTCATTGACAACCGCCGTCTCTACCAAGAAAAATTCGACCGCGTCATCCCTATTTTGCAACAGGCATTCGATGTCAAACTGCCTGACGCGTCGT
The DNA here is from genome assembly GCF_005221305.1 of Neisseria subflava. NCBI lineage: Bacteria > Pseudomonadati > Pseudomonadota > Betaproteobacteria > Neisseriales > Neisseriaceae > Neisseria > Neisseria subflava. The sequence continues at coordinate 1,166,590 of NZ_CP039887.1, forward strand.
TCTACATTTGGCTGAAAGTTCCCGATGGCGACGACTTGGCATTTACGCGCAACCTGTGGCAGAAAGCCGCTATCCAAGTGTTGCCCGGCCGCTTCCTCGCCCGCGATACCGAACAAGGCAATCCGGGCGAAGGCTACGTCCGCATCGCTTTGGTTGCCGATGTGGAAAGCTGCGTTAAAGCGGCTGAAACCATGGTTGCTTTATACCGCCGATAAAACAAAGGCCGTCTGAAATTTCAGACGGCCTTTTTAAATCAACCAAGTTATATCACGAAATCCAACAGATAAAAATCTTCTTTGCCTACGCCGCACTCAGGGCATTTCCAGTCGTCGGGAATATCCTCAAACTTGGTTCCGGCAGGCAGGCCGTGCTCGGGGTCGCCGAGGTCTTCGTCGTAAATCCAGCCGCAAGGGCCGCACATATATTGAGCCATTTTGTGTTCCTTCTATTTTAAAAGGCCGTCTGAAACCGTGTTTTCAGACGGCCTTTCGTGTGTTTTATTGTTGATATTTTGAATTTATTGCGCTGCTTCCAAAGCGGCGATTTCTTTACGCAGGTGTTTGATGGCCGGTGTTACGATGGCAACAAACATGGCCTCGCGGACGCGGCGTTGCGCCGGACTGCGCATCAGATAACCTTTCGCGCCTGCATGCAATGCGGCAGATTGAGTGGCGTTCAGTGCCAACACGGCAGCGGCTTCACGCAGTTTCAAGGTTGCCAGCGTATCAGGTTTATTGTTCCACGCATCATCGGCAAGGCGTTCGGTTTCCGCCCATGCACCGTCCAACGCGGCTTTCAAATCATCGTAGCTGTGGTCGAGGTAAGCGTTCACTTCCGCGTTCACTACATTGGCTATGCGGATAATGTCAAGCGCACCGTCAATCACACCGGCGCCGATACCTATTTGCAGCAAGATGAAACCGGCTTTAATGGTTGGAATATAAGACTGGAACTGCTCAGGCGTAGCAATCACATCTTCATCGGGAATAAACACGTCTTTAAAATTCAGGCTGTAAGTGCGCGTGCCTTCCAAACCGCAAAACTCAGGGCAATCTTGCAGGGTCACGCCTTCCCATTGGCCACCGGTAATAAACATCACATAGCTGTCGCCGACTTGGGCAGTATTCGCCCAAATATGGTCTTCGCCGATATTGGATACCCAAGGCAAAGCGCCGTTGACTTTGTAGCCGCCTTCGACACGTTCGGCTTGCAGATTGTGTTTTTCGATACCGGCAAGGTGTTTGACGGTATTGGACATACCCGTACCGGCCAAGACTTTGCCCTGCAGAATATCGGCAAGATATTTGTCTTTAACCGCTTGGTTGGGGGATTGATGCAGATACCACGCGCAAGCTGCCTGACACCATGCGCTGAACGAAGTCGCGCCGCATTCTTTACCGATTTCGCGCAATACGGCGATTTGCGTTGCCAAACCCAAACCGTTACCGCCTTCTTCAACCGTACCGGTCGCGGCAAAACCGCCGATTTTGCCCAATTCCAGCATAAATTCTTTCGGGTACAGGCCTTTGCGGTCGATGTCGTCCACCAATGGTTTCAGCTTGCTTTTAACGAGTGCGGCAACATTGTTCAGTAAAGCTTCGCGTGTCATGATTTTTTCCTCTGAATAAGGTTTGAAGCGTAGATGGTTCTACTCATGAATTATTCTTGGCAACAAGGATATCCCTTGCTTTTTACTAAAAGGCCGTCTGAATTTTCAGACGGCCTTTGATGAAATTAGGCAAATGCCTGCAATTCAGGGTTGATTTCAGTTTTGGCAAGGTTGTTGACGTAGTTGCACAAGGTTGCCAAAGCAACGCCCATGACGACTTCAACGGCTTGCTGTTGGTTGTAGCCTGCATCAAAGAACGCTTTCAGCTCGTCATCGGATACCGCACCTTTTTTCGCCATAACGGCTTGGGTGAATGTCGCCAAAGCACCCAGTTTGGCATCGTCAAACTCGCCTGCAGCCAATGCGCGGGCGGCTTTGATGGATTGTTCGGACAGCAGTTTTTTCAGGGTAGCCAGTTTGGTGTGGCCGGCAACGCAGAAACCGCATTCGTTAGTACGGGCGGCGATGATTTGGACAACCTCGACTTCGCCGTCAGTCAGGCTGTTGGCCGCATTCAGCTTGCCAACTTCTTGATAAAACGCCAAAGCTTCAGGCGCATTGGCCAAAACGCCAATCAGGTTAGGAATAAAGCCGTTGTTTTTCAATACGGCTTCAATGCGTGGTTTAGCAGCTTCGGGAGCGGTTTCAACTGTGTGTATGGTCAAGCGGGACATGTGTATAACCTTCTTATCTGGTGAAATGAAGTGCCCATCATAAGCCATCCTTCTCCATCAGAAAAAGACTTATTGGTTATTTGCCGCGAACCAAAAGTTATAAGGCCGTCTGAACGGATTCAGACGGCCTTATCAAATGATTCAACTCATTATTTCATAAAGTTTTTCAGCAGCATAGAAGCGATGTCGTCCAAGCCGAAGCCATCCGCATCTTGAGCCGTGCCGTTAGGCGTGGCTTTATCGACCAAGTCAGGCAATACTTTTGCCAACAAATCGCCTGCTTGACCGGCATCCACGCCGAATTTTTGCGCGATTTGGTTTACCGTATCGCTGCCCAAAGCATTTTGCAGGTCGCTACCGGACACAGGCAGGTTGCTGGATTGGTTGGAAACCCAGCTGCTTAGGGCATCGCCCAAACCGCCTTGTTGCAGTTGGTTGATCAAGTTGCCCACGCCGCCTTGCTGTTTCACCAAATCCATCGCCATATCGGTCAGAGAACCTTGTGCGCCGTTTTCGCTGTTGCCACCCAACATTTGAGTAGCCGCATTCAAAAGATTATCCATGAGTGCCATGACTTTTTCCTTGTATTTGTGTCTAAAAAAAGAAAACGGAGTGTAGCAAAATTTGTACTGAAAAAATCAGGCTTAACCAAACTAAACTTCTTTTATCCCAAAGCCGTAACAAAACAAAGGCCGTCTGAAACCCGGTTTCAGACGGCCTTTATAATGAATAATGCTATTCTTCGCGGCCATTGAAATACTCGGCCGCGCCACCTTCAAAAAACCCTTGCAAAATCGCCTGCGCCGCTACTTGGTCAAGTACGGATTTTTGTTTTCGGCCAAATACTTGGGCTTCAGCAAGCAAGCTTTCCGCGTATAGGGAAGACATCCTTTCGTCCACCCAATAAACCGGCAAGTTAAAACGTCCCTGCAAACGGCGGCCAAACTTGCGGCTCAAACGGGTCAACTCATGCTCCGTTCCGTCGGTATGTGTCGGCAGTCCGACCACAAAATACTTGGGCTGCCATTCTTTGACCAGCTTGGCAATGGCCTCGAATTTTTCATCATTGCTGTTGCCGGTTACCGTCGCCAGCGGATGGGTCATGCCCAACTCGGCATCACCCTGCGCCACGCCGATACGTGCCTCGCCGAAATCAAAGGCCAAAACCGTGCCTTTAGGTGCATCAGGCATGGCCGACTCCTGAAACCAAGGCGTTCGGATTGATGCCCAATTTTTCAAAAGCGGCGGCATAACGGAGTTCGTAAGGCACATCAAACAGAATATGCTCGTCCGCAGGGACGGTCAGCCAAACATTTTCTGCCAGCTCGCGTTCCAACTGCCCTTTACCCCATTTTGAATAACCAATGCTGATCAAAGCCTTATCAACCGCACCTTCTTTAGACAGGTTTTCAATCACATCGCGCGAAGAAGTCAGCGCGACGTTATCGGTTACCACCATGCTGTTTTGCCAGCGGCCGATCGGCGTATGCACGACATAGCCGCGCTCAATCTGAACCGGCCCGCCCATCATCACGTTTTCATGTTGCAGGCGCAACGGGATATTGCGATCTGCGGCGGCGAAAATCATGTCCATGGTAATCGGCGAAGGCTTGTTGATGATGATGCCCAGCGCACCTTCTTCATCGTGTTCGCACACATAAATAACCGTATCCGTAAAAAACGGATCGTCCATATGAGGTATGGCAATCAGGAAATGGTTGGCTAAATTCATATTCTTTTAATCTATAAGCTGATTTTATTATTTTTGTCCGTCGGCAACCGGCGCGTCCACCACGCACGCACCGTAAACCGCACCGCCTGCCGGTACCGGCGTATCGGTTTTCGCATGGGCAAAACACGATACCGCGCTCAAAGAGTTTTTCGGCGAGCCTTGAACGATTTTATCGCTGTACACCAAATAAGCGAAAGACTTACGTTTCGGGTCGTAATAGCGGATAATCTGCTGGCTCTTAAATGCTATGCTGGCGCTGCGTTTGAACACTTGCCGCGGTTTCAAAACCGCAGACTCGTTATAACGGATGACTTCCGCACTTTGCACGCAGGAAACCGATGCGTCGCTGGCATCTTCTTCCAGATTGACCGTTTCTTTCAAACCGCCTTTTTTCGCGTACGAAATATAACAGGCAACCCCCTGCACATCAGGATCGTCAAAACCTTCCACTTCAATACGGTCGTTTTTACCCAGCATATGAAACACCGTACTGGCGCGTCCGATTTTATCGGTATCGTTACCGCAAGCCGCCAAAACCATGGCGCCCAACACTACTAATAAATATTTTTTCATAATATCCTGTCGATGCAGACTGTCAGTTTCCAGGCAGACTAAACCCCGTCCGCCCACTCTATCGTTACTATATAAGACCGTTCGTCCATATTGCAACCCGATATTATTTTCAGACGGCCTGACAGACAGTATAATCCGTCCTATTGTTCCTACTTTGATAGCAAGATCGAACCATGCGTTACAAACCCCTCATTCTCGCCCTGTTGCTCAGTTTCTCCCTGCCAACCTATGCTGCCAAAGACGCGCCGAAAGAAAAAGCGGCTACCGTCAAAAAGGCTGCGCCCGTGAAAAAAGAGAAAGAAGCCGCCAAGGCAGATGTCAAAAAAGAAACCTCAAAAAAACAAGCGGTAAAAGAAAAAGAGGAAGACAAAAAAGCGGTTAAAGCCAAAGCCTCCAAAGAGAAGGAAACCGCCGACAAAAACGAACGCGCTTCAGCCAAAAACAAAACGGCTAAAACCGCCGAAGCCGCTGCAGACAATAAAAAGACCAACCGCAAAACCGAAGAGCCTAAAGAAACGGCAAAAGACAAAAAAGCCGCAGCCGCAAAATCCGGCAATGCCAAAGAACAAGACAAGAAACCTGTTGAAGATAAAAAAGACAGCAAAGCCAAAGAACCCGTAAAAAAAGCAGACACGAAGGAAACCAAAGCTAAAGAGCCTGCTAAAAAAGCGGCCGAGGATAAAAAAGACGGCAAAAAAACCAAAGAGCCCGTAAAAAAAGCAGCCGAAGACAAAAAGGCCGACGCTAAAGAAGCCAAAGAGCCTGCGAACAAAGCTGTTGAAGACAAAAAAGACGCTAAAAAAGACACAAAAACCAAAGAGCAAAACAAAAAAGCCGAGCCTAAAGTTGAGCATAAAGCCACTTCTTCAGCCGACAACGAGTTCAAAGCAGCCGTAACTGCCGCCGCCAACGATATGGAAACCAAAAAATCCCTTGCCAAACGCAACGAGGGTTTCATTATCCATGTTAATGCCACGCTCAAACAGCTGCAACAAACACGCAACAACCTCTCCGGCATCAACCGCAAACAACGCGACGCTTGGGAAAAATTCCAAAAACTCAATGCCGATGCCAACCAGTTAAAAGCCGAAGTTTCCAACACGCGTGCCCAAATTTCGCGCTTTGTGTCCGGCAACTATAAAAACAGTCAGCCCAACGCGGTCGCCCTCTTTCTGAAAAACGCCGATGCCGGTCAAAAAACCCGCTTCCTGCGTTACACACGTTATATCAACAACGCCAACGACCAAGTTATGAGAGACTTGGAAAAACAACAGAAAGAGCTGGCGGCGCAAGAACAAAAAATCAACAATGAATTGGCTTACCTGAAAAAACTGCAAGCCAATATCCAAGCTTCGTTGCGTCAACAAGGCGTGACCAATACCGCCGAACAAGCCGAAAGCCGCCGTCAAAACGCGCAAATGGCCAAAGAAGCGCAAAAGAAAATCAACCACAGAGAAAACGAGCAACGCCTCAACAATCTCTTGAAAGATTTGGAAAAACGCAAAGCCGAGCAACGCAAAGCCGAAGCCGAAGCGCGTAAAAAAGCCGCCAAAGCCCGTTTGGCTGCCGCTGAAAAAGCCCGCAAAGAGCAAGCTGCCGCCCAACAAAAAGCCGAAGCCGAACGCGCCGCCATGTCCACGCTGACTGACGAAGACATGAAACTGCAAGCCCCGAACACCCAAGGCTTTACCGTCAGCAACGCCAACAGCTTCAGCCGTATGCAAGGCCGTCTGAAAAAACCGGTCAACGGCACACTGGCAGGCCTATTCGGTCAAGACCGCGGCGATGGCGAAGTTTGGAAAGGCGTGTTCTACAATACCGTTCCTACTCCGGTCAGCAGCATTGCCTCAGGCACGGTTACTTTTGCCGGCGAACTTGAAGGCTACAGCAAAGTAGTCGTCCTCGACCACGGCGACGGCTATGTCAGCATTTACTCCGGCCTGAACGAAATCGACATCGCCCAAAACTACGCCGTCAATGCCGGCAGCAAGATTGGCACCAGCGGCACTTTGCCGTCGGGCGAAACCGGCCTTTACCTTGAAGTCCGCTACAACGGACAAGTCATGAATCCGCTTTCATGGATTAACTGATGTTTCAGACGGCCTGAGTGGGCTTTCCCCTTCAGGCCGCCTGAATTTTCATCATAAACTACAATAAAACACGATTTTCACGCCTGTTCAGCACATTAAACAACAAACTTTTACCTTAAACTTATTGTTCCAAGCGTTTAAATCACATAAAGTCAACGGGTTCAGAGAAAACAAAAACCACTTTGCTTACTGTACACAAAAAGAAAGTCAAACGAATGTCAACAAAATCCACTTTGAAAAAAGTTGCAATCTACACTCTCGGCGCATTTAGCGGCATCGCCCTCAGTCTGAGTGTACAAAGTTTTGCCGCCGAAAAAGACAAAAAAGACAACGAGGCCCTGCCCGTGCAAACCATCCGCACCATGGCAGAAGTGTACGGCCAAATCAAAGCCAATTATTACCAAGACAAACCCGACGCCGAGCTCTTTGAAGGCGCAATGAAAGGCATGGTGTCCGATCTCGATCCGCATTCCGAGTATATGGACAAAAAAGGCTATGCCGAAATGAAAGAATCCACCAGCGGCGAATTCGGCGGTCTGGGCATGGAAATCGGACAAGAAGACGGCTTCGTCAAAGTCGTTGCCCCGATTGAAGATACTCCGGCAGAACGCGCCGGCGTGAAAAGCGGCGACTTCATCGTCAAAATCGACAATACCTCTACGCGCGGCCTGACCGTCAGCGAAGCCGTCAAAAAAATGCGCGGCAAACCGGGTACCAAAATCACCCTGACCCTTTCACGCAAAAATGCCGACAAACCCATCGTCGTCAACCTGACCCGCGCCATCATCAAAGTCAAAAGCGTACGCCATCACCTGCTTGAAAAAGGCTACGGCTACATCCGCGTCTCCCAATTCCAAGAACGCACCGTTGCCGCGCTGAATGAAGCCGCACAAGCCCTTGTCAAAGAAAACAAAGGTCCGCTCAAAGGCATCATCCTCGACTTGCGCGACGACCCGGGCGGCCTGCTCAATGGCGCAGTCGGCGTATCCGCAGCCTTCTTACAACCTGACGTCACCGTTGTCAGCACTAAAGGCCGCAACAAAAAAGAAGGCATGGTTCTCAAAGCAACTGCCGAAGACTATATCACCACCAGCGGCAAAGACCCGTTGGCCGGATTGCCTGCCGAGCTGAAAACCATTCCTATGACCGTCCTGATTAACGCAGGCTCTGCCTCCGCTTCCGAAATCGTTGCCGGCGCATTGCAAGACCACAAACGCGCCGTCGTCGTCGGCACACAAAGTTTCGGTAAAGGCTCAGTGCAAACCCTGATTCCGCTTTCCGGCGGCAGCGCAGTCAAACTGACCACTGCCCTTTACTACACGCCAAACGATCGCTCGATTCAGGCGCAAGGCATTGTTCCTGACGTTGAAGTCAAAGACAAAGACCGCACCTTTGAAAGCCGCGAAGCCGATTTGGTCGGCCATATCGGCAATCCGCTGGGCGGCCAAGACGTCAACAGCAGCACTGAAACACCTGCCAACACAGAAACCAAAGCCGATAAAGACAAGTCCAAAAAAGACAAAGACGAAGACATCTCCAGCCGCCGCATTCCAAATCCGGCCAAAGACGATCAGCTCCGTAAAGCCTTGGACTTGGTGAAAAATCCAGCCGAATGGCAAAAATCTTTGGGCTTAGCAGCGAAAAAACCTGCACCGAAAAAAGATGCAGATAAAGACAGCAAAAAATAAACCTGTTATTTCTCAATAAAAAAGGTCGTCTGAAAACGATATGATTGTTTTCAGACGACCTTTTCACACATCAAATATTCCACAGGGAAAACACCATGGCAAAAGCCCCCAAAACCATCTACCAATGCACCGAATGCGGTGGCACCTCCCCGAAATGGCAGGGCAAATGCACGCATTGCGGCGAGTGGAACACGCTTCAGGAAAGCCTTGCCGCGCCCGAACCGAAAAATGCCCGCTTCCAATCTTGGGCGGCGGATACTTCGACCGTCCAGTCCCTCTCCGCCGTGACCGCCACCGAAGTGCCGCGCAATCCGACCGGCATGGGCGAACTCGACCGCGTATTGGGCGGCGGTTTGGTCGACGGTGCGGTTATCCTGCTCGGCGGCGACCCCGGCATCGGCAAATCCACGCTGCTGTTGCAAACCATCGCCAAAATGGCGCAAAGCCGCAAAGTGCTGTACGTTTCCGGCGAAGAATCCGCCCAACAGGTCGCCCTACGCGCGCAGCGTTTGGAACTGCCCACCGAAGGCGTGAACCTGCTTGCCGAAATCCGCATGGAAGCGATTCAGACGGCCTTGAAACAGCATCAACCCGAAGTCGTCGTCATTGACTCCATCCAAACCATGTATTCCGACCAAATCACCTCCGCCCCCGGCTCCGTGTCGCAGGTACGCGAATGTGCCGCCCAACTGACACGCATGGCGAAACAGATGGGCATCGCCATGATACTGGTCGGACACGTTACCAAAGACGGCGCGATTGCCGGCCCGCGCGTGCTGGAACACATGGTCGATACCGTGCTGTATTTCGAGGGCGACCAACATTCCAACTACCGCATGATACGTGCCATCAAAAACCGTTTCGGCGCGGCAAACGAACTGGGCGTATTCGCCATGACCGAAAACGGTTTGAAAGGCGTGTCCAACCCGTCCGCCATTTTCCTCGCCAGCTACCGCGACGACACGCCCGGCTCGTGCGTTTTGGTTACACAAGAAGGCAGCCGCCCACTTTTGGTCGAAATTCAGGCATTGGTCGATGATGCACACGGTTTCACCCCCAAACGACTCACCGTCGGCCTCGAACAAAACCGCCTCGCCATGCTGCTCGCCGTCCTCAACCGACACGGCGGCATCGCCTGCTTCGACCAAGACGTGTTCCTCAACGCCGTCGGCGGCGTCAAAATCGGCGAACCCGCCGCCGACCTTGCCGTCATCCTCGCCATGCTCTCCAGCTTCCGCAACCGCCCGCTGCCCGAAAAAATGGTCGCATTCGGCGAAATCGGCTTAAGCGGCGAAGTCCGCCCCATCGCACGCGGACAAGAGCGGCTCAAAGAAGCGGAAAAACTCGGTTTCAAACGCGCCATCGTCCCCAAAGCCAATATGCCGCGCAATGCCAAAGAGTTTCCAAACCTGAAAATCTACGGCGTCAGCAGTTTGCAGGAAGCGATTGACGTTTGTCGTGACGGGGACTAAACCGTTTCGATAATCCGCCTCAAAAAACAATCATCTAAAAGGCCGTCTGAAAACTTTCAGACGGCCTCTCTTTAAATTTAAATAATTTTGTTATATTATAACGAACGATTTATTCTATCTTTTCTACACATCGAAAATCGGAGAGAAATCTTGAAAAAAACCGCTTTGCTTATCGCATCCGCCTTCCTGTTCAGTACTGCCGCACACGCCCATCGCGTTTGGGTTGAAACCGCCCACACACATGGCGGCGAATACCTTGAAGCCGAATTAGGCTATGGCGAATTCCCTGAGCTTGAGCCGATCGCCAAAGACCGCCTGCACATTTTCAGCAAACCCATGCAACTGGTGACTGAAAAAGGCAAAGAAAACATGATTCAAAAAGGCACATACAATTACCAATACCGCAGCAAATTGCCCGTTAAAGACGGCAGCTACTTGGTAACCGCCGAATACCAACCGACTTTCTGGTCAAAAAACAGCGCGGGTTGGAAGCAGGCAAGCATCAAAGAAATGCCTGATGCAAGCTATTGCGAACAAACCCGTATGTTCGGTAAAAACATCGTCAATGTCGGCCATGAAAGCGCAGATACTGCCATCATCACCAAGCAAGTCAGCCAACATTTGGAAATCGTACCTTTGGACAACCCTGCCAACGTCCACGTCGGCGAACGCTTCAAAGTCCGCGTCCTCTTCAATGGCGAGCCGCTGCCTAACGCCACCGTTACCGCTACATTTGACGGCTTCGACACCAGCGACCGCAGCAAAACCCATAAAACCGAAGCCCAAGCTTTCTCCGATACCACCGATGACAAAGGCGAAGTCAGCATCATTCCATTACGCCAAGGTTTCTGGAAGGCCAGCGTAGAACACAAAGCCGATTTCCCTGATCAAAGTGTGTGCCAAAAACAGGCAAACTACACTACTTTAACCTTCCAAATCGGTCATTCACATCATTGATTTTTCCATAACAAAAGGCCGTCTGAATATTTCAGACGGCCTTTATTCATCCTATTTAAGGACGATGCGGCGCAAACTGCCATTGTCCCAATTCCAAATTCAAATCAAACAGATTCAGACGACCTATTGCCACACGGACCAAGCGTAAACATGGAAAGCCTGCTTTCGCCGTCATTCTTCGCACTTGGCGGTTTTTCCCTTCCGAAATTTTGATTTCCACCCAAAAATCAGGCACGGACTTGCGCACGCGAATCGGCGGCACGCGCGGCCATAAAACATCCGCTTCGCCTTCTTCCAATACCCTGACCTCTGCCGGACGGGTGACAAAATCGCCCAAATCTACGCCACGGCGCAATAAATCCAATTTAGCTTCATCTGGAGAACCCTCCACCTGCGCCCAATAAGTTTTAATCTGCTTAAATTTCGGGTCGGCAATCTGCGCCTGCAAACGGCCATTATTGGTCAGCAGCAGCAAACCCTCGCTGTCCGTATCCAAACGTCCGGCTGGATAAAATCCCGGTTTCTCGACAAAATCCTTAAGACACTGATGTTTTTCATGTGCAGCAAACTGGCAAATCACGCCATAAGGCTTGTTTAGAATAATCAAATCGTTCATTTCACACTTTCAGACGGCCTTGGATTTCAAGAAATTCCGGATAATAAAAAAGACACCGTATAAACGGTGTCTTTCATATTTGGCGGAGTAAGAGGGATTCGAACCCTCGATGCAGGTTGACCCCACATGCTTCCTTAGCAGGGAAGTGCCTTCAGCCTCTCAGCCATTACTCCTAAGGAAGACCGCAATATACGCTTTCTCCCTTCCTTCGTCAAGCATTACCGCCTCAAACTTTCTTAACGCCATGAAATCATTTAAATAAAAATATAATATTTTTTTGCATAACCCTATTTTTATACTTCTTTCATATATGTTAAAATGATTCTGCTTTCTGTAAACTTTTTCTACGCCCATTATTACAAAGGAGTTCGTATGTTACGTTTTTCTGCTTTGGTTGCCGTATCCGCCCTGATGCTTGCCGCCTGCTCACAATCCGGCAATTCCCAACCATCTACTTCCTCCTCTCAAACTTCTACTCAAAAAACAACTGCAGCCGGTTCTGCCTGCCGCAGCATGGGTGAAGGCCATAAAGTCAATGGCAAAGGTCAAAACGATATCTATATGTGTAAAGTCGATGTGGCTTTGAACTCTGCCGAAGCCAAATCCGCTTTGAATCCTAGCATCCGCGTTCACTACGGCAGTACGTCCGGCGCGACTTTGACTTCCCGTCAAATCTCCAACTCAGTCGGCAAAACTCCTGATGAAACCTGCCAACGCGCATTCCTGAGCGCGGTTAAACGCTTCCAAAGCACTGCACTTCGTAAAAAAGCCAAATCCGTTCATCTGGTTAGCTACTTTGACAAAGTAACCAAAGGCGGTAACGAATACGAATGCCACATCGCTACATTCAACAGCCGTGTGGTTTTGAAAGGCAGCTTCCACTAAGCAATGTCAAAAATGCCGGACTTCAATATGAAGTTTGGCATTTTTCTATTTTATGGATACAACACCCCTTCACTGCCTGCTGGCCGATCCGTCTTTTGCCGCCTGCTACGACCATGCGTCTCTAAACGCAGCCGATTCCCAACGTTTGGCTGCCACGCCGCAACTGGCGCAGCGTCAAGACTGGCAAGTCAGCCGCGCGTTAAAACAGCAAACCGATTTAGCGACTGTATCGCTGAGCCACAGCCAAGGCTTTGCCGCTTTATTGTGTGCGCCTCATCCCTTAACAGCCGGTGTCGATATCGAATTTATCCGCCCGCGTGATTTCAAAGAGCTGTCGTCTTTGGTCTGCACGCAGGAAGAACAAGACTTTTTGGAAACGGCAAACTGGCCGTCTGAAACGTTTTACCGATTGTGGTGTTTCAAGGAAGCATTGATTAAAGCGGCGAATTTGGATTTCCCGTCAGACATGAAATCGGTCGGCTATGTTTTCGATTCAGGGCAACTCGTCGGTTTACGCGCTGGAAAGCAAACCGATTGGCACGGCACAAGCGTGATTTTGGCGGATACGATGGCACTTGCCTGCGTTTGGAAGGGAAAAGCCATCGCCCTGCAATGGCAGTTTTTCGGTTCGCTCAAGCCCAATGATTTAACCGACCGGCAAACTATCTAACAACTGACAAAATAATAATAATCTGATTTAATTTACTGCACTTTTACTTATTCCACACCCCAACAGCAGCATTTGCAAAAGGCCGTCTGAACGATGAATCTTCGCCTCCTAAACCGCCTCTATACTACCCTTATCCTGTTTCTTACTCTGTTTTTGGTTTATGCCTTTGCTTCACAAGCGCGTATCCAAACCGATTTGACCGCGTTATTGCCAAGCGAGCAGCAACCTGATGCCTTACTGACGGCCGCGGATAAAGCCGCAGAAGCGCAGCTCAATTCACAAGTCATTTTGCTTGCAGGCAGTACCGATGCCGAAACCGCTTTTCAGACGGCCTCACAAATTGCCGACGCATGGCGCAAAAGCGGCATATTTGAACAAGTCGACAGCAGCATGACGCCGAATTTGGACAAAGTACGGGCGGATATGCAGAAGCTGAGCTTGGCGGTTTTGCCGCAAGACGAAATACGCCTGCTGTTTGAGCAGCCGCAAGCCTATTTTCAAGCGCGTGCAGAAGCCGTGGCCAATCCGTTTGCTGCCCCCTCCCCTTTGTCTTTAGAACAAGACTGGCTGGGCTTCGGACGCTTTGTTGCCGACAAAGCCAATCCGCAAAGCCGTTTGCAGTGGGACATGGACAACGGCATGCTGTTTGCCGAAGACAAAGGCAAAACTTGGGTATTCTTGCGCGGACGGCTCGCCGGCGGCGATCAATTTTCCGGCAACGATGCCCTCTTGCCGCTGATGGCGCAAAGCCGTCAAATTGCTTCGGAAAACGGCGCGGAAACCTTAAGCGCAGGTGGCGCATTGTTCGCCGCCGTATCCAAAGCAGCCGCAGAAAAAGAAAGTCGACTGATGAGTATGGTCGGGCTTGGGCTAACCTTTGCGCTGCTATTGTGGGTCTTCCGCAGCGGCCGGGTATTTTTGCTGTCCTTGCCACTGGCAGCCGGTATGTTGACCGGATTGGCGGTTGCGTTATTAACCTTCGGCGAAGTGCATATCCTGACCATCGTCATCGGCACCAGCCTGGTGGGTATGTTGGTGGATTTCCCGTTGCACTGGCTTGCTCCGTCGGTATTCGGGCCGTCTGAAAAGACCGTTTGGCAGGCTGAATCGGCAATGAAACATGTCTTGCCGAGTTTTGCCGTCAGCCTGACGATTACCGTCTTGGGCTACGCACTGCTGTGGTTCACTCCTTTACCTGTATTACGCCAAACTGCGGTATTTTCAGGCTTCGCTTTATTTGGCGCGTTTGGTGCCACCGTTTTATGGCTGCCGCCGCTGTTTCGCCGCTACCGAGCCAAAACCGTGCCTTTTACTGCATTAACCGAAAAGCTCTATTCCTTGTCAGGCCGTCTGAAAAACCGCCTGCACAAACGCGGCTGGTTAATCGTAGGCGGAATTTTGCTGGCAGTCGGACTGTGGCGCAGCGACTGGCGTGACGACATCCGCCAATGGGTCAATATGCCGACCGCGATGTTGACCGAAGTACAACAAATTGGCCAGTTGAGCGGCACGGATTTTGGCGGCAAATATTTGGTGGCCGAAGCACAAAGCGAAGATGCCCTGTTGAAGAAAACCGCCGAACTCGGCCGCACACTGCAGCCCTTAATCGCGCAAGGCAAACTGTCCGGTATCCAATCGCCCGACCAATTCATCCTGCCGACAACAGAACAGCAAAAACTGCAAAACCGCCTGCGTGAATTGACCAAATTGCCTGACAGCTGGAAACCGCTCACAGAAATCGGTATTCCGCGCAAAACCGTGCGCAATGCCCTGCTGCAAGCCGCCGATACGCAACCATTGTCGCTTTCAGACGGCCTAAATACCGATTTGGCAGAAGCTTGGCGTTCCTTGTATTTGGGCGAAGTGGAACCAGGCCGTTTTGCTGCCGTCGTTCGTTTGAACGGCATGACCGATGAAGCCGCCGTACGCGCCGTAGCTCAACACGTCTCCGGCGTACACTGGGCAGACAAACGCGCCCACTTAAACGAGCTTTTCCACCACACGCGCAATCAGGCCGCATGGTTGAAACTGGCTTCCTATGCGTTGGCATGGCTGCTCTTGTGGAAAATGTTCGGTTTCAAACGCGGTAGCAAAATCCTTGCCGTGCCGCTGGCCGCGGCCATCTGCACCGTTGCCGTACTCGGTTTGGCAGGCATTCCCGTCAGCCTGTTTGCCATGTTCGGCCTGCTTTTAGTGTCCGCCATCGGCGTGGACTATGCCGTTTATGCCGCTACTGCACACCACAGCGCCCCGGCAAAATTAGGCGGCATGTTGCTTGCCGCCGCGACGACAGCCATTTCCTTTGCCCTGCTCGCCATCAGCAGCACACCCGCCGTTGCCGCGTTCGGCATGACGGTTACCATCGGCGTGGCATTCAATATTTGGCTGGCAGGCACATTGTTGAAAAATTAGATAAAAGATGAAGACGATTGAAATTGAAGCGATATTTTGTTTCGACTTCTATCGTCACGTTGTAAGAGGCCGTCTGAAAAACTTCAGACGCTAGTTTAAACATTTTTTTATCATTAAAATCAAAGGTATTTTCAAATGTCTGTAGAATTTGACGTTGCCGTTATCGGCGCAGGCCCTTCAGGTTCGGTTGCTTCCGCTTTGCTGAACAAACAAGGCTTTAAAGTTTGCGTATTGGAAAAACAACATTTCCCGCGCTTTGTCATCGGCGAAAGCCTGTTGCCGCATTGCATGGAAATGTTGGAAGAAGCCGGTTTTGCCGATGCAGTGCATGCCGAACCCAGCTTTCAATTTAAAGACGGTGCTGCGTTTTCATGGGGCAGCCGTTACACAGATTTCAACTTTACTGAAAAATTTTCAGACGGCCCCGGCACCATTTATCAAGTGCGCCGTGGCATCTTCGACAAAATCCTGATTGATGAAGCGGCAAAACAAGGCGTCGATGTCCGCTTCGGACACGGCGTAACCGCGTTTGACAACAGCGGCGATGTGGCACGTTTGAGCGTTGCGACCGATACAGGTGAAAACTATGAACTGACCGCCAAATTTGTTTTAGATGCCAGCGGTTACGGTCGCGTCCTGCCCCGCCTTTTGGACTTGGAAAGCCCGTCCGAGCTGCCTCCGCGCCAAGCCCACTTCACGCATATCGACGACAACATCACCAGCCCGAAATTCGACCGCAACAAAATCCTGATCAACACGCATCCTGAACATCGCGATGTCTGGATTTGGCTGATTCCTTTCGGCGACAACCGCTGCTCCATCGGCGTTGTCGGCACGCCCGACAAACTGGCCGGCGAATCAGAAGCCGTGTTGAAAAAATTTGTGTACGAATGCCCGATGCTGGCGGAAATTTTAGATAAAGCCGTTTGGGAAAACGACTTCCCATTCCGCTCTATCCAAGGCTACTCCGCCAACGTAAAAACCTTATACGGCAAACACTTCGCCCTTTTAGGCAACGCCGCCGAATTCCTCGACCCCGTCTTCTCCTCCGGTGTGACCATTGCCTTGCACTCTGCCAAACTGGCTGCCGATTTACTGGGCAAACAACTCAAAGGCGAAGCCGCAGATTGGCAAACCGAATTTGCCGACCAACTGATGATCGGCGTGAACGCATTCCGCACTTATGTAAACGGTTGGTACGATTTCCGCTTCCAAAACGCCATCTATGCGCCCAACCGCAGCCCTGAAATCAGCCGCATGATTTCATCTATTCTGGCAGGCTACGCTTGGGATACGGACAATCCATTCGTGGAAAAATCCGAGCAACGCTTGTCCACACTTGCCGCATTGGTGGGCGATTTGAAGGTAGAATAAGGACGAATGCCTTTCAGACGGCCAAACCCGAAAACAGAACAGGCCGTCTGAAACTTCATCCACGCCATTAAATATTTTGACCGATAGATAAAACCTTATGCGATTTATTCCTTTGCTTGCTGCACTGCTACTTTCCGCATGCGCAACCTCGCTCCCCCATCCGCAAACGCTGCCGCCGCTTTCCAAAGAAGGCCAATGGTTCAAACTCGAGCAGACCAATGCGGCGGGGCAAACCGTTCAAACCAATCTCTTGGCAATCGAGCCTCATTCAGACGGCATCCGCTTTGTCCAAACAGATGCACTGGGTGCGCCGGTATCGCGTCAATCAGTCAGCACCAAAGGTTGGAAAAATGACGGCTTTGTGATGCCTAATGCCAGTTCGCGCCGACTGTTTGCCGCCCTATTACCGCTTTTGGCCGCCGAACACGCCGCCACGCTTTACCCTGAAGCCCGTCAACAAAATGCCGCCCATCAAGGCTTCTGTCCAGACGGCAAAGGCGCGGTATTCAGCTATCGCGAGCGTGATTTGTGGTGTGTCGCCCACCATTCCGAACAATTCCTTATCGGCTTCCCCGACCAAACTTTCTGGACGGTCAGCCCGATTGCAGAAGACTAATTCATGAATACTCCTGTTTATCTCAGCCGTCCGGCACTGACCAGCGCATTGGGCAGCGGCTTGCAAGTTCATGCCGATGCCTTACTTAGGCCGTCTGAAAACACGCCCCTGACTTTTTCAGACCAATGGGTAAAAGGCAAAACGCATGCTTTCGGTGCAGTCAAAGAAACCCTGATGCCTCTGCCCGACAGCATCTCCGAAGCGCATCGCAGCCGCAACAACCAGCTTATCCTGCACGCGCTTTCGCAAATAGACGGGCTGATTCAGACGGCCATTGCCCGTTACGGCAAAGAAAGGGTCGCTGTCGTTACCGGTACGTCCACCAGTGGCGCAGACGAAAATATCCCCTTGTTCCAACACGTTGTCCAAGGTGGTGAATGGACGGATGTTCCGTTCAAACAGCTGCAACACACCATGGCTTCGCCCTCCGAATTTATTGCCCAAGTTTACGGTTTGGACGGCTTGCGCTATACCGTCTCCACCGCCTGCACTTCCGGCGCACGCGCCCTCATCAGCGCAGCCCGACTGCTTCGTGCCGGATTGTGTGATGCCGTAATTTGCGGCGGCGCAGATACGCTTTCGGCGCTGACGATTAATGGTTTTGCCTCTTTGGAGGTGCTTTCAGACGGCATCGCCAAGCCCTTTTCTGCCAACCGCAACGGCATCAATATCGGCGAAGCGGCCGCATTTTTCGTAATGACGCGCGATGCAGATTTTGACGGCGAAATGCAGTTGCTGGGCTATGGTGCAAGCAGCGATGCCTACCATATGTCTTCGCCCCGCCCCGACGGTTTGGGTGCAGCCCAATCCTTTCAGGCCGCTTTGGATAAAGCCGGTTTGAAAGCGGAAGATATCGGCTGGATCAATCTGCACGGCACCGGAACGCAACACAACGACAGCATGGAAAGCCGAGCCGTTGCCGAAGTATTTGGCAGCCACACCCTTTGCACCTCAACCAAGCCGTCCACCGGCCATACCTTGGGCGCAGCCGGTGCGATCGAAGCCGCGTTTGCCTGGTTGATGGCCAACTGCCAATACAATCCGGAAGGCAAACTGCCGCCGCAACAATGGGACAAAGTACCTGATTCCGGGCTGCCCAACATCGCTTTGACCGACGAAAACAGCCGCTGGCCGTCTGAAAAACGCATTGCCGCCAGCTCGTCATTTGCCTTCGGCGGCAGCAATGCCGTTTTGATTATCGGATAAGTCCTTAATATTTAGGTCGTCTTTTCAGACGGCCTTTTTCTTTTCCGCAACTTAAAAAAACAATAACATCAAAACAACAACCAAATCCGCCGAAATATGCCATAATAGGCTTAGCACGTTTCATCTCGCGATGTGCCTGAAAAGAAAAACTTAACCTACATAGAGAATAATCCCATGACTAAATCCACCATTATCTATACCTACACCGACGAAGCTCCTGCATTGGCCACCCAATCCCTGTTGCCAATCGTGCAGGCGTTTACCCGCCACGCCGATATTGATGTCAAAACCAGCGACATCTCTCTCTCCGGCCGTATTTTGGCGGCGTTTCCAGAATACCTGACCGAAGCGCAACGCGTACCTGATGCGCTTGCCGAATTGGGCGAACTGGTGAAACAACCCGATGCAAACGTAATCAAACTGCCGAACATCAGCGCATCCGTACCGCAACTGACCGCCGCGATTAAAGAATTGCAGTCTAAAGGCTTTGCCGTTCCCGACTATCCTGCCGACCCTCAAACCGATGAAGAAAAAACCGTACGCGAACGCTACGACCGCATCAAAGGCAGCGCGGTAAACCCTGTCCTGCGTGAAGGCAACTCCGACCGCCGCGCGCCTAAGGCAGTGAAAAACTTTGCGAAAAAACATCCGCACAGCATGGGCGCATGGACGAAAGACTCCAAAACCCACGTTGCCACCATGCAAAGCGGCGACTTTTTCCATAACGAACAATCCGTTACCGTACCTGAAGCGACTTCCGTATCCATCGTATTCACCGACAAACAAGGCAACAAAAAAGAGCTGCGCGAGCCTGTTGCCCTGAAAGCCGGCGAAATCATCGACGCGACCGTGATGAGCAAAAAAGCCTTGCTCGCCTTCCTTGCCGAACAAGTGAAAGACGCGAAAGCAAAAGGCGTATTGTTCTCGCTGCACATGAAAGCCACCATGATGAAAGTGTCCGACCCGATTATCTTCGGACACGCCGTCAAAGTGTTCTTTGCGCCTGTATTTGAAAAATTCGGCGACAAACTGGCTGCCGCAGGTGTCAACGTCAACAACGGCTTCGGCAACCTGCTTGCCAATCTGGATAAACTGGATGCGGACACCCGCGCCGCCGTCGAAGCCGAAATCGCCGCCGTTTACGCCGCCAACCCTGATTTAGCCATGGTTGATTCCGACAAAGGCATCACCAACCTGCACGTTCCTAGCGATGTCATCGTCGATGCTTCTATGCCCGCGATGATCCGCAATTCCGGCCGTATGTGGAACAAAGACGGCAAAGCGCAAGACACCAAAGCCGTGATTCCTGACAGCAGCTACGCCGGCGTTTACCAAGCAACCATCGATTTCTGCCGCGAACACGGCGCGTTTGACCCGACAACCATGGGTACCGTTCCTAACGTCGGTCTGATGGCGCAAGCCGCCGAAGAATACGGTTCACACAACAAAACTTTTGAAATCGAAGCCGACGGCCAAGTTCAAGTCATTGATGCAGCAGGTAATGTCCTGATGCAACACGATGTTGAAGCCGGCGACATCTGGCGCATGTGCCAAACCAAAGACGCTCCGGTTAAAGACTGGGTACAACTCGCCGTCAACCGCGCCCGTCTGAGCAACACGCCCGCCGTGTTCTGGCTCGACGAAAACCGTCCGCACGATAAAAGCCTGCTCGCCAAAGTCAAAGCCTACCTTGCCGAACTGGATACCGACGGCCTCGACATCCGCGTTCTCGCCCCCGAAGAAGCCGCCAAGTTCAGCTTGGGTCGTCTGAAAAACGGCGAAGACACCATTTCCGTAACCGGTAACGTCCTGCGCGATTATCTGACCGACCTGTTCCCGATTTTGGAACTCGGCACCAGCGCGAAAATGCTGTCTATCGTTCCATTGATGAATGGCGGCGGTATGTTTGAAACCGGCGCGGGCGGCTCCGCACCGAAACACGTCCAACAATTCCTCGAAGAAAACCACCTACGTTGGGACTCTTTGGGCGAATTCCTCGCGCTTGCCGTATCGTTTGAACATCTGGCGCAAAAAACCGGCAACGCCAAAGCCCAAGTCCTCGCCGACACACTGGATGCCGCCACCGAAAAACTGCTGTTGAACGACAAATCGCCTAAACGCAAAGCAGGCGAACTCGACAACCGCGGCAGCCATTTCTACCTCACCCTCTACTGGGCGCAAGAATTGGCAGCGCAAGACAAAGATGCCGAACTGAAAGCCGCATTTGCGCCATTGGCAGCCGCTTTGACTGCCGACGAAGCCAAAATCGTTGAAGAACTCTCTGCCGTACAAGGCAAAGCGGTCGACATCGGCGGCTACTACGCAGCCAATCCTGAAAAAGCCGCGCAAGCGATGCGTCCAAGCGCAACCTTTAATCAGGCCTTGTCAGCCTTATAATTAAAGCAATAAAAGGCCGTCTGAACTTTCAGACGGCCTCAAACCTTATGGAAACACAATGAAAAAAACCATTCTTTCTCTTACTCTCCTCATCAGCGCTCCGGCTTTGTGGGCATTTTCCCCTGCCGAATTGGCACAAACCCTGCAAAAACCGCAAAACGTACAAGGCAATTTTGTCCAACAACGCCAGCTCAAATCCCTCAGCAAACCCATGACCACCAGCGGCAGCTTTACCCTTGTCCCACAAAAAGGCCTGCTCTGGAAAATGCAAAAACCATTTGAAACCACCCTGCGCGTGCGTTCAGACGGCATCATGCAATGGAACGGCAGCCAATGGGTCAACCCAAACGCCAGCAAGCTCAACGGTCAAAGCCGCCAAATCAAACTCTTCCTCGACCTTTTGGGCGGCAATACCCAAGGCTTGGAAAAACAATTTGATTTGAAATTAAACGGCAACGAAAAAAAATGGACGTTGACCTTAACTCCGAAAACCGCCATTACCCGTCAGATCTTCAACCGTATCGAAATCAACGGCGATACGCTGGTACGAAAAATCGAATTGGACGAAAAGCAAGGCGACAAAACCATCATGCAGTTCAACCAAATCCAAACCGATAAAACCTTGGACAGCTTCAGCCGTACCGCCCTCTAAATTGTCTATTCCTACAAAAGGCCGTCTGAAAATAGATTTCAGACGGCCTTTTATATTACTCGGCAGAAGACTGTTGCCCTTTTCGTTCCGCCTTTCTGGCTTCGCGAATGGCTTTAAGTTCGGCCTCTTTCTGTCTGGCTTTTTTCAGCCAAGTTTCCCATTGGTTTGGCGTTTCCAGCGTAATTCTGCCGATTTTGCCTT
Organism: Neisseria subflava; assembly: GCF_005221305.1. NCBI lineage: Bacteria > Pseudomonadati > Pseudomonadota > Betaproteobacteria > Neisseriales > Neisseriaceae > Neisseria > Neisseria subflava. The sequence continues at coordinate 1,188,414 of NZ_CP039887.1, forward strand.
CGCGGAAATCGGTCAGGATATTTTCAGCGGCCTTTTGGTAGTTGACCCGTCCGCCGCTCAAAACCGCACCGCGTTTCTTGGCAATCCACTCCAGCCAAGAAGTATCGTCCCAATGGCTGCTTGGATCTTTGTCGGCTTGATAGCGCTCTTGCAACAGGGCCAGATAATGGCGGCGGAGGTAATCCAAAAGCTCAAGCGCCACTTCTTCTTCGTCCAGCGCGTTGCGTCCGACTGCACCGCCGGCCGCAAGGTTGTAGCCGCCTTCTTCAACAATAATTTTCGGCCACAACATACCGGGGGTATCGTAAAGCCAGAAATCGTCGGCAAGAAAAAGGCGCTGTTCGGCTTTGGTAATACCGGGTTCATTACCGGTTTTGGCAGATTTTTTGCCAATCATGCCGTTAATCAAGGTGGATTTGCCGACGTTGGGAATACCGCAAATCAGGACACGCAGCGGCTTCTCGATACCTTGGCGATGCGGAATCATGGCGCGGCAGGCTTGGGTAATTTTGCCATGCGCGCCAGTTTCGGAAGAATCAAGCGCAATCGCGCGGGTATCTTGGCGGCTGTTGTAGTGTTCGAGCCAAACTTTAGTGCGCTCGGGATCGGCAAGGTCTTGCTTGTTTAAGATTTTGAGTTTGGGCTTACCTTTGGACAACTGGGCAAGCAAAGGGTTTTCGCTGGAAGCAGGCATACGCGCGTCCAGCATCTCAATCACCATATCAACGCTTTTAATGCGTTCGGCAATGGCTTTTTTTGCCTTGTTCATGTGGCCGGGAAACCATTGGATAGCCATGTCTTTTTATTCTTTCTATTCGTATCTGAGGCCGTCTGAAAAATCATTGTTTTTCAGACGGCCTCGGTATTTGGATAATCGGTCAATCAGGATTTAGAGGTTACCATGCTCGTAGCTGTAATAACCTGCTTCATCCATACATTGCTCAAACGTTTTGGATGTATCGCCACGTTTGCCTTGTGATTTGCAGGTATTGATTTGGCGGGAAACTTCAGCTTCGCTCGCGCCGGTACGGTGCCAACGGTAAGCAGTGACAGGTTCTGTTGCACAGGCGGTCAAGATAAGCAGGGATAATGCGGTCAGACTGATTTTTTTCATGGTTTCTTCCTTTGAGGCCGTCTGAAACGGCAAGTTAGCGTCCTGCCAAGCTTTGTGCCTGACGGTGGCGGACAAGTAGTTCGTAACGGCCTTTAAGGCGTTCGGCCAGTTTTTCCACAACATAGACGGAGCGGTGCTGACCGCCGGTACAACCGATGGCAATCGTTACATAACTGCGGCTCTCTTGTTGCAGGCGCGGCAGCCAGCGGCTAATAAAATGGTCGATGTCATCAACCATTTCTTGAGCCAACGGCTGCTGGCCCAAATAATCTTGAATAGGCTTGTCCATGCCGGTAAAGGGGCGTAATTCCGGATCGTAATACGGATTGGGCAGGCTGCGCATGTCAAACATAAAGTCGGCATTGTTGGGAACGCCGTATTTGAAACCAAAGGATTCAAGAATGACCAGCAAACCGACACGTTCAATGTTGAGCCACTGTTGCACAGCATAACGCAGCTGCTGCGCGTTCATTTTGGACGTATCGATGCAATATGCGATGTCTCTAAGCGGGAAGAGCCACTCGCGTTCTTTTTGCAGGCTTTCCAACAAAGTCAGGTTTTGACCGGACAAAGGATGTCCGCGACGGGTTTCTGAGAAGCGGCGAACCAACACGCCCTCTTCTGCTTCAACAAAGAGGACTTCGACCTGATGTCCTTCGTCACGCAAATATTGGATTTGCTCTTGAGCTTCTTGGATATTGATACCGGAACGAATATCAACGCTGACACCAAGCTGGGTTTCTTCGCCGCGTTCAATATGGTACAACACCAACGAAGGCAACATTTCCAAAGGCAGATTATCAACGCAATAAAAGCCTGAATCTTCGAGTTGTTTGAGGGCTACGGATTTTCCTGAGCCGGATAGGCCGCTAATCAGGACGATTTTCATGATTTTGTTCGTTTTCTTTGAGTTGTGTTTGATGGCGTTCGAGGAATTCTTTGGTACTGTCTTTACCGCGCAATTGAAGGATGTAATTGCGCACTGCAGCTTCAACCAATACTGCTAAGTTTCGACCGATTGCAACAGGCAGGGTAACGGAACGGACGCTGACGTTGAGGATAGATGCTGTTTCGGTACGGATGCTCAATCGATCGAGTTGTTTCATGTATCCGTCGTCGGCCGGAACCAAATTAATAATCAGCTGGAGGATTTTTTTCGGACGGATAGAGGTTTCGCCAAAAATATGGCGGATATTGAGTATGCCCAAACCGCGTACTTCGAGGAAATCACGCAGCATAGGCGGACAACGGCCTTCCAGCATTTCCGGGCCGGTACGGAAAAGTTCGACCGCATCATCGGCAATCAGGCTGTGGCCGCGCGAAATCAGCTCCAATGCCAATTCGCTCTTACCCAAGCCGGATTGTCCGGTAATGAGTACGCCCACTTCAAATACATCCAAAAATACGCCGTGCTTGATGGTGGAAGTAGCCAATGTACGTTGCAGATAAATCCGCAAAACGTCCATCAGGTGCGGACTTTCCTGCTTGGAAGTCAGCAAGGGGATACTGTTGGTATGGCAATAATCGCGCAATTTGGGCGAAACCGGCAAGCCGTTGGCGACGATAACCAAAGACATGGGAATATCGAAAAGCTCGCCGAAATCATAGTTGAGTTCGCCCGTTTCCAAGCGGCGCAAATATTCGGCCTCAGCTACGCCGACAACTTGAATTTGGTTGGGATGGATAAAGTTTAAGTGGCCGACCAAGGCCAAGACGGGTTTATCGGCTTCGACACCGATACGGTTGTCCGCGCCGGAATTACCGGCAGCCCAAGCAAGTTCGAGTTTGTGCTGATTGTCGGAAAACAGGCGGCGGACAGATATGCTGGGCATGAATTACTCTTCGCTCAGGAGTGTACGTACTTCTTCGGCAGAAGTAGCGGCCATCAACGCTTCACGGATGGCTTTTTGAGAGAATCTGCCGGCAAGTTTGGACAAGACTTCCAAATGTTCGCCGGTAGCGTTTTCAGGCACAAGCAGGATGAAAATCAGGGAAACGGGTTTGCCGTCGGGCGCATCAAAGGCAACCGGCTCTTTGGTGCGGATAAAAGCACCGGTGGCTTTTTTCACGCATGCGTGACGGCCGTGAGGAATCGCCACCCCCTGCCCCAAACCGGTCGAACCAAGTTTTTCACGGGCAAACAGGCAGTCGAACACGTTGGTATTCGGTAATTCTGCTTCATTCTCCAGCAGCTGTGCGGCCTCTTCAAACAGACGCTTTTTGCTGCTGACTTCCAAATCCAAAACGATATGGGACAAAGGTAAAATTTCGCCGATCAGGCTCATGTGTATCTCTTTTAAATGTCGCAAAACAATGGGATTGTACCGATTGTCGGTGCAAATCTCAATCCTGAAGGCGTAATTTACACTCGCCCTGCTAACATTTTCCATGTTGTTTTTGATATTTTTTAACGAGCCAAAAATAATCCAACTATTTGTTTATATAGAATTTAAAATAAAAATCCTATCACTAGCCAAACTATACTTCAAATGAAAAGGGGTATGTCCGGCATCCCCCTTTTCCCTTTTTTCAGACGGCCTCAACCTAGTTTTTTAAAACAGTTTGGAAACCAAAAACAACTAGAAATAATGGCAGACCAATCCGCAAAACCACGCCAAACCGATGCGGTTGTTGGCCAAAAACGTTTGGAAACACAACTGGCGGTCGCGCGTACGGATGGCGGCATACTGCTGATACTGCCAATAAACGGTTACTGGCAATACCAGCCAATAAGGCCAAGTTGCGCCGATTTTAATACCCAACACCGCCATCAATACGGTAAACCAAAAATGGCAAAGCATAGAGGCCGTAATGTCGTGATGGCCAAATGTGATTGCCGAAGTTTTAATGCCGATTTTCAAATCGTCTTCTTTGTCCGCCATGGCATAAATCGTGTCGTAAGCCAGCGTCCATAAGGCATTGGCGGTAAACATCAGCCATGCTTCGGGAGGCACTCGGTCTTGTACGGCGGCAAAGGCCATGGGAATGCCGAACGAAAATGCCAGCCCCAAATAAAACTGCGGCAACGGGAAAAAGCGTTTGGTAAAGGGATATGTGACGGCCAAGAACAAGGCCGGAAGGCTCATCAGCCAAGTAAAACGGTTGAGCGGCACCAAGCACAAAGCCGCCATCAGACACAGCATGACGGTTAAAAGCAGAGCTTCGGTTTTGGAAACCAAACCTTTGGCAAACGGGCGGTTTTTGGTACGCTCTACTGCGCCGTCAAAATTGCGGTCGGCAAAGTCATTCACGACGCAACCTGCGCTGCGCATCAAAAATGTGCCTGCGGTAAAGGCAATAAAAATATCCGCGTCGGGAACGCCTTTAGACGCAATCCACAATGCCCAATAAGTCGGCCACAGCAAAAGCAGTGTACCAATGGGTTTGTCGACGCGCATCAGCTTGGCGTATATCACCATCCGCCCGACAGCGTAACGCGGTAGAATTTGTAGGAAAAATCGCCTTATGTTCATTGATGTAATGTGTCGTTGTTTATATGTCAATTCGAAAGAAAAGGCTTTTTTAGAGCCTTAGCTCTTATTATAATTTATTGCCGTCTGAAATTAAACAGATCTTAACAATTTAATTTATTGTATTATAACAGAATTATGACAAACATCGGTGATTGGTTTTATTTTCAGACGGCCTTAGCGGTATAAATCTATTAATTTCAATAAGAAATATTCTGTTAATTCCAATGTTTCGCCGTTCCAATCGAAATACGAACGGCGCGCGGTAACAGGCCGTCTGAAAGATGGATGGTCGGAATCTTCAAAACGAAGAAACTCAAAATCCGAACGCTTCAACGGCAATGTACCGTCAAACAGGCGCTCACCCAAAGGCTGCGTTCCGCAATCCAATAATTCTGTCCATAGACGGCTATCCGGCCGGCACGCGCTTCTGGCTTGTATCACTGTTTCACCGTCCAGTTTGAGCAAAACATCGCGCACAAAGATTTCATCGCTATTGTCCGCCCCCTTCGTCAAACCCAAATACACAGGCTCGACTGAAAAATCCTTACCAGAAGCGCGTAAAGCGGCGGTTAGCGAAGAAACGGTCAGTAGATGTCCGGCCTTAGACGGCAAAAGACTTGAAGCTTCGGCATGTGAACAAAGCGTGCCGCGCGGTATATCAAGCTCCATCTGACACCTCTGTTTTGGCCAACTCTTGCCATTGGGCTTCGGGAAACTCATCTTTCAGACAGCCTTTAAGATATTCCAAGGTATCGCCGGCAATGGTTTCATCTTTGCTATCGTGAATATGGTTGAAAATTAGGCTGTGCAACTGGATGCCGTATTGTTTGAGCGCGGCGAAGCTGAGTAGGGTGTGGTTGATGCTGCCGAGCCGTCCGCTGGTAACGAGGATGACGGGATAAGCCTGTTGCTGAATATAATCAATGGTTAACAGATTTTCCGTCAGTGGCACCATCAATCCGCCTGCACCTTCAACCAACACGATTTCGTATTGCGCCACCAATTCTTGCGTGGCGGTACGGATTTTCTCCAAGTCCAAATCCCTGCCGTCCAGTCGGGCAGCAAGGTGGGGCGAAGCCGGATAGCTGAAGATTTCGGGCATGGTCAGCCCTTGTTTGTCGGCTTCCTGCATGGGTATGCCCATGATTTTGCGGTGGACGGCGATGTCATCGGCGATGTTTTGGCAACCGGTTTGCACGGGCTTTTGCGTGATCACGCTTTTGCCCTGCTGCAACAATTGTTTTGCCAATACGCCGGTGGCGACGGTTTTGCCGATGTCCGTGTCTATGCCGCTGACGAAGTAAACGCCTTTCATTTGCTGTGTTCCTTCAAGATTCGTACGGTTTTGTCGGCAAGTTCGGTTAAGAGGTCGTCTGAAATAATGTAGGGCGGCATGAGGTACACCAGCCTGCCGAATGGACGCACCCAAATTCCCTGCGCCACGCAGTCCGCTTGAAAACGCGCCATATCCACGCCTTTTTCCAACTCAATCACCCCAATAGTACCCAAAACGCGCACCTCTTTCACGCCGCGAATGTCCCATGCGGCTTTCAAACGGCCTTTTAGAATGCTTTCGATGCGGCGGATATTTGCCTGCCAATCTTGGGACAAAAGCAGCTTGACCGAAGCGCAGGCAACGGCACACGCCAGCGGGTTTGCCATAAACGTCGGGCCGTGCATAAACACGCCCGCTTCGCCGCGCGAAATCGTTTCGGTGACTTTTTGCGAAGTGATTGCCGCCGCCAGCGTCATATAGCCGCCGCTCAAACCCTTGCCGATACACATAATATCCGGCACAACACCCGCGTGTTCACAGGCAAACATCTTGCCCGTGCGCCCGAATCCAGTGGCAATTTCGTCAAAAATCAACACGATATCAAATTCGTCGCACAAATCGCGCAAACTGCGAAGATACTGCGGATGATAAAAATACATGCCGCCCGCACCTTGCACGACCGGTTCCAAAATAAAGGCGGCGATATCCGCATGATGCGCTTCAAACAAGGCGCGGACAGGCTGCAAATCCGCCTCGTCCCATTCATCGTCAAAACGGCTTTTCGGATTATCGACAAAATAACGCTGCGGCAACGCGCTGCCGAAAATATGGTGCATCCCCGTTTCCGGATCGCAAACGGACATCGCGTTCCAAGTATCGCCATGATACCCACGCCGCACCGTCGCAATATTCTGCTTCGCCGTCAAACCCCGCGCCTGCTGGTATTGCACCGCCATTTTCAGCGCGACTTCCACCGAAACCGAACCCGAATCTGCATAAAAAATACGATCCAGTCCCTGCGGTAAAATCCCGACCAACAACTTGCCCAGCTCCACCGCCGGCTCGTGCGTCAAACCGCCGAACATCACATGCGACATTTGCTTAATCTGCGCCTCAACCGCCTGATTCAAAACAGGATGATTATAGCCGTGTATCGCACACCACCAAGACGACATCCCGTCAATCAGCCGCGTGCCGTCCGCCAATTCGATATGCACGCCCTCCGCACGGCGAACCGGATAAACAGGCAACGGGTCGGTCATGGATGTATAGGGATGGAGCAGATGGGCGCGGTCGAAATCGAGCAGGGAGGAATGTTCAGACATGTTTAAAACAATGGTTTGATTAGTCTCATTATTATATAACATATTTCCTATTTCAGACGGCACGTCTTCCGTACTGCATCAACGCCAATCCGACCACCGCCGCCAAACAGCCGGCAACCAAGGAAACATGCAATGCTTCGCCCAAAAACCAAGCGGAACACAAAATGCCGAATACCGGCACCAAAGTAATGTACGCCGCTGCGCTGCCTGCGCCCAAAGTCTTCACGCCTTCAAAATACCACGCATAGCTCAAGACCGTTGCCCCGACAGACAGGCCAATCAAAGCAAACCAGCCCCTGCCGTCCATTTCGGCAAGCATACCAAACGGCAGGCCGTCTGAAATCAACGCAGGCGGCAGCAACATCATTGCACCCAGCCAAGCGGTGGCCACGGTGACAGTCAGCGCATCAATCCCCCGCAACACCGCCCTGCCTATCATCGTATAAGTAACCAAGCAGCAAAGGCTGCAAAACACCAGCACTTCGCCCCACCCTATGCCGCCGCCCGACAAAAACGCCGCAATCTCGCCATGTGTGACCGCCCATATCGAGCCTGCCACTGCCAACAACATGCCCGACACAATCTTGCCGTTGAGTTTCTCGCCAAACAACAAAGCCGCAAAAAACATCGTCAGCACAGGATTGAACGTGACCAACACTGTCGCCCTTGAAGCAGGAATCCGCTGCAAACCCAGCATAGACAATACGGTAAAACCAAATACGCCGAATGTCGCCGCCAGTGCCAATCCAAGCCATTGTTTGCGCGACAAAACTGCCAAAGTACGCAACCGATACCGTGCAAACAGCCAGCCCAAAAGCAAGATTGCCGCCGTCAAAAAGCGCAGCATACCGCCCGTTAAAGGCGGCAGCGCCTGTCCCAGCATCCGCCCCATCGGCCAAGATGCGCCCCAAAACGCCGCCATGCCCAATAGTTTTAGATGGATTGCTAAATGTTTCATGGTGATGGATAACTTGAATAATTGGTTTAGAAAGCGTACAAGATCGGTTTGGAAGGATAAATTTCCTTAGCCGCCGACACTTGATAGAGTTTGCGCGGATAAAATACTACGCTGAATCATTATGGAAACAAAGGCCGTCTGAAAGACTGAAATCCAGCTTTTTCAGACGGCCTTTACTGCTCAATCAATAAGGCTTACAACTCAATGCCTTTGAGTTTCGCCACTGTATTAATGTCTTTGTCGCCGCGGCCGGACAGGTTGACCAGAATCACTTGCTCTTTGCCCATTTTCGGCGCGTTGGCGACTGCCCATGCGAGGGCGTGGCTGGACTCCAGCGCAGGAATAATGCCCTCAAAACGGCAGAGCAAATCAAAGGCTTCGAGTGCTTCGTCGTCTTTGGCGACGGTGTATTCGACGCGCTTGATGTCGTTCAGGTGGCTGTGTTCCGGGCCGATGCCGGGGTAGTCCAGGCCTGCGGAAACGGAGTGCGTCCCCAAGACTTGGCCGTTTTCGTCCTGCATCAGGTAGCTGCGGAAGCCGTGCAGTACGCCGATGGGGGCTTTGCTGGTAATCGGTGCGGCGTGGTCGGGGGTGTCCACGCCCAAACCGCCGGCTTCCACGCCGACGAGGCGCACGTTTTCTTCGCCGATATACGGGTGGAACAGTCCGATGGCGTTCGAGCCGCCGCCCACGCAGGCAACGGCAACATCAGGTTGGCGGCCGATGGCTTCCAACATTTGTTCTTTGGCTTCATTGCCGATCACGCATTGGAAATCGCGTACCATTTCCGGATACGGCGCAGGACCTGCGGCAGTGCCGATGATGTAGAACGTATCGTCCACACGTGCCACCCATTCACGCATGGCTTCGTTCATCGCGTCTTTCAGCGTGCGGCTGCCGCTGTCCACGCTGACCACGTTCGCACCCAATAATTTCATGCGGAACACGTTGGGCATTTGACGTTGGATATCGTCCGCACCCATGTACACGTCGCAAGTCATGCCGAAGCGTGCGGCGACGGTAGCAGAAGCCACGCCGTGCTGACCCGCGCCGGTCTCGGCAATCACGCGTTTTTTGCCCATACGGCGGGCGAGTAATGCCTGACCGATGGTGTTGTTGACTTTGTGCGCGCCGGTGTGGTTCAAATCTTCACGCTTCAGCCAGATTTGCGCGCCGCCCAAATGCTCGGACAATCGCGCGGCATGGTAAACAGGGCTGGGGCGGCCGACATAGTGTTTCAAATCATGGCGGAACTCTTCCCAAAATGAAGGATCTTCTTTCGCTGCTTTATAGGCTTCTGCCAATTCTTGCAAAGCCGGAATCAGGGTTTCGGAAACATACAGGCCGCCGTGTTCGCCGAAAAAGCCGTTCTCGTCGGGAGCGTGATAATTTTTCATGGGATTTTTTCCTTATTCGTTTTATGGTTTCAGACGGCCTGATTCAGTACAAGGCCGTCTGAAAGTAAAAATTGTCAGCAATTATAGCCGTTTTCCATTCATCTTGTCGGCAACTAATTGAATAATAATATCAGCAGACAAAATAGGAACAATAGCGTACAGCTCGATGTTGCAACCAATGCCGTATCCAACGGCGGCGCAATATGTTTTTCTTCGCTTTTGTTTCTCAAGCATATTTTTAATGCCAACATTCCGAGCCACAGCGCCAGTAACCAACAACCCAGAAAGTTAAGCACCAGTAAAGCAATAATCAACTCATTGGTATTTATAGTGCTTACGTTCAAAAATATCCAATTAAGGCCCTTAACAGACATAATGACTGCAGATATTTGTATCACATACAAAAGCGTTCCGCCCAACAATACCTTGATGTGCCATTGTTTGGCCTTCAGCCACACTGAGACGACATTAAAAAGCCACCACAAAGCCATAAACGTCATTAAAGAAATGTCATAACGATCCATCGCCCTACTCCTGAAAAACAGTCAATCCAGCCATTTCAAAAAAAGCCCGATATGCCGCCGCTTTTTTCGCTAAACTCAAAGGATAGGCACGCGAAGTCGAAGGCAGGCGCGTCAGGGTTAAATCACGTCCAGCATAAGGAAACGGCACTGTTTCTCCTGTCTTCAGCATTTTCATGCCGCTGCCTTGAATCTCCAACAAAACTTCGGTTGCCTTGCCGCCGGTGGTGCAAAGATGGCGGCACTCGGGCATTTGTGCCAATACTGCTGCCAAATCGACGGTTTCTATCACTTTTAAAAACTTATCCGAAGCATTGCCATGTTCGCGTATTGCCTTCAATACGGTCGGACAGGATGCAATCCCCTCCTCACTCAAAAACGCTTTGATTTTATCGGCATCAAACGCTTTTTCGCCTTGCTTTTGAAAATGCGCCGCATCGCCGAAAAACACCAGCCCATACACACGCCACATATCGTTTTGAAAATTCGGATAATGAAACTGCATCGCGTGTTTTTCTTCTTTAGGCGGAAACGTCCCCATCATCATGACCGTTGCCTGCGGCGGCAGCAAGGCTGCGAAAGGGTGGGACTCGACGATTGGCTCTTGCATATCTGTATTCCGGTTACTTTTCATTCAAACAAATTTTCAGACGGCCTTTACTGCCTGAATAAACGCCGCCATTTTCTCCCTGCTCTTAATCCCGCCGGAGATTTCCACGCCGCCGGACACATCCACCGCCGCCGCGCCACTGATTTTTACCGCTTCGGCAACGTTTTCCGCCGTCAATCCGCCGGCAAGTATCCACGGTTTGCCGATATTGCCATGCAACATGGTCCAGTCGAAACTTTGTCCCGTACCGCCGTATTCGGTCGGATGATAAGCATCAAACAGCAAAGCGCGGGCATTCGGGAATTTGGCACAGGCCGTCTGAATATCGGCAGCGGACTGTACGCGCACAGCCTTCAAATACGGGCGGTCAAACCGACGGCAAAAATCATCGTCTTCATCGCCGTGAAACTGAATCACATCTATCGGCACCTGACGCAAAATCTCGCGGATGGTTTGCTCGTTTTCATTCACAAACAAGGCCACCACCGATACAAACGGCGACAGGTTTTTCACAACCGCCTGCGCCTGCTCAATACTCACTGCCCGTTTACTCTTGGCGTAAAACACCAGCCCGATGGCATCCGCGCCCAATTCGGCAGCGGCCAGCGCGTCTTCAGGTCGGGTAATGCCGCAAATTTTGGTGCGTATGGTGTTCATGGGGATTGCCTTTTTAAACAGATAGGTCGGATATTATATAAGTTTAAGGCCGTCTGAACATGAAATATCAGGTTCAGACGGCCTTAAACTTTAAAACAAACATCAGCCGATAATTACTCATAACTTTGTGATTATTACCCTATTTTTAAACTGCCTATTTTTTCATCAAAATTAATTTATTCTTTATTATCAAATATCAAACCAAACTATCCACAATTGGATTCACACAAAATTTGGATAATGCCCGTTAATAAAA